>JBNKDO010000020.1:0-2553 GCA_050288305.1 Desulfocapsaceae bacterium | reverse complement strand
GTCGATCTCGTATTTGATTAGTCGCTTTACCGCCTTGCCAGAGCTGGTCTTAGGTATATCGTCCACCCGCTTGATTCCTGAAGGCCGTTGTGTCTGGGGTAGGGCGTCATTGAAGAGTCTGTTCAATGCATCACGTGTCTTTACAGGGTCTTCTGATGTTTTATTTACGTAAATCAAATCGTAGGTCTCACCCCAGAACAGATCAGGCCGTCCTATCGCCAGGCACTCATCACAGAGTTTGGATGCTATGACCATGTCCTCAATCTCTGAGAGATTGATCATCTCGCCTCCCTTTTTAATTGAATCCTTATTGCGACCTGAGACAAATAGCTCGCCGTTTTCCAGCCGTCCCAAATCGCCGGTGCGAAAAGGGCTGGAACGATCCATAGCATTGATGGTTCCGGATTCGTTCAGGTATCCGGTTGCCATGTAGGGTGTGGTGACCAAAATCTCCCCATCTGCACTGTTATCCAGGGTTATGTCTACGCCACTAATGGGGCTTCCTACAGAGAATGGACCGCTTGCTTCAGTGCCGATAGTAAATGATCCGCCTAGCTCGGTGATGCCAAAGCAGGGAATGATATGCACGCCAAACAGATCATAAAACTCTT
The DNA here is from genome assembly GCA_050288305.1 of Desulfocapsaceae bacterium. Taxonomy (GTDB): domain Bacteria; phylum Desulfobacterota; class Desulfobulbia; order Desulfobulbales; family Desulfocapsaceae; genus Desulfopila_A. The sequence continues at coordinate 1,942 of JBNKDO010000020.1, read as the reverse complement.
GCTTGATTACCGGGTAGAGAATAGAGCTGGTTGATATTACTTTGGAATGCTGCAGGATATCTTTGTTGATCTCGAAAAAACGGAAGGTTTTCACCAGTGAGGATGCCATGGTAGGGGAGAGATAGATATAGTTTGGTTTGTATTTTTTTATATCCATCCAGAAATGCTCCAACTGCTTGGCAGAGAAGCGTTTGCCTACAACAATACTGCCACCACTTACCAATGGGCAGGCAAACTGGTTGAATAGCCCTGCATTGTAGAACATTGGCCAGTTATGCAGTGTGGCCTCTCCAGCAGCAAAACCAGCTGCATCGGAGAAAGAACGAGCAGCATCGAAGAAGCCCTTTATAGATTGCACAATTCCTTTTGGTTGACCGGTGGTCCCTGAGGAAAACACCATTAGAAATGGTTCATTTAACACTCCCTGGTGGGCGCAATCTGGGATTGAGCTGTCCAGGGAGTAGGCCAGCTGATTATAAGATGTAATGGTTAATTTGGCCTTTGTCACCTTTTTTGTTTTATTCATCTGCGCAGCTGATAAATCAGGGTCTACCGGGCATGCTGTCATTCCACCCAAGGCCAATGCGATAATCAGTTCAAGGTACTCCGGGCGGTTATCCAGGCTGATAACGATTCGATCACCGTGGCGTGCTCCCTGGGCAACCAGGAAATTTAATAGCCGTACCGAGCGTTGGAAAAAATCCTCGTGGGTTATCCGATGTCCGTAATGATCAATGAAAAAAGGCGAATCCATATAGTCAGTGAACATTTTGGCAATAAAGTCAAACCGTTCAGAAGATGTAGCCATTATTTTTTGCCCCCAAAAACTTGTCGTACGATGGTAATTGGCCGCTGTTTGGCTTCCAGAAATACCTTCGATAGATAGATTCCGATGATGCCGATAAAGGAGATCATCAGTCCACCCAGAAGCCAGATTGATGCCATGACTGAGGTCCAGCCGCTGAGGGGTGTGGAGAAGAACAACCACTTTGCCACCAGATAAAAAGTATAGGCTGCAGCAGATAAAAATATTGTGATGCCACTGTAGAAGATTGTGACCAGTGGTTTATCGCTTAAAGATGATATTTCATTGACAAAGACAGCAATCTTTTTACCGAGTGTGTAGGTGGTTTGACTGGTATCATGTTTCTCAATAATGCATGGTCGCTGTTCAAAGCCGGCCAGTAGGTAGAGACCGCCGATGGTGAGCTCGCGCTCCTGGTGCTGCAGTAGGGCATCGATATAGCGTCTGGTCATTAGGCGGGCGGTGACCCAGCTTTTTGGCATCTCAAGACCGGAAAGGGCATTGAAGGTACGATAGAACACCTTCCCACTGAAGCGCTCAAACCATCCGCCTTTACGTTTTTTCTGCATGCCGTAAACAACATCACATTTTTCCCTATCCATTTGCTCGGAAAATTGCTGTAGCCACTCCGGATCCTCTTCCAGGTCGCTGTCAATTAAAAAGACATGTTCGCCGCTGGCATAACCCAGGCCGGTCATAATGGCACGGTGGTGACCAAAATTTCTCGAAAGATCAACAACAGTTAGATGAAAGTCTTGTTCACTTTGATGTACCGCCTTCTCCAGGCTGTTATCAGGTGAACCATCATTTACCATAATAATTTCGTAGTCATCTCCGGCAAACTGTCTGGCGACATCTTTCGTCCTGCGGCAGAAATCATCGATATAGGGGGATGAAAGATAGAGTGTTGTTACAATGGAGAGTTTCACGGTCTCAGTCTCTTATTCACAAGTGGCATCATAGGCGGAAATAACAGGGCAACATACGTCATCCTAGTGCCTCTAATACTGCAGCAATAACCATCCCTTGTACATCTTCCAGACCAACCCAGAGCGGAAGACGAACCAGCCTTTGTGATATGGAGTCGGTTACCTGGAAAGTTCCTGAGCAACGGCCATACTTTTTGCCGGCAGGAGA
>JBNKDO010000019.1:0-24131 GCA_050288305.1 Desulfocapsaceae bacterium | reverse complement strand
AAAGCTCTTTTCCCCCATCTCGGCGTTATTTTCCGAAAATCAATGCTCGCAGGTAAGCGCAGACTCCGATATCAGCCATATGGCTGTGCTTGATTTCCTGAAAATGCCTTGATCTGAGAAAAAATAGCAATTCTCCGACACACTCCTAGCAATCGGTAAAAAAGAGATTTTGGAATATACTATGGTTTTACCATGGTAAGCTCAAAATGGCGGGGAAAATCCTGAACGGTATTTTTATCCACCTTGTTCTTGACTGTAAGTTTTTCTTCCCAACCTGGTGATAATCCCGGAATATAAACTCGCTAATTCACGTTCACGCGAAAGTGGAGTAACACTCTTCACCAGTACTATACGTCGAGGATCTCCGGATTATCACGATCCGCGTTTGAACTGTCAAAGCAAGCTAAGCCCGGTAAAAGATAGAATGAACCCAGAACAGTCTGGCTCGATTTTCTCTAGCCGCCATCCCCAACCGCAAATTTTGTACTCATGGTTACATAACAGAAAGGTGAAAGTCACCAGATCGCTCAATGGCAAAAAAATGGGAACCCGCTGGAACCACTGAAAATCAGCTCTATCGATCTATTCCCGGTCAACGGAGTGAGTCTTGACAGTAAAACTGGCCTGAACACCTGATTTTGTGGAAGAAAAAAGCCCCAGGGAGAACTCTCCACCTTTGAGACCAATGACCTCTTTTAATGCCTTAATGCTGTTTACCGGTGCCCAATGTACGTTATCCCGACTGATAAACAACATATAATGTTTGAGAAATTTTGCGATTGAAGCTTTCTCCATCTGGAAAGAATCATTAGTTTTAACAGCTTCCAGAAGCAGCCAGTCCTCTTCCGTCATATTTTCCGGACCCTGCAGACGAAAATAGAGTCGTTCTTTCAACTGCAACTCCAAACGATCCTGAACAAAACTTGCAATATCACTCTCCAGCTTCAGCATAATGGGGATCGTATCTCCTTTTTCCAACATTACAACATAATCATTGGGATTAGTTCTCTCAGGAAGAGCCTGCAACTCGGCGACGGTGAGAATCTTTTCCTTCGGAAATGACATGGTCACAACGCTGCCGCCACGGCAACCGAACAGCAACAGCAACAAAAGACCCACAATAACCTTGCAATAGACATAAATGCTATTTTTCATGATCTTCTCCTTTGTAGTCAATAAATTCTAAAATATCTCCAGGTTGACAGTGTAATATCCGGCAGATAGCGTCTAGAGTTTCAAAACGTATCGCCCTGGCCTTACCCGTCTTAAGGATGGAGAGGTTTTGCGGAGTAATGTTGATGGCGGCTGCCAATTCATTAGACCGCATCTTCCTCACAGCAAGCATAATATCGAGATTCACACGTATAGCCATAGTATTACACCGTAAGATCCGCATCTTCCTTTAACCTTCTGCCCTCATCCATCACCCAGGCGATGACAGCCAGGATGCCTCCCAGCAACAGGAGACTCAGGTCATCAGAGCTCAGGGACAAGGTCACTCGCCTCTGTCCTGGAGGATTATGGAGCGTGAGCACAATGCTCAACAAACTCCGGCAGAGAATTCCGGCCGCAAACGACCAAATCAGCACCCGGGAAAGCCGCTTGTACCAGTAGACGTTTTCCGCCAGAAAAACCTGGCCTTGTTCATACAACCCAAACAAACACCTGAGACAATAAACACCGTATAAACTGACACCGACTGGCAGCATGCTCACGAGAAACCCCAGCAACAAAGCAGTCCATGGCAGGGGAAAAATATCAGCATAGGGCAGACACTCCCTCTGTATGGCTTCCGGTAGATGATTAACAGCGATCCAGAACACGCCATTCGTCAGAGGGATCAGAACCATCAGTGTCTGAAACAGCAGTCTGAATCGCCTGCTGACCACCTGCAATCTCGCCGTATCTTTTTTATTCTGTTCCACGATATCTGCGCCTCCTGACAGTTGTTAATATTGTTATCTTGCTGGTCAAACTTCACCAACCTCTGGAACCTCAGGTTTCGATGAGTCCGGTGATCATGTCTTGAGCAATTAAGTTATGTCTGTTTATTATTAATTAATTACTGTTTGTCAATAAATAATGCATGCTATTCATGAACTTCGGATGTCGCATGGTACACTTTGCAGACATCACTTTGTTAATAATTTGGCCCTTTTTAGAACGGAAACTGTGCAAGATGAGAATCACTAACATTCCCGAAAATTTTCCAGATTGAGATTCCATCCCACTCATTTCTTATCATTCGAAGATGGGCTGTGATGGGATTCAAAGCAGAACAGAGCTCAGGACAAAGGGGTACGAAGGAGAATACAAAACCTGAGGTGAGGTCTTGCCATGTAACTTTATGACCTGCGCTGCATAATTTGGTCACAGTTGAATTGCAAATCCACTACCACATATTAATTCCTGGCAGTGAATAACCACAAGAGAGATGCGCCTGGACAATAGCCTGGTTATGGTCAAATTTACATTGGATGGATGGAAACGAATTCCGATTGTCATTGTTGAGGGGGAGAGGTCGATCATATTAAAGTTTCAATTCATCTGCCAATATAAAATTGCCAGCAGTCACCTGCTGGCAATGGGCATTATCACAGCGAAGATACGAAGACCGCACATTGCTAAAATTTTCGTGCCGTTCATTCTCCTGCGAGACGGTTCTGGCGTAAACACTGACATATGTTTTCCAGCTGGATTTTAATAACTGTAATACCTTCACAAAAATTTTGTTTAGCTCACCAGATACCTGGCAACAGTCTCTTCATTCCATTCTATTCCAGAGCCCGGCCGATCATCAAGTATGGCATAACCGTTCTCAATCTTCAAAGGTGTCTGAAGGATCGGGTTAAACCAATCGGCGTATTCCAACCAGTGTGCTGTCGGTGAAGCACACAGAAGGTGGGTGCTGACCTCGACAAAAAGGTGGTTTGAAATACGGATGCTGTAGGCATCAGCCAATGCGGCTGCCTGCATCCATCCGCTCACTCCGCCAATCTTCATCACATCCGGCATCATAAGATCACTGGCTTTAGCATCGATCGCTTTTCTCATCTCCTGTGGTCCCCACCAGTTTTCTCCGCATTGAATCGGTGTATCCAGTGCCTTGGCTACCTGGGCATGCCCGGTGTAATCATGAGCCAGGACTGGTTCTTCAATCCAGGCGAGGTTCTCATCTGCAAGGAACTGACCTCGTTCGATGGCTTCTGAAGGAGTCAGTGATTGGTTGTAATCAACCATAATCGCCATTTCGGGCCCGACCGCTTTACGTATGGCACGAATTACCTCCAGGTCTTCATCAATGGTTGGGTAGCCGATTTTAGCCTTTACTCCGGTAATGCCTTGATCGGCCCAACGCGCTGCCTGTCGGGCGGAATCGTTAGCCCCGACATAGCCCACAGCGCCGTAGGCGGGAATCGGTTTTGGATTCCCGCCCAGTAACCTTACAAGAGACAGGTCCGAAAATCTCGCCAAGGTATCCCATAGAGCCATATCCAATGCTGCCACCGCCATGCCGGCTAATCCTTGCGCACCCAATAAGCGCAACCTCTGTTGCAGCTGCTGATAGATTGCCTGAGGTGCGAGGGGCTGGTCGATCAAGAGGGCAGCCAGTCCTTTAACAAGCTGCGCCGTTGGTTGCAGGGCAATTTCGGTGTAGCAGAAAATGTAGCTGTGCCCAACCACACCGCTATCCGTGGTAATATCCGTCAGCACCAAAGGCGATGCTTCAATAGTTCCGCTGGCTGTTCGGTGCGGCTCTTCCATTGGAACCATCACGGGGCGAACACGAATTTCCTTAATCCTCGTCATTTCGGGTTTCATAGAGTTTCTCCTCTTTAAGTAAATAATGGTTGAGATCTTGACTTTATGTTAAACGTGAAAAAGTATAAAAGTAAACTCACTAGTCAGTATACTTTTAGGAAGGAACACCATGCGTAGAAAATCGATTGAAACCCGTCAGCGGATTATTGATGCCGCCTATACACTTTTCTACCAGAGCGGCTATCTAAGAACCGGAGTAGATGCTGTCGCCGATGCGGCAGGTATTACTAAACGGACCCTCTATCAGCATTTCAGCAGTAAGGATGAGTTGATTGAGGAGGTATTGGAACGTCAGCACCAGATGGCGCTTCAGCGTACCCGACAATGGGCCGATCAGATTTCAGGACCCCCTGAGCAGATGGTAATGGCGCTTTTTGAAAAGCTTGCCGGGTGGGCAGCCAAACCAGAATGGAAGGGGTCGGGCTTTACCCGGGCGGCAGTGGAATTTGCCGATCTGCCGGGACATCCAGCCAGGAAAGGGGCACGCCGACATAAGGAGAAGGTCGAAATGCATCTGGTGGAAAAGTTTACCGAGCAGGGTTTGGATAGTGCCGCACAGTTAGCACGAGAAATCATGTTGCTAATAGAAGGATGCCAGACTCTTGTCCTTATTCATGGAGATCTGGATTATATTGGTGCTGCTCGTCACGCTGCCCTGGCCTTGGTGCGTAGCCAGTAATCTTTACTTCAGGAGCCTGTCCTGGAATGCCATTTTTCAAAACGTCTCGATTTGAGAGAAAATGGTTACTCCAGGGGGCACTCTTAAGGTGATGAAGTAATACCTTTAGCACAAAACCTGGAGCTATCCTGATACGGATGGGCTGAAAGGTAGTGCCAGCTTGCTGGTGAAACAGAAGGCCAGGAAATTTTGTTTAGAACAGAGGTAGTATTCTATTGAACAGCGGGCTCACGCATGGTGACAAACTCTTCAGCACTGCTTGGATGAATGCCTACGGTGCGATCAAAGTCGGTTTTGGTGGCACCTGCTTTTAGAGCTACCGCAAATCCCTGGAGAATTTCTCCGGCATCCGCCCCGACCATATGCACTCCCAATACCTTGTCGGTATCGCCATCAACCACGAGCTTCATAAGAGTCTTTTCATCAATTCTGCCAAGCGAATATTTCATTGGCCTGAAAACTGATTTGTAAATGACAACATTCGTGTACGTTTCCCGAGCTTGAGCTTCGGTCAACCCTACTGTGCCGAGCGGCGGTTGACTTAAGACCGTCGTCGGAACGTTGGAATAGTCCATTGTCCGGTCCTCTCCACCGAAATGGTTGGCAGCAAAGATTCGGCCTTCATGAATTGCGACCGGAGTCAGGTTCATTCTATCTGTTACATCACCGATGGCATAAATATTTTCAATGGAGGTTCGCATTCGCTCATCCACCTCAATGGCTCCCTTGGCGTTTAATGCTATTCCAATTTCAACGAGTCCCAGGCCGGCGGAGTTAGGTTTACGTCCGGTTGCGAAGAGGACCTGATCAAATGGCTTGTTTTCGCATTCTTCGCAGACGACATGCAGGCCGTCATCATTTTTATCAACCCTGAAAATGTTAGTTGCGAATTGAATAGTGATTCCCTTTTTTACCTGCTCGGCCCGCAGATGTTCAGCAAGATCGGCATCGAAACCACGGAGAAGACGTGAACTGCGAACTATTAAAGTAGTCTCAACACCAAGTCCGTGGAAAATTCCGGCGAATTCCTGAGCTATATATCCGCCACCGACAATTGCCATCCTTTTCGGTAATTCTTTCAGGAGAAAGGCATCATCCGAGACGATTACATGTTCCCGACCTGGAAATTCGGGTACAAAAGGTGTTGCTCCTGTGGCAATCATAAAGCGATCGGCTGTTATCTTCTGGTTTCCTACAAGCACTGTTTTTAGGTCGGTAAAACGAGCCGAACCTCGATAAATGTTGACGTTGAATTTCTCCAAAAGCCCATCGTAGATGCCACCCAACCGGCGAACCTCTGCCTGGACTCCATCACGCAGTTCAGCCCAGTCAAATGTCGCTCCGCTGCAATTCCACCCAAGACTATGGGCGTTACACAGATCATCTGCACCGTGTGAAGCATACATCAGCAGCTTTTTAGGGACACAGCCGCGATTAACGCATGTACCACCCAGCCGATCAGCCTCGGCCAGTCCAACCTTTGCTCCCAATGCTGCTGAAGCTCTGGCACAGGCAACACCGCCTGAGCCGCCGCCAATAACAAACAGATCATAATGTGGCATGGTTTGACTCTCTATATGGAAAATTAAGAAATAAGATAACGTTAACTATTAAGGTCTCTATGAGTTATCCAAATTTGTCATGACGATGGCAATGAACATATCCTGCGATGGGGCATTTTAAATCCAACGTTACCTGAACTGATGAGAAATTCGGACTAAGAGAAGATATAGCTTTTTTTATGTTTTGCCATCTCTGAAAAAGAAAAGTGCAACATCCTTTCTGATGTTGGCGTACAAGTGAAAAATCGACTCCTTTTTTCCTTTGGTTTAATTGCATCAAGATATGAGAATGAAAACGATTTCTCTTTGAAATTCCAAATGATTTCTCCAGCCGATCTTGCCTTTTTTACATCCGTATGAGACAATATAGCAAAGAAGTAAGCTGATAAATTCAAGTCAGAAAGGGAGGTTTTTTATGAAGAAGATGAATGCTATAAGTACAGTGATTACACCAATTGATTTCTCAGATAATGCTGGGCTGGTGGTTGAATCGGCTGCATATATGGCAGGAACATTCGGTGCAAATCTCCATGTCATATTTATTGTCCAGAATTTTGAAGACTATTCAGGTTTTTTTGTTCCCCAAATGAATGTCCCAAATATTGAGCACGAACTCTTCGTTGGAGCAGAGGAGCAGATGGAGACATTCTGCAAAGAACACAATGCCATTTTTGAGAAAACCGGTATCCGGGTGACGAGTAAAGTGCTGGTCGGCGATGTCGGCGAGAAAATTGTCGACTATGCTGCAGAGGTTGGTGGTGATCTTATAGTAATGGGTACTCATGGTTACAAAGGGTTGGAACGTATCATGTTCGGCAGTGTAGCGGATCAGGTAGTAAAGTCAGCATCGTGCCCGGTCATGACCATCAATCCATACACTTGTTGTGAGCAAGAGTAGGAGAGAGGTTGTCCTGCCGGAAATTATCTCCCTGAGTCACTGGTACTGAGATGGGCGTTGTCTTGCTCAGACTGAGAAGGTTGCCAGTATTCGAGGTGCTGCCATGTTGCCGCTCTCAGAACGTTTTATTCCGCCGTAAAGTGGGAGCGGTGCGGAAAAGAGATGAAAATGCACCGTTATCCTGCCAAATTTTTCTTCTGAATAGGAGACATCCAATCGATCCTGCCATTCTTTATTGGCAGTCATAAAATCTTTGTTTTTCTCGATGCTCTCAGTGGCGCCTGTAATCATGCTCATAATAAGAGGTAGTTTTTCTTGAGCGACGAGGTGAAAATGATCGATTTCACTGAACAGGTCTGCGCTGGTCGTATCAACAAGCGCAGGGAGTTTGAATGAAGCGAGGTGTTCAGGCGGTTGGCCATGTTCTTTTTCATGGTTTTCAAAAAGTATATCAGTAGTTTCCTGCATTGTTGTTGACCATATCCGGCACCCTGGCAATTGAGCGTCTGCCACAAATCTGAACCAGGCCTTCATCCTTTTTTTCACTGACTCGGTGCGCGGTCTATCGAGTTTGGTCCGGACATTTTTTAGATCATCATACATTTCGGAGATATCCTGCTCATCATCGTCTTCGCCTTTGAGTCTTTCAAAAAGATCAGTTTCACTTTCCTCCAGGAAGGCCAGTGATCGTGCCACCTCTTCTTCTTCTCTATCAAGTATTTCAGCTATTTTTAATACCAGTCTTGCCTGCCAGAGAAGATCATTGCGGCTATTGTTCTCATCTTTTTTGTCATCCTGCTGTCGACCAAGAAGTGAGGAAACTATTTGATGTTTCAATGATTCTCCCGTATTCTGCTTCTCTGACATGGATGCAAGAGTAATATGACTTAGCTGTGCAGCGTAATCATCCTTTCTATTTTGGATATCATTTATTAAATAGAGAAAGCGCTGCCTGTCTTTCCCAAGAGGATAGGGGGTATGGCATTGACAGAAGCTGTTCTCCATAAAGACATTACTGTTTTGCGGGTCATCTTCCACTGGAGTGATAATGTGGACGGTTGGAAAAAGCAGGAAAAGAGGCACTTGTCGTAACGAGAGAATAGCGGTATCGGGAAAATAAAGCGTTTCGAGTGTTTTCATATGAGAAATATCAGAAATAAAATAACTTTTTATTTGAGTGGTTGTTTATACCTGTTGTTTAATATCCGTTTGGCTTCAACACCGATGGAAAGCGTTAAGGCGACGTTGTGGCAACTGATTCAAACAATACCTTTTATTGTCGGTATAACCTGGATGATTGTCGCATTTTTGCAATATATGGCAAATGGTGAAAAAATGCCATGGGATAGAAGGGTGCGACTCTTTTTTGCCATTGGTATTATGGCTGCTTTGCTTTATGGCATTTACGAATATGCCGGCGTTGCTCCCTCAGGACAATGAATTGTGCCCCCCTAATATTTCATGTAAGATCAGATGTGCTTTTGAGTTATAGTATAATCTGTGTTTTTGCCGGGCCAAGCTGATGATAGGACAACTCCATTGCTAATTGATAGTAAAAAAAGCTGAGATTGCCTATCGATTTGAAAAATTTACTCCACTGATTCTTTCTCCTCAATCTTTTGCTACTGTGCCAAATGGATAGTTATGTTTTATCTGCATGCCTCAAATAGGACTGAAAATCTATTGCAGCATATGGCGGCCCTTATTGAGGCATCCCCAGGCGGATCTCTTTTTGAGAAGGAGTATATCCTGATTCAAAGCCAGGGAATGGAGAGAATGATATCGCAGTATATGGCAATATACTTTACCAGTTGGTGCAATTATCAATTTCTTCTGCCGGTTACTTTTCTGGAATGCATTGCTGAAAAACTGGATATGGAAATTACTCCAGACTCGTTTGAACGCAGTGCGCTCTGTTGGCGAATAGAGGAAAAGTTACGCGATATTGGCGAAGATGTTTATAAACCACTGCAGCAATATCTTGTTGGCAGCCAGGCTGAACTCAAGCGATTTCAGCTTGCCAGACAGATAGCCAATGTTTTTGACCAGTATCAGTTGATGCGTCCTCAGATGCTCAGGTCCTGGAAGCATAACAAACCAGTTACTTCAGAACCCGCAGAATTGTGGCAGATGCATCTCTGGAACCGGCTGCTTGCCGATGATGCAGGAGGGAAGTCCAGGGGAGAGCTTCTCCGGGATATTATCGCAACCTTGCATCAGCCTGTTACAATTGCTGACTTGCCGGCACGGGTTTCTATTTTTGGAGTTCACATCTTACCACCGATTTTCCTAGAATATCTTCAGGGGCTAGCGTGTCACACCGATGTCCATCTCTTTTTGCTGAGTCCGTGCAGTGATTACTGGGGCGATCTTCTTCGCCGAAAGTCTATTAGCGCATTAGATGAGAGCCAATTCACCCATCATCCGTTATTACTGTCACTAGGCCAGCAGGGAAGAGATTTTCAGGAATTGCTTCTGGAAAAGGTACAGTTTGCTGATGAATTTATTAGTTACGAGGAGCCTTATGATACCAGGAATCCCAGACTGCTGCATACATTACAATCAGATCTGCTTGCTGGTAGAGTACAGGAAAGAACCGAAGATATAACAGCAGATGGCTCCATCCGCATCATTTCCTGTCACTCCAGAGAGCGCGAACTCAGTGTTCTAAAAGACCATATTATCGATCTCATGGAAAAGAACAGAGAGTTGCAACTGGGTGATATTGTTGTCATGGCTCCGGATATCCAGGAATATGCTCCTCTTATTCCCGCACTTTTTGATGATATCCAGCATTCAATAGCCGACAGGAGTATGGCTCGCCGTAATATCTGTATATCTCTCTTTCAACAGTTTCTCGATCTATTTTCCGGTCGGTTTGGTTGGACTGAAGTATTCGATCTCCTGCAAAAAGAACAGATTTATCGGCAGTTTCAGCTTAATCAGCCAGATCTGGACAAACTGCGACACTGGGTGATTTCTGCAGGTATTCGCTGGGGTCTGTCTTCACGAGCCCGAAGAAAGAATGGTTTTTCGTTTGCCGAAAATTCATGGCAGACAGGTCTCGAACGTTTGTTAATGGGTGTGGCTATCGATACTGAAGAAACCGTGGCTTCGATTCTTCCATATCGAGATGTCGAAGGAAGTGAGGCCGTTTCTTTAGGTGGTCTTTGTGAGTTTATCCATATGCTTGAGCATGCAGACGAAGATTTTGGTAAAAACAGATCTGTGCACGATTGGTCCCGGTTATTATTACAATATGCCCGTCTGCTCATTGTTGACCATGAGAGCAGAGATTTTCTTGAGCTTATAACCATATTGCAAACGCTCAGTGACAGTGCTGAATTTCATAACGGCACAGTTACCTTCGAGGTAATAAGGCGATGGTATGAACAGACTTCCACCCAGACAAAATCAACCAGTGGGTTTCTTAAAGGAAGTCTAACCTTCTGCTCAATGCTGCCAATGCGTTCTATTCCTTTTCAGGCCATTTGCCTCATAGGCCTCAATTATGGCGAATTTCCGGAAAGTGATCGTCAGCTGACCTATGATCTGATGAAGCTGCGGCCGGCAATTGGGGATCGGTCGATGAGGGCTGATGACAGGTACCAGTTCCTGGAGGTCCTGCTTGCTGCTCGGAAATGGCTCTATATGAGCTATGTCGGACAGTCCCTGCAAAACAACAATAAACTCCCGCCATCGGTGGTGATCACAGAGTTGCTTGAAACCTTGGAATCCAGCTATGGTGTGAAGGATTTTACCGAGCATCACCCGCTTCATGGCTTCAGCAGTCGTTATTTTTCTGGTGAGTCATCGCTCTTCAGCTATAACGAAGAGGATTATCGGGTCGCCTTAGCACTGGTATCTTCTCGCCGTCAGCAAGAGAGGTGGTGGCAAGGTTCAGTGGAAACAGTTACGGAAGACATTCAACTCTCAGAATTATTGTGGTTTTACACGAATCCGCAACTGTATTTCCTACAGCATAGTCTCGGGATATCGTTCCGTGAGCAGGATCTTTCTCCTGAAGATTCAGAAATGTTTGCACCCTCAGGTCTTGATCAATATGCGGCTTTGCAGACAATGCTCGAATATGCCCTTACCAATAAAGAATTTTCCGGATTGTATCATCAGCTTTGTGAAGCTGGCCGCTGGCCTTTAGGTACACCGGGAGAATTACAGTTTGCTGAGAAAAGCAGAGAAGTACTGTTTTTTGCAGAGGCTGTCAAAGAGCAGAATCTCGGGAAAGCTCTGGCCGATGTCTCCGTTGATTGCCGGGTAGGACCGTACCGGATTATAGGTACTCTCAGGAACAGATATGAGAGAGGCATTATGCTGACACGGTATGCCAAAATGAAAGGGAAGGATTTGTTGTGTGCTTGGCTTTACTATCTGTTAGCTGAAGCTCTCGGCGAGCCATGTTCACATACTCTTTTGATGATGAAAGACATGAAAGTTATATTTAGGGAGAGCCATTCGTCTGAGCCGGGCCTGGAGGATCTCGTTCACCTGTTTATCCGTGGACAGAATGAGCCAATTAAACTGCTGTTAGAACCTGGATTGGAATATTGCCGGCAACTCCACAGGAATCCTGAAAATATAGCGTTGCAGAAGGCTGGCAATGTCTACAAAAGCATTTTTGAAAATGGTTATGAGGCCTCCTGGCAACTCCTCTATAAAAATCTTGATGTAGAGACAGTACTTGATGAGGATTTTGTTCAGCTCAGTGAGCTCATCCTCATGCCGCTGTTGAGGAGGTGTAGTAATGGCTGAGCATGAGGTCTTCGATGTCGCGAGGACACCGCTGCACAAAGCCGTTCACCTGATTGAGGCCAGCGCCGGAACCGGGAAGACCTATGCTATTGCCATGCTGGTACTGCGACTTATCACCGAATTTTCCCTGAAAATTGAAGATATTCTACTGGTAACCTTCACCCGAGCTGCGACAGAAGAGCTTGGAGAGCGTATCCGCAGTCGCCTGGTAGAAGGACGACAGCTATTGGAAGGGGACGTCAGTGAGGCTGATGCAACATTACTCAGCTGGGCCGAAAATATTTCTGAGCCTGAACAGGCTCTTGGCAGGATCCGGTCGGCACTCATCGATATAGATCGAGCACAGGTTTTCACAATCCACGGCTTCTGCCAGAGAATGCTGCAGGAGCAGGCGCTTGAGAGCAGTCAGCTGTTTGATGTTGAACTGCTGCCGAACACTGACAAAGTTCAACAGCGAGTAATCCAGGATTTCTGGCGCCTGTTCGTCTATTCTCTGCCCAGGAGGCAGTGTGGCGTTGTTCTCGCTCATTATGCCACACCTGAACAGCTCCATCAATCGGTTGCACCGCTCTCTGGAAGCATTACTGCCATAGAGCCAGAAAGTGAAGATTTACAAAGGGTCGCCAGCAGATTCGAACACCATTTTGAAAAACTCTGTTCTTGGTGGGATGACAACAATGAATTTCTTCATGATACTCTGGAAAAATTAGTTGCTGAAGGGAAAATGAAGAAGAAGTTCATCGAGAATTTTTCTTTCTGGTGGTCCTCTCTTGCTACGTATTTTAAGCAAGAAAGTTATTATTTCCCTGAAGGCCTTCAACTTTTAGTGCGCCAGGAATTTGCAGGGGAGATTAATGGAACGAAGGTGCGGGGAGCAAAAAAAACAGCATTGCTGGAAAGCATTATTCTTCCTGATGAGCTTGCCGGTGCTTTACTCGAAGATGCCAAACAGCTCCTACTTAGTCTGAGAAGATCCTACACACTTTATTTTCTTGAAGAGACAGAAAAGCAAATGGTCGCTCAGAATGCGATGTCCTACGATGACCTTATTATTCGACTTCATCGAGCCATTAAAGGACCTTCAGCCAAGCCTTTGTTACAGCTATTGCGTCGGCGGTTTCATGCTGCTGTCATTGACGAGTTTCAGGATACGGATACGTTGCAGTGGCAGATATTCAATACTGTTTTCACCGGAGGGCAGCATTTTCTCTATCTAATTGGCGATCCAAAACAGGCAATTTATAGATTCCGCGGTGCTGATATCCACTCATATTTTCTGGCAAAGCAATTTGCTGATCGGTCATTTACCCTGATTAAAAATTACCGGTCCCATCCAGGGTGTGTTGCTGCTGTGAATTCGCTTTTTTCATCGAGAGAAAAACCCTTCTTCTTCGACGAGACCATGCTTGATTTCTCACCTGTCAAGGCAGCCCTGAACGAGCAGGATCATTGTCTTGAGAAAAATGGCAAGCCTCTGGAGAACATGGTTTTCTGCCAGCTGGAAACCGCGAAAGAGAGCAAAGACGGAACCTGGACCTCTGCAAAAGCGGCTGGTGTGATAATGCGCTATATCACTTGTGAAATAGTGTCCCTCCTGCAAGGTGATATCAAATACATCTCTCAAAAAGATACTGCCCAGGAAAGCCGGGAGCTGCGGCCTCAGGATATAGCCATATTGGTGAGACAGAATGACCATGCTGAACAGTATCAAGCAATGTTGGCGGAGGCAGGTGTTGCCTCCGTGCTTGTCAGCAGGACCTCAGTTTTTCAGACTGCTGAATGTGATGAGCTGTATATGGTTCTCAGCGCTCTTGTGGACCCGGACGATATCGTTTTGCTGAAGAGGGCAATGACGGTTTCCTGGTTTGGGTTTAACGGGGATGAGTTGTATGGTATCTGGCAGAACGATTACGATTTTAATCGCTATCATTCCAGATTCCAAGGGTATGCAGAGGCATGGCCCATTCAGGGTGTGCTGTTCATGATGAAACGATTTCTTGAAACTGAGAAAGTTCTTGTTACCCTTGCAACAGGCGAACGTGCAGAAAGGAAAATTGCCAACATACATCATCTCATCGAACTTCTTCAACAGGCTGAAGAGGACAATGTGTTTGGGCCGGATCAGCTACTCCAGTGGCTGTATCGTAATATGGAGTCTGCAACGGCTGAGTATGAGCTGCGTCTTGAAAACGATGAAGATGCCGTACGGATAGTAACAATGCACGGTGCCAAGGGACTTGAGTATCCCGTAGTCTTTTGCCCATCCCTGTGGTATCGGCAAACTCGGATGGAAAAGGAGACCGGGCGGCTGGTATGCCACGAAAATGGCCACTATATCCTGGATCTTGGCTCCAGCAGGTTTGAAAAAAGACATCAAGAGATATTGCTTGAGGACATGGCTGAAGACCTTCGCCTGTGCTACGTCGCCTTGACGAGAGCAAAGATTCGTTGTTACGTGATGTGGTGCGACTATAAGGGGAGGAAAGGTAGCTCGGCCGATTCTTTTCATTCTGGTCTTGGTTACCTTCTCTACCCCAATGGGAGAATACCGTTTAGCCTTCAAGAACAGGTCATGATAGCGAAAGGGCAGGAACATGGCAATGCATATGAGTTGATGAACAGCGACATTGAAATACCACATTTACTTGCATCCTCAGTATCATCTCCTGGTGACTTCGTCCTGAAACAGAGGCACCGTGGACCGCTGTTTGCTGCACGGCAGATGACGAGCTACTCAGCTCTGGTCGCCTCTGGTCACAATAACGAAAAGCACGATGAAGAAATCAGTGTATTTGACGTGGTGGTTAGTCCGGAAACTGGGGCATCGGAAGAGATACTTCCTTTTGCGGCGTTACCTGCTGGAGCAAATTTTGGTAATGTCGTCCATGACATCCTTGAGTCAATTCCCTTTGCTGTATTGCGTCATCCCCAAACTGAGCGACAGAAGATCACTCAGATATGCAGGAAGTATGGCGTCGATGTGGATATTGAACTGTTACTGACTCTTCTTCAGAGGGTTGTTACTGTTCCACTTGGTAGCCCGGATGCACCTGCAGAGCAGCGTTTTTTACTGTCTTCAATTGAGCCGCAAAAGTGCGTGAAGGAGATGGAGTTCTATTTTAATCTGCATGGCGGCAGTACCCGTGATATTAACAGATTGCTTGCTACCGAGAAAACCGTGGGAGCGCTTAATGAAAAAAGAATAGCGGGGTTTTTGACCGGGTTTGTCGATCTGGTTTTTCAGCACAACAGCAGGTTTTATATCATCGATTATAAAACCAATTATCTTGGTAATAAAGCAGAAGATTACACCCATGATCGTCTGGTCGAGGGAATGGCTGCTCATAATTACGGGCTGCAGTACTTTTTATACTCTCTGGTAGTGCACCGCTATCTGAAAAATTTTATGAGCGGGTATGACTATGCATCCCATTTCGGCGGGGTGTTCTATCTCTTTGTACGTGGGATGGATGAGGGCGGTAGAGGCGTCTATTTTCATAAACCGGATCTGCAGATTCTGGAAAATCTGAGTAATTGTTTTAAGGATAGCTAAGTGATACGTGAAAATCGTGAAAATCTTCTCGGAGTCCATTGTTCTCGTATGCTTGCTGGCAAGTCGGGTTTTGAGGGCAGGGAATATGAACAGTTTGCCGGGATAATCGTTACCTTGTTTAATTGTCTCAATGAGGGGCACAGTTGCCTGCCTCTTGGTAAAAGTGAAGAAGAGCTCTTACATAAAACAGAGTTGGTCAGTACCGGCCAAACGACTCCTCTCGTGGTATATAACCACAGGCTTTATCTGCATCGCTATTTTAATTACGAAATGAGGTTGGCACGGCAGATAGGAGCACTGGCAGAGAGGGAGATTGAACAACCGTCCGATTGTTCTCTGTTTGACCAGCTTTTTGGATGCGAAGGGGGGGACGAGAATCTACAGAAAAAAGCTGCTGAATTGTCAATATGTAAGCCCCTGGCAATTATATCAGGCGGGCCTGGAACCGGAAAAACCACCACCGTTGTTCATATTATAACACTGCTGCTTCAGTTATTTGGAAACAGGTTAAAGATAGCTCTGGCTGCACCAACAGGTAAGGCGGCAATGCGTCTTCGTGAATCTGTTCAAAAATCGGTTGCCTCTCTCACCGTGCAGGATGAAATTATTCAAGCCATTCCAGATACCGCCCAGACCTTGCACCGTCTGCTTGGTGTGAAGAGAAATTCTCCCCAATTTCGTCATAATAATGAAAATCCGCTGACCTATGATGTGGTCATTGTTGATGAAGCATCGATGGTTGACCTTGCCCTGATGAGTAAACTGCTTGACGCTCTGCATCCAAGGGCCAGGCTAATTCTTCTTGGCGATAAGGATCAACTGTCATCTGTGGAATCGGGTGCGGTTTTGGCTGAATTTACTGATAGTCTTGTCGATAACACCGTGGTGTTGGCGAAGAGCTATCGCTTCAATGCGGTAATCAGGGATTTGGCAGAAGCAATAAAAAACAATTCTCCGCAGCGAGCCTGGCAGCTTTTAGAGGACAAGAATGCTAAAAATGTGCATAGATGTGGAGCAGAGCTCGAAAACCTGATCATTCATGGATACGACCGTTTTAGGCAGTATATTGAAACCCAAGGCCCCGAATTGTCTGCCCGCCTGTTCAAGGAATTTAACAGATTTCGCATCCTCTGCGCTATCAGAGGTGGGAGAAGGGGAGTGGAAAATATTAATGGTCTTATCGAACAGCGTGTCATGTCCGTTAATGGCTTTTCGGACAAGTGGTATCCGGGAAAGCCGGTGATGATCAATCGCAACGATTATTCTTTAGGGCTTTTTAATGGCGATATTGGAATTTGTCTCGAAGACAAAGATGACGGGGGCATGAAAGTATGGTTTGAAAATGAGGACGGCTCGCTACGCTCGTTTTTACCGTATCGCCTGCCTGCATACTCTGTCGCTTATGCTTTGACAATTCATAAAAGTCAGGGGTCCGAATTTGACGATGTTGTTATTATTCTCCCGGAGGAGGATACGCCTGTCTTGAGCCGCGAGCTCATATATACTGCGGTAACAAGAGCAAAAAACAGTGTGTGGATTTCGGCTGAGCAGGACATCTTTCATACTGCGGTCTCACGTAAAACTGTGCGATTCAGCGGTCTTGGTATGATGATCAGGGAGCGGTGAATTTTCTCGTAAATATAGTGTTTTTAACAAAAACATAAAAACACTGTTGTCGCTACTCCGGTCAAGCAAACGGCATGCACCTTTACTGTTGTTATTGATATAATAGATTTTTTTCTTTTTTATTGGATAAGATACAGTGTAAACTGGTCGAAGACAGGTATCCAATTATGGAAGGTTCCTCCATGATTGGAGTTCGGCAACGAAGAGACCAATAGATCAATATGACACAAAAATGCAGCGATAGAACTGAAAAGGAGGTTGTTATCCTGTTGACGGACATGGTGCGCTATTCCACTGTGACTCAGCAGATGCGACCTGACGAGATTCGCGACTTCATTGTCGCCTATTATGAACAGCTGCACACTCTGCTGATTGTTGATGAATTTCAACCAGTAAGTGTCGATCCCTCCGGCGGAGACGGAGCTGTGATCATTTTCGACAAAAGATCAGAAAATTCGGTTGAAGAACTTTGTACCCGTGCATTACAAGCATCTATACGTTGCAGCGAGGCAATAGATGGCGGTGAAATTCCGGCAACACGCATGGGCTTATTTCTAGGAAATATTATTGAGGCCAGGCTTGGAGACCGGGTGCATAAGTTTGGTTCGAGTTTCTCCGTTGCCAGCCGCCTTGAAGAGCTCTGCGGTTATTATGATACTCAGATTCTCATGGACCGTGAAGTTGCACGAAACCAGCTGAAAGACAGGGAATACATAGTTAATATCGGCAAGGTAACCCCCAAGAACTTTTCCAGTCCATTTAACCTTTTTTCCATATTGAAACCCGGAACAGGTTTGTTTTCAGAAACTATTGAACGTGACAAGTTACTTGAGTTTATTAACTTAAAAAACGAGGCCATGGAATTGTTCTCTGGTAATCTCCTGACCGGTCAGCTTCCTAATTTCCCTCGAGTCAGGGAGCAGTTGCGCAGGGCTCAAAATTTATATATCAAATTGATGGGGAAGAGAGACCGTGCCACCGACAGGATCCTTGAATATATTCGTGAGTTTCCTTTTCCTGAACAGGATTTTAAATATACCGGTATCCGAATAGGCGAAAAAAAAGGGAATCCCTTAGGCGTTCGTCTGTTCCATCTCTCAAAACAGCTACTTCGGGCAATAGACTATGATTTATACAGTGCTCTGGTTGTTGATACTGACTGGGAAAATTTCTTCCAGCTTGAATGGCACCAGAGAGGGGAGAACATTGTCACGGTTGGAGATCCGGCAGATGGTATCTATTACATTGACAGCGGATCCGCCTACGCCATAGATGCAGACGGTAATGTTCTGGCAAGTTTTGCAGAAGGTAGTATTTTCGGTGAGATGGCTTATTACAACAAGGAAAAGAAGCGTAGTGCCACGGTAGTAGCCGAATCTGATGTAGTTTTAAGAAAAATTTCGAATGAAGATTTCGAAAAATTGCCTGTCATAAAAAAAATCTTTCATCGTCTGGCCAAAAAGAGATCCGAACAAGAGCTCCCTTATTAGCGGACAGGTCATACATGGGCTTGGGCTTTTAGTGAAAAATATAGCTTTTGTTGGAAATCTGATTTGATCACAATCAGCTGAACTTCATTACCAGCTTTTAAAAAAAACTCCCCTTTACCCGGCGGGATTCCACATGCCTGCTGAGGAAATTCTGCAGACATGTGGAATATTGGAGCGAGGTTCCGTTATTACCAATTACCTTCTTTGGGATCTCCTCTCCCGACTGTTGCCGTTATGGCGTGGAGAATGTCGACCATCGTTGCGGTTGTAACGGTGGTTATCTCTGTATTCATGCCTTACTACATCTCTATTTCTTGGGTGGTAATAGTGATGCCTGTCATAACGGTGTACCTTTGGGTAATAATAGTGATGACGGGGGGCGTGATGACGGGGGTAATAATTACCATGGTTCTTGTAAGGGCGGTGGTATCTTTCAGGATACGAATTGTTAAAACCAAAATAGAATGAAGAAGATGCAAGATGTTGATTATGCAAACTCCCAGCTGTAAAGCCTACGACCCCGCCAATTGCAGTACCAAGTACTGTCGATTCACTGTCCCCGCCGATTGCTTGGCCTATAAGTGCACCGCTTCCAGCACCGATCAGAGTGCCGGCAAGTACTCTGTCAGTCGAATGCGCCTGTGAGGTTGCTGCAAATAAAGTAATTAAGGTTATTATTGCAACTATCAGTTTTTTCATCGGTATGTCCTCCTTAAATTTATTTGGTGAACTAATCTATTAATTCTTCTCCTCAGCAAAAAATTGCCTATGCAGTAATTCCCCTGTGTCTGCCTCATATGTATGCCCAGAAAAAGAAAATAACTAGTTGACATCGGTCTAAGTCGCCCCGCTATGTGTCGATGTCTAGTCGATGTCTAGTTGTTAAGGTGTTGTTAAAACAGTATTAATAGATAATTTGGAATATCCCGTATATTCTGGAGTGATCTTCGGTGATGAAGAATATTTGCTGGAATTTAAAAATAAAGTGGGGGACATTTTTAAAAAATGCGGCGATTTTTTTTGAATTGGTGAGGTGGCGCATAACTTTTGCTGGAGAATGAAATGCGGAATCTTATACTCTCTGCTATAACTATATAGCCTGGATGTCAGTTGGTTTTAGAGGAACAGTTCTTGCATAGCTAATGGTTGAAGCTTTTTTATAATGTTGTCCTTTTTATGATAAAACGAATATGAAATTAAAAATAATTACTCTCATAATATTACTGTTATTTGGCATAGCGGGAGAAAGCCTTGCGGTAAAACAGAAGAAAAACGTACTCTATATTAACTCCTATCATCCAGGTTATCAGTGGTCTGATCAGATTCTCAATGGTATTCGCAATGTTCTTAGCGAAAGTAAATATAAGGTAGATCTGCAGATCGAATATATGGATACTAAAAAGTATCTTTATGATCCGGTAAACAATAGCTTGTTTACTCTTTATAAGGAAAAATTTGTCAACGAGGATTTCGATGTCATCATCGTGTCCGATAATCACGCCTTCAACTTCGTAATAGAACACCGTAAAGATCTGTTTGCCGGTATTCCGTTGGTTTTCTGTGGAATGAATAACTATGAATCAGCAGATGTGTCCTCAGGAAACCTGACTGGTATTGTGGAAAATTTCGATTTGCTGAATACCCTCAATGTGGCGAAAAAACTCCATCCAGAGAAAACGAAAATGGTGGTTGTCGGAGATCAATCCATTACCGGCAGGTCAATAGAACAACAAGTATATACAATGCTTGAAAAATATGATTCACCTCTTGAGGTTGAATTCTGGTTTAAACTTTCCCTTGATGAAACCAAACAGAAAGTGGAGCGTCTTCCAGATAACACTTTCCTCTTCTTTTCCCCATGGTACCAAACGGTTAAAGGTAAATTTTATACAGCGGAAGAGGTTATGGAGGATATATATGATCACTCTTCTGTACCTATTTACACAACCTGGGAATTTTTACTGGGACATGGGGCTGTCGGAGGAAGTCTCCTTTCTGGTCTGCACCACGGCCGAATTGCAGCTGGGATGGCATTGCGCATTCTCGACGGAGAGAAGGCTGAATCAATACCTGTGATAGTCGAACCAAGCGGAACGTTCAAGTTCGATTACAATGTTATGCAAAAACTAGGTATCGATCAATCCCTGCTTCCAGAAGGCTCAGTCATCATTAACAGTCCAAAGGCATTTTATGAGATGCCAAAGGATGTGTTCTGGACAATCGTGGTAAGTTTCATGTTATTGGTTATTGTTTTAGTAACCCTTGTTTTTACTATGATTGAACGACGAAGGGTGCAGCGTAAGGTTCTCGAGCAGCTGTCCTTTCAGGAAACTCTCATGGACACCATTCCTCAGCTGGTGACGTGGAAAGACACGTCCGGTACATATTTAGGTGCTAATCAGACATTTTCTGATTTTTTCGGTATAGAAACACCAAAGGGAATGATTTCAAAGAATACCCGGGATGTCATCACTGATAGCGATTATGTGAAATGGTCGGTTGAGGCAGATAGAAATGTTGTGAATTTACAGCAGGAATATCGAAAACAAAGAAAAAAAATAATTGATTCGAATGGTAACGTCGGTTGGCTTGAGGTGAACAAGGTGCCGCTTCGTGACCAGGGTGGGCGGATTATAGGTATTTTGACCACAGCAGAGAACGTGACCAAGGAACAAAATCTGGAAAAGCAGCTGCTGCAGTCCCAGAAAATGGAGGCTATTGGCACACTTGCCGGGGGGATAGCACATGATTTTAATAATATTCTAACTTCGATTCTTAACTCGACAGAACTGGCTTTGAGCGATGTCGAACCAGACACCCAGACCGCAAAAGATCTGGAGAGGGTTTTAAAGGCTGCACGCCGCGGTAGTCAGGTGGTCAAACAGATATTGTCTTTTAGCCGGCCTTCAAAAGAGGGTTTCAGGCCAACGGATCTGACTGTTGTCTGTCAGGAAGTGTTAAGCCTCATGAATGCATCTCTTCCTTCAAATATCAGTATAAATTCAACGATACCGGATTCGATAATACGTGTGGATGCAGATCCGTCACAGATTCATCAGGTTATTCTTAATCTTTGCACCAATGCGTATCATGCTCTAAAAGATAGTGGGGGCAATATTCATGTCCATGTTGAGGAGGCAGAGGTGAATGCAGAGCTGGCTGCTTCCATGAATATACAAGCCGGAGCCTACTTGAAGATCTGTGTCATTGATAACGGTTTGGGAATTCAGCCTGGGATTATTGACAACATCTTCGATCCTTTTTTCTCCACGAAGGATATCACTGAAGGGACGGGCCTTGGCCTTTCGGTCGTGCATGGCATTGTTAAAAGTCATCGAGGAGGTGTCCGGGTTGAAAGCCGTTTGGCTGAAGGAGCCCAGTTTGAGGTTTATCTTCCCAAGAGTGATGATAAAAGTACCGAGCCTAAAGAGGTGGAGGAAGCTTTGCGTTCTCATAGGATGTCGATATTATTTGTCGAGGACGATAAAGATCAGCTCGATTCTGTACCACGTGTTTTGGCAAGCCTCGGTCATTCAGTAAGGGCTGTTAATGAGCCTCTTGAGGCATTGGAAATGATAGAGGACAAGGGAGAGACCTTTGATCTGGTGATTTCAGACTACGATATGCCAACCATGAGGGGGACGCGATTGGCCGAGCGCCTTGCGCATTTGCCTTTCATTATCGTTTCTGGAAGAGATGATGCAATTAAAGCGTCAATGCCGCATAAAAATATCTGCAAGGTTCTGATAAAACCGTATGATAAAAATGATATACAATGGGCCTTGAACCTTGTTTTTTTACAGGAGTCATAAACAATGGAAAAAATACTCATCATCGATGATGATATTGAAGCCTGCGAAACCATAGAAAGTCTCATAACCAGACTCTCGTATGCATGTGATATGGCTCATAACATTGGTGAAGGTAAAAAATATCTTGAGCAGGAAAACTATGACGTTGTCTTTCTGGATGTTGGTCTGCCAGATGGTAATGGCTTGGATTTGTTGCCAGAGGTTATGCAGCTAAGGGATGCGCCTGAGGTGATAATCTTGACCGGAAAGGGTGATGTCGATGGTGCAGAATTGGCAATTAAAGGAGGAGTATGGGATTATCTGCTCAAGCCGTCAAGTGTCCGCGAAATAACCCTGACCCTCAATAGAGCACTAAAATATCGTGCAGAGAAGGAGACCAGATCACAAAAAGAGGAACTTCAGTTTGCCTCTGTGATCGGCTCGAGTCAGGGAATAGAAGCGAGTTTGAAATTAACGAGAAAGGCCGCCAGCTCAGATGCCAGTGTGCTCATAACAGGCGAGACAGGCACCGGTAAAGAACTCTTTGCCAGAACTATTCATGATAACAGCCAGAGAGCCAAGAAAAAATTTGTGGTTGTTGATTGTGCCTCATTGCCTGTATCTCTTGTGGAGTCAACTCTCTTTGGTCACGTAAAAGGTGCGTTTACCGGTGCCCAGAAAGATTCTATAGGACTTGTCAAATCTGCCGATGGAGGAACTCTGTTCCTCGATGAAATTGGAGAGATGCCCCTGTCTCTTCAGAAAGTCTTTTTGCGGGTACTCCAGGAACACCGATTCAGACCTGTTGGCGGATCTCAGGAGGAGACGAGTAATTTCAGACTCATTGCTGCCACAAATCGCGATCTTGACGCCATGGTCGAAGAGGGTAAGTTTCGCAGCGATTTGCTGTTTCGCATTAAAACGATGCAGATTCGACTCCCAGCATTGCGGCATCGTCTATCAGATATCAATCTTCTTCTTAAATCCCGAATGAAGTATCTTTGCGAACAATATGGTCTGGAGGCCAAAAAGCTTGGGGAGGATTTACTTACCACACTGAATGGCTATACCTGGCCGGGGAATGTTCGGGAACTTTTCAATATTCTAGAGCGTGCTATGGTTGATGCAGGAGACGAGCAGACGCTCTATTCTGTCCATCTGCCAAGGGATTTGCGTATTCAGGTTGCTAAAACTCAGATAGAGAAGATGACCGGGAGAGAAATCCTCGCAGACGAGAGCGGACTAACCATTAATGAAGGTGTCCGAAAAATAGGACAAAAGATTTTTGAGGACATTTTTGAGAGTGAATTGCCACCATTAAAAGAATTCAAAGCAACGGTTGAAAAGATCTATCTCAGTGAGCTTATCCGCCAGAGCAATGGGGAAATTGTGGAAATTCTAGACAAATCAAGTCTCTCACGTTCACATTTCTATGCTCTCCTTAAGAAATACGGATTAAATATGTAATAATACTTGCCTTTCGGTTCATTTCTAGAGCGGATCGCTGGGTTGTCTGTTTTTTAGGACAATGGGTTGAAGTGAAAATTAATTCAGCAATAGTTCAGTTATCCATCATGAATGTGCTATTTATGAAAAAAATGCCTGGTAAAAACAGATGAATACATCTTTAGTTACTCTCCTTATAAATATTTTTTTTTACGTACTAACTCATTTTTTTTAAAAACAATCGTCTGATTTTTAAGAGAAGCTGAAGTGATTTGGCCTTCTTCGTGTAAGCATTCAAACGTCTCATCCTGTTAATTCTGCTGCTCTGCGTTGAAAACGCAACAGAGAAAAAATCTGGCACAGTATCTGCTAACAGTTCTTGATAATCAATGGACTGAAAAAAAGTTGTTCCTGTCCGTTGTTTTTGAGGATGCGTCTGATAAACAGGCGTCAGTACAAAAATTACAAGGAGGAGTTACATGAAACGTTTTCTA
>JBNKDO010000018.1:0-1583 GCA_050288305.1 Desulfocapsaceae bacterium | reverse complement strand
GACCACGGGGGCGCGGTCGAATGCTTTTTCCATCAATAGGTATCGGCAGCTTCGCGATGTGCAACCAGACGTTCGAACTGACACGCCGAACGCGGTTTCGTTTAAGGGAGGAGGATCGTTTGAGGCCGGTTCTCTTTTTTTTGCTTGGCGGCGTGCAGCTCAACTAAACGTTAACGCTAAAAGGAATGGTGCTCTGAATGCAATGGGGATTCGTTGATTACGAAAATACGGGATCGTTAGAAGCAATTGATATCAGCAAGTATCAACGAGTGTTTGTCTTTCTTGGCCCAAAGAACACAAAGCTAAAATTGGGTGAGGTGTCCTCCGTTGGCTTCTGTACGCTCGAACTAATTTCGTTAAGTACGATGGGCCCCAATAATCTTGATTTTAATTTGGCATTTCATCTTGGTCGTTTTCATGAAATAGCGGAAGAAGAGGTTGAGTTTCACGTCATCTCAAATGATTCAGGGTTTAACGGATTAATTAATCACCTCAAGGGTATAGGCAGAAAGTGCAAACGGGTTCCGACGAAGCAAGTGGAAGAAAAGCCGAAAGCCTCAGTACAATTATCGTCTTGTGCATCGCTAATAGTTGAACGGCTTGCTCCGATGGATGGACGTAAACGCCCTCGCAAGAAGGCAAAATTGATCAACTGGATCAAGTCTCAATGCGCACAATTGCTTAATGGTGCCGAACCTAGCGCCTTTTACGATGAACTCAAGAAGGCAAAAATCATCCGGGAATCCGGATCGGACATCACGTATGAGATTAAGCGTTAACAAGTCATTCCACTCGGATTCGCTCGCTACGCTCGCTCTCCGGTGAATGTGGCGTTAAGCAGGACAGGAACACGATATGACGGAAGTAAATGATGGCTCTAGCGATAAAGAACTTGAGCATGATGAGATAGATATTGGTCCGTTTTTGGCATATCTCGAATCAGATAAGGGTCACGAGTTAGCTTCACGTACATTGAAGATATTTGAGGACATAAAAAAATCCGCATTGGAAAATTCTGCGAGTCACGCAAAATTTGAAAAATGGCTGCAAGTAGGGATAGTAGTCCTTGTTATTTTAGCATCTAGTTTCCTTACTTATGTAGGTAAGTTCGATTCTACTGTGGGTGTGCTATTTGGCACATTGGTGGGCTATTTATTTGGAAAGAAATAAGAGGAAGCAAGCATGGCCAACGTACCAGGACCTCAGCCTGACATTAAATACTGCCCAATATGCAAGTCTAAACTAAAGAATATACCAAGGAGCGAAATGAAATCTCGTGCATACGTAAGAAATGATGGAACTGTCTCTCCAGATACACATACCTACGAATGTACATCAAAGACGTGTCAAGTAAGGTTTGAAATAAACCAAGATAGATAAAATGCTTAACCATGCATTGCAGCGGACAAGCCGCTGAATGCGGCGTTGAGGCTGTCGAAAAACCCTCGAACGGGTAAACTAGGACGACAAGAACAGCCACCAAGGAGTTTCCTGAAATGGCGCGTTACAAGGAAGACACCCGCGATCAAATGAAGATGATCCCGGTGGCCTTTGACCGACAAATCCTCCCCGGCAGTTTCGAA
>JBNKDO010000017.1:0-147799 GCA_050288305.1 Desulfocapsaceae bacterium | reverse complement strand
AGCTCTTTCTTTTTGATATTATTGTGTTTTTCGCAAATCCACTATATATCATAAGTCAGAGCTCTTCAATCTTTTTGTCTCAATATTTCAGTATGTTGAGCGGTTTTTTCTTTGTCTTCTTCGTAAGTCCGAAAGTTGAGTAAGAAACCTAAATTTGCGAAAGGCTTACCTTTTAGACTATTAAATTTCACGATGGAAAACAGATTTTTTTGACATCATTAAATGTTTTTACAAAGAAGGGTTGAATACCTTTCTGGATATGATCCGGCAAAAGCTCAAAATCGTCCTTGTTGTCGAAGGGGAGGATGACCTGTTTCACTTTGGCACGTTTCGCGGCAATAATTTTTTCTTTTACTCCACCTATGGGCATGACTAGACCGCTCAAGGTAAGCTCACCGGTCATGGCTATAGAGGGAATTGTGGCCTCGTTTGTGGCTAGAGAATACAGGGAACAGGCCATGGTAATGCCAGCCGATGGACCATCTTTGGGAGTGGCTCCGGCTGGTACATGAAGGTGAATGAAATTGGTAGTAAAGAAGTCCACAGCCTTCTTGTTGTTTCGAAGCAGTGAACGTACATAACTGTAGGCAATTTCGGCTGACTCAACCATTACTTTGCCAAGCTGTCCCGTTTGTTTGTATCCCGACTGGTTGGTTGGAATGGGAATTGATTCAATGTACAATGTCGTACCGCCCATACTCGTATAGGCCAAACCTTTGATGACACCGACCCGTGGCTTTTTAAACGCCTGATCTTCGGTAAAGTGTTTTTTGCCGAGGATGTCCTGGAGATCCTGGGTTTTAATCCGAACAGTATCATTAGGATTATTGACGAGTTGCTTCGCGGATTTCCTCAAAATCTTTTTAATACAGTTTTCCAGGTAACGAACTCCTGCTTCCCTGGCGTAGCCATCAATTATCGCCCGTATCACAGATTTAGGAATGACCACCTGCCTGGCGGTGAGTCCGTGCATTTTACGCTGTCTTGGCAGGAGATGTTTGGTGGCAATCTCAACTTTTTCTTCTTTTATATATCCGGGTAGTCTGATGACCTCCATTCTGTCAACCAGAGGCTGAGGAATAGACTCAAGCTGATTGGCTGTACAGATGAAGAGAACCTTGGAGAGGTCGAAGCGAACATCAAGATAATGATCAAGAAAGTTCTGATTCTGCTCGGGATCAAGGACCTCAAGGAGAGCGGATGCAGGATCACCTTGGAAGCTTGCACCAATTTTATCAACCTCATCAAGCATGATGAGTGGATTGGCTGTTTTACAGGTTTTAACCGCCTGGAGAAATTTGCCAGGAAGAGCACCGATGTAAGTCCGTCTATGTCCTTTAATCTCAGCTTCATCTCGCATTCCGCCGACAGAAAACCGATAATATTCTCTTCCCAATGCCCTGGCGATGGACTGGCCTATGGAGGTTTTACCAACACCTGGCGGGCCAACCAGTAGAATAATGGAACCCGAAAGATCTCCCTTGATAATACCGACTGATATAAGTTCCAGTATTCGATCTTTTACATCATCCAGACCATGATGGTCCTTATGTAGTATTTCCGCTGCCTTATCAATGTCATAACTGTCTTTGGTGTAAACACCCCAGGGCAGGATGGTCAACCAGTCAAGATAGGCTCTGGTTACATTAAATTCAGCTGAAGAAGGGCTGATCAGCTTGAGCTTGTCGAGTTCTTCTTTGATGCGGTCCTTCGCTTCGTCGGTGAGGGTAAGATTTTTAAGGCGTTTTTGAAATTTTTCAACTTCTGCCTGAGTATCATCTTTGGCTATTCCAAGTTCCTTTTTGATTTCTTGCAGCTGCTGTTTGAGAAAAAACTCACGTTGTTGTTTGGAGAGTTGTTCTTCTATCCGTTTGGATATCTGTGCTTTAAGTTTGGAAACTTCCAGTTCATTTTTTAGGAGGACGAGAACTTTTTCTATTCTCTCGCGAATATCTACGGTCTCAAGAATTTGTTGCAACTCCACCCCGGAGGAGGTTGTCATTGATGCGGCAAAATCTGCCAGAGCGCTTGGGTCACTCACATTAATGCGTTCAATAATAAGCGAGAGCCCTTCCTTAAAAAGTGGGTTAAGGGTAACCAATTCCTTGATGCAGTCGACGATGGCAATTGAATAGGCTTTTATCTCGTCATTGACCTTAATGCGCAGGTCTCGAAAATACTCGACATCCGCATAGGGTACTTGATCTTTGAATACGATCTTTTTTATTTTAACACGCTCCAATGCCTGGACGACCAGTTGGAGCGGTTCACCTTTCTGCATGGGAGAAATACTTTGGACACGGACAACCACACCCATTGAAAAAAAATCTTCCTGTTCGGTCGGGCGATGCTGCAGATTGTCGTCACTCGGTTTTACCAGGAGAAGGCCGAAATACATCGGCTGAGTATATTCACCTGAAGCTATGATTACCTGTTGATAGTGTTTGTCATCAATAATCACCGGTCCCATCATTTTGGGAAACATCGGCCGATCATGGAGCGGAAACAGCATGAGCCTTTCAGGTGGGTTTTCTGTGGCGACAATAAGTGATTTTGATTCTTCTTTGTGAGTATCGTCAATTGCTTCATTATCTTCAGGCGTGATGATGGTAGCGTCATCCGTCATAAATACATCTCCTTTCTCAGATTTTGAAAACTTTGCACATCTTTCTATCTTTTTATCCTGATATGTATAAATCTTTTTATTCAGATTTCAAAGAAGAGTGAAAGGAAATATGCTGAAATTTGAGAAAAATAAGGCGAAACAGTTTTTAAACAGGGGAAAAATCATTGACAGACTGAGTAATCATCGGCTAGTGTTAGCCGCTCAGGTTATGAGCATATGTTCACGATGTGGTAGAAAAATTCAATTAAAAAAATACAATGTTAAAGGGTCTTACAATGGTGGATGAACAACTCAACAGCTTCATAGATGGTTGGCAGGAATCCAGTGAACAGAATAAGAAGAGCTTCCTGTTTTTTAAAGAGTTGTTGGAGTCAATGGATGCCGTGATTCTTGAGTTTGTACCTCGTGATGGGGTTACCTATTCACTGCGGGCTAAACATGAGAAGCAAACAGCCCAACCTTTATTTGTTATGGTCGATGTTATCGAAGGTGAACCGAGGTGGCTTTCTATCTGTTTTTATGCTGCCATGATTGATGATCCTGATGAAAAAGGGGATTTCGTACCAGGTGGATTGCTCGGAGAGGACGCCTGTTGTTTTGATATCGAGGAGTATAATAAAGAAATGCTTCAATACCTTCAACAAAGGATGGTTGAAGCATATACAAAAGCCGGCAAATAAGCATAATAAGAATGGAAGTGCCAACTTGAGAGTAGTCATCCCTTTCAAAATATCAACAAAAGGTGCATTATGGCAAATTTTCTCTTCGTATTACGTTCCGATGATAATGAAAAGGCAACCAGGTGTTTCCAGTTTGCCAAAATTGCTCATTCAAAAAAACATCAGGTAAATCTTTTCTTTATCGACAGTGGTGTGGACTGGGCAATAAAGTCCAAGGACGGTAGTGTCAAGACAATTACCGGTGATTGCCCTGGTGATTATCTTCCATATCTTGTTGAACATGAAATTCAAGTCGGCGTCTGTACACCGTGTGCTAAGAATAGAAATTTAGACGAAGCCGATTTTCACTCAAATATGGCTTTGGATGGTGGGCCACATCTCATAGACATGGCAGCTGAGTCCAAGGTTTTTAATTTTTAAATAGATAAATAAGTGATTGGCCCTTTCAGGGCGAGGACAGGTTCTACATATCTATTTCATTCATGAAAGGTTAGCTGGGAATAGCAGTCAATTCAAAGGAAAGTTGCGTTTATTGAAAGAGTTAAAGACACAAACATTTTGGAGTTGGCAGGAATTCGATAATATTTCCGGTCAGCAGATGCATGAAATTCTCAGGCTTCGCCAGGACATTTTTATAGTAGAGCAGCAATGTCTCTATGCAGATGCTGATGGTTGGGATTCCTCAGCTTTACACCTTTCAGGCCGAGATGAACAAGGCCAAATTGTCGCCTATGCCAGACTTTGTCCTCCTGGAAGCAAATATCCAGAGCCGTCGATAGGGCGGCTTTTAACGATCAAGAGGCGACGTGGTTCAGGTTTGGCCCGAAGCGCAATTGAACTCTGCATACAGAAGGCAGCTGAGGTATGGCAGAGCACTCAGGTGCGAATCTCAGCACAGTTTTATTTATATGATTTCTATGTTGAACTGGGATTTACAAAGATAAGTGAAATATACGATGAAGATGGCATCAGGCACGTTGATATGATGCTGGAGCTAGTGATCTGATATCACCCGTAACGGGAATGAAAGATCTATTGGCAAGAAAAAGAGCAAAGAGGCAAAACTCCGTTCACACAGGCTTTGCCTCTTCTGATTTTATGCCATGAAACTCGATGATGTATCAACCAAAATCTTAAAGTTTTTCCCCAAGTGCTTTACCATAATCCTGACATGCTTTGAGTCCTTCGTCTGTAGAAATCATAGCCTCGGTCAAGTTAAGTGGGCCAAGCTCAATGGTATCCATTTTGAATACATGCTGCATAGTGTCATAGATCATGGGGGCTGATTCGCCACTGTGAGTATGAGAGCCGAACGCTCCGCCGATCTTACCAGTGAGGTTTGTTTTTTCAGCTACAAACAGAAAATTCTTCATGCCACTGGTAATATCTTTATGATAGGTGGGGCAACCGAATATATAACCGTCATAACCCTCGATATCTTTCTCATCTCGCAATGTGGATATCTTTGCAACTATAACGTCTTTTCCAGTGATACGAACACCTTCGGCAATGTAATTTGCCATTTTCTCAGTGTTGCCACTTCTGCTCACATACGCAATTAAGACTTTTTTCATAAACCCCTCCATAAAAGTTGATAATGGCAAGACAGTGTGCATGACAGCGTTGAAATTCCACCAGTCAAACCAATACATAAAAGATAATGAGAATTTGTATCAGGAGGTAAACTCTTATTATGGTTTTTTGTAAATAAGAATAAGAAATTTATGACAAAATTTACAATATCTTATATTGGTGAATAGCATTAAATTTTAATAAAGAGAAGATTTCCGCTTTTTACTGGCTTTTGCGCCTAGCAAACCAACAACACAACCA
The DNA here is from genome assembly GCA_050288305.1 of Desulfocapsaceae bacterium. Lineage (GTDB taxonomy): Bacteria > Desulfobacterota > Desulfobulbia > Desulfobulbales > Desulfocapsaceae > Desulfopila_A. The sequence goes on along the minus strand of JBNKDO010000017.1, from coordinate 142,660 downwards.
AAAATTAATGTTCCGCCACCGGCCAAGAACCATTTGATCCTCTGGCTGGCTTTCAGTCTATCATTTTCAGCAACAACGGCCCCGATTTTCTGTTGTAAGCTGGTGACTGTTTGCCTGCTTTCCATAAGATCTTTTTTCATGGTTATCACATTTTCATTATCCTCAACGAGGTTACGGTATTTTTCCGCAGTGGAGGCCAGTTCCGATTTATTGTTGGCAAGGGTTCCTTCAAGTGCTGTTTTGAGGTGTTGCAGCTCTGTATTCTGCTGCTGAATTGTGTTAACTTTTTCTTTCAATTTACTGTTCTCGCTGCGCAGAGCAGCCACGACTTTATCCAACGGTACATCTTGGGTGAGGTAGCGTTTCAGAATCCAACCTTCTTCACCATTTTCGGTGGTGACTTTAGCCCAGGTATCGTCTTCCTCCATTATGGTTACTGCAACTCCATCCGAGACGATAGCAAGGATTTTATAATCAGTTCCCTGACCTCTTCGAAGAGGTATCTCAGCTGTAGGCTTTATGTACCAGGTTTGTGCAATTGAAGATGTTGCACAAAAAAGAAATACGAGACAAAAGGATAGGGCATATAAAAGAATACGTGATAGAGAGCGGATAGTCATTACTTTCTCCATTTACCAATATTGCGTTTTGTCTTTCAGCAGTCCGAGGCTGCTTGCTCATGAGTAGATTAAGATTGGCCGAATTGTCCAGCCGATCCATACTCTATCCTATTCAAATGATGATTACTAATACTTTTATTACGTCTGGGAAAAGTTGATCGCATGAAGGGCCAAAGCGAACCTCCCAATAATGTTCCTCGTTGTTAATCTCATTTTACCGGGCACTGATTAAAGTCTTTAACGAGTTGCTGACAATGCATCGCCGTGACTCCTTAGAAAAAATTTGATTCACGTGTTATAAATTGATAGAAATAGAAAAGAGATATGGATCATTTTGATTTTTCTAAATTTGTTGTGATTGATAAAGATACGAAACTGTACAAGGGCTCAAGACCGATTATAAATAATAAAGAATCAACCTTTGTAAATTTCCACTCTTGGTAGAGGTTTAGTAGACAAAAGAGTAAAAATTCCATATCTCCATCTCTTTGTAGTCCAACGCCTCAGCTATTCGAAAGATACTCACCATCGCCAGGAAGGGAAGGGATAAAATATGCACACATTCAGCCAAGAGGATTATCTTAATATAATAAATAACATCTATGACGGCATTTACTTCGTTGATAGAGAGAGGAAAATCACCTTCTGGAGCAAAGGGGCTGAACGCATTTCAGGATTTACAGCCGAAGAGGTTATTGGAAAATCGTGCAAGGATTCTATTCTTACTCATATAGATTGTGAAGGAAATTATCTTTGCGAACATGGATGCCCGCTTCAGGCCACCATGGTTGATAAAAAATTGCATGAAGATACCATCTATATGCACCACAAGGATGGACATCGGATACCTATACATGTGAGGACGAGCCCATTAAAAGATGAAAATAATGAAGTTATTGGTGGAATTGAGATCTTTACTGATGTAAGCAAGCAACAAGGTAATGTATTGCTGATGAAGGAGTTGGAAAAACTCGCTCTCCTTGATGCTCTAACGAATTTGGCGAACAGACGATACATTGAACAGGAGATAATCAACCGCTTATCAGAGATGAAACGTTTTGACGTCCCATTCGGCGTTCTCTTTATGGATCTGGATTTTTTTAAAAGCATTAATGATATTTACGGACATGATGCTGGTGATGACGTGCTGCGGTATGTCGCGAAGAATTTTATAGCCAATTCCCGGCCATTTGATCTCTATGGCAGGTGGGGTGGGGAAGAATTTGTTGCTGTTATTCGCAATGTGGGTGGCGAGCAGCTATTGGGAATAGCAGAGCGGGTCCGTCGCTTAATTCAAGAGTCTTATATTATCAGGGATAAAGAAACAATACTCGTTACAATATCCATAGGAGCTACCTTGGCAATGGCAGATGATTCTCTTGACGAATTGATCCGAAGAGCAGACGAAAATCTGTATCAAAGCAAAAATGAAGGAAGGAATAGAGTGACGCTGGCCTGATTGGAAAATAAGATTAAGAGTCCTGCCAGCCGGTTAGTTGACGTTTACATCATATACAACTTTAAAAACTGGATTCGAAAATTGAACTCCTTTTTTATAACCTTAATAATCTCATTGATCGAAAAGTTGATCAATACTTCAAGGAGTGAATAGATGGCAAATGACATATATTGGGCAGATTCATATGTAGAAAAATGTTGTAATCCTGAACAGGCAATTAGAAAAATTCGGCAGGGACAGAGGGTTTTTATTGGTTCAGCCTGTGGTGAACCTCAGGAACTGGTACGCTGCCTCGCCACTCATGCGATTGAGTTCTCAGGATTGGAAATAGTTAGAATGATGAGTACAGAATCAGTCTCTTTGTCGGAAATAGCTGATAAAACACATGATGCCAGTCTCAATATTCGAAATATCTATTTAGGATCTGCAGGTTCAGGCACCCTGGCTAAAAGTAAGAGATTTATTACACCGATGAACATGTCTGATGTCCCTTTGCTTTTTAAGAGCAGGAAAATGCCGATTAATGTTGCTCTCATTCAAGTCTCTCCGCCAGATGATTTTGGCTGGATGAGCCTCGGCGTCTCAGTTGACGTCACTCAGGCCGGTGCGCAGTCAGCCGATTTTGTAATAGCTCAGGTGAATTCAAAGATGCCAAGGGTAATGGGGCATAGTTTCATTCATGTCAATGATGTAGATATCATAGTAGAGCATGATGAAAACCTGCTAACTATTGATCCTCCTCTACAATCAGAGATTGCTGTTCAGATAGGAAAAAACATATCCAGGCTCATAGAAGATGGATCGACCCTCCAGGTAGGACTTGATGCGGCATCGCAAGCGACAGTTCAGGCTCTAATGAACAAAAATGATCTTGGTCTGCATTCACAATATCTCACTGTCGACGTTATGCACCTTTATGCCAAAGGAGTTATCAATAACCGCAAAAAGGGTTTCAACGATGGTAAGCTGGTTGCATCAGCTGCCGTTGGGACTCAGAATCTCTATGAGTTTCTTCACGATAATCCAGGAATTGAGTTCTATCCCTCCGATTATGTAAATGATCCATTTATCATTGGCCAGCATAACCGGATGGTTTCAATGAACGTGGCTCGTTCCATTGACCTCACTGGCCAGGTTACTGCTGAAGCATCTTCCCAGACCCTCTATGCAGGAGTCAGTGGTATTCCAGATTTTGTCAGGGGAGCAAAAAGATCAAAAGGTGGTCGTTCGATTATATTTCTCTTCTCAACAACAGCTGATGGCAAGAAGAGCAGGATAATACCAATGACCGAAAGAGCGCCGGTGGTTGTCCCCCGGGGAGATGTTCATTGGGTCGCCACCGAGTATGGAGTAGCTAATCTTTTTGGAAAAAGCATGCAGGAACGAGCCATGGCAATGATTTCCATTGCTCATCCGGATTTTCGCGATGAACTGTTGGCTGATGCGAAGGAAATGGGGATAATCGGTCAGGAAAGAAGCCTGGGAGAGGCGGTACGAGCTGTTTATCCAGTGGGGCTTGAGGACACCATTTATCGAGATGATAAAAAAATCACCATCCGTCCTGCCAAGCCGGTTGATGAGCGGCGAATCCAGGAGCATTATTATAAGCTTGAGAAAAAAGATGTATTTTCCCGTTTCTTTCACGACAAAAAGAGTTTTGATCGTTCCGATCTCGAAAACAAATCGCATATTGACTACATAAAAGACCTGACTTTGATCGGTGTGGTTGGCGAGGTTGGTTTTGATGAGGTGATAAGTGTCGCCGAATATTTATTAATAGTTGAAGAGAATATGGCCGAAGTTGCTTTCTCGGTAAGCAAGGAATATCAAGGCAAAGGCTTAGGTCGAATCTTTATGAAAAAATTGGCAGAAGCTGCGCGAAGCAACGGTATCTCAGGTTTGATTGCCTATACGGTCCATAGCAACAAGGCTATGATTAATCTTTTTAAAACGCTGCCATATAAGGTTAAAACCAAAATTGAAGATGACGCTCTGGTACTGAGCTGCAAATTCAATGAACTGAGAGATGAATTAAGTTCTTAGACCGAATTTTCGGTGAGCATTGTGTCTAAATGAAAAATCCTGGCTAGGAATCTAAAAAAAAAGGGCTGACCATTTATGGTCAGCCCTTTTTTGCACTTCTTCAAAAGAAATTAATAATTGGTTTCTTTGATTTCGAAATATTTTTTTTCGTGAACACAGGCGGGACAGAGTTGAGGAGCTTCGTCCCCTTCATGAACGTAGCCGCAATTGCTACATTTCCAGCGAACGGGACTGCTCTTCTTAAATACTTCTCCGTTGTTGATGTTAGCGATGAGTTTGTTGTAGCGAGCCTCATGTTCAACTTCAACTCTGGCAATCATGGAAAATGCTGCAGCAATTTCAGGGAATCCTTCCTCTTCGGCGACTTTTGCAAATCCGGGGTAAAGCAGGCTATGTTCCTCATTCTCACCCGCAGCGGCCATTTTTAAGTTTTCCAGGGTAGAGTTAATTTTTCCGGCAGGATAGGTAGCGGTGATTTCAGCTTCCCCTCCTTCTAGGAATTTAAAGAAACGTTTGGCATGTTCGCGCTCATTTTCTGCGGTTTCAAGAAAAATATTGGAAATTTGTACAAAGCCTTCTTTCTTGGCCACGGAAGCGGCATAGGTGTAGCGGTTACGCGCCTGCGACTCACCGGCAAAAGCTTTCAATAGATTCTGCTCAGTTTTGGTTCCTTTAATAGATGCCATTTATTACCTCCATTAGAATTTTTATATAATGATGCATTATCTTACTTACGACTTCTTAAAGTAAAGTTCAGCAACTGGTATTGAATAATATCTGAATGCGATTACGTTGTAGACTGTGGTGTTGAATGATAATGCTCATTTATTTAATTGATTATGCACAATACACTGCCCTGAAAAGAGTGTCAAGAATGTGAAAGATTCTCATTTCTTTTTTAGACATATTTAATCACCGGTCAACTAAGATAATTATAACTTCAAGGTATTGAAAAATGTCAATAATTTACGTTGATGGTAACTATGTTGAAGATTCACTTGCAGCGCTTCCACTCTCCGATATGGCAATTCTGCGAGGGTATGCAGTCTTTGATTTTTTAAGAACCTACAATGGGAAACCATTTCATCTCGAAGACCATTTGCACAGGCTGCAAAATTCAGCAGATATTCTTCATATCTCTTGTCCATGGAAAATAGAAGAACTTGTTGATATTGTAGAAAGGTTACTAACAGAAAATAATTTTGACGAAGCAAATATTCGTTTCATCATAACTGGTGGGGATAGTATGGACTCCATAACTCCGGAGAACAAACCACGATTAGCTGTAATGGTGACGAAGCTTAAAAGTTTCCCTGATGAATGGTATCGCAATGGTGCTAAGGTCATTACCGCGAATGTTACTCGATATAGGCCAGGAGCAAAAAGTACCAATTACATAAAGGCAATATTGGCCTTGGAAAATGCACGTTCCCAGGATGCAATTGAAGCAATTTATGTTAACGAGAAGAATCAGTTACTTGAAGGAACCACTTCTAATTTATTTGTTGTTGCCAACGGTAGAATAGTAACGCCGTCCCATGATATATTGCTGGGAATTACCAGAGACGTGGTTATTCGTCTTGCCTCTCAGGAGTTTCAAGTTGAACAGATGCCAATATCTCGAGAGCTCATAGATAACTGCAGTGAAGCATTTCTCACCTCCTCAAATAAAGAGGTTGTCCCAATTATTCAAATTGACCAGAACGTGATTTCCAAAGATCCAGGGCCAATAACCAAAAAAGTAATGGAGTTGTTTCGACGATATACTTCATCGTGGTGACAGGCGAAAAAAACACTGGCCGGTACCATATGAGTGCGGGGGAGTCATGACTTTTTGATATTGATTATTATCTTTACTTGCCCCTGAATGAGTGTGTCATATAGTTTCCATTATATAGTCACTGCAGCTAATGGATACAGAAATATGAGCCGATTTTTTCAGCAGCGTATCGAAGAACATATTATAGAGACAGAACCGTTTTATGTTTCTCAGGGCAATGAACTGGATATTGCCGTTACAGCCCACGACAATAAGCTTCCTCTGTTGCTCAAAGGACCGACTGGATGTGGCAAGACCAGGTTTATGCAGTATCTGGCCTGGAAACTTAAATTACCCCTGATAACGGTCTCATGTCACGACGATTTATCAACTTCAGATCTTGTTGGCAGATACCTGGTGAAAGGAAATGAAGCCGTGTGGGTGGATGGGCCATTGACCCTGGCAGTGCGTAAAGGGGCAATATGTTACCTTGATGAGATAGTTGAAGCCAGAAAAGATACTACGGTGGTCATCCATCCACTTGCTGATGACAGGCGGGAGCTTCCGGTTGAAAAACTCGGAGAAATATTGACCGCCCCACCTGATTTTATGCTGAGCGTTTCTTATAACCCTGGATATCAGAGTGTTGTTAAAGATTTAAAAATTTCAACACGTCAACGTTTTGTCTCGATTTCGTTTAACTATCCCAACAAAAACCTGGAGAAGCATATTGTTGAACAGGAGGCTGGTGTTGCTGGTGAAATTGCCGTGAAACTTGTCAAGCTTGGACAGATGACTCGAAACTTAAAGGATTCAGGACTTGCCGAAGGTGCTTCAACTCGTTTACTCATCCAGACAGCACAACTTATAAAATCAGGGATTGATACCAGAAGCGCCTGCAGATCAGGACTTATTGGTAGCTTAACAGATGATCCAGACCTGCTTGAATCGCTCGAAGATATGGCTCGAGCCGTTTTCTAAGAGTGAAAAAACGCCACAATTGAGTGAATGTAAGATTTCTCATACCCGTCGGCAAAATGAAGTCATATTTACACAAATTCATCCGCTATGGATTACCAAAGCTTACATGAGCTGTTTTGTGAACAGATCTATCCTTCAACCCCCAATGAATGGGAAATTGAAGATGCCTTGAATGACCTTGAAGGACTTCAAGATGACCACCAGCACAATCTTCTTCAGGCAATACCAACAATCTGGCCGATTAGTCACAGCCTGGCATTTTCTTTCCTGAAGGATGGCGCTCGTCTCTCACAGAATTTTGATAGCAATATTCTAGCGGAGTGGCTGAGAAGAATACTTTCCCATTATGAAATCGGGGGGCTTAAGGAGGCCAGGGCGTATATGGCTTCTCCCGATAAAAGTCTGCTGGATGGTGAGCTTGAGGACGGACGCGCAGCTTTTTTAAAGAATCACCTGGGTCGTTTTCATGCCTATGTCAGAGGAATTTCAGGGCTTGATTTACAGATCCAGGAATCATCAATTATATATACCGACACGAAAACGTTGTTCCTTCCTCAAAAAGTTACGTTTTTCACAAATCACAACGACAATCTCCTTTTCTACAAATTAACGATGAGTGTGTTAAGCAGCTTTATACTTCAGGGCAGTTTTGGGCGTCATCGTTTTGTTACGAGAAATGAGCAGGATAAAGGCACAGGTGGAAATGAAATCAGTGCGCTTGATTATTTTACCCAATTTGAAAAATCTCGTTTTGCCCAGGATATTTATCAACTCATTGAGCTGTATCGGGGATTCAGTGTTATATCCGCCGAATATCCTGGTCTGCTTCATGAAACTGAGAGGGTAAGACGAAAGCTTTTAGATCTGCGCAGGCAATATCAGCAAAGTACCATAGATGCGCTCGAATCTTTCTTGACCTTGGCTGTACTGCCGGAGGGAAGAGCCGCTACCCCTGATCATCCGTGTGTTGTGATACTGGGGAAACATAACGGTTCTGGAACGGATACCTTAGCGCATCAGGAAATCTATCAATATATGAATGAAGTGGTAGAGAATACCGCACCGTTTTCTTTTCTGCCGTTCATGGACAGGTTTGATTTTGTGGAGGCCGAACGGGAAAGGGAGGAGAGAATAGAACGAAACGCTCAAAAATTTGCATCTTCATTGGCTCATATTCTTTCTAAGTCGGAGCCATCATCTGCTGACCGGACTTCAGTTGAAATGAGCACAGATCAGGCAGAAAGTGCAGGTATACAAATTATAGTGGATAGTTCGGAGGAAGCATCGATAACTATAAAAAGGCCATCACTGGTAATAAACAATGCCGAGGTAGATATTCCTGATGAGCTACAGGCTCTCATCGCTCGTATTCATGCGGATCTTGGCAGGCTTCCGGAAAGCTATACCTCTGCAGCTTTTGGTATCAGTGGAGGAGGGAAAGTTGCCGGTGAAGGGACCGCAGGTGAGGCTGAAGAACCAATTACAGAGTTTATCCCTTATGATGAATGGGATTATCGTCGTCGTGGATATAGAAAAGGCTGGTGCAGTTTGCGTGAGAGACCTTTAGAAGGTCTGGGTTCTGATTTTTACAAAAGAACCCTTGAAAAACATCGAGGCCCGCTTTTGAAAATACGCCGCCAGTTTGAAATGATCAATACCAAAGAACACTTTGCCAGGCGAAGACGGCATGGTGATGATATTGATCTGGATGCTTTAATTGATTCTCTGGGAGATCAGCAAGCCGGTCTGGCACCATCTGAGCAGGTATTTATCAGGCTTATACGAAATGATAGGTACATATCTACACTGTTTCTCGTGGACATGTCGAATTCAACTGAAGGGTGGATTGGCACGGCAATAAAAGAGGCACTGGTGCTGATGTGTGAGGCTATGGAGGTCGTCGGTGATAAATATGGCATCTACGGTTTTTCAGGCATGCGCAGGATGCGTTCTGAGGTATATAAAATCAAGGATTTGACAGATCCCTATAGCAGTGACATTAAGCAACGGCTGGCGGCGATAGCGCCGAAGGAATATACCAGAATGGGCCCGCCAATTCGCCACATGATCAAACAATTTAAGGATGTTGATACCAAAAGCAGACTGCTTGTTATTCTCTCTGATGGTAAACCCGAGGATTATGATGACTATAAAGGGTTGTATGCTATAGAGGATACTCGCAAAGCATTGGCAGAAGCCAGAGGAGACGGTATTCATCCATACTGTATCACTATAGACCGTGAGGCTCATGAGTATCTTGAGCATCTGTTTGGCAGAGGTAACTACACATATGTGAAAAAGATCGAACAGCTGCCATCTCGCCTTACTGATATCTATCGTACGCTTACCAGATAATTGTTTAAAATGACAACGTTGTTTTATTATCGGTTCTGCTTATTTTTTACCTTTAGTCAGGATGTTATGTCCCTCTGAGATTATACGAACAGTTTACTTCAGTAGCTTTCAAATAGTACTTCTAGGAGTTCGCATATACCCTGACATCTGTACGTATCTTTATTACCGCGTCTTGTGTTTATCTGTAAACGGAATGCACAGAAGAGCAAAATGCTGAAGGAGTACAATTATGGCAAATGCAAACAGAGTCTCTGCACAGAATATTCGTGAGGAAGTCGTCTCTGGTGCTACTTTACTGGTATGTGCTTATGAGGATGAGAATAAATTTAAGAATAATAACCTTGAAGGCGCAATTCCTTTATCTGAGTTTAAGGCAAGAGTGCTTGATCTCAAGAAGGATAAAAAAATAGTTTTTTACTGTGCCTGACCGAATGAAGGCAGCGCCGCAGGTCTTGCGGCTAAATACGCAGAGCAGGGGTTCACCAATACCCATGCTTTGAAAGATGGCCCAAAAGGATGGAGAGAAGCGGGTTACCCTATGGCTTGAAAGAGGTTCGTCAGTCATTTGAACCAGATCGACGGCGATATGGAAAATCGCTGTCGAGTTAAGACTTTGTGTCTTTTGCGTGGGATAACGATATCTTATAGCTGTAACCGTGTTTCTTGAAACCCAGGCTTTCGTAAAAGAGATGGGCTATTTCTCTTTTGCAATTTGTTGAAAGGGTGATTTTGTAACAATCTGAATTTGCAGCAGAGGAGATTGCCATTTGCATCATTTTCTTGCCAATACCTCTGTGGTGATAAGCCGGGTCTACCACAACATCTTCAACAATGGCTGATGGTGCACCCAAATGACCAAGATTATCCATAATAAGCAGAGCAAATGAACCGACAATCTGCCCTTTAATCTCTGCGACATAGAGGGCATAATCGGGGTACAGTTTCATCCTGGAGAATATTTCTGCAGCTTTATCGAGGGATAATGAAACACCATTGTCAATTTCAGGTTGTTCATAAAGTTTTAGAATTGCGGGAAGGTCCAGTATCGTTGCTTTTCGTAATTGGAGTGTTTCTGGCATGAATTTCTCTTTCGGTAAAGTCGTTCTATTTAAAGTATTATATTTATTGCCAATAAGAATGCATACTAATATAAAACGAAGATGATAGCTTTCTCAAATTTTATCGAATTGTCAGGTTAGTTCCAATATTTCATGAAAAATCATATCGGTACTTAAGTATTTTTATAATTTCAATTAGTTATTTAACACCTGTACAGGAATGGGGTGTTTTGGAGCATTATAAACAAATATGGCTTAGCCGCTTTAGGAGATAATCAATGACCGAATTTATTTTACAGTTTCATCCAGTAACCCAGGCGCTTATCGCTACGCTTTTCACCTGGGGAGTCACCGCTGCCGGTGCTTCGCTGGTTTTTTTCACTAAAGCTGTCAATCCGAAATTGATGGATTCAATGCTTGGTTTTGCTGCGGGCGTAATGATTGCTGCAAGTTTCTGGTCGTTACTTGCACCCGGCCTTGAAATGGCCGAGAATCTCGGGCATATACCCTGGTTGACCGCAGTGATTGGTTTTATGGGTGGGGGCGTTTTTATGCGTATTACCGATAAATTTCTGCCCCATCTTCACCCGGGTTTGGCAATGGATAAAAAGGAAGGAATAAAAACCTCTTGGCAGCGTTCAACTCTTCTGGTTCTGGCCATAACCCTCCACAATATTCCTGAAGGATTGGCCGTTGGTGTCGCCTTTGGTGCAGTTGCTGCCGGTCTGCCATCGGCAACTATCGGTGGGGCAATAGCGTTGGCAATAGGTATCGGTATTCAAAACTTTCCAGAGGGTACCGCTGTTTCTGTACCCCTGAGGCGTGAGGGAATGTCCAAGGGGAAAAGCTTTATGCTTGGCCAATTCTCTGGGATGGTTGAGCCTATCGCCGGAGTACTTGGTGCGCTTTTCGTTTTGCATATGCAGAACATTCTACCGTATGCCCTCTGTTTTGCAGCGGGCGCCATGATTTTTGTCGTTGTCGAGGAGCTTATCCCTGAATCTCAGCGAAATACTGCTCATATTGATTTTGTAACCATGGCCACCATGACTGGCTTCACAGTCATGATGATGCTGGATGTTGCCCTGGGGTGAGGCCGCTGAGAAGAGGTGTTCTGGAGCAACGGTGCTTCAATCTTGTGTTATGGATGAAAATAAGATTGCCACATTGATGGTAAAATGAATTACCGTCAATGTGGCAATTTCAATACTCAGGTTTTTTTTATATCTTGTATTTTCCGATGAGTCCTTTCAGTGTTTGTGAGTATTGTTTGAGTTCTTCGGCATTTTTCCTGACCTCACTGGTATCATCAGAAATTGTGGCAACAGCTTGACTGACTTCGGCAATATCGTCAGATATTTGTTGAGATACGGATGAGCTTTGGGCAACATTCTCGGAAACCTCGTTAATACCATCACCTGCCTGGGAAATATTGGAAGTAAGTTCAGACATAGTGGCACTTTGTTCGTCCAGAGAGGTGGCAATATTAGAGACGATTTCATCTATTTCTGAAATAATCCCTGAGATTTTCTTAATACCTGCCACAGTGGTATTGGTGGAGGACTGAATACCATCAATACGTTGCTGAATTTCTCCGGTGGCCTCCGCCGTCTGTTTGGCCAGGTCCTTTATTTCGTTGGCAACAACAGCAAAGCCTTTGCCCGCATCTCCCGCTCGTGCAGCCTCTATTGTGGCATTAAGAGCAAGAAGATTTGTTTGATCGGATATCTCGGCAATCGTTTCGGTAACCTTGCCAATATTGATGGCAGATTTACCGAGTTCATCAACCTTTAAGGTAATGTCTGATGCCTGGTTTACAGCCTCACCGGTGATTCTCTTGGCACTAACCGTGGAATGTTGTATTTCCCCAACGGTCGAACTGATCCCTTCAGTGGCAGTCATCATGACATTAACGTTGGCCGCAGCCTCTTCAGTGGCTGCGGCAACAGAGGTCATGTTCGAGCTCATTTCTCTGGACGCTGCGGCAACATTTGAGGTGAGATTTGCTGAATCAGTGGAGCCGGCATCAATTTTTTCTGAGATTGTCGAGAGGTTTTGAGAAGATGTATTCAACTTTATACTGTTCTCATTTACATCCCGAACTAAAGAACGAATATTAGCGAGAAATGAATGAACATAGACACTCAGCTCTGAGAATTCATCACGCACAGTTGAACTGAACACACCACTGCATTCAGTACAGGAAGAGTACTCCCCGCTGGTAATTTTAGGACACTGAACGTCGAGCGCTGCTGAGCCAGCTTCTTCCCAGCAGTAGCCTTCCTTCCCGTACATGGTGCAATCCGGATTATTGCACTGCATTTTTTCCGAGCAATTTACCGGGAGTATTTTGCTCATATCAACATCCTGAGATAAATTACCACGGCTAGCAGATTCAAGAAGTCTGGTGAAACTTTTAATTGGTTTATCCACTAAATGGGTGAAGATAAAATATACCAGTATCTGAATGAGTACCAACGCAGCTAAACCTATAATAACAGAATTCTGAGCCCGTTTGTTGGAGGCATTTAATACTGTACTAATATCTTTGGGAATTACCAGTACTCCTACTCCGCTACCAAAATAATCGGTTATCGGCATGTACGAGGTCAGGACTTCTTTACTTTTTCTATTAACCTGTTGGGTTATTACCTTATCTGAATTCATGACCTTTTTCAGAAAAGTGTAACTGCTTTTGGGAATTTCCAGATCATAGGTTTTGGCTTGATATTTGAAATTCGTTCCGTCCGGGACAATAATTGCGATATCGTAGCCGATAGCATTTTTTACTTGCAGTAACAGCTCATCATCCAGTGGAGCCCCAAATTCTATTGATCCGGCATGAACTTTGTTAAGATATTTGATAGGTACGACAGCCCGGATTGATAATCCTGAGGCACCAACTTCTACACTGGCGGCGTCTTGTTGAGTTTGATTAACCTGGACTACAGTTTTTCGAGATGAAGAGAGATCGTCACCGAATTTTTCAGTATTATGCAGACGTAGAAAAGAGGTTGCAGGAGGATGATGGAAGTGAATAACATTTAATGAGGTAATTTCTTTTAAACCCTCATATAGAGGTCTTCCTATCTCCAGCAGGGAGTCCCTGTCACTGTATTTAACATAATCCTGTATTGTTGGCATTCTTGCAACTGTATGGGCAAGTAGTTTTAGCTGTTCTGCCCGTTCCACTGTTATCCGTTGATATACCTGGTGAATGATGGTCTCTAGCTCGGTTTGCAGTTGTTCTTCAGTGTTCTGGAGTGTTGAGCGGAATGATAGATAGGTCGGTAACGCTATTAAAATAGTGATAAGTATACCTAGTATAAGGAGCAACTTTGATTTCACTTTTGTAGGTATTACTTTACGCAATAGGGTAAGCATACATACTCTCCTGAAAATGTTTTTCTGCTTAGGGCGCGTTTCCTTCCGGAGCTAAAAAGCTTTTATCTCTTTTTCTTTCAATATCATGCATGTAATTCTCAGAATTATATGTCGGGGAAATCGAAAAAGTCCAGCCAATTCATGATATATGAAATTAACCAATTGAATTAGTATCACTTTTTATCGGTATATTACCTGTTAATCTTCACTCCTTTTTCAGGTTTTGTATTTCTTAATACTCCAATTCCGCATTCTTACTTTCGATATGATTACTTCAAATAAATTAATGTCGTTAAGGGTATTATCCGGTTGATAAAGAAAACTCCTCATCTACTTTCACCCTGTAGCAATATCAAGAATAAGGAGGTGTTTGCAGATTCCAGCTTGTTGTCCCTAATCGGCAAGAGCCATGACCATTGTTGTGGATCACTGTTGAGAATGGCATAGAAACAATAAAGTAGATCCATAAAGGTTTTCATCGAGGAGGTTACATGATAATCGCGAGTGGGACAGCCGAGCACTAGCCCTCGGTAAGCAAATAATTATTTCTCAGGAAATTTATAATGAGCCAAAAGAATATCAGCAGTTTTGGAATTCAGATGGGCAAAATCATAGATGAGTTCTTTTTTTCGCCGTCCTGATTCGTCGACAAGATGGTCATATATATCTATGAATGGAATATCTTTGCTTTTACATTTTTTTTTATATTGATCATTTAATTGGTGGGTAAAGAATTGTCTTTCTGCGTAGTTTGTGGTGAATGGATAGTTCAGATTGTTTTTCCAGGCTTCAAATGCAGCCCCGGTAAAATCTCCTGTTGGTATGACATTGAAAATATGGATGTCGAAACCTTCGCCTCGAAGATTGGCGATATAGTCGGTATAGCGTTTGGCAGTGTTACTGATCAGTGTTTCCACTGGAGTGCCAGTCTGGAGATGTTTGTATTGTATATGAATACGAACATCCACCTCACCAAATGAAAAAATAAGAGCCTTCTCTTTTATGGGAGTAATGATTTTTCGGACCCTTTTGTCATGATCCACCAGCTTATATGCTGTTTTGCCATCAAGCTTGTTATATCCGAAATAGGTTTTTGAATCGGCAATACAGGGATGATTTTCAAAACAGCGCAGGGAATGACTATCTCCGACTGCGGCAATTGTTCTATGCATATTAAGGTCTATTGGTTTAAAGAGCCTCCTGCCCAAGCTGAAGAGTCTGCAGGAAGAGTTTGTAAAAGCAGAGGGGACTCCGTTGGAGTCCCCATTATAGTTTAACGTATTATACTGGTTACAGATGGGTAAATTCTATACTTCCTGTATGATTTTGCGAAGAACATAGGGAAGGATTCCACCATGTTCGAAATAGGCGACATCAATTTCTGTGTCAAGACGAGAGTTGACCGTGAACTCAAAAGTGGAGTTTTCTGCCCTGGTGACCTTTACAGTTAATTCCTGCCGCGGTTTCATGTTTTGTAGACCTTCAATATGAAACGTTTCGTCTCCACCTATACCAAGTTCCTCATACCCTTCACCTTCTTTGAAGACCAGCGGCAAAACTCCCATACCCACCAGATTGTTGCGATGGATGCGTTCGTAAGACTTTGCCAAAACAGCTTTTATTCCCAGGAGGTTGGTCCCCTTCGCAGCCCAGTCACGTGAAGAGCCGGTGCCGTATTCTCTACCACCCAGGACAATCAATGGTACATTTTCCATTTGGTAGGCCATGGCGGCATCGTAATTGAACATTTCTTTGTTATCTGGTTTCTTAATTGTGAAACTCCCTTCTTTGGGAGCGACCATGTTATTTTTAATCCTGATATTGCCGAAAGTACCGCGCATCATTACCTCATGATTGCCACGCCTTGAACCATAGGAATTAAAATCAACAGGTTTTACGCTTAAAGACTGGAGATATTTCCCAGCAGGGTATTCTTCAGGAATAGAACCGGCAGGGGAGATATGATCGGTTGTAACCGAGTCGCCTAAAAGGAGAAATGGTCTGGCCTTCTCAATATCGACGGGCTCGGAGGTTTCGGGCGTGAAGCCATCAAAATAGGGCGGTTTTTTGATATAGGTTGATTTTTCATCCCAGGCAAAAGTGGTGCTCTCAGTTACTTCAAGCTTTTTCCAGAAATCATCGCCTTCAAAAATCGACGAGTACACTTTTTCATAGCCATCCTGGTGGACGAATTGTGTTACCAGTGCATTGATTTCTTCATTGCTTGGCCATAGATCCTTCAAAAAGACAGGTTCTCCATTAGGCGTCGTCCCCAGTGGTTCAGAGGTGAGATCTATATCTATTCTACCGGCCAGAGCGAAAGCTATAACAAGCATTGGCGAGGCAAGAAAGTTCGATTTTATACGCTGATGGATGCGGGCCTCAAAATTTCGATTTCCTGATAGCACTGCAGCAACATTGAGGTCATGCTCTTTAATGAGATTCTCAATTTCTTCTCTTAAAGGACCACTGTTACCAATACACGTGGTACATCCGAACGCTGCCAGATGGAAACCAAGTGCTTCATAATAGGGGGTAAGCCCTGCATCGATAAGATAATTGCGGACAACCTTTGAACCGGGAGCAAAGGAGGTTTTAACATATGCAGGTACTTTAAGCCCATATTCGACCGCTTTTTTGGCCATGAGACCGGCACCCATGAGAACATGCGGGTTTGAGGTGTTGGTGCATGAAGTTATTGCAGCAATAACCACACTTCCATCGCCTATTTCAACTTTTTTACCCTCAAGTTCAAGAGTGAATTCTTTTTTCTGGGAAGGTGTGCATTTTAGGGAACGGCTTGTTTGAGATCCTGACTCCTGGTGAAATTCTGAAATGTCTTTCAGAGAGGTGTTCCTGTCATACTCGCAGCCAAGAATTTCTTCGAAACTGTTTTTTATATTATCAAGGGGGATTCGATCCTGAGGTCGAGCTGGTCCGGCAAGTGATGACGAGACAGTTGACAGATCAAGCTTGATGATCTGGGAATACTCTGAAGTTTCGTTATCCGTGAGAAACAACCGGTTTGCTTTGGCGTAGGCTTCAGTGAGTTCCGCTTTTTCTGCTCTTCCGGTGAGGCGGAGGTATTCCAGGGTTTTATCATCAATTGGGAAAAACCCTAATGTAGCTCCGTATTCTGGAGTCATATTGGAAATAGTTGCACGGTCTGGAATGGAAAGATTACCAACTCCAGGGCCAAAATATTCGACAAATTTTTCAACCACACTGTTTGCTCTGAGTAATTCAGTGACGGTGAGCACTAGATCCGTGGCAGTTACCCCTTCATTGAGTTTACCGGTAAGTTGTACACCGACCACCTCAGGAATTGACATATAATAGGGTTGGCCAAGCATTACTGCCTCAGCTTCAATACCACCAACACCCCAGCCCATGACTCCTATGCCGTTGATCATCGGTGTGTGCGAATCAAGTCCCACCAGAGTGTCGGGATAAGCGGTGCCGCTTCCATCATCAATGACCACACGGCCAAGATGTTCCAGATTTACCTGGTGGCAGATCCCAGAGTTTGGAGGGACCACGTTGAAGTTATCAAAACTTTTCTGGGCCCACTTCAGCAAGGTGTAGCGCTCGTTGTTGCGTTGATATTCCTTTTCAACATTCTGGACCAGGCTCGTCGAAGTTCCGTAATAATCAATTTGAATGGAGTGGTCCACCACCAGCTCAACGGGCACCAACGGATTGACTTTGGCAGGATCACCACCCAAATCACTTACCGCATCGCGCATCGCTGCCAGGTCGACAACAGCAGGGACACCGGTGAAATCCTGCATAAGAACGCGAGCTGGATGATAGGGGATTTCCGGGGGAGAATCATATGTCTTCTGCCAATTGGCAATGGCCTCAAGATCATCGCTCTTCACTATCTTGCCATCGAGTTTGCGAAGAAGGTTTTCCACAAGAATACGAATGGAGAACGGTAGCCTGTCAATATTGGCAATATTGTTCTTCTGCAAAAGAGTGATATCATAAAAACCATATTCTTTACCATTAGCGCTGAGCTTTTTGTGGTAATCCTGATTGTTCATATCGATTCCTTAAAAGTTTGGGTGGTGACGATAGCTGGTGCGCACCTCCAGTGCTATCAAGCTGATATCTGGAAGAACACCTTTGTTCTCTGATCTGGGAATAGACAAGTAGTTAAAATTCACTCTGGAAAGTGGATTTTTTCGACAAGCGCTGAAAGACGATGAACACGTTCATACTGCTTACCGAGTTAAAGCTACCTTTCACAATAATTATTATCAATAGTTTTTTGTCTAGAAAATATCTGTCTAAAAGGTTAGCTGTGCCTGTTAATTTGTCAATAAAACTCTTCTGGAAAGAGTATTATACAGCTGAAGGGGATTTATAATAACGTCATGTTTTGCTGAATGCTGCCCTGTTTTTTGTTAAACCGAATGATTAACGGTTTCGACAACAGGAAAGCTGAGGGTAAAGGTGGTGCCGACATCCGGTGTTGAATGCACCTCAATGTAACCCTGATGAGCGTCAACGACCTCCTTGACGAGTGAGAGTCCAAGCCCTGAACCGGTAATATGTCTGGTTGCTTTACCTTTTACTCTGAAAAATCTGTCAAAGATATGAGGCAGGTCGGTTTCGCTGATTCCTATTCCTGAGTCTTTGACGGTGAGATTGGCAAGACCGCCATTGACAGAGGTAGTGATTTCTAAAGTGCCTCCTTCAGGAGTGTATTTGACTGCATTGGAGATGATGTTCATAAAAGCAGTACGGATATGATCGTAGTCAACATTGAACCACCATTCCTCCTCACAGGGCTGATAGTCTACGGTGATGTTTTTACTCTCTGCCTGAGGTTTGGTAATCTCTAATATCTCACTGATTATGTCATGACCTTTAGTGGGTTCAAGATTAAAGACAATAGTTCCATTTTCCAGTTTTGAAAGGTTGAGCAGGTTGTCAATGAGACGCAGTAAATCCTTGGTGCGTACGGTCATTCGACCATGGAGGGCATTGCATGAACTTTCTGCTTCATACTCACAGCCAGCCTGAAGAGCATAGATCATCTGTTCTATGGATGCCAATGGAGATTTAAGCTCGTGGGCAACCATTGCAACAAAATCGGACTTCATTCTGTCAATCTCTTTGTGTGTTGAAATATCCTCAAAGGTGATGACAGCGCCAAGAACATTTCCCGCAACTGATTGTACCGGGGAGCAATGCGCTCGTAGAAACTTTCTTGAAATCATACCTGGGGCAAACTCCCGAGTTACCACAATCGCCTTGGCAAGCGATTCTTCCACCATTTTTACGGCACTGGCATCCTGTATGGAAGCTGAAAGTGGTTTGCCGACCACAGGATCGGTCTGTATTTCAAGGAGCTTGATTGCTGCGGGGTTATGATGCACGACAATTGCATCTTTGTCAGTGATGATCACCGCTTCTACCATGCAGCTGAAGACTGTTTTCAGCCTACTCTGTTCCTTTTGAATAGCTTCAATGCTCAGCGTTTTTTCTTCACGAAGTTTTGCTGTTTCTGCTCTCAGTGATACTTTTTCGATTGCTCTATCAACGACAATACGAATGTAATCAGGAGTAAAAGGTTTACCGACAAAGTCGAATGCACCCTGTTTCATTGCTGATACGGCTTTTGAAACCGTGGCAAAACCGGTAATAACGATAACCTGAATCTGGGGCCGATTTTCCTGTATCCATTCAAGAACTCCGAATCCATCTATTCCCGGCATCATTAAATCGAGCAGAACGATGTTGAAATTGTTTTCTTTGATCATCTCAATTCCGCGTTCGCCGTTTTCAGCCTTAGAAATACTAAATCCTCTTCCAGATAAGGCTCTTTCAACGCCTTCCCGTATCACTTTTTCATCGTCGATGACCAGAATGTGGACAGTATCCATGGTGTTTTTCCTGATGGAATAATGGGCTGACCCAAGGTACATAGCATCCCGCTCCGCACAACAGCGGGCAGGATGCCGCGAGGAATTTACTTCAGGGATGCCAATCACTTTTTTGTTAGTACTGCTCAGCTGTCTGCCTTTTCATTAAACAGAAAACAGTAGAGTGTTCTGGCATGCCCAGATTCTTTAAACTTTAAAAATGGTATGTAGTCGCTACTTCAACCAGTTTTTGATAAGTTCAAGAAGATCATTGGGTTCAACTGGTTTGGGGATATAATCATCCGCTTCACTTTCCAGCATATCCCGATGAGTGTATGTGCTTGTGGTAACCCTGTCAGCAACCGCGGTGAGCAGAATTATCGGGATCTCAGCGGTTTCCTTATTACCTTTAAGCTTGGCACAGGCTTCGTGTCCATTCATGACAGGCATCATCACATCCAGGACGATAAGGTCGGGGAGCTTCTCTTCGACGGCTTCAATACCTTCCTGCCCGTCATAGGCAACCCGTACATCGTAACCAGCTTTCTCCACGATAACCTTGACGGCTTCAACAAAATCAGGATCGTCGTCTACCAGCAGAATATCTTTTCTTTCTGACATAAACTTCCTCCATTAATGATGCTGTATATTAAATATGACCTCTCAATCAACAACGGGACGTGGAAGCAGCCCGGCTCCTCCGATTATTTCATTGAGTTTTTCTTCCCACTCAATGGCCATAACGTGAACCCCGGCAATCCCTTCCATTTCCTTTAGCTCTCCAATTTGTTCAATACATATTTCTATACCTTTTGCCGCTTGTTTTTCTTTAGGCTCGTCGGCAACACGTTTAATGACCTCATCAGGTATATCAATCCCAGCTACAAATTTATTCATGAACTTTGCCATTCCAGCGGATTTAAGAGGAGTAACACCCGCAAGAATTTTTACTTTTTCATGCAAACCTTCTTTTTTGGCTCCTTCCATGTATTTTTTAAAGGTATCCATGTTGTATATACATTGCGTCTGTACAAAGTCGGCTCCCGCCTCAATTTTCAGCTTCAGGCGAGGTACTCTGATTTCGAATGGGTCAGCGAAGGGATTGACTGCGCAACCTATAAAGAATTTAGGAGCACCTTCAAGTTTGTCCCCTGAGGGGAAAACACCATCATCCCGCATCGTCTTGGCTAAATTGATGAGCTGCATCGAGTCAATATCAAAAACATTTTTGGCCTGTGGATCATCACCGAATTTCTGGTGGTCCCCGGAGAGGCACAGTAAATTTCGAACACCCAATGCCGATGCCCCCAGCAGGTCGGATTGCAATGCAATTCTATTACGATCCCGGACAACCATCTGAATAAGCGGTTCAACACCTGATTCCTTGACCAGCATACAGCCGGCAAGCGAGCTCATGCGTACCACGGAGGTTTGGTTGTCGGTAACATTGCAGGCATCAACATTGCCTTTAACGAGTGCCGCTTTTTTACGGACATGGTCCGGGTCTGCTCCACGGGGAGGACCGCATTCTGCTGTTACCGAAAAATGTCCGGCTTCAAGAACCTTTTCAAGGTTACTTCCTGATTTCATTATATCATATCCTCCCTGATTATTCGGCGGGGACCGCCGTCTCTTGAAGAATTCCACCCCTTGTACGGCTTGAGTTTGGTGTAGTTGTCCATCTGGTCAAGTGATTTAAGCCTGTCAATTATCAGCTGCCAGCCACATTGAACATTCTTGTCGATTTCACAGACTCCAGCGCTTGAGCCGCCGCAGGGTCCATGAAAAAGCTGCTTGGCACATCGAGTGACCGGACAAATCCCGCCGGTCAGATGAAGAACGCAGTCTCCGCAACCTTGGCATCTTTCAGCCCATTCCCCCTGTCTTTCGGTAACTCCGAGAAAGCCTGTGTTTATGCCTGGCAGCACTGGCATTTTGGTGAACTTCTCTGCAAGAAACTGAATTCCCGCTCCGCAGGCAATGGAAAGGATGGCTTGATGATCATCAATCAATGGACGCAGAGTTTCCACATATTCAGGGTCACATTGGCGCTCCAGGCTGAGTTCTTTAATCTCAATCTTTTTACCGTCGCTCTCTCTTGCCAGGCGAAGGGTAGAGGAGAGGACTTCAACTTCCTTCTGCCCTCCGACACGGCAGACAGTGACACATCCATGACAGCCTGCAACGATGATATTGTCATAAGGGGCTACCATTTCCAGTATTTCATCGATTGGCTTAGGGGTTCCCGTGATCATAATGTCTCCTCCTCTGGAGCCTTCTCTGATACTTTGGCACGCGCGATATTTATGGGGCTTGGGCCAAGCTCCATTATATTTTCTACAAATTCATTGGCATAAGCAGCAAATTTGGCGCCTTCTCCTGCGCTTAGGTTGTACATACGTATTCGTTCAGGACCGATATGAATCTGTTCGAGAATGGAATAGACTCTTTTAACGCGTGCTTTGGCCCTGATATTGCCTGATACATAATGGCAATCACCTTCAAGGCAGCCCACAACCATGACTCCGTCGGCACCGTTTTCAAAAGCCTTGAGCAAGAGAGATTCTTCAATCCTGCCGGTACAGGGCAGCATGACAATGCTGATCTGTGGTGGGTATGAGCGTCTTTCCGAACCTGCCAGGTCCGCAGCGGTATAAGCTCAGTGGCGGCAGGCAAAGACAATTACGCTTGCATTGAAATTACTCATCATCCAACTCCTTTAGCTTCTGCGGTTTTATATTCATGATAGGCTGTTAGTTTTGCGGAAATATTTCTATCTTCAAATCGGGCAAGAGAAATTGTTTTTGCCGGACATTCTGCGACACAGATCCCGCAACCTTGGCATAATGCTGGATTTATCTCTGCAGAATGCTGGTCATTTATGAATGGAACGCCATAGGGGCAGGCTCGGACACAGGTAAGACAAACTGCGCAATTGGTTGGGTCAACCTTGGAGACCACCCCGGACATTTTCAACTTCTGCTTGGCGAGAATGGTTGTTGCCCTGGCAACAGCAGCCTGGGCCTGCGAAATGGTTTCTCCGGCGTCTTTTGGTGCATGCGCTGTACCGGCCATGAACAATCCTTCACTGGGAAGATCCACTGGGCGTAATTTTGCGTGGGCTTCAATGAAGAACCCATTGCTATTGCGGGGAACCCGCAGCATTGAGGCGAGCTCCTCCGTGTCTCTTGGCTTCATGCCAGTGGAAAGCACCAGCATGTTTGGGTGAAGCTTCACCGGCAGTCGTATGGATGGATCGGTAAGCGAAATAGCAAGTGCACCATTGTCGCAATCGATTTCAGGTTGATTGCCGTCAGGATCGTAACGAATAAAATTGATTCCTTCCAATCGTGCCTTGCGATAATTAAGTTCGCCAAGGCCATAGCAGCGCATATCCCGGTAGAGAATATCCACTCTTGCCTCGGGGTATTTTGTTTTAAGGTTCAACGCATTCTTCACTGCCTGGTTGCAGCAGACTCTGGAACAGTATGGTAAATGATTTTCATCTCGTGAACCGGCACACTGCAGCATGACAATGTGACCATGCGCTAATTCAGCATGGTTTCCCTGCTCAAGAAAAGATTCAAAATCACTTTGGGTCAAAACTGTATCATTTGATCCAAGATCGTAGATGTCAGGACGGTACTCTTCTGCACCTGTGGCTACAAGAATCGCACCATGCTTTATGGTACGCGTCGCCCCGGATGGTGTCATAACATCGGTTTCAAATGAGCCGACGAAACCAGATTGTTCGACGACCATGGAGTTGGTGAATACTCTGATTGCCTCATTTGAGGTTATTCTAGCTTCGAGTTGATTGAGATATTTTTCAAATGAGCTGCCGTCCCAGTTGCGTTTGAGTTGACGCAGCTGACCGCCAAGATATTCTTGCTGTTCTACAAGATAGACGGTAAAACCCTGTTTGGCAGCTTCCTCCGCTGCGGTCATGCCTGCCAGGCCGCCGCCGATGACAAGTAAACCGGAGTTTACCGAAAACTCCAGTTCTTCCAAAGCTTCGCCTTTACTGGCATTGGCCACAGCCATCTGGGTAAGACGCTTGGATTTGGCAGTGGCCTGTTTGGGATCATTGGGATGCACCCATGAACATTGATCACGAATGTTGGCCATATCAAAGAAATATTTATTGATACCAGCCTGCCGTAAAGTTGACATAAACAGTGGTTCATGGGTTGTTGGTGAACAGGCTGAAGCGACAACACGGTTGAGCTTGTGTTCCTTAATTATATCGCGAATACGTTCCTGAGTATCCTGGGAGCAGGTATAAAGCGGATGCTCAGCGTAGACTACCCCTGGAAGACCTTTCGCATATTCCGTAACTTCATCCACATCCACGACCGACGCGATATTGGTGCCACAATGGCAGATGAAAACGCCGATGCGCAATTCCTCATTGGGCTCGGGAACTCTTTCTTCAGGTAAGATTTCTTCAGTAATTAATGTTCCCCTGGCCGATGCAAGATGAGCAGATGCGGCCTGAGCAGCGCCGGAAGCCTCACTGACAGTTTCAGGGATATCCTTCGGTCCATTGACGGCGCCGCTGACAAAGACTCCTGCCCTTGAGGTTGCAAGAGGGGTAAAGCTCGAAGTTACCACAAATCCAAAAGGGTCGAGATCGATGTTTATGGTTTCTGCAAGCTTCTTGGTCTTCTCCGGTACCTGAATACCAACGGAAAGAACGACCATGTCGAATTCTTCAGAAATTTTTTGTCCGGACTCGTCCATGTATCTTAGTTCCAGGTTGCCGGTAACCGGATCTTCAAAAACCCTGCTTACCATTGCCCTTACGAGACGGACATTCCTGGCTTCAGCACGGGTTATATAGTCATCAAAGTTTTTACCGAAGGAACGCATATCGATAAAAAAGATAGTGGGCTCAATTGCAGAATCGTGTTCCCTGGCAATAAATGCCTCTTTTGTTGCGTACATGCAGCAAACAGATGAGCAGTAATCTCTATTGCAGGAGTGATCACGTGAGCCGACACATTGTATCCAGGCAATTTTTTTTGGGTGGGCACCGTCTCCCGGACGAGCAACAGTTCCGGAAGTTGGTCCTGAA
The DNA here is from genome assembly GCA_050288305.1 of Desulfocapsaceae bacterium. GTDB lineage: Bacteria > Desulfobacterota > Desulfobulbia > Desulfobulbales > Desulfocapsaceae > Desulfopila_A. Next base: position 118,051 of record JBNKDO010000017.1, on the reverse strand, counting down.
GCTGAGAGCAGACGTTCAAACTCGATAGAGGTAACCACATTTTTGTAAGTACCGTATCCGTACTCGCCTCGCTTTTTGGCATCAAAAACCTCAATACCAGGTGAAAAGATGACAGATCCCACCTTTATCTCTTTAAGGGTTTCTCTGTGAGTATATTCTATGGCTCCAACACCGCAGATTGTGGCGCAGGTACCGCAAGCACCACTGTTCAAGCGAACGCAACTTTGCTCGTCAATAGCTGGAACGCGTGGTACCGCCTGCGGGTAGTGAATATTTATAGGTTTTCGTAAAGAGAGGTTTTCATTGAAGCTGTCGAAAAGTGGTTGTGGCAGCTTACTGGTTACTTTCTCTATAGAGAGAAAATTGACAGGACAGTTGGAAACGCATGCTCCACATACCTGGCAGATATCAACACCAGCTTCAATTCCATCGGTGACCATTTTGAGTGCGCCTATCTGCATCACTTTCTTGCAGGTTATTGCGCAAAGACCGCAACGCACACAGTCGTTGGATTTGTTCTCTTTTAGGGCATTGTACAATCTTAGAGAGCGTTCATGAATTGCAGCACCGAGACTTTTATCTATTTCCGGTGCATTCTCAATGGTAATGGCCTGGTATTTCTCCGGGCAGGCGACGAAACATGCTCCGCAACCGGTGCATTTTTCCTGATCTATGCTAGCATACTCCTTTTTCTGCCAACGAATGGCATCTTGGAGGCAGGCTCGATGGCAGGATCCGCATTGCGAGCATTTCTCCTCATCAACCGTAAATGTCCAGGCATGAAGGGAGGTCGGTTCCACCTTAGCTGAGGTCGTTAGGATTCTTTTTTCTTTAGAACGCAGTTTTTTGGTTTTCTCGTCATCTTCAGCCTTGAACGGAAAATGAGAGATATGGGTGACCGGACAGGTCAATTCACACAGGCCGCAACCCGTACATTTGGCAATATCCACATAGCGGGCGTGCTGTACAATGGTAGCGGTGAAATTGCCAGCATCACCGTCGAGTTGTTTGAGTTCACTATGGGTGAGCAGTTCGATATTCTTATGGCGCCCAACCTCCACCAATTTGGGAGAAACGATACACATTGAGCAATCGTTGGTCGGGAAGGTCTTATCAAGTTGAGCCATTTTTCCGCCGATGGCGGGGGAGCTTTCGACCAGATACACTTTGATGCCGGAATTTGCCAGGTCAAGAGCGGATTGCATACCACTGATTCCACCACCTATGACAAGAACTGCTCCTGTGGGTGGAGTTATTGCATTTCCGGTTGAGTGGATATTCTGGTTCATGTTCGTTCCCCCCCTGTACTCTCCTGAGCAGTGAACATATTTGCAAGTACGCCTGGGCGCACCAGATGCACTTTTTTCTGTTTATGCGGATAGTCGCCATGAAGAGCAGCGGTTATGAGCTCAGTGGCAAAAAAAGCAGGCATGCTGTCTTCCGGAGAGTTATCGAGTTGGCGACTCTCTAGATTAGCCTGGCACATTGGACAATCGGTGACAAAGGCGGAAGCTCCTCCTCTCCTTGCAGCCTTGTTAATATCACCAACAAGTTTACGGGCAATATCCGGCCTTGCCATGGTCAGGCTGCCGGAACAGCATTCAGTTCTATGGGACCATCTGACAGGTCTTGCTCCCAGAGCAGAAACAATTGTTTCCAGAGTAGTTGGCAACTCGTAATCCTTGGCGCCGGTGATTTTGGGATGACGAAGCGAAAGGCAGCCGTAGTAACAGGCTATAGGCATGTTGCCCAAATCCTTTTTCATTTGCTGTTGAATCCGTGTGGTTATTTCAGGATCAGCCAGAAAAGTGGAAATATGAATAATGCGAAAACCTGGCGAATACGATTCAAGATCCCAGTATTGAGGGTCTTCCCTCAATGCCAGGTCTGCCGCTCTGAGTCTCTGATAGCATGCGGCACAGGGCACGAGAATGTCAAGATTCTCCGGCATGTTGAGCAGGAGATTGCGCATGGGCAGACGATTACCGATTTCATGGTTTGTCATATGAGCCGAGGAAGCGCCACAGCAGTTCCAGTCCGGAATATCAACAAGCTCAACATCAAGTGCCTTGCATACCTCTCTTACCGACTGGTCGTAGTCTAGCGCTGTACCTTGTAATGAACAGCCTGGATAATAGGATAGTTTCATCTGTCATACTCCTTGCCCTTGCCCGAGAAAATCTGGCGTATCTCAGCTTTGCCCTGGATAGAATGCGGCAACAGCGACAATTTCCCTTTCATGAACATGTCGAGGCCGAGTTTCATATCACCTAAGAAGTCTTTGGATTTGAACTTATATGCTCCTATCATGCCTATTTCATAGGCTCGGCCCCAATGCTTGATGGAGCCTAAAAAGCAGTCATGGAAAACAGGAATGCGCTCCTCTGCAGGTCGAATACCTTTTCGCAAAGCAAGCTCCCTTAAAATATCCATGAGCGCTGCAATTTCGATATCGTTAGGGCATCTGCTGGCGCAGGTTTCGCAAGCGGCACACAACCATATTGTCTTGCTGGTGAGCAATCGCTCTTCTGCGCCATAGGACGCCAGACGTACCACTTCCATGACGCTAAGATCAAAGAACTCGGCGACAGGACAACCGGAAGAACAGCGACCACATTGATAGCAGTTTTGTGGGTTCACCTTCATTGTTTTCAGTTTTGCCAGAAATTTTTTATTGCTGCTTTCCGGTGAAATGAAATCACTGTTCATGGTCTTCTCCTATTAAGTTTTCCATCACTGCAGGAAACCTCAGCGTGAAGGTTGTGCCTTCTCCAAGAGTGGATGAAACCCTGATGCTACCCTTATGCTCCTTAACGATGGCATAAGAAACCGATAAACCGAGGCCAGTACCTTCGCCGGTATTTTTTGTGGTAAAAAAAGGTTCAAAAATCTGATCGATAATGTCTTTATCAATTCCCGGACCATTATCGGTGATGATTATTTCGTTGATATCATGATTAGCTCTTGTGCGGCTGGTAATGTCCATCCTGCCACGGCCTTCCATCGCCTGGGCGGCATTAACCACAATGTTGAGGATAACCTGATTGAGGCGGATGGTGTTGCCGAATATAGGAGGGAGCGAGGTATCTAACAGCCTGTTAATTTCAATATTTTGGAAAAGAGGCTGGTTTTGAACGACAGTTAAGGTTTTGGCAATAACCTCATTAAGGTCAATAAGCGCCATCTCATAGCTTTTCTGATGTGAAAATTCAAGGAGATCTGCGACGATAACCTTACAACGTTCAGCTTCGTTTATTATGGTTTCAAGGTCTGCAGCAGCAGGGTGATCATCACCCAAATCTTCCTTAATCAGATTTGAATAAAGCATGATACCGGACATGGGATTGTTGATTTCGTGGGCAACGCCTGCAGCAAGTCGGCCAAGGCCTGCCATCTTCTCAGACTGCATAAGCATATTGTGGGTCTGTTCCAGATCCTCTTCAATGCGGAGCATGGCACGCAAATCCGTGAAAATTCCGAATGTGGCAATTTCCTGTTCGTTGTCATAGATAATTCCACCAGAAAAATTGACTGGTATATCAACACCGTGTTTGTTTTTAACAATGAGTTCCTGATGTTTGAGCTTGCCTTTTCCTCCGTACTCATCACTGCGCATTCGTCTGAGAATTATTTGAGCCAGCCCTTCATTGTATAAGCCGGAAACATGAAGCTTAAATTTCTCCTCTTCATCGTAGCCCAATAATTCCTGAGCACTCTGGTTGAAGATGATGAGGTTGCCTTTCATGTCAGAGGCAATAATGCCGTCGACGGATGACTCTATAAGATTGTGGAAAAATGCGTTGCGGCGGCGCAGCTTTCCTTCGAGTTTTTTTCTGGTTGTTATATCAATGAGATAAAGAAGATAATAGCTCGGAGAAGAGGGTGGGTAAACCAGAACAGCATCACTGATTTGGACTTCATTATCACCCGTTTCTATTTGAATTTCATGGCGAATACGCAGCTCGTTTCTTTGATCTGGATATTTGAAAAACTTTTCAATGAGGTCATAGAGCTCCTTGTTTTGAGAACCAAGGGCAGATTGTAAATGGCTGTCTGTGAGGCCTCTGTGAACAGCACCAATGAATTGTGCTGCAGCCGGATTGGCATAGAGTACCTCATGCTCCAGGTTGACAACCATGACCCCGTTTGGAGTCTCTTCGAGAATCTGGTAGAGATAAATATTGGAGCCCAGTTCCTCGGTGACGGTTGCCAGATCTTTATTAAAAGGAGAAGTATTCACGGGTTGCGTAATTCATCCTCTAGCGTTCGTATCTTCTGGTGCAGCTTTTATCGTTCAATCAAATCAAGAAAATCAGGCAGTTTGTCCCGCCAGCCAATGGCGAGAAGGACAACTCCATCGCCCAATGGTGCAAGTTCTTTGAGGAAATCAGCAGCCACCTGCATTCCAGCCTCTTTTTTCACTGGAGCCTGCATCATTTTTTTTAAAAATTCCTGCGGGATGGATGGGACGCCTGGGAGATTATTCAGGTAGCGTACCATTGTCACCGACTTGAGGTACATGAGTGAGGTATAAAGTTTGATACCGGTTTGTTCGGCAAATGGAAGGAATTGTTCGAGTACATTGAGATCGTAGGTCGGTCCCAGTGTTACTGAGTCAATATTTAAATCTTTGAGTTGTAAAAACGATTCGGCCAACTCCCTGTTGAAGTTGACATCGTCGGAGAGGTCCAAAGATACGCCAAAGGTGAAATCAGTTGCCTCGTTGAGTTCTTCGCCGGCGAGATCAGTACCATTATTGAGGTTGTTAACACACTTGATCATGGATCGAAGGTCAAGGTCGCCACTGCTTTTGGCAACAGGCTGATCTCCTTCGGAAGCATCGTGTCCTTCTTTTATAATTATGTTTTTAATACCAAGCGAATAGGCACTGAGAAGGTCTGCCTGGAATGAAATTCTGTTTCGGTCCCGGCCATTGATGATCATGGAGGGCTCGATATTTTTTTCCATAAGACTGAGGCATGGAGCTACCGGTGACATGCGCATAATGGCATGCTCCCCATCAGTAACTCTTACGCCATCAACTCTCCCGCGAATGCTGAGAGCCGTTTTGAGAAATGTATCCAGGTTTACTCCCTTTGGTGGGTCAATTTCAGTAATGAGGTGACAACTTTGGGGAGTGACGCCAGTAGTGCTTTCCATGCAAACTCCTCCGTAGTGATGGTGAACCAGTTTTATGGGAAACCGTGGTGTGCCATGGATGATTGTCAGCAACATAATTCAGGCAACTGTCGAACCAGAAGCACGAACCAGGTCTTTGGGATCATTATTACTTAACAAAAATATAAACAATACTCAAGAGTAATATGATTGCAGAGAGTTATCTCTACTTGATATGTCCATCGACGATAACTGTCTGGCTGTAGATATCGACAGAAGTATAGGGTGATAAGCGCAGTTTTAATAAAAGGCACTATCGTGTGGCCCAAGTTGATAATTTAAAAAGAGGAAGAAGTATATTTTTGAGGACTTGAATGGTGCTGATCTAATGTTTGTTAGTGTGCAACTTTGTCTGTTTGGAATGGAATGGATATTTTGCAATTTGACTGTTTTGTGTATCATCTATTACAATCATGGCTAGTTATACAAAGCAGATCTAGCCTAACTTTCAACTACCATCTTCAACTTTTCCTAATTCATTATGCTAAAAATATACAACGAAGAACAATTGGTAGACAGCTGCACCAGCGCGATTCTCGTACCAGAGAAAGCTCTTGAGGAAGCTGGCTATATCATAACAATGACAGATAACAATGACGCATCTTCAAAACACGAATTTCATGCCATGGCACAAATGGCGTATTTTCAGTTCCAGGATGATGAATTAAATGTGGAGGAGGTTTCCGGAGCTCTTCGCATTGAATCAGGGGAACGCCATGAAAGGGTGGAGCTTGGAATGGTCCTATATCGTGATACTGATGGCGGTTTTCATGCGCTTGTCCATGGCAGCCTTAGCAATAAAAAGCTTCTTGAAGCAGCATACAGATTCTGTACCCGGTGGGTTCGCCTTGATATTTGATCTTTATTAAGTTTATGAAATGTTGACAAAAAATGTTTTATGTATGATTTTTCCTTAATCTCATTCGTTATGTGGGAAATTTGTAAGATTGGCTCTGTAGAGTGGTTGGCAATTTAAAACTTGGAAAGTAAATAAATGCTTTCCTGAAAACAATCTTACTAATTTAAAGGAGAAAAAATGCGGAAAATCAATGTTGTTGCTCTCATTCTAATTGCTCTTTTTATTGCTATGCCAGCCTCTTTTACCATGGCTTCATCCAAATCAAAAGAAGTGAAAAGCCAGGTGGTAACGGAAAAGATAAACATCAACAGTGCAGGCGAAGAGCAACTGCGGGAGGTGCCAGGGATCGGTCCTGTTACTGCAGTAAAGATCATTAAGTATAGAGAGGCAAATGGGAACTTCTCCAAGCTGGATGATCTTCTTGAGGTTAAGGGTATTGGGGCTGCTACTCTAAAAAAAATGAAACCATACATCAGTTTATAGATTTTCAGAAAGTATACATCCCGGGGTTCTGATTAAGGCCCTGGGATTTTTTTTCATTAAACGTATCTCCTCCCTGCAGAAGTAATCTCCTTCCCTGAAGTTCTTTGAAAAGTTCATGTTTGCTCCAAGTAGGTTTTTAAAACAAAGAAAAAATAGTGAACGAACATCACCTATTTGTTGATGGATTGTTGGCACTTGGTTTCTCGGTAACAGATAATGTACCGGAGAATTGACAAAAGTATTATAATCTTAACTTGAGCATAAAAGAATATTTGTCCGTGTATCTTCCCGCTTCTGTGATGAAGACCTACATGTACTATACGATTTGGTTGAAATCAATACGAGAGAGCATTTGCATGGAGATACAGAGACTGAGACCACTTGTGCAAGATGTCTTTTCCGCTGATAAATGTGAGAGCAAAAGAAAGTGACGTTATGCAGGTATTACCGATGGCGAAGGTGGGAACTGCCACCATGGAGAAAGAGTATCAAAACGGTGAGATAGTAGAACTTACCGATGTTCAGGAAACGGTTAGCGAAGAAGTGTGTTGCGGAGGGAAACCGGCACTGAAAAGCAGCCCGTTTGAGCAGCCTGGCTATCTGCTGGAAAACTTTGTCCGTGGATTTTTAATACATTCCGGGCGGAATACTGCCCTGGTGAAAACCAAACTGGAATTTGCAGATCATCTTGGTACTGTGTTGGCCAGAATTGGCGTGAACAGGGATAATTATAAAGTCTCACCAGGTTTATACGGCACAGGTAATCCTGGAGGCGATTCACCAGTGCTTGTAACCGCAAATTATAAATTGAGTTTTGATGCTTTGCGCAGGGAACTCATCGGCCTTGATTGCTGGATACTGGTGCTTGATACCTGTGGAATAAATGTCTGGTGTGCGGCGGGAAAAAAGACATTCTCCACAGAAGAGCTTGTTTCCCAGGTTTTGAAGACAGACTTGGCGAAAAAAGTGCATCATAGAAAGCTCATAGTTCCACAGCTTGGTGCAGCAGGCGTTGCTGCTCATACGGTAAAGCTGCAGAGCGGTTTCAGAGTTGTGTATGGGCCCGTTCGCGCCATGGATATACCCGAATTTTTGAAAAATGACATGCAGGCTACTGCACAGATGCGCCAAGTGACTTTTACCCTGAAAGAGCGTTTTGTCTTGATACCTGTTGAATTTTATTCACTCAGCAGGAAAATATGGTGGCTTTTTCCATTGCTTTTCTTGATTTCCGGGATTGGCCCGGATATTTTCAGTCTGGAAAACGCTGTTAAGCGTGGCTTATTGGGTCTGGCGGGATTAGGAGTTGGTACAATACTTGGTGGAGCACTTGTGCCAATAATATTGCCATGGCTGCCGGGAAGGCGATTTTCTTTGAAAGGAGCAGTTCTTGGAATAGCAGTTACCATGGGAAGTATGTTTTTTCTTCCCAATGTACAAACCATGGATAAGATATCCTTGGTTCTGGCCATCTCAGCAATCAGTTCTTATCTCGCTATGAATTTCACCGGTTCCACCCCCTTTACCTCGCCAAGTGGAGTTGAAAAGGAGATGAAACTTGCCATTCCTCTTCAAATAACTGGCATTGCAGGTGCTGTTCTATTGTGGCTGGTTGGTCCATTTTTGTAGGAGAAAAGATGAAATCGATGAGATATATTGAGGGTGTTATCAATATAACGTTGGATGAAGAACGTTGTGTTGGGTGTGGAATGTGTGTAAATGTTTGTCCTCATCAAGTGTTTAATTTAACAGATCACAAAGTAAAATTTATCGACAGGGAAGGGTGTATGGAATGCGGTGCATGCGCAGTAAACTGCCCAGTTGGGGCAATCCAGGTGAGCCCTGGAGTGGGCTGTGCATCACTGCTGATCAGCAGATGGCTGAAGAGCAAGAACATTAATTCAAAAGGATGCTGCTGATAACGCATCGAAGTATCTTTAGGGGTAAGAATTACTTACTGTCTCTAGTAGTGTTCAAAAATATAATTGAAACAATAATCAGGAGGAAATCATGGCTGAGGAAATGGTGGTGACCTTTCCGGGGAATCTCAAAGTCAGTGCCCAAATAAATAATATGACCATTGCAACCGATCAACCGGAACAATCTGGTGGGGATAATAGTGGGCCATCCCCCTTCACCCTTTTTACAGCATCTCTAGCTACCTGTGCCGGATATTTTGCTCTTAAATTCTGCAGATCTCGTAAAATAGATACCGAGGGCATGAGCTTAACTATGAAATATGATTGGGATAAAGAGCAGAAGAGATATCCACAGATGGATCTCGAACTTACGCTGCCTCTTGAATTTCCAGATAAATATAGAGATGCAATTATTCGAGCCATGGACCAGTGTGTGGTAAAGAAACATATCCTTGACCCTCCGGAAATTCATGTAAGTGTTCGTTGAAATGATTAATTCTGTTTGCAATGTAAACTCTAAGTTTTTTGAGTTACTGTTCAACCAGGAAACAGCGGCTTAGTACCTCTTCCGGAAGAGACCAACACGGGGATATGAATCTCAAAAAACCTCTGCATTCAATTTTCCCTGAAAATGTGGTGCCCCATGTTCTCAGAGGGTATGAGGTAATTGGTGATATAGCTATTATTTCAATAGCACCCTCCTATGTCCATTTGGAAAAGGAAATTGCCCGGTCGATACTAGGTGCATATCCAGCCCTGCGCCTGATTGCTAAACGCTTGAGTAATCATTCAGGCGAGTTTCGTATTGCGGCGCTGCAAAAAATTGGCGGTGATGGCGAATTTGCAACTGTTCACAAGGAGTTTGGGCTACGCCTCCATGTTGCTCCAGAGACTGTTTATTTCTCTCCTCGTAGTAGTGGTGAACGTTATCGTGTCGCACGACTGGTGAAACCAGACGAGCGGGTATTAGTGATGTTTTCAGGAATAGGTCCTTTTGCCTTGATGATTGGCAGACACGCAGAAGCATCAGAAATTATTGGAGTGGAAAAAAATCCCCAGGCTCATAATTTGGCTCAAAAAAATCTAGAGGTGAATAAAAAAGCTCAGGGGATAGATTTTTTCTGCGGTGATGTCCGCAGTGTGTTACCGGTCTTGAATAAAATCTTTGATCGTATTGTCATGCCGCTTCCTTTTTGCGGCACAGATTATCTCCATCTCGCGCTTCGGTATCTTTTACCTGGAGGTACGTTGCATTTCTATGATTTTCAATACAAAGACGAGTTTATGCTTTCGGTGAGAGCGGTGCAGAGTGCTTGTGGAGATGAGGGCAGGGCAGTAGTTGATTCTGCAATACATCCGTGCGGTCATGTTGGGTCGAGAAGGTATCGGTTGTGTGTTGATGCGAAAATAATGTAATTCTAACCAGAGAGTATAATCAAAAAACCGCATTGACGTTAACGCCAATGCGGTTTTTTGTGATCTATGAGAAGTCAAAAAGAAAGAACTACTTTTTGATCATCTCCATCCTTTTGCCAACAAGCTGGAGACTTGGAGGTCCAAGCCAGGTACCCGAAAGCAGCAGGTTGAAATAGGCCCATTTAAACAGGAGCTTGGAAATATGGTTGAACTTGGTATCCTGCAGCAGCCCCATGGGGCCTATTGCTGGGAATGGGTAATTTCCGATAACTGGCTCGATGTCGTAATTAAAGTCGATAACGTAGGCTTTCCCGAAGCCTGATTCTATGAATCAGAGCGCATGCCCATCGGACCGGGCATGTTGGGCCTCACCATGAATATAGGCCATAATATTTTCTTCCAGAATATCTGCCTGGAAGTGGGCTACCGCACCAGCTTTTGAAGTAGGTACGTTCGTACCGTCTCCAAGGACCCAGACATTATCATGCCCTTCTGGCTGAAGGGTATGCTTATCTACTGGAATGTATCCCATTGGGTCAGCAACGCCAGAGTCGATCATTACCTGAGAACCAAAGTTCGGTGGAATAGAGACCAGAAGGTCATAATCCACTTCTTGACCGTCAAAAGCCTGGATAACCTTCCGCTCTCCGTCTACTGCGCCAAGTGCAAAGTTGGGAACGATGTTAATGTTCTTCTCAGCACACGCCTGGGTAAGTACCCCAGTGGCAACGGGTTTGGTGAAAGCACCAGTAAGAGGTGTGACAAATTGCAGGTCAACCTTGTCTCGGATACCACGTTGTTGAAGATGCCAGTCAACAAGGAAGGCAAATTCCAAAGGTGCGACAGGACATTTAATTGGCATTTCCGCTATATTGACAACAAGCTTTCCACCTTCAAACTTGGCCAGGGCCTTTTTCAGTTCCAGGCAGTCGTCGTACGTATAGTAACCAAATGCGGTTTTATTCCAGGTCTCACCAAGTCCCTCAACCTCTCCAGGAAGAGTTTCGCAGCCAGTGGACATAATAAGTATATCATAGCTGAATTTACCGGCAGTTTCAGTGGTGATCACCTGATTTTCCCAATCAACATTGGCCAATTCGGAAATAACAAAATCAATACCCGGCTTAATAAATTCTCGTTTGGTTTTGCGAATTTCTTTTGGTGAATTAATACCAAAAGGCACAAAGAGATAGCCTGGTTGATAATCGTGATTGTTATCTCTATCGATAATGGTGATATTCCACTCATTACGATCAAGATGTTTTCTCATCTTGTTGGCCATCATGGTGCCGCCACAACCAGCACCTAGAATGACAAGTTTTTTCATAGTCTGTCACGCCTCCTATCCATTATTTGGTTGGTAACTGCAATGTTCTGCGTGGTCTTCGAACAGGCAGTAAGTGTAAAATACAAATTGTTAGTATTTTTAAGAATTATTCCTATGTGCTTCAAGCAGTGCTCCGAAAACCTCGAGCAGCGCAAATGCTGCTCCAAGTGCTTCCTGGATTTTCGGTTCATTGAGTTTCTTGATCATTCCGAACATGGTCACTCTATTGGCCTTGCTAAGATCAATACTTTTAATGACCTCACTCATAGCTTCGGCTTGTTTGTCGCTAAGTTGCATGTCCTTAACCGATTCAAGAGCGGCACCGGATACCTTCATCAAACCACTCATGCTCGCAAAAAAGTCAATAACCATCGGCAATGACAGTTTGGCAAGTGGTTCTATGTCATCCTTGAGCTCCATACCGGCCTTCAGCATGGTGAGGGCTGTGTTGAAATTGTTGAGATTTGCAAGGGTGTTGCGAATCAGTGGTTTGACTTGGTCCATGTCGAGGTTTTCACTGACTTCCGCAATAGTTTCGACAGCCATGGGATAGGCCAGTTTGGCAAGCGGCTCAATATCATCTTTGAGTTCCATTGCCGCTTTCAACATTCCCAAGGCGGTGTTGAAGTTTTCCAAATTGCTGAGCAGGTTTCGTATCAGTGGTTTTATCTGTTCTGGATCGAGTCCTTCGGTAACCTCTGCTGCTGTTTCAATGGCCATTGGATAGGCAATCTTGGCAATTGGCTCAATTTCCTCTTTGAGTTCCATGGTACCTTTTACCGTAGCCAAGAGCGAGTTGAGCATTTCGACATTTGATAAAAGGTTTGTGACCAGGTGAGCAAGGTCTGCTTTGGTGTGCTCTCCACCGCTTTGCTCAAGGCATTCTTCGAAAAACGAAGTGGTTGGCTTGGCTGGTTTAAGCTCTTTTTTTACCTCTTTCAGCATGTCTGCTTTCAGAGCACGTACTTCATTGGAAAGTTCGTCAAGTTTCTGCAAAATTAAGGCTTCATCCATCTTTCCGGTCTCTTTGTTTGAATGTTTTCGGGATATAAATATGTTTAATTGAAATTATTAAATGATAATAATTATTATAAGTACCTTTTTAAAATATAAAAGAAAAAGGTTTTGGGTATTTGATCTATTTAGCCGAACATTTTATACCACTTTGTGCTGTAAAATGCTAAGCATTAAATACCACAATGTCATATGCACATTTGGAGATGTAATATAATCAGCAGGTTAACGTTTAAAAAAGTAATTATTGTGAGATTGGTCATGTTTTTTTCTTTTCCAAAATGTATTGAAAAAAAATAGCCGGACGGTGCAAGTTGTGCTAATTTGGCCAATTTTTATTTGTGTCAAAAAATATTTTTTAATCCGGTTATGCAGTTATTGACGTATCCAAAATATCGTGGTTATAAATCTCGACTGGACCAGTAATTATTTCATCCCTTAAGGAGGATAAAACATATGTGGAGAAACATCGAAGCTGCACCTGCAGATTCAATTTTTGGCTTAACGGAAGCTTTTAAAAAAGAGGTGAACCCCAGGAAAGTTAATTTGGGTGTCGGTGTCTATAAAGATGATCAGGGTAATACCCCTGTTCTTGATTGTGTCAAGACAGCCGAGAAAATATTGCTTGAAAAGGAGAAAACCAAAAGTTATTTGCCGATAGCTGGTGACCCGGTTTACGGAAAATGCGTACAAAAATTAATTTTTGGAGAAAACTCCGAGGTTTTACAATCTGGAAGGGCTGCAACTGTTCATGCCCCAGGTGGAACCGGAGCATTGAGAATTGGAGCACAGCTTCTCTATAAATTTAAAGCAGAAGGAACCGTTTGGGTTAGTATGCCTACCTGGGCCAATCATATAGGTGTGTTCAGCGATGCAGGCTTTTCGATAGAGCAATATCCCTATTATGATAAAAAGTCAAAAGGCTTGAACTTCAGTGACTTTGAGAAATGTCTGCTCAATGTGCCGGCCGGTGATATAGTTTTGCTTCACGCCTGTTGTCACAATCCCAGCGGTGTTGATTTAAATGCAGATCAATGGCGCAGGATTGCTCAAATTGCCCAGGAAAAAGGGTGGATGCCCTTCCTTGATTTTGCCTACCAGGGCTTTAGTAAGGGTATACAGGAGGACAGGGTTGCAGTTGAGCTGATGGCCGAAGCTGGTCTTGATTTTTTCGTTGCCAACTCTTTTTCTAAAAACTTCGGTCTTTATAACGAACGTACAGGCGCCCTGACCATTGTTACACCATCTGCCGGGGAAGCTGAAGTCGCCATGAGTCATCTTAAAAAGACAGTGCGGGTAATTTATTCAAATCCTCCTGCTCACGGTGGACTCACTGTCGCGACAGTGCTCAGTGATGAAGAGCTCTATAAGAAATGGATTGGAGAACTCGATGAAATGCGTAATCGTATCATTGCCATGAGACACGCCCTGGTAGATGGGTTAGCAAAACGTAATACAGGTCTTGATTTTTCATACATCAAAGAGCAGAGCGGCATGTTTTCCTTTAGTGGTCTGGATGATGATACTGTATCCTGGCTGAGTCGTGAAAAAGGTGTCTATGTTGTTGGTGGAGGCCGTATCAACCTTGCTGGCTTGACAAGCTCCAACGTCGATTATGTGTGTGACTCGATAGCTGAAGCTTTATCAGCAAAATAATTATAGAAATTATTCAGTTGAGGTCGAAACAATCGACCTCAATTGTTACAATGCCAGTAATGAGATTTAGAGCAGGTCCCCGATAACCTGCACTTCGAGATAGTTTCTCAACACCCCTATATTCCGCTACAATTGACCTGAAGTATCTTCAATTTTTCTTCTGCACACTCGAATTTGCACATTACAAATTTCATATAGAAAAACTTCTGAAAACTTGCCCTTATGGAATTTCCACATTAGTATCTCTGGCATAATTGTTGTCTTTACCAGTTTACTCAGATTTCGTACAAGGAGAGTTCATGCTTATCACATTTTACGGAGCAGTAAGAGAGGTGACCGGTTCCATGCATTTACTTGCAAGTGGAAAGGATAGAATATTGCTTGACTGTGGCATGTTTCAAGGGCACAGAAAAGAGGCAGCGGAAAAAAATCGTGTACTGCCTTTTGATCCGGATATTGTCACAAACATTATCCTCTCCCATGCCCATATAGACCATTCAGGCAGAATACCTCTTCTGACCCGTAAAGATTTTAACGGTTCTATCTTTGCCACCAGGGCCACGGCAAGTTCCTGCCGATATCTTCTTCCAGATTCCGCGAAAATTCAAGAATCTGATGCAAATTACCTCAACTACAAGACAGTGAAGCGCGCAATTGCAGAAATGCAATCAGGTAATGGCAAGATTCGCGGTAAAGATGCGAAGTCAATCCTAGGGCTGCTGAAAGAAAATAATTCACATCGTACTAACGATCGAGCTATCTTGGAGTTTATCAAACAGCAGGGATTGCAGGAAATTGAGCCGCTCTATTCAGTGAAAGATGCTGATAATGCACTCACTATGTTTACCGGAGTGCCTTATAGGGAGAAGGTTACGATTGGCCATGATCTTACCTGTATTTTTTATGAGGCGGGACATATTCTTGGCTCGGCCGTGAGCATAATCACCAAAAATGATGCATCCGGAAAAAAGAAGACATTATGTTACACCGGCGATTTAGGGCGCTTTGATAAACCAATCCTGCGTGATCCTGCGTTACAATTTGAAGATGAAGACAGAGATATTGATCTTTTAGTTATGGAGAGTACCTATGGCGATCGGGAACATGAGCCGGTTGTTGACCTGAAGCCACGATTAAAAGAGGTTCTCAATAGAACAATTAATCGGGGTGGTTCGGTGGTCATTCCCTCATTTGCATTTGGTCGTACCCAGGAGTTACTTTATTTTATTCATGAATTATATGATGAGGGGAGTGTCACCAGGGTTCCCGTCTGGGTAGATAGTCCACTGGCCAGTAATATTACCAAGGTGTTTGCTGAGCATCCAGAAGTTTATGATCAGGATACGCATCAGGTGTTCCTACAGAATGGTAAAAATCCTTTTGATTTTTCACAGGTTAATTTTACCGAAACCGTGGAAGATTCAATCGCATTGACTCGGGAAAACAGGCCACATATTGTGATTTCGGCTTCCGGTATGTGCGAAGCTGGCCGCATACTCCATCATCTGCGTTATAAAATTCATAATCCTAAAAACACCATTCTTGTGGTCGGTTATATGGCTGAGAACACCCTGGGCAGGAGGCTTTTGGAAGAAGGAACACGATTCGCCGAATCAGGGCGAAAAGGTGATCCACCATTGATGAGATTTTACGGAAAGGAATATCCTTTACTTGCCGAGGTCGAAAAGATTGGCGGTTTTAGTGCTCATGGTGATCGTAATGAAATGCTGCGGTTTCTGAAGCAGTCTAACCTCAATGTTAAAAATATTGCTCTTGTCCATGGTGAAAAAAATCAGAGTTTTGCCTTTAAAGATTTTCTGGAAAAAGAGGGGTTTGAGGTGACTGTCCCGCGCAGGGGAGAGTCTCTTGAGGTGTAGCTCTGCAAAAGGGCAGAATTTATAACCGGGACTGATATGAAAGGTTCGGAAATTAAAAGCAAGGTCGAATTCATCAAAAAACTCGCCTGGGAAGCCGGTGAAATCTGTCTGCAGGAGGCTGCTCTCATAACCAGTGAAAATCTTCATTTTAAAAGTGAGAGAGATCTGGTAACCAGCGTTGATACCAAGGTGGAGGAGCATATCGTTGAGAGTATAAAAAAACGATTTCCAGATCATGACCTGATTGGTGAGGAGACCGGTGTCAGCAGACATGGAAGTGGACACTGCTGGATTATTGATCCCATTGACGGTACCGTTTCGTATTTTCATGGTCAGCCTTACTATTCGGTAAGCATTGCGTATCAGCTTGAGGGAAAGACTCGAGCCGGGGCAGTTTATGCCCCGGCATTGGGACAAATGTTTACTGCGGAATATGGAAAAGGGGCCTGGCTGAATAATCGGACCAGATTACATGTCTCTCAAACAGATACGTTGATAAATGCAGTGATGGCAACTGGTTTTGCCTGTCTTCGGGCAGGAAGGGAGCGCAATAATTTATACTATCTTAATAAGATACTACCGCAAATCAGAGATATTCGGCGTTGTGGTTCGGCGGCCATAGACCTCGCCTATGTGGCCGCGGGAAAGTTTGACGCATTCTGGGAGATGGACCTCAATCTTTATGATATCGCTGCCGGTGTTTTACTCGTTGAGGAGGCAGGTGGACGGGTAACCGACATGCAAGGCAGTGATAACTATCCGCATTCAGGAGTAGTCGCCTCAAACGGTTATCTGGCAAGGGACCTTCTTTCCCTTCTGGCCGATAGCTGAGATCGACAGTTGGTCCAATATTCAAAACTGTTTCATCTCCTCAATCTTTTAAAAACCTGACTAATAAGATATACTGTATAACAAGTCAGACCAGAGTAATTTAGGATATGCTATTTATTTCATTTATCACAGATGAGGTGAAAAATGTCCATCTCCGCTTTACTTCCAGGGCGGGCCCTTGCCGCCCGGCTGATACTCCTGGCATGTGTTTGTTGTCTGATAAACACATCAATCTGTTACGCATATGATATCCTCCTGGGGACGGGCAGTACAGATTCATTTTCTTATTTTGCGGGGAAAAGGATTTGTCATTCCATTACCAGTTTTTCAGCCGATGTGTCCTGTCGCCCTGTTCCTATGAAGAATTACGCGGCAAGTCTTACAAATCTACAAGGGGGAGCATTGGACGCTGCTCTTGTAAATGCGAAAATGATTCATGATGCCTCAACCAGTGAAAACATGTTCCGGTTTTTAGACATTGGTTATGATAATCTGCGCCTTCTCATGCCCATGTATAAAGAGCCAATTATCCTTGCAGTGCGACAGGATTCAGGAATAGTAGCGCTGGATGATCTTGTTGGCAAACGAGTTAATAGCGGACCTGTATTTACCATGCAGAATATTGTCTTTCATGAAATCATGAACATAAAAGGTTGGGATGAGAACGACTTTAACAGCTATCAAACACTATCCTCCGTGCATGCCGAGGATGCAATGGCCTTTAATGCAGGAAGTATCCAGGCAATGGTCCATTGTGGAATACATCCTGACGAAAAACTCACCCAGAAGTTGAACAGTGGGCCAGGTAAATTGATTGGTATCTATGATTCCTCAATAGAGCGTCTTATTGGCTCACACACCGGATTCTCTTCATTTGTCTTGTCTTCAGGAAATTATCCACAGCAAAATGAAAATATTCAAACACTTGCTCTGGAGAATCTACTAATAACCTCTGTTGATACTGATCCGGAAACAGTCACTCTCATTCTCAAAGCTATAATAAAAGCGGAAAAGCAACTCAAGAGAGCCCATCCAGCTCTTCTTGATGAAGAATTGAATGTTGAAATGTTGAACAATAGATATTTGGAGCCCCATCCAGCTGCAGCAGAGTTTTTCCAAGAACGTTCAAAGAGATTATAAAGAGCACGTAAATGAGAAGGTGAATCTTTTTTAAGCTTTTGATCGTTTTGTGATTTTACTTTTTCTTCAACTGTGTATCTTTCAACTTTTGCCACCATTGCAGGCGTTTTTCAATTTCCTTCTCAAAACCGAAAGGTGAAGGGGAGTAATAGGTCTTTTCCTGCATTTCATCTGGGAAGTATTTTTGATAACTATAGCTGTTTTCGTAGGCATGCGAATACTTGTAGCCTTTACCGTAATCAAGGTCCCGCATGAGCTTTGTCGGGGCATTGCAGATATGTAAAGGGACTTTGAGATGGTCAGAGGTGTGCACATCACGCTGTGCTGCATGAAATGCGATTTCGCAGGCATTACTTTTAGGCGCTGTGGCAAGATAGACCACCAACTGCGTTAGCGCTGTGTTTGCCTCAGGCATGCCGAGAAAATTAACAGCATCCTTAACAGCAATGGCTTGAGTAAGTGCCATCGGGTCTGCGAGGCCGATATCTTCGCTGGCAATGCGGACAAGTCTTCTGACCAGATACATGGGATCTTCTCCAGACTCGAGCATGCGCACCAGCCAATAAAGCGCAGCCTGTGGATCGCTACCGCGAACAGATTTTTGCAGTGCTGAAATGAGATTGTAGTGTTCCTCTCCTCGCTTGTCGTAGAAAAGCGAACGTGTTGAAAGCGCTTCCAAGGCAAAATCAGCTGAGATTGTAGTATTTGACTCAGCTCGTCGACATATCATTTCCAGGTTATTCAGAGCTCTCCTGGCATCACCGCCACTGCGATTGGCTATGATCGTGAAAACTTCCGGGTCAATTGTATTATCCGTCTTGAGGTGTACCAGCCCATTTTGAAGAATGGTAATGATGTCCTCTTCCTTAAGTGGTTGCAAAACAAAAACATGACAACGAGATAATAATGCCGGAATAACCTCAAATGACGGATTTTCCGTGGTAGCACCAAAAAGTATTATAGCACCCGATTCCACGTAGGGAAGAAAGGCGTCCTGTTGCGATTTGTTGAAACGATGTATTTCGTCTACAAATACTATGGTTTTTCGATTCTCTGCACGAAGCAGATAATCGGCTCTCTTCATCAGTTCTTTGACTTCACCAATTTTCGACAACACTGCACTGAATGAGATGAAACTCAGCGAGGTGTTTTTTTCAATACACCGGGCAATGGTTGTCTTCCCTGTTCCAGGTGGACCCCAGAGAATAAAGGAGTTGAAGTCGTCTTGTTCAAACATATTGCGAAAAACCGAACTCTTTTTCAGCAATTTGTTTTGGCCGCAGATATTGTCCAAATGGTCAGGCCTGCTTTTTTCTGCCAATGGAATGTTGACCGGCTTTTCCAAAGGGTCTATTATGTTCATCTGTTTGGACATGAAAGATGCCTCGTACTTTTTTATTGTATTATAAAGATTCTAAGATAATAGTAGCGTCATCGTGCTCGTGGTCTCGTCTGAATCTGGAATAAGAGCAGTAGGTGTGATGGTATTTTTTTGATTCATAACGATACGTAATAAAAGAATGTATTTCTCAGGAGATCCTTCCTTGGAGTATTTAGGTCTGCCGAATTTTTCGAATAAGGTTATAAAGAACAATCTACACCCTCGTTTGGTTTTTCTCAATTGGAGTATGAAAAGTAAGAAATGAAGGTTTTTAAAGAGTGCCCTATGTGTTCAGCTGTCTGGAAAGACAGAGAAGAGTTTATAGAAGATAGTTCTTTGGTTATAAATGGTTATCAGGCAAACTTCGAGTATTTGGAATACGGCCTGTTTTATTTTACCCACGAAGTCGATGGATGTTTTTCAACCATGGCCATGAAAGCCAATGAGTTTTATGACCTGAATCCCAAAGAGAAATTAACGGGACGAAAAACAGTAACGGAAGAATGTCCAGGACATTGCTTAGATAAAAACAATCTTGAAATGTGCCATGTAGAATGCGAATGTGCTTATGTGCGAGATCTTTTAGGTACACTGCAGCAGCTAAAGGCTGAATGCCCTGTATCTCTAAAAAATATATCGAAAAATAATTACAAGAAGGCAGATCTCACCAATCCCTGTTGAAGCGGTTTTTTTCTGGCATTATTAATTTTCAACATGAAGTTTTGATAGTCGATGGCTGTATTGTTAAAATAAGTTCAATTATAACATAGGTGTTTGAATGTATAGAAATTTCAGCTTAGTACCTAAAGTAATTTTTGGTCGTGGATGTTTCAACCAGCTGGATGAAATCCTTGAGGAAAAAAGAGGGACTGGTAATTCGTTCATGGTCTTTGTACTTGATGATGTTTTTAAAGGAAAGACTCTGGAAGGCAGAGTTCCCCTAAGAAACAATGACCTTCTCCTGCATGTCAATGTCGATAATGAGCCAAAAACCTCATATATTGATGAGCTGGTTAGTCGTATACAAGAGTATTCTCCAGTGCTTCCCGATGGGATTATAGGCATCGGTGGCGGCAGTACCATGGATATTGCCAAGGCTGTCTCGCTCATTTTGACCAATGAAGGTGGAGCTGCAGATTATCAGGGATGGGATCTTATTAAAAATCCTGCTGTTTATCATGTTGGTATACCAACTCTTTCAGGAACGGGAGCAGAAGTGTCTCGTACCACTGTTCTTACCGGTCCAGAAAAAAAGCTGGGTATCAATTCAGATTATACTCTTTTCGACCAGATGGTCCTTGACCCGGAATTGATTGCCGGAGTTCCGAAGGATCAGTGGTTCTATACTGGTATGGATTGTTATATTCATGATGTAGAATCCCTTGAAGGAACATATCTTAATGAATTCAGCCGTTCGTACGGGGAAAAGTCTATTGAATTATGCAGGCAGGTGTTTCTCGAAGACCATGAGAATAGAGATGATAAATTGATGATGGCCTCACTTTTTGGTGGTATGTCAATTGCATATTCACAGGTCGGAGCCTGTCACGCTTTGTCCTATGGCCTCTCTTTTGTATTGGGTACGCATCATGGTATCGGCTGTTGTATCACCTTTGATTATCTTGAAGATGTCTATCCACAAGGTGTAGAAGAGTTTCGTCGGATGATGAGTAAGCACAAAATAGAGTTACCGCGTAATTTAACCAAAGAATTATCTGAAAAAGAGTTTGATACTATGGTTAAGGTAGCCTTTGGACTTGTTCCATTGTGGGAAAATTGTTTTGGGCCGGATTGGCAGAAAATCATGACGTATGAGCGGGCACTCGATCTTTATAAGAGAATGTAGATAGAAACTTACTCGACCTCTTAAGCTTATCCAGAGACTCCTGGATAAGCTTTTTTTATGCATACCCCAAAAAGCACATATAAGCACGTTGATATCCGTTCTTTTCAGAGCGGGCTGCTGCGCTGGTTTCACAACAACGGCCGCCAACTTCCCTGGAGGAGAGGTTATGATCCCTATCATGTCTGGCTTTCTGAAATTATGCTGCAGCAAACTCAAATGGAGAGGGGAATTGCTTATTTTAAACGCTGGCTCAAAAGGTTTCCCGACATCCAAGCCGTGGCCAGGGCCAGTTCATACGAAATTTTGAAGTATTGGGAAGGGCTTGGATATTATGCCAGGGGCAGAAATCTGCATAAAGCAGCACAGCTGATTCAATCGCAATATGGGGGAAAGTTACCGGAGGGCTATGATGAATTGCTTCAACTTCCGGGAATAGGACCTTATACCGCTGCGGCAATTTCTTCTATTGCATTTAATTATGATATTCCAGTTGTTGATGCCAATGTAGAACGTGTTTTTGCACGCGTGTTCGATATAGCCAAACCTTTGAAGAGCAAGGGGGTACACGAAGAAATAATGGTCATCGCCAAGACTCTTTTACCACATGGCGAGGCACGCGACTTCAATCAGGCGATAATGGATCTTGGCGGTTTGATCTGTACTCCAAAGAATCCAGATTGTGCCATTTGTCCAGTCGCTCACCATTGCCTGGCATATTTAGGAGATTTTGTTGACGACAGACCAATAAAAAAGGAGCGACAGCAACAGGTTCTGATTGAAATGGCCACGGGGCTGCTCCTTAAAAATGGACACATATTCATTCAACAACGCCATGAAAATGATATCTGGGGTGGGCTCTGGGAATTTCCAGGAGGTCGATTAAAAGAAAATGAACGTCCTGAGGCTGCGGTGGTTCGAGAATATTATGAAGAAACCAGTTTCAACGTGGAAATTTGCAGAAAGGTTACCACTGTTATTCATTTTTACACAAAATATAAGGTCACTCTCCACTGCTATCAGTGCCGTCTTGTCCAGGAATCTCTATTGCCGGATCTACAGGCTGCACAGGCCTTCCATTGGATTAGGGAGGATCAATTGGATAATTATGGATTTCCTGCAGGGCATCGTAAGTTCATCGAACATATCAGGCAGTCATGTCCAGAAATTTTAATGAGTGACTGCTGAAAGAACGACCTATGCTTTTGCTAAAATCAATGTGTTGAAAATACAATAGATAAGCAATCGGACGTTACTTTCTCGTTACGGGACGATTCCATGGGCGACAAATACTGTGGTCATGGCAAAGGTTGATGGTCTGAGGATATAATTCTCCAATTCTTTAAAAATTCTTGAAGATTGTTCATTCAACTTTCCGTCACGTTCCAGAACCTGACGTTTAAAACTGTAAACAATTGCAAAAAAGACTTCACGTCCGAGAGCATTTGCAGTTATCGGAATATGTTCAACAGCAACATCAACAAGTCCAATTGTATGCATGTATCCATGTAGCTTACGGCCAATATATCGGTCTCCACCAGCCCTTGCCTGAGCTTCGGCAATACTTTTTTCAAGTCCTTTTATACCTGGTGGTGCCGGATATATAATATTCGATATATCATCAACATCAAGCACAACCACAATGCCATTGGGACGAGTAACACGTTTCATCTCCAGAAGAACATCCTGGGGATTGGGGAGGTGTTGAAAGAGAAGACGAGCATAGCTGAAATCAATTGTACCCGTTTCAAGAGGGATTCGGTCACCCGTACCTTTAATAAAATGACAATTTTGGGTAAGTCCCTGGCTTGAGATAAGTGAATTGGCCTCTTCTCGTAATTGATCATCTGGTTCAACTCCAGATATTACAGAGGAGGGATACCGTTTTGCGATCAGCAGAGAGGTGACCCCTGGCCCGGATCCAAGATCCAGAACCCGATCTCCATTACATAGCCCGAGGTTCTCCAGTACCGAGAATTCAATGTCTTCACCTATTGTTGCCTGGGTAATCAAGCGTTTAAATTCCCCTTCCTGATCTCCAAGGCTGTCAAAGCTGTAGGAATTTACCCGACTTCTTATCTTTTGAGGATCTGTTGGTTTGGAAACAGTTTGAGTTTTTTTGAAATCTATTTTGTCGTTCTTGGATTCGGCTGAATAAACAGCTACATCTGAGAAATTGGCAAATCGTGAAGCAACAGTTTTTAGAAGCCTTGTCGTGAGTTTTAGCCCAAGCTGAATATCGCGGCGACTAACCTGCTCAATCAGATCAGAAGGGAAGAGAATTGCCGTCGATTCTTCCATTGCTACCAAATTAGTGGTTCGATAGCCATTATCAATGCTGCGGATCTCACCAAAAGGCTCCCCTGGTAAAACGACATTGACAATTCTGCTTATTCCCCCAAAAGAGATTTCGACACCAAGACTTCCAGAAAGCAATACTCCCATTCCTTGTTCAGTCTCCCCACGCTTATAGACATATTCGCCTTGGGAAAAGCCGATTTCAGAGCCGCGTCGATAGACGAGATTCCTCTCAACTTCAGAAAGATCGGCTAGCAATTCATCCTTTTTTGAATCTCCATGGGATGAAGAGGTATAGGCTAGTCTTGCCCAGAGATGATGATTTTCCACTCTGGAAAATCCAGGAGTTTTAAAAACAGGAAAGAATGGGCGGAGCTTTTCAGCAGCAGCTCCCTGGTCGTCTCCGGTGATTGGACATAGTCTTAACAGTGGGCTTTTAATGAACTCGAGGTATGATTTATCCTGAATACAATGGAGAATAGGTACTCTTATCCCTGCATCGATACGAAAATTTGCTGCATATGGCCTATAGCCAAGCTGATAATAAAATGAAATATAGTGGAGAGAACAATAGGAGAGACCTATAGTGATATTTTCTCTTAAACAATACCGATATAATGCTTTAATAAGAAGTGATGCAACGGTTTTACCACGGGCATTGGGAGCAACAGCAAAATGTGAACCATAGCATATCTCCTGTCTGTCAAACACCTCAGTAAGCTTTGATATTTCTAGATGTTTATGAAGGTCATCAGGGAGAATGCTCTTATTTAAAATATTTCCCCTGACGCATCCCAGTATCTCCCCTGATTGATCAACAGCAACGAAATGTTGTGCCGTCTGATCAAGCTCATCTTCGAGGAATCTATACTCATGATTCATTCCAGCCATGGAACGAAAAAATTCTTTAGACCAGATGTCATAGAGAAAACGGTAAATGTATTTGCGGTCGCTTGCTGTCTTTGAGCGAATTACATGAATGGTCATCGGTCATCCTCTGCAAGAAAAGTGGGGATTGTCAGTATTTCAGGGTCATATGTGTTTGGCAAGATAGGGTATACTGGATAATCGCAGAATTTTATGACGAAGAGACATGTTTCTATGTATTTCTAAAAACGAATAGCCTGAAAATTTCATGAAAGCTTTTTACAAATATTGCATAACCAGCTAAGAGCTGTGGCTAAAAGGTTGTTGATCATGCTTGTCTGTGAGTCCCATTTTTAAACACTTCACTCACTTTCTCGGATAATTTGGATATCGAAAAGGGTTTTTCTATAAAATATATACTGTCCTCTAAAACACCTTGGTTGACAACAGTGTCTACCGTGTACCCTGACATGAACAACACTTTGATATCAGGATGGAATTTAAACATTTGCTGCGCCAGATCATTACCGTTGAGCTCAGGCATCACTACATCGGTAAAAAGAAGGTCGATTGTATTTTGATAATGTTCCGCTTTAATGAGAGCCTCAACAGGTGAATTGACGGCAATAACGTTGTAATTGAGTTGGCCTAGCATTTTTTTTGCCAGGTTGAGAATAGCAATGTCATCCTCCACCAGCAAGATGGTTTCACCGTTGCCTTTGTGAACTGCTGTCATGTTTTGCTCTTCCAGCTTCAAGGCTTTTTGGTCTATTCGAGGGAGATAGATTTTAAAGGTTGTACCTCCGCCAGGCTCACTGTAAACATTTATATAACCGCCATTTTGTTTCACAATACCATAAACTGTGGCCAGCCCAAGCCCAGTTCCGCGGCCGATGGCTTTGGTACTAAAAAATGGTTCAAAAACTTTATCGATGATTTTTGAGTCTATGCCAACTCCATTATCACTCACTGTAAGCTGAACAAACTTACCGGGTTTGAAGCCACAGTGAAGGTCGCAATAGGATTCATCCAATTCTGTATTTTGAGTTTGTATGCGAAGTTTTCCCACCCCCATTATCGCATCTCTTGAGTTGACACAGAGGTTGGCCATAATCTGATCAATTTGTGAGGGATCTAATTTTACCGACCACACATCATCACAGGGAAGCCAGGTAATCTCGATATCTTCTCCAATAAGGCGTTGAAGCATTTTGAGCATACCGGTAACAACTGTATTAATATTTAAAATCTTGGGTGCTATCGTCTGACGACGGGCGAAAGCCAGCAGTTGTCTGGTAAGCTCTATCGAACGAGTTGCTGCTCCATGAATCTCCAGGAGATAATCATATAGCGGGTCATCAGAGGAAACTTCTTCCATCACCATCTCTGTATATCCGATGATGACAGTGAGCATATTGTTATAATCGTGGGCCACTCCACCTGCAAGTCTTCCCACGGCTTCCATTTTCTGGGCCTGGCGTAACTGGCCTTCAATTTCTTCACGGTGTTCTATTGCCTGGCTGAGGCGAAGACTCATTTTGTTGAATTCATCTACCAGAGTTGGGAGGGCGTTAAACGATGAAGATTCAATACGATGAGAATAATTTCCATCAGCTATCTGTTGAAAAGCCATGCTTAATCTCTGGGCTGCTGCTTCTTCCATCGCCGGTCGAGGTAAACCACAAAAGAGTATCCATTCAACACCTTCCACATAACTATAGCAAAAAAGCCACTCTAACCCGGAATTATCATAAATGGAAAATTCTCCCTCTTTATTGAAAATAATTTCCTCAAGGTTAAATGTTCTCCATTGTCCGCCCATTTCAACAACTGAATGAAGAATGATGCTTCCCTTCTCCTGGTCGATTTCAGCTTGGAATCGTTCATGAAGAACTAACAATCCTTTTTTATCTGTAATAAACTGCAATGTCTGAGGGTGTGATTTTGTAGTGGCAAAATCCCGATACAGATAGCGTATCGGCAGGTCAATGCTCCATAAACCGACGAAAAGTTCATCCAGCCAGACCGGAATAGAAACGGAGAGTATCAGTCCTTCACCAGCATAATCGATGCTTGGCGGAGTCCATTTAATTGTACGCTCAGGATTATTTTCATGGCAGACCGAGATATAGGTGTGATAGGTGCTCCAGTCAAAATCACTTGGTATGGCGCTTGCCTGATCAATAAATGGATATTGGAGTGCGGTGTTGCTGGCATCTTGATAGTAGATCCAACCCACATCTCCAAGACGATCGTGGATGTGCTTGAGGTGGGGACCGATGTTGCGGTGAATGTAGGTCCGTTGCCTTGCCAATGGATCGTCGCGCAAATGCTGACCCCATGAAAAACTTATTGCATCCTCAGGAGCTTTGTTTTCCCTGTAAGCCAGAAGTAAGGCTTCATTTTGAAAAAAACCATCGTCATCAACCTTAAACTTTTCGTTCTCAAGCCATTTATCAATATTTTCATCTGTGCAGTCAGTGATTTTAAGAAGGGTTGTTGTCGTGCGCTGCAGTTCCTCGAGAGCATTATATAGCCGGTCAACCTGTTGGACGAGAACAGCTTGATATCGTCCCAAATGCCATTTCATACCTTCAATTTCATTCATAAAATTAACCTCGGCTAATGGGACTGCAATATACTGCGCAGGGCAGAAGAAGAGCTCTGAACTGAAAGTTACTTAAACTTCTAACAAGTACATAGGGATTAAAACTCAAATGAATAACAAAAACATTCAATGCTACATCAAAATGACAATGATTATTATATATAGTAACGCAAATTAAATTATTCTCCAACAACATACGAGTAGTATTTGTTATGATTTTGAGAATATTTTCTCTAAACAATACAGGAAAACCTGCATTATCACAATAATAACAGTAGCATATATACTAAGATAGATAACGTTTAGAAAATAATCAGAGTGCGGTTAAATAAGTTTCTCACAGAAAGAAGAATGAGAATTTTGTAGCATCGATAAAAGAACAGGAAATGACCGTAATATATAATATATAACGGTCATTTCCCGGGATCTTGTGAGCAGAGGAAACAGTCTTCGCATCTGTTTCGCATCTGTACTTACATGATCTTGGCGCTAATGAAGAGATGGGTAACAATACTGGCTGCATAACCCAGCATAATAATAGGTGTCCATTTAAGATGTGCACCAAACGTGTAAACGCCTCTGGCTGTACCCATAAGTGCCACACCGGCTGCGGACCCGATGGAGAGCATGGAACCACCAACTCCGGCAGTCAGCGTCACCAACAGCCATTGTCCATGAGACATGATGGGATCCATGGTAAGTACAGCAAACATAACCGGGATATTGTCGACAATTGCTGAGAGAAACCCGACAATTATATTAGCTGTCGTTGCACCAAGATCGTTATACATGTATTCTGATATTGCCGTAAGATACCCGAACTGAGATAGTCCACCAACACAGAGAATAACACCATAGAAGAAGAGTAGGGTATCCCACTCCGCCCTGGCGATTTTTTTCATCAGATCGAATTGTTGTGCAGCTGCCTGTTTCTCTGAATGATCTTCAAGCACCTGCACCGCGCCAATGACGTTTTCTTCCTCATCTTTAATAGGTGCAGCAGTAAAAGAGACCCAGCGTCCTTTTTCACCGAGTGTTGGAATAAATCGTGATGCCTCAAAGGCACCTTCTATATAATCGTTTTTACGACAATGGCCGCCATAATGCTGATCGATGATCTGTTCAGGCATATAGTTCAGGACAAGGTCGGCCATGAGAGGTTGCTCGGAATCGTAAAATGGCTGCCAATGATTATGGGTTCCAATCATATCAGCAGCTTTGATACCAGTAAAAGATTCACACGCTTCGTTCCAATGGATGACTTTGTGGTCTTTATCTATGGCAAAGGCTGGAAAGCTTAATTTGTCGATACTTTTTTGTATGTCATGTTCGCTTTTTACCAGTGTGGCGATTGGATAAATAGACTCAGCACCACGGGCGCCAAGTATGTAGTCATAGCGCTCAACACGACCTTCATGGAGCTTTATATAGTATGAAAGTGGCCCAAGAAATCCAAGACCAAGCATCATCCCAGCTACCGGAGGCAGATGGAGGAAATTATGAAAACAGACAGCCGTGGCAATGGTCGTTAGAAAGAAGGCAATGATAACATACGCACCAAACTTCAAGTGGATAGCTTCATCAAGTTTCTTGGGCGTTTTTTGGGGGATGGCAAAACTCATGGCAATTGCAGGTACCAGCCAATTTACCAGTGAAGGTCCAAAAATAGCAAAGAATTCAGCAAAATCAACCTTTCCTTTCTGCCAGACCATTAATGTGGTGATATCACCGAAGGGAGAAAATGCGCCACCAGCGTTGGCTGCCACCACGACATTGATACAGGCCAGTGCGACAAATTTGTTATTTTTGCCACCAACTGCCATAACAACTGCCCCCATTAACAGGGCAGTTGTCAGATTGTCCGCCACTGGAGAAATGAGAAATGCCAGTAAACCGGTAACCCAGAAAATAATACGTAGAGAAAAACCTCTGGAGACGAGGAAGGACCGTAGTGCCTGGAAAACATTACGTTCCTCCATGGCATTTATATAGGTCATGGCCGCAAGGAGAAAAAGAAAGAGCTCCGCATATTCAAGAAGACTGTGTTTAATTGCTTCATGCGCGGTATGAGTATCCCCAACCTGAATATAGGCAATAGAGAGTAGTACCCAGACGATCCCTGCTGCTAGAAGGACCGGTTTACTCTTTCGTAGATGAATCATGTTCTCAAAAGGGACCAAGGAATATGCCAGAATAAACACAATAATGCCCAGGTAGCCATAGATTGTTGAGGTCAGATCATGTGGAGTGGAGGCCCCACCGTCACTGGCCAAGCTTAAGGTCGGAAAGACCAAGAGCGGAATAACCCAGGAAAATTTGAGAAATAATTTGACTGCTGTTGATGAAGTAAATGTGGATGTTTTCATGTCGTTTCTTTTTTATTTTTAGGTTGAGATTGAATGCTGCGGAAAAGATCTTTTTTTTCTATTACTTTTTTCGGTAGCTCTTCAAGGCTTGACTCTCGGCCAAATTAACATGAATAAATAAGTATCATTGTTTTCAAGTAGTGTTTTGAGTATCTGTAAACTCAAAACAGAAAATAATGTTGCTCGTCATTAAACATTTGCTTTTTATTATTATGATGATGGTGATAAGGAAAAGTTATAAAGCAATTTATATGCCACAATTGGCTGTGTACTCAATGCTACAAAAACCGTGATATTTGTTATACTTGTTGACAGAATACCGGAAATCATAAAATCCTCTTGTCTGAAATAAAAGATAATAAAACAAATAACCAGATATTCTACAGAGGAAACCAAATGTTAATTACTGAAGAAAATGTAGAAAAAGAAATTGTCTGAAAAAATGGACGGAGTAATTTAGTGGTGAGAAAAATATGAAAAACTGCTGCATTGCTTATAAATAGAGGAGTTACAACTTCCTAGAGTATGTAAAGCTAAGAATTCTAACTAGCATGCAAATTATATCATAAACTCAAACTGTTACATTAACCTACTGTCACATTTTATCGCTAACAAACCACCTGTCATGATGTAAGATGATTTGTGGATTACTACATTTTTACCAAATTAAATCCTCAAAAGAACATGATATTTCTCCAAGAGAGATCCCTTTAAACACTCTCTCAGAAGAAGCAAAATCATTAGTCAACAAAGCTAAGAAGCAACCACATATATACGACCAGAAGCACTGCTACCCACATCACCATATTACCCGTGGGACGCATCTGCGACGCTTTACTCCCTGGATAATGCATTCTGGCAAGATAATTTGTGAAGATATCAAATCGATTTAATGCATTATTTCTTATTTTCCGATCTGTGTTTCTCATCCAGGCAAAACAGCTACCTAGAGCTCTTGGAAAAAGATGCCGGTAGGTCCATTCAGCATCTAGGTTAACTGAGTGCAACTCGGGCGGGTATAATCCCCTAAGATTCAGCCATACAAAAGCAAGAGCTGAAAAGAACAATAGTTGTGTTTGAGTAAGGACGTGAGTCGCATCATAGGGATTGTAGCCCGTATCAAAGGGGAGAATACTGTATAGCCAGGCTGGATGGACCCCAATGGTAATACATAGAACTGCCGAGATAGTCATAGCCAGGAGCATGTTTGCCGGTGGCTCAGATGTCCTTATTCCTGAATCATGGGCAAAAAAAGCGAAGTAAGGGATTTTAATTCCTGCATGGTGAAATACACCGGCGGAGGCAAAGAGCAGCATCAGCCATACCAAAGGATACCCCTCCTCCAGTGCGGCAGCCATTACCATCGATTTACTTACAAAACCTGAGAATAAGGGAAAAGCAGAGATGGAAGCGGCACCGACAATGCAAAGTATAGCTGTTTTTGGCATGCTTTTGTAGAGGCCGCCAAGATCAGAACCATTCATACGGCCGGTCATGTGCAATACAGCACCCATGGTCATAAAAAGCAGCCCTTTAAAAATAATATCATTGAAAGCATGTGAGACTGCGCCGTTCACTGCTAACGCTGTACCTATTCCTATTCCACAGATCATAAAGCCAATCTGGTTGATCATGCTATAGGCCAGAACCCTGCGGAGATCATTCTCGATAACTGCAAAAAATATTGGGAAACAGGTCATTGTTGCCCCAATATATACAAGCAACTCGGTTCCAGCAAAACTCCTGGCCAGGGCATAAACTGCTACTTTGGTGGTAAAGGCGCTGAGAAATACGGCACCAGTCGGTGTAGCTTCCGGATACGAATCTGTAAGCCAGTTATGCAGGAGTGGGAAACAGGCTTTGATCCCAAAGGCAATAAATATAAGCCAGCTGCCAACACCGTTCAAACCAATATAGTCAAAACTGAGAGACCCTGTTTTTCCGCTGTATACCAGTAATCCTGCAAGAAGAAGAACTCCGGACAAAACCTGGATGACGAGATAACGGATCCCGGCCTGGTAAGCACGTTCGGTTCGCCTTGCCCAGATAAGGAAAACAGAAGAGAGAGCAAGCAATTCCCAGAAGACAAACAGGGTAAGGAGGTCTCCGGCGAAAACAGCTCCAAGCGCACTACCCGCATAAAGAGGTGCTGCTACCTGCTGCATGGTATCTTTGACATGCAGGGAATAGATGACCCCTATGAATGCGGCAATATGAAAAATGTAACCAAATACCAGACTGAGTTTATCAACCCGGTAAGGAACAAGATTATTTCCAAGAAATGTAATAGATACTTGTGTGTTATCCGGTACCATCCACAGGTGGATACCGCTGAGTATTATAATACCAAGCAATATCGCCCCTCGAAAGGATCCTCGTGTGAAGAGGGCAATGACAGAACACAAAAACAGAGGAAGAAATGGTGGAATATCAGCTGCCCACATGGTCACCTCCACCAGTTTCCTTGGGATCAAGCTCATATCGATTGTAGTAATCCTCATCTCGCATAAGAAATGTCCTCATCCACTTGGCGACAAGAACAAGAACAACGCAGCCGACAAAACCATACACCGCATAAAAGCCTAGCAAACCTTCCCATGGATGGATTTTATGCCGGTGAATGATGAAGTCGAGGAGGAAGAGTATGGCACAGCAGAAGTAGAGCAGATAAAGGACTCGCTGAACGTTGTCTGGGTTGTCAAAAATATGTTTTTTGTCGTTTGCCATTGCCGATACCTCTATCATAAAATAGCTGATGCCAGCTTATAGAGCGGTTGAGTGAAGAAGAATAAGAGGATGCAACCGAAAGCAGTTAAACTGAGCGCGATTAATGAAGGAAGTGGTGCTTCTTTTATCTGCACTGGTCCTGCAGGCGCCTCCTTGGAGAAAAAACCGCGTAACGGAATAGGAAGAAGATAGGCGATATTGAGCAGTGAACTGAGCATCAGTACTGCCATTATTGTCCATTTACCGGAATCAAATGCACCCGTCATAAGAAACCATTTCCCCCATGTTCCGCCGGTAGGAGGAAGTCCAATTATGGAGAGGCTACCAATAAAGAATGCTGTCATCGTTATAGGCATTTGCTTGCCGAGCCCGCGCATCTCACTTATTTCGGTTTTGTGTGCAGCAACCATGATCGCGCCTGCACAGAAAAATAAAGTGATTTTTCCAAATGCATGCATGGCAATATGCATGGCCCCGCCTATAACCCCAGCACTAGTGGCAAGAAGTGCACCTATGGTTATATAGCCGAGTTGACTAACGGTGGAATATGCCAGTCTGGCTTTAAGGTTGTCCTGGCGCATGGCAACCAAAGAAGCGAGAAGCACTGAGGCTGCCGCTAGATAGAGCATAATATTCGTGCTTGGCAGTTGCCGAAGAAGATCAAGACCAAAAATATACACACACACTTTTACTACCGTAAAGACACCAGCCTTGACCACTGCTACAGCATGCAAAAGAGCACTAACGGGAGTGGGGGCGACCATCGCCGCAGGGAGCCAGCGATGAAAGGGCATGATAGCGGCTTTACCGATACCGAAGATAAAGAGAACAAGCAGGGTGCTGGTAACCATTTTAGGCGTATCAGATGTGAAAATGCCCCCTGATTTAAACTCAACGGTTCCAGTGCAATACCAGGTACCAATAATAGCAAGAAGCAGAAAAAGTACGGAAGTGGTTAGAAGGATGCCAAGATATACTCTTCCGCCCTCTTTCGCTTCAGTGGTTCCAGCATGGGTAACCAGCGGATAGGTGGAAAGTGTGAGTATTTCATAAAAAATAAAGAGGGTAAATAAATTGTCGCTGAAGGCTATGCCCATAACCGAAGAAATGGCAACTGCGAAAAAGGCATAAAAACGGGTTTGATTCTGTTCATGGTGTCCACGCATGTAGCCGATGGCATAAATAGAGGTGATCAGCCAGAGAAAGCTGGCAACCAAAGAGAAAATCATCCCCAGTGGTTCTATTTCAAAGGTAAGCGCCAAGCCCGGCAGGAGTTCCGCGCTACGGTATTCAACAGAGGTGCCCAGCAACACCGTGTTATAAAGATGTACCACCAAGAAAATCAGAATAATACTTGTTGTAAGCGTTATTCCTTCCCGCAGATTTGGGTAGCGTCCGGCTGCCAGAATTCCAAAAACAGCAAATAACGGTACCAGTATTGTCAAGAGTAATATGGTCTCAGGTCCAAACTGCATTACTAATTTACTCCAAACAGACTTTGTGCAGCCAATTTGCTAACACCCACCGTCAAGCGAGTGTCAACGCCAAAATATATATTAGCCAGAACAAGGAGCCAAATAGGTATCAGTTGACTAATTGGTGCTTCCTTAATCTCATCGATAATGATTCGCGGGGAGCTGAAATAGACCCATTCAACAATTCTCCACACATAGATGACTGCCAGGAGAGAACTGATCAGAACAAGAACGGCAACAGGCCACCAGCCTCTGTCCAATAAAGCGACAACCAAATACCATTTGGACACAAAACCAACGGTAAGTGGAATACCTATCAAGCTCAGACCACCGATAACAATAGCTGCCATTGTCCATGGCATTACCCTTCCTAGTCCCGCAAAATGATTAAGCTGGGCACTGCCAATGCGATAGACGACTGCGCCAATGGCAAGAAATAGAGCTGCTTTCATTAAGGCGTGATTAAAAAGATGCAAAAGTGTGGCGCTGAGACCAAGCTGGGTGCCTATGGCTAATCCAAGAATCATGTAGCCTATCTGGGCAACACTTGAGTAGGCAAAGAGTCTTTTTATATTTAGCTGGTATATGGCAGAGATAGATGCGGCGAAAATACCGGCAAGACCCAGTATGAGAAAGATGTCATCCAGCGGCAGAGACATGCTGACAAAATCTATGCTAAATATGGTGAAGACGTAACGAATAAGTATATAAACGGCAACCTTCGTTGATGTTGCGGCAAGAAAAGCCGTGGTGATAGATGGAGCAAAAGCGTAGGCATTTGGAAGCCAGAGATGCAAAGGGAAGAGAGCCAGCTTAAGACATACGCCAACAATGAAGAAACCGAAGGCACACAGGACCGTTTTCGATTCATAAACGGCCGGCAAGAGTTTCGCCAAATCATACATATTGAGTGTGCCGGTCATCATATACATTAGCCCTACACCGATGATGATAAAGGTAGCACCAATGGTTCCCATAACAAGATACTGATAGGAAGACGTGAGCGCTCTCCTGTCATTTCCCATGGCTATGAGGGTATAGGACGAAAGGGCTGATATTTCCAGGAAAACGAAGACGTTGAAAGCATCAGCTGTTGCCAGGATTCCAAGAAGACCGGTAAGGCAAAGTAAATATGCAGTGTAATAAAGAGTCACTCGATTTTCAGGGAGTTCCTTTTTTACACTGGTTTGTGCTGCGATCAATACAACTGTGCTGATTGCGGTAACGAGTACGAGCAGATAGCCATTTAACAGATCAATGCGATATTCAATTCCCCATGGAGCTATCCAACCACCTAGGGCATAGGAAATGGGTCCATTACCAATAACCTCATGGAGCAAGAAGCAACTGATAAGAAAAGCTGTAGTACTTACCAGAAACGCAAAAAAGCCTACCAGACGCGGAATCCTCAAAAAAAGGCAGATTGGGGCGGACAACAGGGGAATAACAACCTGAAGTATGGGTAAATGTGTAGTCACTCGTCTATTTCCTGATCGAAGATAGTGGTATCACGCCCTGGGCCGTAGGCTTCCAGTTGGCATTCCAGTTGATCGTGGGTATCCTGGATTTGAATGTAATTTTCTTCCACTGAGCCATAGGCTTCATAGATTCTGACAACGAGAGCGAGCCCAAGAGCGGTTGTCGCGATGCCAACAACAATGGCAGTGAGGATAAGGACATGAGGTAGGGGGTTTGAATATAGCTGGTACTTTGGGTCAAGGATAGGTGCTGTACCACCGTTAATTTTTCCCATGCTTATGTAGAGGAAGAATACCGATGTCTGGAAAATTCCTAAACCTACCAACTTTTTGATAAGGTTCTCATCGGCGATGACAATATAAAAACCGATGAGCATGAGAATGACAACGATCCAGTAATTGTAGAGTCCGATTATATTCATTGATTATATTTATGCTTGACGGTTCGCCAGGTGAATTTGAAAAATATAGTTATCATGACAGCGGCAACAGTCGTGCCTACGCCCAGTTCAACTAATAGTATTCCCAGGTGTTGTCCATGCACGGGATCATGCCTTAACACGTTGTAATCTAAAAAATTTCCTCCCATGAACATACAGACAAAGCCCACACTGGCATATATGGAGACGCCTAGAGCTGTCAGTACCTCGATAATTGCGGGTTTGAATACTTTCTGGGAAACGCTTAAACCAAAGAGCATGGTGTAGAGAATGATTCCAGCCGCAAAAATGACTCCGGCCTGAAAACCGCCCCCAGGTCCATAATCACCATGAAACTGCACGTATAATGCAAACATGAAAATGAGGGGAATCATCATTTTGGCAACAACTCGCAGAATGATTTGTTGTTGCATTTCTGCAGGGACCTTTTTCTTTGACTGCTCTTTTGTTGCTCGGGATATGTGCAGCAGCGACATTACGCCAATTCCCGCAGTGAAGATAACCAGGGTTTCTCCAAGAGTGTCATAGCCACGATAGCTTGCCAGTACCGAAGTGACAACATTTGGAACACCAATTTCGGCCATAGAATCATTAAGATAGCGTGGAGCAACATGCTGGTTAATCGGTGCTTCCTGGAGACCGAAATAGGGCATGTCTAAGGTGCCGTAAATGAGTAAGGCCCCGGTGGCAATAACAATACCTAAGGCAAGAGCCGGTTTGTACATTGAACCCTTCTCGTACCTGGGAACGAGCTTGAGGCTTGCCAGAAAAAGCAGTGTCGAGATACCTGCTCCGACAGATGCCTCGGTAAAAGCTACGTCAACAGCATCAAGATCTAGAAAAAGGCTGGCTGAGAGCAGACTGTATATTCCGGAAAGCATTACCACGGCAAAGAGGTCTTTCATCCGTAAAATTGCCAATGCCGTCAAGGCAAGAAAACTTAGCAAAACGATGTCAATTATGGTTTCGATGGCTCCCTCCCTGTTTTTTCGTCATGAAAAGGGGCAACTTTAGGCTTAAGCCCACTTTTTAGGGCAGCTTTTGCCATGGCATGGCATGCTGTCGTACTTGCCAGAAGAGAAAAAAGAAGAATGAGTATGAGTTTTGGCAAAACCAGCCCCCAGCCACTTTGAAACATCAAGCCAATAAGAATAAGCCCGGCACCCATTGTATCGGTAACCCCGGAGGCGTGGGTTCTTGAAAAAAAATCAGGAAAACGAAGAAGCCCAAGAGCTCCGGTGAGACAGAAGAAGCTGCCAAGAAGTAAACAGATCCAGCTGATAATATCGAATAGAATATCCATTATATCTCCTCGTCTATTGCCTGTTTCGAAGAATATTCGAAGAAACGTAATATGCCTATTACACTGATGAAATTAATTAATGAATAAACAATGGCAATATCTAGAAAATCTGGTCTGCCTTCAAGAAAATCGATGATGGCTATCAGTAGTACAGTTTTGGTGCCAAAGGTGTTTACGGCAAGTATACGGTCATAGAGAGTAGGACCCTTGAAGGCACGAATAAGGGCTATTGCCATAACGACGAGCAGGGTGATTGCAGTTATAGTATACATTAGTTCTCCCCCTCCACTCGACAGACGCGCCGATCCATCTCACCTGTGAGTAAGTCGGCTGCTGACTCATCAGTGAGTGCATGTACAGTTATTTCATTGCCCTCAAGATCAATGCTTACAGTACCTGGTGTCAGGGTAATGGAGTTGGCATAGATGACGATTCCAAGATCAGTTTTCTGGTTGGCTTTTACTTTTATAACCGACGGATTGATAGATCCTGAACCCTTCCATACACAGCGAGCTACAGCAATATTGGCCAGGACAACCTCCTTGATCAGCCAAAGCCAGTAGCCAGGTATGGTAAAGGTGAGATCAAGTGGTTGAGACTCTCCATCGATAACATCCATTTGACGACAGAGTATAGCGACGAAGATGACCGATACCACCATGAAGGATAAAATAAGTGGTGTGTAGTGTCCGGAATTGACTAACCAGAATATGGAAAGCAGTGTTGATAGTGCGAGAAGGTGCTTCATCCAAACCTCAAAAGTGAAATCTGTACTTTTGTCATCTGTTTCCGGTGGAATTAATTCACCACTTCCACCTACTTACGCTACACAGGTGGATGATAGATAACATTTCTAATATACTTATGTCAAGTATAACTGAAACTTGTAAAGAAGAACTTGTGTGGTAGGGGGCAGGAAAGAAGAGCCCGATGGACAGAGGGATTATTGCCGTATTTTGAGCAGGTCTTTGTAGTTACGAAAGAGTTAAAAAATTTCAGACTCGATAGTTGAGAGCTACCGGACAATGATCGGAACCCATTATCTCTGATAAAATTTCTGCGGATGCTACGCGTTTTTTGTTCTTTTCATCTACGCAAAAGTAATCAATACGCCAGCCAATATTTTTTGCTCTGGCATTGAAACGATAGCTCCACCATGTGTAATTTCCGCCTTCTTTGTTAAAAAGCCTGAAAGTGTCAATATATCCAGAGTCAATAAAATGATCCATCCAGGATCTTTCTTCTGGAGTAAATCCAGCGTTCTTGACATTTGCCTTTGGGTTTTTAATGTCAATTTCCTTGTGGGCAACGTTGTAATCACCACAAATTACTACTGCTTTTTTAGAGGACAGATTTTCCAGAAAAGCGTGGAGAGTGGAGTTGAATTCAAGTTTGAAGGCTAACCTTTTGAGTTCTGCCCCACTGTTTGGAAAATAAATATTCACCAGAAAAAAGCTCTCGAACTCAAGGGTAAGGACGCGCCCCTCACTATCAAATTTGTCGACACCTATTCCTTTGATTACCTGTACAGGTTCTTTTTTGCTATAAACTGCAACCCCGGAGTAGCCTTTTTTTTGAGCACTATGGAAATACGAGTGATAACCGGAGATGTTTATCAGATCGTTTGAGAGCTGTTCAGGTTGAGCTTTAGTCTCCTGAATAGCAAGAATATCAGGAGAAAGATTTTGAACTATATCTGTGAAACCTTTCTTTTCAAGAGCTCTGATTCCGTTGACATTCCAGGAAATATAACGTTCTATGCCATTGCTTTTTGTAGCTTTCATGGGATTTTTTCGTGGAGTTACTCCGTTTTTAGGGCATTCTTTACTCAAGGGGCAGAGATCACATTTGGGGCCAACTGGTCTGCAGATGGATTGGCCAAAGGCAACTAACAGAGAGTTAACCGATAGCCAATGATGGGCGGGCAAAATTTGACGCAGGAGACTTTCTGTCTGTTCAGGCTTCTCTGTTTTGACGTATTCCCATATATTCATAATCCTATGGACATGGGTATCCACACATATTGCCGGTTTTTTGAAAGCCGTAGCAACCACAAGATTGGCTGTTTTCCTGCCAACTCCCGGAAGGGTGAGGAGTTCATCAATGGTATCGGGGACAGTACCATTAAAAGTCTGCAATGCCTGAGGTAAGCTTGCCAGGTAGCGAGCCTTGTTTTTATAGAATCCCACAGGATAAATGAGTTTCTCGATTACCTCCACAGAAAGAGCTTCAAGCTTTTGTGCGGTAGGTGCTTTCTTGAATAACCTCGAAGCCGCCTGCGCTGTGGTTTCGTCCTTGGTGCGGGCTGAAAGTATAGTCGCAACGAGAACCTTATACGGGTCTTGAGTCTGTACGGCAATAAGATCAACCACTGGTACTTTTTTATCAGCCGTACAACGTGCTACTGCGTGTAGAAATCGATCAATATCAATAGCCATATCTTGCTCTGCTTAAAAAATATCGTTAACTATAAGGCAAGGACATCTTTGTCAAAATTCAGAGTGCGAAAATAATCTTCTTCCGTTTCCTTGCGCCGGATACGTTCAACTTGACGATCATCTCTTAGAAGAAGTTCCTGGGGACGCATTTTACCATTATAGTTAAAGCCCATGGAATGGCCATGAGCACCAGTATCTTGAATTATTAACAAATCACCGTCTGCTATTTTGGGCAGCTCTCTCTGTATCGCGAATTTATCGTTATTTTCACATAATGATCCAACCACATCGACGATTTCGCTTGCAGATGAAGTATTCTTATTTAGAACTTCAAGGTGATGGTAAGCATTATACATTCCTGGGCGCATCAGAGCCGTCATGCAGGCATCAACGCCGATATAGGTTCTATAAATCTCTTTTCGGTTAATTGCTTTGACAACAAGAACACCGTGTGGCCCAGTCATATATCTGCCGCTTTCCATGTAGAGCGCCGGCATATAACCGTGTTTTAGCTTGAAGTTTTTAAAAAGAGTGGAGATACCCTCTGCCATACTCGCCAGATCAAAGACTGGATCTTCAGGTCGATAAGGAATTCCCATCCCACCACCGATATTGATAAATTCGAAATGAATATCAAGTTTTGATTCAAGCTCTTCAACAAGTTCTAAAAGCATTTCAGCGGTGCGAATCATATAATTATAATTCAGTTCGTTGGAGGCAAGCATCGTATGAATACCAAAACGCTTTATCCCCTGTTCCTTGGCGAGACGGTAGGCATCAATAATTTGATCACTGCTGACACCATATTTTGCTTCACAAGGATTTCCAATGATGGCATTACCTGAACGTTTATTACCAGGATTATAACGGAAGCAAATGCGATCCGGCAGGGTAGGGATCTTGGCGAGAAGTGATATGTCGTCGAGATTCAGGATGCAGCCACCATTTTTCTCAGCAGCTAGAAATTCCTCATAACTTGTGTTATTGGAGGTAAACATGATATCGTCGCCGCGTGCTCCCAGTTGTCTGCTGAGAGTAAGCTCCGTTAAAGAACTGCAGTCAAAACCAAATCCTTCATCCTGCATTATTTTGAGTATTCGTGGATTCGGAAGCGCTTTGACAGCATAATATTCCCTGAATTCATCAAGGTCAGCAAAAGCTGCCTTAAGTAATCGACATGTATTCTTGATACCAGCCTCATCATAAATATGGAAGGGAGTGCCAAAATGAGAGACAATTTGGGGAAGCTGGGGATAGAGTGACTTTTTAAATGATTCTGAAATGGGCATGTTTATTCCTAAAAAAAGTTAACGAATCAGTATCTTAGCAGTTTCTTTATATGTTGACATAACAGGTAAAGTTGTTGTCGTACGAACGCCTTTAATGGTTAAAATCTTATTTCGCAATACTGTATTCAGTTCTTCTATATCTGCCACTCGGATTTTCACGAGGTAGGCAGCATTTCCGGACATATAATGAACTTCCTGTGCTTCATCAATGATGGCGAGCTTTTTACCGATAGCACCATCCAGATCATCCTCACTTGCATACTCAACTGAGATAAAGACAATCTGGCTTCTTGAAAACCGATGTGGGTTAAGACGAACCTCATAGCCGTCTATGATTCCCTGGTTTTCCATTTTTCGAATTCGCTCAAGAACTGCAGAAGGGGCCAAACCAACCTCTCTTGATACTTCTGTGTTGGGAATTCTCGCTTTTTCCTGCAGAATTTTGAGTATTTTAAGACTTTTTTTATCTAACATTATCTAACCTCCGTACTGGAATATATTCAGTACAAAACAAAAAGTCCAGTATAAAAAATGAAATAATAGGCAATATCCAGAAATATATTCTGGATAATCGTTATTTATGAGAATAAAACGACTAATGTTATTTCAATGAGGGATGACATTCTATCACAAGCGTAAAAATCTGGAATTACCGTGTATGTGTGAAAAAATATTTTGTAAATATGTGCAATAAAATTAATACAATAAGGATTGTTAGAAGGTTTTTGATTCTAATAGAGAATATTGCTCATTCAATGAACGCATATTTTTATTTCATTTTTGTAACTAATAGTAATAAGATTACTATGAAGTATGATATAGTTACTTGTATACTTTAAAAATTCTTTTATGGTGATTTGGGTGCCAAGCAAATTGAAAATATTGCTCATGACTTTAAAAACAATAAATTATGCAGAGTAAAAACAATATCTTTTGATTAATATATGGTGAATATTGTATGATCATAAAAAGTTTAGTTTAAGGAAATGAAAAATGGTATGCTTAAATACCATGTTTGAGATAGTGAGGTATTTTGTCTGATGCATTTGGAAAGACAGAAAAAATATTAAATCACGCTTGAGTTTTCAAAAACTATTTGTTAAGTCAAGAATAGGGGAGCATATTCGGTGGTCACGCTATGCGTCGGTTAAAAGTAGTTAAATCAAATTTATAAAACGACCTGTAGCAGTGAATGCATTGAAAGATGGAACGCTTTAAAAGGCCTGCTCTCCTGAGTTTTTTGGTCAGTGCTGTATTATTTGTGTTCATTAGGTTTTAGACATTTTGTAGGGTGACTAGGAACTCTGAATACGTACATCAACACAACAGGAGTAGCTGATGGATTTGTCTTCCGGTGGTGTAGCAGGTCTCATTTTTAAACAGGCTATTCGCGGAGACCTGGGAAAGCTGTCTCTGGATGGGCAGATGCTAAGTGTTTTGATGACTTTTGATGGTAAAAAAACACTTGGCCAGGTTGCTCAGCAGGCAGGTATCAATCTTGGGGCCATTAGACCAATCGTTGCCCGACTCATAAAATATAAACTTATCGAGCCTGTTCAAGCAGCAGTCAACGTAGTAGACCAGGATTTCATAGCCTATTTGGTTTCACAATTATCCGTGGCACTTGGGCCGTTGGGCGGTATCGTCGTTGAGGATGGATTGGAAGACCTCGGATATTCCAAGACAAACTTACCAACACACAGGACCGCAGAGCTGGTGAATCTTTTATCTCAGGAAATTCAGAGAGAAGACAAGCGAATAGAGTTCAAGCAGGTAATGTTGAAAAAAATTAAAGAAAAAGGATACTAATTTATCTGCATACCGATACAACTTGAGAGGTTGTTTCATTTCTATCGAATCGGAATTTCAAAAGAGCATTCGTCGGCTACAAAAGTTTAGATACTATATTTTCGTAAACAAGGAGAAGGGTAATGGTAGTCATTTGTGAGGAGTGTGGTCTGAAATATCAAATTGATCCTACTAAGATTAAAGGTGATAAGGCTCGTTTCAATTGCAAAGGATGCTCGACTAGCATAGTCGTCGAAAAAAAGGATGCCGGTGGCGAAGTTGATCTTTCCGCTTTAGAAGAAGCATTGCTAGAAGATGCTGGTTCTGATAATGAAGTACTACTAGGAAGTAACGATCAGAATTTCGGTGAGGAAGACGAGCCATTTTCCCCAGATGATTCTATTGATGAAATCCCAGCAAGTGTCACAGCAGAACCTGTTGCAACAGCTGAAAAAACAATAAAGAGATCCGGTTTGGGATTAACTGCAAAGGTGATCATGCTGATGTTAGTAGTCAGCTTGCTGCCTGGAGCCGTGTATTTTGCGCTGTCGTTTAAACAGATGAGTGATCAGATAACAATGGAGAGCAACAAAACAGGAACTACCGTTACCCGGATGCTCGCCTCAGAGGTTGATGAATGGATTGATAAAAATGTAAGGGTTCTTGATGCCATAGCAAATACTCCTAATATCAAATCAATGAACCGTATGGATCAGGAGATTATGCTCAAGGCGTTGCAAAGTGAATATCCGTGGATGTATCTGGTGTTCACCACAGATGAACGTGGTCTTAATATTGCCAGAAGTGATGGAAAAGCTCTTGCAGATTATTCGAGCAGACAATATGTCAAAGATACTGTTGCAGGTGCGGATATCGCCTGGCAGAATCTTATTGGTAAAACATCCAAGCAGCCGGCATTGGTGCTTGCTGTACCAATAAAACGTGGTGATATTATTATCGGTGTCCTGGCCGCTGCGATGACTCGTGAGACTATTTCAGAACTTGTCACAACGTATGGTGAAGGTAAAACAGGAAGCAGTTTTCTCGTTGATGAAAAGGGCAAAGTAGTGGCGCATAGAGAAAATGCCTATGTAATCCAACAGCAGGATATGAGTAACCATCCATTGGTGAAAGCTGCAAGTCAAGGTACTCCCAAAAAGGTTGACTTTATTGATGCCAATGGTAAGGAAACCATTGGTTTTGCCAAGGAAACAAAACTTGGTTGGACACTGGCCATTCAACAGGAAAAATCTGAAGCGTTTGAACCACTAAAGAAGGCGCAATTATTTGCCTACTACATGCTGGCTGGCACCATTATAGTTATCCTCCTCATAGCCTATCTTGCCAGTAAAGCGATCGTAACACCTATCCGTACTCTTACCGATGCCGCAAATAGAATCAGCGTTGGAGATCTTGAGGTAGAGATTGCGACGAAATCAAAGGATGAAATTGGTGATCTTGCTGCTGCTATTGTTCGTATGCAGGATTCAATTCGTCTCTCTATTGCCAGGTTGACGAGAAGAAGGAGATAGCTCAATACTGTAGGAATAGAGCTATTTAAATTCTACACCTTTTGCTGGATTGGTGTATTGATTAACAACAGAAATTGATGGTGGAGTGAAGGTATGGTAAGGAATGTTTTATTTGTTGATGATGACCAGATAATGTTGCTGGCTATTGAGAAACGTTTTGCTGCCTTTTCCGATTATTTTGCCATCATTAAAGCAAATGACGGCTTTGAGGCTGTTCAAAAACTGAAAGATACCTCAATTTCCCTCATTGTCCTTGATCTCAAGATGCCGCGAATGGATGGCATGAGTCTGTTGTCCCATACGCGAGATAAATATCCCGATATACCTGTAATCATAGTTTCTGGATACAGGACGGCAGAGATGTATAAACTTGCCAAAGAAAAAGGTGTTATTGCTTATATCAGCAAACCTTTTCAAGTGGATGATCTTGGCAAGATCATTATGAGTACTTTACAAAAAGAAGCAGATGGTGGAATTATGCACAATGTTTCACCAACCGTTTTTCTGCAGCTCATGGAAATGGAGGCAAAATCCTGTACCATCCGAATTTTGAATAAAAAAACAGGGATGGGTGGGATTCTCTATTTTATAGACGGCAGTTTACTTGATGCACGTGTAGGAGAGGTAAAGGGGCTGGATGCTGCTTATAAGCTTTTTGGCTGGGATGATGTTACAATTTTTATTCAGAATGAATGTTCACAAATTAAAAATGTTATAAACAGTCCGCTTCAACCGATTATCATGAAGGCTGTCGGTATGAAGGACGAAGAAGAAGACCCTGTGGTTCCCGATGAGGAAGAGCTTAGTGATGTTGCTAAAGCTGCTGCAGAGGCAGAGCTTCAGGCCAGTCTTAAACAGGATTTGGGAAATCTAGATTTGCCTGAGGAATTTTTTGAATCGGACGAACTTGGTGAGGCCCTTGATCCTCCGCCGCCGCCTAAACCCACGAAGAAAAGTCCAAAAGCTCCACCAGCAAAATCAAAATTGAAAGAACTTGAGGAGCTTCTTTTACGTGAAGTTGGGCAAAAATGTGGGCTCAGGGATATATATCATGACGATAAGGTTGGAAATGTTATAGAGTACCTAACAGAGCTTGGTGCTATGTTCAATTTTGGAAAATTAAAGGTTGGATATATTGACAATGGAGCAGAATCAGATAAGATTATTCTCCCTGGAAAACCTTCAACAGTTATAGAGGTGAGCCAGAAATGCCCACAGG
The DNA here is from genome assembly GCA_050288305.1 of Desulfocapsaceae bacterium. GTDB lineage: Bacteria > Desulfobacterota > Desulfobulbia > Desulfobulbales > Desulfocapsaceae > Desulfopila_A. The sequence continues at coordinate 73,299 of JBNKDO010000017.1, read as the reverse complement.
ATAAGATCATTCAGGTGCTCAGTCAGTATCAGTAGTGTTCACGGGATTTACTAAATATTGAAAGTTGTAATTGGCAAAATGATTTTTTTGTGGTTTGGTGTGGCACATCAAATTGCTAAAATAGTTTATAAATGTACATTTTCTTTTGACGGGGTAGCTGAGACAGCGAATTTGTAAGAAATGGAAAAAGTATTTCAAGAAATTCTTAACATGGATGGTGTCCATGGCATGGTTCTCCTCTCGGAAGAAGGGAAAGTTCTTTTTGAGTCTTTGGATAAGACACGTTTTGTTCGGGAAAAGAGTACTTCCAGTTGGAAATTAATCATAGACAGCCTGGATGATTTTCATGAAATGGATCTTGTCTATGAAGATGGAAGGTTCTACATGCTTAAAACAGAAGCTGGTATTCTCATAATTAGCATGAACCTGTCCGTGTCCATTGCCATGGTAAAGCTGAATTGTGATATTATCATTCCGGAATTGAGAAAATTGCAGTCGGGTAAAGGTCTGAAAAGATTTTTCAGATTTTAACTCATCAATCCATCCCCTTACCCGTAACGTTGTCAGGCTCTAAAGCGCTGTTCTCAGGATTTCTGTGGCAGGATTTTTTCTAGCATCGTTCCTGCATATACGGCACGGGACCCTAATTCCTCTTCTATTCTTAGTAACTCATTATATTTGGCAATTCGGTCAGATCTTGAAAGAGATCCTGTCTTTATTTGCCCGCAACCTGTGGCAACAGCAAGGTGGGCTATGGTGGCATCCTCTGTTTCACCGGAACGATGGGAGATTATGGAGCTATAGCCATGTTTTGCACCAAGATCAACTGCGGCTAATGTTTCACTCAGAGTACCAATCTGATTAACTTTAATGAGAATGGAGTTGGCAACAGATCTGGATATTCCCTCATTAAGCCGTTCAACGTTGGTTACAAAAATATCATCGCCAACAAGCTGAATCTTTTTCCCCAACTTCGCTGTTAGCTTCTCCCAGCCTTTCCAATCATTTTCGTCAAGACCATCTTCTATTGAGATAATTGGATACTTTTTAATAAGCTTTTCATAGTATTTTATCAGGAAACTGGTATCAACTTCCTTGTTCTCAAAAGAATAGAGATTTGTATCCCTGTTATAAAATGAACTGGCAGCTACATCAAGAGCGATAGAGACCTTGCCCTCATACCCTGCTTTCGAAATTGCTTTTATTATATATTTTAAAGCTTCTTCATTACTGGATAAATTAGGTGCAAATCCACCTTCATCTCCCACAGAAGTGCTTAGGCCCTTTTTCTTCAGTAATCCCTTGAGGGTATGAAATATCTCACATGCCGTTTGAAGAGCACGGGAAAAAGAAGTGAAACCATGAGGCATAATCATGAATTCCTGGATATCTACATTATTATCAGCGTGATCGCCACCATTGACAATATTCATCATTGGAACAGGCAGTAAGGTAGCTTTCTTGCCGCCGAGATATGAGAAAAAGGATTGTCCTTTATCAAGTGCGGCCGCACGAGCTACAGCAAGGGAAATGCCCAGGATAGCATTTGCACCATACTTGTTTTTGTTAGGGGTTCCGTCAAGTTCAAGCATTATCTTATCTATTGTTTGAAAATCACATTCCTTTCCAAGGAGCTCAGGTCTGAGGGCATCGTTAACGTTGGCAACAGCTTTTTTTACTCCTTTCCCCATATAGCGTTTTTCACCATCTCGTAGTTCCAGGGCCTCATGTTCACCAGTTGAAGCCCCCGAGGGTACAATGGCTCTACCCAGTGCTCCAGAATCTAGCAGAACATCAACTTCAACTGTAGGATTACCTCTCGAATCAATGACTTCACGGGCATGAATGTTCTCAATTTTGGTCATCTCTATCTCCATTAGGAATTAAATATTGTGAAAGGTGGAGGAGAATCCTCCGATGATTAGTAAAGCAGTAAATACCGCAATAACACGAGTACCATAAAAGTATACTACCTATGGAACAGACTTTACACAATTTTTTGAATTAGTGCAAAGGTGCCTATCTATTGACTATAAATGACAGGTGGTCATTGTCTGATTGTAAAAGTGGCGATTATTAGAATTCAGAATGGACATTGGATCAATCTGGACGTGGCTATGTATTACGATATTATTGGCAAGCAGAGTGATTGTATTAACTTCTGCAATGCTCATTTGAGATAAGTTCAGATAACGCTCTCTTTTCCAGGTTTCGCATGCAACCATAGCTGATCATGGTCAACTGCCAGTACTGTTGAATCTGAAACTAATAAACGAATGAGAAATATGGTTTAGCCTGTTTTATTACCTAATATGGATATTATTTTTTCATTGTTCTTATAACGCTTCAATTGATCTATAAATCATTGCTATGATATGATCAGCTGTGTCATCACTTCAGGATTGTTTGGTCAATTTAAAGAGGGATGTAAAAATGAATTCTTTGGGATTAGGTAAATTTACGATATTGTTTTTTTAGATCATTATGAAATGAGAGTTTTTTTTGCTACAGGAGAATAGAGCAGGAAATGAATTATACCCAAGCGATCTCTAACGTTATTATCCTGACTATGATTGGTGTAGGGATCCTATTGCTTTTTAAATCTACCAGTATTAGCAGGAAAGTTCAGACATTTGTCCCGGCTGAACATGCCTTGAGGTGGCGCATATTAACCCTGCTCATGGTTTTTTTTATAGCAGGGTATTTTGCATATATCTTCATTATTCTTACAGACTGGCTGTTTCCACTAGATTTGCTTATAGCGGGTGTTTTTCTTGGGGGTGCTGTTTTTGTCTATGGGATTATAGATCTTGCAAGGGTGACCATAAGAAAGTTGCATGAAGATGCGGAAAGTCTTGAAAGAAGAATTGATGAGAGAACAGAGGAGCTGGTTGAATCAAACCTCATGCTTGAGAAATCACAAAAAAGTGTCCGTGAAAAAAATATATTTTTAGAAACAGTTCTGGAGGCACTCACTCATCCTTTCTATGTTATTGATGCTAATAATTATGATGTAGTCATATCCAATTCCGCTACGGGTTTTGATGGGAAAGCAGGTGAGACCTGCTATCAGCTTACCCATGATAGTGAAAAGCCATGTAGTGGAGATGATCATCCCTGTACGATTAGCGAAATTAGAAGAACTGGAAAACCCGTTATCCTTGAACATACTCATATCAACAAGCATGGTAAAAATATATATGTAGAAATTCATGGTTATCCCATTTTTGACGACTGCGGGGAGCTGTCACAGGTCATTGAGTATGCACAAGATATAACAGAGAGAAAAGTGAGTGAACAACGACTGAGAAAGGCCAAGTTTGAAGCTGAAATGGCAAATAAGGCCAAAAATGAATTTCTGGCAAATGTAAGCCATGAAATTCGTACCCCAATGAATTCTATTCTCGGGATGACTGATCTCGCCCTGGCCACAAGATTGACAAAAACTCAACGCAAATACCTGGAAACAGTAAAAGGATCTTCCGACCTCTTGCTCAATCTTATCAACGATATTCTCGATTTTTCGAAAATTGAAGCTGGCAAATTCCAACTTGACTCCAGACCATTCACTGTCGCTAAAGTTATTTCTAGCATTGAGCCGGCAATGAGCCATGCTGCAGAGGAAAAAGGGCTTATTCTAAGCACGCACTGTCAAGATGACTTATGTGAACGTATCTTAATAGGTGACGATTTGCGTTTGCGGCAGGTATTGAATAACCTTATTGGAAATGCCATCAAGTTCACCGATTCCGGCTCAATAGATGTCATTTGCCAGGGTTTCGAGGTTCCAGGGGGATCTATGGAAATAGAGTGCTCCGTAACCGATAGTGGAATAGGTATCGAAAAAGGATACTTCGAGCAGATATTTGAAAGTTTTAGCCAAGTTGATTCGGCAATTTCTAGAAATCACGGGGGAACCGGGCTTGGTCTTGCTATCTCTAAGCTGCTTGTTGAATTAATGGGAGGACAGATCAGGGTCGAAAGTGAGGTTGGAAGAGGAAGTACGTTTGTTTTCACCGCGAGATTCCCTGTTGATGATAGGCATAAGGATCAGAAAAAAATGGTTGGGCAAGAAGCACTGATGGTTGAACTTGATCCTATTAGAGTTCTTGTCGTTGATGATATCAGCGCCAACAGGGATCTGGTCAGAATGATACTCGAACAAGATGGTCATACAATAGAAGAGGCAGGCAGTGGGATCGAAGCCCTGACAAGGATTTCAGAGCAAAGCTATGATGTTGTTCTTCTTGATGTACAGATGCCAATGATGGATGGATTGCAGACAGCCAGATACATCCGGCAATGCGAGAGAGTGGAGGGTGATCTTCCTTTAAAAAGTCCCCATATAGAAATCCTTGAAAAGGTTCATTCAAAGCATAAGGGGCAACATTTGCCTTTGGTCGCATTAACGGCAAGGGCTACCAGCGATGATCGTGAAAAATGCCTTGCTGCAGGTATGGATGCCTATTTGAGCAAACCCTTTCGGAAAGAGGAAATAATCTGGGGAGTTTATCAGGCAATACAGAACAACTAATCCGAATCTATCAATACAAATCAATTCAAGAACAGATTACATAATCTCGGCATGTGGTTAGCTATACCCTTGATGGATAGAGCATGAACTTAGTAGTAGACCCGTGAAATATCGGGGAGAGATAACGATCAAACGGTGTAGCCTGAAGGGCAATAAAAAAGCAGCACCAGATGGTGCTGCTTTAAAAACCTGAACTTCAACCTGCAGATGAATTATTTTTTCCAGAGACCATGTAAATTACAATGTTCTCTCACAGAAAAGTCTCCTTTAATATTTGGAAAACAGGCCTGTGGTTTATCTCCTGGCTTCAGGAAAGTTGTATAGGTGGTATCGCCAGCAATAACTTCGATCCATTCAATGAAATGATCATCGGCCATCGGATGCTCAACAGAGCCAACGTTTACTAATACTCCCTCGTCCGATGAGGTGACGACAGGAACATGTTTCTCAACGGCTGCATCAACGGTATTTTCTTTGAGAAGCTTCATCTCTGCACCGCAACATACCAGAGCTCCGTCAGCCCCTGTCAAAACTTCAATTACATTGCCGCATAGATTACATTTGTAAATCTCGGATCGTTGTGCCATGTTTATCCTCCTTGGTTGATAGAAATAAAGTATTCACTATTTGAGTACATTGTTGTCCAATTGATCTATGGTTTGAACTTATTCTTTTACAGGAATTTTACAGGAAACAGTATCAATAATTAAACATTGTTGCTAGTCTAGCAATTATCGTATTTGTACAGTATTTCAGGTAGCACCGGCAACTACGCTCATATACTCTTTATCAGTTGACATTGATCGGCAAGCAATCTGACTCTCTAAATATAGCATCTGCAAAACATTTTGGAAATGTTAATAGTCTGTCAATCTGCCAGGCAGTGAATTAATAAACAGCTTTTTCAATACATAGGTAATTGTTTTTTATAATGAGCTGATTTATAGTAATGCGAATGATAATTAATCGCAATAATATTTTAAACGGCTGAGAAGCTGAGAAAACATGTCTAAGTTTAGGAACAAAACCGAAGATAATATAAATGTCACGATGTTATCTCCTGGTGTGATACATGTACATAATAACTGCCAAGAGAGAGTATTCATGATGGATTGCTTATGCTAAAGAAGGTGTATTGTTTCATTTTATAAGGATATGGGATTTTAAAATATCATGAACATGGGAATCAATTATATAATTGACATTAAATACAAAGTAGCTAATTTGGACTTTAGCTGTCAATGGTCGAAAAGATGAGATAATTCAAATATGGAGGAAAATATGTACGGAAAGATAACGAGTCTGGCAATCTCTCTTGTTATATTTTTTGCAATGGCTGGAAACGTAATGGCTGACGAATACGATCATGAAGCAAAGGTTCGGGGAATGAGCTTTTCCTGGAAGATTGATGACGGTAATCTGTATATTAAGCTCAAGGCAAAAACCACTGGTTGGGTTGGCATCGGTTTTAATCCTACTAAAGGTATGAAAGATGCTAATTTTATTCTCGGATATGTCGAGAAGGGCAAGGTAGCGTTTTCTGATGAGTTTGGTGACAGTCCCGTAAACCATAAAAGTGATGAAGAGTTAGGAGGGACTAACGACATTACAGTCATAGAAGGGGAGGAAGAGGAAAAATCCACTACTCTTAAGTTTTCCATTCCGCTTGATTCTGGTGACAAGTATGATTCTGTATTGGATCCTCAAGGCAAGACCAAAGTTCTACTCGCTTTTGGCGGTAATCGTGACAGCTTCCGTTCCAAGCATAAATCTCATTCCACAATAACGGTCAATTTATCAACAGGCGAAGTTGAATAGGTAATTCAATGAGAGTGCTCAGCATTTTATTTTTGTATTTACTGTATTGCATTTCTGCATTGACGTTTTCCGCTATAGCAGCAGATACCAATAGTGCTGATACTCTATCCGTTGAGATGAACGACCAAGCTCTTGAGATAGGAGACCCGCAACTCGACACACTCTGGGTGGATGAGCATAATGGTCAATACATTCCCCTTGACGCCGGTTTTATAGACGAAGAGGGGAAGCCGATCACCCTGGGTGAGATAATTGACAGACCAACTCTGATACTTCCAGTCTATTTTTATTGTCCAAGTAGCTGTAGTCTCAATCTTGTTAATCTGGCATCGGCAGTCAAGCGTTCCCATCTAAATCCTGAAGAAGATTTTAAAATCATAGCTTTTAGCTTTAATGAGGAAGAGGATGATTCCAATGCGAGGATTGCCAAACGTAATTACCTGCGACTACTTCCCAGTAATTTTCCCAAGGAAAACTGGAAGTTTTTAACTGGTAGCAAGCAGAGCATTGATCAAGTTACCAAGGCAATTGGTTATCAGTTTAAGGCTCTGAATGACGGAACCTTTATTCATCCTTCGGCCCTTGTTGTCGTGGCTAAGGACGGTATGATTATCAAGTATGTATATGGATCGTTCGTGCCTGGTGACGTGGATATTGCGATATCAGAGGCAGAACAGGGGACACCTGGGATATCAGTTAAACGCTTTCTCGGTTATTGCTTTAACTACGATCCAACAAAAAGCAGATCGTTTTTCCAGAATATGAAGATTGGTGCACTCATTGTCTTCGGAATTTTGGGACTCCTTTTTGTAATATATGTTCGTAAATCTGATAAAAAAAAGAAAGGCTCCCCTAAGGAGAGTTAACATATAGGAATCCAGTATGGCAACTATTCAATCGTTCTACGAAACACCTGCTCCTGCCAATCTAAAGGGTATTTGGGCATGGCTTTTAACCCATGATCATAAGCGTTTGGGATTGATGTATTTCTGGGCGATCATTTTTTGGCTTTGCCTTGCTTTGATCCTTGGTATGCTGATGCGTATTGAATTGATGTCGGCAGGAAAAACGATAATGGGTGCCGGGATCTATAATTCAATGTTTACTCTTCATGGAGTGATAATGATTTTTCTCTTCGTTATCCCTGCTATTCCCGCAATATTTGGTAACTTTTTTCTACCGATCCAAATTGGAGCAGATGATGTTTTCTTTCCACGACTGAATCTGTTTTCCTGGTATCTTTTTATGCTGGGTGGGGTATTTGCGGTTGTGGCACTATTTTCAGGTACAGGTTTTCCGGATACCGGCTGGACCTTTTACGTCCCATTCAGTGTTTCTACAACCAGCAATGTATCTCTGACAGTCACTGCTGCCTTTATTCTTGGTATGTCATCAATGCTCACTGGGCTTAATTTTATCACCACCGTTCATCGGATGCGTGACAAAAAAATGGGGTGGATGCAAATCCCTTTATTCACTTGGTCTCTATATGCCACAGCCTGGGTGCAATTACTTGCAACTCCTATTATTTCCATAACCCTGCTGATGGTGGTAGTGGAAAGATTATTTTCCATTGGGCTTTTTGATCCAGGTAAAGGTGGAGATCCCCTCCTGTATCAGCATCTTTTCTGGATGTATTCACATCCAGCCGTCTATATTATGGTATTGCCGGGTATGGGAATTATTTCAGAGATCATACCAGTGTTTTCAAGAAAGGCTATATTTGGCTACAAGGCCATCGTGTTCTCTTCCATGGCTATTGCTGTCACCGGATCTCTCGTCTGGGCACACCATATGTACACCAGCGGTATGAGCGATGTCGCAATTTTTGTGTTCTCACTTCTTACTTATACGGTGGCAGTTCCAACGGCCATCAAGGTTTTTTCGTGGTTGGCCACGATGTATAAAGGCGCCATCCTGATGACTCCGCCGCTATTATATTCGCTGATATTCATCTATTTATTTTCAGTTGGCGGACTCACCGGTCTGGTCCTCGGAGCTGCAGGTACAGATATTCACGTTCATGACACCCATTTTGTTGTTAGTCACTTTCATTTCACCATGTTTGGAGGTACCGGTTTTGCGTTTTTTGCCGGACTGCATTATTGGTGGCCAAAAATGTTTGGGATTATGTATAACTTCAAGAGGGCGTATATTGCTGCCATAATGACAACGATTGGCTTTATCTTTCATTATATTCCAATGCTTATATTAGGTTTGCAGGGAATGCCAAGACGTTATTATGATTATCTTCCACAGTTTGAGACAGGTAATTTTCTAGCCGGATTCGGTGGAATTATAATGATGGCAGGATTAGCCCTGATGTTTTTTAATCTCTTCAAGAGTTTTAAAGAAAAAATACCGGCTGTCGATGATCCTTGGGGTGGACCTACACTCGAGTGGTCGATTCCCTCACCTCCTCCTCTGCATAATTTTGTGAGGGAGCCTGAGGTGAAGGCGTATCCATATGACTTCACAGAAATAGTTGCACAAAGTCAACGCGCTGATAAATAGGAAATCATTTATGGAGAAAACAATTGATAAAATCGGTGTACGCACCGGTATGTGGCTATTTCTGTATTCAGAGGTAATACTCTTTGGCGGCTTGTTCGTACTCTATGCTGCATATTTTCATAGATATCCAGAGTTTTTTGCTGAAGGTGGCAAAGAACTCAATCGAATCATTGGATCAATAAATACAATTGTTTTGTTGGTCAGTAGTTTCACTGTGGCAGCCTCGATAACGGCAATTCAGCGTGGCAAAAAATGGCAGGCAATCTATTTACTTCTCTTTTCGATATTTTGTGGTTTTGTCTTTCTCGTTAATAAATACTTTGAGTGGGGAGCAAAGTTCCATCATGACATCTACCCAAATTCAGATAAGCTTGCCTTTGGAGAACCAGGGCTCAATATCTTTTTTGGACTGTATTATGTCATTACCGGCCTGCACGGCATACATGTCATAATTGGCATGGCCTTACTTACTGTAGCCCTGATATTTGTCATTCGAGGAAAAGTGACGGCTGATCGATTTGCAATGTTGGAAAATGCCGGACTGTATTGGCATCTGGTCGATCTTATCTGGATTTTTGTATTCCCGCTGTTTTACCTTGTACTGTAAAAGTGGAGGACGAATTTTGAAATCAAATGAACACGATAATCAGCACATTATGAGCTATACGTCACTTGCGTTGGTTTTACTCTCACTTTTGGTGCTCACGGGAGTTACAGTCGGTGTATCATATGTACATATGGGGTTCTTTAATGTGCCGATTGCCCTGATGATTGCATCAACAAAGGCGACAGTTGTTCTCTTGTTTTTTATGCATCTGAAATATGAAGGAAAATTGATAGCAATCTCTTTTACAAGTACGGTGATTGTGCTCTGTATCATGATTGGCTTCACTTTTTGGGATGTGGCTTTCAGGTAAGAGAATTCGGAGAGATTATGAGTTCAGTAAATGGAGTTGATATAGCATTTTGGTACATCTTGGGAATATCTATCGTGGTTCTCATTGGTATAACAGTACTGATGATTGTTTTTTCGATAAAATATCGACGTAGTAAGCATCCGATAGCTGCAGATATTCGTGGTAACTGGATGCTTGAAACAGTTTGGACGGTCATTCCGGCAATTATTTTTTTATCAATGTTTGTCGTTGGTTGGACATCCTACCTCGGACTTCGTGCGATTCCCGAAAATGGAGTGGAAGTAAGTGTCTATGCCCAACAGTATGCCTGGATCTTTGTGTACGGGAATGACAAGGAATCAGAAGGTGAATTATACGTCCCGGTAAATAAGCCAATCAAACTGACAATAACTTCTGAGGATGTTAATCATAGCTTTTCACTGCCTTCCTATCGAGTAAAAGTGGATGCTGTACCCGGTATGGAAACCTATGCCTGGTTTTTACCCGACGAAACAGGAGAATATGATATTCTCTGTACAGAATATTGCGGAGTAAATCACTCCGCCATGGTTGCTAAATTGCATGTTGTTTCTGAAGAAGATTACAATAAATGGCTCGAGGAGTAACAGCTTAATTCCTACCAAATATTAGAGCTGATGCTTACAGGGCCAATTGCTTATAAAATCAAATTTAGTCTAACGATTGCCAAACTGCCTTTATGTGTTCTGGTAGCGTTTTCTTCACTGTTCGGGCAAATTCTTGCCCAACAAGATTTTGATGTAAAGTCACTGCAAATATTTCTTGCCGTTTTGTTTTTAGCCTGTGGAGGTGCCTCTTTTAATTCCTATCAGGAACGTGATGAAGACCGTTTGATGAAAAGAACTCAGGGCAGGCCGCTGGTAAAAAAGATAATATCTAATAGGCATGCCATTGTTCAAACAATTGTACTCATCGCTTCCGGTTTATTAATTATTCTCGTGGTTTCAAATATAAAAGCATTTATTGCCGGTGCCTGCGGAATTGTACTTTACAATATGGTATATACCAGGATGAAATCCTGGTCCTTCTATGCAATTATTCCAGGAGCGCTTTGTGGAGCACTACCTCCGTATATTGGCTGGCTCTCCGCAAATGGTTCACCGATGAGTTTGAGAGCTGCACTTATTGTCTTGTTACTGTTCTTCTGGCAGATTCCTCATTTTATCCTGGTTATGCTGAATCATCGACATGACTACTTCCAAAGTGTATCTCCCAATATGCTTAAATATTTTAAGGAACCAGCACTTCAGAGAATTTTCATGCCATGGATAACTGCACTGGCTGTAACCATGATTACCTTTACAACATTACCGATAGCGCTTGGAACAAACGAACGATATATAATCTTGGCAAACACCATTGTGATGTTTCTGGTATTCTCCTATCAGCTTTTTATTTCTCATCTGCCGAATTACAAATTATTGTTTCGATTACTTAACCTCAATCTTTTTATTTTTATGCTTACAGTGTGTTATGGCCTGGCTTAAGGTGGCATGAGTAAATTGACTATTTGGATATGGATATACGTTGATGTTGTGGCTGAAAGGGGGGAGAGCCGCAATATAGCAATGATGTGCTGCTGTCGATCAGGTTGACAGGCAGTCGAATAGTGTGGTGGACTGTATTTGATCGAGAAATTAAATATTCTGATTACACCCAGGTTCAGCTTCAAGTTGTAATTCGAGAGACAGGTTTCTACCTGAAAACTATAAAAAAGGAGAAAATGATGAAAGTTGATTGGGCCTATATTCGGAAGGGTTGAGTGTCCTGCAACAAGGCTTTGGGGGTCCTCGAGGAGAAAAATATTTTTATAGAAAAAGAAGTTAACGCCAGTAAGGAAACAATCAGTGGAGATGACATTTGGGATCTTGTTAAAAAGAGCGAGAAAATAGTGGTTGCCAGCGGTAAAAAGATTATCGAATTTTCTCTAAATGACGACAGAAATGACATCCTTGCCAAAATTGCCGGGCGAACCGGAAATTTACGTGCACCAACCCTTAAAATAGGCAGTTCATTCTACATTGGCTTTAATGAAGAGCTGTATAAGGAAAATATAGGGTGAAATTATTAGGTATTTGGCATGAGGAAATAAGCATATGCTTTGATATGACTATTTCCTCATTGCGATAAAGCCAATTGAGTTATGCGGAGTGCTTTTTGGTAAGATATTCGGCAACTCCTTCAGCAGTCGGTTTCATTGCCTCTTCGCCAAGTTGCCAATTGGCGGGACACACATCACCGTATTCTTCAGTGAACTGCAGGGCATGAAGTACACGAAGTGCTTCATTCACACTTCGGCCAAGTGGTAGATCATTAATGACCATATGGCGGATGACACCATCTTTATCGATAAGAAAGAGTCCTCTTAAGGCAATGCCAGCATCTAGAAGAACGCCATAATCTCGGGAAATCGATTTGTTGAGATCAGCGACAAGTGGATATTGAATATCACCAATTCCGCCTTCATTTACTGGAGTATTTTTCCAGGCCAGATGTGAGAAATGAGAATCAACTGATACTCCGATAAGCTGGCAATTGTATTTTTCAAATTCAGCAACTGCTTTGTTAAAAGCGAGAATTTCAGATGGACAAACAAAGGTGAAATCAAGTGGATAAAAAAACAGAATAACGTATTTCCCCCGATAATCAGAAAGTTTGAAGTCTTCTTTAAAGGTATTGTCGGCAAGTACTGCAGTAGCTGTAAAATCTGGAGCTTCTTTGGTTATCATAATAATCCCTTTGTGTGTAGTTGAACTGCGTAGTGTTTTAGAAGTAATGAGAATTATTGTCATTAAATTGCCACAATAATACTAAGACTCAGCATGTCAATAGGACTTGGAGGATTTAATGGTGAATCAAAGATTGCCTGGAAATATATGATATGAAAAAGGCAGGATGAGTTCTCGGGCTTTGCCTTGATTTCTCGAACGAGGTATTGAAAGAAAACTGGTACCACGAGAGGCTGCTCTCTATGATAATCAGTGCTGGCTGATTATTTCCTTTGCAGGAATAAGAGCCGTTGCCGTTGCCGATACGATGTTGCCTGCAACGCCAGGACCGTCACCCGCAACATAAAGACCTTTTATTTTAGTTTGCAGGCTTTTATCCGTATCTATTTGGGTGGCAAAAAATTTGATTTCCGGGGCATAGAGGAGTGTTTCGTCGTTAGATACCCCGGGAACTACCTGGTTAAGCTGATTTAAACCATCTACAAGGTTTGTCAGAATACGTTCGGGAAGAGCCATGGCAATATCGCCGCAGGTAACATTTTTAAGGGTTGGTTCTATATAACTGTTTTTTACCCGTCGCCATGTTGAGCGTCTTCCTCGTTTCAGGTCGCCAAACCTCTGAAGAATCGGTTTCCCTCCCCCAATAATAGAAGCCAGCCTGCCAATTGATTCACCATAGGCCTGGTTGTCTTCCACCGGATCAGTCAAAACCACTTTGGAGAGAAAGGCAAAATTGGTGTTTGCTGATTTTGTATCCATATAGGCGTGGCCATTGACGCAAACAAAATCCTGATAATTTTCCAGAGCAACAAAACCACCTAGATTCGTGCAGAATGTTCTGGTCTGGTCGTCATATTTATTAGTACGGATAAAAAAGGTAGGGTCGTAGATGACTGAGCAGAGATCCTGCATTATCTCGTTATGTACCTCGACACGTACTCCAACCTCGATTCCACGTTGAGAGAGGTTGAGGTTGTTTTTCTTGGCAATACTGCCAATCCATTCGGCACCAACTCTACCCGGTGCCAGAATAATGTTATCGGCAAAATAGGTGTTTTTCTTTGTCACCACACCTTTTGCATGTTGGTCCTCTACCAAAATATCGAGGACTTCTTCCGAGTGATGAAAAATTATACCTTTGTTCTCAACATATTCAGCCATTTTGGCAATATGATTGGGAAGGTTGTCACTGCCGAGATGTTTTTGTTTGATGAGGAGAAGCTCAATTCCATTTTTCCGAGCATCTTTTCGGATTTCTTGAGCTTTCTCCATATCAGTTGGAAAGACCTTGCCGTCCATGTTGAAGCGATTATAGATCTTTTCTGTTTCATCAATCAACGCCTTGGCAGCAGAGAGATCCATAAATTGAAGAAGGTCGGTTTTTCCAAGTTTATGGATAAAATTAAGTTTCCCATCCGAGAAGAGACCTGCACCACCTATCCCGCAAAGAATGTTGCATGGCTGACAATGTATACAGCCGTTGTCTACGATAGGACATTTCCTTTGCAGTGGAGCTTTCCCTTTTTCGAGAAGAAGGACTTTGAGATTGGAGTGCTCGCCAAGATAGTAGGCGGCAAAAAGGCCGGCTGGTCCACCGCCTACAATAATGACATCATAATGATTCTGTTTTGGTGCAACACTCATTCTTCCACTCGACTCTTATAGATGTTCTCGGCATGCATCCACCGACTTTGGAAATGGTTGCACGAGGATTAGTCTTCCTTTACCTCTTGTAGTTCTTTACTTTGGAGAGGTTCACCTAGTCCGTATGCAGAACGAACCTTTTCCTCAATATCCGCGACCATTTTGGGCTGATCAGCTAAAAATCGCTTGGCATTTTCTCTACCCTGGCCGATTCGTTCATTATTGTATGAATACCATGCGCCACTTTTATCGACAATTTCAAGATCAACTGCCAGATCGAGCATGTCACCGATTCTGGAAATACCTTCTCCAAAAACTATGTCAAACTCGGCAACCTTAAAAGGAGGGGCAACCTTGTTTTTGACCACCTTAACTTTCGTTCTGTTGCCGATTGCTTCCTGGCCATCTTTAATCTGGCCAATTTTACGAATATCAAGGCGGAGTGATGAATAGAACTTGAGAGCATTTCCTCCGGTGGTGGTTTCCGGATTGCCAAACATGACACCAATTTTCATTCTGATCTGGTTGATGAAAATCAGTACAGTATGACTTCTGTTAAGTACCCCAGTGAATTTTCTCATTGCCTGCGACATTAGCCTTGCCTGCAGACCGACGTGTGAATCGCCGACGTTACCATCAATTTCAGCGCGGGGAACAAGTGCTGCAACAGAATCGATAACAATAATATCAACTCCTCCTGATCTAATTAGAATTTCGGCAATTTCCAAAGCCTGTTCGCCAAAATCAGGTTGAGATACCAGGAGATTATCAACATCGACACCCAACCGTTCAGCATAGTTAGTATCCAGCGCATGTTCAGCATCAATAAAGGCGGCGGTACCACCACGTTTTTGAGCTTCTGCAACAGCATGTAGGGCAAGAGTAGTTTTTCCAGATGATTCCGGGCCATATATCTCGGTAATCCGGCCTTTCGGTAAGCCACCGACTCCTAGAGCAATATCAATACTTAATGCACCTGTGGGAATTACTGGGATTTTCTCATATTCATGTGCGCCAAGACGCATAATAGATCCTTTACCAAATTGACGTTGGATCTGGTTGATAGCATTGTCGACGCTGCTTGATTTATTGCTGCTGGATGCTGCCATTGTGTTCTCCTGAAATGTTATGAGTAATGTAGTCCTTATACCCAGGATATGTACTTCTGCAAAATAGCGTTTGTTATATATATTTGAAGCTTTAGATTAGGATAAGTTTAACAGGTATCGCCGGATCTGGTCGAGACTTGTTACTGTAGTTAGCTCCTGTATCTGTTCACGGTTGCCGCTGAAATGGAAACGTTTAGTAAAGCATTCATACCTGGTGGCTATGCCAATAAAAACTGTTCCTACAGGTTTTTCCTCTGTGCCGCCTTCTGGGCCGGCGATACCGGTAATTGAAAGAGACAGATCTGCACCACTGCTGCGTTGTATACCCCTGGCCATTGCCGCAGCAACTTCGCTGCTCACTGCGCCGTGTTTATCAAGAAGCGTTTGATTCACATGGAGAAGTTCGATTTTCATGCTGTTAGCGTAAGAGGTAACTCCGCCTAAAAAATATGCTGAACTTCCAGGTATTCTGGTAATTCTCTGCGAGACCATGCCGCCGCTGCACGATTCAGCAACTGCGAATTTTTTATTCATCTTCTTTAGCAGTCTTCCTACCACAAGCTCCATGGAATCCTGATTTTGTCCATAGATTACATCTCCTAAACAGTTGTAAATAGATTTGGTTGTTTGGGAAAGCAATGCGCCGCATTGATCTGACTGCTTGTTACGGATGGTGAGACTAATATGCAACTCAGGAAAGACCGGATAATAGCCGATTTTGATGGATTTGTCGAGTTGAAGAGAGGCTATCTTTTCATTGACCTCATATTCATTCATATTAAAAATGCGTAATAATTTCTGCATTGTACCGCTTTTAGGGTCGGAATACCAGGCGGTAAGTCGGGGAAGCACCTGTTCCAGAAGAAGTTGTTCCATCTGTCGTGGTACACCGGGAAGGAAAAAGATAGGTTTTTCTTCATGTACCAATTGATATCCAGCCATTTGGGCTTTCGGATTGAGCAGTTCGGCTCCAATGGGCAGCCATGCTACTTTCTCCAGCGGGCTCACCGGATTTTCTGAAATATTATTGAGATGAGAGCGAATTTGATATAATATTTCAAGATTCGGCATTGTCGGTCGGTTCAATGCTTTTGATACAGCCTCGGTGGTAAGATCGTCATCCGTGGAGCCAAGACCGCCGGTTACAATGACAAAATCTACCCTGTTAATAGCTCTCTTCAGTGCTTCACCAATCAATGCGGGAGTGTCGCCGATGGTATGCATAGCGTATATTTCATATCCTGCATCAAAGAGATGACGAGCAGCAAAACCGCTGGTGGTGTTGAAAATGCGGCCTGAAGTTAGTTCATCACCAATGGCAATTATTTCACCTTTCATGATATTTCTTTTACAATTCTCCCGGTTATAGTTGTTGTCTCAGCATTTTCCAGCTGAACCTGAACGACGGAATTTTGTAAGGATTCTTCTCCCTTAAAGGAGACAGGAATATAGTTGTCGGTAAAACCTCTTAGCAGTTTTGCACGGTTGCGTTTGCTCTCAACAAGTACCGGTCTGATAGAACCAATAAATCGTTGGTAATATATTTCTTTCTTTTGATCACTCAGTTGTCTAAGACTCTTGACACGGATATCCTTAAGGTTACCTGTAACCTGATCCGGAAAATCAGCAGCAGGTGTACCTGGTCGTTTTGAGTAGGGGAAGACATGAAGATAGGTGAAATCCAGATCTTCTAGAAATGAGAGGGTCGAATTGAAGTGTTCTTCAGTTTCCCCTGGAAATCCTGCCAAAATGTCTATACCAATAGCAATATCTTCAATGGTATTGCGACAAAGATCAACAATTTCTGCAAAACGGCTTGTCGTATACCGCCTATTCATGCGCAAGAGTATATCATCGTTTCCGCTCTGTAAAGGAATATGTAGATGAGGCATAAAATTGCTGTTTCTGGCCATGGTGCTAAGAAGATTTTCTGAAATTTCAGTTGGTTCTATAGAACTTAAGCGGTATCGTATTTCTGGTGTGGTACGGCAGAGCATGTCCATGACAGTGCTTATATCAATGTCTTCAGAGAGATCTATTCCGTAGTTGCCAACATGTATACCGGTGATGACAATTTCTTTGTAGCCCTCATTCGCAAAAATTTCGGCTTGTTTGAGCACCTCCTCTGGTGCCATGCTTCTGCTTCTTCCCCTGGTGAAAGGGACGATACAGTAAGAGCAGTATGAATTACATCCGTCTTGAATACGTAAATATGCCCTTGTCCTTGTACCGAAGTTTCGTATTGGTAATGGAGAAATTTCTGTGTCATTTGCCAATGGTGCCGGCAAGCTGATTGGATTGAATTTATCTTCAAGGGCTGCCTCAACCAGGAAATGTTTTTCTCCATTGCCAATAATACAAACCGATTTCCCTTCAAGCTCAGGCATGGATTGTAACTCCTTTCCTGCAATCTGCGAATAACAGCCGGTAATTACAACTCTGGCATCAGGGTTGTCACGTACTGCTTTACGGATTGCCTGTCGTGACTGGGCTCCTGCTTTTCCTGTTACTGAGCAGGTGTTAATGACTATTACGTCACTTCCACTGCCATCTGAGATAATATGATGACCGAGTTCAATAAACCTGGAATGAAATGATGCTGACTCATACTGATTCACCTTACAGCCGAAGGTATGGATTTGGATTCTTTTCATAAAGTGAGAATAGCGGGTTTAATGATCATATGATTTCAGCTGAGCCCAAAACTTCATCACCGTGATAAAAAACAGCAAACTGACCCGGAGTAACTGCGCGTTGCGGTGAAGAAAAATCGAGACGATATGTTGTTGTATCCTGCTGAGTAAGTTGTGCGCTGCAGCCGTTATGGGTTGAGCGAATCTTCACCACGATTTTGTTGGTGGGGAGACTCTTCTTTGCCGATATCCAGTGGATATTACGAAGTAGAATAGTCTCCTGAAAAAGCTCGTTGTCTTTACCGACAATAACGCGATTAGTACTTGCATCAAGTCTGATTACATAAAAAGGGCTTGAAGCCGAAATGCCAAGACCACGCCGCTGGCCAATGGTGTATTTTGCTATCCCTGAATGTTTGCCAAGAATGTTGCCTGCAGTGTCTACAATTTGTCCCGAAGAGTGGGTGGTAGATCTGCTTTCTAGAAAATTGGCTACTTTGTTCTTTTCAAGAAAGCAGACATCCTGACTCTCTTCTCCACGGAAACCGTGAAAACCATGCTGTTCGGCGAGAACGTAAATATCATCTTTTTCCATACTACCTAATGGAAAGAGAATCTGAGACAACTGGTTCTGCTCTAATCTTGAAAGAAAATATGATTGATCTTTACGTTGATCAGCCCCCTTAAAAAGATGGTATTCCCCATTTTGAAATTCAAGTCTGGCATAGTGCCCGGTTGCCATTTTTTCCATACCCTCAGCCAGGATGGATTGTAAAAAGAGGCCAAATTTTATTTGCTGGTTACAAACAACGCATGGATTGGGAGTTAAGCCGCCAAAATAACTTTCGGTAAAATATTGAAGAACCCGTTTCTCAAAGGCTTGTGATAGGTCAATTATCTTCAGTGGGATATCGAGCTGTGCCGCAACCTTTTGTACCTGCTCTTTTTGTCTGTCGAGATCTGGTTGTGCCAATTGCATAAAAAAGCCGGACACATTATAGTGGTCCTTCAGCAAAAGGGCCGTAGTGGTTGAATCTACTCCTCCGCTTAACGCGATACCAACCTTTATTCTTTTCACTTCAATCCTTACTGTTCCATCGTGGTTGAGCTGAGCTGAAAACTATTTTCCAGAACATCTGATATTACCCGACTATGTCTAAAAATAAAAGATACAAAGGTGGAAAACCACCCTTGCCTGAATTGCTGGCGCCCGCCGGCAATCTCGAGAAACTTGTCACTGCCATTCACTATGGAGCTGACGCTGTGTATCTAGGCGGAAAAAACTTAAGTTTACGTGCTAAAGCTGGAAATTTTTCCGAAGAGGATATGGCAAAAGGAGTCTCATTTGCTCATGAGCATGGATGCAAGGTTTATGTTACCGTCAATGTTCTTGCCCATAACCATGATTTAACGGATCTTGACGGATATCTCAATGAGCTCAGTAACCATGAGGTGGATGGTATTATCGTTGCCGACCCTGGGATTCTCAAACGTGCAGCAAAAACTGTTCCTCATATTCCGGTACATCTCTCTACCCAGGCAAATGTAACCAATTATGCCGCTGCTGAGTTTTGGCTGCAACAGGGAGTCACAAGGCTCAATCTTGCCCGTGAGCTTTCCCTAGAGGAGATTGCCACTATCTGTCACCATGTTCAAGGTGAGGTTGAAGTTTTTATACATGGTGCACTCTGTATTTCTTATTCAGGAAGATGCATGCTTTCAAATTATCTCACGGCCAGGGATGCCAATAAAGGTCATTGCTCACATCCCTGTAGGTTCAGTTACAGCCTGATCGAGGAGAAGCGGCCGGGACAGTATTATCCGGTGGAAGAGGATGAACGTGGTACATATATATTTAATGCCAAGGATTTATGTCTTCTCAGGGTACTACCTGAACTTATTTGCGCTGGTGTTGATTCACTCAAAATAGAGGGTCGGATGAAGTCGATTTTCTATGTCGGCGGAGTTGTTAGGGTCTATAGAGCAGTATTGGATTATCTTGATGAGCTTCCAAAATCGGCATGGAAAAATCCTTCGGATATAGAGATACCTCAACAGTTCATCACCGAAATTCAAAACACTGGTACGCGTGGCGTTTCCGAGAACTTCTTCAGAGATAAACCGAATATGGAGGATATGCTCTACGAGACTTCCCGGGCAGAACAGTTGGTCGAACCTGTGGCTGTAGTAAGAAGGAGTGGTAACGTTCCAATGGTTGAAATCCGTAACAGAGTCACTGTAGGTGAAAAGATTGAATACATGGGCAGAGGCGTTTCTCTTCAACCGGTAATTATCACAGCAATGTCAACAGAAAAGGGACAGATAATAGATGCAGCAAATCCAGGGAACACGGTTGAGATGCAAACAACTCCAGAACTCAAAGAGTGTGAGGTTCATGGAATTTTACGGAGATATAAGGCCGGCCCCGAAAAGGGCCAGCCTTGATTACAGACTAGGAACGCTTCTTGATTTCCTGTTGCCAGAAAGCCGGCCCGGTTTTATGGACCGCTTCACCTTGGCTATCTACGGCCACTGTGACCGGCATATCTTCGACTTCAAACTCGTAAATAGCTTCCATTCCCAAATCTGCAAAAGCTACGGTACGGGATCTTTTAATTGCTTTTGAAACCAGATAAGCCGCACCTCCGACAGCCATGAGATAGACAGCGCCGTGATCTTTTATTGAGGCAATTGTCGCATCTCCGCGCTCTGATTTTCCAATCATTCCGATCAGGCCAGTTTTATCCAGCATCATGTCTGTATATTTATCCATACGTGTTGATGTGGTTGGGCCAGCTGGGCCAACAACCTCGTCGCCAACAGGATCAACCGGGCCGACGTAATAGATGAAGCGACCATTGAAGTCGACTCCTTCAGGCAATGGTTCGCCATTATCCAAAAGGCCTTTGATCCGATTATGGGCAGCGTCCCTTCCGGTGAGAATCTTGCCGTTGATGAGTAAGGTTTCTCCAGCTTTCCAGGTGGCAATTTCATCTTTGCTGATGTTGTCCAGAAAAACGCGTTTGACATCATCGCTTGCCTCAAGACTAATATCAGGCCAGTCGGTGAGGTTTGGAGGTGACAGTACGGCCGGTCCACTACCATCAAGTTTAAAATGGGTATGCCGTGTTGCTGCACAGTTGGGAATCATTGCCACCGGAAGAGAGGCAGCATGGGTTGGGCAATCAAGAATTTTTACGTCGAGAACTGTGGTAAGCCCGCCAAGGCCTTGAGCTCCAATGCCAAGACTATTGACTGCGTTATAAATTGCTATGCGCAATTCTTCAATTTTATTTTGGGGACCTCTCTCGATAAGTTCCAGCATATCAACCGGGCCCATGAGTGATTCCTTGGCCAAAACCATTGCCTTATCAACTGTTCCGCCAATGCCAATTCCAAGAACTCCAGGTGGGCACCAGCCAGCACCCATGGCAGGTACAACAGATTTGACCCAGTCTACAATCGAATCCGTTGGAGTCAGCATCACAGATTTGGTCTTGTTTTCAGAACCTCCGCCTTTTGCTGCGATGTGAACCTCTACCTGATCGCCTTCAACTATCTCGGTATAGACAACTGCAGGAGTGTTGTCTTTGGTATTGGTCCGATCTGCGGCAGGGGAAGTGACCACTGATTTTCGCAACGGATTGCTGGGGTTGCTGTAGGCTCTTCGCACTCCCTCATCAACCATTGACTGGATAGTGTCCTTGGAATCAAAACTAACGTCGGTGCCAATTTTCACAAAGGCTGTTACAATACCGGTATCCTGGCAGATTGGTCTTTTGCCGACTGCAGACATCTTTGAGTTGATGAGAATCTGGCCGATGGCGTCACGGGCAGCCTTGTTTTCTTCACGCTCGTAAGCAGCATGCATGGCTTTGACAAAATCAGCCGGATGGTAGTAGGAAATAAACTGCAGACTGTCGGCAATGGATTCGATAAAATCGTCCTTGTTAATGAGTGTCATTACATCTCCTTCAAAAGTAGTAATATTGTGTTGATATTTTTTAGGCACATGGCAGCTGAAGCGCCTCTTCGGTGCGATCTCAATAAATCTGCCATAGTGCTATAATACGTCAGCGAACTACTGCACCGGGCTCATGATAGCCTGATCGCGCAGTGGCGTTGGGCATAACAAAAGAATTCTTGCCAAATATTGCTCCAGGATTGGTGACGGAGTTACATCCGGTCTGGGTGTTGTCTCCAAGGATTGCACCAAGTTTATTGCGACCGGTATCGAGCTGCTTGCCCTGGTGATGTATCAGGACATTTCCTGAGAAAAAACGCAGATTGGCAAACTTCGTTCCTGCTCCAAGATTGGTATTGTTTCCAAGAATTGAATCACCAATATAATTAAAATGCCCGGCTTTCGCGTCATCTAAAAATATTGAATGTTTGATTTCCGTCGTATGCCCAAGAACGCAGCCGCGACCTGTGAGTGTATAACCACGTAAATAAGCACCTTGCCGTATCTCATTAAAGTCTCCGATAATCGCTGGAGACTTTATCATGGCACCGCTTTCTATTAGGACACCTTTGCCGAGTGTGATTTTATCGCCAAGGAAACATGCACCGGACATTATTACAGAGGCACCTTCAAGGAGCTCATCATTGACATAAACTTCTAATTTTCCTGCTGTGATTTTACCATAGACAATGTTACAATTTTTACCGTCGATGACATTATCTTCATGAATGATAATAGTACGGTCAAGCGGTTGGTCAGTTTTAAAGAAAGAATTAAAAATTGATTGGCTGGGAAAATCATGCATATACTCTTTGAGGAGATTGAGGCCCTCCCAGACATAATCATCACGTTTAAGCAGTTCAGGATGATTGCTATCCGATATTTCAAATAAGGATCCATTTGTCAGCATGTTTGTGCTCCAGAGGAAAAGTTTTCATTGTTGTCTTTAGAACTAAAAGAAATAAATATGGAGGAAAAGTATCAATAGTTCAAGAAAAAGAAACACTTTTCTATAAATGCTTTATTTTATGTTTTCTTGACGAACAATACTTCAGTGTTTAGGGTAAGCCAACTTTTTTGATAAATGAAAAGATAATGTGTACCATAAAGATGAGGGTAGAACGAAATGTTTGGACCAGTTTATTCTCATCTTCAGAACATACTTAATAAGACATTCATATAACATTTCTCGATAGAATAAAGTTTATATACCTTTTAGGAGGTTTGTGTGGAATTTAATGACTCGCTTAGCATAGGAATGGACGATTTCTCCAGCAATGAGGACGTACAGATTCCTGAAGTGCTACCAATGATGGCTGTGCGTGATGTCGTCGTCTTCAATTACATGATTATACCATTGTTCGTAGGAAGACCGGGGTCCGTCGAGGCTGTGAATGAGGCATTGGCTGCAGACAAACTCCTTATGCTGGTTACCCAGAAGGACGCCACCAAGGATGACCCTGAGATAGAAGATCTGTATGAAGTCGGCATGGTGTGTATGATTATGAGGACCTTGAAATTGCCCGATGGCAGACTCAAAGTTCTTGTCCAAGCCATGTCAAAGGCCAGGATTAAAGAATTTGTTCGTACAGAGCCATCATATCAGGTGAAAGTTGAGGAAATTCAGGAGCCGGAGGTCGTGGAGATTACCGTTGAAGTTGAAGCTCTCATGAGAACCGTGAGGGAACAGACGGAGAAAATAATGTCGCTTCGCGGTATACTTTCTGCTGATCTCATGATGATAATTAACAATATCGAAGACCCTGGCCGTCTCGCTGATCTGGTTGGTTCTAACCTGCGCCTTAAAGTGGTAGAGTCACAATCCATTCTTGAGCAGACAGACCCTGTTGCCCGGCTGAAGCTTGTCAGCGAACTGCTTGGCAAAGAACTTGAAGTTTCCACCGTACAGGCAAAGATTCAGAATGACGCCAAGGAGGAAATGAGCAAATCTCAGCGTGAGTATTTTCTCCGTGAACAGCTACATGCTCTACAGAAAGAACTCGGTGACACCGATGACAGGCTCCAGGAAATAGAGGAGCTTGAGCGGAAACTGAAAAAAACGAAAATGCCCAAACCGGTTCGAAAGGAAGCGCAAAAGCAACTTTCCAGATTGGAAATGATGCATCCTGACTCCTCTGAAGCCACAATTATTCGTACCTATATAGACTGGATACTTGACGTCCCATGGAAGAAATCAACCAAAGATGTTCTTGATCTCATCGCCGCCAAGGAAGTTCTGGATGAAGATCATTATGGTCTTGAGCGAGTCAAAGAGAGAATTCTCGAGTATCTTGCAGTTCGCAAGTTGAACGAATCGACCAAGGGGCCTATTCTTTGTTTTGTCGGTCCTCCAGGTGTCGGCAAAACTTCTCTTGGTCAGTCTATTGCAAGAGCCATGGGCAGGAAATTTCACAGAATATCATTGGGCGGGATGCGCGATGAGGCCGAAATTAGAGGACACCGTCGAACCTATATAGGCGCGATGCCAGGCCGGATTATCCAGGGCTTGAAGACGGTAAATTCAAATAATCCAATTTTCATGATGGATGAGATTGATAAAGTCGGTTCGGACTACAGAGGCGATCCTTCTTCTGCTCTCCTGGAGGTGCTTGATCCTGAGCAGAACTATGAATTCTCCGATCATTATCTCAATCTGCCCTTCGATCTTTCCAAGGTTATGTTTATTACCACTGCCAACATGAGTGATACCATTCCTGGACCTCTGTATGATCGTATGGAGGTTATTCGTCTTTCTGGATATACCTTGGAAGAAAAGATTGTTATAGCCAACCGCTACCTTTTACCAAGGCAACTTACTGAAAATGGTATCAAAGCTCGAAATATCCGCATAGATGATGAAACATTAAAATATGTAATAACTCATTACACCCATGAAGCCGGACTGCGTAACCTGGAGAGGGAAATTGGCAAAATATGCAGGAAAATTGCCAGAAAAATTGCCGAGGGTGGAAAAGGACCGTACATTGTGTCCGAGAGAACTATTGATAAATACCTTGGACCGCCAAAATCAATCCCGGAATCGGAACTTGAGGCTTTCTGGCAGCCAGGATTGGTAACAGGACTGGCATGGACCGAGGTGGGTGGTGAGATTCTGCAAATAGAAGTAAACCTGATGCCTGGAAAAGGCAGATTGACACTTACCGGGCAGTTGGGAGATGTCATGAAAGAATCTGCTCAGGCCGCTCTCACCTACTGTCGTTCCAGAAATCAGGAATTAGGTGTGGAGCCAAAGTTTTTTGACGAGACGGATATCCATATTCACGTCCCCGCCGGAGCAATACCCAAAGATGGCCCCTCCGCGGGTGTAACCATGGCAACTGCTTTGTACTCTGCAATTATTGATAAAAAAGTCATTAAAAAACTGGCAATGACTGGTGAGATTACGCTTCGGGGCAGGGTTCTGCCGATTGGAGGATTGAAAGAAAAGGCTCTTGCCGCACTGCGTGCCGACATCAAGAAGGTCATTATTCCACATCAGAATAAGAAAGATCTTGTTGAAATACCGGAGGAGATTAGGAAGAAAATGCATTTTTATCCAGTCAAGGATATGGATGAAATTGTCAAGATTGCCTTTCCAAAAATTTCTGCCAAAACAGCAAAATTACCCAAGCAAAGCCCGAAAAAAGATTAGTGAACAGTGAACGAACCGGAACATAGCGAGCAGCAACAAAAAACAACTCGACATCCTTTTCTGAAGCTTTTTGCTGTTATGGTTTTCCTGGTGTTGTTTGGTGTTGGTTCTGCTGGTTTGTGGTTATACAGCTATACTGTAACTTCAGTACCAGGTGACTCAGTAGAAGTTATGGTGACTATCCCGCAGGGCTCTTCTTTTCGGCAAATCACAACGATTTTGGCAGAAGCAGGTCTTATTAGGGAAGATATCCGCTTTAGAATCATTGCCCGTTTTCTCGGTTTGGCTGCGAATGTTCAGGCTGGTGAATTTCTGCTAAACACCCGGCAAAAACCTGTTGAGGTCCTAAAGGCACTGATAAACGCCAAACCCGTTCAACATCCTGTGACGGTTATAGAGGGATTGACGGCCAATGAAATTGCGGCTGTTTTTGCGGATCGGGAATGGTGCTCTGAAAGCGATTTTCTCGCACTTGTTCACGATGTAAAATTCATAAATTCATTAGGGTTGAACAATATCAACAGCCTAGAGGGATATCTCTATCCCGATACCTATCATCTAACCCGTATTCCGAAGTTCTCCGCTGAAAAAATCGTAAAAACAATGGTTCAACGTTTTTTGCAGGTGTGGAGTGAGCTTAAGGCTGATAAGGAAAACATGCATGATACGGTTATTTTGGCTTCAATCGTTGAGAAAGAAACAGGTGATGCTTCGGAACGTCCTAGAATTGCATCTGTTTTTATAAACAGGTTAAAAAGAGGCATGAAACTGCAGTCCGATCCAACGGTGATTTACGGAATTGATGAATTCAACGGTAACATTACCAGAGCCGATCTACAGAGAAAAAGTCCCTATAACACTTATGTTTTGAACGGTCTCCCGGCAGGGCCAATATGTAATCCAGGAAAAGCAGCTATGTATGCAGTGCTGCATCCAGCGGATGAGAATTATCTCTATTTTGTTTCCAAAAATGACGGGACTCATCATTTTTCGGTTTCACTGCGAGATCATAACCGTGCCGTGTATAAGTATCAGAAAGCCAGAAAGAAATAATCTTCCTTTTCATGTGGTGTAAAAAAATACATAACGCCGTTTTGTAAAACATATTGATCTAGGATTACCGATAGGATAAAGACCTGTAGGTGAGCATGTGAAATTAATGTTGAGTTAAAGTTTATAGTGAATATTTAAGAATATCTATAGTCCTGGTGGAATTAAAAAGAGGCGGTATAGCTTGTGAAGATCGCGTTAATTCAAATAAATCCGATCATTGGGGATTTTCAATATAACTGCGGTAAAATACTTTCATGGGTGGAGAAAGCCCATAAAAGTGGTTGCAGGTTAGCAATTTTTCCTGAAATGGTCATATCGGGCTATCCACCTCAAGACCTTCTTGAGCGTCAATCTTTTCTCATTCAGCAGAGATCTGCAATAAATGAAATGATCGCAAGGTTCCCTGATAACATTGACATACTTTTCGGATGTGTTGAACAGGACAATTATGGTGAAGGCAAACAGCTCTATAATACCGCTCTCGTCGCTCGAAACGGTGAAATAATCTTTCGAGCGCATAAACAATTGCTCCCCACCTATGATGTTTTTGATGAAACTCGTTATTTTCAGCAAGGTGAAGTGCCAGAGCCATATATTCTTGATGATACAATCTTTGGGGTGACAATTTGTGAAGATATCTGGCATCAGAACATCAAGAAATATTCCAAAGAACCTGTGGCATTGTTAAAACAGGCTGCAGCGGCTGCGAATCTATCTCTGGACTGTATTATTAATATTTCTGCCTCGCCTTTTCAGAAAGATAAAGAGTATCAGCGACACGATTTGTTCAAACGATTGTGCCAGCGTCATTCTTTGCCATTGATCTATGTGAATCAGGTTGGTGGTCAGGACTCGCTTCTTTTTGATGGCCGCAGTGTGGTGATTGATCAACATGGGGAGGTAGTGGCAAAGGCTGCTGGTTTTGAAGAAAACATGACCATCGTCAATAGTGAGGACTGGCATGGCGATATAATTGGACCAAAAGTTGATGATGAATTGGAGTCCGTTTTTCGTGCTCTGGTGATGGGTGTGCAGGACTATGTACAGAAATGTGGGTTCTCCAGTGTTGTTTTGGGATTGTCCGGCGGTATTGATTCTGCACTTACTGCAGCGATTGCCGTCCACGCTCTTGGGCCTGAGAACGTACTTGGCGTTGCTCTTCCTTCCTGCTACAGTTCTTCAGATTCTAAGGAGGATGCTGAAGAGCTGGCGAAGAATCTGGGGTGCCGTTTTGAAGTCGTTCCCATTCATGAAATTTTTGAGATCTATAAGAAAAGTCTTGCCCCGCTTTTTGAAGGTTTTGATGAGGATTTGACCGAACAGAATATCCAGGCACGCATCCGCGGTAACATTCTTATGGCTCTCTCCAATAAGTTTGGTTCTCTTCTTCTGGCCACGGGAAATAAGAGTGAGATGGCTGTCGGCTACTGTACCTTATATGGAGACATGAGCGGGGGACTTGCCGTAATCTCAGATGTACCAAAACAAATGGTCTATGAACTGGCCAGGTTTATAAACCGGGAAAAAGAGATAATCCCGCTTCGCACTTTGACCAAAGCTCCAACTGCTGAATTAAAACCGGACCAACGTGACCAGGACGATCTTCCGCCATATGAGCTTCTGGACAGGATTCTTCAACATCATCTTGAGGAAGGTCTTGATTTACAGGAAATAATTGATCTCGGTTTTGATAAAAAGTTGGTGACGGATGTTTTGAGAAGAATCCAGCTTAACGAATATAAACGCAAACAGGCACCCATGGGGTTGAAAGTGACCAGTAAGGCGTTTGGCTATGGTAGAAGATTTCCAAATGTCCAAAAATATAGGCAAGTGCAATATAACAGGGAGGAAAAATTATAAGTATTATCAGTGGTAATACGGAGGGATTAAAAAAGAACCAGTTAAAGCTTCTCTCCCGCCTTGGTGGAAAGCGTATTCCCCGTTCAGAAATTATCAGCGCAGAAGCAGCCCGAACTCTCTGCCAGATATCCTCCGAGCTTAACCGCCAGGTTGGCCTGCTTATTCATCGATCCGGAAAGATTGAAACCGTTATTGTCGGAACCCAGTCATCCATACTCATACCATCCCTTGGTCAGGTGCGAACGAGTGGTGGACGACTCCGCGGACTTCGTCTTGTTCATACCCATTTAGCCAACGAAAAGATCAGTGATGAAGATCTTATGGACCTTCTGTTCCTTCGTCTTGATCTTCTCTCAGTACTCTATGTAACTAATGATGGATTACCTGATACTCTGAACAGTGTTCATCTGCTGCCCGAGCAACAGGATGGTTCCGGCTGGATCTTTTTGGACCCTGTCCATCCTGCCAATCAACGTGAATCTTTTGAAAACCTAATAGCTTCGATTGAAGAAGAATTTTCAAGGAAAAGCAGCGGTACCAAAGTTAATAAGGGTGAGGATCGAGCCCTTCTGGTGAGTGTGAGCACAGAAGCAAAATCTGTTGCCGAAGAATCAATGACAGAGCTCGTTGAACTGGCTCGTTCAGATAATATTCAGGTTCTTGACTGTGTCCTGCAAAGGCGAAAAAAAATCAATCCTCGTTTCATCCTCGGTAAGGGTAAGCTGGCAGAGATTATGATTCGGGCCCTACAGCGTGATGCCAATCTGCTTATTTTTAACCAGGAGCTTAATCCTTCCCAGATCCGCTCTATAACTGATTTTACCGATTTACGTGTCATTGACAGGACTCAATTAATTCTCGATATTTTTGCCAGCAGAGCAAGGAGCCGTGAAGGTAAGCTGCAGATTGAAATGGCCCAGCTGAAGTATATGTTGCCGAGGCTGTCATCGCGTGACGATGCTCTCTCCCGTCTTACTGGCGGAATCGGTGCTCGCGGCCCAGGCGAAACGAAACTTGAGATTGATCGGCGACGCATTAATGACCGTCTGGCCCGACTGGCTAAAGAGCTTAAGAATATTGGTAGAGAACGCTACCGCAGGAGATCAATGAGGAGAAAAAATGATCTCCCTGTTTTATCACTGGTAGGTTATACCAATGCCGGCAAGTCTACGCTCCTTAACACCCTTACCAACAGCGATATCACCGCTGAGAATAAGCTGTTTGCCACACTCGATCCAACGAGTAGAAGACTGAGATTCCCAAGAGATGTGGAAGTCATAATAACAGATACAGTTGGTTTTATCAGACAGCTTCCGGAGGAATTATTACAGGCTTTTAAAGCGACTTTGGAAGAGTTGCAGGAAGCCGATATCCTCGCTCATGTCATAGATGTCTCCAATCCTTCCTATAGACAGCATATTCATGTTGTGGAAACACTTTTAAATGATTTGGAATTGAATGATATTCCGTGTTTAAAGGTTTTTAACAAAATTGATATGGTTGAAGATCAGCAAGCGATACGTTTTGATCTTGGTGATGAAGGGGTAATAGTCAGCGCCATTGATGCCACAACATTAGGACCTTTTCTCGAAGAAGCTCAGCGTCTCATGGGAAAATCCCTGGGCTGGAGCTGATAAGGTTCTTCAGATGAAAGGCAAGCACGCACCTCTTGTCACAGGGGAACAGCACCGGCATGAATTAACGGTGTATGGATAGGGCTAGGATGAGCAGAATTCTAGAAACGTAAATAGAAACCCAGATCTTTTTCAAAAGCCTCATTAAGATCAAATTCACCACCTACATAGTGATCGTGAACGGTTCGTATTGTTATTGTTTTACTGATGATGGACTTCTTTTTATTATCCAATTGAAAGGTCACACGAACTTTTTGTCCTGGAATCATTTGGTGTGATCCATTGACCGAATAGCCAACGGAGAAGCCTATTCCAATTTTAGAAATATTGAGAATGTTTAGAATACCACTGCCTGCAGCTGGCCCGACCATGGTGTATGTCCCGTCAAGGTTGGTCTCCTTACGGAAGTGTTTGCGAAAATCGAGTAATACAGCAAACTGATGCTGACAACTGCAGCGAACTTTTATGGTGTGTCTTTTATAGCGGTACTTTTCAACATTAATATTTCTGGATTTTGCGCACTTTGGGCAAGATATGGCTGCTGTATTATTTCGAGAGATAAAAGTCTTGGTTATTTGCATAATATCAAGTGCATGGATAAAATTTTAGTGTTTCAGGTAACTCGTCAGGTCATCAAACTTATCAAACAATAATATCAGTTTAAGAAATATCTATAACTATTATTGCATTTTCATAAACAGAGTTCAATAGTAATAATTTGTCAGGAATTTGACCGGGAAGGTTGCTTTAAGCCTGGAAAGTGAAGAGCTGGAGGAAAACGAATATGTTCAATTTTGGAAAATAGGAACGAAAGCAGGGGACTCAGAAAGGCGGGACTGACGGATCATTTTTTAAAGAAGAAGAATCCGAAAGGTATAAATGATAAAATTTAGTAATTATAGAGGGAAAGAATTCCAACATGGTGATTTCCTGCCACTATCTAGTCATAGATAATGGCAGTATATTTTTCCAGGATTTTTTCGGTTTCCCTGTCAAGTTCACTCGCTATTTCATGTATCTGATACTCATGTTTACAACCTGTGCATCGCATTCTGACTCTTCTGCACATCCGGTGAACTTCGAGGCGGGCTGAACACTTTTTACATTTCATCACGTGCCGATCAGTTCATTTCTGGTGAAAAGAGCCTGGAGAGGATAACCAGCTTCAGCGAGGGTTTCAGCGCCGCCTTCCTGACGATCGACAATGGTTACGACCAGACCGACCTTGAAGCCTTCTGCTTCTACTCGCTCGATGACCTTAAGGAGGGTGCCTCCCGTTGTTACCACATCTTCAACAAGGGCGACACTGCAGCCGGGCTCCATATTGCCAAGTCCCTCAATATAATTGCCTGTGCCATGCCCTTTTGCTTCTTTTCGAACGATAAATGCCGGTATTGAACATTGTTCGAGATAGCTTGCAATGGAAACAGCAGTTACAATTGGATCGGCCCCCAGAGTCATGCCTCCCACTGCGCGGATATCACTTTCAGCTTCCTTGATGAGACGGAAAAGCAGTTTTCCACAAAGGTATGCACCTTCTGCCGATAACGTTGTTTGTTTTCCATCTATATAGAAATCAGAGGTTTTCCCAGAGGTAAGCGTAAATGTTCCTTTTCTATAGGATTTTTCGAGGAGAATTTTCTTGAGCTGCTGTCGTTCTGTCATAATATATTTCCTGCAGTTTATCGTTTTAAGTAAGCGTTTTTTGTGGTGGAGATGGTACCTTCTTTTTTATGAGGTGCAAAGAAAAAACTCGCAATACTGAAAAAAGAAATGTTACTTTTAAATGTTGTAGTAAATTAACGACATTATTTCTAGGGCAGTTTTATCGAGATAAAGAATTCTTCCGTCATTCATTGAGGATACTATTATGTGTGGAATAGTCGGTTATGTTGGAACTCGTCGTGTGGTGCCCGTTATACTCGAAGGATTAAAGAGACTTGAGTACAGGGGCTATGATTCTGCAGGGGTAGTATATCTTGAAAATGATGCTTTGGTGAAATTTCGTTGTGAAGGTAAGCTTGCCAATTTGGAAGCAATTATTGATGAAGCCTATATGAGCCCTTCTCACATCGGAATTGGACATACTCGATGGGCTACTCATGGTGCACCTACAACCGATAACGCGCATCCTCATTCCGATTGCACCGGCAAACTGGTTATTGTTCACAATGGAATCATCGAAAATTACCATTCTCTGCGTGAAGAACTGAAAGAACAAGGTCATGTATTCACCTCTGAAACGGATACTGAAGTACTGGCACATCTCATTGAAAGCTTTCTCGTTGATGACCTTGTAGGCGCGGTTCGTAAAGCTCTTAAGCAGATAGAAGGCTCATATGCCATCGGAGTCCTCTGGGCCGGTATGCCTGATACTCTCGTGGCAGCAAGGAATCAGAGCCCATTGGTTCTCGGCGTGCACGATGAAATAGGTTCTTTTATGGCCTCGGATATTCCTGCCCTTCTACCGTATACCAATCGTGTTGTTTTCATCGAAGATGGCGATCTTGCGATTATTACCAAAGAAGGCTATTCCATCATTTCCGCCAAAAGCGGCCAGGAAATTGTGCGCGATGAGACTATTATCGACTGGAATGCGGCAATGGCAGAAAAGGCTGGATACAGACATTTCATGCTCAAGGAAATATTTGAGCAGCCGCAGGCAATTACCAACACCGTCAGCGGCAGGGTAAACCCGGAGACGGGCTCAGTGACAATACCCGAGATTAATCTGAGTGACAGTGCAATTAATGAAATTGAACGCATCTTTCTTGTTGCCTGCGGTACCTCCTGGCATGCTGCCCTGGTGGCCAAATACTGGATAGAGAAATGGGCAAAAATCCCAGTTGAAGTAGATATTGCCTCAGAATTCCGCTACCGCAACTTGATTATCAATGACAAGGTCCTCACCATTGCCATTTCACAGTCAGGAGAAACGGCCGATACCCTGGCGGGTATACGCCTTGCCAGAAAACTAGGGTCAAAGGTCGTAACTATTTGCAATGTAGTTGGATCAACCATGACCCGAGAGGCTGACGGCACTATCTATACCCATGCCGGTCCTGAAATAGGTGTTGCATCCACAAAAGCGTTTACCGCCCAACTTTCTGCTCTTTTTCTCTTTGCACTCTACCTCTCCGAGAGGAAGCAGACGGTGAGTGATGAGCAGAGGGCGGAGCTTGCCAAGGCGTTGATTGATATAGGGCCGGTTATCGAAAAGGAACTTCCGGTAATACAGGAGCAAATTGCCACGTTGATCGAGAGTTTTTATGACTGTCGGGATTTTCTCTTTATTGGCCGCGGATTAAATTACCCCATTGCCCTCGAAGGAGCACTTAAGCTCAAGGAAATCTCCTATATACATGCAGAAGGATATGCTGCTGGAGAATTAAAACATGGTCCCATTGCGCTCATCGATAAGGAAATGCCTATTCTGGCAATTGTGCCAAAGGATAGCGTATATCAAAAAGTGATTTCCAATGTTGAAGAGATTAAAGCGAGGCAAGGGAGGCTTATCCTCATCGGCAGCAGGGGAGACACTCAGCTGAGCACTTTGACTGACGATGTAATTTATCTGCCAGTGATTGAGGAGGACCTCAACCCCATCCTCTATACAATCCCAGCCCAGTTACTCTCCTATGAGATTGCGGCAAGGCGTGGATGCGATGTAGATCAGCCGAGGAATCTGGCGAAAAGTGTTACAGTTGAATAGGATGGAATATACGCTGGATCGCGCTTTCTGGAGTTTCCCATGATTACCATTGGATTGGAAGCGTTTCTCAAATCCAGTGGTTCGTCGCTCAAGGGTGAAAGACTTGGACTGTTGACGAATCAAGCCTCAGTTGAGCGTCATCTAATTCATGGGCGTATTCTTTTGCAGAAAAAATTTGGTGGCAGCCTCACAACACTTTTTTCTCCGCAGCACGGCTTCTATTCAGAACAGCAGGATAATATGATTGAGTCTGATCATATCACTGATCGTGCAACCGGCCTGCCTGTTTTCAGTCTATATGGTGATGTGCGTAAACCTACCAGAGAAATGTTTGCTGACATTGATGTCCTCGTCATCGATCTTATGGATGTAGGAACACGGGTTTATACCTTTCTCTACACCATGGCATATTGTCTTGAAGCTGCCTGCGAATACGGGAAGAGGGTTATCGTGCTTGATCGTCCTAATCCGCTTGGCGGTGAAAAGGTCGAGGGCAATCTGCTCTTGGATGAATGCAGATCCTTTGTCGGCCTTTATGCCGTCCCCATGCGCCATGGTCTGACCTTTGCTGAACTTGCTCTGTTGATTAATGAAGAATACAACATTGGTGCCGAGGTCGAAGTCGTGCCAATGGAAGGTTGGAAAAGGGAAATGGTTTTCCGGGATACCGGCTTTCCCTGGGTCTTTCCGTCACCAAACATGCCTACCCCTGATACTGCGCAGGTGTATCCCGGTCAGGTTATTTGGGAGGGAACCAACATCTCTGAAGGAAGGGGGACGACCCTGCCGTTCGAGCTTTTTGGCAGTCCCTTTATCGATCATCAGGAAATTATGGCATCTCTCGGGAAAACGGAATTACCAGGGTGCTATCTTAGACCTTTACTGTTTCGACCCACTTCAGGCAAATGGGCAAATGAAGTCTGCAACGGTTTCCAGATGCATGTTACCGATTGCAGGAAATTCCTTCCATATAGGACCAGTCTCGCACTTTTGCAGGCAGTAATGCTTGCATATCCTGAGAGTTTTAAATATAAAGAGCCTCCCTATGAATATGAATATGTCAGACTCCCCATGGACTGCATTCTTGGCTCCGGAGAGGTGCGTCAGCAGCTGGAGGATGGTGTTCCAATCATGGAAATAGAGAAGACATGGCGCGAAGAACTTAAGGAATTTGAGGCGTTGAGAGCAAAATATCTTCTCTATCCAAACTGAAAGTTACTATTTATCGATTCAGTAGTATTCATGATTCCGGGTGTGGAAAAAAGCTATTTTTCGAAAATTTTAAAGGGATGTATACGTGACCAAAAAACAAATACGTGTTGATTCACTTGCAGAGCGTGTGAATGGTGAGGTGATCGGAGATGGCTCAATTCTTGTTGATAGCCTAGATGGCATCGAAGCGGCTGGGGCTGGCCAGATTACCTTTCTGGTGAAAGCGACACAAGCTGAGCTTATTGATAAAACCAAGGCTTCGGCTGTTATCGTACCTATGGCTGTTGAACAAAGTGCTGGTGATGGAAAAGCACTTATTCGGGTTAAAAATCCGTATCTTGCCTCTGCCATCATTCACAACATCCTTCTTGAGGAACCATTTCGTGCCAAAGGGATACACAGTTCTGCATTTGTTGGGGAAAACTGTACAATAGGAAAAGAAGTGACGATTGAACCCATGGCAGTGCTCGGCAATAATGTTGTTGTTGGTGAACGTGTCTTTATCGGGGCCGGAGCTTTCATTGGCGATAATGTCGTTATTGGTGATGACTCTGTCATCAGACCAAATGTTACCATAGAATTCGAAACTGTTATTGGCCGCAGGGTCACTGTTCATGCAGGGACTGTTATCGGCAGTGACGGTTATGGCTATGCTCCTGATGAGCATGGACGCCATATTAAACGGCCTCAGGTTGGAACTGTGAGAATCGATGACGATGTCGAAATCGGAGCAAATTGCTGTGTTGATAGAGCTGCTTACGGTTTGACCTGGATACAATCAGGTACCAAGATCGATAACCAAGTCCAGGTGGGCCATAATGTGATTATTGGTGAGAATTGCCTTTTAGTCAGTCAGTGCGGGATTTCCGGGTCTACCACTCTCGGTCGAAATGTCATTCTTGGCGGTAAATCTGCAACTAAAGGACATATCCATCTGGGCGATGGAGTCATGGTCGCGGGTTTAGCCGGAGTGACCAAAGATCTGCCCGCAGGTACTGTTGTTGGTGGTATGCCGGCAATACCCATTAAAAATTGGACAAAAGCTGCCACGACGTTTGGTAAAATTCCTGAACTTCGGGCAGAATTACGTAAACTCCGTAAAGAGATGACCGAACTGCAACAAAAGATAGCTGGGAAAGAATAGATATTCAAGGAGAGAATTGATGACAGGAGAACAATTAGCCGGGAAATTGGATATTACTGAAATACTGAAGTTATTGCCTCATAGATATCCTTTTGTCATGGTGGATAGAATTACCGAGATTGTCGAAGGCTCAAAAATAGTCGGTTTTAAGAATGTAACGATTAATGAACCTTTTTTTCAGGGCCATTTCCCTGAGCAGCCTGTTATGCCAGGAGTTATGATTCTTGAAGGCATGGCACAGGTTGGTGGTGTGTTGGGTTATTATACCCTGCCGGAGATGATCGGCAAAAAATTACTCTATTTTGCTGGCATCAACAGAGCTCGATTCCGCAAGCCTGTTGTTCCCGGAGATCAGCTTATTTTTGAGTTGAACCTTCAAAAAATGAAACGAGGTGTTATGGTCATGGATGGTAAGGCTTTTGTCGATGGTCAGCTTGTTACCGAAGCAGAACTTATGGCTTCTTTTGGTTAAGCCTTAACGCTTTAGAAATAACCTTATTGTGTTCCTTTCGGGCGTTCATCCTAAGAAGGGATTCACAATAACAAGATGTAAAAAAGATTATAAATACGAGACGGGTTTTGGGCGAAATATCCCACCTGTTCATAGTGAGATTAAATATGACGATTCATCCCACGGCAATAATAGATGCAACCGCGGAACTTGACTCGACGGTAAATGTTGGACCGTATGCAATTATTGAAGGAAATGTTCGAATAGGCGCAGGGTCTCAAATTGCGGGGCATGCGTTAATTTCAGGCCCGACAACAATAGGTGAAAATAATGTAATTTCATCATTTGCTACAGTTGGCGGAGCACCTCAGGATCTGAAATATAATGGCGAACCCACAGAGTTGATAATGGGTAATAATAATCGTGTTCGTGAATATGCATCCATACATCGCGGAACGGTTCAGGGAGGTGGCAAGACCGTCATAGGCGATGGGAATCTGCTTATGTCATATATCCATATTGCCCATGACTGTGTCATCGGCAATAATGTTATCATGTCCAACGTTGCCACCATGGCCGGACATGTTGAAGTTGGCGATTTTGCTACAATTGGCGGTTTGGTGGCAGTCCACCAATTCGCCCGAATCGGAAAATATTCCTATATAGGCGGAGTTTCCGGAATAAACCTTGATGTTCCCCCTTTTGTGATCATCACTGGAACGAGAAATCGGACCCGAATTTCAGGCATTAATAAAGTCGGGTTGCGCCGGAGAGGTTTTACCCGGGAAACAATTTCAAAGATTGATAGTGCATTTCGTATCATCTTCCGTTCTCCGGACCTCTTGCTGAAAGATGCATTACTGCTTGCCAGGAAGGAGGTTCCAGATTGTCCTGAAGTTGATGAATTAGTGAAATTTTTTGAAGATTCAGAACGCGGTGTAGTGCGCAAGACTTCAGATGGTTGATATGGGTGCAGAAACGAATATCGGGGTAATAGCTGGAGGTGGTCAATTCCCTAAGCTCTTTATAGATGCAGCTAAAAAAACCGGACGGAAATCAGTTGTCGTGGGTTTTAAAGGAGAAACGGCCGATGATGTGGTGAGAGCTGCTGACCAGTTTTGTTGGGTGAAATTAGGTCAACTTGGTAAAGTAATCCGCTTTTTCAAAAAAAATGATGTCGCGGAAGCTGTTTTTCTTGGCACAATCACGAAAACACGATTATTTAGAGATATTTTTTTTGATCTCAAGGGTCTATCTCTCTGGAACAAGATAGATAGAAGACATGATGATGCACTATTGCGTGCAGTTGCGGCTGTGTTGGAAGATGATGGTATTTCCATTATTGAATCCACTCGATATCTCAAAAAGCTTCTTTTTCCCGAGGGCGTACTGACCAAAAAAACTCCAAGCAAAAAACAGAGAGAGGATATCGAATTCGGCTGGACAATGGCTAAGGCCATCGGAGAACTGGATATTGGTCAGTGTGTAGTGGTTCGTGACAAAACTGTTCTGGCAGTTGAATCCATTGAGGGAACCGACGCAGCCATACTTCGCGGCGGCAGCTTGGGAAAGGAAAGGGTTGTGGTGGTAAAGGTGCACAAACCTGGCCAGGACTTTCGTTTCGATCTTCCTGCCACCGGCTTGAAAACTATTGAAAGCATCAAAAAAGTGAATGGCGCTGTCTTGGCTGTTGAAGCTGGAAAATCTCTGCTGTTTGACTCGGAGGAGATGTTACGCTCAGCCGACGAAAGTGGGATTGTCGTTGTCGGCGTCAGTGCTGGTGAAAATGGAAAAATCCATTACTGATCAGGTGAGATCTGGAACTCATATGAACCATTGAAAAAAAGTGATTGTCAGATGAAAGTCTTACTTCTTAAGATACAAATTCATCTGAAGGTGAACTTGAAACATGAAGAATAATAGTGCTTAACTGACTCATCGGGATAGAAATTATGCAGGCCATGATTCTTGCTGCCGGATATGGCACAAGGCTTCATCCATATACCGAACATAGACCTAAACCACTTTTCCCCCTGCTCAACATCCCCTTGCTTCAGCTCACCATTAAACGGCTTCAAAGCTCCGGTTTCGATTATATCGTTGTAAACTGTCATCACCTCAAGGATCAGATAACAAACCTCCTTTCTGATATTCCAGGAGTAATTATTCAGGAGGAGAACAGTATTCTCGGTACCGGAGGCGGCTTACGACAAGCCTATGATAACCTCCGGAATGAACCGCTTCTTATTACCAATGGTGACATTTATCATACCATTGACTGTGTTCAGCTGTATGAGAAGCATCTCCATTCAAAATGTCCGGTAAGTCTCGCAGTTCACAACTACCCCAGGTTTAATTCGCTCCAGGTCGAGGGTGATCATATACTGGGCTTCGACCATAAGTCGAACCCTGATTCCTTGGCTTTTACAGGTGTTCATGTTATCGACCCAGAAGTACTGCATGGTATTGTCAAAGGGGAAAAGAGCTGCATCGTCCAGCGTTACCGAGAGCTGTTGCAGAACAATGAACGGATTGCAGCAGTACGTGTTGATGGTCAGTACTGGACTGATATTGGTACTCCTGCCGATTATCTGGCACTGCATCGCGGTCTGCTCAAAAAAGAAATCCCATGTTGGCAGGAGATCGGGGGCTCTGTTGTAAATCCATTTTACATTGCCGATAGTGCAACATTGGGAGAAGACTTAAAAACCATCGACTGGGTATGCATTGGTGATGCCCACATCGGTAATAATGTAACGATTTCCCGCTCTGTAATCTGGGATGGCGCTAAAATCCCGGATAACAGTCAAATAAGAGACAGTATAATAGTCATATAGAGTGAGCAGAGAGTGAATAACGATTGCCCAAAACATATTATTGACTTGCTAGTGATTGCCGGGCTCATCGGCAAGAGTTCATCAACAGAAAAATCCACACGATTACAACTTCAATTAATATCTGCCGATGGATCGCAACGTAATTTTTTTAGAGTTGTGGACAGCGGTGTACCTCTTTGTGTAGGTGTATCTCCTCTGGTGAATGAGGGTGTGCATCTGGCGGAAGCGCATGCGGCTATAGAAATTGGCAGACATCTCTATAATAAAAATGTTCCGGTACCTAAGATTCTTGCAGCAGATGAAAAGACGGGAGTAATACTGTTTGAAGATTGTGGTGATATCCGATTTTATGACGTGATCCAGAAGGGCAGGGGACAGGGTGGCAGATTAGACGAGCAGTCAGAATATTTATATGACAAGGTAATACGCAGACTTGTTCACATGCAGATTGAGGGAGCAAAAGCATTTGAGAAGCGCTGGTGCTATGATACCCCAGAGTACGATCTTGACGTAATGATACACAAAGAATCAGGGTATTTTCTTCGTGCTTTCTGGTGTGATTTACTTGGAGAAGAGGAGCCTGTCGAAATTGACCAGGAGTTTAAAGATATAGCCGAAAATGCTGCTTTTGGCCTGCCTCTCTTTTTCCTTCACCGGGATTTTCAATGCAGGAATATAATGATTGTTGATTCAGATGTGAAATTTATCGATTTTCAGGGAGGCCGCTTTGGACCTCTCGGTTATGATTTGGCATCGCTGCTCATTGATCCGTACAGCTCACGTGGAGAAAGGGAACGACAAGAACACCTTCAACTGTATCTTTCTGAATTGCATAACTATATCCAATATGATGAAGAGGTCTTTCTCAAGCAATATTCATATTTGGAGCTACAACGTAATCTTCAGATAATTGGTGCTTTCGCTTTCCTCTATAAAGCCAGAAAAAAAATGTTCTTTAAAAAGTACATACTTCCTGCTGTCGAAAATCTTTGTTCGATCCTGCGCAACAATGATTTCCTCCAATACACCAATCTTCAAACTATTGCCAAGCTGGCCAATAGTCGGGTGAAAAAGCAAATATAAAAATTCTGGGTAAAGTGGTGACTGATTCCAAAAATATCTTTAAGGTTGTAAAAGGGCTCAAATTCAAGTAAGTAACTGGCCTTCGTCATTTTGTGACGAACAGATTTGGTTTAAGTATTAAAGACGTTATTGTAAAACGGGAAGCAAAACTTGGTAGTAACAGATAAAAGGTCGATATGGTTTCAGAAACTCATTCAGTAGTAGCGTTGGTTGGCAGGCCGAATGTCGGCAAATCAACCCTTTTTAACCGGATTACCAAATCCAGAAAAGCCATTGTAGACCCAACCCCCGGAGTGACAAGAGACAGACACTATGATCGGGTAGTCTGGAATAACAAGGCGTTCATTCTCATAGATACGGGTGGAATTGACGATAGTGCCGATGATATCATGGTCGGTCATATACGTAATCAGGCCTTTGCCGCTATTGAAGAGGCGGATACGGTACTCTTTCTCATGGACGGACGCGAAGGATTGACCCCGGCAGATTATGAAGTGGCTGAGATCCTCAGAAAGTCAGATAAAAATGTTTTCCACGTGGTAAATAAAATTGACGGCCCTGAACAGGAGGTTGAACTCCTGGCTCAATTTTACGAACTTGGTGTGGAAAAAGTGTGGTCACTTTCGGCAGAACATAACTATGGTTTTTATACCTTGATGGATGATCTGGCGGCATCGCTGAAAGAGAGCAATGTTGATGAAAATCTGCCTGAAGGAACGGTGAAAGTAGCGTTTTTCGGTCGTCCCAATGTTGGCAAATCATCAATGATAAATCGTATCCTTGGTGAAACCCGAATGGTGGTATCGGAGGTTTCCGGGACGACCAGGGATTCGGTGGATACGCTGCTTGAGCATGGCAACTATTCCTATTTCCTAATTGATACAGCAGGCATCAGGAGAAAGGGAAAAACCAAAGAAAAGCTAGAAAAATTTAGTATAATTAAGGCGTTGAGTGCTCTTGAGCGCTGTGATATTGCAATAGTTCTTATTGATGCCAATGACGGATTGACAGAACAGGATACAAAAATAATCGGCTATACCCAGGATCAGGGTAGGGGATTGATTCTGGCTGTTAACAAGTGGGATCTTGTGGAGAATGATCCTAAGCGTCAAAAGCAGATTATGGA
The DNA here is from genome assembly GCA_050288305.1 of Desulfocapsaceae bacterium. Lineage (GTDB taxonomy): Bacteria > Desulfobacterota > Desulfobulbia > Desulfobulbales > Desulfocapsaceae > Desulfopila_A. Next base: position 31,655 of record JBNKDO010000017.1, on the reverse strand, counting down.
AGAGATCGGCCGAAGTGTTCCATTTGTAGGTTTCGCTCCGCTTCTGAAGGTTTCGGCCTTAAACGGTTATGGTGTTAAGCGGATGTTTCCGGTTATTGGTTCGGTTTACCGCCAGTTCCGACAGACCTTTCCGACCTCGGCAATCAACCGTCTGTTGAAGGATGCCGTTGAAGATCACGCCCCGCCGATTTATAAAAATAAGCGCCTTAAGTTCTACTATACCTCTCAGATCGGTACGTGTCCTCCAAAATTTGTAGTTATGACTAACAGTTATAAGGGAGTACATTTCTCCTATCAGCGATATTTAACAAACCGATTCAGGGAAGGGTTGGGGCTTGATAAGGTGCCTATTCAGCTGTTTTTCCGAGACAAAAGAGAGCAACGCAGCAGATAAAGAGGCTGAGGCCTTGAGAGCATATGATCAAGGCTCATTTCTCCTATATGCAACTATGATGTTGCTGATTTGAATGCTTTAACGAAGCCCTCTGCAGAAGCGTTGATCACAGTTTCATCCGTGCAAAATGCCAGGCGAAAATATCCCGGTGAGCCAAATCCCCGTCCAGGTACTGCCAGAATCATATTTTTCTGAAGAATTGCACAGAATTCGACATCATCATCAATGGGTGACTGTGGAAAAAGATACATTGCTCCCTTAGGGGCAAGGAAAGTGTATCCGGCCCGTTCAAGAATATCGCAGAACATATTTCGCCGTTTTTCATAAATACTGCAATCGACGGTCACCTCCTGCAGTTCCGCCACTGCCTTTTGCATAAGAGCTGGCGCATTTACAAATCCCAGGATTCTGTTTGCCAGTGTCATGGCATCCAGTAATGGTAATTTGTTGTGAATATGCGGATGAACAGCCAGGTAGCCAATTCGCTCACCAGGAAGGGACAGGTCTTTAGAGTAGGAAGAAACGACAATACTGTTTTGATATGCCTGAAAGATTGAGGGCACATCATATCCTGAGAAAACTATCTTACGATAGGGCTCATCGGAGATCATGTAGATTGAAGTACCGAACGATTCGGCAGCTTCCTCAAGGATTTTGCCAAGTTTCTCGAGATCTTGTTGGGGATAAATCTGTCCCGTCGGATTATTTGGAGAATTAATAATAATTGCTTTGGTTTTTTCCGATAGAGCGTCTTTTATAGCATTGAAATCTATATTAAAATCCTCGGTGGTCGTAACAATTCTGGAAACCCCTCCATGGTTGTCGACATAGAAATTATACTCAACAAAGTATGGTGCCAATAGGATTACTTCTTCACCTGGATTGAGTAGAGTTTTCAGAACTACATTTAACCCACCAGCGGCACCACAGGTCATGAGCATGTCACCCCCTTCCACGACAACACCCTGTTCTTTTGACATCCTCGCGGCCACAGCTTCCCTTACCCATGGATATCCGCCATTAGGCATATAGGCATGAGCTCCCTTCCTGGTATCTTTCGCTATATTGACTAGTACTTCGTCAAATTCATGTGGAGGAGGGAGGTCAGGATTACCAAGGCTGAAATCGTATACGTTGTCTGCACCATATTCCGCCTTGAGTTTTGCACCTTGTTCGAACATCTTGCGGATCCAGGAAGATTTTTCGGCAAAACCACGCATTTTTTCAGATACGGCCATAATTGTCCTCACTCATTTGTACAGGTTGCTGGATCAAACGGGATAAAATATCAGCGGTCCTGTTTTTTAAAGTAGTCATATGCTGCGTTGAGATCTTTCATCTTTTGTTCAGCTACGGTGCGGAACTCTTCTCCAAGGTGACGAACTTTATCGGGATGATATTTCATGCTCATTTTCCGATAAGCTTTCTTTATCTCTTCCATGCTTGCCCCTTGCTCCAGTCCAAGGGTTGCATAGTAATGTTCAGCAGAGGCTTCGCCATTGGCTCGCTGTCGCTGTTCACGGTACTGATATTTTGATTCTATTGTTCGTTGATCGTAGGCTGAAATTTCCAGATAGGAAGCTATATTTCTGGCTATCTGCAGCTCATTTTCAGGAACTACTCTTTTGGTATAGAGGATCTGATAAACCAACTCAAGAAGAATAAGTCTGGGTTCGTAGGCAAAGGTGGATTTAAACTCCTGAAGCAACGTTTCCAGGGTTGCCGTGGACGAGATAGCTTCTTTTATGAGTTCTTTCACCCAATGCATTTTCGTTTGGGTGTAGCCTAAATTCTGTTGGAAAAATCGATGGATTGTCGAAATTTCTTCTTTGGTTACCTGCCCGTCGATTTTGGAAATATTGACAAGAATGTGTACCAGGAGCCAGACAAAACGGTTATGACTTTCAGATTGAGAGGCTTCATAGCTGGCAACCTGTTTTTTGATCCAGAAGGAGAAACCCCAGAAAAGAGCGACAAGTAACAGAATTCCTGCTATACCTGAGAAGAACAGGGCACCCAGGAAGTTAATCAGGGCAGGAGCTCCGCCGGTAACAAAAATAATGAGTAGAAAGACAAGAAGACATCCTCCGCACCCGGGTTGCTGTTGACGTTGATAATACATGGTAAAGGTTTTCTCGCTGTTTTAGGGTGGAACTAGGTATGGACCTAGGAATTTTCCTGAAAAAGAGCATCTATAAACTCATCAGGATCAAAGTCCTGAAGATCTTCAATTTTTTCGCCAATACCGATAAACCGAATGGGGATCTGTAAATCCCTCGTAATATTTGCAACTATTCCACCTTTTGCAGTACCATCCAGCTTTGTCAGGGCGAGACCGGTGACGCCCACTGCCTCATTAAAGAGTTGAGCCTGGGAAATCCCATTTTGTCCGGTAGTTGCGTCAATAACAAGAAGGACCTCATGTGGGGCACCTTCGAGCTTCTTGCCGATTACCCGTTTTATTTTTTTGAGTTCTTCCATCAAGTTGGTCTGGGTATGCAGGCGCCCGGCGGTATCAACCATAACAATATCATAATTTTCATCAACCGCTTGGGTGAGGGCGTCAAAGGCTACAGAGGAGGGGTCGGCACCGGTGCCTTTGGAAACAACATCTATACCGTTTCTTTCCCCCCATATTTGTAACTGTGAAACAGCAGCAGCGCGGAAGGTATCTGCAGCAGCCAGTAAAACGGTTTGTCCCGAATTGGTGAATTTATGAGCAATTTTTCCAATAGTCGTGGTTTTCCCAACACCATTGACTCCAACCACCATGATGACAAACGGTCCAGACTCCGGCATAACAACTTCAGCATTGTTTCCAGGTTGAGCAATGTATGAACGGAGTTTCTCTTTGAGGATTTTTTTCAAGGAGAGCGGATCAGAAAGTTCGTTGCGTTTTACCTGTTTACGAGCATAGTCCAGGAGTTCTGTAGCGGTTTGAATCCCTATGTCTGCGGTTATGAGAAGTTCTTCGAGATCGTCAAGCAGATCTGCATCGATTTCTTTTTTGCCAAGAAAAAGAAGGTCCATCTGTGAAACCAGGTTCTCACGTGTTCGGGAAAGCTTTTGGCTTAACCTTTTGAACAAAGAGGAAGGTGCATCTTCAACCTCATTATGATCTTGGTGAACTTCTTCAACTTCGGCAGTATTTACCTGAGAAGAAGTTTCCTTTGTATTTTCAGACGAATCTGTTGGAATGTCTGAATCAGAAATGAGAGTCTCTTCTTTGAGGGAGTTGTCCTCTAAGCCCTGCTTATCAGGAACCTCGATATTCGTTTTTTTATTTTTCTTTTTAAACCAGCCAAGCATTATTCCCCTCTCGGGTTAATTTGGTTCTTATGAGATGACTTTCTGACGTGTTATGCGCCGAAATAGACTGTTGAATGTATATATAGACAGTTTAAAATGAAAGGTTCTTGTCATTCATTAAACGAAAAAAATTGCCCAATCAAAGCGCAATGTAAAATCACATTGTTGCGGAGAAAAATCATTTCAGAAGCTTTGTTTCTGCAACAAACCTTACATAATACGAATTGATAAAAGATAAAGCAACCAAAACAGTTGAATGATAAAATTTACGCTATGGGTCAGAACAGCCCTTATTAGTGAAAATTTTTATTCCAGTGAATTACCTGTTTAGAACCTGCAATATTCAATTTAATAAGCAATACTCATATTCAAAAAGTCCTCTGTTACGGTTTATTTGATTGCATTTCGTAACAGTAACATTACTGTAGTGAGTGTTAATTTTTTAGAATGAATTCAATCAAGAATTGAATTGCTATTATTCTTGACTCATTTATAACGATTTTTGCTGGAGGATACAAATGTCACATTCATGCGGTGGTGGAGCCACCAAAGAAGCACAGCAGGCTGCGATGGCGCAGCAGGAAAATGCCATAACCCGGTCACTTGGAAAAATAAAAAACAAGATTTTGGTAATGAGTGGCAAGGGAGGTGTTGGTAAATCCACCGTTTCAGTTAACCTGGCTCTTAGCCTTGCTAATAAGGGACATAAAGTCGGGCTCATGGATGTCGATTTACATGGTCCTGATGTTGTCAGAATGCTTGATCTCAAGGGAGTTGTTCAACCACCGGAGAGTGAGGACGCCTTAATTCCACCCCTGCAGTACAATGATAATCTCAAAGTTGTTTCACTTGAATATATGATGCAGGATCGCGATGAAGCTATAATCTGGCGAGGACCATTAAAAATTCAAGCAATAAGACAATTTGTTTCCGATATGGACTGGGGGGAGCTTGACTATCTTATTATAGATGCACCTCCAGGTACCGGAGATGAGCCACTTTCAGTGGCACAGACCATTCCTCTTCTTAAAGCTGTGGTAGTGACCACCCCCCAGAAAGTAGCTCTTGCGGATGTACGTAAATCCATAAACTTTTGTAAGACAGTTAAAATGGATATTGTTGGCGTTGTTGAAAATATGTCCGGATTTGTCTGCCCTAATTGTAATGAGAAGGTTGATATTTTCAAAAATGGCGGAGGCGAGGAAATAGCGAGAGAGTTTGACCTACCGTTTCTTGGTCGGATTCCAATGGATCCTCGTGTCGTTATTGCCGGTGATGACGGAAAACCGTATCTTTCTTCCGATGAGGAAAGTCCAGCCATTAAAGCTTTTGGTGAAATAGTTTCTGCAATTGAAAAAAGAAGCCCGCCTGTAGCCCCGCCAGTTACGCTGAAGATGAGTAAACCTGACTGTGGTTGCGGCTGCGGTCATTAAACTGATGGCTATTGGTTAGCGCCTTGAAAGTCTGATTTAATATGGAGAAAAAGTTTATGAGTTTTTTCTCCCCTTTGGCGCATAAAAAGTGAAGCGGTATCTGATTACTTTTTCTTGAGTTTTAAAAGGTATTGAGACGATATGATATTTAAACAGCTCATGGTCGGCAGTATGGGAGTCTGCAGCTATATTATTGGTTGCGATGAGACAAAAAAAGGTGCAGTGGTAGATCCCGGTGGAGACGAAAATAGGATTCTTGATGAGGTTCGATCTTGCGGTCTTGAAATCGAATACATTATTGCAACCCATGGTCATCCTGATCATGTATGTGGTAATAGAATCATAAAAGAGGCCACAGGTGGAGCCATTCTCATGCATAAAATAGATGCTGAATTTTTTGAGAACCCGGAAACTCAAAATTATTTCAGCATGCTTGGACTTGAAGCTTCGCCACCTGCTGATATCAGAGTTAAAGATGGGGATGTTGTTCGAATTGGTACTCTCGAATTTCAAGTTATTCACACCCCTGGTCATACACCAGGTGGCATATGTCTCTATTGTGAACCAAACCTGATTACTGGAGATACCCTTTTTGCCGGTGGGGTCGGACGTACCGATTTTCCCGGTGGGTCCTATGAAGAATTGATCAATTCTCTTAAAACGAAGGTTCTTCCCTTACCTGATGAAACAGTTATCTGGCCAGGACACGGCTATGGAGGCATGCAATCAACCATTGCAGTAGAAAAACGTAGCAATCCTTACCTTCGGTAACGTAATCATATGCAAGAAATTGTTCTTGGTACAGCCGGTCATGTTGACCACGGAAAGACGAGTTTCGTTAAAGCCCTGACCAATATCGACACCGATAGACTTAAAGAAGAGAAGAAACGGGGTATTACCATTCAGCTGGGTTTTGCCTACCTTGATCTTCCCTGTGGTCACCGTCTTGGTATTGTCGACGTTCCAGGCCACGAAAAATTTATTAAAAACATGGTCGCTGGTGTGACCGGCATGGATATCCTCGCCTTTATTGTCGCAGCGGATGAAGGCATCATGCCGCAGACGAGAGAGCATTTTGAAATTTGCAAGCTTCTTGGCGTATCTCAAGGCATTATTATCATCACCAAAAAGGATATGGTCGAAGAGGAATGGCTGGATATGGTCGAAGAGGAGATCTATGATTTCTGTCAGGGTAGTTTCCTCGAGGACGCTCCGATCATTACCGTGTCTTCAACAACAGGAGAGGGAATTGAAGAGGTCAAGGATACCCTTGATAAAATAGTTGCCAAGCATAGTTTTCAAGAAGCTTTTGGCCCATTTCGCCTCCCTGTTGATCGAGTTTTTGCAATGAAGGGATTTGGAGCGGTTGTCACCGGAACCTCTATTTCTGGTAGAGTCTCTCTTGCCGAAGAATTACAGATTTATCCAACTGAAAAAATTGCAAAAGTGAGAGGAATACAGGTTCATTCCGAGTCTGTTGAAGTTGTTGAGGCTGGTCACAGAACTGCTATTAATCTTCAGGGAGTTGAAACCCTTGATATCGAAAGGGGCATGGTTGTCGCAACACCTGGTTCATTGCAGCCTAATTATATGCTTGATTGTTCTTTAACCTATCTCTCATCAAACTCGAAAAAACTCAAGCACAGATCCCGGGTTAGAGTGCATCTAGGAACCAGAGAGGTTATGGGGAGAGTTTCCCTGCTCGATAGAGATATTCTTGAGCCCGGTGAAGATGCAGGTGTTCAGCTGTTGCTTGAGGAGTCGGTCGTGGTCTGGCCTGGAGATAAATATGTGATTCGCAGTTATTCACCGGTTATAACAATTGGCGGCGGAACAGTGCTTGGCAATGTTTCCATGAAAAAGCGCAAGAGACTTGCCGAAAAAGATAGAAATTACAATAGGGAAATTTTTTCTATTCTCGAAAATGGGAGCATGGATGAAAAAATACTTCTATTGCTTCGTGAAAGTGGAAGCAAGGGTCTTAATTTTGATCAACTTGCTGTTCGTCTCGGTCTTTTTGGCAAACATTTAAAGAAAGCCTTGAATGAACCGTTATCGACCAAAAAGATGGTGGTTGTCGATTCGGCAACACAGCGATATCTCGAACGCAATATCGCTGAGAAGGTTATCACAACAATCACAAATAAACTTGAACATTTTCACGAACATAACCCGTTGCAGGGTGGTCTGTCGAAGGAAGGATTACGCAGTGAAATAGGTAAACTTATTGATCAGAAAGTTTTTGCATATTGTCTAAACGAGTTGATTCGTAAAGATTTGGTTGTTCAGGAAGAATCATTGGTGCGATTATCAACACACAAGGTTGCCTTACAGGCGGATGAGCAAAAAATGCAGAAGGAACTGCTCATCTGGTATAAAGAGAAAGGGTTGGCAACTGCAACCATCAAAGAAACGATGGAGCATTTTAGCGATTATCCTGAGCAGATTCTCAAAGAGGTACTTGCTCTTTTGCTTCGTCGTGAACAGCTGGTCAAAATAAGTGAATCGCTTTATTATCATAAGGAAGTTATTGATGAGCTGACCGAAAAAGTGGTTGCTTTCATGCTGAAGGAAGGTGAGATTGATGCTCCGCGTTTTAAAGAAATGACTGGACTCACGCGTAAATTTTCAATACCTATTCTCGAATATTATGATCGTATTAAACTTACCTATCGAGTAGAGGACAAACGTATCCTTCGTAAACAAACATGACAGAAAAAACGTTGATTACCTCTTTTTTATTTTTCACCAACCAGCCAGCGAATCAACAAACATTCCTCAGTGTTGCTGTTTACTGCATATGAATTTTCAACCCGCAGTCCAACAACTGCAACAATATTTCCATTTGAAACAAGTACTGGATAAAGATTTCTCTCTCTTTTAGGAATTTTCAGATCTGCAAGAAATCTACCTATTTTTTTCCTTCCCTTCATTCCTTGAGGGGAGAAGCGGTCTCCAGGTTTTGAGGAGCGCAAGGTTAGAGGCCAGGTGAGGTTCTTGGCATCAAGCAATAGCGTTCCTTGTTCAAAGACTAAAGTTAGAGCAGGCAGTTTTTCGATGTGTAATCGTCTGTTAAGTGCTTCCACATTGTAGCTTTCCCCGATCTCAACTTTCATTTCCTCAAGTATGACTGAATCTATGGAGCCGCGTAAAGGTTTCTTGCCATGAGGCTGGGTAACGTGAAGGTTTTGTTGATATTTATAAATTCTTACACCTTGAGGAAGATGCAGTTCTGCTCCACTGTAACCGTCCTGGGCCAGCGAGAGAATGTTTTCAATATGCTTAAAACTTGGTCGACAGGAAAATTGCCACAGAATATTCTCAATTATGCGCCTCTGGATGGCGAGATGTTGTTTGCTCAAGATCCTGATGTCCACCGTTATTGAATGGTTTTGTTCATCATTTTGAAGGCATGACGTAATTTTCTGTTGGGTGAATTCATCAAGAAAATTCTCATCTTCTTTTAATATTTCTGCTGTTCTTAAGAGCGTGGTGCGGATTGAGGGATTGATGTGTTCAGCAATTGCAGGTAGCAAATCCAGGCGAATCCTGTTTCTCAGAAATGAACGATCAGTGTTGCTGCTGTCCTGGCAGTAGGGGATTTTGTTTTCAGCAAGATAGTTGAGCAGATCTCTTTTCGGTGTAGTGAGAAGAGGTCTAATGATATTATTGTTTTTCATCGACATTCCTGAGAGACCTTTCAAGCCTGATCCACGAAGAAGACGTAATAGGAGCTCCTCAGCCTGATCATCTGCCGTATGGGCAATGACGATATGGGGTGCCTTAAGATCAGTGCAGGTGCTTTGCAGTGCTTGATATCGCAAAATTCTTGCACTTTCCTCTAGAGAGTAACCAAATTTCTTTTTATGCCGTAATGTATCCACTTCCACTATTTGACATTGAAGTTGATATCTCTCCGCGAGAGCTTTAACCAATTCAATCTCCCCAGGGCTTTCAAGGGGACGTAAGCCATGATCGACATATACCGGAATTATTGTAAGATCGAGTTTGCATTTGCAAAGAAGGCTCAGCAGGGCCACGGAATCCGGACCTGAGGATACGCCAACTATTATCCGCTCAGATGGAGCTAAAAGACCATTTGTAATGAGAAGTTGCTGAAGCCGATCTGGAGTTATCATTATTGAAGGGCAAATGAGAGAGTTGTCATTTTCTGTAGAATATGTTTCATATCATAAATAATATAAACGATACTATTGATGAAGAGAATGAAGTAAGCAGAATTTGTTCCATGTCTTTTTTCACACTGTGCAATTGTTTTGCTAGACATTGCCAGCTCATTATTTTTTTGGAAGTTTTCAAAGTATATGAATGAATAATCTACCATTACATACTCAGGTAAAAAAATATTTAAGCAAACGATTTGGCATTCCTGACGAACAAATTGAAGTAATGATGCCTGAATTCAAAAAAACGCTGTCTCAACACATGAGAGGTTTAAACTCAGCTCAGCTTCAGGATAATCTTATAGCCTTGAAAGATGCTGCCCACACAATGAAAGGTGCTTTATTAAATCTAGGTTTTACCGATAGCGCACAATTGGCTCAAAAAATCGAACAGGAAAGTGGTGCTGGTAATACTATTATCGATTATTCATCGCTTATTGATAAAATAGAAACAACAGTTATTGAATTTATCGACGAGCAGTAACCTTTAGTGCGTGTTTAGCCTTAAAATATCTAATAAGCGTTCATGGATATTTTCAAATCCACCGTTAGAAAGTATTGCTATGATATCACCAGATTTAACGGTTTTCTTTAAATGATCAAGAATTGCCTCGGTGGTTTTAAAAGACCATGCTTCTTCTTTTTTTGCCTGTAAATCTTTAGCCAATCGAGCCGACGAGAAATGATCCGAAGCTGGGATGTTCTCCAGGGGAACAGGCTCACGCAGAAGTATCTTGTCAGCATAGCCGAACGCTTCGGTATATGCTTCCTGAAAGATAGAGCGTCTCGATGAATTCGTTCTCGGTTCAAAAACAACAATGAGCCGTTTGTCAGGGTGAGCTGTTTTCAAGCCGAAAAGAGTTTCTTTCACCGCTGTGGGATGATGGGCAAAATCGTCTATTACCGTGATATTATTTACAACTCCTCTCACTTCTTGTCTTCTTTTAACACCTCCGAATTTTCGCAGACAACGTTTGATATCAGGAAATGATTGGCCAAGGTGATGAAGAACAGCTGTCACTGCCAGGCCATTAAGACAATTATGTTTGCCTGTAAGCGGAATGGTCAATTGATGAGTCGATCCTCTGTAGTCAACTTCAAAATGGGTAAGATTGCCAAAACTTTTCACTTCTTTGATACCCCAGTCATTTTGCTTTTCAAAACCATATCCTTCAACTCGGCAGTTTGCCTTTTTCGTCAATTCCGCGACGACTGGATCGTCGTTATGAGCAACTATCAAGCCGTCTTCAGGTAAAAGTTGAATAAACTTGGCAAACGAAGCTTTGATTTGCTCAAGATTGTCAAAGATATCAGCATGATCGAATTCAACCGAGGTAATGACCGCAACCTGGGGGCGATAGTGGAGGAACTTGGAACCCTTATCGAAAAAGGCTGTGTCGTATTCATCACCCTCGCTGACAAAATATTGTCCTTTACCGATACGGTTGTTGCTGTTGAACTCCTTAACTATACCACCAATCATAAAACTGGGGTCAAGGCCGGCATGGTAAAGTGCAGAAGCTAACATTGAACAGGTTGTTGTCTTCCCATGAGTTCCGGCAACTACGAGAGATTGGTGTGATTGAATATAGAATCGGGCAAGAGCCTGCGGGAAAGAAAGGTAGGGGAGGCCGGACTCTGCTAAGGCAATGGCTTCCGGATTTTTTTTGGTAATAACATTACCAACGATAACAAGATCCGGTTGTTGCACCAAATTTTCAGCTCTATATCCTTCAAAAATGGGAATTCCTATACGATCCAGGAAATCAGACATTGGTGGATAGACATTATTGTCGGAACCGGTTATGGCATATCCGGATTGTTTGAGCATGCCTGCAAGTGCGGCCATACCTGTTCCACAAATACCCATAATGTGTATTGAATGAATGTTCTGGGGTGGGTGGTTGAGATCCGGGTTGAGCATCATATTATCCTTTTTGCACAGTTTCTTTGATGGTGCTATGAATTTTTTTAAATGTTTCATCAAAGGTGGAAGGGGTTATTCTGCCCATTTCGATAAATTTGATAGCCACTTCTTTGGAAACTTTGAGGATTGACTCCTCATTTATGTAATCCCTTTTTTCTGATACTCCAGCGGATTTTCTTTCAGCAGTCATGATTGCTCCAGATGAGATAAAAGACGCCTCTGCTGCAGGAAGAAGGCCAATTCGTCGCATGAACAGCAGAGGCGAAGGTAACAGAAATAACCGATCAGGCCATCTCTGCAGATTTTCATATTGTATTTACCAGCTATCTCAGCAAGTGAAAAGAACGTTTTATCATATAGGTTATGCTTTGAGTTCTCATTTTACCGGGAGTATAGTTTATCATAACTATAAGATCTTTAAACGCTATAGTGATTTCGGGAATGAATCATGGGAATGCCAATTATTCATTTTATTTTTCATGGTGATTTGGTCCAGCTTTTGCCAAGAGCAAAACGCCAGAAGGAGCTTCGTTATTGTATTAAAAGACGAGCCTCTCTAAAAGATATTGTTGAAGCTCAGGGCATTCCGCATACAGAAATAGGGAGGATAGAAGCGAATAAAAAGCAAATTTCTTTTGATTTCATTCCAGAAGAAGAGATCGTAATTCATATCTACCCCATGACGGGTAGAGTAATTAAATCCTTACCTAATGCGTTATGGCATGAGTGTTGGGTTTTCGATAGGTTCATGGTCGATATTAATGCTCTTAAACTGGCCAGGAATATGCGCATGGCCGGCATTGATACGGTGATTGTGCCGACGCAGTTGGATGTTGTTGACACCGCAATGCTTGCTGCGGAAGAAGAGCGTGTTCTTCTCACTCGGAATAGGCAGTTACTTAAGTGTGCTGAAATATATTATGGTCAGCTCCTTCGCTCGGAAAATCATATCGAACAGCTTCAGGAAGTAAATAGCCGTTTTCATCTTGCTAAACACATTAAGCCTTTTAGTCGCTGTCTGACCTGCAATGGATTATTGCAATCTGTTACTAAGGTTTCAGTTGAACATCTTTTAGAACCTTTAACAAAACAATATTATTCAATATTTAAACGCTGTCAGGATTGTATGTCCATTTATTGGGATGGCTCACATGTTCAGCATATGAAGGAAGTGTTATCAAAAATTGATTGGAAATAATCCGAATACAAATTGATTTCGTTCCACTTGGCACTGTCACTTAACCTGATAATATGCAGGAATAGTAAGAGCTTACCAGTTACAGTTGGCTAAAGACATTCCACCAAAATTGAGCTTTGAAGAAAAAGCTGGAGAAAGTGAGGTCGTGACACTGATCAATATTTGACCATGTAGAAATTAAGTGAACGCATAACAAGGCTCCTAGTTTTAATAGAACTTCTGTCAGGAAAACACCATGCTGAAACGGGCCACCATGTCAAATCAACCTACTGCAATTTTTTAATAGTGCCATAGCGATAAAAAAAGAAAGTTTGTACTGGGGGAATAGAGTAGCAAGAAACAAAAAAGCACTTAAGAGTAATTTCTCTTAAGTGCTTCAATACTCTATGGCTGGGGGACAGGGATTCGAACCCCGATAAGCGGAGTCAGAGTCCGCCGTCTTGCCATTAGACCATCCCCCAAAGGGCTTTATGATGAGGCAAATTGTATAGAAAAAATATAAATTTATGTCAAGAAAAAAGTGTTATTAGCGCTTATAGATAACAGCCCCAGCATATCCGACAACCTGGTTGATATCCCCGGACACATCACCAGAGTCACAATATCTGACGATATCAGCGACATCAGCACCAAGGCGAATTGATGCTAAAAGTGCAATGGTGACGGGAATTATGCCACACATCGAAATATTGTTTGTATTAACCGTACTGTAGAGACCTTGCGGATTGAGTGATGTTAACTCGTCAAGTGCCAGCTTGTCCTTTTCTGATCCCAGCTGTCTTGATTCGTAGTGGTTCATGTCGCTGGAGGCAACCATAAGAACAGGTTTCTCATATCGCAGTATTGCTCCAGCCAGCACTTCGGCAATTTCTTTGCACATTGAATAGCTGAGATACGAGAGCACCAGCGGGACGATGGTTAAGTTGGCCTGAAGGGCATGTAGAAATGGAATTTGGACTTCCAAAGAATGTTCGTTCTGATGCGCATATTCATCAATCTTTATAGGTGTATCTACGCTTTCTAAAAGAGAGACGAAACTTTCATTTATAGGAACATCTCCCCAGGGCATTTGCCAATCACTTTTCGATAATGAAACAGGAGCCCCACCACCATGATGATTTGGTCCTAAAATGATAACGGTTTCTGGTATATCAATTGATTTCATTGTCTCTGCACAGACACTTCCAGAATAGACATAGCCTGCATGTGGAGATACGATGGCAAAACAATCTTTTATTTTTGCCGGATTGTGGTGATTAAAAAGATTTTGTACTGTTTGGTTGAGTAAATCTTTGTCTCCTGGATAAAAACGGTCGGCAACAGCAGGTTGTCTTTTCATGGCGACACCATTGGGTTATGATGGTCGTTTGACTGTCCAGGTTGTGCCCTCGGCATTATCTTTGAGCTCAATATTACTTCTAAGCAATGCATCTCTGATTTCATCGCTCTTGGCCCAGTCTTTTGCAGCCCTGGCAGCGTATCTTTCTGCTATCATCGAATTTATAGTTGTTTCATCGATATCAAGACCGGCAAGCATGTCAGCACGTTTACGAGCCAGATATGAGGCCGGATTTTCACGCAGTAATCCCATGATATCAGCAAGTTCCCTGAATTTTGCAGCTGTATGTCGCAGGAGTTCAATATCGTTGCGGGAAGGGGGCGATGGTAGTAACCGGCGAACTTTGTTCAACACCTTCACAGTGTCAAACAAAACTCCCTGCGCTTGAGCGGTGTTAAAATCATTATCCATTGCTTGCATGAAACGTTTTTCAAGTCCGGTAAGTTTTGCTTCATCTTTGGATGAGAGCACTGAGTTTACATTAGTATCGCCACCCGGCAGCTCATCAATTGCGGCGAGGCATTCGTAAAGTCGGTCCAGTCCAGAGATTGCATCCTGCATAGCCTTTTCAGAGAAATCCAATGGATTTCGATAATGAGTAGAAAAGACAAAAAATCGTAATTCTTCCGGATGGTATTTGTCGGTAATGTCGCGGATTGTAAGAAAATTACCTAGTGACTTTGACATTTTCTCGTCTTTAATGGTCACAAATCCATGATGAATCCAGGTGTGAACAAAAGGTTTCTCGTTGGCACCTTCACTTTGAGCAAGTTCATTTTCATGGTGAGGGAAAATAAGATCCTGGCCGCCACCATGAATATCAAAAGTTTCTCCTAGAAATTTTTTGCTCATGGCAGAACATTCTATGTGCCATCCTGGACGACCTGGCCCCCATGGGCTGTCCCATTGCGGCTCACCTGGTTTTGAACCTTTCCATAGAACAAAGTCGAGAGGGTTGTTTTTTTGTTCATTCACGGTAATTCGGGCACCGGCCTGCATATCATCAAGATTTCTTCCTGAGAGTTTACCATATTCATCAAAACTGGTAACTGAATAGTAGACATCGTTCCCGGATTGGTAGGCCATGCCTTTGTTAACAAGTTCACTGATAAAACTGACCATTTCCTTGATGTTGTCAGTTGCCTTCGGTTCCAGTGTCGGCCTCTCTATGCCAAGCTTGTCCATATCAACATAAAATTCATCAATGAATCTATTAGCCAGCTTTTCGGGCGTGGTCTTTTGTTCTGCCGCGCGATTGATGATTTTATCGTCAATGTCTGTAAAATTACGGATATAGGTTACTTTGTAGTTTTTAAATCGAAAATATGAAACGATCATGTCAAAAACCAAAGCAGATCGGGCATGACCAATGTGGCAGTAGTCGTATGAAGTAATACCGCAGACATACAGTTTTACATGATTGGGCTCTAAAGGTGTAAAGACTTCTTTTTTCCGGGATAATGTGTTGTATATTTTTATTGACATAGTGTAGATATAGTATCCCCTGGGGGGATGTTATTGTGAGATGAATCTTAACATCAGTAAAAGTTGTAACCAATTTCACAGATGATATCTTGCATGGAACACTCGAAATATGTTAGGTGTTTGTTAGCCGATCTCTACTTATTAACGCCAAACTACCATATAACACTAGCTATCTCAACAGGATAGATATATCGCTGCTGATGTTTCAAGGGGTAAACCCGTAAAGATCAGGTATTTATCTTAATTGAGTGTGAAAACATAATCCGTATAGGAGGAAAAGACAAGAATGAGCCGTCCAAAGAGTGAAAAACGATCCTGGCGGCAAACTTTTCTGACCTGGACACACCCTCGTGTTATTACCATGCTGTTTCTTGGGTTTTCTGCTGGAATTCCTATTTTACTCATTTTTTCTACTCTTTCTGTATGGCTTCGCGAAGCAGGTGTTGGGCGTTCTGCAGTTACTTTCTTTAGTTGGGCTGCATTGGGATATTCTTTCAAGTTTGTATGGGCACCACTTATTGATAAACTTCCACTACCTTTTCTGACTCGATTGTTTGGTCGCAGAAGGTCATGGATGTTGGTTGCTCAAATTCTTGTCATAACAGCAATTGTAAGTATGGCGAGTATTGATCCCAGAGGTAGTGAAACTGCGCTCACAATGATGGCCATAGCTGCTGTATTGCTTGGGTTTTCCTCGGCAACTCAGGATATTGTGATTGATGCCTACCGAATTGAATGCATTGAAGAATCTTACCAGGCATTGCTCGCTTCGACCTATATTGCAGGCTATCGTATTGGAATGGTTGTTGCCGGTGCCGGATCGCTTTTTTTGGCTTCTGCTTATGGTACAACCACGGATAATTATCTTTATACGGCCTGGCGTTCAACCTATCTGATTATTGCCGCTGTAATGTTGGTTGGGGTGATGACAACCCTCATAATACCTGAGCCTGAACGAAACAGGGACCCTTCGATTTACAAATATTCTTCTGAACAATATTTAAGGCTTTTTATTGTTTTTCTCCTGGCTGCTCTCTTTTTCTGCCTGGCATTTTTTCTAAGTGGCGGAATTATGCAGGAGATCAAGGTTAAGCTTTCGGAGTTGCTGTGGAATGATATGACGATTTCCGGTTTTCTGGGCGAAACAATACGATTATTTCTTGGTCTTGCAAGCGCTGGTGCTGCCGTTTACATACTTGTTCAATCAGGTTTTCTTGACAAAGAGATGGTAAGAGAAACGTATGTTGAACCGATTCAGGATTTTTTTCAGCGTTATGGCCTGAAAACAGCGTTGCTGGTGCTGTCGCTGATTGGTTTTTACAGGGTTTCGGACATAGTTCTGGGAGTAATTTCCAATGTGTTCTATGTCGATCTGGGATTTAGCAAAAATGTGATTGCCGGAATTACTAAGTTGTATGGCGTTGGTATGACCATCCTGGGTGGCTTTCTTGGCGGTTTTTTGACGATTCGTTATGGTGTATATTCGATATTGTTTTTAGGAGCTTTACTTTCTGCAGGAACAAATCTGCTGTTTATGTTGTTGGCAGGAAATGGTGCAGATTTAACGCTCTTAACAACGGTAATTGCGGTTGATAATCTCAGCGGCGGGCTTGCCGCAACAGCTTTTGTTGCTTTTCTTTCCAGTCTTACCAATGTGTCTTTTACAGCCGTACAGTATGCTCTTTTTTCATCTCTTATGACTCTTTTCCCCAAGCTCTTCGGCGGCTATTCAGGAACAATCGTTAGCAATTATGGCTATAATAATTTCTTTCTGCTAACGGCTATTCTTGGCATTCCTGTGCTCTTGCTGATCTGGGTAATCAAGAAGAAACTTGATACTCAATAAACGCCTCTATCTGGAAGAGGCATTTTCTGAAAAATTATCGCTCTGAAAGGCCAGACCAGCAAGATAAACTAAGGTGTCTTTTTGATATTGACACCACATCACCCGAGCCAGGTTTTTTTGATCTGAGTACTTTGCATTCTTATCGTACGAAAAGCTTATAAGTGAACCATGAAAAAGCGGAGACTGCGTACGTATTTGAATTCCACCGGCACTCTGATTTGTGGTGTAGGCCGTTTTTGAGGGTACTTCATGGGTGTTGGTATTGGTAACCTGATGGAGGATAAGTCGTTTGCCTCCGGGAAAGCGATTGAATCGCCTTCGGTTGTGCTTGGAAGAGCTACTTCCGGATTGCTGTAAAAATAACTCATCTCTGTACAAATGACAGTTCGTGTGTTTCAAGGTTGTGCAAAAAATGGAGATATGGTTCTCCAATGGTATGAAAAGCCCTTTACTGCTGATAAGGCACTTTCGGCTCTTGGCTAACCAGTAAGGACAGTGCTTCAGACTGGTACTAAGAGTATTCTTTTTCATATGGTGTCACTTTGAATATGTAGAAGGAATAATTATGAGTAAATAAATCATGAACAACACGCAAAATTAATGCAATATTTATTCCGTCTAGCGATGCTCTTTGGTCGATAGCCCAAATCTTTTGAGTTTGTCGTAAAATGCAGTTTTACCTACCTGCAACTCTTTGGCTGAGTCAGCAACATTGCCGTGGTGTTTTTTTAGGTTTGCGCTGATAATTTCCTTTTCAACTTCCGCAAGAATAGTTTTTAACGGAGCACCTTCGTGTTGACTAGAAACTGAAAAAGATTGATTTTTTTCTTCATTTTGCAGAGGGGTGTCAAAGAATATTTCCTGTTCAGTAATAATATTACTTTTAGCCATGAGAACTGCACGCTGGATAACGTTTTCAAGCTCTCGGACATTACCTGGCCAGTGATGTTCACCCAGTTTATCGATGACGGGACGAGGGACAAAATCGACTTCTTTTTTAAAAGCAAGGCGATATTTGCGAATGAAGTGTGTTACCAAATCCTCAATATCCTCTTTTCTCTCGCGAAGAGGGGGAATAGAAACATTTATTATATTTAAGCGATAAAAAAGATCGAGCCTGAATTTATCTTCTTTTACTGCCTGGGCAAGGTCTTTATTGGTTGCAGCGATGATTCGAACATCAATAGAAATTGGAGAATTTCCGCCTACGCGAAAAATTTCTCCATTTTGCAGGACACGTAATAGTGCTGCTTGCATCCGAGGGCTGATGTCACCAATCTCGTCGAGAAAAATTGTCCCGTCATCAACCACTTCAAATTTCCCTTTGGTTTTTGCCTGGGCACCTGTAAAGGCACCTCTTTCGTGACCAAAGAGATCACTTTCCAGAAGTGAGTCATTGATTGTATTGCAATTGATTTTTAAAAAGGGTTTGGTCTTTCTGTTACTGCTTTCACGGATAAGGTTAGCAACCAACTCCTTGCCTGTTCCCGATTCGCCGGTAATCAAGATGGTGGCATCTGATTTGGCAACCTGAACAACCATTTCCCTGAGATCACGCATTGGCCGACTGGAGCCAATCATTGGATCATCAGAAGCGAGGTCGGCAATTTGAGACTCAAGATGGATGAGTTGCTCGGAGAGTTGCTTCCGAACTTTTTCGCTTTCCTTGAGTTTGTCAATTTTTTGTTTGAGGATAAGCTCTATATTATTGTGAAAGATAGAAAGTTCATCTTCCTGCTTTTTTCGCTCGGTAATGTTACGCAGGATAAGCCATTGGAGTTTCTTTCCGCGATACCCAAGAAACGGAGCAAACACATATTCGAGATGAAAATCTTCGAAACAGGTCTGGTAAGGAAGTGAATCCGGTTGTGAATGACTATCTTTTTGAATTGAAGAGAGGAAGCGCTGAAAAAAGTCGGAACTCTTCTGCGCGAGCTTGCCGGCAGGCAAATCCTCATCATTAAAGAAAGTTTTGGCATCCTCATTCATGAATTCAACGGAGTCCGTTCCATTTATGATAAGGACCGGCTGCGGTATTGCATCTAGAAAAGATTTCTGATTGCTAACCAGCCGTTCAAGTTCTTTTTGTGTCGCAACAGCACCTGTCATGAAGCATTTTCCCTAAAGTAAGTAGTACAGAATTCCGGAAAGTCTCAGGAGTATATCGTAAAAAAATGAAAGTATGAAGTTTTCTTTTCCAGAATAGTGAAAAATCCCTTAATTTTACCAGATAAAAGGTTTTTGTTTCATCTTCTTTCGCGTCCAGTTCAAACTCGTCCTGATCGAGGGTCTGTTGACAAGGTAGAGGATGAGACGAAGTTTTCCTGGAAATGACATGCAGAGCATACCGATCAATATTGTCAATATTCCCTGTCCAGGCATAAAAAGCATGATAAAGCCTGCAATGATAAGAAGCACCCCAATACAGTTTTGCAACAGCAGCCCTAGAGTTGTTCGTTTGTTTTGATGGTCAATGCCTTGAGTTTGAAGAATATGAAAAAAATCCGGTGGTAACCTGCCTATATACCAGGGAATTAAGATGATACTCAGCAAAAAGGTGAAAAGCGAGATCACCGCCAGTAGTTCTAGATAAGGCGTCAACGATTCTAATAGTTTTGAAAATACCATTAACGGAGTATGCCTTTGCGACCCGATACTGTCAGCACGTTAAGATCACCGATTTACAGAAGCAGATCTTTGAGTGTGCGTTTAGGGACATGGTGCACCGCATTGTCGTCCCTCCAGTATTTAATCTCGTCACCTGTGCATTCCTCAATGACAACTTGTTCCGCGGGAACACCAAGAGCTATAACCAAGTGCAATTCAAGGTGTTCTGGTTGGTCATACAGTTTCGCAAGGTTTGGATTAAAAGCACCGATACGGCATCCACCAAGTCCGAGAGCGGTTGCACCTAAAAGTATATTCTGAGTGGCGATGCCGAGATCAAAATGGGCTTCCTGGTGCGAACCTTTTAACCACTGGGTATTCAAATAGCAGAGAATATATGCAGTGGGGCGCTCCCCGGCATCCGGACCTTTCCAGTCACTGAGATATCCAGCCCAACCAAGGTGGGGAAATATGTCTGCACGTTGTTTTTCATCCGTTACCAGCAAATATTGCCACGGCTGACAATTTCTTGCAGAACCACCAAGGCGCCCAAGTTCTATGAGATCTTCCAGGGTTTCCCTCGTGATATTAACGGATGATTTGAATTTTCTAAATGTCCTGGTCTTCGTAATAATGTCTTTCATAGCATTAAAAGGTAAGTTGTAGGTTTATTTTTGACCAACATGGCCCAGATGGATACTCACTTCAGGCAGATCAAGGGTATCAATGATTGATACATTTACATCAACGGAAATATTATCCTCGGAAATTGTTGACTGGTCTAATATATAATTACGAATTTTCTCTGCACGTTCAATCCCAAGCTGTTTTAGCATTTTTTCTGTAATTATAATATCTTTTAGGCTGTTAGGTGTAAATTCAGCAAGATTTTCTGCACTTATATCCTTTACGGCGATATCATCATTTGGCGTGGCACCACCGTCAGTATTGATCTGGCGCTGTTGCCACTCCAACAGAAGCTGGTCATTCTCCTGTTGTACTCGCTTGCGCTCAGAATCTGTCAGAATTTCTCGTAATGCCTTGGTGTCGGCAGAGCGCTGAACAGTGGTGTCTAGTTTAAGCTGGAGAAGCGGGTGTTGTTCAAGAAGGGTGGAGTAATCCAACAGGGTATCTCTTGATTCAAAGGTAAGTTCCGTTTTTCCTGGTGTAAAGGAAACGGAGTCGCGGTCCCGCAGGGTACTGTGTGGTGAGTCAAGAAGAAGATACGGGGAGACACTGCATTTTACAATGAGTCTTTGAAAATAGTTGTTCAACTGGGTGAAGAGTGATTGTGAGGTATTCTTCAACGGGATTGACAGTGACAGTTTATCCCTGTTTTGACTTATTAAGGCAAGGGTAAGTGCTGTCGTTGAGTTGTAATCTTTTATTTGAGGTGATGTCAGAGTTATATCAGCCGAATAATCATCTTCAGAATCTTGCTTTTTGATGGATACATCAAGAATACTTTCTGTGAATCGTATGTCGAATAATGAGCCGAGTTGCTTTTCGAAAAGCGTCAACGGAAAGGTGGTGAGCTTAAACGATGTTTCATTTTCTGGACTGTCGGGAGAGGACGAGAGAGAACCAGCAAGTGAAAAATTACCATCTGCAATTCTTCCTTGCAGTGAGTAATCCGTCTTGTTGCCGGCTTCAGGAACGTGGAAGTTGTTTATAGATCCATTTACAGAGGTGAGGTCAGTGTTCCAGGGCGGTGATAAGCCGGAGATATTATAGTCAATCAAACCATCATTAAACTCAACACGTTGTATCGTGATTTTAGCATCGGCAGAACTGTTGGACTGAGCGTCGAGCTCGTTCAGGTAGTTGAATACATTGTGTTGAAGCGTCGACAAGACAGAGGTGTTGTCACTTATAAAAGAGGTTTGCGGATTATTAATGAAAAGCCGGTCAGCTTCTAAAATAAATGGGGAGTCACCAAGTTTGAAATTCTGAAGTTCGGCTTTCT
This sequence comes from Desulfocapsaceae bacterium, assembly GCA_050288305.1. Lineage (GTDB taxonomy): Bacteria > Desulfobacterota > Desulfobulbia > Desulfobulbales > Desulfocapsaceae > Desulfopila_A. The sequence continues at coordinate 9,967 of JBNKDO010000017.1, read as the reverse complement.
GCCAGCTGAATAACGGTTGACTCGCTTTATCTGCAAGATATCCATTGTTGAATTGGATATTACCTGTAAAAATTCTTTCTGGATAGGTGAAATTGATAGTGCCGGACATGGTCGTGGTTAACTGGGATTGACCAAGAGTAGACGGAAAATGCTGGAGGATTGTTGAGCTGACCTGATCAAGCGCTACACTAACCTGAAGCTGAAGGGGTTGTATTTGTATCTGCCCATTGGCTGATAAAGTGCCATGGTTAACGAAATGAGCTTTAAAATCAATATCTTTCTTCTCAGGCGCATCGGCATTTGGGGTTTTGATTGTGAGATCGAACTCGTCAATAAATGGTAGTTTGTGCTGATTTTTATCAGCTGTAGAAATACTACCAAACATATGCATTGCGAAGATGCTTAGATCACTCTCAGCTTCTTGTTGCAAAGAAGAAAAAAGATTTGAAAAGTCATTCTGACTGGCGATTTCGGTTTTTGCGAATTCAAGAGAATCGATTCTGGTCGTCTTTCCCTCTAGGTCAAAAGAGGCAATGGACAAGCCATCCGTCTGTAAATTAAAACTTTTGCTATTAAGTGTGAAATCTTTGAAAAAGACATTTTCTCCGCTATATCTTGCCTTTTTCCTGTTTATTGAAATCTTGCCAAAAACTGCTTTGCCAAAGGTATAACTGTTTTTTGTATGTGAATTGTTTAATTCACCCATTGATAATTCTGCAGTGCCATCAAAAGTACCTGAGGAGAGAGTGTAGCTCCCTTTGGCGTCGAGCATGGTTCCAGGGGTGAGGGAATAGTTTGAATTATTGGTAGTGAAGAAAAGCATGTCAGCAGGTATTTTTGTAGCCGCTACTTCCACTGAACCATCAAAGGGAGAGAGGGAGACTTTTCCTTTAGCGTTAAGGGAGCCATTTTGGTTTATAGTTGCAGTAAAGGCAAAGTTGTCTTTCTCTTTTTTGGACTTTTCAAGATCATTTATCTGCAGGTGAACATTCTGAATTTTTAATGACTTTTTGTTTTTTTTCTTTCCGACAATAATCTTGCCTTTGAAGTCAATTCCTTGAGCTGTATTGCTTTTTTTGCTTAACAGGTCGGTAAGAATCTGCGGATTCTTCTCATCTATTTGTAGAGTAGCGTCTTCCAGGAAAATATTGCCCAAATTAACTGTATTTTCATTTAAATGGAAAGGTGACAACTTAACATTCGAGCTTTGCAGTACTGCAAGTCCATTCCGTTCAAGAGCAAGTGAAGATATAACTACAGACCCCTTGTCGAGAATAACTGCCAGAGGAGATTGTTTTGAACGTTTGATCGAAAGCTTACCTTGTATTTCAGCAGAGCCTTTTGTTTTCAAATCAGTATTAGGTACGAGTAGTTTTAGGAAATCATCTGCTGGTAGCTTGGAAATTTCTAAATTACCGGTGGGTGAGGTATTCTTAAAACTGCCCTGCCAGTTAAAGGTGGTAGTGTTGTCTTCGGATTCACCACTGAGACGAAAGGAGGATTTTTCACTATTGCCAGGATTCTTTATCAGAGAATTTGCGTTAGAAAAATTTTTGATGCTGAGTTGAACAGGGTTATATATACGCTCACCGTCTTTTGATTTTACTATGCATTTCCCGTTGTCGGCTATGAGCAGTGAAACATCAAGCGCTGCAGTATGAAGAAAATCATCTCGTGTCTGTTCATCCTTTGAATCCTGCGGAAAAAGACTAGTTATCGTGGAGGATGAAATGGAGTCCTTGATCGTTAATGTCGGATCCCTAAACAGCACATTTTGCATCTGTATTTGCCGTACCAGAGGCATAATAGATCCTTCAAGACGAAGGGCCGGTGCTGCGAGTGTGACAGCCTTGTCGTTACTTTCGAAAAGGCCATTTTCTATCTGTGCCTGGAAGTCAAAGTTGAGATGAAAATCTTGACTTTGCTGTGCCTTAAACGCGATTTCAATTTTGATGTCAGCACTTCCTTGCGTTACCGTTACCGGCAGTTTGGCTGGTATATAGCTCGCATATAACGGTAAATTGATTGACTGTAAAGAAAGCGATAGTTTTGAAGACTCATCTGAAGCCGCAGTCGCGGAATAGGGTTCATCACTTGTTAATTTAACAGGGCTTCCGTTTATCACTGCGGAGAATCCCGGTTGGATATAGTTATCAACATCATATGAGAAATTTCCAATCTTCGGCAGGCTTAAATGAATATTTTCAATACGGTGTGTTGTGTTGGTTGAGATATCTTCGAAGAGTATTTTGCTATCGCTGACGACAATATTATTCAACGAGTAGAGAAAAGGAACATTACTCAGATTTACAAAAGCTGAGGAAGGAGTGCTGCCTTGAGGTAAAAAACGGGATATATTGTATGTTGAATCATCGTATTTCGTGATTGTGAGCAGGGCACCTTTGATAAGTAACGATTCTGAAGCTATACCATGTTTTATAAAGGCAGCGAGATCAAGGTCGACATAGACAGTATCGATATCGAGCAGATCGGTTTTGTCTGAGTTTAAGCTGAGGGTGGAAATCTTTACCTCGTCAATAATAAGTGCGCTCTTGAGGGGATTAAAATTGACCGATCCGAGATCAAGGCTGAGACCGGTTTTCTCCTGGAAGAGTTCAGGGAACTTTTTTTCAAGATAAAGGGGGATGCATAAAGTAGTTAAACCATAATAACTTATCAATATCAGGACTATAATAATAGCTGGAATAATGAGATATTTGCCTTTTCCCTGAGGATGATCCTTTTGTGTTTTTGGGCTGGAGGGCGGAGGGGTCTCCTTAATTTTTTTGGAGGGGGGGGAGGCGTGTTTTTTTTTGCTATCGCCTGATATGGGAATATTACCGTAGAGATCTGTCATAAGTGCGGATAAATACTCTATTGATTGTCAATATCTAAAAAGTGTCTTGAAAGCTTATCTGGTATAGAATCGCCATACCCTTCATTCTTCTTTGATCAAATACCTTACTTTCGTCTCAATCGGATTCAATTTTGTCTGATTTGAAAGGACTATACGCGGTTTCAAAATTACTGCATCAATAATCATCGTCTCTGTAAATATGCTGTTTGATAACAGCTATATAGTATAATATTTAAAGACTAAACCAGAACGTTGCTTCAGTTGAAAAAGAGTATATCAGAAATGGGAAGATCGTACATCATTTTATTCTAAGTTGATAATATATATACTATATTTTGTTGTTTAGAAGGTTTTCTTCTGCTCTTTATTAAAAGAATCTACTCTTTGGACATGTGTGAAAATGTCCTGATTATAATGTCTAGCACCTCAAATAAAAGCATGAAAATGTAAGATTTAATCTTGCTAAATAGGATTAAATACATGTAGTATAATTTTTAAAGAGTTTGAAGAGTCTTTTCTTTTCACTCACCCCATTGAGAAATTGCATTTCTCAATGTCTGTATACCCGGTTAGCTGCTGATTTTTAACTTTCAATTTACCTGCGTAGATGTTCGAATTTGTACAACTCGTGCGCTGGCAGGATGTGCTGGACATCCTCGTTGTCGCCTTTGTAATTTATCAGCTCATATCTATTATTCGCGGTACCCGTTCGGTACAGATGCTATTAGGTATTGTTGTGCTGACGGTCGTCTACTTCATGGCCAGCGTTCTCGATCTGGCAACCCTGATGTGGTTGTTGCGTACTTTCCTTAGTTCAATTTTCATCATTATCATCATTGTTTTCCAACAAGATATCAGACGTGCTTTGACGCAGGTTGGTAAATCTCCTTTCCAGAGGGCAACGGATGTTATGGATAAGGATATTGAGGAAATTATCACCGCTGTTTTTTACCTTTCAAAGAGAAGGATTGGTGCTCTCATAATTCTCGAAAGAGAGACGGGACTACGCGATTATGTCGAGTCCGGCTTTGATCTTGATGCGAATCTTAATAAGGAGTTACTTATCTCCATATTTATGCCAGTTTCCCCGCTGCATGATGGCGGTGTGATAATTAGCAAGCGCAGAATACAGACAGCGGGCAGTATTCTTCCTCTAACCCAGAACCCATACATCAGTAAAAGATTTGGGACCAGGCATAGAGCGGCCATAGGTTTATCCGAGGAGACTGATGCCATTATTCTCGTTGTCTCTGAGGAGACCCGAAATGTTTCGTTGGTCCAGCATGGAGCGCTGACTGCGGTAAATGATGAAATTGCTCTTCGAACAAGCTTACGAGCAATCTTTATTGGAAACGATAATCATCCTACTACGTGGAAAGATTTTCTCTTTAAAATATGATCACCAACTTCAGCAAAAAGATACAACGGTTTTGGTCAAAAGAATGGGTGTTGAAGTTCATCTCGCTCTGTCTCGCTGCCTTGCTGTGGTATTATGTTGGTGGTGAGGATGTCGTAGAGAAAAATATTATGGTGCCTGTGGAAGTCATCAACCTTCCCAACGACCTCATTATTTCGAATAAATATAAAAAGGAAATAGAAGTGACTGTACGTGGCCCGCGTTCGGTCATTTTAGATATGGGGAAAGATCAGAACGCTAGGCAAATTGATCTGTCTCGTGCAACCCCGGGTACAAAAGTGGAACGCATTGAAAATAATTCAGTGCCCGTTAGGCGTGGTGTCGAAGTGCTGCGGGTTCAGCCGTCAACGGTCATTCTTTCTCTAGATAATCTCATCAAAAAGGAGATACCGGTAAAAGCAATAACAACCGGGGATGTCAGTCCTGGATATGAGCTTATCGATTTGAAAATCGATCCAAAGACTATCACCATAAATGGCCCGGAAACCATATTGTCCAGAGTGGATGTATTAAAAACCACACCGATAAACTTACAGGGGTTGTTTGAATCCGTGCAATTGCAGATCCCTTTGGAGCTTGATCAGAGAATTGTCGATCTCATCGGTGAAACGTCAGTTACTGCAGATATCACCATCGTCTATGACACCGTTGAACAGGTCGTTGAAAATATTCCAGTCAATGTGGCACCTGAGATAAATGTTAAGGAGGTAACGCCGGCCGAAGTAACAGTAACGTTGAAAATACCAAAACTGATATATCGGAGAAACATGGATTTTAGCTCGCTTTTTTCCGTCACGGCAGTTCCACCGGAAGAGGGAAAGGTTACTGATAAATTAAGAGTACAGGCTACTCCAATGAGTGAGCTTATTGTTCCTTTGGAAATTGTTAGCATCAAGCCAGAATTCGTAACACCCGTAACTAAGATTAAAGAAGAAAATCTAAAAGATACTTCACAAGAAAATTTACAGAATAAAAAAGAGTAAACCATGCAGAAATTATTTGGAACAGACGGTATTCGAGGTGTTGCTAATGTCTTCCCCATGACAACTGAAATTGCCATGCAGGTTGGTCGGGCCATTGGCTTTATCGTCAAGGACGGCAGCAGGCGTCACCGTGTTGTCATCGGTAAGGATACCAGAGTCTCCGGATATATGATCGAGAACTCCCTTTCTGCAGGAATTTGTTCAATGGGTGTTGATGTGCTCCTGGTCGGACCAATGCCAACCCCTGGAATTGCCTTTATTACAACTTCAATGCGTGCGGATGCTGGTGTTGTCATCTCCGCCTCCCATAATCCTTTTCAGGACAACGGTATTAAAATCTTCGCTGGTGATGGTTTTAAACTCCCGGATGAAACCGAAGAGCAGATAGAGGATCTTATTTTCTCAAATAAAATGGCGGCACTCTGTCCAGTGGCCGACGAGGTTGGCAAAGCATCGAGGATAGATGATGCTAAAGGGAGATATATAGTTTTTCTCAAGAACACTTTTCCCAGTAGTTATGAACTTGATGACTTTCATATTGTTCTTGATTGCGCCCATGGTGCGACTTATAAGGTAGCGCCTCATGTTTTCGAAGAGCTTGGGGCGAAAGTGACTACACTTGGTGTTAACCCCAACGGCAAAAATATTAACCATGAGTGTGGAGCCCTGCATCCTGAGATTATGGCCAAGAAAGTGCTGGAACTGGGAGCAGATATTGGCCTGGCCCTGGATGGTGATGGAGATCGCCTGATCGTCTGTGATGAGAAGGGAAAAATCGTCGATGGCGACCATATCATGGCAATATGCGCCAAGGATATGTTGACCAGGCGTAAATTGAAGAAAAAAACATTGGTAACCACGGTCATGTCCAATATGGGATTGGAAGTTGCCATGGAGAAAATAGGCGGCAGGATGGTTCGCACAGCGGTGGGTGATCGTCATGTGGTTGAATGCATGCGCAAGGAAGGATATTCCTTTGGCGGCGAACAGTCCGGCCATCTAATCTATATAGATCATATAACCACCGGCGATGGCACTCTTGCCGCGCTACAGCTGCTTTCAGTCATGAACAAAAAGCAGCAACCTCTCTCCGAGCTCGCCACCATCATGGAAAGCTTCCCTCAAGTGCTCAAAAACGTCAGAACCGAAACAAAAATCAACATCGATTCCATCCCTGGATTCCAAGAAACTGTTAAAAAACTCGAAAAGAAACTCGGCAAAACCGGCCGAATACTTGTCCGGCCTTCTGGTACCGAACCGGTTATTCGGGTGATGGTTGAAGGTCGGGAAGAGAAGATGATCAATGAAATCGCGGATGAGTTGTGTGGGTTGATTAGTAAATAGTTACTTCTCTTTTGGTGATTGTTAGGTCATATGGTCGTAGAAAACCTCTATAAAATATTTTTATATTTTACTAATAGTTATAAATAAATTTATTAGAAAGTAATACATTTGTATTTAATCGAATGGTGAAATACAAATGTTAATTAACTGAGATTAAATATATTTTAAATAAATCTGTAAGTGGTGTGTAATATGCATGAGCGTATAAAATAGCAAGCGAGGTGAATGTATGAGGAAAAGACTTTCAAATAATCTTGGTATAACATTGATCGAGGTAATGGTCGTTATCGGCATCCTCGGTATCGTTTCTACGATAGCGATTGCCAATTATCTCAGCTTCAAACCTGGGCATGTCTTTAGAACAGCAGTTTCCCAGGTAGAAAATGATTTGCAGCGTGCCAGGATACGTGCACTGGAAACTGGTAGACAGACCCGAGTAGTATTTAATGCAAACGGTTATGCGATAGAGGACGGCAACAGGGTAATGCACAGCTCAAATTGGGGTAATATCAATCTTAATGGGACTTTCACAACCGGAACACCTTATCAGACAAAAGATTTCACAGGGTTACCTCATATCTCAATAACGAATATAACAGGAAATATCGCTTTTTTACCTCGAGGAACAGCTACTGCTCACTCTCTTGAAATCGTACATTCAGAAGCTGGAGCAGCAAGAATAATTGTTAATGTCGTAGGAAAGGTGACTGTGGAATGGTTATGAGAATTATAAAAAATAAAAGTGCGGGTTTTACCCTTATTGAGGTTCTGGTTAGCTTGGCCATACTCGGAATTGTTCTGGCTGGTGTTGTTTCGATGTTTACAGCAACCAATCGTTCCAACAGTAGGCAGGAAATGATGACAGACGTCACCCAGAGTGTTCGGAATGTGAAAAACCTTATGGTGGATGAGATCCGTTCTGCTGGAAGTAATTACTACAATATTAGCGGTATTGGATTTCAAACCGATGTAGATGACCGTTATGATACGGATGCTAATTCGATTCACTTTACTCGTGATATAGACGATGGAAACGGCGATGAATTTTTTACTCCAGATGGCATCATTCAGGCAGACAATGAAGAGGTATACTATTGGCGTGAGGATAATGATGGAAATATAATAAATGCTGATATCTCAACTCCAGGTATTTTGATGCGTCGAATTGGAGATGGAACAACAGCGAATGTTCTGGATAATGTAGTTAATTTGAAATTTCTCTATTATGACAAAGATAATTTAGCGATTGATCCTGCCACAATGGGAAGTACGGCAGTTTTGAACAGCATACGTACCGTTGAGGTCCTCATTATCGGTCAGGTTGATCGACCGAATTTGGTGGATGCCCAGTTTCGAAACTGGACTCAGCGATTTAGGATCAAGATCAGAAATCTTCCGTAATCTCAAAGGATCAAGGAATTAGAATGCAGAAAAATAAAAATCATCAAGCAGGTTTTACTCTGATAGAGCTGGTGGTGGCCATGGTTATCCTTGGGATTGGCATCCTTTCCATTGTTGCTTTGCAAACGAGAAATGTCAGTCAGAACGGTTCGGCCAAGAGGCAGACGGAAGGGTATACCTGGGCAATGGATCAGATTGAGACTCTTTTGCAGTTGCCTTATACCCATGCAGATCTCGATTTTCTAGGCGATCCGATAAATGTTGTTGTCGGTGATGGCCATACAGCTACTCAGGTCCCTTATACTGTAGAATGGGATGTTGCCGATAACGGTCCAGGGGGTTTGAATAACCTGGATAACTCGAAGAGGGTCCATGTTAGCGTGCGTTGGAATAATGGTGAAGTTGCTGTGTTGGATTTTGTCCGAACGCAGGCATCTTTTCAGTAACTTACTTTTGCAAGCAGATATAAGGCATTAAAATTGGTAACTATTTAAAAACGGTTAATTAATATATGATGCCAAGGTACTTTCACCCCTCAAGGGGGTACTGAACTGAGTCCCGTCTGTTCACAGCTTACCGGGGTTAGGAGAGTAATCATGAAGAATTATACAAGTATAGAAAATTCGGTATCAGGTTCATGTATCGCAAATGAAAGAGGGGTGGCAATCATCGCTGCGTTACTTATTTTAATGCTGCTCTCGTTCGTGGCAATAACCTCAACAACTACGGTTACCACGGAAAAGCGGATGGTACGTAGCCAGATAGTTTTTGATGAGAACTTCTATCTTGCAGAATCCGCTGCCCTGGAAGGTATTCAGAAACTGGCAAATCAGCCCATAAATAACACAGCGGAGCTAATTGCTGCCAACACAAATAGTGGATCCTCTGAAAATTACGATCTACTGACCTCCATTCCTGCGAAAGACCTACTAAATGATAATGAAATTCTCGATCAGTCTGGTGATGACGACGAGATTACTCAGGATGATCTGGATGAGATGAGAGATATATCCGATTTAGATCCAGGTACTCACAGATTCGTTGCTCAGACAAGAGGGGCTGGTGCCCATGCAGACAATGAGGGTATCGGAGTTTCATCACTCGCACATGATAGTGGATCTCATGGAGGTAATTCGGAGATATATGATTATATGAGCTATGGAATTACCTCAAGATATAATGGTCGTTCCATCGTTAAAATAGGCTATAAACGAAAAGTCCTAATTGAGTAGACTTGTAAAAATGAAAAACTTTTGTGATTTAAAGGTTTCAAGAAATTTACATATTATGACAAGGAAAAACACAGGTACAATTTTCCGGAGGTGGAATATGGGTAGTAAGGCATTTATGAGAAAAACCCTGTCAATAATGGTGATGACGCCTCTGTTGATTTTTGGGGGATTGACAGTTGCTGCCAACGCTTCTGTATCTATCAGCGCAACTGTGGGGTTAGCCTCGGAACCATCTACCAGTGGCGAATTCACCCTTACCTTATCTGAAGGGGCACTGGGATCCGACACGACGGTTACGTTTGATACTTCAGGTTCTACTGCCACTTCAGGTGCTGATTATACCTCTATTGGAACTACTGCGATTATACCTGCAGGAAGTGCTACGACTACAATTCCGATCAATGTTTCAGATGATGGTGTTATTGAAGGAGATGAGACTGTAATTGTAAATTTATTGAGTGCTGACAACGGAGTTGTTGTTGGAGCACCTTCTTCAGCTACGGTAACGATAGCAGATGATGAGACCGGAACGGTATCGATAAGTGCGACCACGCCGAATGCTTCAGAGCCCGGTACCAACGGAGAGTTTACTGTTAGTCTGACAGCTGCATCCAGCACCGATACGGTCTTGACCTTAACACCAGGCGGAAATGCTACAGCAGGAAGTGATTATACCGCCTTACCAGCCACAGTGACAATTCTGGCTGGAGATACAAGTGCTGTAGTAGCTGTA
>JBNKDO010000016.1:0-39741 GCA_050288305.1 Desulfocapsaceae bacterium | reverse complement strand
TTTTTTCTCAGATCAAGGCATTTTCAGGAAATCAAGCACAGCCATATGGCTGATATCGGAGTCTGCGCTTACCTGCGAGCATTGATTTTCGGAAAATAACGCCGAGATGGGGGAAAAGAGCTTTCTCCGACAGGCTCCTAGAGACATAAACTGTTTTTCATCCTACAATGAAGTATCGAGGGTATACAAAGCCACAAACACTTTGATTTTACAGATGAAGATTCACGAATAATTTTTCACCGGAAATCTTCTTTGTGCAAGTTTCTCTTTTTTATTTCAGGGCTTCGCACAAGAGCTCCACCGGATGCCTGGCAATACGGCCGGTTCCATCTTTTATATGATGTCGGCATGAGGTGCCGGGAGCGGCCAGAAGTGTTGATTCCTCGGCCTGTTGGATAGCGGGAAAGAGCACCAGTTCTCCAATTTTCATGGAAAGATCGAAGTGTTCTTTTTCATAGCCAAAAGAACCCGCCATTCCACAACAACCAGATTTAATCTCTTTTACCGAATAGTTACAAGGGAATTCCAGAATAGTCTGGGTTGAAGAAGTCGAGGCAATCGCTTTTTGCTGACAGTGACCGTGAAACAGCACCTGTCGCTTTTCGCTGGTAAACTGATCTTTGCTGATGCGTCCGGAATTCATCTCCCTTACCAGGAATTCTTCGATGGTGAAAACATGTGCTGCCAATTCTTTCGCCTTCTGTTGTTCTCGGTCACACAGCAGGTCCGGATATTCATCTCTGAAAGTAAAGATGGCAGATGGTTCAATACCTATGAGCGGAGTAGTCTCGTCGACCACATGAGCAAAAAGAGCCACATTGGCCTGGGCCAACTTTCTCGCTTTACCCAGAAATCCTTTAGAAATCAGTGGACGGCCACTGTCCGCATTGTTATACACCAAAACCCTGTATCCCAGTTTATTAAGGAGTTTTACCGTAGCGATGCCAATGGGCACATCATTGAAATTGGTCACTTCATCCACGAAAAGACAAACCTGTCCGGTTTCCTGGGACAAACCCTCATTCAGCGATTTTAGATTTTTCTTTAGCCATTTCCGGAAGGTAATCCTGTGCACATTTGGCAATGATCGCCCGGCGGCAAAACCGATCGCCCTTTTTAGTCCACCGGACAGCCATTTTGACTCCGCCATAAGATTGTATAATCCCGCCACTTTTGAAGCCATATTTTGCAACATTGAGAAGTTTACAATCAGATGAGTTCTCAGCGGAATAGAGTTGTTTTTGTAATAATGATGGAGAAATTCGGCTTTCAACTTTGCCATGTCAACCCCGGAAGGACATTCGGCTTTACACCCCTTGCAGGATAGGCAAAGATCCAGAATATCATAAAGCTCCTTACTGGTGAATGGATTTCTCCCTACTGTCGCGCTGTTGAGAGTATTGCGCAACATATTCGCCCTGGCCCGTGTCGTTTTATTCTCATCCCGGGTCGCCTGATAGGAAGGGCACATTGTTCCGCCAATTATTGCTGACTTCCGGCAATCTGCAGATCCGTTGCATTGCTCAGCCATTCTTACAAATCCCAAGGTCTCCGAGAAATCGAGTACCGTCTCAAACTCCGGGGTAGACTGTCCTGGACTGGTGCGAAGGAAACTGTCCATAGGAGGGGTATCCGTTATTTTTCCAGGATTAAATACTCCATGTGGATCCCATGTCCTTTTTAGCTGTATAAGTAGTTGATAATTCTCCTCACCAATCATATAGGGAATGAATTCTCCCCGAAGTCTGCCATCACCATGCTCGCCGCTGAGAGAACCCCTATATTTTTTCACCAGGCGAGCGATCTCGGTCGCCACCTCCCTGAACTGTTTCACACCGGCTTCTGTTTTCAGATTAATCACCGGTCTGAGATGCAGTTCACCGGTGGCAATGTGTGCATAAAACACACAACTCAGCTCCAGCCTCTCCAATACCTCATTAAACTCCTTAATATACTCAGGCAAAACCAAAGGACTAACCGCGGTGTCCTCAATCACCGGCTGGGGTTTAGCATCTCCCGGAATATTTGAGAGCAGTCCCAGCCCGGCTTTTCTGAGCGCCCATACCTTACCGATATCCGCGCCATAGACAATCGGAAAATGGTAGCCCAACCCCTTGGTTTTCAACTCATCAATGAGCCCTGTACACGCTTCATCAATTTCCTTCCGGCTGTTTTTTGCAAATTCAACACAAAGTAATGCTCCAGGATCGCCTTCGATGCAGAAACGGTTCTTTTTATGCTCAATACTGCTCTTCGTACACTGGAGAATGATATCATCCATGAGTTCAATTGCAGCAGGCTTGAAGTTGAGGGCTACAATATTTGCCTTGAGCGACTCCTCTACACTGGTAAGATGAACAACAAGCAACCCCTTCTCCCGAGGGGGCAACTCCACCAGGTTGAGTTTTATTTCGCTAATAAACATCAGAGTCCCTTCGGAACCGCAGATGAGCTTTGCGAAATTAAACGGAGCTCCATTTTTTTCAAACGGTTCCAAGCCTAGCATAATGTCAATTGCATACCCGGTATTTCTCCTCTCCAGGATAGGATCTGGAAACTCTGTTACTATCCCTTCCCGGTTGTGAGGATTGTCGAGCATATCCCTTATGTTTCGATATAAAGCTCCCTCCAGTGAAGGTAATTCGCATTTTTCCTCAAATTCTTCAGCACTTATATCTGTGAAAGTGACCGGAGAGCCATCGCTTAAAAATCCGCTCACCTCAAGAGTATGATCACGGGTATTTCCATAGACCAGGGAATGGGCACCGCAGGAGTTATTCCCCACCATACCGCCAATCATGCAACGGTTTGCTGTAGATGTCTCCGGAGCAAAAAAGAGTCCATGCTTTTTCATCTCAATATTGAGTTCGTCCAGCACCACACCGGGTTCGACACGAACCCATTGCTGTTCTGTATTCAGTTCGAGAATCCTGTTAAGATATTTTGAACAATCAACAACGATACCATTGCCCACGACCTGGCCAGCCAGTGACGTCCCGGCAGTCCTTGGAATGAGAGGAAGTTTCGTCTCACTGGAAAACCTCACAATTGCTCCGAGATCTTCAACATTTCGGGGTATAACTATGGCCAGTGGAGTCTCCTGGTAAGCAGAAGCATCCGTTGCATACAGCAAACGCGTTACCTCATCAGAATATAGTTCTCCCTCTATTTCATTTTTGAGCAGAGCTAATTTTGTATCTATTGAATTTGTCATATTCTTTTTAAAATTCAGTAATTCAAATGAGTGAACAGAAGAGCCAGGAGCATTTGACCGCTTACAATCAAAATGTTAAGCGCCCCCCTGCAATATCCAGAGCACAGACTATTAGGCATCTACCTGTGCTGGAATTTTAACTTCATGCCATCACCTGTATGATAGAATCATCCAAATATGACATTTCTATCTTAAGTTTCTTACATGAAAGAGAATGATTCATTACCGACAACTGACGAGCTCACCGTCCCCCCAGTCATACAATCTAGAAAAAGCAGGTAAAGCAGAAGCCATATTAATTAACAATTTATATTTTTTATGTAATTCAAAACAATATGAAGGTTAATGTCATTTTTTCCTTCGCACATAGAGAACTTTGGTGACCCTGGCGACCACCTCTGCTGATTCATCAATGACTTCAACTTCATACTGAGGTTCCACTTTTGTTTTTGTTTTCAGCTCGTTGAATATTTTTTCTAGATCAGTATCTGGGATATGAAAACGGACAGAGACCTTTCCCTTTCCAGGTCGAAGAAAATCTATATGGGCTGTCTTATCCCAGACTATATAGTTCTTCCCCAATACCTGCATATACATGAGCATAAGATGCGGATCTACCATAGAATAGAGACTACCGCCAAAATGAGTTCGTACCGCATTTTGATTATACCAGTGCAGTTTCATTGAGACATCTACCGTCTTCCAATCAGCAGCAATCTTATCGACATGAATCCCCGCCCCCAGATATGGCGGGTACACATTCAGAATAAATCGCATTAACCTCGGGGTCATTTTCATACATTTTCCCCTTTCTCCTTGGTAATCGTATATTATTCAACTCCTAACATTGTTGTCATGATTACTGGATTTAAAAGATACCCTACTATAACCTTTGAATAATATAAAGAAATGTAGGAAGACGGCTTTGTAGTTTGAGGCGATTAAAATCAAAAACCAGCTCACGAGACGGGTTGTCAAATTTGAGCGGTGAAAGATAGATACAGCCTTTGGGCCTTTTGCGGGCAAGAGAATCACGTATCAGTCGGAGAAGCTCAGGATAATGCCCTGATGGCAAGGTTTCATCCATAAGAAAGTTTGCACTTACCTCAATGTTTGGAAAGCGCTCATTTATTTCCAGCATTCTCATAAAGGCCATTTCAACCTTTGCAGACGTCAGAGGTTTTCCAAGCATATCAAGAGTCTGTTGATCTGCCGACTCAAGCCCTATATTGATATAAAAATTCGCCGGTAGCCGACGAAGTTCGTTAAAGAGACTCTCGTCAGCCTCCAACAACGAATCACCGCTGCCAAAAAGGAAATAATTGGCGCCACGCATATTTGCTGAACCAAGCTTAAGTACATCATATGCCTTGCCGATGCTGTATAACAACAACTCAGATGAGCTGCAAAGCGCATCATGCTCACCTAGAAAAACGGAATTATAATTTTTCAGGTCCGCACCGTACAACTCTTGTAAAGACTCAAGCTGGAAATCAATTTCCTTATGTTTCTTTTCGCTGAATGGTCGGGAATTTTTTACTTTGCAAAACCTGCACTTATACAGACAGCCATCGGCAATTGTAAGTGGAATGATGTCATAGTCACAATGCCTCGCGTCCGGAGGTAAAACAGTGACCCTTCCCCCGCTTACGGAAAATAGTCGTCTTGCTTTTTCTGCAAGAACTGCCGGGGAGCTGACAAGCAGTTTATCAAGATAATCTCTAATCTCCACGGCTGAATCGCACAATTCAGAACGGATATCAACAAGGTTCTCATACCAGCTATTGATAACCTTGCGCACCAGAGGATTGGCAAAGGGCTTACCGCCAATAAGTGAATTGGTGGGATATTGAAGATTAGGAAGATAATACTCACCAATTGCTTCGAAAACGCCGGTATATCCTCCTGTGGAATAGTATATCCAGTCGTTGCCGATACTCCTTTTTAGCCATTCCTGCGGATCGGGCCATTTCTCTCCTTTGCCACGAATAAAGCGGATCTCGCCATTGAGATTAAACTGGTAGATGGCATCTGCCGTCTCAATCTCGGAATATCTGCCAAAACGCTGCGGATAACTTATTTTAATATAACTGTCCGCACCTTTCTTTTCCAAGGTGAGAATATTGCCATCAATGCGAAACGTTTTACTCATTTTTCTCGAAACGTAGACTGATAAATCCGACCGGTCCCTAATTTTTAATGAAGCCGAAGAAGGAATTAAAATTTTCGGAGTAGAGAATATTCTTTTAGGTTCGAGAAGTCCAGGGAGAAATGGAAGAGAATCACAGCCCAGTTAGCAAAGAAAGATAATCTCGCAAAAGATCACCTTAGGCGCTCAGATGGATACTGGAATAGTTCGATATTCCTAGCGTAGCAATTGAAACTGCGATTTGACAGTACACAGGTATAATGAACGGCCGCTTCAGATCGACAACAATGTTATTCGATCTTTTTACGAGTCTATCAATGCAAGTATTATCTTGCTATCACTTCCCGGTAAAGATTTTCCGCTTCATAGCTGCTGCGTACCGTTGGTCCGGAAGCAACTCCGGCAAAACCCTTTTGAAGGGCAATTTCCTTTAACTCATCAAATATCTCTGGAGTAATGAACTCCTCGATAGAAAGATGATTTTTCGAAGGCTGCAAATATTGTCCGAGGGTAAGTATATCACATTTGGACTGCAAGAGATCGTCCATGACCTGCAAAATTTCATCTCTTTTTTCACCAAGCCCGAGCATAACTCCGCTTTTGGTTACCATCTTTGGGTTAAACATCTTTACACTGTCCAGAAGCTCCAGAGAGCGCTCATATACAGCCTGTGGCCGTACTGTCGAATATAATCTCGGCACCGTTTCAACATTGTGGTTTAGAACATCAGGAGCTGCTGCGACTATTTTTTCCAGTGCCTGCCAATTGCCTTGAAGATCAGGAATAAGTATTTCAATCAGAGTTGCAGGAGACCCTTTACGGATTGCTGCTATTGTCTCGACGAATATAGAGGCACCGCCGTCTGCAAGGTCATCTCGTGTCACTGAGGTAATAACGCTGTATTTCAGTCCCATGGTCTTTACCGCATCAGCAACCCGGACTGGTTCAGCAGGATCAGGCGGCTCTTGAGGATCATGACCGACTGCACAAAACATGCAGTTCCGGGTACATTTCTCACCAAGAATCATAAAGGTGGCAGTTCCTCGTGAGTAGCACTCAAACTGATTGGGACATTGCGCTTCACGACAGACCGTTGTCAAACAATTATCTTTCAATAATTTCTTGATTTCTTCATACTGTGGGCCTGTAGGCAGTTTGCGTCTCAACCATCTAGGCTTGCCGAGGCGTACAGAATTTTTGTTTTCTCTCATCTGCTAACGCTCTCCCCACAAAAAAAATGAAATAGATGATTACGCATATTCTCTCTTGCGGTCTGCATTGATACGTTTTTCCCTAACTCTTCCTGCAGGGAGCTAACCCCGACGCCCATCAGGCCGCAGGGTCGAACCCATCGAAAAGGCTCAAGGGAGAGGTTTACATTGAGGGCGAGTCCATGAAAACTTATGCCATGCCGAATGCGGATACCGACGCTGCCTATTTTGTTATCTCCAACCCAGATACCTCTGTTTCTCTCATCCCTTGCCGCAGTAACTCCGGAATCTGCCGCAGTCAACAACATTATTTCTTCGAGTATATAAATATAATCAGAAACTGAAAGATTTCTTTTTCGCAGATTGACAATGGGATAAACAACCAGTTGTCCTGGGCCGTGATAAGTGATATCTCCTCCCCGTTCGGTGTGGACAATATCTACTCCTGAACTGATAATTTCGCCCCTTGGTTTAACTAAGCCATTGAGACTGCCTGATCTTCCAAGGGTAAAAACTGAAGGATGTTCAGTGATCAGGACCTGCTCCTGAGTCTCTCCCCCGTCAAGCTGGTCCTGAACATACTGGAGCTGGAGTACATGGGCTTCTTTATATCCCATGACTCCAAGATCTCTGAGTACGGCTCTCATGTTAGCCGCATAAACAGGGCTGTCTTGCGGCACGTGTTTCATCAAGACGTTTCACTTTAAACCTTGTTGGCGAAGATTTTAGCAGCTCTGGTTGTTCTCTGGCCTCCTCGACAATTGCTTTCAAAACCTCGACAAAACGATCAAGATCTTCCAGACACTCGCTTTCTGTTGGTTCAATCATGATCGCGCCGCTGACCACAAGAGGAAAATAGATCGTTGGAGGATGATAACCGCAGTCCATAAGCCGTTTAGCAATATCAAGCGTACTGACTTTATATTTCTGCTGCTTTTTGTCAGAAAAAACCGCCTCGTGCATGCACGGTCTGTTGTAGGCAAGATGGAGGTGCCCTTTCAATTTTTCCTTAAGGTAACAGGCGTTTAACACGGCATACTGGCTTGCTTTCTTAAGATTTTCAGCACCCATGGTGAGAATATAACTGTATGCCCGAACCAGCACACCGAAATTACCATGGAATCCATGAATTCTGCCGATACTTTTGGGTTGGTCATAGTCTCGTCTGTAGAATGAACCGTCATAGGCCACTCTTGGGACAGGTAAATACTTCTCAAGTTTACCAACAACACAGACAGGACCTGCACCCGGCCCACCTCCACCGTGGGGCGTAGAAAAGGTTTTATGTAGGTTGAGGTGGAGAATATCAACCCCACATTTTTTCAAATCAACAATACCCATTATGGCGTTCATATTAGCCCCGTCGGCATAAACAAGACCTCCTTTTTCATGAACAATTGCGCTTATCTCTATGATATTTTCCTCAAAAAGCCCTAATGTATTGGGATTGGTGATCATAATACCCGCCGTCTCTTCATCCATCAAACGACGGATATCCTCGACCTCCAGAATTCCACGTGGGCCGGATTCCACCTTCACCGGTTTATATCCGCACAATGCTGCACTGGCAGGATTGGTACCATGAGCTGTATCAGGGATAAGAATTTTTGTCCGAATACTGTTATTATCCTTATGATAGGCAGCCATGATCAACATGCCTGTCAGCTCTCCATGTGCTCCGGCTGCCGGTTGAACCGAGACGGAGTCCATTCCAGTAATAACTGCAAGGTGATTCTGGAGCTCATGTATCAGCTTCAGCGTCCCCTGGCAATGCTTATCGTCCAGCAGAGGATGTGCCGCAACTAACTCAGGAGAGGCAGCAAGCTTTTCATTTATCTTGGGATTGTATTTCATGGTACATGATCCCAGTGGATACATGCCGGTATCCACACCAAAATTCCATTGCGAGAGCCGGGTATAATGCCTGACCACATCAATCTCGCTAAGATCGGGAAAATCAGGACCATCTCCAGTGAGACCTGGTGGAAGAGAAGCTGAAGGAACGTCGCTTTCAGGCACGCTCATACCATTCCTGCCCTTCTTGCCTTTTTCCCAGAGTAAGGGTTCTTCCAATATTAATCCACTGTTTCCAGGTGCATTTTTCATTTCGCCACCTCCCTGATCACACTCTCCAGAACGTCTTTTGAAGCGGTCTCCGTGACACAGAATAGATATTTGCCGTTGAGTTCTTGATAGAAGGATCCCAGATCAATCCCAGCAATAATCTTGCTGTTTAAAAGTACTTCGCGTTTTTTCCTGAAATCATCTGGAAGTTCGAGGACGAACTCATTGAATGTCGGTGAAGAAAAGACTGCCTTTGCACCGGCATGTATCAGCCCATTCTTGAGATATTCAGCCTTGTCATAGTTCAACCTGGCAAGTTTGCGTATCCCGCTGCCACCGAGTGCTGCCATATACATAGCTGCTGTAATTGTGTTGATGCCCTGGTTTGAACAAATATTGGAAGTTGCTTTCTCTCGGCGGATATGCTGCTCCCTTGTGGACAGAGTAAGGACAAAACCACGTTTTCCATCAAGATCGACTGTTTCACCGACCAACCGTCCAGGCATACTTCTGACAAAAGCATCTTTACAGCCAAACATGCCTAACGCTGGCCCGCCAAAGGATCGGCCTATACCAAAGCTTTGTCCTTCGCCACATACAATATCCGCCCCTTGGCTACCTGGGTTTTGATAGAGTCCAAAAGCCAAGGGCTCTGTGAAATTAGTGACGAACAGAGCGCCTCTCTCATGAATCGTTACGGCAGCATTCTGAATATCTTCAATTACACCGAAAAAATTCGGTGACTGCAGGGCTACTCCGGCAAAATCGGAATCGTCTCCAATTAGGCTTAGATCTGTTCGACCATTTTCAAGATATGGCAACTCAACAATTTCAAATCCGGTTGGACGGAAGTAGGCTTCAACCACCTGCCGGTAATGAGGATGTATTGCCCTGGAAACAGCAACCTTCTTTTTCTTTTTACTAAGACGTAGGGTCATTAAGAGAGCTTCTGCGAGAGCCGTCGCTCCGTCATACATGGAGGCGTTCGCCACATCGACGCCCAGAAGTCTCGCTGTCAAGGTTTGATACTCGTACACGCCCTGCAGGGTACCCTGGGCCATCTCAGGTTGATATGGTGTATATGCGGTAAGAAACTCCGACCGACTGGTCAAATTTGGTATAATCGCCGGTATGTTATGATGATAACAGCCGGCACCAATCAAAACTTTATACTCTGGACCGACCGGCAGCATTGCACGTATCTCTTCCATGTGTGCATCAAGATCCCATTCGGCAAGAGGACCAGGAATATCCATATCACCTTGATATCTGCACTCTTTCGGAACGGTAGGAAAAATTTCTTCAAACCCTGACACACCAACGTACGACATCATTTCCTGTAGATCTTCTTCGGTATGTGGTAGGTAACGCATATCCCATCCTCACATGTATAATTGTTGAGTATTACTCACTTCCCTGCAGAATTGCCAGATATCCGCTACAATCGAGAAGACTGTCCATCTCGGCAATATCTTCGGGCTTAACCTTGACAATCCACCCTTTATACGGATCCTGGTTAATCAGTTCCGGAGAATCATCCAGCTCTTCATTGACTTCTATAATCTCGCCGCCAATGGGAAGATAAAGTTCAGATACAGCCTTTACAGACTCCAGTGTACCAAACTCATCTCCAGCTTGAAAACTGTCACCCGTTTCCGGCATTTCGACAAAGACGATATCACCAAGCTGATCCTGAGCATAGTCGGTAATCCCTACCAGAACAGCATCTCCATCAACTTTCGCCCACTCATGATCCTTGGTGTACTTCAGATCTTCCGGCAACTTCAATTCTTCCAACTCTTTCATTGTCTTCTCCTCTCACCATTTAAATCATTTGATGCATAGGCAATCTGGCAGTCCTGTCAGGCCTTATATCTGACCTGATCTCGACCTTTACCTTGCGCTTCCCATCTGTCAGGAACACAGTCTCTCCAAACTCTAATTTGCGTTCCACCTTAACAAATCCACAGGACAATCCCCTGGGCTGAAAGTCTCCAGGTTTGCCATCCTGTTCACTGGTCGCCATGGAAATAATTCTGTCGCCAACACGGCCAATAGCCATATCTGTAGTACAGGTGAGGATCTCACCAATATTTCGGCTTTCACTGTCTAAAACGCCACTTTCATCGGTTATCGTAATTTTTCGTGGATCGTACCCTGCAAAAGGATAGGTATAAAACAGCTCTTCTGTTTGCTGCAATGCAGCAGAGCCAACAAATGTTTTGGTAAAATTGCCATCATCGTCCAGTGGAAGTGCAAATTGCCAGGGATTATTGGCAAATGGCCATGGTCCAATATCCTGATGAGAAAGAGGCAAAACTGCACCGGCTCTTAAAGAGTCTCTTGCGGCAAGACCGCAGGTAACAATCTTTTCTCCGCCTATATCCAGAAGCATCTGCCATACATCTTTTATGTGTTTTTCAGCGAGAAATATTTCGAAACCAAATTCGCCTGTGTATCCTGTTCTAGAGAGAAGTATCGGGATATTATCTTTTAAATGAATTGGTTTCCGATCCGCTGATTCAAACCAGCCTTTACACGAAAAATAAGGAAAATTGGCAAAAACGGTAGACGGGTCCTCGAGAAGTTTTGCTATAATTTTAGCAGACAGTGGGCCCTGTATATCTATCTTTCCCAAACGATCACTGAGATCTGTCACTGTAACTGATAAATCTTGGGAATGCTTTTCAAGATGCTCCTTCAACGTTGCCCCCATCCCGGCATTAACGACTACCATGTAGAAAGCATCATTCAATTGATAGACAAGAGCATCATCTATGACATAACCATTGTCAGCTAAGAACAAGCCATAAACGCAACGATCAATGCCGAGGGGATCTTTTTTAAGACCGATGCATTTCTCAAGATCTTTGGTGAAGGTCTTTTGCAAAAGATTGCGCGTGTCTTCACCTTTGACGAGAAGTGTTGCCATGTGACTGGTATCGAACAAACCGGCGTGCTCGATTACACTGAAATGCTCTTTTTTCACGCCTTGAGGATACCAGAGCGGCATTAGATATGATCCGAACGCTGCCATGTTGGCACCGTTGTCGACATGCCACGGATATAACGGTGTTTTTTTCATGGTATTGGGCCTTTTAAGTAAAAAAAATGATCACCGCCATTGCGTACCTGGATTAGAGCGCGAGCGGAACCTTCAGATTGAAACTCTTGTAGACTACAAATGTTTCCACGGAACGGACATTTTCTACCTTGGATACTTCATTGGTATAAAACTCAAGCATTCCGAACTGTTTTCTCAGCATAACGGTGATCATGAGGTCAAATCTACCGGTCACCACACACACCGAGATAACCCCTCGTAACTTACTGAATTCTTCAGCTTTTTTAACGAGATCCATATCCTTAAGTTTCACCCCGACAATAACCACATATTTATCAGGAAGAACATCGGGATTAATAAGGCCAGTGATCTCCAGTACCCCTTCATCCTGCAGTTTTTTTACTCGGGCACGGATTGTACCTTCTGAAACCCCAAGCTTTTCCGCAATATGTTTGAACGGAACTCTACCGTTTTTGAGATACTGAATTATTGCAACATTCGTTTCGTCAATTTTCATTATCAAATCACCTAAAATGTTATTACATCTAATATTGTATTTGATATCTACGTTTTTGTCAATTAATGATGTTATTTTCTTCCTATTCAACATTATTTAATCATTATTTTACGAATAATGCATTTTTAGACCTTCTGAAAAAAATCACAACCTCAACCATAAAATTAACTTTGATAAACGGCATCTTTGTTTGCCATACAGGTATGTCTCAAGGCAAAATGCAGATCATAAACCTCTATTATGTTTACAATATAATAGATATTATACCGGTCTTACTGACAATCCAGTCATCTGGATATACTAAGGAGGGGAAACTATTTGGAGAATGAGAGGCTTAATTGGCCCTGCTTTATGCCAAGATCGTTCATCAATCGTCGAAGCACTCCACTTAATTCAGCGGTCAGGATATTCCATCTTGGCGCGATCAGCATTTCCGGATGAGATGTGGCCCATAGTCTATGAATAACAACGTTTGCTGGTATCAACGGTAGTATTTTTAGCAGCAGACTCAGATACTCGTTTTTACCAAAGAGTTGCAACTTCCCTGCTTCGTAAATCGTTTGCAGAGGTGTATCTCTCAAAACCTGTAGATGATGTATTTTGAGAGCGTCTACACCAAGCCCGCATACCTTCTGCACAGAAGTGATCATATCCGTCTTTGTTTCTCCAGGAATTCCAAGGAGAAGATGAGCGCTAATCTCAAATGTTTCATAGGACTGTAAAAGTCGGACAGCCTGGAGAAAATCAATATATGAATGATTACGATTCAGATATTCAAGACTGGAAGGTTTTGTTGATTGAAGGCCAAGTTCAAAAAGACAATCTTTTTTATATTTTGTTATCAGCTTACAAAGCGGCCCGACGAAAGTTTCCCTCAGGAAATCTGGCCTGGTCGAAATGATCAGGCCAACGCAATTGACATCCCTCAAAACCTCTGCTGCGATACCAAGTAAAATCGTGTCTTCTGCAGCAGTGGGCGTCTCCTGCTGGAAATAAATGAAATATTTATTAAATCGACCACTGATCAGCTGCTTCTTCCCTCTTTCAAGCTGATCGGCAATACTCCCCTTCTTTTGTAGATACCCTGGAGAAAAGGCAGCGGCATGGCAATAAATGCAGCCACCATGAATCCGGTTAGGACACACGATGCCCAGATCGATGGGAATCTTGCCTACCGGAGTCCCAAATTTTTCTTTATAATGATAACTAAAAGTCCTTATGCAGGGGGATTCCATGGAATGGCTAGATTTTGCGTTTTTTGCTCTCAATGAAGCAGCGAATCGATCATCGCCTTGTACTTTCTTTCAATAATATGCCTTTTCTTTTTAAGGGTATTGGTCAACTCCTCGCCAAGAGTGAATTCTCTATCAAGAAAAGCGATATTTTGGAGTTTTTCGTATGGCTTAAATCCCAATTTAGGGAGCAGTCGACGGTTAAGCTCTTTCTTGACATGATCCAGGACTTTCGTGTCAGTGATCAGGTTTTTCTCTTCCTTTCTGAATAATTTGATCTTCTGGCTCACATAATCACGTAACTCTTCTATATTAGGAACAAGGAGAGCGCCAAGTCCCTTTTTGTCCTGCCCAACCAAAATGGCATCCTGGATAAAGGGAAACACGGAGATGGCATTTTCTATTCGTGACGGATCTATATTCTCCCCGCTGGCAAGAACTATAATCTCTTTGGCCCGCCCGGTTATGATCAACTCGCCTTGAATGGTGAGCATTCCTAAGTCTCCGGTACGAAAAAAACCTTCCTCGGTAAAAGATTCCTGGTTTTCTTTCTCATTTCTATAATAACCTGAGGTTACCTGAGGTCCTCGAACTTCGATAAGCCCTTCCTCGCCTGGACCGAGGATCTCGCCATTCTCAGAGGCAATACGCAACTCCGTCTCCGGTACTGCTGGCCCTAAGGTTCCATAAACTGGACAATCCACTCCTCTGCCGGCAATAGCTGGAGAACATTCGGTCATCCCATAGGCGTTGACAATACGTATACCGATCGCATCAATCCATTCCTCCAGATATTTTGCCAAAGTACCACCACCACTGATTGCAAGTCGCAGCCTTCCACCAAAACGTTGCTGCACAGCAGCCAGTTTTTTCTGAGCAAGAATATATGCGGGATAAAGCATACATAGCTTTACAAGCGTAAAGACTTTTCTCAAAAAGACTTCGATCACTGTTGGCTGGGAAAACTGCGGCAGATGGCCACGAAATGCCCGAAGGTTCCTCTTATACGTGCTTGAGATAGCAACAAGTGTATTAAAAATGGCCTGGGCCGCTTTTCCCTTTTTGCGTATGGCTAACTCAACTTTAGTATACAGTGACTCCCATACTCGAGGAACCGTGGCCACCAGGGTCGGTTTATAATCCTGTAAATCCTGAGCAAAGGTTTTTACGGAAGAATAGACCAGGCATGAGCCAATACAGAGTGCGGAATATTCTGCAGTGCGTTCAAATATATGCCAACTTGGTAGAATAGAAAGCCACCGGTCTTCAGGAGTAAGACCGATAATGTCTGGGATATGCCTAATATTATGCACAATATTAGCATGTGAAAGCTGCACCCCTTTGGGCAATCCGGTGGTTCCCGAGGTATAGATCAATGTCAACAAACTTTCTGGAGTTATCCTCTCACCTCTTCGACAAAACTGCTTAATATCATCATCACTGATGACTCTGTCGCCAAGCAGGCTACTATATGAGTACATATTACTGAACAGCCTATGCTTTTCCGGACTGGTCATTACAAAAATAGATTTAATCTGCTTACTGTCACGCAGATACTCCAGATGTTTTTCCAATAAATCATCTGACTCTATAACCAGATATGCAGCCTCGGAGTTTTCAATAATAAAACTGAATTCCTGCGTCGGAGTATCAGCTCCCCTGGGTACTGTTACGGCTCCAAGAGACATAATTGCCAGATCGGTAACAATCCAGGCATACCTGTTATCGGAGAGAAACATTACTTTATCGCCTCGACTTAACCCCCTCCTGGCAAAGGCCTTGGACAACAGCAGTACATCTTCGAAAAGCTTGCCGTAACTCACCTCAATCTCATCCGAACCTGTGCGATAAATAAAAGCTATATTATCCCGGTAAGTTTCATAGCTGTTATACAGCATATCAAAAAGCGTTTTTGGCAGTTTTCGCTCTACACGATTCTCCGAATAAGACCGCCTGTTTGTCCCTGTCATTTTTCCCCCCAGTGCACAGCAATTGTTCCAAGCATAAATTTTTTATACCCCACTGAGATAAAACCAGCCTTCTCGAAGACAGCTGCAAGATCATCGGCACTATAAAACCCCATGGTAGAGCCGGTTAAATACGAGTAGGCCTCTTCATCTTTGGCAATCAATCTCCCCAGTAAGGGAATGCCAAGTCGGAAATAGAGTTGGATAAAAGGATAGAGAATGTTTTTTGCCGGTGGTGTCGTGTCCAGGCAAACAACCCTCCCCCCTTTTTTAAGTACCCTGTGAACTTCCTTGAGAACGCCAACGACGTCATCGACATTGCGGAGCAGATATCCAAAGGTTGCTGATTCAAAGCTGTCTGATTTGTACGGAAGGTTGTTGGCATCCGTGGCTTGCCACATTATTTTTTTGCCAGCAAACCTTTTTTGTGCTTCAAGAAGCATATTAATGGAAAAGTCACCGCCAATGACAGTACAGGCCCCGTAACGTTCTCTGCTCAAAGCGGCGATATCGCCTGTTCCAGTAGCAAGATCGAGAATCATCCCATCACCGGGATCGCCAGCCCGCTGGACCACAAATTTACGCCAGCCCTGGTCCTGCCCCATGGTCATGACCCGATTCATCAAATCATAACGGCCTGCTATGGCATCAAACATTGACTGAATGGTTTTCCCTTTACTCAAACGTTCTTACCTCGTAACTACATATTGAAAATGAAGCTATTTCCAGAAACCAGATGTGACTGCCGATTACCTCAACTAGCAAGGGGCAAATCCCGGAGTTCTTGGAAACGGTATAACCTCACGAATATTTGCCATACCGGTTACATACTGAACCAATCTCTCAAAGCCGAGACCAAAACCTGAATGCGGTACAGATCCATACTTTCTCAGATCAAGGTACCAGGTGTATTCATCAACATTGATGCCTGATTGTATCATTCGTTCATGAAGAACATCATAACGCTCCTCACGCTGACTGCCGCCGACAATTTCACCGATTCCAGGAACTAATATATCCATGGCTGCCACCGTTTTGCCGTCATCGTTAACACGCATATAAAAAGGTTTGATACCAAGAGGATAATCAGTAACAATAAGTGGTTTCTTATATACATCCTCAGTGAGGTACCTTTCGTGTTCTGCCTGCATGTCAATTCCCCAACTCACGGGGAATTCAAATTTTTTCCTGGCTTTGGTCAGTTCCTCTATGGCATCGCTGTAAGTAATATGTTCAAAATCGTTATCTAAAACCATTTTCAGCTTGTCTATTAACCCTTTTTCAATAAATTTATGAAAAAGAGTCATATCCTCATGGCAATTTTTAAGAACATCCTCCAATAAATATTTTAACATCTCTTCAGCAATCTGCATATTCTTGGCCAGGTCGCAGAATGCCATTTCTGGCTCTATCATCCAGAACTCTGAGAGATGTCTGCTTGTATGAGAATTCTCAGCACGAAAGGTTGGACCGAAGGAATACACATCACCAAGGGACAGGGCATACACTTCGGCCTGTAGTTGACCACTTACGGTCAAACCTGCTGCTTTGCCAAAAAAAGCTTTTTGCTCTGCAGGGTTAGACGTACCGCTCACACCTGTATTTTCCGTGGAAACAGTGAACATCTCACCAGCCCCTTCACAATCGCTGGTGGTTATGATCGGTGTATGTACCTGGCAAAATCCACGTTCCTGAAAAAACTGGTGAACACCAAAAGATAACCGGGATCTTACCCTGGCTACGGCTCCCAAAGCATTTGTTCTTGGACGCAGGTGGCCTATTTCACGTAAAAATTCAAACGAATGCTTTTTTTTCTGCAAAGGATATTCCTCAGAATCAGCCCAGCCGACAACCTCAACCGCGTCAGCATGGAGTTCGACATCCTGCCCTTTGGCCGGAGACTCTGCCAATGTGCCCGAGATAATTACAGCACAGCCGGCTGACAGTTTCTTCACCTCTTCGGTATAATTATTCAGGGTGCTTTCAGCTATGACCTGCAGATTTGCAAGGCAAGAGCCATCATTTATCTCCAGAAAAGAGAAGGATCCGGTATCCCGGCGGGTTCGGACCCATCCCTGTATAGTGAGGTCAGCACCAACTTCTTTATCTTTTAATACGGTATTTACTCTCTTAATCATCAAATACTCCGAAGTTTGTTTGTAGGTGGCATTGATGTGCCTGGTAATCGTTGGCCATAAATATTATGAATATGCTCAGCTATGATTTCTATTCTCAGGTTTATTCCGATAACGTTTTGTCCATACCACCATAGATGTAAAATAGAAAACAAAATTTATCGCTTAGAGTTTGTGCAGTTGTAAAAACAACTACTTTCACTCTTTTTTAAGCCTTACCGAAGAGGTCACAATGAATTATTATGGCAGATAGTCGCTGCGGATATTTTTCATCGACTGAAATAAAGATTTTTTGGCGCCCGGCTCAGCGGCATATATATCAGTCAACATTTTTCTGACCAATTCTCTTCTTGTATCTTTTTCAAGAGGACAATAATTCTTCACTGTCTCGATCTTTGCCAGTGAGGCAATTTCCAGGATGTTATTCTTTTCCATATATGCAAATGGTCGAATAATATGAACATCACCGTTAAAGAGAGATTGCTTAGGAACCATGGTGGAAATATTGCCACTATACAGCATATTCAAAAATAAGGTTTCTATCATATCGTCAAGATGATGACCGAGAGCAATCTTATTCATCTGCCATTCTGCGGCCAAATCAAAAAGCTGCGAACGTCGATTTCTAGCACAGAGAAAACAGGTAAGCTCATCTTCCTCAAGTTTTCGTGCCTTTACCACCGTACATTCAATATCAAAACCTGCAAGTGTCTCTGAAATTCTCTGTGCCGGAGGCTTTCCACCATTATCTGTTTTCCAGAAACCATTGTCAATATAGACAGCTTTGAGCACATAATTTATAGGGGCCTTCGCCAGCCAGTTTTTAAGGACAAATGCGAGAACAGATGAATCCACACCACCAGAAACACCGATGAGAACACGGTCACCGTTTTCAAGCATGGCATAGTCATGCATGGCCATACCAATTTTCCTATTACTCTTTCGGGGAAGCAGAAAATTATTATGAGGAGAAATGATCATGTATCGGGAAAACGATGAACGATCTGAGAAGTTATGGCCAATCAGATCACCAAAAAAGGGGAGACACCAAAAACAACATCCTAATAAAAATAGGCACACTTACGCAATTTCTCCTGGGCACCGTTGGCAACAAGATCTTCAACAGTGATCCATTTAAATCCCCTGGTCATCGCTGTTTTAAAAGAGAGGAGATTGCTCATGAGTGAAACCTGAGTCTCACTAAAACTCGACATCCATAAGTTTCGACCTGTCTGAGTGTCAATGAGTTTCAGCTCAAATGCTGCTGATGCGGGCTCATCGACAGCATATTCAGTGCCCTGGCGTTTACTGAAATTTGAAATGGTGCTCAGGAGAGCAGCTTCACATTTTTCTTTTTTACCAATTTCGTGCAGAACGCGGTAGGTCCCTCCTGACATATTATACAACTGAGAGCGAAGACGAGAAGGATCAATGATCCGCGAAACTTTGGATTTCTGCAGTTCCTGTCTGAGAACATCTTCGAGAAACAATGCTCCAGCCCGCAATTCTTCTCTGTCTTTACTACTATTAGCTGAGTCCTCATATGGAACTTTTGTGGGCACCACAATGACACAGGAGAGCGGTTCCACCTCATCCTGAGAAAACTCAGCCACTCTTTTTTCACCACACCCAAACAACAAACTGGTAGCGAGCATGGCAACAAAAAATTTTAGTACATTGCTTTGAATTAGCAAATCGGACCCCTTTTATTTAGGTAGATGATGTAAGGAACTGTTTCTTGTAACCACCTGATGCAAATACTGGTAGCATATGAAATTGTCGTTCTCTCAAACACCTTTTTTGAATGTAGCACTATTATAAAGGTTTCAATCAGAGACTTCCCTTGGAAGACAATGCTTTATCAAAACCGGAAAGAGGCCGCGTTGCTTCTGAAATTGCCCGACTAAGCCCTTTAAAAACAGCCTCAATGATATGATGACCATTTTCGCCATGGAGTAAATCAATATGCATGGTAATCCCTCCATGTTGAGAGAAAGCCCGCATAAATTCTTTAGCAAGCTGTGTATCAAATGTTCCAACTTTCTGTTCTGAAATTGGCACTTGAAAATGCAGATAAGGACGATTCGAAAGATCAACCACCGCCCTTACCAGAGTTTCATCCATGGGGAGATAACAACAACCGTATCTGGCTATACCTTTTTTATCCGCAAGCGCTTTAGCCAATGCCTGTCCGAGACAGATGCCGATATCTTCAACAGTGTGATGGTCATCAACATCAGTGTCGCCATTGGCCTTGATGTTGAGATTAAAGAAACCATGCACTGCAAAGAGCGTGAGCATATGATCGAGAAAAGGAACACCTGTATCTATATCATGTTTTCCTATTCCGTCCAGCATCAACTCAAGTTTGATTTCTGTTTCGCCTGTCTTTCGTATTATAGTGCCAGCTCTTTCTGTGGTCATCCTATATCCATTTACTGTTTGAGTTAATATGAATGTATTATATGTTATTGTATTGCAAATACTATCACAGATCTATCAATGTAAACCATTTATATAGTAGTTAGATTATCGTCTCTCTGCAATTGTTGGTAACACTTTTTTATTTTATTTTTTTAATTGACAACAACCAGTAAAGTTTGTAGATATTACTCTGTTTTGACATTGAACAAAAGAGCGGGAATAACTCAGTGGTAGAGTGCAACCTTGCCAAGGTTGAAGTCGCGAGTTCGAATCTCGTTTCCCGCTCCAAACTTGACAATAAAAGGTTCGGTGATGATCGAACCTTTTTTTATTAATTGCATGACCTTGAGGCACAAAATGAAAACATATCTAACTCCAGTTAATGAAATCGAGAAAGATTGGTATGTTGTCAACGCTGAAGACAAGATTCTTGGTCGCCTTGCAGCAGAAATAGCGTTACGACTCCGCGGCAAGCACAAGCCTAGCTTTTCTACCTTTATTGACAACGGAGATTTTATCGTTGTAACCAACGCCGATAAAATTAAACTTACCGGCAATAAGTGGGAAAACAAAAAATATTACCGCCACACCGGTTACATGGGCGGCATCAAAGAGGCTACTGCCCAGGAATTGCTTGACAAACACCCCACCCAGCTACTTGAAAAAGCTGTAAAAGGCATGCTTCCCAAAAACAAACTTGGCAGAGCCCAACTTAAAAAACTCAAAATCTACGCCGGCAGCGAGCATCCTCATAAAGCTCAGCAGCCCGTTGAATTAGATATATAACATTCACGGAGAGAAACAAATATGGCTCAGGATCGTTTTTACGCAACTGGTAAAAGAAAAACCGCCATCGCCCGAGTATGGCTCATGCCAGGTAACGGTAAGGTAACTGTCAATAAAATGTCCGTTGAAGATTACTTCGGTGGTAATTTTAAAACTCACGCAATTGTTAAACCATTTAAAATTACAGAAACCGAAGATCAATACGACATTTTAGCTACTCTCATCGGCGGCGGAAAATCCGCTCAGCTGGATGCGCTGACCCACGGAATTTCACGTGCTTTACTTGTTGTTGACGGAGAAAACAGGCTGGCTCTTAAAAAATCAGGCTTGCTTACCCGTGATCCTCGCCAGAAAGAACGTAAAAAATACGGGCAGAAAGGCGCACGCGCCAAATTCCAGTTTTCCAAACGTTAATTTTTATTGTCTGTACATCCCGACAAACATATTTTCGGGCCTAGCATTGCAGCAATAGAGAATTACCGCGAACGTCACAGTAGTATCAGGGAAGAGCAGAATATCTGCTCTTCCCTGTTTTTGTTTGACATCATTTTTGGCTACAGTCATAGATTTTGGCAGCTTTTTGCTTTATCTTAAGACATGCGAAACAAACAAGCAGTGCTATAACAATAACTGTTTATAAATCATTATAGCCCTCGGGATTTGCCCAAGTCGAACAACGTTCGACAGGCCAGTCTCTCACGTATATCAAAGGTGCCCCATGTTAAAAATTGCTATCATTGGTGCTTCAGGTTACACAGGAGCCGAACTCACTAGGATCCTGTGCAATCATGCAAAAGTTCAAATATCGGCAGTCACCTCCCGAAGGCATGCAGGTCAAAACTTGGCCGAGGTATTTCCCCATCTTCGAGACAAAGTCTCAATTATATGTGAAAATCCTGATATAGATCAAATCTGCAGAAAAGCAGATCTTTTCTTTACCGCCGTTCCTCACAAGACTTCGATGGAGATTGTACCTGATCTCCTTTCTGCAGGTAAAAAGGTAATTGACCTCTCTGCTGATTTTCGAATAAAAGATGTCAATATTTACGAAAAATGGTATCAGAAGCACACGGCTCCAGATCTACTTACCAGTGCGGTCTACGGCCTACCAGAGTTATACAGAGACGATATTAAGAAGACATCACTGGTTGCCAACCCCGGCTGCTACCCCACATCTGTAATACTGGCCCTTGCCCCACTTCTCGAAAATCGGATAATAGACCCAGCCTCTATCATCATCGATTCGAAATCAGGAACATCCGGAGCAGGCCGAAGCGCCTCGGTAGGTACTCTTTTCTGTGAAGTCACTGATGGTTTTCGAGCCTATAAAGTAGGAGACCATAGACATACCCCAGAAATAGAGCAGGAAATCAGTCTCCTCGCCGGCAACCAGACGGCAGTATCATTTACTCCTCACCTTCTTCCTCTCTCCAGGGGCATTCTCAGCACTATCTATGCAGGCCTTAACGGTGAGCTTACTCAGGAAATAGCAGAAAACATATATCAGACCAAATATAGCAAGGAACCTTTCGTCCGCGTCCTCGGCCCTAATTCTCTTCCAGCTACTCAATATGTAAGAGGATCAAATTATTGCGATATCAGTTTTAGAATTGATTGGCGCACCAACCGGCTGATCATCATATCCGCAATAGACAATATTGTTAAAGGTGCCGCAGGGCAGGCCGTACAGAACATGAATATAATGTGCGGTTTCCCTGAGCAAGAGGGGCTAGAAGGTGCTCCGTTTTTTCCATGATGGTTCTACAGCAATATGAGAACTATTCGTCTTCTTATTGCCTTTGACGGTACAGATTTCCACGGTTGGCAGCTCCAACCGGATGCCCCGACAATCCAAGGCGAGATAGAAAAGCATCTCGCCACTATTCACAACACCAGAATCCCTTTGCATGGCGCCGGACGGACCGATGCAGGTGTCCACGCCACCGGCATGGTAGCACATTTCCATACAACCAAGGACATCAGTTGCATAGCTTTTCAACAAAGCCTCAACTCAATGCTTCCTTCAAGCATACGCATCCTCGAAGTAACAGAGGAAACCAACTCATTCCACGCTCGTTTTTCAGCGAAATCAAAAACATATATCTATTCAATATTCAACGATAATATTTTGATTCCACAGAGGAGACTCTACTCAATTCACATTCGTTCGCAGCTTAACTTCAGTGCCATGGAAGAATGCTTACAGCTCCTAGAAGGGACACATGATTTTTCGTCTTTTGAAACAGCGGGGTCCAGAGACCAGCAAACACGAGCAATAAATGGCTCAACTCGCACAATCTACAAGGCATATTTACTTCACCATCCAGACAATTTTCATTCCTTTCACATTACTGGAAATGGTTTTTTTCGGCACATGGTACGCAATATTGTCGGTACAATTCTGGAGGTCGGGCTTGGTCGGAGATCTGTGTTGGGTTTTCTCGAGTCAATCGAGGCAAAAAATCGTACCGCAGCCGGTTCAACTGCCCCAGCTCAAGGCCTCACTCTTTCCAAAATCGAATACTAAACAACACAAGCGCCTATCATTTTATAGGCGTATTTCTCATTTTCCGTCTGAGTCACGCACTTTTTACAGAGGATATTGCCATACAACAAAAAAATGGAGCGGGCCCAAAATGGCCTCGCTCCATATTAAATTGGTACACGATATAGACAAATACAATACAGCACACATCGC
The DNA here is from genome assembly GCA_050288305.1 of Desulfocapsaceae bacterium. Taxonomy (GTDB): domain Bacteria; phylum Desulfobacterota; class Desulfobulbia; order Desulfobulbales; family Desulfocapsaceae; genus Desulfopila_A. Next base: position 16,280 of record JBNKDO010000016.1, on the reverse strand, counting down.
ACACTTTTGTGCAATCTGCAAGACTAGAGATTATGATGCTTTTTTTCGACTTGATTGCCGTGCCAGGAGAGATTGGAGTTTCCACGGAGAAGAAAGGCATATGCGATCATCATCGCAGGTTGACATAACATCACAGAAATCGAGAAACTCCTGCATTGCCTCGGTCATGACCTTGTCCTTTCTGTGCACAACCCATAATTGCCTCGACATATCAACGCCATCTACACTCAGGCTCTTGAGCCAGCCGTTTTCAACTTCACGGCAAACCGTAAGTGTAGACAGACAGGCAAGCCCTACCCCTGACTCAACAGCTCTTTTAACAGCTTCAGGGTGACCCATTTCCATCACTACATTCAAATCATCCAAATAATCTTTCATTCTCTCCCGAAACACAGAAGCAGTACCGGATCCCTCCTCACGCATGACCCATTTTGTGTTTTTCATATCCGTCCTTACATCAAACACTTTATTATGCGAAATCGGATCTGAAGGACCAGCGAGAACGACCAGTTCATCTTTAAACCATGGAATTGAGACAATATCCTCATGTGTTGCTGTTCCCTCAACAAAGCCTATGTCCATTGAACCATCCACCACCATTCTCTCGGCATATTTGGTATTATAGACAAGCATATTGACATGCACTTTTGGGTGAATCCTCTTAAAGGCTCCTATGAGATAGGGTAATATATAATTCCCTAAGGACAGACTGGCAATGATTTCTATGTGACCGGAAAGCTTATCATTTCTCTCTGACATTATCGTTTCGACATTGGAAACCTGCGCTGTTATATCTTTCGCTAAAGGTAAGAGATACCGTCCTCTGGCATTGAGAAGCAGACTTCTTCCATGGCGATCAAAAAGTGAACCACCAAGTTGATTTTCAAGTTCTGCCAGTGCCATACTCACGGCAGACTGAGTTACGAAAAGTTTTTTACTTGCTTTAGTAACCTGCGCAGTTTCCGCAACCGCAATAAATATTTCCAATTGTCTCAATGTTATAGACATACTTTCACCATTATTCAATTATTCTTATTAAAACTATCTTGCAAATTTACTGGAGATCTTAATACTTATCATTTATAAGAGTTCAATCAAGATCAGACTCAATTTTGCACTTACTCATACCAACGCTCTACCTATAAGAGTTAGTTGCAATATACATAAACAAAATTGAATATCAATGCAATTTTACAGCTAGTACATTATTTTTCTTAATTGCTGCTGTCCCTGGCTTTTTGGGCTATACGAAAGAATAGATTTTGTTGTAACGACTATATTGTACACTTGGATGCTTCTCGGTATAACCACAGCTGCATTGTAAGTGTAGGTGCGACAGAAACGATCCCGCAGGGAATGTTAACCATTTTTGCTTAGCATGCAAAATAGGCTTGAGTTTCGTGCGCTTAGTACTGAATAATGAATATCAATTCAGTTTAATATTGACACGAGTAGGATTTATCAACTAAGTTAACCAGCGGTTATCTCAAATTACCGCCTGCGGCCTTTCAATGGCCAATATTGATGTTGTCAATTATTCAAGACAAATAGAATAGCACGGAAATAGCTGCTAGTTGTACCACACGTTTTTCGAAAATTTCAGGAAGAGGGAAAAGTATGGAACCCCAATTTTCAGAATTCCTTTACAGAGACAGTATTCTCTGGATTACCGCCTTTACTCTTGGCGGTCTGGCTTTTGCTCTTGGGCCAATAGCGATTGTCTACCTGCTTATGCCGCTTAAGACCAGACAAATAATCAACAAGCGGGATCAATACATAGAATGCGGTATGGACCCGATCGGCGACAGTTGGATTCGTTATGGTATCGTTTTTTATCTCTATGCTCTCATCTTCCTCGCCTTCGATGTCGACGTCCTATTTCTCTTTCCTGTGGCTGTGGCCTATAACGGAGAGATGTTCAGTTCATCGTATCGAGACTTTATTGAGATCGTATTATTTGTTGGAATTTTATCACTCGCAGTCGTTTATGCATGGGTTAAAGGAGTATTCAAGTGGGAAAGAAGAACATACCAACGATAAACGAAGATGTCCCTTCATCTGTCGTCCATTTTACTGCCCTCGATAAATTGCTCAATGTGGGCCGGGCCAATTCACTTTGGCCGTTGACCTTCGGTATCGCTTGCTGTGCCATTGAGATGATGGCAACAGGATGTGCCCGCTTCGATATGTCTCGCTTCGGGGCTGAGGTTTTCAGACCTTCCCCACGCCAAAGTGATGTTATGATAGTTGCTGGCACCATCACCAAAAAAATGATGCCTGGTATTAAAACTCTCTACGACCAGATGCCTGAACCAAAGTGGGTAATAGCGCTTGGCAACTGTGCTATTTCCGGCGGCCCCTTTGCATATAAAGGACAATACAGCATAGTACTTGGGGCTGATGAGTTTCTCCCAGTCGATGTATACATTCCAGGCTGCCCACCTCGGCCCGAAGCATTGCTCCAGGGAATCATCGAACTTGAACATAAGCTTTCCGGCTGGAAACGTTGGAAAAGCCCAAAAACGAAAACCGTGGCATCACTTGAATAGCCCAACTTCTCATCGTCAGGTTGTTTGTTTTTACAATCAAAAGGTATTCGCCTGCTCATTGTGGGCTTTGCCGGTATCAAGATGAGCTTGATAGAGAAATAGACATATAAAGTTTTTACCATATAGCCGACATGGAGCTGCGACAATGATTGTCGAAAAAACAAAAAAGGCACTGGAAGCGCTCTTCCAAAAATCAAAAGTTGAGGATGAAGGCGCTGCTACTTTGGAGTCAGCTGATCTGGATGAGTCCGAGAAAAAACAAGATGCGCCTCGTCAAAATGGCGTTCTAGAAAGAGATTATACTGTCCATGGCTATCATCTTGATGTTCTGGTTGACCCGGACCAGCTTTTTGTTGCTGTCAAAATCATAGACGAGCTCGATTATTTTATTGAAAGCATTACCGGTGTCGACTGGATCAAAGATAACCAGATGGAAGTCATTTATGATTTCAGTCGATACGATTTCGATCTCTGTCGTGTGGTCATCCGAACCCGTGTCCCAAGAGATAACCCAAGAGTTCCCACAATCACCCCCATTTATGCCGGGGCCAACTGGCATGAACGGGAAACTCACGATTTTTTTGGAATCAAATTTGACGGCCATCCTCACCTTATTCCGCTGTTGCTACCCGAAGATGCAGATTTTCATCCACTTTTAAAGGATTTTAAAGCATGAGTGTACCTATTCAAATCCAACCAGATGAAACCTTTGTTCTCAACGTAGGGCCTCAGCATCCTGCGACCCACGGCGTTTTAAGGGTCAAAATGGAAATGGACGGAGAATACATTGTCAATGCCGAGACAGTAATTGGCTATATTCATCGCATGCATGAGAAAATGGGAGAGCTCAAAAGCTATCCTCAGTATTACATGAACCTCAGTCGTATGGATTACCTGGGCGCACTGGGTTACTCGCATGGGCATGTTCTCCTTGTCGAAAAAGCTGCAGGAATCGAAGTTCCAGAACGAGCTGAATACATACGAGCAATAACCGTAGAGCTCAACAGAATAGCATCACACCTGTTCTGGTTTGGTGCATTCGTCATGGACCTTGGCGGATTCAGCCCGCTTATGTATGCCCTTCAGGATAGGGAATACATCCTCGATATGCTTGAGCGTGTAACCGGATCAAGGCTTACCTACAGTTATTACAGGTTTGGAGGATTGTATAATGATGTTGATGAGCAGTTCATCGAGTCAGCAAAAAAATTCATCCCCAGAATGCGAAAATCGTTAAAAAAATATAAGAAACTCGTCACTGGCAATATCATTTTCAGAAAACGCCTTGAAGGAAATGCAATTCTCTCCAAAGAAATTTGCCGAAAATACGGGGCCTCAAGTGCAGTGGCCAGGGGGTCCGGAATCAATTACGATGTCCGCAAAAATGAGCCCTACTCTGTGTACCCGGAGTTTGACTTTGATGTTCCTGTCTTCTCCCAATGCGATTCACTGGCACGCTACAATGTTCGCATGGAAGAAATAGAACAATCGCTACGGATAATTGAGCAGGGACTCGAGAAGTTGCCTGGTGGGCCGATAATGCCCCAAAAAGCTCCTAAAATAATCAAGCCTCCTGTTGGAGACTATTATCAGGCTGTGGAAACCGCACGTGGGAATTTTGGAATTAGACTGGTAAGCGATGGTACCAAAAATCCGTACCGGCTTAAATTACGATCCCCCACCTACTCCAATATGCATCTGTTTGATGAATCCTGCAGAGGTATGTTAATCATGGACGCGCTGGCATTCATGGGCAGCCTTGATCTTGTTATTCCTGAAATTGACAGGTAAAGAGGAATCACGATGGAACTAACCTTATTTAACGTAATTGTTGCTGTGATCATTGCCATCGGCTTTGCCGCACTCAATGCAGCATACCTTGTCTGGGCTGAACGCCGGGGAGCCGGTCGAATTCAGCGCCGTCCAGGACCAAATATCAATGGTCCCTTGGGACTTCTGCAGCCGCCACTGGACGGTATTAAACTGATGGCCAAGCAGCTCATCATTCCAGGTGGAGCTGACAAGGTACTTTTCATTGCTGCCCCGGTACTGGCAATGGCACCAGCGATTATGAGCTTTGTGACAATTCCTTTTAGTGAATCAATCATCGCCCATAATCTCAACATAGGTGTTATTACCATTTTTGCTTTTGCTTCGATGGGAGGCATTTCCCTTCTCTTTGCAGGGTGGAGTTCTCGTAACAAATACGCGGTTATGTCTTCCGTTCGTGCGGTTTCTCAGGCAATTGCCTATGAAATACCGATGTTGATCACCGTCATTACGGTGGTGATGATAACCAACTCAATGGATCTCATGGCTATTGTCAACCAGCAGGCCGGTGGGATACTCCACTGGAATCTCATACCAGTGTTTGGCAAAGTTCCAAACCTGCTTATGCCTTTTTCTTTTCTCATCTTTTTCACCTGCTCTCTTGCTGAAACCAACAGAGCACCGTTTGACCTTGGAGAGGCTGAAAGTGAATTGGTTGCTGGTTTCCATACTGAATACGGCAGTATGGGATTTGGACTCTTCTTTATGGGTGAGTACGCAAATATTGTGATCGGAGCCTGTCTGACAACTATCCTGTTTCTTGGCGGCTGGTATGCTCCAATTCCATTTTTAGATTTTATCCCCGGAGTTGTCTGGTTCCTCCTCAAAATATATATGATCATTGCGACCATTATCTGGATTCGCTGGACTTTTCCAAGGACTACAATCTACGGATTGCTGAATCTCTCCTGGAAAGTTCTTATTCCCTTATCTTTGTTCAACCTGCTTTTAACCGCAGGATTACTTAAGGTTTTTTAGCCATGGTTGCTTATTTTAGCGAAATATTCAGTGGACTATGGAGCCTTTTTGTCGGGCTCACTGTGACCTTCAAAGAATTCTTTAGTCCCACCGTCACTGTGCAGTATCCCTACCAAAGGCTAGAAATGTCTGAGAGGTTTCGAGGCCATATCCAGTTGGTCGGCGACGAAGAAGGCAAGCCCAACTGCATTGTCTGCATGATGTGCCAGCGTGCCTGTCCTTCGGAATGTATCTCAATTTCAGGAAAAAAAGAGGAAGGCGAGAAAAAGAAAGTTTTAAGCTCGTACACTCTCGATTTTACCAAGTGTTCACTGTGTGGCTCCTGTGTAGAATCGTGCAATTTCAACGCTATCGAATTCTCTAAAGAATATAATCTTGCCAGTACCCGAAGAGAAGATTTCATATTCGATCTTCTCAAACGATTGGAGGAGCAAAACTCATGAACCTACCACTCCCCAATGCCGACCAGTTAGTAGGAGTTGTCTTTCTCATCCTGGTCGCCACTACCATCATCGGCGGACTGATTGCATGTAATGCGGATAGGCTTGTTCGTGGTGTCGCTGGTCTTGTCGTCTGTTTTGTCGGTGTAGCCGGAATATATTATTTCCTCAATTCACCGTTTGTAGCAATGATGCAGGTACTCATCTACGTCGGGGCAGTCGCTGTAACAATCTCGTTTGCAATTATGTTTGCCGCCCCTGAGGAAAGCAAAAAACAGGGACCTCCAAGTCCACTTGCAGGACCTTTTGGAATAATAACCTCTGGACTTATCTTTGGCGGTTTCACCATGCTGGCCCTCAAAACAGATTGGCAGGTACATGCAAAGATTAACAACGGGTCAGTCGAATCCATCGGCAAAGTATTACTCACAGAGTACTCCATGGTCTTTGAGCTTATTTCCATAGTACTGCTGATTGCCATCATTGGCGCCCTGGTTATTGCCCGTCGCGGAAGGAGTAACTAATGGATATTCTCACACTTTACAACAATCTCAACACCTACCTTGTCATTGCTGCTCTGCTCTTTGCCATGGGTGTCTATGGACTCGTAACCAGAAGAACGCTTATTGGAATGCTCATAGCAGCAGAACTTGTGCTTGCCGGAGCCTCAGTTAACTTTATGGCATTCAATAGATTTACAGCTCCTGACCCGCTTGTTGGGCAAATCTTCACTCTGTTTATCATGGCAATTGCCGCTGCTGAGGCTGCCATTGGCCTGAGTATAGTAGTTGCAATCTACCGAAATTACAAATCGATCGACGCGGAAGATCTCGTCGAGTTAAAAGGCTAAGAAGAGGAACATTATCCATGGATATGAATACGGTCGGTTCCGATAAAATACTTCTCATCGCCCTGCTTATCCCTCTGATTGGCGCTCTCGGGGTTATGATCCGCGGTAAAGAGGAAAATATACGAGAGGGAATCTCTTCAATATCCTCTATTATTTTGTTTTGTATCGTACTTTTTCTGGCCAGAGAGGTCCTTGACGGTCGGATACTGAGGTATACTCTCTTCACCATCTTGCCTGGAGTCACCATAACACTTCGCGCCGATGCAATGTCAATGATATTCGCCATCGTTGCCTCATCGCTCTGGACCATTGCTGTGTTTTACTCGATGGGATATATGAGGGGCCTCAAGGAGCATGCACAGACACGATTCAATGCCTGCTTTGCCCTGGCGATTTTTGGCGCCATAGGAGTGGCCTTCTCCGATAACCTCTTTACCATGTATCTCTTCTATGAGATCGTCTCAATCTGCACTTACCCACTCGTTGCTCATCATCAGGATGAAGAGGGTTATTCAGGTGGCAGAAAGTATATTATATATCTAACGACGACTGCCAAAGGGTTCCTCCTTCCGGCCATGATTCTCATCTACGTTCTCACCGGCACCCTGGATTTCACCACAAATATTCGTCATGGTATTTTTGGTGCAGATCTTGATAAATGGCTGGTCATCATGCTGTATGTTTTCTGCCTTTTCGGTTTTGCCAAAAATGGTATCATGCCATTGCACCACTGGCTGCCCGGAGCAATGGTCGCCCCTACTCCGGTTTCGGCTCTGCTCCATGCGGTTGCCGTTGTTAAAGTAGGTGTTTTCTGTACCACCAGGGTAATGCTGAACACCTTTGGTCTTGACACCATGGCCAACCTGAATCTCGGTATTCCCACAGCTTATTTTGTTGGCTTCACCGTCCTTGCTGCATCAATTATTGCACTCTCCAAAGACAATCTTAAATCCCGTCTTGCCTATTCAACGGTCAGCCAACTCTCCTATATCATCATGGGTGTGGCACTTCTCACCGATGCAGGCATTCAGGGAGGATTGATTCATATTGTCAATCACGCTTTTTCTAAAATTACTCTCTTCTTCTGTGCCGGTGCCATCTATGTTGCAGCGCATAAAAAATGTATCTCTGAAATGGAGGGTCTTGGCAAAACAATGCCCTTCACCTTTGGTGCCTTCGGCATAGCGTCACTCTCCATGATTGGTGCTCCGCCTGTTGCAGGCTTTGTCACCAAATGGAGCCTTCTGGTCGGCTCAATCCAGGCACACCAAATTGGTATTCTTCTCATTCTTATTGCCAGTACCATGCTGAACGCCGCCTATTTTGCACCGGTCACCTACAAGGCATTTTTTGGTAAACGCCCAGAAGGTGAACCATATACAGGTATCAAGGAGGCGCCCCTAGCCATGTTGATTCCTATTTTAATTGCATGCACAATCTCCGTCCTGCTTGGAATCTTTCCAAATGTCATGATGAAATTTATTGAGGTGCTGATACCATGATAGTACAACTTATCGATTTCCTGAGAAAACATTTGCAGGCTACGACCTATTTTTTCTTTGGCGGCATCGCCGCAGTGGTCATCTGGAGCCTCACTGTTGATCTTCATCATGCCCACACCTGGGCAGAACAACATATTCCCGTATTCTGGGGAGTTTTCGGAATGATCTCCATCATAGCGATTATTTTCTTCTCCCGATGGTATGGCAGAGGCGGCATCAAGACACGAGAGGACTATTATGACAACTAGTTTTATTCATCCGGCCCTCATCATGATTCTGGGAGCAATGATTCTCCCGTTTCTCAAAGAGCCATTTAAAAAAATATACATCGTTCTCATCCCTCTGTTGACCTTTCTCGATGTGTTGTATCTCAACATGCATCCAGGAACGTATGGAGTCTTGCCGTTTCTAGAGTGGAAACTCACCTTTGGTCGAGTAGACAACTACTCCTCGGTTTTTGGATTCATCATGGCCCTGATGGCCATAATTGGTTCTATCTATGGGTTGCACGTAAAAAACAACTGGCACCATGTTGCCGCCTGGTTTTATGTGGCTGGTTCTCTCGGAGTTATCTATTGCGGTGACTATCTCGTACTCTTCCTGTTTTGGGAAATGATGGCTTTCGCATCTACATTTCTCATCTGGTTCAATACCGAAAAGGGCTCACTTGCGGCAGGCTATCGCTATCTCCTTGTTCATACTTTCGGTGGAATAATTCTGCTATTGGGATTTGTCCTTCGTTATCAAGCGACCGGCGACCTCTCCTTTGTTCATATGGATGAGCATGCTACACACCTCTATACCTGGCTTATCATGGCAGGACTCATGCTTAATGCTGCCGTACCGCCATTACATTCATGGCTTCCCGACGCCTATAGTAAAGCCACAGCTGCCGGTGCTGTCTTCATGTGCGCCTTCACTACAAAGACGGCAGTGTATACACTTGTCCGAGCTTTTGCTGGTTTTGACGTACTCATAGTTCTTGGCGTAATTATGGCCATTTACGGCATTATTTATGCCGTTATGGAAAACGACATTCGCAGACTCCTCGGTTGGGAAATCGTCAGCCAAGTGGGCTACATGGTTGCAGGTGTCGGAATCGGCACAGCTCTGGCAATTAACGGTGCATGTGCCCATGCTTTTGCCCACATTCTCTACAAAGGATTACTCTTTATGGGTGCCGGCGCGGTCATTCATGTCACCGGAAAATCTAAGTTCACTGAACTTGGCGGACTTTACAGCAAGATGCCCAAGACTCTTTTGTTCATGGTTATCGGCGGCATTTCCGTTTCCGCTTTTCCTTTTTTCTCCGGCTTTGTGACCAAATCTATGATTATTACGGCAAGCTTTAATGAACATCTGCTTGTTGCCGGATTTCTGCTTACTCTGGTTTCAGCAGGAACCTTCCTGGTAGCTGGTTTACGTTTGCCATACCTGCTGTTCTTCGGTGAACGAAGATGCTCCGAGGAAACTTTTAACAAAGCTGAAGATCCGCCATGGAACATGCAGGCTGCAATGATAGTTGCTTCTTTCTTCTGCCTGCTGATAGGTACATATCTGCCTTTTCTCTACGATATGCTGCCCAACTCAGGTGTCACCTATCATCCTTATGGCCAGTACCACTTGAGTGAAACACTGCAAATATTAGCTTTCACCGCACTTGCCTTTTACTTTTTTCGTAAGAAAATCGGCGCTGAGGCAACCATCAGTCTCGACCTTGACTGGTTCTACCGTCGTGGAGGCCAACTTTTCCTGTGGCTTGCCAAGCATCCAATCCAGTGGGCGGATACGGCATGGGGAGCAGCCTACCGTGTTGTGGGCTTGAACAGCCTGATGACAACAGCCAAGTTCTGGTCATGGTTTGATTGGCATGGTATCGATGGAGTTGTCGATGGCTCTGCTCGATGTGTTCGAGGGATTGGAAAACGAGTCGCATTCGTACTGCAAAGAGGCCAGATCCAGATGACTATTTACTATACCGTCACCCTGGCAGCTGTCCTTCTAATCGCTTTTGTCTGGTTATAATACTGAAACTGAGGATCATTGGTAATGGATCAATTATTAGCCTATCCAGAATTTCCACACTTGCTGAGCATACTCATATTCCTTCCTCTTCTTGGAATTGTACCTCTGCTTCTGGTCAACAACGATACGTTCAGTCGATACTGGACACTTTTTCTCACTACCATCGTAGCGCTCTTGTCAATTCGCCTTATTACAGGCTTTGATACGACAACCACACAATTTCAATTTGCCGAAAACTACCTCTGGATTGAATCATTAAACATCAATTACCAGGTGGGTATGGACGGTATCTCCATACTTCTCTTTCTGTTGACCACTTTTATCATGCCTTTCTGTGTCCTTGCTTCATGGTCATATATAAAAACCAGAATCAGAACGTTCATGGTCTGCCTGCTGATCATGGAAACATCAATGCTTGGCGTTTTTGTTGCTCTTGATTTCGTCCTTTTTTATATACTATGGGAAGCCATGCTTATTCCCATGTACCTCTTAATAGGCATATGGGGCGGTCCCCGCAAAATTTATGCATCTATAAAATTCTTTCTCTATACTCTGGCAGGCTCAGTACTTATGCTCGTTGCTATTATCTGGCTCTACCAGCATAATAATTACTCATTTTATATCCCTGATATGATGTGGGGGGACTATAGCTTTACTGCTCAGATTCTTATCTTTCTTGCATTTTTCCTTGCCTTTGCCATTAAGGTTCCCATGTTTCCCTTTCACACATGGCTCCCGGCAGCACACGTTGAGGCACCCACAGCCGGTTCGGTAATTCTTGCCAGTGTTCTCTTGAAAATGGGAACATATGGTTTTCTTAGATTTGCTCTGCCAATTACTCCCTACGCTGCCACGTATCTTGCGACACCAATACTCTGGCTGTCAATAGCCGGCATTATCTACGGTGGATTTACAGCTCTTGCTCAACAGGATATGAAAAAGTTGATCGCCTATTCTTCAGTGGGCCATATGGGTTTTGTCACTCTCGGTATTTTTGTGTTTAATCCGCAAGGTGTTGAGGGTGCCATTCTGCAAATGATTAATCATGGTGTCACCACCGGTGCTCTGTTCCTTTGTGTGGGCATGATTTATGAAAGAACTCACAGTAGAGAGTTGCTCTCTGCTACTGGAGTAGGGAAATACATGCCAATTTTTGTGACATTTTTGGCTTTTTTCTCCCTGTCATCTTTTGGTTTCCCTGGAACCAACAGTTTTGTCGGTGAGTTCATGATACTTGCCGGTACTTTTCAAATGGATACATCTCAAGGTGTCTTCCCATGGCTTGCCCTGGCTGCTATTCCCGGTGCAATCTTAGCCGCCGCCTATATGCTGCGTATGCTTCAAAAAGTTGTGTGGGGTGGAACGAATAATCCGGATCAATCATGGCAGACAGACCTTAATATTAGAGAAATAGTAACCCTGGCACCTTTTCTGTTTTTTGTTTTATGGATCGGACTGGGACCAAAGCCGTTTTTAGAACTTATGCGTCCAAGTGTTGCCGCCCTGCTTGAGACTTTAAATAGTCACCAGCACCTGGCTCTCGCCGGCGCTGACATGCTACTGCGTTAACTGAAAAACATTAACTTTCTCATTGAGAGTATCATGATGCTATTTTTACCAGAATTAACACTGCTAGGTGCAGGCCTCATCATCTTCTTCGTTGGTATCACCACATCCAATGGTAGAACGGTCAGAAACATCGCTATTATTCTGGGTGCCTCGGTTTTTGGCGCCTCATTGTATGCCATTGGCCAGGAGGGAGAGCTTTTCTTCCAGTCCTATCGGGTAGACGCTTTCTCCCAAACCTTCAAAGCCTTGATTGGTGGCTCGCTCTTTGCAGTATTACTTTTTGGCAGTAAGTTGCATGACATTCGAAAAGAAATTCACCCTGAATATTTCCTTTTCCTTTTTATGAGTGTCCTGGGCTTGATGATGTTGGTATCAAGCGTTGAACTGCTTGCCATCTTTGTCTCTCTTGAACTTTCTTCATTTGCTGTCTACATGATGGTACCTATGCGTGATGACTCGGGTAAGTTTCGATTCCAAATGGAAGCTGGAGCAAAATATCTGCTCTTTGGTGTAATGGCCACCGGCTTTATGCTCTTCGGGATGAGTTATTACTTTGGTCTCACCGGATCAACACGTCTTGATGTTCTTATTTCTGAAATTCCTGGAATGCTGAATCAACCTGCCGCAGTCGTTGCAACCGTAATGGTACTGTGCGGCTTTTTTTACAAACTCGCACTCTTTCCATTCCACTTCTGGGTACCAGATGTATATGAAGGTTCTTCCAACGAGACCACATCATTTATCGCCACTGTACCAAAACTCGCCGCTGTAGCCTTGCTTCTCAGGATCGTGACAATGATTGATAGCAACGGTGACATATTGCTCAAGCTTCTTATGGTCTGTTCAGTTCTTTCCATGTTTTATGGTAATCTTTCGGCTCTGGTTCAAAAGGACGTCAAGCGTATGCTTGGTTTCTCAGGCATTGCCCATGCGGGTTTCGTTCTCCTTGGTCTGCTTGTCTTTCATATCACCGGATATGCCCATGCTGTCTATTATATCACTGGCTATGTGGTCATGAACCTCGCCTGTTTTCTGGTTATTTGCTCAGTAGCTACACAAGGAGAAAATGTTCAGATAAATGACCTGGCAGGACTTTACAAACGTTCACCACTGTTAGCGCTTACTCTGCTTATTGGACTTTTTGCCTTGGCAGGAATTCCGCCGTTTGTAGGTTTCATGGGAAAATTCTTCATCCTTGTTGATGCGCTGAAGCAGGACTACGTACTTCTGGTCACCTTGGCGGCTATTAACACTGCAATTGCGATCTTCTATTATTTATCGATCGTTCGCGTGGCTTTTTGTACGGCAGAAGAAGACCAACCAGTTATTTCCACCCCACTGCATGTAAAAATGCTTTCTGTTCTGCTCATGGCTATCATTCTGATCATGGGTGTGTTTCCTACGCAGTTTATCCTCTATGCAGAAAGCACCATTCTGGCAATACTATAACTTTTCTCAAATCACTCCTGTCTAGATTCATACTGACAGGAGTGATACTAAAGGGCGTCCCGTTTTTCCCTCCACCTCCTCGTCCTTTGATGTTTTTCCAAGCATCTATTCTACTTTTTTTCTTAACAATTCACAGAGAAGTATTATTCTCTTCCTAAACACGAGAAATCACAAAACTCCTTTTTACTATGAACACTTGGCTTATATTTATAGTTGCTATAATCGTTGCAAGATACACACTTGACCTGATCGTCTCTTTTCTGAATTTAAAAGCGCTTTCGCCGGAATTGCCACCTGAGTTTAAAGATGTGCTTGACCAGGAGAAATATAGCGAGTCTCAGAAATACACCAGGAGGACCACTTCCTTCTCGGTCATTCAAAACAGTTGTGTAACACTTATCACTCTCTCCTTTCTGCTTTTGGGAGGATTTAATCTGATTGACGAATTGTCCCGGAGTTTTGCATTTGGAGAAATAGCAACAGGGATAATATTTACGGCCATTCTATTGCTGCTTTCTTTTCTTGTTGAGCTTCCTTTTTCTATATATTCTACTTTTGTTATTGAAGAACAATTTGGTTTCAACCGGACAACAGCGAAAACATTTGTTGTTGATATATTGAAATCGCTTTTCCTTACTGCCATCATAGGCACCCCCATACTTGCATTAGTGCTCTGGTTTTTTATTGCTACAGGTAAACTCGCCTGGGTCTACTGCTGGCTTGGCGTATTCTCCATTACCCTTATTCTGCAGTTTCTCGCTCCTGTATTAATAATGCCCCTCTTTAATAAATTTACGCCACTTGAAGAAGGTGAATTAAGAGATGCCATCATGACATATGCTTCCAAGGAAAAATTCACAATGAAGGGTGTATTTGTCATGGATGGCTCGAAGAGATCGACAAAACTCAACGCATTTTTTACAGGTTTTGGTCATTTCAAAAAGATAGTTTTCTTTGACACCCTACTAGACACCCTGAACACCCCCCAGATAATTGGTGTATTGGCTCATGAGATGGGACACTATAAGCACAAACACCTGCTGAAAATGATTGCTGCCTCTTTCCTTCAAGCCGGCATTATGTTTTTCTTTCTTTCTCTGATCCTGGAAAACGAAAGTCTTTTTGCAGCTTTCTCCATGAGTAATGTTTCCATATATGCAAGCCTCGTCTTCTTCGGTTTTCTCTATGCTCCTGTCAATCTTTTGCTTTCAATAGTATTTAATGCTTTTTCCAGAAAGCATGAACTTGAGGCTGACAGGTATGCAGCACATTCTACGAATAAACCGCAATTTCTTGTCGAAGGGCTTAAAATTCTCAGTAAAAAGAACTTTTCCAATCTGACTCCACACCCATTTAATGTTGCTTTGCATTACAGTCATCCACCTGTTCTTGAACGCATAAAAGCATTACAGGAGGTTTAATATAACAGCTTGATCTTAGCAATATTGCCTTACAACTTGACACCACGATCTTTTCAAGGTTCACTAGAAAAGAGAGGAGCCATAAGTACATAATAAAGAGAAAATTTATATTTTTTGAAGCGTTGTGATCCTATTTATTACTGGAGGATTAGATGAAATATCATGACATGAAGAAGCCGCTGTTGCAATCGGCGTTAGTAGTTCTAGCGATCCTCGTAGTTATCGGTTTTGTCGCCGGGTCGGGAGCTGATACATTTTTTGGAGGCATAATTTCGATAATAAAAGGAGTTATCTACACAATACTTTTTGCCTTCGCATTAATTATAGGTTTGATTTTTTCGGTTTTTTTGCTCATTGCCATTTTCTTAGGAGGCGTTTCAGTCTACTCACCTGAGAAAGCAAAAGAGATGTATGCCAATGTCCGACAAAGATCAACGGACCTCTACCTCTCCTGGACATGCCAGTCTGCACGACCACAAAAATCTGCCGCCTCTTCCTTTGGTCAAAAGAAAACCGTTCATTCAGATCTGAGTGGGGAAGAAAAACCTCAATTTGCCACAGTTGCTTCCTTAATAAACCTTGAGCAAAAGATATCTTCGGAACTCTCAGGGATGAAACAGACCATCGTTACATTGAATGCGAAAAACGGTTCACTGGACACTTCTTTTGCAACTTTGCAGGATTCAGTCTCTTCCCTTCCAGGCTCTGAGATCATCCAACGAATTGATAAACTGGAAAATCAACAGGAGAAGCTGGTAGCTAAACTTGATGAAAGCCTGCAAAAATTTGACAAAATGCCTACTAACACAGCGGCATCTGAAGAAGAGAACAAAAGGCTTTTCCAAGAATTAAGTACCGTTCAGGGAGAGATTGCAGTAGTTACCAAAGGGTTGGAGGAGCTGCGTGCTTCATTTTCTCAAATAGATAATTCATCTGAAAAACTTGCTGAATCTTCTAGTGAAGAAGAGTCCCGAATTTTTTCCTATCTTGAAAAGGATGCTGACAAGAAACAATTTGCCAAATATATTACAGAAGCCATAGAAAAAAATATGACCTACGCTGAAATCGATGTTTTCCTATCTAAGTCTCTTCCCAAAAAATTATATATAATCATTAAAGAGCACCCATCTCTAACGAAGGAATACATACGCGAATGCAAAAGTAGATAAGCAGCGGCATTCTCCCGGTTCCGATAATTCCGGAACCGTTTTTTTTATATTTGCGTAAAAAAAACAGCGAAACAATCTAGAAATGGATGCTGCCATACCGGTAAAGCACCACAGCTTGCCAACACTAGCTCAGGCCTACTACAACATTTTTCCTATATATTTTATCGGTTATGCTTGTATTTTTGTACCAGTCAACTTTGAATCAGACACTCAATGAACACATTCCAGAAAAGAACCATCAGAGCTTTCTAAAATAGAATGCTAATCATATAACCTACATTCAAGCTCTTAGCATAACACCCCACTATATACTCAATTAAAAACCAAAAATTCATCAAAAACTCATTGACAGTACATTGGTGATCATGTAGGTTTGCTCGGTCTTGACGTTACGGGGATTTTAGATACGATCTTTGTGGAATAAAGACATGTGAGGTCAAAGAAATTAGTTGACAACTTGTCAGAATTTAATTAGATTGACTTTCTCGTGCGACATCA
>JBNKDO010000015.1:0-176975 GCA_050288305.1 Desulfocapsaceae bacterium | reverse complement strand
GTTTCGAAACAGTGCCATGGCAGATTTACTGAGCGAAGATTCCTGCCTGGTTCAGAAGGACAAGCTCTATCGTTGTCTGGATAAAATAGTCCAACACAAAAGAGACTTCTTCTCTTATCTGACTAGGCGCTGGCATCATATGTTCAATATTAAATTTGATGTTTTGCTCTATGATTTGACCAGTACCTATTTTGAAGAACTTCAAGAGATTTATAAGAAATCAAATTGCAATCCCGGTGAGTAACCAGTGAGCAACCAAAAAAGGGGTGCTTAACGACAGTAAATACTTGAAATTTAACAACAAACAATGGTCGGGACGAGAGGATTCGAACCTCCGACCCCAGCGTCCCGAACGCTGTGCTCTACCAGACTGAGCCACGTCCCGACCGAAGAAACATCAGAGAACCTACATCTTTTATCTCAACTTTTCAACAACCTTTCACATCAACTGCTTTCACTTGCTCCGGTAGCCCATAAATAGCAGGCTGCAGCAGCAGAAAGTACCAACAGTATCGTTCCACTGGTCACCAACGCATGGGGCAAACTATAACTTGAAGATAAGCTGCCAATAAAAGGTCCGAGCACCGCAAAACCAATACGGATAATCATATTACGAATAGACAAGACCGTTGCCCGTGTTGATGACTCGCAGTGGATATTGGCCAAATCTTTGAGTAGGGGGGTTGCATAGCCACGGATTGCATAGAACACAAAAAGAATGATTATGGCCGGAATCAGAGGTAGTATGCCAAGCAGGATATATGCTGATGGAATGAAGATGACGATAAGTAAAATCGCTGCTTTTCGCCCTATCCTGCCAATCACGATCGATGCAAATGCTGCAATCACTGCCACAGTAAGGTTCAAGCCAACCCATAGCGGAGTAATCGTTTTTTCGGTTAACCCCATTTGAACAAAATACACCTGTGCCGTCCAGGCCATACATAATGTGGAGGTTCCTATGAGCGAGGAGAGTAGAAGAGTTGAGCTAAGCTTGAAATTATTGAATAAACTCTCTTTACATACAGCTATGATATGACGAATACCCGGTGTTGAAGCAACTTTTTCGCGTGCAGGTTCGACCAGAAGAAACGCTGCCGGTACAGCAATAACAGCAACAACAGTCTGAAAAACATACACATACCTATAACTAAGGGCAGCAGCGATCAAACCACCACAAACGGCGGCAATGGTTTCCGCAAAATTGCCCAATGATGTTATACGACCTTCCAACTGGAGATACATCTGTTGTCGGCGCATTCCAGCAAGACTATCATATAGCATTGCCGAATCTGAACCCGAAATAAAACTGCCCCCCAGGCCAAGAATCATCTCCGCAATCAAAAATCCCTGAAAATCGTATGAAATTGAATACACAAGATATCCAAGAGCGCCCAGGACACTCCCCATAACCAATGATTTTTTTCTGCCGATAATATCGGCCATATATCCGGATGGAATCTCAAGAACAGCAACACTTAAGGAATAAATTGCTTGAAGAAGATAAATGTCTGCCGCCGCCAGACCGTTTGCACTGTAGTAGAGTGCCACGATCGGCATGATTAGCATGAACCATTTCGAGAGTTTTATAAGGTAAAGACAATAAATGTTGGTGTGCAATGTTCTCTGCATACTTCCCCTTGAAAATTTAAAGAAGGCGCAGTTCTATACGTTCATCTTTTCCATGTCAAGTTTTGTGTTTCTCATTTTTGTGACAACTATACGAATAAATGATGCTATTAAAAATAGTTTTGATCGTCATAGTTCAATCGTGATCATTGAGCATAGCGTATTTCTGGGATTGCAGTTTGATTTATCTGAATTAACTCTCACCTGACAAAACGACAAAGGGAATTTGCTCATTGCTTTAGCCCGGTTGTTCAAAGCAATACAATTCCAATTCTGAGGGGAATAGATACCCTGGTTGTACAGATAGAGTTCCCGTTTCACATGCCGTTGCCGTTTTCTGGTTTTTTATGCAGCTCAAGGCGTATTTGAACAAAGTGACTACATTTGGAAAGTAAGGTACTAAACAAGTTCGGCCATTATCTGGTTGGCAATATTTCTGCCTTTTTTGGTCAGGCGAAAATGTGTGCCGGTGAACTCGACAAAGCCTTCTTCAAGCAACGGTGGCAGCACTGTGTCATAATATTCACGCAAATGGATGCCAAATCGGTCGAAAAGCACTCCATATGCCACGCCTTCAACCATTCGAAGGCCGATCACTACGCTTTCTCTAAAAGACTCTTCAGGGCTTAATTTTTCGCTTTCTATTATGGCACTGCTGCCAGCCTCCAGTGCATGACAATATTCCAATGGTGCTGCAATATTTCGCCATCGCTCGCCATTCAAATAACCGACACTGCCTGCACCTGCAGCCAGATATTCATGATTTTGCCAATAATTTACATTATGCCGGCAAGTGAAACCAGGAAGGGCATAGTTTGATATCTCATATTGCAGCAGCCCCGCCTCACTACACAATTCAAGGGTGATTTCATCCATTGCAATAACTTCATCCTCATCTGGAAGCACCAGTTGCCCGGTTTCTATATTTCTTGCCATCGGAGTTTTCTCCTCAATAGTCAGTTGATACAGAGAGAGATGAGGAACACCTAATGATAGAGCGGTTTCCAGGTTCCAACGCCAGGTTTCTGCGCTCTGCCCTGGTACGCCGTACATAAGATCTAGACTGATATTGACAAATCCTGCACCCATTGCATCCCGGGCACAATCCCAACTGTCCTGCGCCGTATGCAATCTTCCCAGAAGATTAAGCTCTTGATCGACGAAAGACTGTACTCCAATGGATATCCGATTCACTCCTGCCTGGCGCAGTTGCAGAAGTTTCATGAAATTAACGGTCTTCGGATTCACCTCAAGAGAAATCTCGACATCCTCTTCAAGTCCTGGATACTCGCGGCAGCAGGATATAATTTCTTCGATCTGATCTGCTGAGAGAATCGACGGAGTACCTCCACCAAAAAAAATTGACTCTAGTTTCTCTTTGTGTCCTGCAAAGAAGTGTTCTACAATTTCTTTTTTCAACGCTCTGATATATCGAGGATACAATGATTCCATACCGTAATAGGAATTAAAGGTGCAATAGTCGCACTTACTGAGACAAAAGGGAATATGAATATACAAAAAGGCCATAATACTATTTTGCAGTTGCCAAACTGGAACGCATGACTGCTTGTACTTCTTTCTGTATGGCAGTCATATGCCCTTCGTCGGCAAAACTTAAGGCCCCATCTCCGATAATGATATGGTCAAGGAGGCTAACCTGCATCATGGAGCAGAGCAAGGCAAGACTTTTCGTCAATTGCATATCCTGCGCTGAAGGTTTGAGGTGACCTGAAGGATGATTGTGAGCAATGATAAGCGCAGCCGCATTCAGCTCCAATCCCTTTTTAATTATTTCACGAGGGTAGACAGTATTCACATTCACCGTACCTTCTGCCATCACAACACTCTCGATGATCGCATGAGATGAATCGAGAAAAATAACTGTGAGCACCTCTCTCTTCAGGTCGCGCATGGAATGAATGAGATAATCACGGACTTCAGTCGAAGAATTCAGATGTTGGCGGCCAACGAGTCGCTGCTTGAGGTATCGGCGCGAAACGGCCTGAACGAATTGAATGGCAAAGCTATTTTTCTGACCAATTCCCTTTATCTGTTCAAGGGCATATGCCGGAGCTTCCAGTACGGCCGCCAGTGTTCCGAACTCCCTGAGTGCAGCACGAGCTGGTTCTTTGCAATCACGACGTGGCGTTCCGAAAGAGAGCAGGAGTTCCAAAACCTCAGCATCACTGAAAGTGTCAGCACCTCGCTCAAGAAATCTGTCTCGAAGCCTGGCCCGGTGGCCGACCCCTTTATTCTGCCACTCTTCCTTGTTCACTGCATTAACATGATCCCGAAAGTATTTTGGCAAAAAGCTCATTTGCCATTTTAGGATTGGCCTTACCCTTGGTGCGTTGCATCAGCTGGCCTACGAAAAATCCCATAACCTTGGTTTTCCCCTGCCGAAACTGTTCTGCCTGATCTGGATTGGCTGCAACAATATCTTCCACAATAGCAAGTAATTCACCTTCGTCAGAGACCTGGACAAGGTTCTTTTCCTTGACGACAACACCGGGATCCTTACCGCTTTCCATCATCTCGGAGAATACGGTTTTGGCAATCTTGCCGCTTATCGTCCCCTTTTCCACCATCGCCATAAGTTCACCCAGTTGGGTAGGAGTGACCCTGCAGGTTGAGAGTTCCTCTCCTTTGAGCTCACGTAGCAGCTCAGTCATAATCCAGTTGGATACCTTTTTAGCATTGCTACAAAGTTTGACTGCGGTTTCAAAATAGTCTGCTAACTCTCTTGCACCGGTCAAAATATCAGCATCGTATTCCGGCAGGGAATACTCGGTGATAAAACGTTCTTTGCGTTGATGAGGCAGCTCCGGCAATGTGGCGCGAATTTCCTCAATCCATACTTCATCAATCTCCACGGGAATCAGATCAGGGCAGGGGAAATATCTATAGTCATGGGCATCTTCCTTGCCACGCATCGATTCGGTCATATTTGTATCTGGATTCCAAAGCAGCGTTTCCTGAACCACCTTTTCTCCATCAAGCAGAAGATCGCGTTGGCGGCGTACCTCATACTCAAGCGCATTTTGTACGTTCCTGAAGGAGTTCATATTTTTCAGCTCGGTGCGTGTACCAAACTCATTCTGGCCAATTTGTCGTAGAGAAATATTGGCATCGCAACGAAAACTGCCTTCCTGCATATTGCCGTCACAAATATCCAGGTAACGTAATATCGCGTGAATTTTTTTGAGGTAAGCATAGGCTTCCTGGGGTGAACGAAGATCGGGCTCGGAAACAATCTCAAGTAAAGGTGTTCCCGTTCTGTTGAGATCCACATAGGAAAGCGGCTCCCGCTCATCATGAATCAACTTGCCGGCATCCTCCTCCAGATGCATTCTGGTTATGCCAATTGTTTTGCTGTAACCGTCGACTTCAATTTCTACCGAACCATGTTCCACAACTGGAAGGTCATACTGCGATGTCTGGTAGCCCTTAGGCAGATCTGGATAAAAGTAATTTTTTCTGGCAAATTGATTAAATACATTAATCTTTGATCCCGTTGCCAGTCCCATTTTCACCGCATACTCCACCGCCTTCCTGTTAAGTACCGGCAAGACACCAGGCATACCCAGGCATACCGGGCAGGTATTACTGTTAGGCGGTGCCCCGAATGAGAGAGCACAACCGCAGAATATCTTGGTGTTCGTCTTAAGTTGGGCATGTATTTCAAGCCCGATTACTGTTTCAAAATCCATACTGTATACCCTGTCAACCCTCAACTAATATGTAGTTTTTACAGAACTATTTACCCATTTTCGGAGTATCTGCAGTTCATCACGCCACTGCTCGCTAACCCTGATTTTAATGAAAAGGGTGAAAAGCTCGTTCACCAGGCGCACAAGCTCTTCAAAAAGAAAAATTCTCTCAAGAATCATGCCCTCGATTTCTTCTGGATCATTTGTGTTTCCCACTTCGGTTCCAGCCGTTTTGGGTAACCTGACATTACGGAATTCCATCAGCGCTGCGGCAAGAGTAAAACTAAACTCGTAATCAGCATGGACAATCTGAATCCTGGCCTGCTCAACTTTTTTTCCCATGAGAAGACCGGTTCGAGCTTCCTGCAGTTCGGCCTGCAACCCTGTGCACACCAGTTTCTCACTGCTCTCACCCTCACCATATTCTAAAAGCATATGTTTCTCAAAGACAACTGTTATATCGCCACGTTCGGGCAAAAGAATGCTGCCTCCACGCTCTTCGCTTTTCCACCACAGCCACGTCAGAAATTCCTGTCCGAGAAATCGTTTTTCACTAATCAGATCAACTAAATCCATTATAATTCAACTCATGAAAATGTTATACAAATATATCCGCGCCAATGGTGGCGAGACGCATGCTTTCTTCTTCATCAATTATATGTTCGGCAGTAAGATACGGTATCTGCTGCATTATGGTCAAACCGAAAGTCTCCTTAAAGAAATCTTCTAACTGAGCCTGTGCTTTTTTGTTGGTTGAAAAGAAGAGAAGTGTTGACTCAGCGAGATTCCAGCAAAGGTCATATACAGCGGGAACTGGAACAGCTTTTCGCATAAGCTCAGTGTGCATGCGCTCTTTTATCTCTGTCTTCATCGCCTTGCCGATTTTTGGAATCTGCCGCTCTTTTTTAATTCGTTCTTCCTCTTTGGCACAAAACTTCTTCAATATAGCAGGCGATACCTTACGCTCATCAGTGCGTAGTGTCAAAGTAACATAGTCACCATTAGCATAGGAAGCATATGCGAAATCGGCATCAAACATATTAATGACGGACACCCAACCTATGGAAAACTCATCATAGGTCTCATCTATATCCTGAAAAGAGAAGGCAGCCACCCTCTCAGCAATAAAATCCCAGACATTTTCTGGCAAGTCACCATCAACGCTGAAACGAACGAAACTCGCTGAACCGCTTATGAAACCCATTTTAAACCCTCACGATTAATATACCCGGAAATATAATGCGTCATTGTAATGCCGAAATAGCCAAAAGGAGCATCCTATCACTCCAGATAAATGGCCACAACG
Organism: Desulfocapsaceae bacterium; assembly: GCA_050288305.1. GTDB lineage: Bacteria > Desulfobacterota > Desulfobulbia > Desulfobulbales > Desulfocapsaceae > Desulfopila_A. The sequence goes on along the minus strand of JBNKDO010000015.1, from coordinate 170,330 downwards.
TTTTTCCGGTATCTACAAAAATAATGATAGTGCAATTTTCTGATTTCGCATTTTTAAACACGAGTTTACAAGACCTTTGTAATTACGTACATGCCACTTGACTATAGTACTTTCGAATGATAAAAATCACTCAGAAGCTTTTTTTTGCTTGACACTTTTTCTGCATATTTGTATATAGCATTCCCTTATGGGTCGTTAACTCAGTCGGTAGAGTATCTGCCTTTTAAGCAGAGAGTCGCGCGTTCGAGTCGCGCACGACCCACCAAAAAGTAAACCCGGTCCCCATCGTCTAGTCAGGTCCAGGACACCGGCCTTTCACGCCGGCAACACCGGTTCAAATCCGGTTGGGGACGCCATTATAAGAAAGCGCTTAACATTCATTTGTTAAGCGCTTTTTCTTTTTCTGCAAGCTTTACGGGCTCTACCCCAAAGAAGGGGGATGGCTCATATCTCAGTTTGATAATTGATCAGATTTCCTCGACCGTTTTAACTGCACAAAAGTCTTACTCTTAACCGATAATTGTCAAAATTTCTAAACCCGTATGCTCTTCTTTGAATGAGTTTCATTTTTCGATGAAAACCTTCAAGAATAAAAAAACATTCATTGGAATTACCAAAAACAGGACTGAAAATGTATCTCCAAAATCATCTGTTTGCCGAAAAAGACGAATCTCAAACAATTTGCACCATAAATAGGCATTATATTTTTAAAAAAAGTCCATAAAAACAACAAAATAACGACATTTTAATGATCTGATCGGGGATAATAATCGGCAATTTACACAAACTATTCTCTCAAAAAATGAAAATGCAGCACTCACTACGCATTTCTTATCATCATTCACTTTGCTCAATTAAGGGGCTGCTGATAAAATCTCGCGTAATGAGGGGGGATATCTCCTCTATTTGATAACTCCTTGACCGTATCACTCGCCAATAATTTTAACCAAAACTCGCTTTCTTCTTTTTCCGTCAAATTCACCATAAAATATTCTTTCCCATGTTCCAAAATCGAGTTGACCAGCAGTTATGGCTACTACAACCTCTCGGCCCATTATCTGTCTTTTCATATGGGCATCTGCATTATCTTCATATCCATTATGCCGGTATTGTTCAACCGGTGCATGGGGAGCCAGTTTTTCCAACCAAACCTCATAGTCCTGATGCAATCCTGATTCATCATCATTTATAAAAACACTGGCAGTGATGTGCATGGCGTTAACGAGCACCAACCCTTCTTGAACTTTACTCTCTTTGAGACATTCTTCAACCTGCGGGGTAATATTGATAAAAGCCCTTCGTGAGGGAATTTCAAACCAAAGTTCTTTTCGATAACTTTTCATTTTCCACATCTCCTCACTCATCTTGATTGAGGTTATTAAACATCATCAACTTCCAGATGTTCGCTTATTCATGTTACATTGCTTTTTCCTACACCTTTTTTTTATCAACACACGTCATATCCCAATTATTTGATCCTATTGTTCTTTGAAAAATATTCCAATATTGATAATCTTTTCTTGTCTCTGGGTAATCGTGGGTATAGTGCAACCCCCTTGACTCTTTACGATGTAGCGCAGCTTCAATTATCATCATTGCGACTATACCAATATTTCGCAGCTCAATCATATTCGATGACACATAATAGTCTCGATAATGCTGCTCAATTTCACGGGTAATATCTTTCAGTCTCTCCTTGGCTAAACTGAGACGTTTATCACTTCGAACAATACCCACATAATTCCACATCGTTCTTCGAATCAGATCCCAATTATGGTTAATAAGAATCTCCTCCTCAAGATCGACAGCCTCACCTGCAGCCCACTCATCTACCTCTACATGTGGTTTTGACAAGATTTCCTTTATATTTTTCGAACAATATTGATAAGCAGTTTCCGCATACACAACTGCCTCTAACAGGGAATTACTTGCAAGACGATTTGCCCCATGCAATCCAGTATTTGCTGTTTCTCCCAAAGCCATAACCCCATCGAGAGATGTTCTACCGAATAAATCTACCTGAACACCTCCACACATATAGTGAGCTGCAGGAACTACAGGAATAGGGTCCCTTGATATATCAATACCGTATTCAAGGCATCTTTGATAAATAGTTGGAAATCGTTTTTCGAGAAAAGCTTTACTCTTGGAGGTAATATCCAGATAGACACAATCTAACCCTCGCTCCTTCAGTTCTTTATCAATAGCTCTGGCGACACTATCCCTCGTTGCAAGTTCTCCCCGTCTATCGTATTTATCCATAAAGCGATTACCTTGGCGGTCCGTTAAAAGGGCGCCCTCTCCACGGACGGCTTCTGAAATAAGAAAATTCTTTGCTTGAGGATGAAAAAGGCATGTGGGATGAAATTGAACAAACTCCATATTGGTAACCCTTGCACCGGCACGAAATGCCATCGCTAATCCATCTCCCGTGGAAATATCCGGATTCGATGTATAAAGATAGACCTTACCACAACCACCGGTGCACAGTACCGTCTGCTTTGATCTATAAACAACAACCTTACCTCTGTCATCCAAGACATATGCGCCAACACAACGTTTTGAACCGTCATCTTTTTCACTGAGGAGGAGGTCGATTGCAGCAAAGTTTTCATACACCGTTATATTATTATCGTTTTTCACAGCCGCCAGCAAGGCCCGTTCTATCTCCTTACCGGTTAAATCATAGCTGTGTGCTACGCGCCGTTGAGAATGACCACCTTCACGTCCCAGATCCAATTGACCTGTTTTTTCGTTCTGGATAAATGAGACACCAATGTCCATCAGATCCTTTATGCGTAACGGTCCATGTTTTACCACCATTTTCACCACATCCAGATCACACAGATCAGCTCCAGACTCCAATGTGTCTTTGACATGCGCCTCAACCGAATCATCCTTGGAAAGGACCGCGGCAATCCCCCCTTGAGCTAAATTCGTAGCCGTGTTAACCCTATCTTTTTTGGTCACGACGACCACTTTGCCCAGACGTGCAACTCTTAAGGCAAACGACAACCCCGCAATACCCGAACCAATAACCAAAAAATCAGTATCCATTTAACCTCGCCAAATTGTTTCACGTGAAACAAACAGAGTTAATAATAAAGTTAGGGGTCTATATGGATACATTATTTAATAAATTACAATAGATTTTTTCAAAAAAACTGTGCCTTCACCCGTAAAATAAACAAATTGTGATTTTTTTGGGTTTTTTGTTGTGAAGAGAAAGTTGATGGATTAAAAATAAATGAACTTTCTTAGAGGAGAATAGGAATGGACAATCGGCTTGGGAAAATTATTGCTGTAGCTAATCAAAAAGGTGGGGTTGGAAAAACAACGTCTTCGGTAAATCTTGCGGCTGCCTTGGCTAGTAAACACAAGAAAATACTGATTATTGATTCCGATCCACAGGGAAATGCATCAAGTGGTGTAGGCCTGCATGTAAAAAACCGTAAACGCCATCTCTATCACGCTTTTACCGGTGACGCTCCCGTCGCAGATATCCTGTATAATACAGGACTTAACAACCTAAAGGTAGTTCCGTCAAGCATTGATCTTGTGGCCACTGACATTGAACTTGCAACGGTTGTTGGCAGAGAACGCGTTCTTAAGGGACTCCTCGATGACGTTCGGAGTAGTTTTGACTTTATTTTTATCGATTGTCCACCTTCCCTTGGACTACTTACCATAAACGCTTTAACAGCCGCTGATTCTGTTCTTATTCCGCTCCAGTGTGAATACTTTGCCATGGAAGGTTTGGCCCAACTTGTTTCTACAATTAGATCAGTAAAGAAGAGTTACAATAAAAACCTGTATATAGAAGGTTTGTTGCTCACCATGTATGATAAACGAAACAATCTTACTTATCAGGTTGCGGATAAAATCACTGAGCACTTTCAGCATCAGGTATTTAAGACGACAATTCCAAGAAATGTACGTTTGAGCGAATGCCCAAGCCACGGTATGACCATAATAGAGTATGACAAATACTCAAGTGGTGCTAGGGCATATAATGCTTTGGCTAATGAATTTCTTCGAAACCAGAAGAGGTAGAGTAACGTGATAAAAAATAAAGGATTAGGACAAGGTGTTGGGGTGTTGTTTTCGAATGATGATGACGATGAGCTATATTTCGAATGTAATATCGACAACATCCGCGCAAATACCCATCAGCCAAGAAGTCATTTTAACGAAGAAGATCTCGATGAACTTGCTGACTCGATCAAAGAGCATGGTGTCCTCCAGCCTCTCATAGTTGTTCGTCGTAACGATTCCGGTGAAAATTACTATGAGCTTATTGCTGGTGAACGTAGGTTTAGGGCATCTAAAAAGCTCGGCCTAGCCACTGTCCCGGTGGTCGTGAGAGATATTGAGGATGAGAACAAGCTGCTCGAACTTGCTCTCATTGAGAATATCCAGCGTACGGATCTTAATCCGATGGAGGAGGCGGAGGCATACCAGAAGCTTATTAATAAATTCAGTTACACCCAGGAAGAAGCTGCAAAAAAGTTAGGAAAAAACCGGTCAACAGTTGCTAACATACTTAGATTATTAAATCTTCCTGATTTTGTGCAACAAGATTTGATATCAGGTATCCTTTCGGAGGGCCATGCCCGTCCACTCCTCCGGCTTGGTGACAATTTCGCTGCAATGAAGGAAGTGAGGGACCAGATTATTGAAAAAAAACTCTCTGTGCGACAAACTGAGCTTTTGGTCAAAAAACTATTGAAAGGACCTGCACAGCAGACTCTTAAAACAAAGAAGAAACCAGAAGAGATACCTCAATCATACTGTTCTTCGCTGATTAACCAGTTAACCAACAAACTCTCTTCCAAGGTATCTATACAGCAGAATGGATCTAGAGGAAAAATAGAAATAGAGTATTACTCACTCGACGATTTAGAGCGTGTAATCGGATTGGTTATGAATGAAGACAGCCACTAAATTCGAAGCCTTAGTATTTCATAGCTGCTAACGAGTATGATTGTTAACTGCAGCCATCAATATTACATAATAAAACAAAAGGGTTATGCTACAATTAAAAAACATATTCTTGGTACTATTCACGGTATTCGCAATATTTCTGTTTGCCACCTACTCATATGCTCAGATGCTCAGTGTCGACGGCGAAAATGTTAATTTACGCTCAGGTCCCGGAACCAAATATGAAGTAAAATGGGAATATGGCAAAGGTTTTCCATTAAAGGTCATCTCAAAAAAAGGGGATTGGGTCAAAGTTTCTGATTTTGAAAATGATAGTGGCTGGATATACAAGCCACTCCTATCCAAAAAAGGTCATATGATAGTCAAGGCGTTCAAAGACAAGAATAAAAGGGTCAACATTCGCAGTGGCCCCGGTACCCGATACAAAGTGGTGGGAAAAGCATATTATGGTGTTGTTTTCGAAACTCTTGAACAAAGCAATGGCTGGATAAAAGTACGCCATGAAAGTGGCTTGGTCGGTTGGATTAAAAGAACTCTCGTTTGGGGTTTTTAGGAATCAAAAATATGGCGGAGAGAGAGGGATTCGAACCCTCGGTGGAGTGTTACCCCCACACTCGCTTAGCAGGCGAGCACCATCAGCCAGCTCGGTCATCTCTCCAATGGGGAAAAATGGCGGAGGGAGTAGGATTCGAACCCACGGTACTTTCGTACAACGGTTTTCAAGACCGCCGCCTTAAACCACTCGGCCATCCCTCCTGTCATTTGACAGAGTTCTTGTAACACCTCTTCGCAGTATTGTCAATAATTCGGATTCACATTGATATTTTTTTGGTTCTAATTATACATTTTTGTAATGTTTAGTGGTTAAATTTTGGTAATGTAGTAAGTTGTCTGCCAATAATAATTTTGCCATGGAACATGCAAAGATGAAAATCAACAGTGACATTGAAGCTGAATTACGAGATTTAACCTGTCTCTACGATATTACCCGTGAACTTGCCTCCTCTGGCGATCTCTCAGAATGTCTTGAAACATCAATGGAAATCCTTGCCTCCTCCAAAAAAATGGAAAACGGTACGGTATCCATTGTCAATCCATTAACAGGAAAACTCGAAATCGAAGTCGCATATGGCTTAACAGCAGAAGGGCGAAAAAGAGGTAAATACCAGATTGGTGAAGGCATAACAGGAAGAGTTGTCTCAACAGGTGAACCGATTATTGTACCACACATTTCGGAAGAACCTCTTTTCCTGAATAGAACACGTTCGCGTGGTGATATAAGTCACCAAAACCGTTCTTTTCTCTGTGTACCGGTAAAGGATGGAAAACAAATTATTGGAGCATTGTCAGTCGACAGAATATATGAGGCAGGTATTGACGATCAGGCACAAAAAGATCTGCAGTTTCTTATCGTTCTAAGCAGTCTTATTGCTCAGACTACACGTAGAATTCAAGTTGTTAACAGAGAGAAAGAGAATCTACGTATTGAAAACCTTAAGTTAAAAAGGGAATTATCTGAAAAAAACAGGATAGATGAGTTTATTGGTAACTCGAGCAGGATGCAGGAAGTATATGAAATGGTTTATCGCGTGGTGGACTCAAATGCCACAGTGCTTTTACGGGGAGAATCAGGTACCGGAAAATCACTTGTTGCCAAAGCACTTCATTATAACAGCAAGAGAAAAGAAAAACCTTTTATTATCGTTAACTGCTCAGCATTACCGGAGACACTCCTGGAAAGTGAGCTTTTCGGTCATGAAAAGGGTGCATTCACAGGAGCTACAGAGCGTAAAACTGGTCGCTTTGAGCAGGCTGAAGGAGGTACACTTTTTTTAGATGAAATTGGTGAAATCAGTACATCTGTCCAGGTCAAACTGCTCAATGTAGTCCAGGAGAGGTCTTTTCAACGTCTTGGCTCTGCAAAGTCAATTGAATGTGATGTTCGTTTAGTTACTGCCACTAATCGGGATCTTGAAAGTGCTGTTACCGAGAAAAAGTTTAGAGAGGATCTTTACTACAGGCTTAATGTATTTCCAATTTATATGCCGCCCTTAAGAGAAAGAAGAACCGATATCCTCCTTTTAGCTGAGTTTTTTCTAGAAAAATTTTCAAGAGAAAACAATAAATCCATTCGCAGGATATCTACCTCAGCTATTGATATGCTCATCCAGTATCATTGGCCTGGAAATGTCAGGGAGCTGCAGAACTGTATTGAACGTGCTGTACTCATCTGTGATGATGACTCCATCAAAGGAATCCACCTTCCACCAACACTACAGACGTCAGACGGACAACCCGGAGACAATCCTCTCTCGTTAACTGCCGCTGTTGAAAGATTTGAAAAAGACTTGATCATAGACGGCCTCAAAAAAAATAATGGCAATCAAACCAAAACTGCCAAGTACCTTGATACCAGTCTAAGAATAATCAATTATAAAATACATCAGTACAATATTGATCCAAAAAATTTCAAATTGCAGATGAACAAATGAGACTTCTCCTACATACCTGCTGCGGTCCATGCCTTCTCTACCCTTTGGATGTGTTATGCGCAGAAGGTTATGATGTAACCGGCTATTTTTATAATCCTAATATTCATCCATACAAGGAATTTCGACGTAGGCTAGACGCTCTTTACGATCTGGCCAAATCTGAACGGATCAAACTTGTAGTTGAACGTGAATATGATCTTGATATTTATCTAAAAAACGTTGTAAACAATGAAACTGATCGCTGTAAAATCTGCTACGACCTGAGGCTGCAGCAAACCCTTCAATACGCAGTTGAGCATGGCTTTGACTACTTTTCTACAACACTCCTTTACAGTAGATATCAAAAACACGCTTTGATAGTAGAAAGGTGTAAAGCTCTTTCGCAGCAATATGGCATTATATTTGTTTATAATGACTTCAGGGAAGGCTGGCAAATTGGCATAGATATGGCTGTTGAAAAAAATTTATACAGACAACCATACTGCGGATGTATTTACAGTGAACAGGAAAGATACGATAACCGCTTAAAAAAAAGATTACGAAAGAATAAAAGACAAAGGGAATAGAGGTTTTCCATGTTAAAAATACTCGTTTTAGCAACGTCTAATACAAACAAGATAAAAGAGTTTAAAAGAATAACGTCTGATTTTGACATTGAAATAAAGTCTCTTTCTGACTTTGGTCCATTGCCACCAGTTGTTGAAGATGGTGATACTTTTGAAGAAAACGCCTATAAAAAAGCTTATCATATAGCTAGGGTATTAGGTCTACCAGCAATCGCTGATGACTCAGGCCTGGTTGTTGAAGCATTGGATGGTGCACCTGGAGTTTACTCCGCGAGATATGCAGGTGCTAATGCCGATGATGATGACAATATAGAGAAACTTCTTCATGAAATGAAAAACGTTTCAGATAGAAGCGCCTATTTTCAATGCGTTTTATCAATAGCAGTTCCTTCTGGTCCGGCACTTACCTACGAAGGTCGCTGTAACGGTAGCATCACCCTTGAAAGACAGGGTACGGGCGGTTTTGGCTATGATCCTGTTTTTCTCTGCGATACATTTAACAAGACCTTTGCAGAATTAACGATGGACGAAAAGAACACCGTCAGTCATCGCGGCCTGGCTTTAAAGCAATTCCATACTGAAATTGATAAGGTTATAAAATGGTTGGAAATCAGGCTTGAGGAGGAAAAACCGGAAAAACCAGATCACAATCAATTTCTTGATAATGACTGGTCCGATCAATAATTTATTCTGGTTTGAATTCTCTTTTCAGTAACTCTTTTACCGCAGAGGCACAATCTTTGTTTTGGTAAAGTACGCCGTAGACCTGCTCAAGAATTGGCATATCTACACCATGTTTTTGGGCAAGTTTATATCCAGACAGAGTCGTTTTGACGCCTTCTGCCACCATTTTCATGCCCTGAAGAATCTCATCAAGATTTCTACCTCGCCCGAGCTCTAAACCTACTGATCTATTTCGACTAAGATCTCCTGTGCATGTTAAGATGAGATCTCCCATCCCACTGAGACCTGAGAAGGTAAGCGGGTCTGCACCACATTTTACGCCAAGTCGAGTTATTTCCGCAAGTCCTCGTGTTATTAAAGCAGCTCGAGTGTTCATTCCGTAGCCAAGACCATCGCATATTCCTGTTGCCAGGGCAATGATATTCTTGAAAGCAGCACTGAGTTCCAAGCCAATGACATCGTTGCTTGTATACACCCTGAAAAGATCAGTACCAAATAAATTTTGAAGAAGAGTTGCCGTTTTGGTGTTTTTACAACCAATTGTAACGGCTGTTGGAACAAAATCGGCTACTTCACGAGCGAATGAAGGACCAGAAAGTACTGCTAAATCGAGACTATGTGAAGTTGATGTTTTATGAATTTCATCATTCATCAATTCTGTCATGGTGGACAAGGTATCGTTTTCTATTCCTTTTACAGCAGAAACAATAATTTTAGGTTGAGTAATTGATTTAAGGGCTTCATGAAAAACGGTTCTGTACTGTTGTGATGGAACCACCATTAAAATTACAGGACAACTTTTTACAACTTTACCAAGGTCGGCTGATATCTGTAATTTCTCAGGAAAATGAAGACCAGGTAGATACTTTTTGTTCTCTCGATCCTTTTTCAAGTTATCAATATGTTCCCTGCGATGACCCCAGAGATACGTGTCCAATCCTTTCCTGCTCAGTATTCCGGCAAGTGCCGTGCCCCATGAGCCGGCACCAATTACACCTATTCTGTTAATCTTCATCGAGTTCGTCATCATCTGAATCATCAATGGCTACTGTATCCATGGCAACAACTTTTTCACCTTCCTCCAGGTTAATCAATTTTACGCCTTGAGTTGTTCTTCCAATAATACGCAGTGTAGATAAATCCATACGGATCATTTTTCCAGAATCTGCAATAAGGATAACTTCATCGTTATCGTATACCTGCATTGCCCCAATAATATTGCCATTACGTTCACTTTTCTTTATACCGAATACTCCTTTTCCACCACGTTTCTGGATTCTATACTCACTTACAGGGCTGCGTTTTCCAAAGCCGTTTTCGGTGACTGTGAGTATAGATTCCTCACTGGTAACAACCAGGGCGCCAACAAGATGATCATCTTTCTTGAGGCGTATTCCGCGTACACCAGCTGCTGTTCGCCCCATGGTACGAATATCAGATTCGTGAAAATGAATACACATACCGTTTTTAGAAATAAGCAAAATAGTATTATCGCCATGAAGAATATTCGCAGAGATTATTTCATCTCCTTCATTGATGGTGAGTGCGCGCTTGCCTTTCCTAAGTGGCCTTTTAAATTCTTCAAGGCTTGTCTTTTTGATACGCCCGAACCGGGTGACCATCATTACAGATTTGGTCTTATCTTCATTATCAAAGCTGGAAACAGGTAAGATAGCAGCTACCTTTTCACCTTCAGCCAATTCGAGTAGATTAACGATTGCTTTACCTCTTGCTGTTCTTCCAACCTGCGGTAATTGATACACCTTTCTCCAGAAAATCTTACCATGATTGGTAAAGAACAGGAATGTGTCCAGGGTTGAAGCCACATACAGATCAGATACAAAATCTTCCTCAATGTTGTTGACCCCTCGTACACCCTTGCCACCTCGACGCTGTGAACGATAGAGACTGATAGGATTCCTTTTTATGTATCCTGTGTGGGTAACGGTTACGGCCATGTCTTCAGGAGCAATAAGATCTTCAGGTAGTATTTCGTCGACAGCATCAATTATTTCGGTTCGTCTCTCATCACCATAGGTTTCCTTTATCTGAATGAGTTCATCCTTAATAACCTGCATAATGAGATCTTCACTGCCAAGAATCTCACGAAGTTTTTCAATTTCCTTGATAATATCTTCATAATCCTGAGCAATTTTTTCACGCTCTAAACCTGTTAATCTCTGAAGGCGCATGTCTAGAATGGTCTGAGCCTGAATTTCAGATAAGTTAAATCGGGCAATGAGACCTTCTTTTGCCTCAGGACCATTCTTTGATGCTTTTATTAAAGCGACAACCTCATCAAGGTTATTTATAGCAATATTGAGACCTTCAAGAATATGGGCTTTCTCTTCTGCCTTTCTAAGTTCAAAAGCCGTTCGCCTATAAACAACCACCTTACGGTGCAAAATAAAATGTTCAAGAACTTGTTTTATATTGAGTACTTCCGGCCTGTTATTAACAATTGCCAAAAAAATAATACCAAATGATTTTTGTAGAGGTGTCATTTTGTAGAGTTGATTAATGACAACCTCCGCAATTTCATCTCTACGTAATTCAAGAACGACACGGGTCCCATGACGATCTGATTCGTCACGAATTTCAGAGATGGAAAGAATTTTCTTATCCTTGACCAACTGTGCAATTTTCTCAACAAGTAGTGCTTTGTTTTGTTGATAGGGTGTTTCGGTTATGATGATAGCTTCTCTGTTGCTATCCTTCATCTTTTCTATATGTGAACGGGCGCGCATGGTAATAACGCCTCGTCCGGTCTCATATGCCTCACGGATACCGGCTCTGCCGCAGATAAGTCCACCGGTGGGAAAATCCGGACCAGATATTATAGAGATAAGCTGATGAACGGAAATATTTGGATCATCAATCATCTCAATAAGTCCATTCAAAACCTCTGAAAGGTTATGGGGAGGTATGTTTGTTGCCATACCTACTGCGATACCAGATGAACCGTTGATGAGTAAATTTGGAATCTTACTTGGCATAACCGAGGGTTCGGTCATGGAATTATCGTAGTTTGGAATAAAATCGACGGTTTCTTTATCAAGATCATCGACAATTTCCTTATCAATTCGGGTCATGCGTGCTTCGGTATAACGCATTGCTGCCGGTGAGTCACCATCAAGAGACCCAAAGTTACCCTGACCGTCAACTAAAGGATATCTCATCGAGAAATCCTGGGCCATTCGGACAATGGTATCATAGGCTGCGGTGTCACCATGAGGATGATACTTACCTATAACATCACCAACAATACGAGCCGATTTTACATATGGTCTATTATGGAAGACGCCAAGTTCCCTCATTGCAAAAAGTGCCCGACGGTGAACTGGCTTCAAACCATCACGAACATCCGGCAATGCTCTGCCGACGATGACGCTCATGGCATAATCCATATACGATTTTTTTAGTTCCTGTTCTATTGAAATAGCTGGAAACTTTTCTTCTGGTGTTCCTGTATCAGTGGTCATAAATTCGTCTTCTATTGAATTTGAGGTGTTTTATATATCAAGATCAGTTACTTCAAGGGCATGATTTTGAATAAATTCTCTTCTCGGTTCAACTTTATCTCCCATTAGGGTAGTAAAAATATCGTCTGCCTTTTCAGCATCGTCTATTCTTACCTTAACAAGTGCCCTTTTTTCGGGATTCATGGTTGTATCCCATAGCTGTTCAGGATTCATTTCACCCAAACCTTTATATCTCTGCAGATGACTGCCTCGGAAGGACTCCGTTCGAATGGTTTCAATGAGTTTTTTCCAATCCGCACAGTCAATATCTTTATCCTGACCACCCTTGGTTATTAACTTAAGGAGGAAAGAAGAATTGAGATAATCCTTAATAGTTGAAAAGAGTTCAAGGGCTCTTCTATATTCAGCAATGAGTGGAATTTCAGGTCCTAAAGTCATCATTTCCTGTACCTTTCCGCGTACTGCAATGTCGACCTCATAGCAATCCGGTCTCCATCTACAGGAACGAACATGGCCAATGACGAGCGTCTCTTTTTCCATTTTATCTATTAGTTCTTTGATAAAATTTTCGTCACTGAACTGATCTGCTGACTTTACATTATTTGAAAGAAGAAAATAGAGGATATCTTCCCATATATTCATCCTGCTGAGATACTGAACTATTTTTTCATATACAGAAAGTTTTTCAAGAAGCGATACCATTTCATCGCCTTCAACAGAACTCTCTTTTCCAGTTATGGTAATACTCATTCTGCTGCTTGCTTCACTGAAAAGATGGCTGTTAAGATGGCTTTCCTCAAGAAAATATTTTTCCTGTTTACCTCTGCCAAGACGATAGAGAGGAGGCTGGCCAATGTAGACGAAACCTTGCTCAATGATTGGCAGCATCTGTCTGTAGAAAAAGGTTAGTAGCAGGGTACGGATATGAGCTCCGTCAACATCAGCATCCGTCATTATTATAATTTTATGATAACGTAGTTTTTCTACATCGAATTCATCTTTGCCAATTCCACAACCTAGTGCAGCAATAAGCTGTTTAATTTCTTCGCTGCTGAGAATTTTATCAAAACGTGCTTTTTCGACGTTCATTATTTTACCGCGCAAAGGAAGAATAGCCTGAATTTTTCTATCTCTTCCCTGTTTGGCAGAACCACCGGCAGAGTCACCCTCAACAATAAATATTTCTCTTTTTTTCGGATCTTTTTCCTGACATTCTGCCAATTTTCCAGCCATAAGCAGACTGGTGCTGCCTTTTTTTCTACTCAGGTCCCGGGCTCGTTTTGCAGCCTCTCGTGCCCTGGCAGCATCTACAGCTTTGGTCAAAATTTTTCGCGCTATTTGCGGGTTTTGTTCTAAAAATAAGGTGAGCTTTTCTGTACAGATAGAATCAACTATCCATTTTACTTCAGAATTTCCCAGTTTTGTTTTTGTCTGCCCTTCAAATTGAGGATTTGGTACATGTACGGATATAACACAGGTTAAACCTTCACGTACATCGTCTCCTCCCATTTTTTCACGAAGATTTTTAGGTATAATATCATCACTTGCATATTTGTTTATGCACTTTGTTAATGCAGATCTAAAACCTGATACGTGGCTGCCTCCCTCACGGGTGTTGATATTATTAACAAAGGAATACAACCTCTCCGAATATCCATCTATATACTGCAGAGATATCTCTACATGCACGTCGTCCTTTTCACCTTCGACGTGAATAGGTTCTGGTGTAAAAGGTGTGCGCTTGCGATTAAGATATTCAACGTACGAATTAATACCACCCTGAGCGTGAAATTTATCCTCTGCACCACTTCTCTCATCTTTTAGATAAATACGAATATCTTTATTTAAGAATGCGAGTTCTCTCAGTCTGTTTTTTACAAGTTCATAGTCAAAAACATTCGTCTCAGAAAATATTTCCGGATCAGGAAGAAAAGTTATTCTGGTACCACTCTTTTCACTTTTCCCTACAATATCAACATCTCCCTGTTTTTCGCCATTTATATAATTTTGCAGATAAACATTGCCGTTTCTCCAAATTCTAGCCGAGGCTTCAATGGAAAGGGCATTTACCACCGACACACCAACACCATGCAGTCCACCAGAAACCTTATAGGTTGCATGATCGAATTTACCGCCTGCATGTAACGTCGTCATTACCAGTTCAAGGGCAGATATTTTTTCTGTTGGATGCATTTCCACTGGTATTCCACGGCCATCATCTTCTACAGAAACAGAATTGTTTTCATGTATTGTTACTCTTATTCTTTTGCAATGACCTGCCAATGCTTCATCTATACTGTTATCTACAACTTCCCAGATGAGATGGTGTAACCCTTCTGAAGCAGTATTGCCAATGTACATGGATGGTCTTTTCCGTACTGCCTCAAGCCCATCTAACACTTTTATACTTTTCGCTCCGTATTCTGTCATTTCTTCAGTCACTTTGTTTCCTTTTTAAAAATTGAAAAAAGAATATATTTTCAAAATAAATTTTCATTATCCTGTTAATTGGATTCTCTACCGTACTTCGCTGAGGAGGGTGAGCGCCGTTTTACAATGGTATTGATATTTATGAAATAATCCTGCAGACGCTAGAGTTGCATAGGCATAATTATACTTAGAAAACCCTGGTCTGCTTCTGATTTCATCAGACAGGGACTATTATTGGAATTTATATAGGCCTTAACCGTATCACAACTCATAACCTGAAGAGTTTCAATAAAATATCTACAATTAAATCCGAGCACAAGAGGCTCACCTGAATAGGTAACGCTCTGTTCATCCTTTGCACTACCTATATCTGCATTCTGTGATGAAAGGATCATCACATCATTTTCTATTTTCAACTGTATAGTATGGAAAATATCCTCGGTGAACAAATTAATCCTCTTCAATGACTCTAAAAAAGGTATCCTGCTTATCTCAAGACAATTATTAAGCTGAACAGCATCTATTATTGATCGATACTGCGGAAATTCACCCTGTTTCAGACGAACTATCATAACTGCTTCTTCATCACGAACTACCATTTGTTTCTTCTCAAATGAAATTTCGATAGTATCTCGTTTTTCACAGAATTTTTTCAACTCCTGGATCCCTTTTTTGGGAATAAGGGTAACATCATTTAATTGAAGATTATCCACATCAGTAGCCACATCTTTTTCCATGATAGAAAGTCTGTGGCCATCAGAGGAAATCATGCGTAGATACGACTGATCATCTCTTTTCTCTTTTTCGAAAAGAACTGAAGTAAGCGAATATATATTTTCCTGTTCACTGGCAATTGAAAAAATAACCTTATCAATGAGATCAAGGAATATGTGTGATTCAAAGGAAACAAAATTATCTTCTTCGTATTCCGGAAATTCCGGGAATTCATCGCTTGCAGTTCCTGCGAGATTATATGTGCTTAAACCGGTTTTTATAATAGCCCAGCTGTTTTCCGTTTCCTGAACTATTATTTCATTGGAACCTGACTCTCTTACTATTTCAAAAAGCTTTTTTGAAGGCAAAGTAAGGGAACCTTCTTCCTGTATTTCAGCAGAGATGAAAAGACGCGAACCTACTTCAAGATCAGTACCGGTTAGAATAATGCCATTATTAGTTGTTTCTATCTTAATGTTGGCTAGGATGGCAAGAGTACCTTTTTTGTTGGTAATATTCTGGAAACTGTTGAGTCCATCAAGCAGTTCATGACTGGAAACAATGCAATGTAGTGCCATATGCTATCCTTTCTTTAAAGTATAATATATTATTTTTTATATTATTGTTATTAGACTGGTGTGTATGTTTAAAAAATGTTTAATATATGAATATTAATAGTTTTTTTATAAACACAGCATTGTCAGCAATATAACATTTTTTGTGTATAATGACTTATTAACAGATTATTAACATGTTTTTGAAAAGTTAGATTAACAACCAATGTGGATATCCTGTTAATATCTATGTAACCATGGAAAATAATCAAAAAAAAACAGACAGATAATATCTTTTAAAAGTGGCTACTAATCTAGTGGAAAAAGCCAAAAAATTCAACTTATTTATAGTTATTTAAACAACGGATTTCTAATGAGTTTACCGGTGGATGATAGCATCGATAACATACTCCTAACATATCTACAAAAAAAAACCTTCAGTGGTTGTGCTGTAGGGTTCAGCAATTTATACGAAAGGGGTTTTAAAAGGGCATTTTACTATAAAGGTAAAACAGAAATTACTGATTCAGCTGCTCATATTGATAAAAATAGTTTGTTCGATCTAGCTTCTCTCACCAAGCCTCTGGTTACAGTTCTGTGTTTACTGGTCTTAAAAAAAGAAGGAAAATTAGTATTTGATGATAGAATTGCAGAGTACCTTCCTTTTAAGCTGCCTGTTGATAAGGAAGATATAAAGATACTGGATCTGATGAGACACACTTCAGGACTTCCCGCTCATAGACCCTATTACAATGAAATAAAAAAGAGCAAAGAATGTATTGATATTAAAGATGTTGTTCAAATGATATCGGAAGAGGAACTTATCTATAAACCGGGGAAGATGTATTTATACAGTGATCTTGATTATATTCTCCTGGGCCACCTCATTGAAATTATATGTGGTGAATCTATAGGACGTTTTTGGCAAAGAAAAATAAGTGAACCTTTGAATGTATCAAAAGAGTTTTTCTGGCAGGGTGATAAACAAAAAGATAGGGATACTCTTTCTTTTGCTGTGACCGGTACATGCTGCTGGTCAGGAATCAGGCTTTGTGGAATGGTGCACGATGATAACTGCAGAGCTATGAACAGACTTTCAGGGCATGCAGGTCTCTTTGGAACCCTAACAGGAGTACTGACTCTTTGTGAAGAATTGCTCTTGAATTACTCAGGCAGAAAAGAAAATACAGCCTTCAATAGAGAGGACCTTCTTTATCTGTTGAGAAAAAGAAAAAGAAAGCATTGGGCATATGGATTTGATGTTGTTAGCGGTGATAATCCTTGCAGCGGTCAGCTTTTTTCTAAAAAAAGCGTAGGTCACCTGGGTTTTACCGGAACGTCCTTTTGGATAGATTTGGAAAAAGATAGAATAGTTGTTGTTTTAACAAACAGAGTTCTGTGTGGAGAGGACACAAAAAAAATTATGGAAATGAGACCTCACATTCACAATGCTCTGCTGAAAGGCAGCAATTAGTAGAGTTCACAGGAAAAAAGCAAAAGAAGCTAATTTTTTTTCTGAATGTAGTAGCTGAAGATGTTTTCTTCCTTTTTTTCACCAAGAAAAGAATGATTCATTCGAATGCACCAGCTTTCAATATCATCGAGCGAGCCGGAATCGGTGCAATCAATTCTGACAATTTCCTCTATCTTCATGTCAGCAATTGTCTTTTTTAACCGAAGAAGAGGAAGTGGGCTATGTAGTTCTCTTGCATCCACGGTATTATCTGGGATTATCTTTTCTTTTAAAGGATTGGCGTTGCTCATATGATAGTCGCTGCATAAGTAGGGAGTAAAAAGAAGACGAATAGTTTATACTATTGAGATTACCTAAGGTAGTTTTCCATGTCAAGCAATTGGAAGGAATAGCAAAGGATAAGGAGATCTAATGAGTGAAGGGAAAGATTTGCGAAAGAAAATACTTGCTTTGCGCGATGGTCTTAGCAGTGATGATTTGGCTCTGAAAAGTAAAGCTATAGGTGAAAAAATTCTTGGTCTTAAAGAAATAGAGACAGGCAAGAATGTGTTTACGTATGTCAATTTCCGCAGCGAGGTCATAACTATTCCACTCATCAACGATTTGATGAAGAAGGACAAAGTAATTTCAGTACCCAAAACGTATGTTAAAGAAAATAGGATGGATGCTATCCGCATTAATGATGTATCGAAAGATCTCATACCGGGTTATTGCGATATATTGGAACCACGGCCAGAGATCTTGCAGACCAATATTACTGAACCTCAAAACATTGATATTGTTATCCTGCCAGGTTCAGTATTCGACGAGCGTGGAGGAAGATTGGGGTATGGTGGCGGCTATTATGACCGCTTTGTTGAAAAAATACCTTTTGTTGTACGGATAGGATTGGCCTTTGAAGAGCAGATTGTCAGCGAAGCCCCTCTGCAACCCCACGATGAATTGCTTGATTACATTATCACAGAACAAAGAATAATAGCCATAAACAGCAGATTATAAAAAGATAAATTTTGAGGTATCTTTGACTAAGAAAGGGAATGTTTTACCGAAAGGTACATGATAATGGTTTTAGACTTATTGTGGTTTGAAAAAAAATATTTGAGAAAGTAAGGTTAGACTTGGACGACTGTTTAACTGTGAAAAAAGGTGCGGTTAAGGAGCTTTAATAAGCATGTTGAAAAAAGAAAAGTCAAAAATACTCGTCGCAGATGACGACCCCATGGTACGCAACACAGTTTCTAAAATATTGGAAATGTTTGGACATTCTGTGGAAACTGTAAATGATGGGAGCGAAGTACTAAAAATTGTCGATGATAGTTTTGACGTTATTATTCTCGATATAAATATGCCCGGTATGGATGGTTTTGTCACAATTGACGAACTCAACAAACTTGACCATCAAATACCAGTTCTTTTTTTAACCGGTGCAGGATCCATGGATTATGCGGTCAAGGCAATTAACCTTGGCGTTTATGACTTTTTGACGAAACCGATAGAAGATCTGGACATTTTCAATGTCAAGATACGTCGTGCTATTGAGAAAAGAATGTATGTTATAAAAGAGAGGATTTATAGAGAATCTCTTGAGGATGATGTGCAGCAAAAAGCCCAAAAACTTGAAGAACAGAACAAACTCCTGCTTCAGTATAGTGATAACCTCGAAAAAGCTACAGTGCAGATGATGAGCAGTATGCAAAATGCCATGGAAGAAAAAGATTACTATACGGCAGGGCATACAATGCGAGTCACAGAATATGCCGTTATGCTGGGAAAATCCATGGATTTAGTGGAAAAAGATCAGACCGTTTTACGCCGGGCAGCGCAGTTTCATGATATAGGCAAGCTTGTCATTGATCTTTCCTGTATACAAAAACCTGGAAAGCTGACAGCTGAAGAATGGGAACTTATCAAGAAACATCCCAGTGTAGGTGCAAACATAGTTAAACCGTTGAAGTTCATGGAAAGAGAACAATTCATTATCAGGCATCATCATGAACGTATGGACGGCAAGGGATATCCTTATGGTATTCAAGGCGACCAACTTGATCAACTCACTAAAATTCTCACCGTCGTTGATAGTTATGATGCTATGACATCTAGAAGAAATTATAGAAAAAATTTAAATATGGAGCAGGCGTTATCGGAGTTATTCGCCTGTTCTGACACGCAGTTCGACAGGCAGACGGTGGAGATTTTTGCAAAAACCATTGTCAATTTTAATCCCACCAATTCCATTTTCTCCAAAGAATATCTGGAAAACTATAACATTTGAGGCCTTTGCAAGATTAGGATTTGTGTTCAAAATGACATAAGCGCAGACTCCGAAAAGAAAGTTTTGCAAGAGGCTATATAAAAATAAGTATTTATAAGGGTATAAATAAGAAGATGAAAATTACCAGACAAGAAGTAGAACACGTTGCTCATCTGGCACGGTTGAATCTTTCGGAAGAAGAGCTTGAGAAGATGACAGGGCAACTGGATGAGATTCTTCGTTATGTAGATAAACTGGAAGAACTCGATACGCAGGGTATTGAGCCGACGACTCACGCTTTTTCCATAACCAATGCTTTTCGAGAAGACGATCCCCGGAACTCACTCTCCCAGGAAGATTCGTTGCGAAACTGTGCGGTGAAAAACAATGAAGCTTTTATTGTCCCCCGTATTCTTTAATCATCCATAAAAACCAGAAGAGATACCAGACCATTAACATGCAACCTTATACATATACCATTTCAGAATCACTAAAAAAACTCGAAGAAAAAGAGCTGAGTTCAATAGAACTTGTCGGTAGTTGTCTTGAGAGAATTCGACAAACAGATGAGGAGCTGCATGCATTTGTCACTGTGAATAGTGATAAAGCCCTGCTTCGTGCCGAAGAGGAAGATGCGAAAAGAAAAAAAGGAGAACAGGGCTCACTTAGCGGCATACCTGTATCTATCAAAGATCTTCTTTGTACCAAAGGCATGACAACAACCTGCGGTTCAAAAATGCTGGAAAATTTCATTTCTCCCTATAATGCCACCGTCGTTGAAAAACTGGAAAATGAAGGAGCAATAATTGTAGGCAAGGTAACCATGGATGAGTTTGCCATGGGCTCCACTTCCGAGACATGCGCTTTTGGAGTACCAGATAACCCTTGGAAAAAAGGATATATAACCGGAGGATCATCGGGTGGTTCTGCTGTTTCCGTTGTCTCTGGTCAGTGTCTGGCCTCCCTAGGTTCTGATACCGGTGGCTCGGTCAGGCAACCGGCATCGCTTTGTGGTGTGGTTGGTTTGAAACCAACCTACGGAAGAGTGTCCAGATACGGTCTTGTTGCCTTTGCCTCCTCGCTGGACCAGGTTGGTCCCCTCACCCGTGATGTTCGTGATTGTGCGTTGTTGATGAACTGTATAGCCGGCTACGATGAAAAAGACTCCACCTCGGTCAAGACAAAGAAAGAAGACTTTAGCGAGAATCTGGTTGAGGGAGTAAAGGGGCTGAAAATTGGTGTTCCCCGAGAGTACTTTGGCGAAGGGTTGGACGAAGAGGTAGAAAAAGTAGTCCGGAACGGTATATCTATCCTGGAGAGTTGTGGTGCGGAAATAATCGATATATCAATGCCGCATACGGAATACTGTGTTGCTGCCTACTATCTCATAGCTCCCGCTGAAGCGAGTTCGAATCTGGCGCGATATGATGGTGTCATCTATGGATACAGAGATATTGAGGCCAACTCGCTGATGGATATGTACAAAATGACCCGATCAACCGGATTTGGTGCGGAGGTGAAACGTCGTATTCTTATTGGCACCTATGCACTCTCCTCTGGATACTACGATGCCTATTATAAAAAGGCCTCACAGGTTCGGACGATTATTCTGGGCGATTATAAAAAGGCTTTTGAAAAGTGTGATGCCATTATCTCCCCGGTGACCCCTGTTCCGGCGTGGAAACGTGGTGAGTCAGCTGACGATCCTTTAGCGGTTTACCTCTCTGATATTTTAACTCTTTCTGCAAATCTTGCAGGAGTTCCCGGTTTATCCGTTCCTGGCGGATTCACGACAGAGGGCTTACCTGTCGGAATTCAACTGCAGGGACCGCATTTCCAGGAGAAAACCCTTTTGCAAGCAGCCTATAATATTGAAAGGGCAACCAACCTGGCAAACACCCTGCCCGAGGTGTAACAAGAATTTCAACCCTTTGAAAAAGCTGGAGAGAAAGAGTTATGTCGGTAAAGAGGCAAATCGTCACAATTGACGGCCCGTCTGGAGTTGGTAAGTCTTCGGTAAGTCGCGTTATTGCGGCCGAACTTGGCTACACATATCTTGATACCGGCGCGATGTATAGAGGTGTGGGATTATTTTTTCATAACCGCAACATCAATATTGAAAATGAAGACCATGTTTCACAACTGCTTTCAGACATTCACCTGGAACTTTTACCGGCCGCATCGGTTGATGATGATGTTGGTGTACTTCTGAACGGTGAGGATGTGAGTGCCCAGATTCGGACCCCGGAATTGTCGATGGTAGCATCAAAGATTTCAGCTCTTCCTTCTGTTCGCACCTTTTTGACGAAGATGCAACGCAAAATAGCAGAGAAAGGCAGGATAGTTGCCGAGGGAAGAGATATGGGCACTGTGGTCTTTCCCGATGCAAAGCATAAGTTCTTTTTGGAGGCAGATCCCGAAGAGCGTTGTCGAAGACGCGTCAAACAACTGCGACAGAAAGGTGTGGAGGCGGATGCGCAAGAGATACTGCAAATGATCGTCAAAAGGGACAAGGATGACAGTGAAAGAGCTGTTGCACCATTGAAAAAAGCTGATGATGCTCACGCTATTAACACGACGGTACTTTCTCTTGAAGAGGTGTGTACATCGATTTTAGATTGCATACAAAAAACGACCCGGTAATTCAGAATCCGGGTCGTTTCCAAGCTTATTCCAAGATGAAGTCGGCCCTTCTGTTTTGGGCATACGAAAATTCATCTTCACCCAGAAAAAGTGGACGTTCTTCACCATAACTGACGGTGCGTATTCTGGTTTCTTTTACACCGAGATTGATGAGATATTGCTTAGCGTTGAGAGCGCGGCGTTGACCCAGTGCCAGGTTATATTCATTGGTACCTCGTGAATCGCTGTTTCCTTCGACGACAACGCGTGCTTCAGGACGTTGTTTAAGAATGAGTGCATTGTTCATCATTCTGTCGGTCATATCCGGACGAATAACAGCACGGTCAAAACCGAAATAAATCGGGCTAAGACCCTCGGATGAACGGCCATGAACTTTTTTATATTCATCGGACATATCCTCTCCATTTTGATTAACAGAAAGGTTGCCTATTTGACCTCTGTCAGCAGCGGTACCGGTGTCATCA
Organism: Desulfocapsaceae bacterium; assembly: GCA_050288305.1. Classification (GTDB taxonomy): domain Bacteria; phylum Desulfobacterota; class Desulfobulbia; order Desulfobulbales; family Desulfocapsaceae; genus Desulfopila_A. The sequence goes on along the minus strand of JBNKDO010000015.1, from coordinate 147,632 downwards.
AGGGTACCTTCCGGATTGAGCGATGTTTCCGAGTAGCCACCACTTGGCGTGTATTCCGGGGTCTCGGCAGCAGGATATTCAATATTGGTTCCGTCACCAAAAGAAGGAGAGTCTGAACCTGATCCCGGCAATTCAACTGTTTTTTTAGCGCAACCAGCTCCTAGCATAAGAAGTGAGCTGAGCAATAGCGAGAGCAAGATGTGATGTTTCTTTGTCGATTTCATTGGGTCTCCTCATTCTCGAAAGGATGCTTATGAATGTGAAATATGTCGGTCAGAATTGCCAGTACAGATTGTAAACTAAGAAATTGTCTTCATTTTATCCACATATACCAGGAGGTCAAGTCAATTTCCTTGCAGATGTTTTTTGTTTACAGGAATTTGTAATCTCAACTGTATTTATCACCCACAAAAAAGAAAAAGGAACAGCTTCATGAGCAGTAAAATAATATACCCCTTTGTCGCCAGTTGTGCTGCCGGTTTAGAAGGGCTTGTCAGTGCTGAAATTGACGAATTTAAAGGCACTCAGATAACTGAAATGGTTGGCGGAGTCAGCTGGAATGGCGATCTTGAAAGTGGTTACCGTACATGCCTGTGGTCCAGATTTGCGTCTCGGGTTCTGTTGACAATTGATACCTTCACCATAAGCGATGCTGACGATCTTTATAACGGTTGCATAAAAATAGACTGGACCAGATTTCTGGATGAGACAATGACCTTTGCCGTGTCTTCAACCTTTGGGGCGGACCCGGTTCTTACCCATAGTCATTACAGTTCTCTACGAGTCAAGGATGCTGTGGTCGATTTTTTTCGAGGACAGGGGGGGGACCGACCGAATGTTGCCAAGGAAAAGCCGGATCTTCCCATCCATCTATATCTTAAAAACGACCAGGCCTCTGTGTATCTTGATCTCAGCGGCGACAGCCTTCATCGGCGGGGATACCGAAAATCAGCAGGTATAGCTCCTTTAAAAGAATCGCTTGCTGCTGCCATTGTTGCACTTTCTGGGTGGAATTCGAATATTTCACCTAAAGCCGCATTTGTAGACCCAATGTGCGGTTCGGCGACATTGCTTATTGAAGCTGCCCTTATTTACGGAGACTCTGCGCCTGGGTTATCGCGCAATTACTTTGGTTTTAACAAATGGCGTGGTCATGAAAAAAAACTCTGGTCAGAATTGGTTGATGAGGCTGTAGAGCGGGAAGAGTTGGGCTTTGAACGCAGGTGGCCTCGTTTTATCGGCTATGATGCTGATCCTGAAATGGTCGCTGCGGCTCGGATCAATATTAAAAATGCAGGCCTTGAAGATAGAATTGAGGTGAAATGCCAGGAATTCGCCCATTTGCAGCCTCCAGCAGACAAGGGTTTTGTCGTTTCTAACCTACCCTACGGTGAGAGGCTCTCAGAGAAAAGCAGAATTAAGTACCTCTACAGTTGTGTTGGCAGCAAACTGCGAACGTTTTTTCAAGGCTGGAGGGCTGGAATTTTCGTTGGTGAACCTGATCTTGCCGATTCTCTCGGTATACATGTGCAGCAGAGTTATAAGTTGTTTAACGGGCCTCTTGCCTGCCGCCTGTTTACCGGTGATGTCGCCAATCAAAGGGATGATGGGTATTTTTTCTTGGACGCAAAAGGTGATGTTGAATTGCAGGAAGGAATTGATTTTGCCAACCGGCTTAAAAAAAATCTTAAAAAGACAGGTACCTGGGCCCAGAAAAACGGCATAAGCTGCTTTCGACTCTATGACCGTGACCTGCCCGATTATAATGTTACCGTCGATGTATATGACAAATGGGTTCAGGTACAGGAATATTTACCACCGGCCACCGTGGATATCGAAGTGTCAAAAAGCAGATTTTCAACAGTACTTTTTATTATCCGAGAGATTTTCCAGGTCAAAAGGGACAGAATTTTTATAAAAAGTCGGCAGCGTCAGCGAGGAAAAAGCCAGTATCAAAAAAAGGAAGGTAAAACGAAGTACTATGAGGTCCGTGAAGGTCAATGTACTTTTCTGGTGAATTTTACCAACTATCTTGATACCGGTCTCTTTCTCGATCATCGTCCCATTCGTGAGAAAATAGGCAGTCTGGCCCGTGGCAAACGGTTTCTCAATTTATATGGATATACCGGAACAGCGACAGTTCATGCGGCGAAAGGAGGGGCTGCTTTAACAACCACAGTCGATCTTTCCGCCAACTACCTTGAATGGGCTCACAATAATCTCGCACTCAATGGTTTCAGTTCACACAACCATGAGTTGGTTCATCAGGACTGCCTTTCATGGCTCAAAGAAGCGCAAGGCAAATATGATTTGATTTTCATTGATCCGCCGACATTTTCCAATAGTAAAAAAAAGAAGCTGGTCTTTGACGTGCAGCGGGACCACTTTGAGTTGCTTATGAACACATACAAACTTCTTGGGGATGAAGGACTTCTCTTTTTTTCGACGAACTTTAAAGGTTTTAAGCTTGATCAACGAATATACCAGAAATATGAAGTGGTCGATATCAGCCGTGAAACAACGCCTTTTGACTTTCAGCGTACAAAAAAAGCACACAGCTGCTGGCAAATGACCAGGAAGTAGTAGAATGGTCGCCCTTAAGCACCTTAATGGCGAGAAAAATTCACTGGATTGAATAAGGCTTGCATTCAGGTATGCTTCATCCTATCATGTATTTAGAGGTGTGGTAACGTCACTAACGGCACAGGCCAGCACGGGGAGAATCAGTAGATGAGAAGCCTGGTAGTAGAGGATGATATACTCTCACGCATGCTGCTTTTTTCAATTCTATCACGTTTTGGAGAATGTGATATAGCTGAAAACGGTGAGCAGGCAGTGAAGAACGTTCGTGCTTCGCTGGAGGCAGGAAAGCCGTATGATGTCATTTGTCTGGACATCATTATGCCTGTTTTAGATGGTTACAAGGCTCTTCTTGAAATCAGGAAAATTGAAAGAATCGAGGGAACTCAGGAACACAAGTTCATGAAAGTAATCATGGTTACAGCAGTGGACGATTTTGACCATATTGTCAAATCCTTTGAAGATGGTCATTGCGAGGCTTACCTTGCGAAACCAATACGAGAAAGGGAAATTTTACAGCATCTATATGAACTGGAGTTGATAGAGCTCGCCTAATATTATAGCAAGCTGGGGGAAAGAAAGTGGCAATTGAAAAGGGTCGATGGCCTTTGCCGATAGAGCCGTCAAATTTACGAGAGCATTTTGCAACCCTCTACAGACTTGATACCGATCAGGTTGAGATTATGCTGGAGAGTTCTGCAAAATCACTGGAAGCCACTCTTACCGAGCTGCAAAAGGCAATTGATGATAACCATGGGTTTCGAGAGATATCGAGGCTAGGCCATAGCCTGAAGGGTTTGTTGTTGAATATGGGGGAGTCGGAGTGGGCTGACCTGGCAAGGCATATCGAAAAATCGGCTGCAGCTGAGGAGCAGGAAGATTACAGAGATATCGTTTATGGAATCCGAAGTGGCGTAAAGGAATTTTTAGCGAGGGTCGACATTTCAGAAACAAGGTAAATACCAGTGAACGAAAAGTACAAGATTCTGATTGCTGATGACGATCCGGCTCAGAGGACATTATTGAATATGTGTCTGGAGCAGGGTGATTATTCTGTAATTGAGTCCTGCAACGGTATGGAGGCTTTTGAGGTGCTTGATCAGGAGCAGGATGTTCGTCTGGTAATCACTGATCTTGATATGCCGGTGATGAGCGGGTTTGACCTTATCCGCAAGGTCCGTGAAAGTGATTTGCACTACCGCTACATCATAGTACTTACTTCTTCAGAAGAAAAAGATTCTCTGGTCAAAGCTCTTTCCCTAGGAGCTGATGATTATCTTGCCAAACCCGTAATGCCAGAAGAACTGCGTCTGCGTTTAGAGAGCGGCATACGATTGCTGCGCCTGGAGATACAGGAAGATTTGATTTTGTCCATGGCTAAACTGGCAGAGTACCGCAGTGATGAAACTGGATATCACCTGGAACGTGTACAACACTACACCCGGACACTGGCAAGAGATCTTGCCAAGAAGCATCCTCAGTTAGGTATCTCTAGTCAGTTAGCAGAAGAATTTGCCCGTGTCAGTCCTTTACATGACATTGGCAAAGTGGCCATACCTGATGACATTCTTCATAAACCAGGAAAACTCACTGAACCTGAGTTTGAAATAATGAAAAGACATGCGACAATCGGTGGCCAGCTTCTTAAGGATATCCATAGTAAATCAGGTTCTCTCTATTTGAAAATCAGTTATGAAGTTGCAATGTATCATCACGAAAAGTATAACGGTAAAGGTTACCCGGAAGGCCTTAAAGGGGAAGAGATACCGGTTGCGGCACGTATTGTAGCGCTGGCGGACATGTACGATGCAATGACCAGCGAGCGTTGTTATAAACAGGCTTTCAGTCATGAAAAAACAAAACAAATCATTATTAATGAAAGGGGTGAGCACCTCGATCCGAAGATGGTCGATTCATTCCTAGCCCAGGAAGACATCTGGCTTTCCATTTTTGACAGATTTAGTGAATAACCTTAAGCATATTGTATAGGCTGCAAATGAAAAAACACGATGAGCTGGAGAGAAAAATAGTCGAGCTAGAAAACAAGCTCAAAGAGCAGGTGGAGAAAAACAATTACCTGGAAAGAGTATTGTCAGCCTCTTCACTCCATGACGACGGCGGGGCAACGCATATTCAACGTGATTTGGCCAAAAGCAAGCTCTGGTCGCATATCAGTCATGAACTGCTTACTCCGATGGACGGTATTCTTGGAATGACAGAACTTGCCATGGAGACTGAACTAACGGATGAGCAGCGTAACTATCTTGAGATGATCAATGCCTCTGCGGACCGTCTTTTCGGTGTTGTTGGTGACATTATTGATTATTCAGAACTGATAGAAGGCAAGTTACATTATAATCTGAAGAATTTTGATCTGTTTGAAGAGCTGGAATATGATCTCTATATTGCCAAACTTTCGGCAAAGCATAAGGATCTGAAGTTTTCAGCTACCTTTGCCAAAGATATTCCCGGATATCTCAACACCGACCCAGACAGGCTTCTTCAAGTCTTCAATACCTTGGTTGGGAATGCGATTCATTTCACAGACGATGGCGAAGTTATTGTGACCATTGAAAAAAATGGCTACGATGATCAGGGTAGGCTGCTACTGAAATTCACTGTAAAAGATACGGGACAAGCGATTCCTGTCAAGGTTCAGCATTCCATCTTTGAAACACCAATACCTGTCGATATAAGTGGAGGAGAGGAAAAATACAGCGAGGGTGGGCTCGGCCTTGTGGTTGCGGCTAAGCTGGTTGAACTTTTTGGTGGCAAAATAGGGGTTACCAGCAATCAGAATAGTGGGTCCACTTTCTGGTTTACCTGGCCTGTCGCAAATCCTGTGGAAATGTATATGGGTGAGCTTCCAGCAGATATGTTCAGCGAGCAACCCGACCGCAGTATGGTGTTGCGCGGAGCTAAAGTGCTTTTAGCCGATGACGAGTATATCAACGCTTCCATAACCAAGGCTTTTCTCGAGCAGGCAGGTGTTGAGGTCGATGTAGTCAATGATGGCAAGGAAGCCCTTCGGGCTATGGAGTCAAACGAATACCAGGCCGTGCTCATGGATGTGCAGATGCCGGTTTTGGATGGCATTGATGCAACGATTAAGATTCGTAAAAAGGAGCGCAGTAAAGGGAAGCGTTGTCCGATTATAGCCTTGACAGCTCATGCTTTGCACGGAGACAGGGAACGTTGTTTGCAGGCAGGTATGGATGATTATCTGGCCAAACCCCTAGACAGAAATCAGCTTGTAGAAATGCTAGCCAGATATATGACCAAAAAAGCCCTGGTGGTAAGCAGCGATCCAGCCAGTCAGCACCAGATTATCCAACCCTTGGTTCACAGAGGCTGGGGTGTAGTTATTGCAGAAACCGGCCGGATGGCAAGGTATGAAGCCTCGCTTGCCCATTTCGACATGATTGTGATTGATGTTTCTGTACCGTTGAAAGATGGTGTGGAAACGGTGCAGACCATTCGTCAACTGGAGAAGTTTTCCGGTTGTCGGGCAATTATTTTGGGTACGGGGTTTTCGCCGGAAAAGGATTATCAAGAGTATGCTGCCAGTGGTATTGATGAGTTTTGTTTTCAACCGACCATGGCAAATGATTTTGCCAAGAGAGTAGAAGAGTTCTGCTAAAAACACGAGCTTCAAAGCATTTATCGTACATAATTCCTCGTACGGGTTTGTCTTAATTATGAGCCCCACCTGCCCTTTTTCCACGGTTGGTGAGCAAAACCCCTTGTTTCCTTGGAGAAGGCATCGTATATTGGGGCAATACGATATCAGCTTGCAGTACCTGTTCCATCGAAATTATTTACTCATATCAGAAGTGTCCTTGTATTCCACAAGCTAACAGCAATCCCAATGATTAACTATTCCCAGGTTTGTCTTCATACATTTGCCTACGAACTTCCTCCTCGGATTCTCACTTCCGAGGAAATAGAACACCGTCTCACCCCGCTTTACGAAAGGCTGAAGCTTCCTCCGGGCAGACTTGAGCTGATGAGCGGTATTCGCCAGAGACGACTTTGGGATGATGGAACAAAACCGAGCGACGCCGCTGCTAAGGCTGGCAGACGAGTTCTGGAGAATGGCGGGATAGATCCGGGAGCCATAGATTGTCTGATCTTCACCTCGGTCTGCAAGGATATGATGGAGCCGGCTACGGCATCATTTGTCCATGAAAAACTTGGACTATCTCCGAAAACACTTGTTTTTGATGTGTCAAATGCCTGTCTTGGTTTTCTTGACGGTATGGTCATGCTTGCCAATATGATAGAGTTGGGACAGGTAGAAAATGGTCTTGTTGTTTCAGGAGAAACGGCAGAGGAACTTATATCGTCGACAATTGAAACACTTCTTTCTGATGTGACCTTGAGCCGAAAAACCATAAAACCCGCTTTTGCATCTTTGACTATCGGCTCCGGGTCTATGGGATTGTATATGGAACGGTCAAAGTCACAGCCTGGTGAAATGCGACTTATCCATGGAGCATGGCAGGCTAACACCAGATATTGCAATCTATGCCACGGAGGGCAGGCCAGCAGTGATTCTATTTTGATGGAAACGCAATCTGAAGAACTTCTTCATCGAGGAGTTGAAACAGCTGAATTAACCTGGCGTAAATTTTCCAGTAAACCGGGATGGAGCGCTGGTGATATAGACAGATTTTTCTGTCATCAGGTAGGGTCGGCACATGCTAAACTCCTTTTTGATACTTTGAATCTTGATAGTTCCAAAAATTACGAAACACTCCAGATTCTTGGCAATGTCGGCTCAGTTTCCGCACCGATTACCCTGGCCATGGCCATAGAGTCCGGGGCTTTTGAACCCGGACAAAAAGGCGCTCTACTGGGAATTGGTAGTGGGATCAACAGCCTGATGTTGGGTATTGAATGGTCTACAGGTTAAGAAAAAATGACGGCAATAACAGAAGAACAGGGCAAGGCACTACTTAAATACGCCCGTACCGTGCTGGCGAACCAATTTGACAAGGGAGTGCTGGTCTCAATACCGGATGATCCGGCATTTGATAATCTTAGGGGGATTTTTGTTACCTTAAAGCAAACCGGTAACCTGCGGGGCTGCATAGGCAATATTGAGCCGATTCGAAGTATTAAAGAAGGTGTTGCTGCAAATGTTGTGAATGCTGCCTTTTATGATACCCGCTTTGCGCCGCTTTCTCAAGAAGAGCTTGAACAAGTTCATATTTCTATTTCCCTGCTCACCGAACCGGAGCCGCTGGCATACAATGACGTAGAGGAACTTTGCACAAGACTGCAAAAAGGTGTGGATGGAGTTATTCTGAGCTGCGGCAATAACTCAGCAACCTTTTTACCGCAGGTGTGGGAACAACTTCCCGATGTTGAACAGTTTTTATCACATCTCAGCCTTAAGGCCGGAATGTCGAAGGATGCCTGGAAGAACGAAAATATTGATATTTCAACATACCAGGTACAAAGTTTTGCTGAGGTAAAAAAATGAAAGAGTTGCATCTCTCCCCTGCACTGATTGTGAGAATGGAAGAGATTTATAGCGAAATGGAAGCAGCCTATGACCTTGTTGCTCGAGATCTTCGTTTTGGCTGTGATGGATGTACGGATAATTGCTGCGACTCCTATTTTCTTCACCACACCTATGCTGAGTGGAGTTATTTATGGCTGGGAATTGACGAGTTGCCCAGACAAAAGCAGAAAGAGGTGCTGAAAAAAGCGCATGCGTATATCATTTCAGCTGAAACGGCCATGCGGCAGGGTGAACGACCTCAAGTCATGTGCCCATTGAATGAAAACGGTCTATGCATGGTATATAAATATCGCCTGATGGTATGCAGGACCCATGGAGTACCAGCCCAAATAACCAGGCCGGATGGGAAAACAATCAGTTTCCCCGGGTGTTTTCGCTGTCAGGAACAGGTAAAACGGACTGGTGTCAACCCACCGGTGGTCGAGCGTACGGCCATGCTCACCAAACTTGCCTTTCTTGAGCAAGAATTTCTTCAGAATAAACGCCACCTGTATCCCCGGGTGAAGCTTACAATTGCCGAAATGCTGGTGAAAGGCCGACCCACGGTGCCTAGGCCATAGAGGCTCACTAGGCAGTGCCTTCTTATTGAAATGTCCCTTTTTGCAGTGATGAGAGTGAGATTATTTCTTCCAGGCTTCCTTGCTGACTTTACCGAGAAAAATCTTGGTGCAGATGAGAACATTACGGGGAGTGTCACCGGCCTGAATTCGCAGCAACCCTTCGCGGATAATAATTTTCTTTAAAAGTTCCCTACCGTTAGACTCATTATAATAGATGTCCGAGTCGAGAATATCGGTGATGTTCTGCGCCTCAACCCGGTCAATAATCAACTGGACTCCCAGGTTGAGAAATGGGTCAGATATATTAGCAAGCTCGCTTTCAAGGGCTAAAAGACCAGATTTACTAGAGAGTTCTGCCATCTCCTGAAGTTTCTGGATGAGCGGAATCAGGCTTTCCTGATCATCTTTGCTGCAGGACGCCTTGGCGGCTAATCCGAGATCTCGTATCATTTTTAATCCTTTTGGGAATACAATAATATTGTCAAATTTCTCACTGGTGCCATTCTGCTCCAAGCCCGGCACGCTTGGCCAGCTAAGAATTACACAATCTTCTGTGTTGTAATGGAAAGAGCAAAAGCTCTTCAGCAAATATCGTATAATCGGCCTTTAAAAGCAAGGGAAGAAATGGATAGCATGTGAATATAGATATGGAGCTTGGAGCAATAGAGGCAAATCTTCACCAAGAAGAGTTGACATGTGAAACTTTCCCGTTATTAATAGGATTTATCTGAAAAACAACCATCACTGGGAGAGGATATGCAACTCGATGTCAAGCAGAAGCAGCCAAATTCGAAGATGTGCTTTGTCTGCGGAATTGAAAACAGTTTTGGGCTAAAGAGCCGATTTTATGAACTGGAAAACGATGAGCTTCTTGCCATTTTTACTCCGGACCTGCAACACCAGGGCTACCCCGGCAGGCTTCATGGCGGTATTGCTGCGGCAATTCTCGATGAGACCATCGGTCGTGCAATAATGATCAAATATTCTCAGAATATCTGGGGCGTTACAATTGATTTTTCAATGAGATTGAAAAAACCTATTCCCCTGGACAGTCGAATACGCGTCCTGTCAAGAATTACCAGAGATACACGGAAGATGTTTGAAGGCTGTGGTGAAATTCTTTTGGATGATGGGAGCATAGCCATAACGGCAACAGGGAAATATTTGAAAATGGATATAAGCACTATTACAGACGCAGATTTTGAAGGAGAATCCTGGGAAACAGTCGAAGATGAACTTGACCCTTGTAAGGTGGCTCTTTAACGCATTCCTTGTGCTGATATGGTCGTGCTCCAGGGAATACAGAGTTGATCTGTATTAATAAACAGTAAGCGAATAATATATTTAAAGCTGTTTACCCAAGGCACTTATACTTCCATGAGGGGGAGCGAACTGGGGCTGTTCAGCCGGGTTATTGTTGGATTCTTCTGTTGGTTTTAATAAATACCAGAAAACCAGTGAGGTTTTTCAGAAATCGCCACCAGCTGTCCGGGGACTTCCACAACATGGCAATATATCCCAGCAATACTCTGGGCCTTTGAAAATGTTGTTTGTAAAACCCGACAAACAGCTCTTCAAGTCTCTCTGCAGAGATTCCTTTGGGGATAAAGAGAAACTGCATGCAGTCCATTTTTTCAAGATCTTCTGTAAAATCTCCAATTTCTGCACCTCCCTCCTTGATTGTCTTGTATATGGGAGAACCTGGGAATGGAGTGAATTTAGCCAGATTAAAGTCATCTATTGGTAGAGAATATACATACCGTTGACTTCTTTTTATGCTTTTTTCCGTTTCGCCCGGCAACCCCATCATTAACAATCCTTTAACCCTGATTCCTGCCTTCTTTATAAGGGTTATTTTCTCTCTCATCATTTCCAGATCGGGATTCTGCCGGTGCATTGCGAGCAGGTCTGGGTCACCTGTTTCAATGCCTAGACTGATCATCCAGCAGCCCGCCTTTTTCATTAATACAAGGAGCTCCAAGTCAAGATGCTCTGCACGCGCGGCACAGTTGAAGGTCATTCCCAGACCGTTGTCGATGACCATGTTGGCAAATTCCTCGACCCTTTTGCGGTTAAAGGTAAACTGATCATCGTAAAAATTAATGTGTTTTATGCCGAATGTATCCCGTAGATATTTCATATGACGATAGAGGTATTCGGCAGAATTATACCTGAAGCTGCGTCTGAAAACTGAGCGGTCGCAGTAGCTGCAGGAATAGGGGCATCCCCGGCTGGATATACAGCTGGTGTTGGGAGTGGATGGATAATTGAAAATTGGCAGTTTGTAGGCATCTGGATATCCGCTTAATTTTTCATAGGCAGGAAACGGCAGTGCGTCCAGGTCGGGAAGGTTCTCCCTGTAACCACTGAAATGGGGGGTACCGTCCTGGTCACGATATGTTATCCCCGCTACTTCACTGATTTCTCCAAACTCTTGAGAGAGGAGATGTCTCAGAGTTTCTTCACCTTCACCAATGATGGTAAAATCTATCTCATCGTTTTCACAGAGTATTTCCTCTTTCATGGCGGAGACATGAACTCCACCAAAGATAATGATGATGTTGCTATCAATGTTCCGGGCCAACCGGGCAAGGCGCAAACCATCATAGAAACTTGATGTTGTGCAGGAAAAAGCCATATGAGACGGCCGATTACGTAGCAGATACTCTTCGATAATGCTGTCGGATTCCGGGTGGGCGTAGCAATCTATGATGTCGTTGTGGATGTTGTATTGTTCCAGGTAGGCACTAATGCTTGCGAGACCAAGAGGAGGCATGATGTTTGCCATTCTTGAAACATCGGTTGCGGCTTGTTTAGCACTGTAGCCTAGAGGGTGGACGAGGAGAATGGTTTTGTGCTGATCAATACTCATGAGGGTTATCCTGTGGCAAATTAATCAATTAGGTAGTAACCCTTTTACAATATTATGGGCAAAAAAGCTGTAGCTGAATTGTTCTCTAAAACCGTATAATTTGAGCCTTGTAATTCATGGATACACTGTAGGGAGCCATGAGATGATCTTGCCGATGCACCAATGGGGATCATCGGTGGTCAGATCATGGCCTGCAGTTGCGTGAGATGAGGGTTTTATCTTCCAGGTATCAGCAATGGAATGTGAGCAGGCTGCATTAACGAGTCTATCATTGGTGCTGCAGAGGAGCAAGGTGGGCAGTGTGACTGCTGGTGGTATTGAGAACCTGGCTGCCGCATAAAGTTGACGGAGCAAGTTGCTGGGGGTTATGGGGGCACTCAGGGAGATGCTTCCCCAACTCTCTGCAAGAATCTCAGGGTCAGCTAAGTTGCAGAGCAGGTGGGCGATTTTTTTTTCACGAAGGGTGGAGTTTCTGTTCAAAACAGCGCCAAAAACCTTTATTGCGGCAGAAATCCGCAGTCGCTCATAGAAAGGGGATGGGCGACCACTGGCATTTATCAGTATTGTCCCATGAAAATCAGTTGGAAAATCATGTACCCACCTGGCTGCAATCATGGCGCCAAATGAAAGTCCTACAAGGATATTCGTGTTGTTTGTTTGGATACTGCGAAGATATGGACTGCGCAATTTTTCAATATAGCCAGCCACTGAAGTGGGTGACCGTTCTGCTCTCCGTGTTCCAGCTCCGGGGATTTCCAGAGGAATGACTCTGAAATTACTGCTTGCTGATTCCAGCTGATCGCAAAAGTCTCCCCAGTGCCGTCTTTCACGTGCCAGGCCGCGGAGGAGAAAAAAAGAGACAGGTGAATTCTTTGTTGGCATCCTTGCTCTTCTGATTTTTTTATATTGGCATCGCTGTCATCCGATGCACCACAGTATACAAAGGTTAGAAAAATTATCGAGAGATTTACCAAAGTGAGTAAACAAAGAAATACTATATTTGTTGTACTTCTATCACAGGGGCAGCAAAAAACAGATTTATTGAAGAAAACGCATATGCCCAAGCATATTTCCAAGGTGGGCAATTGTCAAATTTGTAAGCAGGGCGATGATTGTCGGGATGATAATGTTCGTTTTGAACAATACACGTGTAACGCAAAATTCTATTCCGTGTTATCGTAGCGTATGCCAATAAAACATATTACAAAGCGCTAACATTTATTCTTTTCTTTGTTAAACGATTTCATCTGGCTGTAGAGAAAGTGATGAGTAATAGAAATGAGACAATACAACTACAAGTAATTGCAGTTATTCATTCATGTTATCGAGAAAAATTTGGTATTCCACGACAACCTGGCCTTGTCGACCAAGCTCGTGCCAGGATAGAGTTCCTGCCGTCGTTTGACCGAACGGAGATGTTCAAGGAACTGGAAAATTTTTCTCATATTTGGGTACATTTTCTATTCCATGATTCACAGAGCGAAGGCTGGCGAACAACGGTGAGGCCCCCTTCCCTTGGAGGGCAGCAACGGGTTGGTGTCTTTGCCAGTCGCAGTCCGCATAGACCAAATCACCTTGGGCTCTCGGTAGTGAAGCTGGTAGAAATAGTATGCAAAGAGAACAGGATTTCTCTAGAAGTGAGTGGTGGTGATTTCCTCAATCATACTCCAGTAATAGACATTAAACCCTACGTACCTTTTTCTGATTGTATTGCTGATGCGGCAGCCGGATATTCGGGGCAGCTCATCTCCCCACTTCCGGTCTGTTTTCTGGAGGATGCAGAACGTTTTTGCAAAGAATATGAACAGCGAACCGGGAAAAATCTCTCCGGTTTGGTAGAGCAGGTTTTAGCTCAGGATCCACGACCTGCCAGCCAGCGAACCAGAGATAAATATTTCGGTATTCAACTTTGGGATGTTAATATCAGATGGATGGTTGAAAAAGGACGGGTAAAAGTTGTGGAGTGTCAGCAGAGACGAAATCAGCTTGAGAATTCGTAATCACTGCAGCGTACAATATACTCGACCACCGACAGTGTAGGCACCGGTGTTCATGTCGTGATGCAGACTGGTACCGGAAACTGTGATACCATTGCCCTGTAGGACACTTTTACCAGGGCAATGAACGGTACGATCATTGCCATTATAGTAGAGCAGGTCTGTTTTCATGGTGTAGTCTTCAACCCTATTGTTGATAACTACATTATGGCTGAGCTCTAAATGTTTATTATCGACATCGAAACTGCCAGTTTCAGCAAGAACTTGAGTTATTCCACCGTTATCGTCAATAAGATCAGCATCGACCTGTTCGAGAACATAAACATTTGGGGTATTCGTCGAGCGTGCCAGTGCCGCATGGATTCGCGCAGTTTCTTGATTTTGTTCACTCTGTAGAATTTGTATGCCGGTCATGGAAAAGTTGTAGCCCTTTGCCGGCTTTACAGTGGTTGATTTCTCAAGTCCACCGCGTGGAGCAAGAAAAGAGCCCAGTGGAATTTTCCATAGCGGAAAAGTGAGCAGCAGAACAAGAGGAACCAACCAGAGTAAATTTCTACTGCTGATCATCGGTTCATATATGATTGCAGGAGCTGCTGCTGAACTCCCTTCGCTTGTAGAATGACATCGCAAACCTCCCGCACCGCTCCTCTGCCGCCGGACTGTGAGGTAATGTAATGTACTGCGGCTTTTACCTCAGAAACTGCATTGGCAGGTGCTGCTGCAAAGCCAACTCGCTTGAGCAGGATAAAATCGAGCCAGTCATCGCCCATATAACCGATCTCAAAAGGCTTCACTTTACTCTTCTTGAGGATATCATTATATGCCTGCAGTTTGTCACTATTACCCTGATAGACATACTTCATGTTCAAATTTTCACATCGCGCCGTCACAACAGCAGAACTTCGTGCGGTGATAACCCCGACCTCAACTCCAGCTTCCTGGAGAAGGCGAATACCAAAACCGTCTTGAGTGTTGAACCCTTTGCTTTCCTCATTTTGAGAGGACAAAATGAGAGTCCCGTCGGTGAGAACCCCATCCACATCGAGAAGCAGGAGGCGGATCTGTTTAGCACGGGCAATAAGACGTTCATCCAGAAGTTGAACCGGTTTGTTTTGTGCCATTTTTCTCAAACCTTCGGTTATCTCACAATCGCTTGGATAAGGGGTTCGTCCAGTCGAACACTCACCCATTCTTGGCAACCTCGGTGACAGCTTCACGGATACGAATCATCTTGGTGAGAAAGCCTTCCATGGCGTCTAATGGCATGGAATTGGGTCCGTCACAGAGAGCCTGGTCCGGTTGTGGATGGATTTCCATGAAAAGTCCATCGATACCAGCGGCTATCGCCGCCCGGGTGAGCGGAGCGATGAATTCTCTTTGACCTCCCGATGATCCACCTGCACCTCCCGGAAGTTGAACGGAATGGGTGGCATCGTAGATGACCGGACAATTAAAGGAACGCATCACCGGCAGGCTGCGCATATCGACCACAAGATTGTTGTAGCCGTATGTCGATCCCCGTTCTACAAGCATCACCTTGCTAGCACCGCTGCTACGAATTTTGGAAACCGCATTTTCCATATCCCAGGGAGAGACGAACTGGCCCTTTTTGAGATTAATGACCTTGCCGGTTGCTGAAGCAGCGCTGAGGATATCGGTTTGTCGACACAGGAAGGCAGGAATTTGGAGAATATCAAGAACTTCAGCAGCAATTGCTGCCTGGCTTGGAAGATGAATATCAGAAACAATGGGAACACCAAATTCTTGGCGAATACGTCCGAGAACCTCAAGGCCTTTCTCTATTCCAGGCCCTCTGTATGATTCGAGCGATGTTCTGTTGGCCTTGTCATATGAAGCTTTGAAAACATAGGAAAGTCCTAATTTGGCACAGAGCTCCTGCATGGTGCCTGCTACCTGCCTGGCAATCTCTTCTGACTCTAAAGCGCAGGGACCTCCGATGAGCAGCAGTGGTTGACCCAGGCCAACTTTCAGCTCAGCACCTTGCAGTGTGGGAATAGTGACGGTTTCAGTCAGCATGTCAGCCATTTTTCTTGCTATAGTCAAGCGCTGCCTTTATGAAATCGCGAAACAGCGGGTGTGGCGCCATCGGTTTTGATTTAAATTCAGGATGAAACTGGCAGCCGAGAAACCATGGATGATCCTCAAGTTCAACGATTTCAACGAGATTATTGTCCGGTGAAGCACCGGAGACAATCATGCCGCTTTTTTCAAGCTGTTCACGGTAATCATTATTGAACTCATAACGATGACGGTGGCGCTCGGAGATCTCGGCCGATTTATAGGCAGCGGAAGCCAGGGTATTCTCTTTGAGCACGCATGGATAGGCGCCAAGACGAAGTGTACCGCCGAAATCGGCATTTTCGTCTCTGGTCTGAGTCACTTCATTACGGTAATCATACCACTCTTTAATCAGATATATTACCGGATCTGGAGTGGTGGAATCGAGTTCTGTGGAATTGGCTTTGGCGAGTTTCAACACATTGCGGGAATATTCAACCACAGCCAACTGCATACCGAGGCAGATCCCAAAAAATGGTATTTTGTTTACCCTGGCATAATTGATTGCCTTGATTTTTCCTTCAGCTCCCCGTTGACCGAAACCACCCGGGACGAGAATACCATCACACTTTTTCAACAGTTCCTGAGCATCACTGTCTTCTAGATCTTCTGCACTTATATAGTGAAGATTTACCTTGGTCTGATTGGCAATACCGCCATGAACCAAGGCTTCATGCAGGCTCTTATATGATTCGGTAAGGTCAATGTATTTGCCGGTAATTGCAATAGTGACACTGTGTTTCGGGTTCTTGATATTATTAACAAGGTTCACCCATGGTCTAATATCCGGTGATCCTGTCCAGACGTTCAGCAATTCAAGGATTTTACTGTCGAGACCTTCCTGATGGAGATGGAGTGGCACTTCGTAGATGGTGTCAACGTCAATTGCCGTAATAACAGCATCTTTGGGAACATTACAGAACAGTGCCATCTTGTCTTTGAGACTGTCATCTATGGGTACCTCTGTTCTGCAGACAAGGATATCAGGTTGAATACCATCCGCTTGAAGCTTACGAACCGAATGTTGTGTCGGCTTGGTTTTCACTTCTCCTGCTGCCTTGATGTAGGGAACGAGGGTGAGATGAATATAAAGAGCGTATCCACGGCCCAGGTCGACTCGTAACTGCCGTATAGCTTCAATAAAAGGTAAGCCTTCAATGTCACCTACAGTGCCGCCAATTTCTATGATGGCTACATCAGCAGTGCCATCAAGTTGGAGCACTGCAGCTTTAATTTCATCGGTGATATGGGGAATAACCTGAACTGTGCCGCCAAGATATTCGCCGCGCCGCTCCTTGGTGATAACAGAGTGATAGATGCGGCCGGTGGTGTAGTTGTTCTTCTGCGACATCACTGCACTGGTGTAGCGCTCGTAATGACCCATGTCGAGATCGGTTTCGGCTCCGTCGTCGGTGACAAAAACCTCACCGTGCTGAAAGGGATTCATTGTCCCTGGATCAACATTGATATACGGGTCCAGTTTTTGAAAGGTGACGCTGAGCCCCCGACTTTCGAGAAGTGCGCCAATGGCTGCAGCTGCGAGTCCTTTTCCAAGGGAGGAAAGGACGCCTCCGGTAATAAAAATAAACTTCGTACGTTGGGTATGTTTTGATGTAGTCATGCCGGCCACTATAGCAATGGAGGTAAGATTTTGAAACAGAAATATTGTGAATTTTCTGATCCCCAATTCTGCAAGAGAATGTAAACCAGAGTCTTAATGTAGACGATTATGAGATGAAAATCTCCTACTATCTTGTCACTGATCTTTCCAGTGAATACTATTTTCGACAAGACCCTTTAAAACAACGGAAAAGAGAAATGTGTTTATGCGTTATATTCTCGCAGTTGTTTTTATACTTCTGGGAGGTGAATTCATGACGACGGATGCCGGTGGTGCAGGAAAAACGGAAATTGCCATTTTTGGAGGTGGTTGTTTCTGGTGTATGGAACCACCATTTGAACAGCAGGATGGAGTCATTGAGGTTGTTGCCGGTTATTCAGGAGGAACTACAGAAAATCCGAATTATCAGCAGGTTTCTTCAGGACAGACAGACCATTATGAATCGATTCAGGTTACCTTTGATCCCACGAGGGTGAGTTATCGGCAACTGGTGGAAATTTTCTGGAGACAGATTGATCCAACCGATGATGACGGACAATTTGCTGACAGGGGCAACCATTATAGAACTGCTATTTTCTATACCAACGAAAATCAGAAACACGTTGCTGAACAATCCAAAAAAGATCTGGAGGCAGCGGCAATATTTGCTGGACCCATAGTCACCAGAATTGTTCCTGCAACACAGTTTTACTTGGCTGAAGAATATCATCAGGATTATTATCTTAAAAATGTCCTGCACTATAACACCTATAAAAAGGGGTCGGGAAGAGCTGACTTCATCAAGAAAAAATGGCAGGGAAGAGATCTCAAGACACAAGAATACACTAAACCTTCCGATGAAATACTTCGTTCCGCCCTTTCACCTCGTCAATATGAAATAACCCAGAAAGATGGCACCGAACCTCCATTTGCTAATGAATACTGGCAGAACAAAGATCAGGGAATTTATGTAGATGTTGTTTCAGGTGAACCCCTTTTCAGCTCAAAAGATAAATATAATTCGGGAACGGGGTGGCCAAGCTTTTCCAGACCGCTGGTGAAGGAAAACATAGTAGAAAAGGTTGATAAAAAGCTCTTTTCCGTGCGCACAGAAGTGCGTAGCCGACATGGTGATTCGCACCTTGGTCATGTTTTTAACGATGGTCCTGAACCGACGGGGTTAAGATATTGTATCAATTCGGCATCTCTACGTTTTGTTCCAGTGGCTGACCTGCAGAAGGAAGGGTATGCGGAGTATTGCTCTCAATTTGAAAATTAACTCTTTGACAGATTGAGACTGTCAAGCGAAGAGGTGGCACTCAGACTCTTTGCCAGTGCATCGCGGTTCAGCGGTTTGACAAGGATGTCTTCAACACAGGTAGTGGAATACGTCTTCAGGGTGTCGTTATCAACAGCAGTCACGATGAGCCTCAGGGTGGTGTTCTTTCCGGTTTCTGCTGTTCGTTTTTTAAGTATGGAGCATAACGAGTTGATATTATGCTGCAGCATGATGAGGTCCACCATGATCAGGTCAAATGTGGAATTGCGACATTCCCAGAAGCATTGATCGATATTTTCGGCAAGCGTTACTTGCCAACCCATCTCGGTGAATATTTGTCCTGTCGTTTCTAGACTCCGTAAATCGTTATCGGCCACAAGCACTCTTTGGAGCAGATGACGCTCAATGACCATATACAACTCAGAGGCATCAATCGGCTTGGTAATATAATCATCCATACCGGCCAATAAACATTTTTCCCTGTCACCTTTGATGGCATGCGCTGTCATGGCAATGATCGGAGTGTGTCGAGATTGCGCCTGTTCTCTGCTACGAATTGCTCTTGTTGCTTCATAACCATCCATTTCAGGCATTTGAATATCCATCAGGATGAGATCGTAAAACGTTTTTGCCGATTCCTCAACCGCTTCCAGGCCATTGGCAACGGCGGTTACATTAAGAGAGGCTTTTTCAAGTACAGCAATGGCCAGAGTCTTGTTAATGTGATCGTCCTCGGCGAGAAGTATGCTGATATTTTGAAATCGTTCATGTCTGGACAAGGCACTATTAATGGTTTTCCCATGTTCAAAACCTTGAGATGGTTCGATACTCTCCGGGAGACGAAATGGGATGGTAAACCAGAAAAGGGCTCCTTCACCCTGCTCGCTTTCGAGACCGATTTCTCCTCCCATCAGGCGACATAACTGTGAGGAGATGGTGAGGCCGAGGCCGGTTCCTCCATATTTTCGTGTTGTGGAAATGTCTGCCTGGGCAAATGATTCAAAAATTGCCGCCTGTTTATCTTTGGGAATACCGATACCTGTATCCTGAACGCTGATTGAAATGGGGATAATATTCGGTGGAGTTACCATATTGGCATTTACCTGTATGGAAACCGTACCGTCGTTGGAGAATTTGATGGCATTATTGGTCAGGTTAATCAGGATCTGCATAAATCTCGTGGAATCACCAATGATTTTTGGCGGCACATCCGGGCTAATTTCCAGAGAAAGTCTGACGTTGTTGTTGCGTGCTTTTAAAGCCATCAGAGAGAGAAGTTCTTCACATTTGTCTCTTATATCAAAAGCAACCTCTTCAAGTTCTAACCGACCAGCTTCAATTTTTGAAAAATCAAGAATATTATTGATAATATCTAGCAGTCTGTCGGCCGAGGATCGGACCATGGTCACGTAATTTCTCTGCTCGTCAGTAAGACTGCTTTCCAGCACGATGTTGGTCATGCCGATAATCCCATTCATGGGTGTACGTATTTCATGGCTCATGTTGGCAAGAAAGTTGCTCTTTGCAAGGCTCGCTTGCTCAGCCTCGTTCTTGGCGAGGAGAAGCCTTTTTTCGTCTTCAAGTTTTTTGGTAATGTCTCGGAGAATGCTGAGATATACAATTCTGCCATCTTCAGTTTTGGTGGCATTTGTGGTCAGGTTAAGATCGAGAAAATTCCCATTTCTGGTCTTCTGTTTACTATGATAATCGGTGATTGAGCCCTTTTCTTTGATGAGTTTCATCCAGTTGCGTCTCTCCCGCTCGTCTACCCAGAAGTCCACTGGTTTCATCGCCAAAACATCTTCGCGGCTACATTCCATCAGAGAGAGAAATGCCTGGTTGGCCTCAAGAAATTCACCATTTTCTGAAACAATGGTGATGGCATCTTTGGATTGCTCAAAAAGCATTCTGTATTGCAGTTCGAGCTGACTTACCCTCTTGAGAGCCTGCTCGGTTTCCTTGCGTTCCTCAATCTCATTTTTCATCTCTTCATTGAGACGTTTGAGATGAATATTCTGTCTGTTAATCTTATCCTTGTATCTAATTTCGTCCTGGAAATGTTTTATTTTCAGGAAAAAGAAATAGGCTGGAATGGTAAAGATCAGACAGACAATAATAACCACCGGCAAGGCTTTTCTTTTTGGCGTGAGGGTAGCCACCGACCAGTCATGAAGAGTGAGATCACGTGTGTGAACCGTATATGTTTTGCCATCCAAGACAACTTCTTTTTCACTCAGATCGATAGACAGTGGTTCAAGTTCAGCTGTGGCAAATTGCCCTGAATGGATAAGTTTCTGGCGTTTTTCCGGAGAAATCGGTTTGGCGGTATGAAACAACCAGGATTCCTCCGAGGCAACAAAGACGACACCATGTCTATTGAGAATAACCACAGGACCTTGACTTGCTGCTTTGAGTACAATCTTGTCGATGTTATGGAGTCCACTTTTGATAACGGTCACGCCGACAATATCGTCGTTGCTATCTTTTATGGGACTGCTGAAATATATACCTCGTTTCCCCGTTGTTACCCCGAGGGCAGCATATATATAATCCTCTCCTTGGAGAGAGTTGGTAAAATAAGGGCGAAAACGGTAATTGTTGCCGTAAAGAGTATCACCATTTTCGGTAAAAGAAGAAGCGATTACTTTTCCCGTGTGGTCGAGGATGTAGATAATGTTTGCCCCGAGGATTTCCCTGCTTGAGTTGAGCAGCAAGGTTGCACGATGGGTGGTGTCACTGGTGGGTTTAGGAAAAAGATCAAGAACCGCTTGCTGTTGGCTCAAGGCTCTACAGGTTGAACGCAAATTTGACTCAAGATGCCTGTTGATATCGTCGCGCAGGTTTTGAGTCAGGTGCTCTTGTTCTAAAAAGGTTTTATGTTGGAGATATTGAAGGATAAAAAAAATTGCAACGACCAGTATACTTGCAGCACACAAAAAGAAGAGAGCGGTATTTTTTACTGAAAAAACAGAAGATTGCTCACTCTTTATATCCGTTGGCATATAGTACTCCTGAAATTGGTCAACCATTAAGGAACGGTTAACATGATAAGTAACTTCAGAAAACAACCATATCGGCTTATCTCATTCTATTGCCTGGTGCATTTATCGCAATAATATATCGTAGCCCCATTGTCGTTGGGCATATCATTGAGGCTGATGTCTATATGAGCTTATATGAAAAGGGTTTGCAATAAATCTGGCAAAGATACGATACGCGTCTAATTCTACTTCTATTTTAAGGTATTGCAACCCCTTATCGCTGGTTGGGCACAGTTTGGTCAGCGTGCCTTCTCGCCATTGAGAATTTGTTCAATGGTTCGGCTGTCTATCCGGGTCGAAAAAATTGACTGGAGCAAGGAAGTGATACCGCTATTTTCGTTTTCTGGAATGATAAAACCCGGAATGGGCTGAGCACTGCACAGGCGTGCATTGGCCTGTTCAAGGATGTGAAGTTGCTGAGTGGCTTCCACTATTTCCAGATAATTATTGAGATGAGACTGCTGAATTAATATATCACTCATATTGCCCCAGGAATTGAATTGTCCCAGGTGTTCAATGAGTTGCATGGCAGCAGTTGAGCCATGCAGATAGTTTTCCGAGACAATGGCGGTATCATTTTCGGAGCATGGTATAGTTGACGCGAAGCAGCGGCAGCTGAATGGGCGTATCGGGTAAATTATACACCTGTCGTCCTGGAGAAAAAAACACGCGTCTTCGGAGTGTGAATTGGAGGCAGGTACTGTTTGTCCATGTAACACAGCTGCAACAAATTCATTGGTGGTGAGCGTCGGAGCTTTTGTCGGCACACATTCAACAAGTTGCTCGCCTAACCACCATGTGAGGCCCTCTCGGTGACAGTACTGAAGTATTCTCAGTCCTTCAAGGGCTGTGATGGTCACATTTGTAGTACAGCAAGTGGCGCAGCCAGCTTTACAGCAAAACTGTTCATTTGTGGACCAATCGGCAAAACAGGAGTAGATGGTGGAAAGAATAGTTTCCTTCATTCTGAATAAACCTGGCGAACTTCCATAGAGTTGCAATCATGGAATAACATAGAAAAAAACGGCAAAAAAATGAAGTATGCTCCCGGCCAGTACAAAAAGATGCCATATTGCGTGGTTGCCGATTAATGATTTCCAGGCATAAAAAATCACCCCCAGTGTATAGCAAAGTCCGCCACAGACCAGGTATACAAGTCCCCTTGCAGGTATGGTGTCAATAAGCGGTTTCACAGCTATTATGATAAGCCAGCCCATCACGATATAGAGACCAAGGGAGATCTTTTTATATTTCTGGTTGGTGACGACTTCTGCTGTAATACCTGAGACTGCAAGTCCCCAGACAAGCCCAAAAAGTGTCCAGCCCCACTTGCCGTTGAGGGAGACCAGGGTGAATGGCGTATATGTTCCAGCAATAAGCAGGAAAATTGAAGAATGGTCAAGAAGGCGGAAAACGTGCTTAATTTTTTCCCTCTTTACCAGATGATACAGGGTTGACATGGTATAAAGCAGCAGCAAACTGGTTCCGAAAACAGCACTGCTGACAATATGATAACCATTACCGTTGAGTGAAGAAAATACGATCAAGAGCACCATCGCACTTATGGCAAGCAGGGCGCCGATACCATGGGTGAGAATATTGGCAAGTTCTTCTCGCTGACTATAGTGAGGCACAGTTGCTGTCATTAAAGGGCTACCTTTTTGAGGTTTGCTTGCCGTTGTCATTTTTATTCATCTGTTCGGGCGGCTGCTTTGTATCCTGAGGTGCTTGTTCTTCTGGTTTTTGGCAGATTCCAGTGCCACAACAATCCGGGCATTCCTCCCACGTTATGACGAATCTGCTCACTCCTAGAAACTGACCGATCTGGCCGGAGCCGCCACATATTTCACATACCTTATCCATCCCTCTATTGTATAGCAAATAATCGGAAAAGAAATGTGAAAATTCCAGCAACTTTTGTTGTGCACCATGATGGATCATTTCTCAAAACAGCGTAAAAGACAATGTCCATTGTTTACTTGTATCGCTCTTCTCTCTGTTGTATTCTAGCCTCTCGTACAGTTGATTATTGTCGATAGATCTTTCAATAAATCCTTACAGTTTTCTCATAAATAATGAACTTTTTGAACCTTGAGAACAAACAGATAGTTATCTTTGGACTGGCAAATAAAAAATCGGTAGCGTATTTCATTGCTAGAGAGCTTCTTGCTGCCGGTGCCAGAGTAATCCATGTGGTGCGCAGTGAAGAGCGAGAAAAAACGGCACGAAAGCTCTTTCCCGATAGTCCTGTTTTCCTTTGCGATGTTGAGAATGAGGAGAATATTCGAAAAGTTCGGGACGAGATTGCAAAGGAGCTTGAAAAGGAAGAAAACGGTAAGATTCATGGTATTGTCCATTCCATCGCCTTTGCCAACTACTCCGATGGCTTCAAGCCCTTTCATGAGACAAACAAAGAAGACTTTCTCCAAGCAGTAAACATTTCCTGCTTTTCCTTTATAAGTATTGCCAATCACTTCAAAGAGCTGCTTGCTACCAATGGATCTCTGGTAACGATTTCCATTTCATCAACGCGAATGGCCGCTGAAAATTATGGATATATGGCACCAATCAAGGCTGCCCTTGATTCTTCACTTTGTTTTCTGGCGAAAAGCTTTTCGTCGTTTTCTGAGGTTCGCTTTAATGCCGTTGCTCCAGGACTGTTGAAGACATCGGCTTCTGCCGGTATTCCCGGATATGTTGACAGCTATCTTTTTGCTGAAAAAGCAATTTTACGAAAAAAAGCGCTCACCACTGCTGAAGCAGCCAATACGGCTGTTTTTTTGCTTTCAGAAAAATCTTCAGGAATAACCGGACAGACCCTGGTGGTGGACGGTGGTATGGCGATGAATTACTTTGACCGGGAAATCGTAACGAATACTCTTAAATGATTGAGCTATTAGCAAAGAGGCTGGGGGGATTTTTCGTGAAATAACCGGGGCTAAAGATACTGCAGTAATCAAGAGCACTTTCTATTGGAAAATACTCTTGATTACACTTTAAAAAGACGCTCTAAGTCTAAGAAAGAGTTTTAGAGCAGAGCGAGAAGCACACCGGCAGCAACTGCGGAGCCGATAACTCCTGCGACGTTGGCGCCCATTGCGTGCATTATCAAGTGATTTTGAGGATTGGCTTCAAGACCTACCTTGTTTACCACTCTCGCAGCCATTGGTACCGCAGAGACGCCAGCAGCACCTATTAATGGATTTATCGGGTTACTTGATGTCTTGTTCATGATCTTGGCAAGGATTACACCGCTGGCGGTGCCAATACCGAAAGCAATCATACCAAGTCCAAGGATACCCAATGTTTCAAGATTAAGAAACTTATCCGCGGAAAGCTTGCTGCCAACACCGAGGCCAAGGAAAATTGTCACGGTGTACATAAGAGAGTTTTTAATAGTGTCGGAAAGTCTGTCAACAACACCGCACTCTTTGGCCAGATTACCAAGCATGAACATACCAATCAGCGGGGCTGCTGATGGAAGAAGCAAGGCGCAAATACCAAGAACGATCAGCGGCAGTAGGATTTTCTCGATTTTTGATACATAACGAAGCTGTACCATCTTTATCTCCCGCTCTTCCTTGGTGGTCAACCATTTCATGATGGGCGGCTGAATGAGTGGTACCAAAGCCATGTAGGAGTAGGCAGCAATGGCTATGGAGCCCAGCAACCTTGGAGAGAGGCGGCTGGAGAGAAAGATCGCAGTTGGTCCGTCTGCTCCACCGATTATACCAATGGATGCAGCATCCCGAAGAGAAAAATCAATTCCAGGTACGAGGTCGGTGAGGAACAAAGCTCCAAGAAGAGTGGTAAATATACCAAATTGAGCAGCGCCCCCGAGTAATATGGTTTTCGGGTTGGCAATCATTGGCCCAAAGTCAGTCAGTGCACCAACACCCATAAAAATGAGCAATGGGAAGACACCCGTTACAATACCTACCTCGTATATGTAGAAAAGGATACCGCCCGGTTCGGCAATACCAGCAAGCGGAATATTTGACAGAATCGCACCATAGCCGATGGGGATAAGCAATAATGGTTCGAATTGTTTAAATATACCTAAATAAATGAGTACCAGACCGACAAAGATCATCAGCACCCTGCCGATCCCAAGTGTCCAGTCTTTGGAGATTTGGTCGTTGATGATTCCTGCCACACCAGTGGTTTTAAACAGATTTGTAATAAGCTTGCCGATCCCAGGAAGCGTTTGACTTTCTCCGCTTGAGGGGATTTCTGCAACTATGGTCGAGGGGGCGATGGTGCCGATAACATCGCCTTTATGTACCTTCTTATAGGAGTCAAATCCTACATCGAGAACTTTGCCGGATACACCAGCCCGAAGAATGATTTTTGCCCCGTCGGCCTTCTTCAGAGTGGCAATTTTGTCCCCACTATAAACCAGGTCACCTGGTGATATATCAATGCGCAGTATTTTGGCATCGACCGGGGAGATAATCTCCACGGTTTGCTCTTCCGCAAAAGCAGAAAAGCTACTGGCGAGCCAGATACTCAGCAAAGTGAGTAAGAAAATTCTAATATTCATAATACTTTCCCGATAGCAACGAAGAAAGGAAACACGGAATCCGGGCTGCAGCCGGATTCCGTGAACGATTTACGCAATTGTAACCAATGAGTCCGATGTCTGCACTGTGTCACCAGCGGCAACATGTACGGCAACTATTTTTCCAGCCTGTGGTGCTTTTACCTCTGACTCCATTTTCATGGCTTCCATAACAACCAGTGGGGCATCTTTTTCTACCTGATCCCCTACATCGACAAAGACTTTTACAATATTTCCAGGAGTAGGTGCTTCGATTTCAGTTCCTTCAACCGCTTCATCTGCTACAGGTACAGGAGCTCCTGCTGCAGGAATTGCCTGAATAGCACCAGCACTACCTTCGGCAACTACAACATTATAAGGTCTGTTGTTGACTGTTATGGTGTAACTGCGGGGACCGGCTGGAGGAGCAGGTGCTGGTGCAGCGGCTGCTTTTTTCTTTTCTTCCGGTTTTTCGTCGGTAATTTTTCGAACATTGATCCTGGCATTACCCTGGAGAAAATCAAGCCCTTTCTGTTCGCAGCTGGCGATGATAAAAATATTTTCGTCATTGACGGGAAGGTTATTTTCTTCAAGTATCTTTGTAGCCTTAGGAATACCAGGCTCAAGGATGTCAAGAGGATCATCGGTGAACACAGGTTTCTCCAACTGCTCAGAAGCAATTTTAACAATTTCCGGATCCGGCTCAACGGGAGTTTTGCCAAAATAACCCAGTACCATATTACCATAGCTTGGATTGATTTTTTTCCAGCGTCCCTGAGTAACATTGAGGTAGGCTTGTTGGAAGTAGAATTGAGACACCGGAGTTACTGAAGTTCCGAAGCCGCCACGGGCCACAACTTCAGACATCTCTTTGATGACGTCAGCATAGAGGTGGAGAGTTCCCGTGTCGCGCATCATCATGGTATTGGCTGTCAAAGCACCACCAGGCATCGGTGACAATGTAACGGTAGGTGAAACCATTTTCGCTTCCGGTGGGAAAAAGTAGTCTTTCATTGCTTCGGTAAATACTTCCGAGGCAACAAGAACTTTTTCATAGTCAAGATCGAGAGTGAAGTCAGTACCTTTAAGAGCGTGGATCATGGAAAGAATGTCTGGTTGACAGGTACCGCCACTTACCGGACTTTTGGCGAGATCAACGCCGGTTGCACCACCTTCGATGGCCGCAAGGTTTTGGGAAATACCGAGACCTGCAGTATCGTGAGTATGGAACCAAAGAATAGTATCTTCCGGTACCATTTGGCGAGCCTGCTTCAACGTCTCGAAAACTTTGCGGGGATTGGATGTTCCCGATGCATCTTTAAAGCATATGGAATGAAAAGGAATTTCTGCATCTAAAATCTGACGGAGACGATCCATGTAGAATTCAGGGTCATGTGCTCCGGAACAACCCGGAGGCAGCTCCATCATGGAGACAACTATCTGATGATTGAGACCATGATGAGCTATACGTTCGCCGGAGTACATGAGGTTTCGCACATCATTCAAGGCATCGAAGTTCCTGATGGTTGTCATGCCGTGTTTTTTAAACATTTTGGCATGGAGATCAATGATATCTCTGGGGCATTGGCTAAGGGCAACAACATTAATACCGCGTGCCAGTGTTTGCAGATCACATTCCGGGCCAACCTCATTACGGAAACGGTCCATCATGTCAAAGGCTGATTCGCCGCAGTAAAAAAACAGGCTCTGAAAGCGTGCACCGCCACCAGCCTCAATGTGAGTAATCCCTGCATCTACAGTCGCCTGCAGTGCTGGCATGAAGTCATCTGAAAGTACCCTTGCTCCAAATACCGACTGAAAACCGTCCCTGAAAGACGTGTCCATGAATTTAATAACTTTTTTGCCCACTGGTCTTCTCCTTTAGAGTTGCTTCTATCGTTTACAGATAGAAATCTGATGTAAGGATCTATAGTTTCACTAAACTTATTAACAGGTTTGCATTCTATCTGCCTCGAAGGCCGCCACCGCTGCAGCAATAACAGCAATATCATCCTCGTCGTCTGCGGAGGTGCGTATGGTTCGGGCCTCTAGTTCACGTTTTTTCTTGGCCTTGGCTGCCTCGGCGAGGAGCTTTCTTTCAAGCTCTACGGCTTCGTATTCCCTGAGAGAATGTTCCTTGGTGAGTTTGGAAACGAGCTGTAGAAGCAGTACCATAAAACCGAGAAATAATAATACGGTACCCATCCCGACAAACATGAGTTTGATTCCTTCAAATATCATACTGATATGCCTCGTGTATAGGTTGTGAGAAAAAGAAAAACAACAGTTTTCGCGGTGGGTGCGGATGACTGTTGTCTCGTCTCTCCAGTAAATTGGCTTAGTGCATGGACCGAAAGAAGTCTGCCTTTAACTCTCTCATGCTGAGTTAAAAATCATCAAATCATGGCAGAATGCACTTTCCAAGTAACGACTAATGATCAGGTTTTGTATACAGCGTATTCTGTTTCCTGACCAAGTAAACGATCTATTTCAGTTTGAACAAAGACTCGTTTCTCATTGTTAATCCAGCTATTCCAGTCTTCGACCGACTCCCAGGTGCTTATAACCAGGCATTCATCGTCTTTGTCAATACGTTTTAAAGTTTCACCTGAGATATAGCCAGGTTGGGTAATAGTTAAGCTGCGTAATTTTTTCAACAGACTGGTGAGTTCGAGAACATTCTCTGCAGCGACTTTTCTTTTAATGATAATTTTTACTGACATAGGCATCTCCTTTTAAGGGCTGGCCAGCGTGGGCACTGAAGCCGATAAATCGTAAAAAAACGTGGATGTTGTTGAGGGTCTGAAAAATATACCTTTCTCTATAATAGAAATATGAACGACAAGTCAATTACTAAGGCGTACCTATTGATTAGTAATAATTAACACAGACTCAAGAGAAAATTATTGATTCGAGCGAGAAAGGGTTATCCTCATTTTTAGTTTATACAAGTCAAACTTTAATAAAATACATCAGGTTATCCGTAGGCAAGGAGAAAAGTAATGGGAGAACTTCATATGTAAAAGACATATCCTGCCAAACAGCAGGGAGAGTATAACGGAAGTATTGATACTGCGCAAAGTTTTTTAACAATTTTTATATCGGGAGCGTGTCGGTGAAAGATCCTAACAATCCTGAAAAACCATGAAGTTTGAAACGATCAGCATATTTATTTCATCTGTAATAAAAGGTATCTTTCCAGAATATAACAGAAAATATCAATATATTAGGTGACTTGATTTGTTATCCCTCCCGTGGCTAGTATTATGAGTCCATTAACTTTGTAGCTGGACCCCATTGGTTTTTGTGTTGCCAGCTGAAGCGGACGAGATTCCAGGCGTACTTCAATGTATTACATACCAATGTCAGAAACAGAAGCAAATTCAGGCTCGTGAAGAGGGATGATGATATCGGCCATCTCTTTGATTTTTAGCATGGTGTCATAAGCTTCATAACTGTTTATATTTGTTCCGGGTGGTATGACTTCCATCTCCATTGCTGTTATTTGCACGGGCGGATAGAAATTTTCTTTTATAACACAAAATCCGGTAACAACAGCCTTACCCTTGGGAGTGTTGATAATAACGCTCATTCCGCCAGGTGTGTGAATTGGCGTGTGCATTACTTCAATTCCCGGTAGAACCTCCATGTCCTGCCGAACAACTTCTATCTGATTATTTTCTCTTATTTCAAAGATAAAATCCTCGACATAGCGAAAATCGAGGGGATGGTAGTTTTGAATGGTCTTTAGCTCTTTTTCGTGGATGTAGAATCGGGCATTGGTACATTTGTAGTCATTTTCGCAATGATCATTGTGCAGGTGAGTATGGATGACAATATCGATATCCTCAGGTTTGAGGTCATGGCGGGCTAATCCGTCTTCGAAGGTGTAAATTTTCCCACCAATTGAAGCCTCTCTTTCTTCGGATTGAACAGGGTGCATTTCTCCTGTATCAATGATGATTTTTTTGTCTCCACCTTCAAGGTACCAGCAATATATCGGAATGGTAAATAGGGTTCCGTAATCGTGTTGATAGGTCATCATGCCTTTATCAAAAACCTTTGTTCCCATGACGATGGGATGGATGATATATGCCGACATAACCTACTCCTTTACTGAGAACTTTCATGGGGTAAAAATGACAGATATATGTTATATGCAAATGAACAAAATGTCAAAATGAAATACTACTTTGGAGTACACCTGATCTTGCCGTGGATGACTTTTTTGATATGGCCTGTATAATATCCCTGGTTACCCTTATCAAATGAAACATGTCTTCTTGAACGGAAGAACAATCACTATAAAATGAATATGAGAATCGTATGAGCGAAAAAGACATCCCTCTCAGGGAACGGATTATCGTGGCACTGGATGTAGCTGATGACCAGAAAGCCAAGGAAATAGTGAAAAGATGTGAGTCGCATATTGGCTATTTCAAAGTAGGTCTTCAGCTTTTCATGGGACATTGGTTCGATACAGTTGACTGGATTGTTGATCGCGGCCACAAGGTTATGTTGGATTTGAAATTTTTCGATATTCCTGAAACTGTAAAACTCGCTGTTGAACAGGTAAATAATCGCGGGGTCAGTCTGGCCACAATCCATGGCAATGATCCGATAATACGAGCTGCAGTGCAGGCTCGAGGGGATATGAAACTTCTTGCTGTCACAGTGCTGACCAGTTTTGGCGAAGAAGACATGCGGGCCATGGGAATGACCCAGTCAATTGAAGACCTGGTATTTTATAGGGCTGAACGAGCCCTGAGGTTGGGCTGTGATGGAGTTGTCTCCTCTGGTCTTGAGGCTGGCCGGTTGCGCAACAGTTTGGGGGAAAAACTGCTCATCGTCACCCCAGGAATCAGGCCGGGCGCCAATGTGTCCGAGTCTGCTGATGACCAGAAGAGGATTGTTACTGCGGGTAGGGCCATTGGAGATGGAGCTGATCATGTAGTGGTTGGCAGACCAATTACTCAGGCTTCCGATCCGGTAGCTGTTATCGAGAAGATGCAGATGGAAATTGAACATGCAGAGGGGAGAAGTTAAGGCGTTACAGAAAGGCAGGCTTGTCGTTCTCAGGTTAACATGCAGCTACCAATGTCTTCTGCAGTTTTTGCAGGGCGGCATTTTCGAGCTGGTAGATACTCCCTCTGGTTACCCCGTATAGTCTGGCGATTTCAACAACCGACTGCTCCCTGCCTTTATATTCGCCAAGACCGTATCGTCGCAGTAAGATATCCTTGCTTTTCGGTGAGAGTTCGTTGGCGATTGCCTTGAGCAGTACATATTGAAGTTCCTTCTTCTCGAAGCATTGTTCCGGCCCATCAATTGAGGATGGCTTCAGGTTCAGGTTGGCATCCTGCTGAGTTAGGGATAACAGTGCCGTCGCCTGACGAAGCTGCTGTTCTGATTTCCTTTGGTCATCAAGTTCTCTCTCTTTTGCCTCTCTGGCAAAATTTTCGACAAGATGGGCTGATATGCGAATTAAACGTCCCTCAAGCGCCTGTCTCTGTATCTCTCGAAGAACCCAATATGAAGCATATGTGGAAAAGCGCATGCCGCTTGAGGGGTGATATCTGTAGGCTGCACGGGCAACACCGAAACTACCGATTTGTCGGGCATCTTCCCAGGAGATTGACTGTCGGTAAATGGCATTAATTTTTACAGTCAGCTTTCCAACCAGACCAGTCGAAAGTATCATATAAATATTACGCAGGGTATTGAGCTGCTCCACTATAGCGTGGAGTTGTTTGAACGGAGTGCTCTGTAAAAATTCATTTGAAGCCTTACCGATGATACGGTTCCAGATTCTCGCAATCATAAGATGCTGAAAAGTCTGGGCCAGTGGAATAGATGCCATATTCGGAGACTGGCTAAATAAAAGCAATGCACTTTGCCGTTCTTTCTCTCCTGTTTCTCCAGAGGTACCGAAAAAGATTTTACGGTGTTTGAAGAGGTAGATGTTTTGAATAACGGTTAAAGCTGCCTGGCGGAACACCACATTCTCGAAAATGAGCTGGGTGAACTTATGACGCAGTAGGAGAACCTCGGTGGCCAGCTCTTTTTCCTCATGTTCATTGAGATGATGGCGATAAGCATGATTCTCATTCGCTGGGAGGTCAGAGGTGAGCAGGACCTTTTGCTCAAGAGCTCTGCTTAAGGAAAGCTCATGTAACCGTTCAGAAAAGCTTCGTTTTGAGGGTGCTGTTTTAAGAAGGTCAATAATATTGACATTAATCAGAAAGTTGTTCGCGATAGAGTCGGTATCCTTGTTGGCATCATTCTTTTTTGTACAGGGATTATGCTGATTGTTTCTATCGTTCATTGGTCTTTGTTCCGATAACAGTATATGGGCTTAATACTTCGGTACGCTTTCGCTGTCGTGCCAATGAGCTGAAAGTTGTAAATAGAACACTTCGTTTTCAATAGGTTAGCTCTATTCAACACTGTAAAGCAAAGCAATATCCGGGTCATTCATTGCAAAGTATATCACATCAGTATTACAAAACTGAAATTAAATATATGTTCCTATCGGATATTCTGTCACAAAGCTTTACTGGTGAGAATTAAAAATTATAAGGATTTGTTGGTGATAAGGGACAAAAGAAATACATGGTTTGGTGAACGAGAAGAAACAAAAAGAAGACAAAACTTGATTTGTAAGAGAATTAATGCAATCATCAAATGTTGGTCAAAAATGATGAGTTCAATTAATCAGGGATAGCGAGCTATTTATCAATTATGTCAATTCCCAAAAATAACAATTCAGGAAAACCGCAGCAGCACTTTTTTAGCTTTGGGTCAAGCAGTGTTTTTTATCGTTTAACCATGGCCTTTGGCCTGTTTTTTATGGGCCCTCTTCTTGGCCTGCTGTTTATCAGCATCAAAACAGATCTTTTTGGTAAGAATGAACTGTTGTACAGCCTGATCGGACTGCTTATTTCCACTCTGTTTGGCTATATCATCATGCGTCAGATTTCAGAAGGTATTTCCAGACTGGAAAACCGTATGGCCAGCAAGCTCGAATTTTTGGGACAACCAGAAGAGATCGGCGAAGATGAACTTAAAAATATCGCCCTTTTTGCTGATATTATGGGTGAAAATATTAAGAAGACAGGGGCATCACTTAATCGGAGAATAAATGAAATACAAGCTCTACAAGAACTGGGAGGGGTCTCCGCATTTCAGGTAACAGCTAGATCACTGGCCTTGACCGCACTGGAGAGATCGACAGCGGTAACCGAGGCAGCAGGAGGTGTGATTGTTTTCATAACCGGCAAACATGGAGTTTGCAGTCTGAAAAAAGGTGAAGGGGTCAAATTCACGAAAAATCAACATTTTGCCTATGATGATTTTCCCTGGCAGGAAACTTTGGAGAAAAATCGTCCATTATTTCTTCAAGATGAGCAGATGCTGCTATGGCAAAATTATTTTAGCCCCACCTGCAGTCATGCTGCTATCATTCCCTTTGGTCGTTTTGGTTCTACAACCGCTGTCGCTATTCTGGCAGGAGAACGAGAAAAAGGCTGGGATTCCACAACGCTTGAATTTCTCAACACCTACTTTCTTGGTATTGGGAACGCTCTGAAAATGCAGGAAATTGATATACAGAAGAGGGAGACAGCACATGAGCTTAAAATTGTTCTCTCAATGATAAAAATTCTACATGCCAATCCTGGAGAAAGCGATATTCTCGCCATTGTTGCCGAAAAGGTGGAGGAGATTATACCATATCATTGGATCGGTCTGGCGTTGTACGATGAGGCCAACCAGCATCTTCAGCTTTCACATTCCTTTAGTAAATTTGCCCCGGAAATTCAGACCGGCCAGCGTATTCCAAACACCACCTCTCTTTTTCATCATGCCATGCATTCGCATGAGACCCTGAGTATTGATAATTTGATGTCAGACCGGAGTTATTTTGAGAAAGAACTCTTTAAAGAGCTTGGCTTGAATTCAGGTGTCTTTGCGAGTCTTAACAATGGTGGTAGGGCGATCGGTTCCATTTGCCTGGCCAGCGAAAAACCAGGCGCTTTTGGCCGCAGGGAGAAACGGATTTTTGCCATGATGGCCATGGGTGTCGCCATTGCAATTGAGCAATCACGACTCTTTGCCAGAGAAAAGGCGAAGCGTGCCGAGATGGAAGTTCTCAATAGAATAAGCAAAGCTTTAACAGCCCATACGATAAATGCAACGAAGGTTCTTACCTATGTCCTTGAGCGTATTGCTGAGTTTATCGAAGTTGAAGCGGGCAGTATTATGCTGGTCGAATTTGATGCTCTGGTTATTGAGGCAGCTATCGGTAAGTTCAGTAATAGGCTTAAAAAGCAGCGTTTTAGTTTTGATCATGGTGTAGCAGGGTATGTAGTGGCAACAGCTGAAGCGGTCATCGTTGCAAATACCAAAGAGAACAAGCATTTCTCCTCAGTAGTCGATAAGCGTACCGGCTTTGAGACACACAACCTGCTCTGTGTGCCGCTCGTTTCAGGAGGACGGGTTATTGGTGTTATTGAACTGGTAAACAGCATGAAAAAGCCATTTTCCGAGGATGATAAACAAACCGTGAAAACGGTTGCGGCGGCAACAGCCATTGCCCTGGAAAATACCAGATTGTACCAGGAATCCAATTATATTGCTAAAAACGAGAAATTTATTCGCACAATATTCCAGAAATATGTTCCCGAGGAGGTTGTTTCAAAAATCCTTGAACGGGGTGATTATGATCAGATGGCGGTCAGTGAGAAAAAAATGGTCACGGTCTTCAATGTCGATATTCGCGGTTATACCAGGATGTCGAAACAGGCGTCTACCGAAGATGTAGTTATTATTCTCAATCAATTTTTCAGGAGACTGGGAAATATCGTTATTAGCCACAAGGGTTTGGTGGATAAATATCTTGGCGACGGCATGCTTGCCATTTTCGGAGCTCCTGTCTCCACGTCCAACCCGGCTCTTGATGCAGTACTTGCAGCCCAGGAAATGATAAGTGCCATCGAAAGTTTAAGCGTTCTTTCTCTCGACAGGTGCGGTATCCCGTTAAAAATTGGAGTTAGTATAAATACGGGAGAGGCAATTGTTGGCAACATTGGTTTTTCGAAAAAGATGGAATATACGGTTATCGGTGATGTTGTCAATGAAACCTTCCGTCTGCAGGATCTCACCCGTAGCAGGCCAAATTCAATTCTCATAGGAGAGTCTACCTATAACCAGGTAAAGAAGAGTATACGTGCTCGCCCATATGGCCTTAAAAAGCTTGATGGTTCTCTGGTGAATGTCTACGAAGTAGAAACTGAATATTCAGATCAGCCCACGGTCGCACTCGATATCATGCAGGGAGAAAGTGCAGAAAATATTCATTAAGCCTCTACAAAACCTTTTTCTAAGTGATCAAGCCCCAATATTTCATGGAAAATTGGGGCGAGACAATAACGACACTTCACAAACCTCGTCATTTCTATATTCACCTCTTAGCTGGGCCGATAACTCACAATTTTAAAATTTTCAGTTGATTTTTTAGATTGTGTAAATGGTAATCCATCAAGGCTCTACCCTTTTGTAATCTCTTGTAAAGAAGTTGACTGACTGAAAAAAAGCCGATATGTTTTGGCTTTGGAAGGTTCAGAAAGACAACAAAGAGAGAGGATAACGAGATACTCCTATCTTAAACAACAACAGCTTAGATACCTGAGCGAACACCAAAAGGGAAGTGTATGAAAAGATCGGTTGTATTAATGGCGAGTCCCAGGCTGCAAAGCAATACGGATATCCTGGCAAATAAAATTATGGATGGTATACGTTCTGTCAGTCAAGAAGATGATGTCATTGAAAAAGTTGATCTGGTTGAACTTCAGGAATTTGTTTGTTGCGCCTGTGGACAGTGCCGAACCGCAGGAGAGTGTCTCCAGTTTCCAGAGGTAACGGAAATACTCGAAAAAATTGAGGACGCTGATAATCTTGTGTTGGCGACACCGACATGGTGGCTTGGACCTTCCAGCTACCTGAAAATATTTATGGACCACTGGGGCGCCTTTCTCAGACCCGACTATACTTCGAGAATAGCAGGGAAACGGGCTGTGGTAGTTTCCTGCTGCGGAAATGGGGAGTTAAACATGGCCGAGCAGGTCTGTGAGCATTTGAGTGGAATTCTCTCCTTTTTGAAGGTGGAGGTCGTCGGTACTTTAGGTGTCAAAGGTGTTCGAGAAATAGGGGCTGTCTGCCGTGACAACAAAGCACTGGAAGAAGCCTTTCAACTGGGGGTGGCACTGAATTCAGAATAAGGAGATGGACCAGATACAGCTTAAATGATGAGCGAATAATGGCGAAATTGTTTTAAAAAGCTATCCCGGCAAATAGTGCAGTTATACATCAACAATAAAGAGAGATTCAGGCTCAACCAGGCTCAACTTAATGCTCTGCTCATCATTGTAAATATCAGTGTGTTTTTCTCTCATTTGCCTGGCAATAGTTGCTGTACACCTACCAGATGAACGCCTGCGGTATTGTCTCTTGGGGCCATTTGTGTGTGGTGAGTTCAGTGGTTTACTAAAAAGCCAGGCTGTTTTTTATATGTTTTCTAAAAAAACTTAACAATCTTAACAAGAAGTTGCGCTGATTTGGACAATTCAAAAACGATTATGTAATAACCACTTGCGGGAATTAAGCATAGTATGCTACTACATTGAGGAGTTCTTGTATTGGCAAAATAATATTACCTATTTGCCAATATAGTCATTTGGGGGGGAGAGACCCCAAAGTTATTCAAAACTTTTGGAGGGAATAATGCGCTATCTTAAAGGATTGTTCGTAGGCTGTACCCTGCTGTTATCATCTGCAAGCCTTGTATTTGCGGGTAATGGTGACACTTTAAAGGACGTCAAAGCGAAAGGTTTTATTCAGGTAGGTGTTAACGGTGATCTTTTCGGTTTTGGTAAAGCTGATCAGAAAGGTGTTTGGAAAGGTCTGGATGTTGATACCGCGCGCGCTATTGCTGTGGCTGTTTTTGGTGATCTGAATGATCGTCTTCGTTACACACCCCTCACTGCAAAAACAAGATTCACCGCACTGCAGTCCAAGGAAATTGACGTGCTGTGCCGAAATGCAACACAGACCCTGAGCAGGGATACTGCCTTGGGACTTGATTTTGCTCATGTCAACTACTATGACGGTCAGGGGTTTATGGTTCCCAAAGCTCTGCAGGTAAAGAGTGCTAAAGAACTTGGCGGTGCAACTGTCTGTGTTCTTCCGGGAACAACAACAGAGCAGAACGCAGCTGATTTTTTCCGTTCCAACAAAATGGAGTGGAAGACAGTCACTATTGAATCAACTGCTGAACTTTCTCAGGCATTTTTTGCTGGTCGCTGTGATGTTATGACTTCAGATGCTTCCCAGTTGGCAGGTATTAGAGCAAGTGCTCCGGACCCATCCAAATATGCTATTCTTCCTGAAATTATTTCCAAGGAGCCTCTGGCCCCAGCCATCCGTCACGGAGATGACCAGTGGAAAGATATCGTCAACTACGCAGTTTTGGCGATGATCAATGCTGAAGAGCTTGGCATTAATTCAAAAAACGTCGATGAAATGCTGAAAAGCACAGATCCTAAAATTCAACGATTTTTAGGGGTCACTCCAGGTAATGGTCAAGCCCTTGGTCTTGACGAGAAATTTGCCTATAACATTGTGAAGCAGGTCGGTAATTACGGCGAAGTTTTTGAGCGCAATGTTGGTGTTAATACTCCTTTGGGAATAGAGCGCGGCTTAAATGCACTCTGGACAAACGGCGGCCTGATGTACTCTCCACCTTTTAAATAATGAGCGCCACCTTGATACGGTGATACACGAAAAAAACCCATTCTGAGCCATAAACATGTGCTTTCGGAATGGGTTTTTTTGTAGGTATCTCGCTTATACAGATTGTCGCATACACGAACTGAACCAGCAGGAGAACGTCGGCATGGTTTCTTGATATCTCAAGTAGTCTCTGCCGGCTGAGTTGTCGGACGATTTAAACAGCCCTCTTGCCAGTTGATTTTGCCAGCCTATACAATTTTGAAAGTCCATGGTTGAATTAGACAAAACAGCAAATAAAAGCACCTATTTCTGGAACGACGAGAAAACCAGAGGGATCATTTATCAGATATTGACCGCTGCGGCAGTGGCCTTCATTGGTTACTATCTAATTTCCAATGTTCAGGAAAATATGGCCAAACAGGCAATCGCCAGTGGTTTTGGCTTTCTTGATCGGGAAGCGGCCTTTGAAATTGGCGAGGCACCTATTGCCTATTCTGCTGCAGATACTTACGGCAGGGCCCTTGTCGTAGGCATACTCAATACGTTGAAGGTCTCACTTATCGGTATGGTATTGACCACGATGTTGGGAACGATTGTTGGTGTCTGCACACTATCGAAAAACTGGCTACTGAGAAAAATAGGTAAAGCGTATGTGGAGTTGTTTCAGAATATTCCCGTGCTATTACAGTTATTTTTCTTCTATGCCCTGTTTTATGAAGCGTTCCCTGGTCCCAGGCAGGCATTGTCCCCACTTCCCGGTGTGTTTCTCTCCAATCGCGGCATTGACTTTGCTGTTCCGGCCGCGAGCAATGCCTGGTCATACATGGGGGTGGCCTTTGTTGTCGCCTGCGTCCTTGCCGCAGTGATCTCACGGTGGGCGAGAAAGCGCCAGGAGAAAACGGGGCAACAGTTTCCCTCAGTTATTGTCGGTATTGGCCTCCTTGTTGGATTTCCGCTTCTTATCTGGGTCCTCTGTGGGAGTCCGACAGAGATGGATGTACCGACAATGAAAGGTTTTAATTTCATTGGTGGGCGCAATATCAGCCCTGAATTTTCTGC
Source organism: Desulfocapsaceae bacterium (assembly GCA_050288305.1). Taxonomy (GTDB): domain Bacteria; phylum Desulfobacterota; class Desulfobulbia; order Desulfobulbales; family Desulfocapsaceae; genus Desulfopila_A. The sequence continues at coordinate 108,708 of JBNKDO010000015.1, read as the reverse complement.
CCTTCTTGTTGGACTCGTATTATATACTGCGGCCTTTGTTGCCGAGATTGTCCGAGCAGGAATTCAGTCTATCCGGAAAGGCCAGACCGAGGCAGCCATGTCCATTGGCTTACGACCGCGTCATGTCATGTCGTTGGTTATTTTTCCTCAGGCCCTTCGGGTGATAGTACCCCCCTTGACCAGCCAGCTTCTCAATCTGACGAAAAACAGTTCCCTGGCGGTGGCCATTGGATATCCTGATTTTGTCCAGGTGGCGGGAACCACTATTAATCAGACGGGACAGGCCGTGGAGGGTGTTGCGCTAATGATGCTGGTTTACTTGAGTTGCAGTCTGGCGACTTCGGCTTTTATGAACTGGTACAACAAAAAAATAGCAATAGTTGAACGATAATTATGAGTGCACACGCTGAACATGAAGTTGTCAAACCGCCATTAACGGATATCGGTGTTATTGGCTGGGTGAAGAACAACCTGTTTAATGGCTACTTAAATTCCCTGGCCACGATTCTGATCTTTCTCCTTTTGGTCAAACTGGTTCCCCAGTTCGTGCAATGGGCTTTTATCGACAGCGTCTGGTTTACCTCCGGTAAAGAGTGTCATCAGGTAGAAGGTGCCTGCTGGTCCGTGGTCACCCAGAATATCAGATTTAACATCTTTGGTTATTATCCTTATGAGCATCAGTGGCGTCCGCTTGTTGCCATGATCATCCTGGTGTCAATGTTGATCTACAGCAGAGACTGGAAAAAATGGAGTAAAAAGCTGGGCTATCTCTGGCTTTTTGCGCTTTTCACCATGGGTCTTTTGATGAAAGGCGGTCTCTTCGGCCTGGTTTCCGTGGAAAGTACCAAATGGAGCGGACTGCCACTTACCTTGCTGCTATCCTTCTTCGGTATTCTTGCTTCTTATCCTCTGGGTGTGGTACTGGCATTGGGCAGGCAGTCGAGTTTACCGGTAATAAAAGCCTTTTGTGTTGTCTATATTGAACTTATTCGCGGTGTACCGCTGATCACTCTGCTCTTTATGTCATCGGTAATGTTTCCGTTATTTTTACCGGAAGGTGTCACCATCGATAAGGTACTGCGTGCCCAGACTGCAATCATTTTATTTACTGCTGCGTATATTGCTGAGGTTGTTCGCGGAGGATTACAGGCCCTTGACAAAGGGCAATACGAATCAGCGGAGTCACTGGGGTTGAACTATTGGCAAAAAATGCGTCTGATTATTTTACCGCAGGCCCTGAAAATAGTAATTCCGCCAACCGTGGGAATCCTGATTTCCGCATTCAAGGATACTTCGCTGGTGGTGATTATTGCCCTCTATGATATACTCAACACCACGAAATCCATTCTGAATGTGCCGGAATGGACTGGATTCAGTACCGAGGCGTATATTTTTGTTGCCGCCATTTATTACTTCTGCTGCTATTCCATGTCAAGATACAGCAGGAGAATTGAAAAAGAACTTGAATATAAGGCCGATACCTGATGAGGCCAGCCGGAACAATTTTCTCATGCCTTGACCTTGAACAGAGGGACGATTTTTTCAAGGTAACCGCAAATGATATTTACCAAGGAAAGTGATCCATGAAAACAAAGCAGTATGCTGAAGAAACAAGCAACGAGCAGCCTATCATTGAAATAATTGAGATGCACAAGTGGTATGATGAATTTCATGTACTCAAAGATATCAATCTCCAGGTACAACCGCAGGAAAAGATCGTGGTCTGCGGACCATCCGGTTCAGGAAAATCTACCATGATCAGGTGTATTAACCGCTTGGAAGAGCATCAGCGCGGCAAAATAATTGTCAATGGCACAGAGTTGACCAGGGACCTGAAAAATATTGAAAAAGTCCGGGCAGAAGTAGGTATGGTATTTCAGCATTTTAACCTTTTCCCGCATCTAACCATCCTCGACAATCTTACGCTCGGGCCTATCTGGGTGAGAAAAATGCCGAAAAGGGAAGCCGAAGAGCTGGCCATGCATTATTTGGAGATTGTACGCATTCCGGAACAGGCAAAGAAATATCCCGGTCAGGTTTCCGGTGGGCAGCAGCAAAGGGTCGCTATAGCCAGGAGTCTTTGCATGAAGCCGAAAATAATGCTCTTTGATGAACCTACCTCCGCTCTAGATCCGGAAATGATAAAAGAGGTTCTTGATGTCATGGTGGATCTGGCGCGGGAAGGTATGACCATGATCGTGGTTACCCATGAGATGGGGTTTGCAAAAACTGTTGCTGACCGGGTTATCTTTATGGATTTTGGTGAAATCGTCGAGGAAAATGAACCGAATGCGTTTTTTGACAATCCCCAGCATGAACGCACCCAGCTGTTTCTCAGTCAGATTCTTTAAAATTGTCAGCCTAATGGAGCTCGCCCTTTCAACCGATAAAGATCTACGGTAGAGGGCAGCTCCGGTTTTTGAGTGTCCATGGTTCTGTTTTCGCCGGGGATAAGGGTGCGGCATATTCTCACAATAGAGGGTTGAGCAGCTATACGATATTGTTCATCTGCAATATTCTTGTATTGGAAAACCATCTTGTCGCCGTAGACTCTCTGCTTTACCTTGTATAGGAAAATACAAGCTCACAATGTTCTGAACAGAGGTGATATTTTAAGTGAAGTGTCCAAAATGTAACCATACCCAGGCCAGCAGTACGGAATGTCGCAAATGCGGAGTTATCTTTGCGAAATATGCAGCATATGAGCAGCGTAAAAAGGCACTCGAAACCGAAAAAGCCCAGAAAGCCTCTAGTAATAGAGGCATATTTGCGCTGATTTTCTCCGTTGTTATCATCACCGCTGCAACGACATACTATTTTGTCGCTCCCAATGGCCAAAAAAATCCGCAGCATTCGTTACCGACTGCTCAAACAGAGGCTGCATTGCCAGACCAGAAAGAAGCCTCCAAGGAAAATTTCAGTGCAGTGAAAAAAGATATACCACCTCAAGAAAAAAACATAATTGCAGAGCCCAGCGAACTCGGTTCACCGATAGAGCGGGCAAAAAATGCAACGGTTTCTATTGAGACAACATGGGGAACAGGTTCCGGTTTTTTTGTCACCAAAAATTACATTGTCACCAACAAGCATGTCGTTGAATATAATCCCGATGATTTAAAAGAAATACAGGAAAAGATAACAATAAGACGACAACTGATTGATCTTGAGAAAGAAAAGCTTGCTAATCTGCGTAACCGAATCAAAAAAATGGCCGATGGACCGGGTAAAAGTCAGTTGAAAATACTTATTAGGGAGAGGGAGAAATTACTGGCCACATATACAGAACAGCAGGAACAGGGCGAAGAGCGTCTTGCCCAATTGGAAAAAGCATTGCAGACGCCAGAGATCAAGGTTGTACTGGCCGACGGCCAGGAGTATTATGCTGGATATGTGGTGACCAGCCCCAATTATGATCTTGCCTTACTGGCGCTGTTCTCCTATGACGGCACCTATCTCCGTGCCGCACCCCAGGGTAGTTCCATGCAGCAGGGTGACAAGGTGTTCACCGTGGGAAGTCCTGTTGGCCTTAGGAATACTGTAACTTCAGGTGTTTTTTCAGGATTTCGAAAGCGTGGTAATGGTGGACAGACCTACTTGCAGACTGACGCGGCGATAAACCCTGGAAACAGCGGTGGTCCGCTCATTGACGAAAATGGATTTGTCCATGGTGTTAACACCATGATCATCAAGGATACTGAAGGAATCGGTTTTGCAATACCCATAGAAAAGGTGTACGAGGAGTTCAGTTCAACCCTGCGTTAATATCTAGAACTCTACCTTATTGGCTCAAAGATAGCCTTCTCAATATTTTTACAAACATTGTCTGGCTGGAAAATTCTACCGTTCATAGCCAGGTAGATTCCGTCCGGCAGGGTCTGTACGGCACCAATGGCACAGGCAATATTGAATGTCGCATCGCTTGATCTGAATCGTGCCGGAGACATTGAGCCGGTAAGAACAACAACCTTATTTTTAATAGTCTGCAGATGTTTTGCTGTGGTCACCATCGAATCGGTGCCGTGAGTGAGGATAATGTATCGGTTTTGCTCTTCGGCAATAGCCTTGTAGATCATATCGCGATCCTGATTAGTGAGGTCGAGACTATCCTTCTGCATGATGATTTTACTCTCATAGTCAAATGTGATATTACCTTCTTTTAGGATTTCCGAGAGTATTGACTGGCCGACCTCATACTTGCTTTTGGCATCGAAATATATTTTATCAATAGTGCCGCCTGCTGTGTAAAAAACGATCTTCATGATTTTATCCTGTTGTGATATAAGGATGTGGGGCCCCTGTTTTATTAGCCGTCAAAATACCTTTCCAGTTGCCAATCCTCTTTTAAAGAGATAACCCCTTCATGATTGGTTTTGTCAAGATGAATGGGGGTGACAGTTATATATCCGGCCGCCGTGGCAACTATATCGGTATCGGTTGCCGAGTCAGTGATGGGCAGACCTCCGCCGATCCAATACAATTTTTCTCCCCACGGATCTGTGGTTTCATGGATGGACTCACGCCAGAGACTCCTTCCCTGTCTGGTAACCCGTAGTCCCTTAATGGTTTTTCCCTGAGGTATATTCACATTCAGCAAAGTATTTTCGGGAAGACCATGCTTTAAAACCTTGGCGGCCAGACGGGCGCCCATTTCTGCTCCATACTGAAAATTTGAGTTTCTCTTGACCATGGAAATGGCCATGGAAGGTATGCAATGCATTGTCCCTTCAAGGGCTGCAGCAACCGTACCTGAATAGGAGATGTCGTCCCCGAGATTAGGACCATTGTTTATTCCTGAGACAAGAAGATCCGGTGGTGATGGCAGTATCTTTTGCAGTGCAACCAAAACACAATCTGTGGGTGTCCCGTCGATGGCGATCATGTCCTCTTCAAACTGTTTTATTCTCAGCGGGCGGTGCATGGTGAGTGAATGCGAAACCGCTGATTTGTCACGATCAGGAGCAACGATGATGACTCTGCCAAGATTACGCAGTTCTTTGGCAAGCGTCTGAATACCGATACTGTCAATGCCATCATCATTGGTAACAAGTAGTGTTTTCATCTATCTCCTTCAATCTATAGAGAGCAGGCCGTCTTTCACATTTTGCCAGAAGGCTCTGACAACTGGATTATGCATGTTCTTCTGTTTTGTACATACTCCGACGGAAAAAGGGGCCAAAAGTGGTGCATTTTCCATAATGGTAACAGAATCCTTTAGAGTACTTTTTTCAAGAACAAGCTCAGGAACAACTCCAACACCGCACCCCATGCTGACCAGGGCGATGATTGCCTCGTTGCCGGCGACCTGTGAATATACCTTGGGCACTTGACGCTGAGAACGGAACCAGGCATCCAGGCGTTTACGACTGAGTCCTTTTTTGGCAAGGATCAAAGGGGTCTGCTGCCAGTCGATGCTGTTATTTTTGTAAACGATTATGCTCTGGTTGATTTTAGGTGCGATGAAAATCAAGGGGGTTTCCAGGAGCTTGATAAATTCAAGGTTTGCAGATAGTTTGTTGGGAAGGGCAGCGATACTGATATCGGTTTCCTCGCGTTCCAGCTTTTCCAGGGCCATGGCTGCATCACCTGTTTGGAGAACTATATGAATATGGGGATACAGGTTTTTAAAGCGCTCAAGAATCGCCGGGAGTATACTTAAAATTGCTGTAACAGAACAGTAAAGAGTAAGTTCGCCATGAAGTATGTCGTCACCGCGTAAATCATTTTGTAGTTGGCTGTGGAGCTGGAGAACCTCGTCGCTGTATTTTGCAAAAACTCTACCCGGACCGGTGAGAGAAACAGAGCGTTTATTGCGCCAGAAAAGCTGTTTTCCCAGTTCATTTTCCAATCGCTGGATGGTCCGAGTCAGCCCTGATGGGGTAATATTGCATGCCTGGCTGGTCTTGCCAAAATGGAGTGTGGTCGCCAGGTGTTTAAAAAGTTGAAGATCTCTGATATCCATGAGTTTACGTTGGCAGAAAGATTATAATTCTTGCAGATACGGCAATACAGTATATCGAATAAATCACTTGACGCAACACTGAAATCTAAATATATGTCTTTACGCGGAAGAATGAAGCAACATAAAGACCATCCACCTTTACCAGGAGAATACCATGGGAAATTATTTTAACAGATTGCCGCTGCGTTTGCAGCTTGAGGAGTTGTCGCAGTGCCGTTTTATGGAACCATCAGAATTTAATGGTGTTGAAGTTCTGAAGGGTATGAAGATTGTCATTGTCGGCTGCGGAGCCCAGGGACTGCACCAGGGCCTCAATCTGCGTGATTCCGGCCTTGATATAAGCTATGCCCTACGTGAAAGTGCTATCAGCGAAAAACGGCAGTCATGGAAAAATGCCACGGATAATAATTTTCCCGTTGGTACCTATGAAGAAAAGATTCCTTCAGCTGATCTTGTTATCAACCTCACTCCAGACAAGCAACACTCTTCAGTCGTTGAAGCAGTAATGCCTTTAATGAAGGAAGGAGCCTGTCTGTCATACTCACATGGTTTCAATATCGTTGAAGTTGGTATGGAAATCCGCAAGGACATCACTGTCATCATGGTTGCACCAAAATCGCCAGGAACTGAAGTTCGTGAAGAGTACAAGCGCGGTTTCGGAGTACCGACGCTTCTTGCCGTTCACCGTGAGAACGACCCGGTTGGCAAAGGCTGGGAAATTGCCAAGGCATACTGTGCCGGAACAGGTGGTGACCGGGCCGGAGCACTGCAGTCATCGTTCATTGCTGAGGTCAAATCCGATCTTATGGGTGAACAGACCATCCTCTGCGGTATGCTGCAGGTTGGCTCAATTCTTTGCTATGACAAAATGGTGGAGAAGGGAATTGATTCCGGCTACGCTTCGAAATTGGTACAGTATGGCTGGGAGACCATCACCGAATCCATGAAGCATGGCGGTATCACCCTGATGATGGACAGACTTTCCAACCCGGCCAAAATCAAAGCCTTCTATCTGGCTGAAGAGCTCAAAGAAATATTGAAACCGCTATTCGAGAAACATATGGACGATATTATGTCCGGTCAGTTCTCCAAGACCATGATGGAAGATTGGGCCAATGATGACGCCGATCTGCTGCGCTGGCGCAAGGAGTCAGGCGAAACAGCTTTTGAGCAATCCGTATCGACAACAGCTGAAATTCCAGAGCAGGAATATTATGATCACGGTATTCTCATGGTTGCCATGATTAAAGCAGGGGTCGAACTGGCCTATGACGTTATGGTTGACGCCGGTATTAAGGAAGAGTCTGCCTACTATGAGTCGCTGCATGAAACCCCACTGATTGCCAATACAATTGCCCGCAAAAAGCTCTACGAGATGAATGTGGTTATCTCTGATACCGCAGAGTATGGTAATTATCTCTTCGCCAATGCAGCTATTCCACTTCTTCAGAATTTCATGAAGAACATTGATACCGATGTGATTGGCAAGGGACTTGATATCAAGGATAATGGAGTGGACAACCTTGAACTCATCGAGGTGAATGAAGGCATCCGCTATACCAGCGTGGAGGCGGTTGGTGAAGAACTGCGCTCCTTCATGAGCGCGATGAAGCCAATAATGTAGCTGAAGTTTATAGTAAGGGAAAAAATTTACTGCCCCCACTAAAAAAAGAGAAGATCGCAATTTTTTGCGCTTTCCTGATAGTGGGGGTAATAACTTGATACTTGCATTATCTGTTTGATATATCAATGTATAATCTAATGCGTTGTCGAATTCAGAACTTACTGGTTTACTGATTTACCGGCTTCTTTCCCTTTTTCATTCGTATAATTTGATGAACCTGCAACTCATGTTTAGTCGCTGTACTTCATGGGTTGTCAATGGCGTACTGTTGGATATCTTCTGGTTTTGCAGTTGCTTTTCAGAACGCCGGTAAAGTTCAAACGCATAAGTTGCGTTATCCGGCTTCATCTGATTTTCCCTCTTGAGTCTGCATTTCCGTATGCACATGCAGTGATTCAGCATTGTGCCCGCTGAACTGTTTTTCCAAGATATTCTTGACCTGCTCCAGTACCTCGGTCAACTCTTCATGTGAGTCCTGCTCGTCTGTCTGGTTTGCCGTTTGTTTTTGTATGACCGACAGCGCCTTGAGCAGTGTAGCTTCCAATGTTTTGGGACCACTGATATCGATAAAGGTGATAACCACACCATCAATGTTTTCGTCCTGAGTACGATAAGGCATGATCCGTACTGAGAACCAGCGCCCGTCGTGAGTTGGGATCTGCCGCTCACAGACGTCGAGCGATTTCCGTACCGCCCTTACATCCTTTGTGAGATCAGGGTAGTCCAAGACGCTGACCAGATCGGTAATGGGCCTGCCGGCATCGCTGGGAATCAAATTAAAGATATTGACTGTCTTTGTGGTAAACCGACGCACTTTCAATTGATCGTCGAGAAAAAGAGTGGCAATCTCGGTACTGTTAAGCAGATTCTTCATATCATCGCTGGCTTGCGACAACTGGTCCACCTTGGCTGTCAGTTCCTGATTGACTGTCTGCAGCTCTTCGTTCATGGACTGCATCTTTTCCCTGAAGGTAGTCAGTTCCTCGTTGGTACTCTGCAGTTCTTCATTCGTACTCTGCAACTCCTCATTCGCTGACTTGAGTTCTTCCTGCGAGGTCTGCATCTCTTCACGGATGGCCTGAGCCTCCTCCTTGGAACGCTGGAGTTCCTTGGCCAGCTCTTCCAGCGGAACATTGGTACCAGAGCCCCTTCGTGATTTTTTACGAGTTTTTGTAGATGCCTGGTCCGGCACATCCAGAAAAACAATCAATACCATTCCCCGGATCTCGGCGGGTTCAGACAAATGCTGGACAACAATATCTACAAACAGTGTTTTGTCATGTGCCTCTATCTCCACGCCTTTCAGGGTAATGGTTGTTTGTTCTCTGACAGCTTTGGTGAGTGGTCGCGCGAGTCCTTCGCGAGCCATAGCGAAGATATTCAGGTTTGCTCGACCGACGGTCGGTTCCAGGTACTTCCCGGTCTTGGAACTACTGTAAACGATGTCACCAAGGTGAGTGGCCAGTACCGCTGCCGGCGAAAAACGTCGCGACACCAACCCATCCGTCAACGCTTGCAGATCAGGTGATGTTGATTGCGGCTGACGCGAAGAGGATTCGGCGGTGAGAAGAGGCCGGGATTGAACAAAGGCGGCAGGAAAGTCAATCAATCCCATATTCAAGTTGTTTTTTTGACGACGAAAAATCCTCGTTTTGCCTGGAAAAGGTACAAAAAGATCTTTGGATCGTCCGATGGACTCGGAGGTGCCGAATACCAGGATTCCATCAGGATTGAGACTGTAATGAAACAGAGGAATGAGTTTTTGCTGCAGCTCTGGTTCAAGATAGATCAAGAGGTTCCGACAGATCAGCAGGTCAAGTTTGGTGAAAGGGGGGGGGCCATCACCAGATTCTGCGGGGCAAAAGTCACTATTTCACGAATGTTTTTACGTATATTATAACCGTGTTCAGCTTTGACGAAGAATTTTTTTAGACGTTCCTCTGAAACATCCCCGGTAATATTTGAAGGATAAACACCTAGCCGGGCTTTTTCGATGGCATCGTTGTCCAAATCGGTAGCGAAGATCTTTACCGAGAAGTGATGTTCAGGCGCGATCTGTTCAAATGATTCACGAAATACTATAGCTAGAGAATAGGCTTCTTCGCCGGTTGAGCATGCCGGAATCCAGGCCCGCAGGGTTGAACTATCCAGGCGGGAGGTCATTAATCCAGGGAGAACATCATTCTTCAGTTGCTCCCACACCTTAGGATCACGAAAGAAACTTGTTACGCCGATCAGCAGTTCCTTAAAGAGCAGTTCGACTTCCTGGTTGTTACTTCGCAGGTAGCGGATATACTCCGCTAATGTGTCCAGTTGGTGCAGCCCCATTCGTCTTTCAATGCGACGATAGAGCGTATTCTTTTTATAGAGTGAAAAATCGTGACCTGAATTGGCACGCAGCAGCAGGATGATTTTTTCCAGATTGCTTTGGTTTGGATCTTCCACAACACTGTGAGGTTTGGCAACAAGAAGTGGAGTGTGCTGCAGGTAGGCGATAATCTTGGCTGGCAGCTCCTCCGCCGGGGCTACTATGTCGGCCAGACCGGCATCAATGGTGCTGACAGGCATACTATCGAACTTCGCTGATGATGGAGACTGCACAAAAACTGCCCCTGCGTTTTCTTTAATAGCACGTAATCCAAGAGTACCGTCCGATCCCATCCCGGATAGTATGACGCCAATACTGCGTTCACGCTGGTCATCGGCCAGGGACCGTAGAAAAAAATCAATAGGCAGGCGCAAGCCACGGGGAGATACCGGATCGAGAAGGTGTAATACCCCATGTAGAATTGATACATCCTGGTTTGGGGGGATGATATAGACATGATCCGCTTCAATCTGCATCCGATCCGTTATCTGAGCGACCGGTAAGGTTGTGGAACGTTGAATCAACTCAACCATAAGACCCTTCCGAGTCGGATCCATGTGCTGGATGATAACAAACGCCAGACCGGTACTTTGGGGCACGTTCTTAAAAAATGCCTCCAATGCCTCCAATCCTCCGGCGGAAGCTCCAATACCAACAATGATAGGCAAATTCGGCGGACTAGACACCGGCATGGTTTCTATTGTCCGGGAATCTTTAACTGTCTTCGGCTGGATCTCCGAGGCTGTCTTTTCCTTTTTTTTGGGCGGCATAACAACAGCTCCTCGGATCTGAGGTGGGATTGTATCTATTCGCGAAAATACAAATAGTGTTTGAAAAACATCTTTAAGGTGCGCTTTTAGTAAATGGAACAGCAAAGAGTAGTCGAAGGTAGTGATTTTTTTGACTCTTTATAGGAACATATCACGGTTCATGATCAAACGCAACAAACCTGACTTGAACATGAACCAGTGTCCTGATCAGACAGTGACTAGCGCAAATGTTCGTCAATATATTCTACATTAAGCATGATCTTTGATAAAAAACTGGAAATACAGTAGAATTAAACATCAAACTCCATTTCGATTGTTTTTTATGTCTCACCACAAGATTTCACTGTTTTTGTATTTATATTGATTATTACAAGGCATATCTAAAACGTACTGCGGTTCGAGGTCATGGTAAAAAAGTATATTGACAAAGCGTTTCTGCATATTTTCGAAGACATCTTAGGTTCCGTGCGCGAGCCTTTGGTAGTGCTCAGTACCGATTTCAGGGTAATTAAGGCGAACCAGGCGTTTTACAAAATCTTTGCCGTAAAACCCGAAGAGACCGAGGGGAAAACTATCTATGAGCTTGGCGACCACCAATGGGATATTCCAAAGTTGAGAGAGTTGCTTGAAACTATCCTTCCCCGAAATACCATTTTCAATGATTTTGAAGTTGAACATAACTTCAAGAATATCGGCCTGAAAATTATGCACCTGAACGCCAGAAGGATTTATGACAAAGATAATTCGACTCGTATGATTCTCCTTTCCATAGAAGACGTCACCGAGCGCGAATATTACAAGAGGTATCTTGAGGAAATTGTTGCCAAACGCACATCCGAGCTCAAGCTGGCCCATGAAAAGGCAGAGGCAAGCAGACATATTGCCGAGACCTCTCTCATAGAAATCAAAAAGCTTAAAGACCAGTTGGAGGCTGAAAGGGCCTATCTCCTGGAAGAGATCAAACTGGAGTACAATCATGGCAACATCATCGGCAAAAGTGATGAGATAAATTATGTCCTGTATAAGATTGAGCAGATTGCAGCTACAGATACGAATGTGCTGATTTTAGGAGAAACTGGAACCGGCAAGGAACTGGTAGCCAGGGCAATACACGACCTCAGTAATAATAAAGACCGGGCCATGGTCAAGATGAACTGTGCTGTACTACCTGCCAACCTCATTGAAAGCGAACTGTTCGGCCACGAGAAAGGTGCATTTACCGGAGCCCATTCAAAAAGAATCGGGAGATTTGAGGTTGCACACGGTACAACCTTGTTTCTTGACGAAATTGGCGAATTACCCCTTGAACTTCAGCCGAAACTGCTCCAGGTAATCGAGAGCGGCAGGTTCGAAAGATTGGGAAGTTCAGCTACAAAAGAGGTAGACGTACGAATTATTACCGCCACAAATCGTAACCTGCAGGAGGAGGTTAATAAAGGGCGATTCCGCGAAGACCTCTGGTACAGGTTAAATATTTTCCCCATTACCATCCCACCGCTGAGAGAGCGTCTGAGTGATGTCCCGCTTCTGGTTAAACACTACATTGATCTTATCTCCAAACGACTGGGCAAGGTCGTTGACATTATTCCGGAAAGCGTCATGACCACCCTGCAGAGCCATCACTGGCCCGGCAATGTAAGAGAGCTGCAGAACGTTCTTGAGCGAGCAGTAATCAACACTTCAGGCCGCAAGTTACATCTCGCAGACGAGCTAAAAGGGCCGTTTAAGGAGTTAGCCGCTCACAAGAGGACGCTGGAGGCCGTCGAAAAAGATCACATCCTAAGAGTTCTGGAACAAACCAATTGGAAGGTCAGCGGCAAAAACAGTGCGGCCGAAATTCTTGGTCTGAACCGCTCCACCCTGCGCGCACGCATGCGCAAATTGGGTATTCAAAAACCATAGTTTTTTCGATTATGCAACAACCTGCATTCGGGTGATTCAACATCGAAATGTCACCTCGCTCGTTTGGGTCCAGCTCCACCCTCCTCCCTACTATTTACCGTAAAAATTTGTACCACTTGTCTGTCCATCAAAGATTCAAGTTAAAGGTCATATTTGACCGAATGGTTGTATACAACCTTATCTGATGACCTCCCATCCATTATATCAACTCGTGTTGTAGTATTTTCTCATTGAATATCAGAATGATGAATAGCAAACCCAGATATATCGAGCATTGGGTATAGAGATTGCTTTGTATACACCAGGAAGGAACTGAAAGCAGTCTGAATTATCCATTAACAAATCAATATATTCCGACGTTCCTTTTTTCACATTTTTGCAGATTGACTGCTAACTTGCCATTCGACAGGAGGCACCCCATGCAATTATCAATAGAAGCTCTTAAGGAAGCAATCCTGAAAAAAGCTGAAACGTCTCCGAAACCGCAACTCTACATTAAAGATTTCTACGCCTGTGATCCGGAGACGAAACCGCGTGCCCTGAAAAATGTAGCAAACGACCTCGTTAAGGAAGGCAAGCTCATGTTCTGGTCTTCTGGTTCAACAACCATGTATGCGCTCAAGAGTCGAATTAAAAACGAGGAAGCGAAGGGAGGTATTTAAATGTCTGCCACGTCTACTTACAGATGAGGTTTTATTGGATAAGCGGGGATGGAGAAGGATTATGAAAAAGAATGAAATATTTAAACACAGACTTCAAGCCGACATTGCTCTCATTGAGGCCAAACTGATCCGTTTCAAGGTCAGAGGCATGGGCTTTACCGCCGGAGCAAAAGACAGGCATGAGGAGCATGTTGAAGAATTGGAGCAAAAAATCGATGGCATTAACCAAAGATTGAGCGAGTTCGAGAAAAGTGATGAACACCTCCGGGAAGACTTAAAAGATGGTATTGAAAAGAGTTTGCTAGAGCTGCAGGCTGTACTTTTAGATGCCACTCAAACGTTTAAGACAGAGCATGGGGTGGCGGATCTTCACGGCAATGACGACGGCCCCTTCCCCTATGGTGATGGGTTGAGCGGAAGCTCTGCTGGTGAAAAATAGACCCAGAACAGGAGTAAAATTATGAGTAGGAAAGAAACGTACATGCAGAAGATAGATGCAGAGCTGGATGAGGTTCATGACAGATTAATCAAATTCAAGGCCCAAAGTGCGGTTTTCAGCAACGAAATTCGCAGCAGTCATAGCCGACATGTCCGAGATCTTGAACAGCAGCTCGACCAGGTAAAAGCCAGGCTGTATGACTTGGGCAAGGCAGAGGACCATGTCTGGGAGCAGCTTCAGGACGGTGTTGAAGGTATATGGACGACTTTACAATCAACGCTTGAAGATACTGTAACCAAGTTCAAGGAAGAGGAAAACTAACCATAAGGTAAATCAGGAGACTACTATGAACATACATCTAAGCCTGGCCCCGATACTGTCGATAATTGCCGGTATTCTCATCCTGGTGGTACCACGCCTGTTGAATTACATCGTTGCCATATATCTGATCGCTATCGGCTTGGTCGGATTGTTTGGGACAGGTGGGTTTCATATGCGGTAACAATGAATTCGATCTCGAAAGCCTGACTGTTCAGGGGAGACAGCCTGGCTGGAGCAGGTAATCTCACGATCATAATATCCCACCACACACCGTTTCATTCTATTTGCAGTTAGATGCGCTCTTAAGGAAGTCAATATCTTATTGGGAGATTGGCCATAGGCCATCAATACCAGCTGGCTGAAACGATCAAACAATAATCAGATAGGTGAAAATCATGAAATCAGGCACACAAGATAAGATAGAAGACAAGATACACCAGGCGAAGGGTAAAATCAAAGAGGTGGCCAGCAAGGTTACCCAAGATCGCAATTTAGAGAACGAAGGGAAAACGGAAAATCTTCATGGAAAGGTTCAGAATAAAATCGGTCAGCTTAAAAAGTTAGCTAACAAATAGCCCACTGATTTATCATTAAAAGATATTAACAGAACATGTGTTCAACTGCCTGGACGTCTAAGATTCCAAATTCAATGCCAATTGTGAACATATTTAAACATCAGAAAAGAAAACCTTTACCAAAATTGGGCTATGTATAACTGCCGTGCATCTCTGACATCATTTAATCTTACTTATTTTTTCAAAGAGATAGCTCAAAAAAACATTTGCAAGGTCTTCCGCATTTCCCATCAGTTCAGGCTCATAAATGCAGGTCACATGCAACTACACGGTCATATATAACCTCTAATTGGTTACCATCAAAGAGTTTCCTGCTGCTACATTCAGGGAATTTTCCCAATAATACCATGTGATAGGATAATAATTTTAATAATGAAGCACCCGGCGTACTACTTGCAATTACAGCATTAAGCTAGAACTAAGCTTGTCAACGTCAAGAAGTTGCGTGACCCTAACAAACAAAGAGCATCCCTGAAATTAACCACGAAAAGAGGAGTAAAATCATGGGCGATAAAGGTGGCAAAAAAGATAAAAGAAAAAGTCAGAAACAAAGCGATGATAAGAAGAAACAAAAACGAAAGATAAAGTTGGAGAAGCAGCAAAAAGAAAATTCAACTCTGATTTTACCGAAGTAACAGATTGTCTTAGCGGTCTTTTTTAGAAGAGAGCAACATATTTACAAACATTCTTCTCATCGTTATGCTGGCTACCTTTTTAGGGTGCGCATCAACGGCAAATAAGGAAGGAACCGGGGAGTACGTCGACGATACCGTAATTACCACCAAAGTTAAGACGGCAATTTTCCGTGACGATATACTAAAATCCAGCGAAATTAACGTCGAGACATTCAAAGGGGTAGTGCAGTTGAGCGGTTTCGTCAGTTCTCAGGCAGCTATCACCAGAGCGGTTGAAATTGCACGTTCGGTTGGCGGAGTAACTTCGGTCAAAAATGATATGCGAGTTAAATAGAAAATGCTCTTCAGGATTTGAGCGATAAGGTAATACGCTCAAATCCAGTATTGGGAACACCCAAATCACATCTTTTTCATATTTTCATCTCAGGAGGTTTACATGTTATATACAATAGCCATTGTGCTTTTAGTTTTGTGGGGGCTCGGACTGGTCAGCAGTTATACCATGGGGGGATTTATTCATACCCTGCTAGTGCTGGCCGTGATTGTTATACTGGTTAACATCATCCAGGGTCGGAGAGTTTTGTAATCCAAAAAAAAGTGAATGTGGACAGAAAGGCAAAATCTCACTTATGGCAAACGCCAAAGGGAGTTGAAATAGATGTAAATAAATGAAATCATATACAATTATTGCAATAGTTCTTGTGGATCTTGGGATTGCAGCCTTTGCTAATCAAGGTATCAGCTTCACGACGACAGAAAATATCATCAACCTTGGTTCTATCCAGTTGACAGAAGAAAATAACAGATTAATACCGCTGCCGCTTATCATGGGTGGAATATGTCTTGTAGGTGCTATTTTCTTGCTGCTCTTAGGAAGAAAGAAGGATTGAGACAGAATTTCATAGCACCGGGTTGAGGCAAGATATGAAGATGTTAACGATAGGAGTGATAGATCGCAACGGAGTAGAAGTGCGCAACTATTCTGCAAAACAAAATCGTCAGCAAACACGAGCAGAAGAGATTGCAAACAGCATTAGCCACGGCATGGCGCTGATCGCTGCACTGGTCGGAACTCCCATACTCATTGTCGATGCAGTTCGCAACGAAAGTATTCAATTCGTTGTCGGCTCCAGTGTGTTTTGCGCGACTGTCATAATCCTCTATTTTGTCTCTGCAGTCTACCATGCTTTACCTTCGGGGAAACCCAAACATGTTTTTAGGATCACCGAGCATTCTGCCATTTTCATCCTTATCGCCGGAACATACACACCGTTCACGCTCGGAGTTTTGTATGGGGCGTGGGGCTGGACACTGTTCGGGGTGGTTTGGGGGATTGCCCTGGTAGGGGTGTCGCTTAAGGCTATCTATCTGGCCTCCCGCCCAATACTCTTCACCTCTCTCTACCTGCTGATGGGATGGGTTGCCGTCATTGCTGTCAAACCGTTCTTAGCCAGTTTACCAACCAAAGGATTACTACTGCTGATTGGCGGAGGTCTGTTTTACTCCGTAGGAGTGGCCTTTTTCGCAACCGACTCCCGTCTGAAATATGGCCACTTTATCTGGCATATTTTTGTCATGGCAGGCACATTATGTCATTATTTATCGGTATTTTGGTATGCTGCCTGAAACCTGTCAACTGAAAACACAATGCAGCATCCGCTTTCAGTCGTAGACAACTGGTAAAGCCTCACCTCGATTAGCCTTTAAGGCTAAGAGAAAAGAAGACAGATATCAAACAGAAAATACGACAAGCAATAGCCTATTCAAATGCTTTTAAGCGAGCCACATCCCGGTCATATTTGACCTATGGTCATATTTGGCCTTTAACAACGCACCACTGATAGTATGGTTATGCTAACATTTCTATTTAAAACAGAATCATAGATAGTTGTTAAGAATAACCGGAACTGGTGTAATATTTGCGAACACCTAACGTAGTCTTTCATCTCCTTTTCAACTGGCGGCTTCACCTGTCCTATTCTCTTTCCGGGATCTATTGCGAAAACTGCAGTGGCTGGAGAAAGCAGAATTCATACGAATAGCTCATTTTTCTGTGGAGAAGACAATGCGTGCTGGGAAAACAAACACCGCAAAAGATCATAAAGCAGGACTTTCTAAAAGGATTGCCAAAAAAGAGAACAATGACAATACCCCTGCATTTGCAACTGCGTCTGAGGAAAGCATCTCCTCTACATTTCCGATAGTCGGCATCGGTGCCTCAGCTGGAGGGTTGGCGGCATTTGAGGCTTTTTTCTCTGGTCTGGCCCCTGAAACCCTTCCCGGTATGGCCTTTGTCCTGATGCAGCATTTGTCACCGGATCACAAAAGCGTTTTGACTGAGATTATCAGTCGCTATACCACCATGAAGGTCATTAAAGTTAAGGATGGCATGACCGTGGAAGTTAACTGCGTTTACATCATTCCTCCCGGCTATTACATGGTGATCAGGGGTGGTGTACTTCAACTGCTTGAGCCTTCAGTCCCCCGCGGCAAGAGGCTACCCATCGATTTCTTCTTTTACTCTCTTGCGAAAGATCAGAGGGAGAGGGCCATTGCTATAATCCTGTCAGGAAACGGCAGCGACGGTGCCAAAGGGGTGCGGGCAATTAAAAGCGGTGGCGGTATGATAATGGTGCAGGACCCTGCTACAGCAGATAATGACGACATGCCACGCAACGTTATTAACACCGGCGTGGTTGACTATTCTCTGCCTCCCGCTGAGATGGCACCGCAGCTTCTTGCCTACTTTGCACTGGCTTTAGATCATCTCAAGACCACTCTTGCCGAGGACGATAAAACGCAGGATGGTATACAAAAGCTGCTTATCTTTCTGCGAGATGAGACCGGCCATGATTTTCGTCATTTCAAATACAGCACCACTTTATCGAGGGTCAGGCGACGCATGGCCGTGTGCCGGATTGATACAATTGATGCCTATACCTCCTATTTGCACTTAAAGCCTGCAGAAGTAGAAGCGCTGCTGCGTGATTTCCTTAGCGGTGACACCAGTTTTTTCAAAGACGAGGAAGCCTTTGAAAATCTGGAAAAAAAAGTCATCCCCAAACTATTTAAAGGAAAACCTGCTGATGGTACGATTCGGGCATGGTTGGTCGGATGTGGTTCAGGAGAAGAGGCATATTCGGTCGCAATCTTACTGGAGGAACATCGTTCACAATTACAACAACATAATAAACTTGAGATATTTGCTACAGATATTGACAAGAATGTTGTCGCTGCAGCCCGTTCAGTCCGCTTCCCCACCAATATTATGGATGATATTAGCGAAGAGCGGCTGTCACGATATTTTTCCAGCGAAGATGACGGAGGCAGTTACCAGATTAATAAGAATATCAGAGATGCCATTGTTTTCTCTGTCCATGATGTAGCCAAAGATCCGCCATTTTCAAAAATTGATCTCATCGTCTGTAGAAACAGGTCCATTTTGGTGGACATCAGCGTGCAAGAAAAAATCATCCCCCTTTTTCACTATGCTCTCAATCCTGGTGGATTCCTCTTTCTGGACTCTTCAGTTTCTACAAGTAATTTTAATGACCTGTTCTTGACAGCAGATGACAGCTCTAAGCTGTTTCAACGTCAGGATCATTCCCGAGGTATAACTCAAAGGAGTGGGGAACGAACACTGTCAGCCAATAAAATAGTGGGCACTATCCCCAGATCGACACACCAGAACAAAGAAGGGATGGGCAAAATTTCACTGCGCCATCTGACCGAGCAACTCCTCCTGCAACAAATCACTTCTGCTGCTGTACTGGTAAAGGGTGAAGGTGATATTCTTTATTTCCACGGAAATACGGGCCGTTACTTGGAGATTGATCAAGAACAGGGAGGCGTGGGCAATCTTCTAAAAATGGTTCATCAAGGACTTCAGCATGATCTTGAAATACTTTTACGCAAGGCTGAGAAGACAAAGAGGATTGTCAGACGAAAAAATCTTCTGGTAGAGAATTATGAAGCCTCTTTTATGGTCAATCTGACCATCTTGCCGGTAAATGATGATTCATCCATTCAAAATCAGACGCCATTGTACCTGGTCACCCTGGAAGAGGTGGAACTCTCAAATATCGTTGACTGCAGGCCTGAAACGGTAGAGGACTTTTTAGTAGAGAAGCCCTCTCAGGCGACACCAGTTGTTGATCAAGGCACAGTACCCATTGATTGTTTTGAAGAACTTAAGCAACAATTGATGACCAAAGAAGAGGAACATCGTTCAACCAGCGAAGATCTTGAAGCCATTAACGAAGAGTTGGAAGCTGCCAATGAGGAACTCCAGTCTTTTAACGAGGAGATGCAATCAATCAACGAAGAATTGCAGGCCACCAATGAAGAACTTGAGGCCTCACAGGAAGAACTGGCCACCGTTAATGCCGAATTACAGAATAACGTCTCTGCTCTTGCCCGTGCAAACAACGATATAAATAATCTATTGGCGGGGACAGGCATTGCTACAGTTTTTGTCGATCACAGCCTGTGTGTTCTGGGCTTCACCCCTACAGCGAAACACATCATAAACCTGATCCCTGGTGATATTGGACGGCCGATCGCTCAAATCGCCACTAATCTCAGTGGATATGACCAGCTGCTAGCTGATATACAGGCAGTTCTGGATACTCTGCAATCCAAGGAAATGGAAGCACAGACTGAAGATGGTATGTGGTTTATGATGCGAATTCTGCCCTATCGCACTCTCGAGAATGTGATCGAGGGAGCGGTGATAACGTTTGTTGACATCACAGAAACGAAAAGGGCACAGGAGGCGCTGCGGCAGAGCGAAGAGCGCTTTCGTCTATTGCTGGAAACGATGCCCACCTTTGCAGTCCAGGGATGTGATATTGACGGGACCATCCACTACTGGAACAAGGCTTCGGAATCACTGTATCATTACAGTGCTGAAGAAGCGATCAACGCAAATCGATTCGATCTCCTGCTCCCTGAAGAGAGGCGTGGTGATGTTCAACAGCTCATTACCGAAGGGATCTCCTCAGGGCAGAACATCCCTGGCGTAGAACTTGAAATGAAACGCAGGGACGGCTCGCTGGTACCTGTTTTTTCAAACCATGTCCTTTTGCAAAGAGACGGCGCTGATGCTGAATTGTTTTCAATAGATGTTGACCTAACCAAGCAGAAGCAGGCTGATGAATTTCGCACCCGACACCAAGAACAATGTCATAGAATTGAGAGAGCCGAAGGCCTGGAACGCATGGCTGGAGCGTTCGCTCATCTCTTTAACAATAAGATGCAGGTGGTAACAGGCAATCTTGAGTTGGCGATTGAGACACTGGCCGTCGATGAACCGCTGCGTGAATGTATTGACTCTGCTATGCAGGCTGCGACTAGTTCATCGGAAGTAGGCAGTCTGATGCTGACCTATATTGGCCAGAGTCGAGGCACTCTTGAATGCCTGGATCTGTCAGAGATTATCAGGATCAAACTGTCTGAACTCGAAACGCTGCTGCCTCCCAATATCTTGTTTAAAGCTGAACTGCCCGAATCGGGTCCTGTGGTCTGGACAACTGAAAACCAGATATTTCAAGTATTGACTCGCCTCGTCACCAACGCACAGGAGGCAATTGGTAAAAGTGATGGTGAGGTGAAAGTGGTACTACGTTCACTTTCAGAAAATGAAATCCCCACTGGTCATGTTTTTCCTCCAAACTGGCTGCGTACTGGAGACCGTTTTGCTTGTCTGGAAGTATCTGACACTGGATGCGGGATCATCACGGAAGAGATTGATAAAATATTCGATCCTTTCTATTCAACCAAGTTTACTGGCAGAGGTCTTGGCCTGGCCGTGGCTATGGGGCTGGTTAGAACATGGGGGGCAATGATTTGTGTACAGAGCGAGGTTGGCAAAGGAAGCAGATTCATGGTGTTTTTTCCTCTCATTGAAGATCGTGTTACCAGAAGAATTGAAAAATTTGTTGCCCCGTCGACGCATCTCGAAGTAAGTGGAGCTGTGCTGGTGGTGGACGATGACAATGTGGTTCGCCTAACGATCGAAACGATCCTGAAACGCTTGGGATTCCAAGTTTTCACAGCGGAAAATGGCAGTGCAGCTTTTGACCTGATCCTTCAACATCAAGAAAAAATTCAATGTGTTATCACTGATTTGGCAATGCCTGGCATGAACGGCTGGGAACTTCTCGAAGCCCTTCGCAAAGTAAGGCCGCAATTGCCGGTTGTGATGGCCAGCGGCTACGACGAAAGCCACGTGATGAGCTTTGAGCACAATGAACAACCGCATGCTTTTTTGCAAAAGCCATTTTCCATACAAGGTTTGAAAGATACCCTGGCAAAAATACAAGTAACGGTACCTGAAAGCAGTGCAGTCAAAGAGAGTTCACGGAGTTCTCTGCCAAAAGAAATCAAAAAAGGCAGTCATTGACAATGTTCTCAGAATCACATTCAAGGTAGCCGGAGCATTTGTCCAAAACAGCTCCTGATAAAACCCGCAATAGTCATATTTGGCCCATTGGTTAAGTATGACCGATTATATCGATTCGTTTCTCAATCTCCTGTTACTTTACCACAAATATAGCATCACAATATCAGCAGTTTAAGTTCTTGCAAGTAGAGATTTTCGGTACTGGCGTGAAGATTGCTTTATAGGAACAGTAGAATACAACAAAATGACCTCGCGATTCTCATTACTGGATCAATGAAAAATTCGAGTTTTGCTCTTCATTGGTCCAATGAGACCAGCATCCACGCAGCGGAAGTGATCGAGGAAAATCGAAGCTGACCGATAATTTCTTTCAGGCTCTCTGAAGCCAAGGAATTGAAAGCCATGATTATTGTCAAAACAATTCTCTGTACTCTCCCTGAGAAACAGAAGGAAGTCATGCAAACGCTTCTCTCGATGATTGAGCCGCCGGGAAACGGTAATGGTCTGTTGGGCTACGGTATCTACCACGATATTGAAGATAACACGGTCTTCAAGTTGATCTCAGAATGGGAAAGCCGTCGACATCTGAATGCCCATCTGAGTTCAGACAGGTTTGGGGTATTGCTGGGTACCAAAAGCCTGCTCTGCAAACCAATTGATGTGCAGATCTTAACCATTTCCCATGTTGAAGGAATAGAAGTTGTGAAATCTGCACGTAAGAAAGCAGGAAAGTAAGACAACTGCCTCATGAGGCTCACTATTATTCAGATAACTCCACGGAGACTGTTGCCATGAATATACTCCTCGTCTATCCGAAATTCCCAGAAACGTTCTGGTCTTTCTCCTATGCCCTGAGTTTTGTAGGTAAGAAGGCAGCCTTCCCGCCGCTCGGCCTGCTCACAGTTGCGGCTCTTTTGCCGGAAGAATGGAATAAACGTCTGGTGGATCTTAATATCCGTGCACTCAGCGATGAAGACCTTTTCTGGGCAGATCTGGTTTTTCTCAGCAGCATGGCAGTTCAGAGAAAATCGGCGGGCCAGATCATCAGGCGATGCCAGGCACTGCAGATCAAAGTGGCGGCAGGCGGACCACTCTTCACCTCCGAACCTGATACATTTTCTGAGGTCGATCATTTAATCCTTGATGAAGCCGAACTGACACTTCCACTTTTTCTGGCTGATTGGCAGAACGGAGCACCCGGGAAAGTATACCGCGCAGAGGATTTCTGCGATCTGAAGTCGACTCCGCCGCCGCAGTGGGATTTGATCGAGGTGAAGCACTATGCCTCAATGAACGTCCAATTTTCCAGGGGCTGCCCTTTTAACTGCGAGTTCTGCAACGTTACCTCCCTTTTTGGCAGGCGTTCACGGATTAAAACATCTGACCAGATAATTACAGAACTGGACCGGATTTATGCTACAGGATGGCGCAGTAGTATTTTCTTTGTTGACGACAATTTTATCGGCAACAAACAGTTTTTAAAAAACAATCTGCTTCCAGCAATAATCGAATGGCGACAAGACAAGAAAGGCTGTGTGTTTTTCACGGAATCTTCAATCAACCTTGCCGATGACCCAGAACTTCTCGACATGATGGTAAAGGCTGGATTTGATTCTGTCTTTATCGGTATAGAATCTCCCGATGAGATGAGCCTTGCAGAATGCCACAAACTCCAGAACATAAACCGTGATCTCCTTGAAAGCGTTAAACGTATTCATCGCTCAGGTATGCAGGTCATGGGCGGATTTATTGTCGGTTTCGACTGTGACCTGCCTTCAATTTTCCAGAAACAGATCGATTTTATCCAACAAAGCGGGATTGCAATTGCCATGGTCGGCATGCTCCAGGCTCCACCGGGCACACGCCTGTTTGAAAGGCTCAGCAGGGAGAGCCGTATTGCCAGGTTTTTCTCCGGGGATAATGTTGATGGAACCACCAACATCATTCCCCAGATGGGTATGGAGACACTTCTTCAGGGCTATCAATCGATCATGAAAAACATCTATTCGCCGGCAAACTATTACCGTCGGGTGAGAACACTTCTCCGAGAACTGAAGAGTCCAGCAGCGACAATGCCACTTAATCTGCAGCGTTTTCTCTCCTTTTTTCGCGCAGCCATACGTCTTGGCCTGCTTGGCAAGGAACGTTTCCAGTACTGGCACCTGATGTTCTGGACCCTGTTTAAGAGACCCAGACAGCTTGCCCTGGCTGTTACCCTTTCCATTTACGGCCACCATTATCGACGAATTTGTGAACTCTATATCTTTGCGGAACAGAGCAACTATCTTCTAGACGACAATAGAGGTGGGATAACAGAGGAACCACTAATTTGAGAGGAAAAATGAACAGCTGGCACTCTGGTTAAAATGATTTTAGTCCCAGAATATAGAGCCAAAGGAGGTCGGTTATGGCTGAACAGGAGGAATTGCAGGGGTACAAGCGGTTTTTCTACTAAATCGAGTTGTTTGATGAATGTTTTTTATATCGAGGATTGAGTTTATGCCCGAGGATTAAATTTTGAAAGCAACGACGAGTTAGAGCAGGTAGCGCAGACTCCGAAAGCGTTATTCCAGAAAGAGAACTAGTTAATAAGGCACACTATGGTTTTAACCACGCTTATCGGATATTACGCAGACAAGGGTGAAGCTCGTCTAGCGTTCCAGGGCCTTGCGGCCAAGGGCTGTCGAAGTATTGTCCTGATACATAAAAGTGCTGAAGGTAGGACTCAAAGGACAGGCCCGTCATTTTTCCAGCGAATACCCACCCATTTTTTCTTAGCACTTATTTGTGTCATATTTACAGCATGTATTCCCGTTTCTATTCATTGGTTCAATCCAGATGCAGCAGAAACGTTCCACGGGCTGCCATTTTACTTGAGCGCATGCTCCTTTGCCTTACTCGCGGGCCTTATTTGGTTCCAGAATTTGAGCAACCGTATTGATAATGCTCTCGTGACCGAGCATCAGAGCTGGCTTATACCGGGAGAGTCCGTCCTGATACTTCAGGCTCCTGTGGATTCTTTACATTCTTCAATGACTTTTCTGCGTCAGAAAAGCGATATCCCGCCTTCACTCTTTATACTTCATCCCAGACATGAACGGCGTTCAACCACACGAAAAGCGGGCGTTCTCTCCGCACCTGTGCAGATTTTCGAGCATGCCTTAAATTTTGCGAGTAAGCAAAAAGTTGATCCACAGATGCACAGTGGTGCTGAACTCATCAGCAGGTTGAGGAAATCAAGCAAATGGGTCAAAGCTGCCTGTGCCGATCTAGCCGCGGCAAGACGGCTAGAGCAAAAAGCCACCCTGGCGGCCGACTGGATTCTTGATAATGAATATATTCTCGAGCGAAACACCCGGGATGTCCTTCGCAACCTGCCTCACTGTTATTTTCGCCAACTGCCGGTGCTGGCCTCGGATCCTTATCGTGGAATGCCATATATTTACGGACTGGCCAAAAATCTGGTTTCCCATACCGAACTGCGGCTCGACAGGGAAAACATCCTGGCTTTTATCCAGGCTTATCAAACTGAGCGTGAACTGACAATCGGAGAAATATGGGCAATTCCGCAAATGCTGCGTATTGCGTTGATTGAAAGCATCCAGAATATGGTGATAATTGCCATGGAGGACCTGCGCCAGCGTCAGCTGGCTGATTTCTGGGCTAACCGTTTATTTACAGCCAATCAACAGGATTCAAACACGCTTTTTTCTATTTTGGCAGAACTGTCGAGAAAAGAATCACTTCCCAGTTCGTATTTCAGCATCCAGCTCACTGGCCTTCTCTACGACGATCCCTCTGCTCTGTTACCGGTTCAGAACTGGCTTGAGCGTGTTCATAAAAAGCCTCTGCACGATCTTACTCTACAGGAGCAGAAGCGCCAGACGCGTGAACAGCTGTCCTGCGGCAACGCTTTCACCAGCCTGCGCCAGCTGGCACTGTTGGACTGGCGCGAGATGTTCGAAATGCTTAGTCAGGTGGAGCAGATTCTGCGCAAAGATCCCTCCGGAACCTATCATATGATGGACTTTGCAACTCGCAACCATTGCCGCCAGGTGGTTGAGGAACTTGCCGACAACTCAGCACAATCTGAGGAGCAGATTGCCCAGCGTGTTATCAACCTGGCTGCCCAGTCGGCGCATCAAGCAACAGACGAACTGCAAGGCCATGTCAGCTTCTGGCTGATTGGTGAAGGACGAGCAGAGCTTTCAGGACTGCTTTCATGCAAAGAGAAGATGCGTCATCGGATTCTCTCCTGGATATATACCCACCACACCCCATTGTATCTCTCTGCTGTTACCGCAACCCTGATTCTATTTGCAGCGTTAATTATAGGTTATGGCCTTCCCTACGGATTACTGTCCCGCGGGCCCCTGGGTAGTGGGCTGGGCCTGTTGTTTGTATTACTGGCAGCTATTTCAACGAGCCAGTTGGCAATTGAGATCGTCAACTATCTCGTTACCCGCTTTCTGCCTCCCCGCTGTCTCCCCAAAATGGATTTCCAGGAATCAGGCATTCCCGATGAATTCCAGACCTTGGTAGTTGTGCCGGTCATGCTGGTGGATGAGAAGTCGATAGACAATGAGGTCGAAAAGCTCGAAATCCGCTATCTGGCCAACAAGGAAACTAATCTGTTGTTCAGTCTGTTTACCGATTATACCGACTCGGAAACTCCTGAGCAAAATAGTGATGCAGTACTTTTGCAAAGAGCTGTTGAAGCGATTGAAGCATTGAATGCCCGTCACGGCAACGGTTGCTTCTTTCTTTTTCACCGTGAGCGGACCTGGTGCAAATCAGAACAAAAATATATCGGCTGGGAAAGAAAACGGGGAAAACTTGAAGAACTCAACAGCCTCATCGACGGCACAAGATCTGAGAGTACGCCTCCCCTGATCCACGTGGGAAACCGACTGCTGCTGGCGGACATCCGCTTTGTCATTACCCTGGATAGTGACACCCGCCTGCCCCATTCAACCGCCAGAAGGTTGGTAGAGACCCTCGCGCATCCTCTCAATAGGCCTCGCTTTGATGCAGCCGGAGCCGTCAGAAAAGGCTCCTATACCATCATCCAGCCCCGAGTGAGCCCCACCCTTGAAAGCTCAAATCGATCACTGTTCAGCAGGTTGTTCAGCAATCCGGTTGGCATAGATCCCTACTCAACGGTTATTGCCGATATCTATCAGGATTTGAGCGGAGAAGGCAGCTACCATGGCAAAGGAATATATGACGTTCGCGCTTTTAACCGCCTGCTTTCCGGCCGTTTTCCTGAGAATCGGATTCTCAGCCATGACCTCATTGAAGGAGCATACGTCCGAGTTGGGTTGGCTAGTGACATTGAGCTCTTTGATGATTTTCCCTCTCGTTACGAAGCCTACAGCAACCGTGCCCACCGCTGGATTCGAGGCGACTGGCAGATCGCCAGTTGGCTCTTCAGTCATGTTCCACAACCAGGAGGCGGACATGAGAAGAACCCTCTTTCAGCCCTTAACCGCTGGAAAATTCTTGATAATCTTCGACGAAGTATGGTTCCTGCGGCAACAGTTGGCTTTCTGGCTGTCTCCTGGTTTATCTCCCCGAAAACGGCCGGCATTGTTACCCTGACGGTTCTGCTCCAGCTTCTTTTTCACGCAGTATCACACCATTTTACCATGTTTACCAATGGTAATAATTTACGACACGTATCCATCTCAAAACTGCTGCATGAGCTGCTCCGGGCTGCAGCTGATGCAACCTTGCTGCCGAGTCAGGCGGCCGTCTCTGTTGATGGTGCAATCCGGGCCTGTTACCGTTGTCTGGTTTCAAGCCGTCACCTGCTCGAGTGGAAAAGCGAGACCTCCGGATGCTCTGCACCCTGGTTTAAATCTCTCTTTGTTCTCACTTTTATTGCTGGCAGCATCCTCAGTGTTATTCTAGCTATCACTGTCTGGCAAATCAGACCGGAAAATCTGGTATGGTCTATTCCCTGGCTGACAGCCTGGTTTTTCGCACCCGTCCTTGGCTGGTACTTCAACAGAGAGGACATCCAGCAGCAGAAGCCGTTATCGGATAAGGGCATCCGTTTTCTGAGACTGGTGTCCAGACGAACCTGGCGCTATTTTGCCACCTTTGTCCATGCGGAGACCAACTGGCTGCCACCCGATAATTATCAGGTTGCTCACCAGGACAGTCTTGCCATGAGGACAAGTCCAACCAATATCGGTCTGTGGATGACAAGCGTCCTGGGGGCCTTTGATTCCGGATATCTCACCATCAATCAGGTTGTCGACAAACTCTCCAGTACCATGGCAACGATTAACAGGCTACAGCGGTTCCGTGGCCATCTGCTGAACTGGTACGACATCAGTACCTTGGCTCCACTTGAACCGCGCTACGTGTCCACTGTCGACAGCGGCAATATGCTCGGCTGCCTCTGGACCCTGGAGCAGGGACTTGAAGAAATGATCAATTTGCCCCTCCTCGGGGCTAACGTCCATTCTGGTTGGGCCGACACCATAGAACTCTTTAGGGAGGAGCAGGCAGCAGCCAGTGTATATCATGGTTTTAAGTACATACTGGCTGAGCATATTAACAACCGGCCTGGTCCCACCCCAGAAGTTCTTGGGCTTATCCGCCTGCAGCGATTGCTGGAAAATCATGTCGGCTCTTTAAGCGCTGCCCAGGCGACAGATGATTGGGGCAAAGAGCTGAGTGAACAGATGGCGGCCTGGACTCTGAATAACAAGCGCTATCTCACCTGGATAGAAATTCTCACCGAAAAATCAGAAGATGAGCTGGCTCCTCTGGGCACCGATCTTCTCTTGGCCATGCGTCATGATCTGCAGCAGGCTCCATCACTCGCTGCCCTCGCCTGTGGTCGGATCAACACAATGACACTTCTTCAACAAATTGACACTGCATCCTCTGAAATCTCCCCCGTGCTTTTAACCTGGCTGGAGCGTGCCAAAGATAGCTTTGCCAAAGCACAATGGCTGGCTGGGGAAACCCTTGGCCAGTTGAAAAGCCTTAGAACCAGTATCCGTAAATTGTCGGCAGAGATGAAAATGGATTTTCTCTACGATAAGGGACGCAAACTGTTCGCCATCGGTTACAACGTATCTACCAGTTGTCTTGACACTTCTCGATATGATCTGCTTGCCAGTGAGGCCCGTTTTGGCAGTTTCGTCGCCATTGCAAGGGGTGATATTCCTCTTGATCATTGGTTCGCCATGGGCCGTATTTATGGGTCCCTTGGCCTTAGAAGGGTGCTGCTCAGCTGGACAGGCACCATGTTCGAGTATCTGATGCCGCTCCTGTTTCAGCGCTCTTATCCACATTCGCTCCTTGACAAAGCTGCTCGCGAGGCCGTCTCCATCCAAATTGCCTACGGCAGAAAAAATGGTGTTCCGTGGGGTATTTCCGAATCGGCCTATGCCAATCTCGACCTGAATAAAACCTACCAATACAAAGCATTTGGCGTGCCCGCTCTCAGTCTGAAGGGCGGCTCTGAAGAGCAATTGGTTGTGTCGCCCTATGCAGCTATCCTGGCACTCAATATAGCACCAAGAGAGACGGTAAAAAACATGGAAACGATGGCAGCATTGGGTCTGCTTGGGGATTACGGTTTCTACGAGTCCATGGATTTCAGTCGCCAAATCCAAAGGCAGGGCAAGCGCGGCATAGTTGTCGAGGCCTATATGGCTCATCATCAGGGCATGGCTTTTTTGGCCTTGACCAACTTTCTTCACGGACAACCTTTTTCTCGCCGCTTTCATAATGATTCACGGGTAGGTGCATTTGAAGCCTTGCTTCAGGAACGCATTCCATCACTTCCGCCGCTGCATCTGACACCGGCCAGACATAGAGAGCAGGTGCTGCTGGACGAAGACTCGGTTTTAACCGAGGCCAGCATTTTCAACTCTTCACATACCCTGACCCCCAGAAGTCTGCTCCTCAGTAATGGCGATTTTTCGTTGATGGTGACCAACAATGGCTGCGGATACAGCCAATGGAGAAATCTCGAACTTACCCGCTGGCGGTCCGATCAGACCTGTGATGGCATTGGGACGTTCTGCTATATTTACGAACCTGAGGGTGATCACCTCTGGTCCGCTTCATATCAACCGGTTGGCACTGATTCTGAAGACTGTTCAGCCGAGTTTACCCTTGACCGTGCTGTTTTCAGACGTGTCAAAGAGGATCTGCACAGCGAAATGGAGGTGATCGTATCGCAGGAAGACAATGTCGAAATACGCCGCATCACCCTTATCAACACCTCTTCCCGAGATCGCACCCTTGAGATGACCAGCTATGCAGAATTATCCCTGGCACCGCATAATGCAGACCGTCAGCATCCTGCTTTTAACAAGCTGTTTATAGAGACCGAGGCTCTCAGGAAGGAGCAGATTGTTCTTGCCAAAAGGCGTATGCGCAGCGCCACAGATACTCCTCTTCTGGTCGCTCATCGTTTTCTGCAGGGTGACAATGGAGATGGCTTTATCTCTCCATCGGACTGGCAGTTCGAAACCGACCGAGGCAGGTTTATCGGCCGCGGCCATACCCTAGCCAATCCAATGGGTGCGAAACAAGACCTGGGCAGCAGCGAAGGTTTTGTGCTTGATCCTGTATTGTGTGTCAAACAGCGCCTCACCCTGGAACCTGGTCAGCGCAAAGAGATTGTGCTGTTATTCGCTGCCGGAGAAACCAGGGAAGAGGTTTTGCTGCTTATTGATAAGTACAGCCTCAGCCATGCTGTTGAGAGGGCAATGGATTTTGCCTGGCGCTCAGCTCAGCTACAGCTGCAGGTCCTGCAAATCCAGCCGGATGAAGCTCGCAGGTTTCAGCAACTGGCAAGCCACCTGCTGTTTCCCAACCGACTGCTCCGTGCTCCAGCCAAAACTTTGCAGGAAAACCGCAAAGGCCAGTCAGGTTTATGGCCCTATGGTATCTCCGGAGATCTGCCGCTTGCCCTTGTTATTATAGGAGAGGTTCGCGACCTCAGTCTGATCCGGCAGATGCTCCAGGCCCATACATACTGGAGAATGCAGGGTTTATCTACTGATCTAATTGTTCTTAACGAGGAGGCAGCCGGTTACAGACGGCCACTCCAGGAACGTTTGGAACAGATGATCCAGGTATATGCACCTGAGGCAGCCTCTGAACGCAGCGGCAGCGTCTACCTGCTCCAGTCCGCGCAGATTCCGGAAGAAGACCTGAAATTGCTTAATGCGGCAGCCTCTATGGTGCTGCTTGCAAGTCGCGGCACTTTGCCGCAGCAGTTGGCCAGAACCGTTGAAATTGTCGAGCTCTCGGAGAAAATCAAGAGAAAACCTGTACCGCAAGAACCTTCAGCAGCACTACCTTTTATGGAACTCCATTACTTCAACAGTATCGGCGGTTTTACCCAGGATGGATCAGAATATGCAATTTACCTTGGCCCGGACATCAACACTCCGGCCCCTTGGGTAAATGTTATGGCCAATCCTGATTTCGGTACCCTGGTCAGCGAGAGCGGTGCGGGCTTTACCTGGTTTGGTAACAGCCAGCGTAATCGCCTGACGGGCTGGTCCAATGATCCGGTTCTCGATCCTGCAAACGAGATAATCTATATCAGGGACGAAGACAGCGGTGAATTCTGGACGCCAACTGCCGCTCCGATCCGTGAGCAAAGTGCCTATCGCGCCCGACACGGAGCAGGCTATACCGTTTTTGAGCATAACAGCCATGGAATTGAACAGGAATTGACGGTCTTTGTCCCGGTCGATGATGGTGACGGATTGCCCATCAAGCTCCAGAGTCTTCGCCTCATCAACAGCTCAACCAGGGTGCGCAGGCTCTCCCTGACATACTATGTCGAGCTGACCCTTGGTGAAAACCGTGAATCGTCACAGATGCACATCACAACCAATTGGGATGAAAACAGCCATTCGATCATGGCGAAAAATTATTATCATCCTGACTACGCAGAGCGCATATCCTTTGCATCTCTTTTTCCGCAGGCAGATAGCTATAGCTGCGACCGTACTGTTTTCATTGGACGGAATCGTTCAGTTGCCGCACCCGCCGCCATGGAGTTCACCGAACTCTCCGGGCGGAGCGGGGCCGGGCTTGACCCCTGTGCAGTATTGCGTGTGACGGTGGAAATTGAGCCAGGCGAAGTCCGACGTATAACAACCATGCTCGGTCAAGCCGGATCAGCCTTGGAGGCAAATGAGCTGATTATGCGTTTTCAAAATAAGACATCTTTTTCAGAAGCTTTTCATAAGACAGTATCCTGGTGGAACGCACTCCTGGGAACAATTGAGGTGCAAACGCCTGAGCTTTCCGTAAACCTCATGGTAAACCGCTGGCTCCAATACCAGAGCTTAAGCTGCCGTATCTGGGGCCGCTCCGGCTTTTACCAGTCCGGTGGTGCTTTCGGTTTTCGCGACCAGCTCCAGGATGTGATGGCCTTTCTTTATGTAAGGCCGGAAATTGCCAGGCAGCAGATACTCCTTGCGGCCGGACGACAGTTCAAAGAAGGTGATGTCCAGCACTGGTGGCATGAGCCTTCCGGTGCCGGGATTCGCTCGCGTATTTCCGACGATCTCCTCTGGCTTCCCCATGTCGTCGCTCAATATGTTCGAGTGACTGGTGACCGTGACATCCTCGCGGTCGAAATACCCTTTATTGAAAGCCCGGAACTCACGGCTGATCAGCATGAAATCTTCTCGACACCGGAAGTTTCTGCTGAACAGGCCACCCTCTTTGAGCACTGCAGGCGGGCGGTCAAGCGCGGCCTCACCAAAAGCCCCCTTAACGGTCTACCGTTAATCGGCACCGGAGACTGGAACGACGGCATGAATCTTGTCGGGGCCGAAGGAAAGGGGGAAAGCGTCTGGCTGGCCTGGTTCCTCTGCGATGTACTGAAAGGAATGTCAGAAATGGCAGATCTCCTGGAAATAGCGGATTTGCGCCAGGATTATCTTGAGCAGAGGGAGGAGCTTATCCAGCGAATTGAGGAAAAAAGCTGGGATGGCAAGTGGTACTTACGGGCAACATTTGACAATGGCAGCCCGCTTGGTTCCCACCTTAACCCGGAGGCAATGATCGATTCCCTGCCGCAATCCTGGGCCTGGCTCTCCAGGGCTGCAGACCCGGCACGCGCCAAGGTGGCGCTGGAATCGGCCTGGGAACACCTGGTTTTCAGAGATGAAGGAGTGGCACTGCTGTTTACTCCTCCATTTGACAGCGCAGAGCCGACACCTGGATATATCAGAGGTTACCCTCCAGGAGTACGGGAAAACGGTGGCCAATATACCCATGCAGCCCTCTGGATGGCAATGGCAATGGTTCGTCAGGGGGATGGCCGGCGAGCGGTCGAACTGCTGCGCCTTCTCAACCCGATTGAGCATGCCCGCAACTCCACTGATGTCTGGCTTTATGACATTGAACCTTATGTCGTTGCGGCCGATGTATATTGCCTGCCTGGTAAAATCGGCCAGGGAGGGTGGTCCTGGTATACCGGTTCAGCGGCCTGGATGTATCGGGCCTGGGTTGAAGAAGTTCTCGGCCTGCGGATTCGAGATGGCAGGATGACACTTCACCCCGTTTTTCCCGACAGCTGGCAGGAATTCAGGCTTCGCTATCGATACGGTGAAGCCGTGTATGAAATCATGGTGAAAAACCCGCATAAATGCGGCTGCGGGGTTGAGTCAATAACACTGGATGGCCAGACTCAAAAAGATGGTTTCATTTTACTGGAGAAGAATGCTTTCAAACACCATGTTCTGATAACTATGGGCAGTCATCAACAATGGAAAGAGTTGGTCGGTGGGGATCTACAGACTGAATGCCCGAACAGCCAAATTAAGACCACAAAACAGGGTGCATATTCGGTCCAGAATGGAGAGAGAACAACATGAGAAAACGCGAGAAAGAGGTGTTGCTCGTTGCCTTTTTGAAGGAAAAAATCAAGTATGAGAAGCTTGGTGATTATATTCTTCACCTCATAAAAGATGATCCTTCTGCTCCGAAAAATCATTTTCATACAATTACATATAGAATCAAGGAAGAAAAACGATTTATAGAAATAATAGAAAAAGAGAATAAAAATCTCCCCAATGGTCAACCGCCGATAACAGTAAAAAACTTCAGGGAACGAATAGGAGATCTGCTGGGGCTCAGACTTATCTGTCTACGCCTTGCCGACATCAAAATACTTGAGGCATACTTTCACTATTTAGTTGAAGAGAATATTTTCCAGTTCGTCGAAAAGCCTAAGCAGAAGAGATCCTTTATTCTCCCGTTAGATCCAGGCGAGGAGAATGGCAATCACGACCTGCTCTATAGCGGCTATTCCTCCATTCATTACCAGATTACTTTGAGCGATGGTCTTACTGTGCCTGATGAGATTAAAGGACTCCAGGTTGAAATTCAGCTGCGGACGATCCTTGAGGAAGCCTGGGGCGAGATTGATCATAAATACAGATATGCTCATAGTCGAAGTGGAACTGTGCTCCCTGAATTCATACACTCCGGTTTTTACAATTTGAGTGCCTATCTTCAGGCCGCTGCAATGCAGGCAGAGTATTTATGCAGGCTGGTAGAAATGTATTCTTCCTGTAAAAAAATGAGCGCAAAGAAGGAAGAAGGATTTTCACTTTTCTCTGTTGCTGACAAACAAGATCAAAGCATTGTGGAGTCATCTTTTTCCGTCTCGCTGCCTATAATGCAACAAAATCTGGAGAAAATTTTTGGATTCAAGCTAAAAGAAAGAACACTGACATATATCCTTAAACGATTTCAGGAAAGTGGATTACAAGGGCAGCATAAGCATAGAATAAATACAATAATTTCCAAAAAGCGAGTTGAAGAATTCAAAACAGTTTTTCAGGAAATACTTACCACCAGACCATTTAAAGATAAAAACAGAAGAAATGTCGATGTTATCAATGCTGTGAATTTTGCCCTATTTCATGAAACACAGGGGCCGCGATTAGCAGTCGAAGGATTACGATCAATTCTCAAATACAGGAAAGAGTGTTCTGGCTGGTGAAACATTCAAAATCCTTCCGAAGCCAGATATCCGGAATAGACGACAATGCATAATAGAATAATTATTCATCAGTGGAGAGATTGGCTTCTCGAGTACAGCGGCAACAACAACTATGAATTGACAAATAAAATCAATAAATCGGTTACCCCCATTACAGCCAAAGATGCAATGGATGCTGAAAACAAGAGTCGACAAGTAATTAAGGAAACAGGGACAAAAGGTTTTTCAGAGAAGTAATGACATCCCCAGATCAAAAGAGAGGAAAGCTCCGTTTAGGCACGGCAAAAATGACAGGATGACAGCCAGAGAAAAAGATAATACCAACAATGCCGTTTGCATCGCAATGATTGATGACATCGAGAAAATATTTGGTTTTAAGGCGACAGAAAGAACCTTGATTTATATCACCAAACGATTTCAGAATTTTGGCTACAATGATCGGTTGGAAACAGTTATTCAACAAATCGCCACTAAGAAACGTTTGAAGACATTTATCAACATTTTTCGAAAGATAATGGTAAGAAACGCTTTCCTGGATGAAACCAGAAGAAACATCGATATATTCAATGCAATTAATTTTATGCTCTTTGAAGAAACCCAGGGTGTAAGGGTTGCTCTTGAGGGTCTGAAATCTGTTTTCAAACACAGAAAAGAGTGTTCAGGTTGATGATGGCAAGCTTCTCAAAGTCATGTCTCGGAAAAAGAGAAGTTAATTGTTGGAGTATTGTGTTATAGTAGTCTATGGTTCAAATCTCCTTGTTTTTAATGTCTTTTTCCGACTTCATTATAACATGAAAAGCTCCCCGAGCTTTTATTTATCTGTATTTAATTAAAGATTTATAAGACACACTGAGTACAACTCCCCCTTCTGAGGTAATTTTTGCTATTGCAAGATTATTAATTAAGGTTTGGCTGGCTTTTTACTTGCTAAAATTTGCTCAGACGGCTGATGAAGCAAAGGCCAGTGTTTTTGATAGAACTCGTCATTCAAGCCAATTGGGTAGTAACACTTTTAATCTGCAGAACATAACATAAGCAAAGGAGAGTGGGCACGGCTTTTCTTTGCTGAACCTGTACGAGCCGGAATATATAGTGAAACAGCACAAAGTATATTTTTTAATAATACCTTTGTTGTTACGTTATATTCTTTATTTTTAGTATGTTAAGTATATTGGAAACAATTCATCAAATATTCGGGTGATTCCGTTCACCCAACTTCTCATGAGATGGGTAGGATTTTCACACCAGTAGTGCAATAATTGCCATCCATTATCTCGACCACTATTTGTATGTATATAATTATACAAGGTTTTATGCTGATGTGGTTTGTGGCACAAAAAATGCATTCTAGCATGATGTGAGACGTCACAAGTTCGTTAAAGAAAGTCGTTAAAGAAAGTAAAACATAGAGTATAAAAATAAAGGTATATAAAATCATGGATACAGTAGTTGCAAACCAATCAATTGAGTCCGCTGCCGCATTCAATTTCCCACTTGTTGCAGTCAAAGAGCGTGATGTTGTTTCAACGAGAAATAATCAGGTTTTTGATAGATATCTCAAAGAGATAGGACAGTATGAACTTCTTTCCCGTGATGAAATGGAGCAGCTTTCAATTCTGGTGCGGGAGAATAATGACAAGAACGCTGCCTATCGCCTGGTATCAGCAAATTTGCGCCTGGTGGTTAAAATCGCCATGGACTTCCAGAAATTCTGGATGCAGAATTTTATGGACCTCGTTCAGGAAGGCAACATCGGTCTATTGAAAGCTGTGAGAAAATTTGATCCATACAAGGGGGTAAAATTTTCCTATTATGCGACCTATTGGATCAGGGCATACATTCTCAAATTTCTGATGAACAACTGGAGACTGGTAAAGCTCGGTACGACACAGGCCCAGCGCAAGCTCTTTTTCAGTCTTAATAAAGAGAAAAAGGCCCTTGAGGCTCAAGGTTATGTAGCAAAAACCTCAGTGCTTGCCGAACGACTCAACGTTAAGCAGTCAGATGTCTTGGAAATGGATAATCGAATGAGTAACGAAGAAGTTTCTCTGGAAAGTCCGGTACGACAGGAATCAGAGTCCCAGAAAAAAGATTTCCTCACCGGCGAAGGGCCGGATATCGAGGATATCCTCAGCAATAAAGACATGAAAAAGCGGATTCAATCTCTTCTCAAGGATCTCAACGGAACACATAATGAGAAAGAAAAAATGATTCTTGAACGCAGGCTGCTTACCGATGATCCGCTCACCCTGCAAAAAATATCAGAGCAATTTGGTATTTCAAGGGAACGGATTCGTCAGATCGAAAGCAATCTTCTCAAAAAATTGCGGAAATATATTGAAGAAACAGATCCCGAGATGATGATTTTTGCCACAGGGGTAGTTCCTAAACAAAAGGCCCTGGCAAAAGTATATCCAAATTAATTAGGTTCATAGACCGGAAAGGTGCAGAATAGAAGCCAATATGGCAAAACCCAGTAATTCTGCTTGACTGTGAACTAAAGAGGTGCGTACTGCACATTGTCCAATCTCTCCCCAGACAGGGAGTCATGCTGTTATAACGCGGCGTGGCTCCCTGTACTCTATGCACAGGACAATGTCTAAGACAGGGACAAATTAGCTGTCTCGGAAAAGAGCCAAGGGCATTCTTTGCGGCGGCGTTCTTCGTATTTCCGTATACTTTCGTGCTGCTTCAGGGTGAGGCCAATATCATCGAGTCCTTCGAGTAGACAGTGTTTTCGATATGGATCAAGGGTGAAATAAATATCTCTGTCACCAGTCTTTATTTTCTGCTGTTCAAGGTCCACCTCCATGGCAAATCCTTCCTGAGCACTAACCTCATTGAAAAGAGTATCTATTTCATTTTCCGGCAGCATGATGGGGAGGATACCGTTTTTAAAACAGTTATTGTAAAAGATATCAGCAAAACTCGGGGCAATAAGTACTCTGAAACCAAAATCCAGCAGAGCCCAAGGTGCATGTTCCCGGCTCGATCCGCAGCCAAAATTGGCTCTGGCAAGAAGAATGGTGGCATTTCGATAACGTGGTTGGTTGAGAATAAAATCAGGCTGAAGGGGCCGTTTTGAGTTATCCATGCCGGGCTGCCCTTCATCTTTGTATCTCAGCTGATCAAAAAGATTTACTCCAAATCCACTGCGCTGTACCGATTTGAGAAACTGTTTTGGTATGATCAGGTCAGTGTCAACATTGGCTCGATCAAAAGGGGCGACTATACCGCTGTGTATTTTTAATGGCTCCATGGTTTAACTCCAATGACGAATATCGACAAAATGTCCATTTATTGCTGCTGCTGCTGCCATCTGCGGGCTGACCAGGTGCGTTCTTCCGCCATATCCTTGCCTGCCTTCAAAATTTCGGTTCGAGGTTGAGGCACAGTGTTCTTTTTCGCCGAGTTTGTCAGCATTCATGGCCAAACACATGGAACAGCCCGGTTCGCGCCATTCAAAACCGGCACTGGTAAATATGACATCCAGCCCTTCCTTGACCGCCTGTTCCTGTACCAATCCCGATCCTGGAACCACAAGGGCCTGCTTGAGTGACGAGGCAACCTTTCTTCCTTTGACCATTGCTGCGGCCAGGCGAAGATCCTCGATACGAGAGTTGGTACAGGAGCCGATAAAAACCCGATCAAGAGGAATCTCAGTTACCGGCTGATTTTCAGAAAGGCCCATATAGTCGAGAGCTAAACGGAACGATTCACGCTGCTGTTCGGTTTCTGCATCGTTTATTGCTGGTACCTGCCTATCGATACCGACGACCATCTCCGGAGAGGTCCCCCAGGTTACCTGCGGCGCAATAGCCGCAGCATCAATGGAGATAGCCTTATCAAAAACAGCATCTTGATCAGAGACCATGGTTCGCCAGTAGTGTTCTGCCATTTGCCAATGCCTTTCCTGCGGAGCATAGGGCCGCCCTTTAAGATAGTCTATGGTGGTGTCGTCTACCGCAACAAGTCCAGCTCTGGCACCTGCTTCAATAGCCATGTTACAGATGGTCATGCGTCCTTCCATTGATAAAGCACGGATGGCTGAGCCTCCAAATTCGATGGTGTAGCCGGTACCTCCAGAGGTGCCGATTTGACCAATAACATAAAGGATAATATCCTTGGCCGTCACGCCTTGCTGAAGTGTGCCCTCGACGTTAATAAGCATGTTGCTGGATTTTTTCTG
Source organism: Desulfocapsaceae bacterium (assembly GCA_050288305.1). GTDB lineage: Bacteria > Desulfobacterota > Desulfobulbia > Desulfobulbales > Desulfocapsaceae > Desulfopila_A. Next base: position 69,849 of record JBNKDO010000015.1, on the reverse strand, counting down.
GATCAAGCATTGGGTAGAAAGCACATGTTCAACCTCCGATGTACCTATTCCCTGGGCAAGTGCACCAAAAGCTCCATGTGTGGAGGTGTGCGAATCACCACAAACAATGGTCATACCCGGTTGGGTGATTCCCTGCTCAGGTCCGATTACATGGACTATACCCTGCCTTTTATCGAGCATGTCGAATTCGGTAATTCCCTGCTCAGCACAGTTCATATCCAGTATTTTCACCTGCAGTTTCGATAAAGGATCTCTGATCCCGCTGGTCCCTGCAGATCTTTCGGCTAGTACCGTTGGTACATTATGATCGGGCGTGGCAAAGTTCGCCTCCGGGCGCCACACCTTGCGGCCGGCCAGTTTGATCCCTTCAAAGGCCTGGGGCGAAGTCACCTCATGGATAAGGTGACGGTCTATATAGATGAGTGACGTGCCATCCGGACGGTCTTCGACAACATGACTGTCCCAGAGTTTGTCATAAAGTGTTTTTCCTGCCATGCAACTGTCTCCTGAGTGAAATATTGGGGTTGGTCTACCGGCTTGAAGATCTGCAGTCAATCATGCATATTCATTCAACAATAAATATAAAATGTGAGAAAACAATCCTGTTCAGGTTGCAAAGGCAAATAATCTATGCTTCCTGAAAATGATTATAGTGGGTGCATGCAACTGGAGGAGCAGTTACTTTTTCTATGACCGGAGAAGATTATGAAATATGATTTTGCAAACAAAAAGGGCGAAGTGCTATCAGGCAGACTTGAGCTTCCAACCGTCCCACCAAGGGCGTTTGCTCTTTTTGCCCATTGTTTCACCTGTTCCAAGGACTTTGTTGCTGCAACTGTTATCGCCAAAACCCTGGCGGAATCTGGCATTGGAGTGCTGCGTTTTGATTTTACCGGTTTGGGCGGTAGCGGAGGAGATTTTTCCAACACCAACTTTTCCTCCAATGTGGAAGATCTGATCAGCGCCTGCAACCACTTGAGCAGGGAATATGAAGCACCTCAACTCCTCATCGGCCATAGTCTTGGAGGTGCCGCAGTACTCAAGGCGGCCACACAAATGGATTCAGTCAAAGCAGTGGTGACAATAGCCGCCCCAAGCGATGTTCGTCATCTTACAAGGCTTTTTGAAGATAAGATGGAAACCATGGAAAAAGAAGGGCAGGTGAACATCAAACTTGGCGGGCGTAGTTTCACTATAAAGAAACAGTTTCTGGATGATATTAGCCATACCGATATCCTTGGTTGTCTTAAAGACTTTCGCAAAGCTTTGCTTGTAATGCATGCACCCCATGACACCTCGGTTTCCATTGATCATGCTGCAAAAATATTTCAGGCAGCTAAACATCCCAAGAGTTTTATTTCCCTCGATAACGCCGATCACCTGCTCTCAAAACGCTCGGATGCCAGATATGCTGCCAGGGTATGTGCGGCCTGGCTGGATCGTTATATCAGATGCCTTAACTGAGCTAACTGATTAATATATCGTATTTGGCAAATCTTCTATTATTGTTGTATTTATATAACAATGTGGTATCGCTCCATATTTATGCCTGACGAATGCAGGAAAATAAGCCTTGACAGAACCACGGTTGCCTAGTAATGATCGTTAGGTTTTCTGCTGTTGTTCCCGACTGTCATCAGCAGGGATTATTTCCGTTGTCTCCACATACAAAAGCGTATCTCTCTACTTTATGTCCGCATGGCAATATGGTTGGACATGCCTCTTTGTCGTTTGGAACAAACTATGTAAGTTTTTGGCCTGAGGATGGTGCGGGCAAAAAGGATTTAAAGATAAAAAGGAGCCATCCTGGATCATTTATCAGTGCACTTCAAGAAGATATTGAAGCGGAGGGGGGACGTCAGCCAATAAGTGTTATGATTCCAAATATTAACCAAGAGAAACTTTCTCAACATGTCGTGATTCTTATATCCGATACTCCCCGCTACCAATTAGCAAGATATAACTGTTCAAATGTCGTGGCAGAATGTTTAAAGGTGGCTTGTGATAAAGATCCGAGCTTTCTGCCCACAGCTCAAGACTATGGTCGATTGGGAAGATTGCTTGGAAGAGGAATCTGGACGCCAAATGAAATATTACGCTATGCCAGAGAACTGGCTGTGCATTGAGGTCGATAGTATGAACGTAATTTATAGTAAAAACTATAATATTAGTCTTGGATTACTCAATTACCTGCATCCCTTCGATGGAGGGAAATTTAAAACAATCCACAAAGGTCTGAAACAGGACAGTAGAATCAGATTCATCGAACCTTCAGGTCAGGTAAGTATGGAGTCAATTGACAATTTTCTTTCTAGTCTGATGAGAAGGAAAGTCAGAGATTCCGTGTTTGTGTTCAGAGCTTTAGAAGTTCCCCGTATTCCCTTCATTTCTTTTTCATATCTGGACCGAAAAATACTTTCTCCAATGCGATGGGGTGTGGCGGGAACTATCCTGGGAGCTGAAAGAGCATTACGAAAAGGTGGTATTTTCTGGAACTTATCCGGCGGCTATCATCACGCCATGCAGCAAAACATGGAGGGATTTTGCATATACAATGATATTGGCATTTGCCATCAGCAGCTTGTCGGAAACGGGTTGATCTCCCCTGATGACAAGATATTGATTATTGATACTGATGCTCATCATGGTAATGGAAACGCCTATACATTCATGGAAAACAGACAGGTAACTATCCTCGATATTTACAATGCCGGAATTTATCCCACATCAGGCTACACCCGTGATAGAGTGGATATTCCGGTCCCTCTGCCACCAGGGACGGAAGGGCAGACCTATTTGCAGAAATATAGTGAGGCATTGGAAAAACTGGAAAGCGATTACCGGCTAGCATTCGTGGTTGCAGGCACCGACACTTTGATAAGTGACAAACTGGGCGGCTTATGCTTGAACATCGAAGATGTTGCCGCTCGCGAAAAGCTCACCCTCCAAGCGCTCAACCAACGCTCCATTCCCTCTGTGATACTCGGCGGCGGAGGCTATTCCAAAGACAGTGCTAAGAGCGTCATCGGGGCAATATCAGTCTGTGTGGATTTGTGATCTTCAGACAGGGTCACGATGGGGCAGGCGAAGGGAGGTAAGGTGTCGATTTATTTGAATACATGACACACTAACATCCCCGGGAATAAAACCAGACAACGGGCATGCCATCCTTGTCATATAACGGCAGCCATCCGGTAACAGGGGGCACGTGGGTTTTTTCTTCCGAACAAGGTTCGACGTCCAGAAGTTTCACTTTTACCCAGGTTTTTTGTCCGGCTATTTCCCGGAAATCCAGAACATCTACTGGCAAGTCTCTTTGCATATGAGGATCTGGTTGCCATAACACTTTATCCATGTCAGGGGTTTCCAGCAGGGACTGCTGATTTTGCCAGCGTAAATAAGTCAAAGAATCTTTGAATATCTGGTTGATTGGCAGGTACCGACCATCATCCTGAATGTGCACCCAGACAAAATCATGCTCCAGGGCTATTTTGAACCATTTTCCTTCATGCTCTACAACAATGGCACCCAATTGTTCATACGAGAATTCTAAAGTGGGCAGTTTTTCAACTCTTTTGACAGGACTATAAATAGAAACCGCCACCTCAAGTCCTTCACATCCGCCGGAGGGAATAAATGTCCAAGGTTTGGCAACAAAAATCAAACCCATTTTTTCTGAAGACTGCGGACTCCGAAAAAGATCGATATCCTGTGAAATATAACGGTCACACGCACCATTACCGAACACTTCGGGCAACGGCAGGATGCCGATAACGTCGCGTGCATAATCCAATTCCCCGGAAGCAACAGACATTCCGGGCAACATATTGAGCAAAAGCATAGATAAGAGCCATGGTTTCATAGTTGTCACCCAACTCTGCTAATCAGTTGCGCAATTACCGGTTGAATTAGCTTTGTTTATCCGATTTGGAAAAGGTTTCAGCTCTACTTATTGTCAGAAATTTGTAGTTTTTCGAGAGCTGTTTCGAGGCTGTGAATAATGACCATTTTTTCCAACCTATTCATCTTTGCCGTATTCACATTAGTTTTTTTAATAATGAATCCACCTTGATGTATCTCAATATACTTGTTGAGATCAATTTCTGATTGTATTTTATCGAAAGAACTTAGAAGATCGGATTTTTCCAAATTGAGAGATTTAATTCTCCAGGTGCCATCTTCTCTGGCGACAGTTATGAACTCATGTAAGAACTTTTTATTTTCATGAAAAAAGGATGAGCTTTTATCTTTTTTCAATAATTCGATTCCTAACAGAATCTCATTATCGCCAATCAGTGGAAACCAAAAACTCTCTCTTTTCACTTTCAGATTATAATCCTGTTCATCCATAAGACCAAAATGTTTTAACAAGGTTAGCTCAAGAATAAAGTGAAATTTCGTTGAATCGTCAGGCGATAATGATCTCTCTTGAGAAGTCTTTGTGTAGAATTTCCCCGCTGCTGAATATTTGTTATTTTTAATGTCAGCAAAGAAACTCTTTGCTACTTCCTTGGCTTGATCATTTTCCCCTAGAACAGACAGATAGAAGAATATTCCGATTAAAGAGAAGCATGCAATAGCTGCAATAATTTTTATTTTCATAGAAGAACTCTTTCTGTCCATCGACTGTAACTTTATCAAGGTTGTTGTGAATAAACGAATTTGCGCTAACCCCGGTAATCTGCAAGCGGTCGGGACTCAGTTTAGTACCCCCTTGAGGGGTAAAAGTATCTTGTCACCAGGTGTAAGTTGGAGGGTTTTAAAATAGTTCTCATGTTCTTGCTTTTTATGTCAACTTTTTGGGAGCAGGGTGCCAAATTATTCAGGAACTTACTCTGGCGAACAATCTTTTTCAATCAATAAAAAGGAGCAGATCTCCGCTTAACTTTTATCATTTTACAAGACCCCTGCTTTCCTATTTTCTCTTGATTTAAAAATTTGTTTTTATAGATCATAATACCGTGTATGATGATCTATAAAAGGAGGTTTTATAGATCATGACTCAAAGAAAATGGAATTGGCAAAGAGATGATTGGGGAAATTTTACCTATGATAGCAGTGAAATCGAAAAATTAGAGAGAGAGTATTCACAACAATCTGGTTTTTCGCTTGGTATTGCCAGACATCTTTCAAGTGAAGACCAAAATGACTTGATAATTGAGCTCATAAGCAATGAAGCTATCAAAACATCTGAAATTGAAGGAGAATTTCTAGACCGCGAAAGCCTGCAATCCTCAATTAGGAGAGAATTTGGTTTGGCAATGGCTGGTCATCATAGTGTAAAACCGGCGGAAGCCGGGATTGCTGAGATGATGAAAGATATTTTCACTAATTATAATTCGCCATTGACGGAAAAGATTCTCTGCAATTGGCATGAAATGCTGATGTCCGGCAGAAGAAACATAGAGATAGGAAAATATCGGACCCACAAGGAACCAATGCAAGTTGTTTCTGGGCGCTATGATAAACCAAAAGTTCATTTTGAAGCACCCCCATCTGCCGATGTGCCAAGGGAAATGGAGAAGTTTATAGATTGGTTCAACATATCGGCCCCTGACGGGAAAAAACCGATGACGCCACTAGTCAGGGCTGGAATTGCCCATATCTATTTTGTTTCAATCCATCCTTTTGAGGACGGAAACGGACGGATTGGACGGGGAATAGTTGAAAAATCATTGTCGCAAAATATGGGTCAACCGACACTCATTGCGCTTTCTTCAACCATTGATGATCGGAAAAGGGAATATTACGAGGAGTTGGCAGCCCAGAGTAGTGGAAATGATTTGACAAACTGGCTTATTTATTTTGGCAAAACCATTATCAGCGCTCAAGAACAGACGATAGAGCAGGTCGATTTTATGATAACAAAGGCAAAGTTTTTCGATACCCACAAAGAAAACCTCAATCTTCGCCAATTAAAAGTGATAAACCGAATATTACTGGAAGGGCCGACAGGTTTTACCGGTGGGTTTAGTGCTAAAAATTACCGGACAATAACAAAATCTCCCACAGCAACAACAACAAGGGATTTACAAGATCTGGTAAGCAAAGGTATCTTTTTAAAAACCGGCCAGTTAAAAAGTACCCGATATACTTTAGATCTTTCTCCCTTCCAGGGCAAGCAAGATAAAGAAAACATTACCTGAGACGGTCTACCTGTTAAACACCCGGAAATTCGGACTCCTCCTGAAAAATGTTATTTTGCAAGACCTGACCCCCCAGTCTTGTGACCCCCCAGTCTTGTGCGATGATATTGTGGAGCTGTCCCATGCCTTTAAAACCCAACCGTTTTGCGTTCTACCAGTATCGATTTAAAGCGTCCCTGAAAAACGTGGCCAACCTTGTTGTGAGTTCTATTGAAGAACTGGGTATACATCCCATTGAGTTGCCGCATTCCCAGTGACAGATTTGCATCGGGAGTTTCTACCAGAAGATGGTAGTGATTGTCCATTAGGCAATAAGCATGACAGATCCAATGATAGCGAGTGACGGTTTTTCCAAGAATCCTCAAAAAACCTTCTCTGTTCTCATCACTGAGAAAGATATTCTCCTGCCTGTTACCTCTGGAGGTGAGATGGTAAACTGCTCCAGGATATTCTATTCGTATAGGGCGAGCCATAGAACAAAATGTACCATGAGAAATATTATTTTGCAAGACTTGACCCCTGTTTTTTGCGAGGCTAGAATCCGGTTATCTGTTAAACCATCATATCCATTTGAGGAGAGAAAGAAATGTTTTTGATTTTTCGGTTACTTTCTGGGGGGCAATCCGAGTTTGGCTCTTTTTTCTGTTCCGAGTTGGTCGCAGGTTTCCCAATCTTTTGTGTAAACTACTGTTTTAAAAAGGGCGCTGATCCCGCTAGCATCATTGCAGTAGAGATAGCCCGAGTTTTCCACGTAGTTTCTGGTCGCTGTAGATATAAAAAAGGAAAGTCCTAACAAGCCAATGCAAAAGGCAATGAGAGTACGATTGATTAGATCGCGTCGTTTAGCTACAATAGAGGGTTTAAAATATTCTAATATTGCATAAATATGAACAACCGGTACCATAATGGCGATGAAAGACACACCGTTACGATTTACAAAAGAAATCGAATTGGCCGCGTTAGAGATGCTTACAATGATCTGATGTATTTCCTGATAGCCTAGCCAAAAACCCCAAATTGCAAAAATATCACCAAAAAACAAGATGATGTGGGCTGTCTCTTTTTTCATGTTAATCCTTTATGAAGACTGCTAGTTAAGGCTTTTCTCATAGGTCCAGCAGACTTAAGTCCAAGTATTAAATCCAGGTCACCGAAATCCTTTAAAAGGATTGTCTATATCATACCCACAGGTACGATATATCAACTCTCTTTCGAAATCATGAAGACAATCTATCAAACTTTAATTCGAGACCATCAAGTAGATTAGAAGAGAAATACAACAGAAGATATTTGATAGCTACTTTCTGGGTGGCAATCCGAGTTTGGCTCTTTTTTCTGTCCCGAGTTGCTTGCAGGTCTCCCAATCTTTTGTGTAGACAAGTGTTCTAAAGAGCACGCTGAAACTACTTGCATCATCACAGTAGAGGTAACCGGAATTTTCCACATAATGTTTTGTTCCTGCTGAAATAAAAAAGGAAAGTACGAATAAACCAAGGGTGAAGATGAGGATGGCACGATTGAAGGAATTACGCCATTTTGCAACAAGAGATGGCTTGAAATAGTCAACTACTGCAAATATATGAAAAAAAGGTAGTGAAATCATAATAAAAGGGACACCAATGCGATTCATAAAAGAAACTGAACTGGATGAATTGGAGATACCTGTAACAACTTGGCTAATATCGTGGTAACCTAACCAGAAAGCAAAAATGGCAAAAATATCAAAGAAAGTTAAACCAATCAGGGCTGTTTTTTTATCCATGATTAATCCTTTGTGAAGTCTACTATTTAAGTATTTTCTTATAGTTCAGGTAAGTTTAATCCAAATTAACGAAACGATTTAAAGGGATTGTCTATATCATACCCAGTGCCACGATATATCAACTCTCTTTCGAAATCATGGAGTTTTCGTCCTATTGATTTTTCTACTTCTTCTTTTTTCTGGGCAATTGCCTCTTGTCCTTTCTCTAATGCTGCCACCAAGCTATCCGTCAAACCGTAATGATCATCTACTCGCTGTAATATCCATCCGATACCAACACTCACAGCTATTGCAAAAGCTATAGGAACAACAGCAGTTGTTGTTACAGCACCTACCATTAAACCTGCTAGGCCACCTGCCAACGCACCAATGCCAACTTTTATTAGATCAGCTGTAGTCCTACCAATCAGATTTGCTAAAGTGAATTTGTCCTCTATAATGCATTGGACAATAGTTAAAGGAACAGTGGCGACAATGGTGATCTTGGCACCAATTCGGACCATGTTTTTAATACCCAAAGCTCCGATGGCCATCTGGACGACTTTAGCGTTGTTGGCGGAGTAGACAGTTCCCCTTAAAAGAGCACGTCTGCCTGCGTAGCCGCCGAATACGATATATTGACGTCCATTGATTACCCGTGATTCAAATTTGCAGGCAATACCCAGGTCCTTGACCACTTTGCCTAGGGTGATGGTATCCATGATCGGAGAGAGATAGGGGGAGACATTACGCTTGGCAAAATCGACGGACTGAAGCCGGTCAATCGATTTTATCTGACTCATGTCAGGCCGGGAGGGTTGGTGGCAGCCGCTGGTGGTGGAATATTTGCGCAGCAGCTTGGGGTCCATTGGTGGTACTCTCTCGGATTGAAGAGCTGCATGAAATGGTGTAAGGGGAACCTTTACGTCAGGAGGTGGTGATGAGTACCGGTATTCCGTGGGCACTCTTGAAAAATCGTAGCTGCGCTTGAGTTTATTGTTTTTTTGATAACACCAGGCGGCAATCAGGTCATCAGCTTCCACGATGCTGATGGTGTAATCGTTTTCTTTAATCCTGAATTTCAATTCAGTTTCGATATTCATAACGTTAGAAAAGTTGAAGTTTTTTGCATGTCGGTCTGTCTTGTTGTTAGGGGTGCCAGCCTATCGTGCACCTGTAGTTTTGTCAACAGGTCTTTTCCTGCTTTTCTGGTATTCTTCTACGGAGAATACGTGAACAGCTGATCTTTGAAAAAAATCTTCTTGTGATTCCGGGAGATCCAGAGAAATCAATTGTGTGAATCACTTTTTTATTTCAGATACTCATTTAGTGATGAACCTTTTTTAATGTATTTTACATGTTATGTACCATGAGAAAAGTGATTTTTCAAGACCTGACCCCGATCTCATGCTGACCCCGATCTCATGACCCCGATCTCACTCTGGTTCTGTACTTGAAAGAAAAAAGGAAAAGAATGTTTTAAAAGGCTACCTCAAAAATCAAATGTGCGAAAAATAATTGACACTACCAAGGAAGATTACAGACAAACAGAACGATCGATATCGTAACCTTCGTAAGAAAAAAACGACAACATTTTCTTGGACGGAAAAATTTATTTATTGACAGGGGGCCTTTTAATGGGTGACCCTGAACTCTTTTAATTATTCACCTTTTGCATTCTCAGGTGATTTGCATTTTTCTAATCTGCTAAGTTTTTTAAATATATTTCTGTAAGCAATGAATAAATAGAATATAAATAGCAATATGAGCAATAACACTCCGAATATCCATTCATTTAAAGTAAGCGAGTGCAGTTCCTTCCTAATCCTTACTAACTCGTAAACAAGAAAACCTAAAATAAATAGAAAAAAGCTTGGGTGAACACTATAACTTATTCTAACAGGTATTTTCTTATCGTAATGACCATATAATATAGCAACGAGGAAAATAAGCAGATGAATCCCCTGTTCAATAAAAATGGTTATTTTTTGAATTACAATCTCATTCATTTTTTGTCATTTTGCTTATTCTTCTATTTATTCTGAAATAAATAATCTTGTTTAGGAAAAACCTTATAAAAAAGAACACTGTCCTGCTTATTTATTTAAAATTTGAGAAATAATATATATTATCCAAATTGAACTTCTAGAAATTACCAAGGACTCCTCCCATTTCTGCTAAGTCCTTGGGATTATCAAGTGAAAATAGCCCTGAATTCTAATCTTTTGCAATGTCTACTAAGTCATTGAGGTTATCTAGTGCAAACAACCCAGTTTCTACAGTCGCAATGGTTCCAACTGTAAGTCCCATCACAGCCATAGCAGCGGGCGCTGCAACACATATTCCGTACTTCGATGCAGTCCTACCAACTTTATTTGGAATACCAAAATTTTGCTCCCAATCACCATGACATCCACCACACGCAATTGGCCCACGATCATCAAGTTTTCCTTCTTCCCCATCCCATTTTATTCCTTCAACGTAATCATCAAAATTAGTGTCTAAACCAAAATCATCCACTGAAAACTTATGTTCCAAGCTATCATCATGAACTTTATCACCAAAGTCATTCAACATATTAAGTCTATTAGTAAGAGAATAAGTATCAGTGGTTGTTCCAATAACATTACCATAGCCATCTCTTAGATTTCCATCACCACCAACACCTGGAGTAGTATCATTATGCGCCCCTGGATCATCTGGATCAACTTCACCGCAGAGGTCTCCACCATAACTACTACCCATGCTACCCCAATGCCCAGTTGGATCAATATACCTTAAAGGATTATTATAAACATAACTATATCGATTAAAGCTCTGCGGATTAAACGGATCAGGAATAAAAGTGTCAGCCGAAATAAACCGCCCAATTACAGAATCATACAACCTAGCATCATAGTTATACAACCCACTCTCAGGATCAAGTTCCTGATCGGTAAATTTATAGTTTGTTACTTCGTCACCGACATGATCTCTTAAACTACCATAGGGCATGTACTCGGAAGCTTCAAGTGTTGCCCCGTAGACATCTGTCATAACGGTTGAACTGCCCAGATGATCTTTATGAAAATAATGTGTTTCACTATTCTTGATTTGGGCAATACGTAAATTCCCGGCAAAAATATACTTGGTGTTCTCTGTTGATGTATTGGTGTCAGAGACTTGAAAATGTTCACCTATGTAATAGGTGGTGGCACTTCCCATTACACTTTTTATAGCCCTGGAACCATTACCATCATAAATCAAATCCATTGTTGTGGAAATGCCATCTTTGGTGTTCGTAACATTTACTGGCATATTGTCACTATTGTAGACAATGTTCCTTGAACCGTTTCCTGTAGTATCTGTCAGATCAGGGCCGGAGGTCATATTGCCGTTGGGGTCATAGATATAATTAAAATCACTGCCATTTGAATTAATGTTATTCACAGCATGAGGTCTGGTCGATGAATACGAGTAGGTTAGTGTGCCGGACCCGAATGTTTTCGAAGTTATATTTCCTATGGCATCATAGGAGTAGCTAAGGGTTGGCAGAGAGCCTGTATTGGTCTCCCCGGTCAACCTGTGAAGTTTATCATAGGTATAATTATAGGTGATGCCGTTTCTGGTATCTGCTATTTCGGCGATATCACCGGCAGCCGTATATAAGTAGGATCTTTCCTGAATATTTTCCGTTGGTCCAGTGCGGGTTGAAATAATTGATATCAGTCGTTCAGAAGCACTGTCGTAAGTGTGTTGAGTATAGGTATAATTACCGTGATCGATCCTTCCGATTTTTCCCTGTGGCGTATAATTGCTCATCTGGGCATAGGTCACGCCGTCCGATCCCACGACCGAGTACACTAATCCTGTGCCGGGAATATAATTATTGGTGACATTGAAATTATCCGGATAAGTCAAGGTTACCGGTTTTCCGGATAAATCATAGCTGGTTTGGGTCGTATAGGACTGAGGTGCTCCGGAAAGTGTTCGAGTATTAGAGAGAACGTTCCCCAGTGCATCATAACCGTCAATGGTATCGGTTACCTGTCCATTGGTGGTTTGATACAACCTGCCTCTGCCATTTGATATGCTCAGATTATCATAGCTAAACGTCACATTCGGATCGCTGGTTGAATAGGTTTTTGATACCAACCGATTGAGGTTGTCGTAGCCGAAGGTAATGGTTTGATTTTTGGCATCGGTTTGCGATATCAGGTTGCTATTGGGGTCGTATGCATAGGACCAGACACCCATATCCGGGTCTGACATACCTGTTTTGCGGCCCAGAGTATCATATGAGATTGTCGTCAGGTTTCCATGATGATCAGTAACATCAAGCAGGTCTCCGGCAGCGTTATAGTTGTAGGTTGTTATATAATTATCACCCTGGTCAGCATGCTCGGTTACCTGGACCACGCGTCCAAGATAATCTTTGAGTTCGGTTTTACTGGCATTATCAGGATCTGTAGTTGTTGTGGCCAGACCAGAATATGAAATGAATGTATTTATTGTACCATGCTGACCGTCTGGACTGTCTATTGATATGGGCCGCCCTCTATCGTCAAACACAGTGAGACTCCAGGGGGAATCTGGCGGCGTTGTCTGCGGATAGGCATGATCTGTGGCGAAAAAAGGCCCCTCGACAAAGTGCATTCTTCCCATCTCATCATAGAACCTTTTACTTATGATAGTTTTCCCCGCCTCGCTGAAGGTAACTGTTTGCACTTTTCGATTCAGACCGTCAAAATAGCGGTAGCTATCGATAGTATTTCCTGCACTATCCTCCTTTATCTCGGTTAAAGTGTATCGTGGCATCACATTGTCAAAATACGTCACCATGGTTTGGCCACCGTTCGGAGAGTCGGTTTGGACAGTACGGCCAAAAGGATCATAAGTATAACTGGTGATTTGACCGTTTTCATCCTTGTCCCATAGTTTTTTACCCAAGCCTGTATCCCAGGCCATTTCCACAATATGACTGATTCCATTGGTGGTGGGGTAGGTGATTTTGATGGGGAAAATGTTTGTTGCTGCATCATAGTCGATGACTGTTACATTATTTTTAGCATCGGTTTTATGGATGACATTGCCATATGAATCATATTGATATATCACACGAGGATTGATGCCATTGGCTAGCCATTTTTCCTCGGTTGTCAGATTACCGGTGTCAGTTTCGTATTCCAGGATGCTTTCTCGAACCTTACCTGTGACAGAACCTGTTATGGTAGTCCTGGTATTGCGCCACAGCCAATCGCTGTAGTTGTTCCACTCGAAATTTGTAGTAACATTTTCTGCTCCAGTGCCGGAGGTGACTAAGGATAATGGATTACCATTGGCGTTGTCATAAATATAATCCTGTTGGGTAAAGACGGTGACCTCGTCATTCTGCTCAGTTCGGGATTGCGAAAGCTTTACGAAAGTCGTGGTTAAAGTGGTGTCCAGATACTCAGTTTCCCATATATTGGTGGTAAGACTCAGTGGTGTATCAACTGCTGGGGCAGCGCCGACGGCCCATAGACCTTCCTGTTTAAGTTTCCCTTTTAAAAACTCATCCTGGTGGTACTGCGTCTGATAGATAGTACCGTCTGGATTGGTAAGAGTCATTGTTTCAAAGCCACGGAACTCACGAGTGATATAATCGTATAGGCCACCGGCATAATCATATTCGGCGGTGGAGATATTACCCAATCCATCGTTGACAGCAACTGAATCTACAACTTGAAAGATAGATGGAAAATTGGAAAGAGTATAAGGTTTGGAAGATTTGTAGGTAAATTGAATTTCGGCACCTGTGCCTTGACTGACACTCTCCATCAGGTCGGGCTGGGGGGTAGTTGCTTGGGTAATAAAATTTTTAAATTGGATGGTAGTACCATAAAATATTCCGGCAGGACTGGTAGTACGTGAGATAAAGTCGTTATTACCATCGCCATTTAGATCAGCCAGATAAATGTTTCCAGCCAAACCAGAGGCTGTGGTCACTGGCTCGTCAAATAAACCGTTGCCAAGAGAAATATTTGATTTTACACTGTTTGTTGTTAGTACAAGAAGATCGCTATTTCCGTCACCATTAATATCACTAAAAACGACACCACTACCGGTAGCACTTACCGTCGTGAGAATGTAATCGCCAAAAGATCCACTGCCATCGGAGAGATAGGTATAGACACTGGTGGTTGGCTCATTATAATCATATTGATTGACGGCTAGATCAACAAGTCCATCTCCATTTATATCAGCAAAAGAAATACTTTTATAAGTAACATTTATATCGAAAAAGGTTTCATCGAGAAATGTGCTATCTTTGAAAAAGGATATGTATACCTTTTTTTCAGTTTTATTGTGCCTGACTAAGTCTGCAAATCCGTCTCCATTAATGTCGATTAAATATAGGTCACCTCCGCTTCCTCTGGGTAAATCTGCGATATTTGTAAATATGCCATTTCCATTGGATTTTTCAATTTTAATTGTACTACTGCCGTAATATCGTGCACTGTCCTGAAGCCCGTCACCGTCAACATCTCCCAGGACTGTCGGTGTTATAGACAGTGAGACGTATGGTCCAAAGCCTTCCCCTGTGGAAAACCGTACCTTACCATCCTGGACTAAATCGGCCAACCCATCACCATTAATATCAATGAGTTTTACTCCTCCATGCAGAGCAGGAGCACTCGGATAACTGTTTTGGCTGGTATATGTCATCGTATACGTCTGGTAAAGAGTTATTCCAGGTTGAAATGTTCCATTTGAACTGCTCAGATAATATGCGCATAACCCTCTAACTTTAACACCATAGCCACCATCCCAGTGATATCTCCCAACAGACTGAGCATAGGTGACCATATCAGCGCGGCCATCTCCATTAATGTCTCCGAACGCTTGAGTTGAATACGAATAACTACTATCCCACCATTGAAAGGGCAATTGAGGGGTAAGTGCATTACGACTGCCAACGTATGAAATAGTGCCAGTACCTCCTTCCAGCCAGTCGAAAGTGGTTGCAGGCAGTGCGGATGTTCCATCTGATCCAATTTCTTGCATACTTTTGAGACGCGAGTGTTTACCAGAAGCTCCGTAATCATATGTAAACTGATACTTTCTGACGAGTTGACCTTCGGACAATATTTCAATATTGTTGAGTCGCTTGGATTGGCTGATGGGGAAATGGGAGGCTAAACTGACTTCAATGTCAGTACGTTCTTCGAGATGAAAATTTAACTGGTGAGAACCGGGGTTGCCGGTAATGCTATTTCCTGAATAGTTGATGGAGTGTAAATAGATTGCCCCTTGATCCTTAACATAATTTAAAGAGTAATTATTACCATTAGCATCCTGAACATAATCCAGGCACCATTTTAAAATATTCGAGTTGTCCTCAGGATTAACTATCCGGCTGGCGACAGTTGTTCCAAAAAAATACCGAACTCCATTCTTATCGGTTGCCTCCCATCCACTGGTGGATGGGTTGAAATAATACTTGGTAAATGCAGATTCAATTTTTTCACCGTAATAATTGCTTCCCCATTCTTCACGGGCTGTCAATGGTCTTTGGGTGTCATTGGCGACGATCACAAAATCATTAGAGGAATAATCAAGACCGAATTTGCTTGAACGTTGGATGCTCCCAAGGTCAAGGGACCAGCCCATTCCTAACCAGCCATTGTTGTGCAGGCTGTTGTATCTCAGCCGTAAATCTGGCTTAAGCCCAGCTCGAGCTGTTGGAATATCAAGTGGTACGGAATAAGCAGAAGCGCCAGTATTTGTCACATTTTCGATAAAAACAGGGTTGGTTTTACTAGTATTCCAGGTATCAATTTCATCCGAATTTGAACTTGCGGCAGCCATTGCCATTGTGGCAACTTTGGCTGTGGATACCTTTTTATCAATAGCTTGTTTATCCTTTCCCTTCTTTAATTTTATATCAGAAGTTTTAGCCTCCTGCTCTGATGGGAGCGAATCAGCCTCGTCATCTACGATAATGACAGCTGGCTCTTCTGACTTCTCTTCATTTGCAAAAACGGAATTTGTATATAACAGGGTCACCAAAAAGATGATTGAGAGAACAGCAATCAAATCATGATAGTTGGTAGATGATAAATGGTTGAAAAATTTTTTCACCTTTGACGAAACTGTTCTCATAGTTCTCACCTTGTTATTACAGTGTTAGAAGAAGATCTGCAAAATTTCAGCAAAAACCCTTACTATAGATAGGATTTATTTGCAATAGGCGAAAATACTGATATTTCAATAGGTAAAAGTACCTATTGAGAAGTTCTTCACAGAATGTTTGTATACATCGACTTGGTTTTACGACTGGTCTTCAGCCGCCAAAAAAGGCTCTCCCATCACTTCTTTTGTTTATACAAGATATGAGACTAAAAAATAATGAAAGGGGCTGCGAGTTGAGAGGCTCAACCTATGATTGTTGACTTTTCAATCTCTCGATAATTCTCTTGTAGCTGCGGATCTGGAGTTGATAGCGTTTACTGGCGGGGCTGTCTTCCGGCATAGTGTTTATCCGTTGCTGTGCAGACTGGATGCGCTTTTCATAGCTGGTGATACTGTTTTTGATCTGCTTTGAATGTGGGGCTGATTGTTTGGTGCTTGAGGGATTTTCAGAATAACCGCTGTTTTCATATGCACCGAATACATGTATCTCTGAAACTTGAGCATTAGTTGTGTCGGCGGGCATGGAATAAACGATGACATGGTCGATACCCCTGAGGATTTTTGTTAGGGCTCTCTCA
The DNA here is from genome assembly GCA_050288305.1 of Desulfocapsaceae bacterium. Classification (GTDB taxonomy): domain Bacteria; phylum Desulfobacterota; class Desulfobulbia; order Desulfobulbales; family Desulfocapsaceae; genus Desulfopila_A. The sequence goes on along the minus strand of JBNKDO010000015.1, from coordinate 53,230 downwards.
ATCGTGATATCGGAGAGCTCTATAGTAATTGTTTTTTGTAGCTCATCGGGGAATTTTACAACAATGTTTGCCTCTGCATTGAGTTTCAGCAATATGTTTTTTATCTCTGCATTATCAGCAGATACGCTGATCAGATCCTTGTGACACTCCAGCTGAAGTTTTGAGCCTGTTGCTGATACCGGCTGAAGCAACTGACAGGACACCAGAAAGATAGATAATATATAAAAATTATGAATGGAATGCGGCTTTAACAAACGATCTCTCCCAGATCAAGGTGAGAGCAGGGATTTTCAACTGTAATACCTTTGCTCCTGTATCAATTATTTTCAGCCTAAATTCATTTGACTATTTTGTCCATAATGTTTTTTCCTAACTTCTGCTCCAATTTAGCAGCCGGTCAAAGCAGGATAAAGCTGCTGTGAGTCTGAATATTTTTCTGTTATAGTAAGGTGATGAAAAATATATGGAAATTTGAAGATATCATAGACCTGGAATATTTTTCCAACACTGATTTATTCCGTGGAGACCAGCAAGAGCAGGATCTTCACCGGCGGGAAAGACAGATTTTTCTTGATGGCCAACGAAAAGGAAAGTTGCACAATACTTCTCATTCCCAGTGTCTTGCTGTCTGGCTGACTCAGAGAAGATTGACCGAGTCAAAAGAAGAACACAGCTTTTCTCCCGGGAGCAGGCTTGAAGATTCGCTCCGTCTGTTTCAGTGGTTGCTTCTTGTCTGCGGACTGGTGCTAGGCTTGGCAATAGCCCTTTCCTATTTCGTCTATACAGGCCAAACACCGCTGAATATCTTCACATTCTTCACTATATTTATCCTGCCGCAGGTAGGTTTGATTTCCCTCTTTTTGTTACGGTCCGTTCTTGCCAGGCTCACCAGGGGATCACGCTCCTTCCTGAAGAGAGTACTTGTGCCGCTGTTTCATCGATTTACGACGCTCTTAAAAAAACGCACGCTCAATCATCTCAAAGATGACCAGCAAAAAAGCTTCAATCTCCTGTTCTCAGATAAAACCAGCAGGCTTTTTTCCTGGCGGCTTTTTGTCCAGGCTCAGCTCTTTGGTATTGCTTGTAATACCGGATTATTGCTTGTCACCCTTTTCAAGATAACCACAGCTGATCTTGCTTTTGGCTGGCAGACGACGTTGAGGCTGGGTGCGGACGGGCTCAATTCAGTTGTTCAGCTGGTTGCTCTTCCCTGGTCCTGGTTGCTGCCAGGTCAACTTTCCGCTCCAACGCTTGCCCAAATTGAAGGGAGCAGGATTATTCTCAAAGACGGTATGTACCACCTGGTCACGGAAAATCTGACATCATGGTGGCCTTTTCTATTATTGAGCCTATTGTGCTATGGCTTGTTACCGCGCCTGTTGCTGCTGGTTTTTGGTTTTTTTGCAGAAAGAAGAAACTCTAGACGCTATCTTAACCAGAGAAAATTTCAGGTCATAACCCGAAGAATGTGCACACCTCTCGTCAGCAGTCAGGCCGCCCATGAAAAACACTCCGGTGACGTTACCTCTCAAAAGCAGAGAAGCGACGCTGCCTCATGGGTCACGCAGCAGGAAAAGACCCAAATTTGCACTGTACTTGTTCCTGATGAACTCTATGACAATCTTGATCATGTTGAACTGGCTGGGTTGTTTTTGGCCCATGGCTTTCAGACAAAAGATACAAAACGGTTCTTGAAAAGCTATGAGGATGACAATCGTCTTTTGGAGGCAATCGGTCAGGAGCAAGACGGAGTAATAGTTCTTGTTGAGGCCTGGATGCCTCCTATCTTGGAGCACCTGCTTTTCCTCAAAAAACTTTCACAGTGTCTTAACAGCAAAGCATCGCTTGCCTTTTGTCTGCTGGGGAAGCCCGGCAAAGAGGAAATCATTACTCAGCCAAACCGTGAAGCAGCTCAGCTGTGGAAGGAAAAACTCTCTCAATATTGTGATACAGCTGTGATTTTTGAAGCAGAGAACCTTGCGAAAGGCATGGAGGTACAAGGTTGATGATTCCGGAATTTGCCATCATGGGACATCCTAATGAAGGAAAATCTTCGGTGCTGTCCACCCTGGCCGAAGATGACTCCGTCCGAATCAGTACCCAACCTGGTGAAACCAGGCAGTGCCGCACTTTCCCCGTGACAATAGACGGTGAGGTCATCATTTCCTTCACTGACACGCCGGGATTTCAAAACCCAGGGCGTATGCTGACTGAACTTAAACATTACAGCGAACTGGATACTGGCCCACTGGAACAATTTTACCGTGACTTCAAGGAGGATGACGATCTGCAGCAGGATTGCGAACTGCTTCGTCCTTTACTCAGGGGTGCAGGTATAATCTATGTTGCCGACGGCTCCAGGCCAATCCGCAATGTTGATCTTGCCGAAATGGAGATCCTCCGACTTTCAGGGAAGCCGAGAATGGCTATTCTTAACTGCAAAGAGGATGAAAGGGAACATCTTGAAAGGTGGAAGACGGAGTTTCGCAAACATTTCAATTCAAGCAGGATTTTCAACGCTCACCGGGCTACCTACCGGGAAAGGATTCGTCTTTTAGAGGCATTGAAGTCAATAGAGCAGGACTGGCAGGAGCTGCTTGATTATGTGGTTAGCGCCTTTAAAAATGACTGGCAATCCCGCAACAGTATCACGGCGGATATCATCTGCGATATGATTTCATCCTGCCAGCGCTACACTTTGCAGCGCACAGTAGGTGAAAGCGCGCAGCTGGATGCTGTCAAGGAAGAACTGTTCCAGCGCTACAGCGACGATATAATCCAAATGGAACAAAGGCACCATAAGCTCATAAAAAAGCTCTTCAAGCACAATATCTTTAATTACCAATTGCCGCCGCAGTCCATTCTCCACAAGGATCTCTTTGCCGGCGAGACGTGGGAGTTTCTCGGTTTGAAGAAGAGTCAGCTGGCCGTTGCCGGAGGGGCCGGCGGTGCAGCATTGGCTGCTGGTCTTGACATTGCCGCCGGTGGAACAAGCCTTGGTCTTTTTACTTCCATCGGTGGGGCGCTGGGTGCTCTGGGTGTTCTGTACGGCAGCAGAAATATCGCCTCGAAAATCAAAGTGCTGGGTATTGATACCGGGAGAATTCGTCTCGATATTGGTCCCAGTCTGAATCCTCAGTTCCCCTATATTCTACTGGACAGGGCGCTGCTGTACTACGGTCACATTATTAACTGGGCCCACGGCAGGCGTGATTATGGAAACGCAACCGTCGCTTCCGCCACCACTGGCCTGATCAGGGAACTCCCTCGGGCGCATTTGAGAAAAATAGAGAATTATTTCAGGGCCCTCCAGAGGAACGGGGACAAGCTTGATCAGCAGGAAAAACTGTTTAAGGAAACGGTTCTGAGTATTCTCGATGAACTTTCCAATAAGGAAGGTTCAGACGGCGATTCATCTCTTTGAAAAAAGAATGTTTTGAAGATGAAATCCGGGCTAACAGTATTACTTCACATTTTTATAAATAAACTTTTTCCAATACTCGATAAAAGGGTTATTAAAAATTGGGACAGGTGAGCGACCCACTTTTGACTGACGGAGCAGATCATGTTTGATATTTTTTTTGAATCGGTTTTCTGGATCAATCTTTTTTCAGTTACCCTGATTCAGATAGCACTTGGTGCTGACAATCTTATTATCATCACCATACTTGCCAATAAACTTCCAGTTAACGAACGCCAGAAAGCAGTTAATTACGGCCTTGTTCTCGCCATGCTCTTTCGTATTCTCCTGCTTTTTATGGTCAGTTCCATTCTTCGATATGCCACCGATGTTTTCTATCATCTCGATACAATTTTACCAACAGGCTTTGCGATTAATGCAGAATTCAGTGGCAAAGCGGTCATTCTTATGGCCGGAGGTCTTTTCCTCATCTGGAAAGGGGTGAAAGAGTTGCGTCTTAAGATAAAAGGTGTGGAGCAGAAGGTTAAGGCCGTGGCGAAATTCGGTCAGGTTCTTTTTGTTATCGTGAGCATGAACCTGCTCTTTTCAATTGATTCTATTCTAACAGTGGTTGGAATGACGGATATCTTTCTGGTCATGGTTGGCTCGGTGGTTATTTCCGTTGCAATCATGCTTGTATTTGTCAGCACCATTTCAAAATTTATGACCGAAAACCCGGATTTTGAGATTCTGGGCCTATTCGTGCTGCTGCTCATAGGTTTTGTGCTGATTCTCGAAGGTGGTCACGTTGCTCATCTGAGTGTCAACGGCAGTGCTTTTCCCTATATCCCGCAATGGATTGTCATTTTTATACTGTTGCTGATGTTTTCGGTCGATCTCGTCCAGAACTTCCTTGAGCGAAAAAGGGAAAAGAGCCCACTGCTGCTCCATCGCAGACAAACATCTCACCATGAGAAGAAACTGGGTTAGGATGAGTTGATGTTTGGAGTACTTACCGAGGGGGGGGGATAATCACCTGGCCGAATCGGATAGGGAAGTATGTTTTCCCCATCCGATCCAGTTGTCATGATAAAGGCTACTCCACTCCCAAGAAGAGGTAGCCCACAGACTCGGCAACATGAGTTGTCTCAGAATCTTTCGACTGCTCTTCCTCTATGGAAATCTCAACACCGGTTGGCGTGAGGCCGCGATATCTCAAGGTGGCGTTTTCCACCGAATTATAGCTTTGCATAGCTCCGAAGAAAAACGGATTACCGGTGGTGAGCGGGAGAGCAGTGTTAAGCTGGTGCCATGAGTCGGTGATGCTGTCAGTAGTCTTATCGACTTCATAAAAAATTCCGCCGACGCTTCCCGAGCCTGGCTCCCAGGCAATGTAGTCTACCGTTTCTTTGCTGTGCCGTTGCTTCTTGTTGTCCTGTTCATTGAGCTTGTAGGCAAAGCTGCCAGTCAATGTATTCTGGATTCTTCCGGTGACCGCTTCCTTTCCGTTGTAGGTCACAATAGAAGTAAAGACGATGGGCTTGACAGAAAAAGGCATGTTGAATTGCTGTGCCTGAAATCGCTGGATGGTTGCGGTGAACGACCCTGCTTCAATCTTTGCACCATTACTCAATGTGTAGTTGCCTCGCTCCATTACAAGATAGTGGATTGTTTCATCAGCATGATTGCCGTCGAGGTAATCCCATTCCTGAACGAGAATATCAAATCCACTGGCTGTTACATTTCTGATACGTATGACCGCAGGCTCTGTATCAGCATAGGATCTGGGGCCAGCGATAACGATGGGATCGGTAAACAGAGCCTGCAGTTCGACATGGAGCCAGGAACTGCCCACCAGGATTTCTCCAATTTCCATGGGAATTGATGGTTCCTGGCTCTCCTGATTAACAGTTATGGTGGTGGACGTCTGGCTGGAGTCACCTTTGTTGTCGGTTACCTGAAGCGTTACGCTGTACGAGCCGGGCAAGTTGTAGATGTGCGTTGCCGTTATGCCGGTATTGGTGCTGCCGTCGCCAAAGCTCCATAAATAGCTGTTAATGCTGCCGTCCGGATCAGTTGACTGGCCTGCATCAAATGAGACGGCCAGAGGTGCATAACCCTGATGCGTGCTCGCCTCCAGTATTGCTGTTGGTGGGATATTTTCATTTACAGCAGGACTGACGATTATTGGAGTGGAAACAGAGTCGGTCAGGTTGCCATTATCGGTAACGCTGAGAGTTGCGGTAAATGTCCCGGCAATAGTGTAGGTATGATTTACCAGTGAACCTTGTAATATAGTGCCGTCTCCCATGTCCCACTGGTAGGAAATAATTGTGCCGTCATTATCGGTGGAGCCTGAACCATCGAAGACTATGGAAAGCGGTGCCTCGCCTATTCCGGTTGAGGACGAAATGACAGCCGTGGGAGGAGTATTGACCGTTTGAGGATCGGTAACATCGATTACAACACTCTTCTGATCGGTGACCCCCAAATTGTCTGTTACCTGAAGGTCGACATTATAGCTGCCCGGATTGGTAAAGGTATGACTGATGACCGCTCCGGTTCCAACCTCTCCGTCTCCAAATGTCCAGGAGTAGCTTACAATGTTCCCGGTTGAGGCAGTTGCATCAAAGGAAACAGAATGAGGGCTTTCGCCCTGGAGGGAATCGGCAGTCAATACAGCATTGAGAGATTCCGAGAAGGTGTATGTGTAGGGAGCCGAGGGAAGACTCTCGACACCGTCTGGAGAATACGCAGTAAGTGTGAATAATGCCTCACCATCATCAACGTCAACGGTACAATCCATAGACGTGGCGCTTGCATTGGAGCTGCTGCAGGCAATGGTATCTTCCAGATACAGATGATATCCAGCTACATTTTGAATGCTTTGCTGCTGCCACTCAACATGGATTCTACGAGATTGAGACTGGGCCATCGCCGGCAGGAGCACAATTACCAATAGTGTGATTATAAAATTATATGTTTTCATGCGAGCCGATGTTGCACGTTATGTGCCAGAGAAACGTGAAACACATAACATGCTAATATCGCCGAAAGAGTGGAAGGACATCCGTTCGAAAGAGTGTTACCATCTTGTACTTACGCAGTTACGAAGAATGTCGATTTCCAATTATGGTTCTCATTATTACGGTTGTGTAATAGGACAGCGGACAGAGGTGGATTCAGGTGATTGGACAGTTTCGCGGTCAAGTTAAGGTGGAATCTCACATAATTCTCAGGCAGCGGATAAATGCTGTTGTCTGAATGGTGTAGAACCAGGCGATATCGATGACAATTACAGGCAACTATCCTTTAGATAAGGACGGAAATGTGATAATGGAGAGAAAAAAGCAGAATCCTGGAATGAGCCGTTACCAGGATTCTACTTGAATTGAAAAGCGTTAAAAAGGTACAGGTTTATCCTTTGTTGAAAGCAGGTACTCCACCTATCTGGTGAGCGTACGTCTTACGGCATCTTTCCAGCCTGCGTATTTTCTTTCCTGTAGTTTCTTGTCTATCTGCGGCAGAAACTGTCTGTCCTTTCGCCATGTCTTGGCAAATTCTTCAGGTTGTGGATAGATGCCTGCTCGGAGGCCTGCCAGGTAAGCAGCACCTACTGCTGTCGTTTCAAGAACCATGGGACGATCAACCGGAGCTCCCAGGATATCGGCCAGAAACTGCATAAGCCAATCGTTGGCGACCATGCCGCCATCAACTCGGAGGACAGTGTTTTGGCTTGATGTCTGCCAATCCTTGTTCATCGCCTCAAGTAGATCTTTCGTCTGGTAGCATACTGACTCAAGTGCTGCACGTGAGAGTTCAGCAGGGGTTGTGCCTCTGGTAATGCCAAAGATTGCCCCTCGGGCATCGGGGTCCCAGTGCGGAGCTCCCAAACCGGTAAAAGCCGGGACCAGATAAACATCCTGATTGGGATCTGCCTTGGCGGCGAGTTCCGCAGTCATGGCGGCTTCTTCGATGACACCCAGGGCGTCACGCATCCACTGGATAGCCGCTCCAGCGATGAAAATAGAGCCCTCAATAGCGTAGGTGTTTTTACCATCCAGTCGATAACCGATTGTGGTTAACAACCGGTTTTTGGAGCGTATAGGGTGGTCCCCGGTGTTAAGTACGGCAAAACAGCCTGTGCCGTAGGTGGATTTAATCATGCCTGGCTGAAAACACGCCTGACCAACCAAAGCCGCCTGTTGGTCGCCGGCAATACCGTTTATGGGGATAGAGCTGCCAAACAGGGACTCATCTGTAACACCAAAGTCATCGGAAGAGTCTTTTACCACGGGCAATAACGACTCGGGTATTTCCAAAATATCAAGTATGGTCTCATCCCAGCAGTTTTCATGGATATTATATAATAGTGTTCTTGAGGCATTGGTGGCATCGGTTGCATGTATTTTGCCGCCGGTCAAGCGCCAGAGCAGAAAACAATCAATGGTGCCAAATGCCAGTTTTCCCGCTTCAGCTTTCTTTCGGGCACCTTCAACATTATCAAGGAGCCAGCGAACTTTGGTTCCGGAAAAGTAAGAGTCGATGAGCAGGCCGGTTTTCTCGGCAAAAAGATCGGTGAAATCCTTTCTTTCCAGCTCGTTGCAGAAACTGGCAGTCCTACGATCCTGCCAGACTATGGCTTTATGGATTGGTTGCCCGGTTTCCCTGTCCCAAATAATTGTGGTCTCCCGCTGGTTGGTTATACCAATGGCGGTTATATTCTCTGCCTTGAGTTTGGCTTTTTGTAGAGCATCTTTGCAGGTGCTTACGGTGGTTTGCCAGATTTCTTCAGGGTCATGTTCAACCCATCCCGATTGAGGGAAAAACTGTTCAAATTCTTCCTGAGCAAGACTTATAATCTCAAAATCTTTATTAAAAATAATCGCCCGGCTGGAAGTTGTACCTTGATCAATGGCAAGAATATAGGAAGACATGAATTCTCTCCTCTCAAAGGGTGTAAGGTTTTGACATCACATGTTTACTGGTCTGTGTTTGTTGTCGATTTTCAAAATATACTAATTTACTTACCAATCAAATGGCAAATAAAAGAAAATTATTTGAGTCTCTTTCAGGTCCATTCTCCAAAATGTGGAATGTTTTTCCGCCAGAACTACTACTCCGTAGATACCAGAATAGTTGTTATTTCTTCGTACCGCTAATTATTTTATAATTCATAGCTAAAGGGAAAGGAGTTTATTGAAGAGGATTTTGGCCAAAAAAATCTATAAGTATTAAATCATTACAAGACGTTACTTAAGTACAGGAAAGTACGCCCGTATAATCATTCTTTCTTCAATAATGAATTATATGAACATTTTTACGAATAATACGAAAATCAAATATTGACAATACGAAACAAAAGTTAGTATGTAAATATTGATTAGCTAGGCAGTACAACCTAAAAACCTAACTGCTTAAGGAGGTCACCTTCATGTTGAAAAAGATTGCTTTAATAACAGCTTTAGCAGCATTCAGCGTACCAAATGTTTACGCTGGTGTTGACGAGGCAAAGAAATGGATTGATGATGAGTTCACGCCTTCAGCACTTTCCAAAAGTGAACAGTTGAAGGAAATGGAATGGTTCATTAATGCAGCAAAACCGTTCAAAGGCATGGAAATCAATGTGTTGTCAGAAACGATTCCCACCCATGAGTATGAGTCAAAAACACTCACCAAAGCTTTTGAAGAAATTACCGGCATAAAGGTCAACCACCAGCTGCTTGGTGAGGGCGAGGTTGTTCAGGCCGTACAAACTCAGATGCAGACCAAGCGTAACCTCTATGATGCCTATATCAATGATTCAGATCTTATCGGCACCCATTCCCGCCTGCAGCTTGCGGTAAATCTTTCTGACTGGATGGCTGGAGAGGGTAAAGATGTCACCAACCCGATGCTTGATGTTGACGATTTCATCGGTAAATCTTTCACCACCGGTCCCGATGGAAAACTGTATCAGCTTCCCGATCAGCAGTTTGCCAATCTTTACTGGTTCCGCAAAGACTGGTTTGACCGCCCTGATCTGAAGAAAAAATTTAAGGAGTTGTATGGATACGAGTTAGGTGTACCGGTGAACTGGTCTGCCTACGAAGATATAGCCGAATTCTTTTCAGTGCATGTCAAGGAAATCGATGGTGTTAAAGTGTATGGTCATATGGATTATGGCAAGCGAGCACCGGACCTTGGATGGCGTATGACCGACGCTTGGCTCTCCATGGCTGGTGAAGGCAGCAAGGGTCTGCCAAACGGAGTTCCCGTAGATGAATGGGGAATTCGTATGGAAAAGGGCAGCTGTAATCCTGTTGGGGCATCGGTATCACGAGGCGGTGCAGCAAATGGTCCCGCAGCAGTCTATGCGATCCGTAAATGGGATGAGTGGCTGCGTAAGTATGCTCCTCCAGGTGCAGCAAGCTATGACTTCTACCAATCCCTGCCGGCACTTTCCCAAGGAAATGTGGCCCAGCAGATCTTCTGGTATACTGCATTCACCGCCGCCATGGTTGCCCCTAAATCCGAAGGCAACAACACGGTTGATGACAAAGGTATGCCTTTGTGGCGTATGGCTCCTTCTCCTCATGGTCCGTACTGGGAAGAGGGACAGAAACTGGGATACCAGGATGCCGGTTCCTGGACATTGTTCAAGTCAACCCCGGTTGATCGCCGTAAGGCAGCATGGCTCTATGCCCAGTTTGTGGTCTCAAAGACTGTGGATGTCAAGAAAAGCCATGTTGGTCTGACCTTCATCCGTGAAAGTACCGTCAACGATAAGTCCTTTACCGAGCGTGCTCCAAAGCTTGGTGGATTGGTCGAATTTTATCGTTCTCCCGATCGCGTTATGTGGTCACCCACCGGTGTAAACGTGCCTGACTATCCCAAGCTTGCCCAAATCTGGTGGCAGCAGATTGGTGATGTAAACTCTGGTGCTTTTACACCTCAGCAGGCCATGGACCGACTTGCTGAAGAGATGGATCTGGTAATGGGTCGTATGCAGAGAGCAGACGAGAAAGCCAATACCTATGGAGGTTGCGGCCCCAGACTGAACAAAAAATCAGATCCTTCAGTATGGCTGAACAAACCGGGTTCTCCCAAGGCGAAGCTTGCCAATGAGAAACCAAAAGGCGAGACGGTCAATTATGATGAACTCGTTAAACGCTGGAGCAAGTAATTTATCCAGTGAATAACTGATCCGGATTGACTAAAGCTTCCGGGGTCTGGTTTGTAACACAGACCCCGGTTTTAGACGGAAGGAATACAATTACCCAAGGGTTTGCCATGCAGGTCAGCATTAGCAGACGACAACGCTTAATAATGGAATTCATCAGCGAGCACGGTTCAGTGCAGGTTGATGAACTATCTGAACATCTCAAGGTCACCCCGCAGACCATACGGCGGGATTTAAATCATCTCTATGACTTGGAGTTGATCCAGCGCATTCACGGCGGAGCCGTTATCAAGGATACCATCGAGAATTTAGGTTATGGCGCCAGAAAAGTACTTATGGCTGATGAGAAAACCGAAATCGCCAAACTGACTGCCAGCATCATCCCCAACAGTTCTTCAATGTTTTTCAATCTCGGTACCACTACCGAACGTGTGGCCGAGTTTCTGGTAGATCGCAGTTCTATCCTGGTGATAACCAATAATATTAACGTTGCCAGCATATTATGGCCCTATCGCAACATAGAGGTCATGATCGCCGGAGGAATGATCCGCCAATCAGACGGCGGTATCGTCGGCACCAGCACCGAAGAGTTCATTGAGAAGTTTAAACCGGATTTTGCCATCATCGGCTGTTCAGCCATTGATGATGCCGGGGAATTTTTAGACTATGATCTACGGGAAGTGCGGGTAACCCAGGCTATAATTCGACAGGCTCGTTGCGTTATCCTGGTTGCGGATTCGATGAAACTTAAACGCTCTGCCCCGGTAAAGGTCGGGACTCTGGCAGATATTGATATCTTAGTAACTGATGAAGGAGTTTCTCGCGAGTTTAGAGGGTTATGCCAGGAAAACGGTGTTGATTTACGAATCGCGAAACTTCCGGTAGAGAAAGAGTAGTTTTTTGCTAAAAACTGTAACACAAGTCAAAATGCTGGAAAGTCTTTTTCAGGTAAGTTCCTGGGAATGACCTTCAAAGCACTGATACCCCTCAGGAGGGTACTGGGCTGAGTCCAGCCAAGCAGGGTGAGACAAGGAAGACAACTCCATGACTATTGAACTGAGAAATGTCACATTCCGGGTTGGTGCGGAAACACATATCTATGAAACTTCACTTACACTGGAACCCGGTGGATTTAATATTCTGCTGGGCACGACGCTGAGCGGAAAGACCACGCTGATGCGACTCATGGCCGGGCTTGAAAAGCCAACGAAAGGAGAGGTCTGGGCAGGTGGTCGGAACGTCACTGGTTTTCCGGTACAGCAGCGCAGCGTTGCCATGGTTTATCAGTCATTTATAAACTATCCAAGCTTCAGCGTATACGAAAATATTGCCTCACCGTTAAAAGTGGCTGGTTTGAGTAAGGAGGAGATCGATAGTAAGGTTCAGAGATTCGCCGACCTCCTGCAGCTGACACCAATGCTTCACAGGCTGCCAAGAGAACTCTCAGGTGGCCAGCAGCAGAGAACGGCTCTGGCCCGGGCTTTGGTGAAAGGTGCGGATCTGGTACTTCTTGACGAACCTCTGGCCAATCTCGATTATAAGCTGCGGGAAGAGTTGCGTGACGAGCTGCCGAAATTGTTCGCAGACACTGGATCCACAGTTGTATACGCCACCAGTGAACCATTGGAAGCCCTTATGCTGGGCGGCCATACTGCGACTCTCAAAGAGGGCAGAGTGGTTCATTTTGGGAAGACATCTTCAATTTACCGTAAGCCGGCAACGCTTGAAAGTGCCGAGGTTTTTTCAGATCCGCCTATCAATACAGCTTCCATAACAAAACAGGGTGACAGGGTAATATTAGGCAAGGTTGCTACCTGGAAAGCTCCTGACAAGCTGGCCGCCCTTCCGGACGGTGAATATAAAGTAGCACTTCGTCCTCACCATTTGCTGCCGGAGGGAGAGGATGTGGAAGTCGGAGGAATTGTCCAGATTGCCGAAATCAGCGGTTCGGAATCCATAATTCGCCTCAAGGTGAATGGCAATATCTGGGTCAGTCAAACTCCTGGAATCCACGCCTTTGAATATGGTGAGAAGGCTGAATTTTACTTTAATTCAAGTAACTGCCTGTACTTTGGAGGCGATGACAGGTTGATTGATCTTTAACTCAGACAGGTTTGCAACATGGCAAGAATCAGATTTAAGAATGTACGGCATGCATATCCGCCACCAAAGGGACAGGAGCCGGTTTATGCCCTGAAGGAAATAAACCAGGTCTGGGAGGATGGAGGCGCTTATGCTCTTCTGGGGCCTTCGGGATGTGGCAAAACAACATTGTTGAACATCATTTCCGGTCTGCTGATTCCATCCGAAGGTGAAATTATCTTTGACGGAGAGGAAGTGACCACTCTGCCCACATCGGAGAGGCAGATCGCTCAGGTTTTCCAGTTTCCTGTTGTCTATGATACCATGACGGTTTTCGACAACCTGGCCTTCCCTTTGCGTAATCGTGGAATGGACGAATCCAAGGTCAAACAGCGTGTTGAACAAATAGCAGATATGCTCGATTTGACGGGTAATCTAAAGAAGCGAGCCTCGGGTTTAACTGCAGACGGCAAACAGAAAATTTCACTTGGCCGCGGCCTGGTGCGTTCCGATGTGAATGCTATCCTGTTTGATGAGCCTCTAACGGTCATTGATCCCCATCTAAAATGGCAACTGCGTTCTAAGTTGAAGGAGCTGCACCAGCAGGTTGGTATGACCATGATTTATGTCACTCATGATCAGGTCGAGGCCTTGACTTTTGCCGACAAGGTTGTGGTAATGTACGACGGTACCGTGGTTCAGGTTGGTACCCCGGTTGAGTTGTTTAACCGCCCCCAGCATACCTTTGTCGGATATTTCATTGGTTCCCCTGGAATGAATGTCCTGCCCTGCACAATTGATAACGGTCAACCTGTCTTCCTCAACAACCCCCTGCACACATCTTCTCAGTTCAGCAGCGATTTAACTGGCAAGCTTGAAGTTGGTATCCGACCGGAATTTGTTGATTTTGCCGATGATGGTATTCCGGTAAGCATCGAAAAGGTCGAAGATCTTGGTCGCTACCAGGTGCTTACCCTGAAACATGAATCTGAAGAAATTAAGATGGTAATCGGCGAAGACCAGACCATACCATCGGAGAATCCCAGGGTCGTGTTTAATCCAGAGCATACCATGGTGTATTGTGACGACTGGGTCGTAGAGGAGGCAGCCAATGATTAAAACCCAAAACAATAAGGCTTGGTGGCTGGTTGTTCCCGTTCTGATACTGGTTGCCTTCAATGCCTTTATCCCGCTGATGACTGTGGTCAATTATGCCTTTCAGGAAACCTTTGGCGACAATGTATTTTTCTGGGAAGGAACGACATGGTTTGAGCAGGTGCTGCGTTCCAGCCGTTTTCATGATTCCCTGGTCCGGCAGCTCATTTTTACCGGCATGATTCTGGCCATAGAAGTTCCTCTGGGGATAGGTGTGGCTCTGACCATGCCCCGAAAGGGACCCTGGGTATCGGTTTGTCTGGTACTCATGGCCCTGCCTCTGTTAATTCCCTGGAATGTGGTTGGTGCCATGTGGAATATCTTTGCCTTGCCTGAGATCGGTCTTTTGGGTCATAGCTTGAATTCCATAGGAATAGATTACAACTTTACCAGACAACCGGTGGCGGCGTGGATGACCACGGTGATTATGGATGTGTGGCACTGGACCTCATTGGTGGTGCTGCTTTGCTATGCTGGCTTGAGTTCAATCCCCGATGATTACTACCAGGCGGCACATATAGACGGTGCCAGTCGTTGGGCGATTTTTCGTTTTATCCAGTTGCCGAAGATGAAGCGGGTTTTGACGATTGCCGTCCTGCTGCGATTTATGGATAGCTTTATGATCTATACGGAGCCATTCGTGCTGACAGGTGGCGGACCAGGCAACACCACAACCTTCTTGTCCATCGACCTGGTCAAGATAGCCCTTGGTCAGTTTGACCTGGGTCCGGCGGCAGCGATGTCGCTTATCTATTTTCTCCTGGTTCTCTTGATTTGCTGGGCGTTTTACACAATTATGATGCGTAATGAGGAGCAGTAACATGGCCAATCCAAAGAAGTGGCTGGTACCAACACTCTATATTCTGTTCTTAATGCTGCCGATATATGGTCTTATCTCCATGTCATTTAAGACCACAGGTGAAATACTGGGTGGCTTTTCATTTTTTCCCCAGGATTTTACTCTCGACAACTATATTGTTATTTTTACTGATTCTACATGGTATAACGGCTATATCAATTCGATCATCTATGTTGTTTTTAATACTCTTCTTTCGGTGATCGTAGCGCTGCCGGCCGCCTATGCTTTTTCGCGATATAGATTTTTAGGCGACAAACATCTGTTTTTCTGGCTGTTGACCAATCGCATGGCTCCTCCTGCGGTCTTTGCTCTGCCATTTTTTCAGCTCTACTCGGCCATCGGCCTGTTTGACACCCATATTGCTGTGGCACTGGCTCACTGTTTGTTCAATATTCCTCTGGCGGTATGGATTCTTGAAGGTTTTATGTCCGGCATACCGAAGGAACTGGACGAAACGGCATTCCTGGACGGGTATTCTTTCTGGAGATTTTTTATCCGTATTTTCATTCCGACCATTGCCGCGGGTATTGGTGTGACCATGTTCTTCTGCTTTATGTACTCATGGGTAGAGCTGCTGTTCGCGAAAACATTAACTTCAGTTGAGGCGAAGCCGATTGCTGCCACGATGACGCGTACGGCGAGTAGTTCGGGGTATGAATTGGGTCTGCTGGCGGCTGCCGGTTCGCTCACGATTATACCCGGTGCGGTTGTTATCTATTTTGTGCGTAACTATATTGCCAAGGGTTTTGCCCTTGGACGGGTTTAGTGCCTTATTTCGTAAAGACGGCAATATAAACAAACAACGGGAAAAGTATTTGGACTTGCAGAGTTGTATTTATATCCAATGCACTTATTTCCGCAGGGTATTATGAAAATAAATGCGGCTCAGCCGCTTTAAGGAGGTTAAGGATCATGGGGTTATCCTGGATGGCCTGGACATGGCCGACAGCAGCTTTCTTTATTGTGGTTGTCTTGTCCATTGTGGCTATGGGCATATGGGAGAGTTTCAGCCCTGGCGGAAATCCCAGGCATGGCGTATTTGGATTGGATACGACACGAGGTGACCGTTTGTTCATCTCGTGGCTGGGAACAGGCTTTATTAATCTTGGCTGGCTGGCATTTTTTGGGGCACCTTTATGGGGTGGACTTGCCTTGGCTATTATCTGGTTTATTTTTGTTTTTCGTTATGTCTGATCAGATCGGGGTACGGGTAAAATTTCCGTAGTTTCAAACGCAACATCGGTGTGCAGGGGATGTGCCGCTGAAGTATATTGTTGCTGTTTTTGTTCGACCTCTTATCCTGTTGTGGTTTTTGAGTCTCTTTTTCGCAGGTTGCCTATCACTGCGACGTTATTTCTGCCTCTTCGTTTAGCCTCATACATCGCTGCATCAGCTTCTCTGAGCAATTCTTCTGCTTCATCGCCGGGTTGTGGTATGCATGCGGCAATGCCAGCGCTGACGGTCACAACTCCAGCCGGAGATTTCTCAGTATGCTCCATTCCTTCTGCCTGTACCGCTCGGCGGATGGTTTCGATCAGAACCATTGCTTTCTCCATGCTAATACCGGGAAGAACGATAACGAATTCTTCACCACCATAGCGAGCAGTCAAATC
This sequence comes from Desulfocapsaceae bacterium, assembly GCA_050288305.1. Taxonomy (GTDB): domain Bacteria; phylum Desulfobacterota; class Desulfobulbia; order Desulfobulbales; family Desulfocapsaceae; genus Desulfopila_A. The sequence goes on along the minus strand of JBNKDO010000015.1, from coordinate 36,959 downwards.
GCTTGATCGTTGGATATTTGCTTTCAAAATGGCTCCGATTCGTCTCAGCACATCGTCTCCAGCCTGGTGTCCGAAGTGATCATTATATGCTTTAAATTCGTCAACATCGATCATGGCTATCGCCAAGGGGAGCCCCTGTCTCCTCGCCCGCTGCCACTCAGAGTGAAAAACTTCATCGAAACGTCGTCTGTTTGCAAGACTGGTTAAGCCATCGGTGGCACTGAGGTCTTCAAGTTTACGGTTGACCTCTTCAAGTTCGGCGGTGCGAGCCTGGACCATATCTTCCAGCCGAAGGTTGGCGGCACTGATTGTCTGCCGTAATCGTGCCTGTTCCGCCAGTTCGCAGCGCAACCTCCGGGAAAAATTCAGTGCAGCCCACAACAATAAACAGAGTGCAACGGCACGCACTATCAGAGAAATTAGACGCGCCTGTTTAAATGCATATGCTGTTGCAGTCAGTTCTCCATTCAGTGCGCTTATCGCAGTATCGCTGTTGATCTCGTAAATTTTACGGGCAAGGACATAGCTATCATCAAAAAGCAGGGTCCGGGCCTGAGACCACTTGTCTGCCTCCATTAATTGCAGTGCATCAAGTTCAATCCGGCGTAATTCCCTGCGTTCAGTGCTGAGCGCCGAAATGTCATCCGCCAGAGCGAGGTGGTGAGTTAAAAGTTCGACCGTGCCAACAGTCAGCTCCAATTTAGCATGGACGTTTTGGTAGCTGGAGCAGCGCAGGGTGTTTTTCTCAAGTACCGAGACCATGAGCATTCCACTGAGTTCCTGGTTAAGGCGTACGATCTTTTCCAAACCGGTACTGATTGCAAGATGACGGCTATGCATGTCATCATTACGAAGGTCAATGTAGGAGCCGGCAGCCATAGTAACAATCATAATTGCCGCGGTGATGAGCAGACTTAATGGCAGACGCATGAAGGGCCTCAGTTGAGTACTTTGTCAGCTATTCTCAACATGTCCGGATCCACGTTAATGCCTTGTAATGCCGCAGCCCGAAGATTAATTACCAGGCTGAATTTTTCCATCAGGCCCCAAGGAATTTCACCGGGTTTGAGTCCTTTGAGAATGAGTGCCGCTTTTTTACCCGCTGAATAACCGATCAGGTAATAATCAGTGCCATAGGCCGCTATAGCTCCTTTGGGTACGCTGTCAACGTCACCTGCAAAGAGGGCGATCTTGTGGTCGTTACAGATTTTAGCGATGATCTCAAAATGGGCCACTGAGGTATTGTCTGCGGTTATCGCAATCGCCTGAACACGTCCTACGAGAGAAAGTGTCGCGGTCTCCACCTCATCGGCGTTCGTCGCGTGTACTTCAATCAGTTGAAGATCAAGGTCCTTCATTGTTTTACGCATTTCGCCAACATGGGAAATGGAATTGTCCTCTCCTGGGTTGTAGATTGTTCCCCAGATTTTTGCGTGTGGTACGAATTTCACGTAGGTCCGCATTTGCAAAGGAACTGGCCATTTATCGCTTACTCCGGTGACGTGGGTACCTGTCTTGCTGCCTGCTGCACTACCGGAGGGGACAATACCGGCTGCTTCGGGATCGGTAACCGCCGAAAATACAACGGGGGTTTCCTTTACAAATTTAAGAACTGACTGAGTTGTCGGTGTGGCAATGCTGTAAATCAGGTCACATTTGCTTTCAGCGAACTTCTGGGAGATGGCATCGGCCTGTGCCGGTTCGCCTTCTGCATTGTTATGGTCGTAGATGATGTTGTCACCTTCTTTGAATCCAGCACTGGCAAGTGCGGCCTCGAAACCTTTTTCGGCTGCATCGAGTGCTGCATGGGATACGATTTTGGTAATACAGATCCTCTTGGTATTGTTATCTGCGTAACATTTTGTGGCAAAACCAGGAATAGTCGTGAACGAAAATGTCAAAAAAGCGGCCAGTACGAAACCGTTAGTATGGTGACAACCTGCTACTCTCTTTTTCAACATATTCATCTTGGCAACTCTCAAAGTTAGATAAAAATTGAACTGTATCGATTCTCTTCTCCGCAGGACTATCTATAAAGCTCGAAAAGAAACATGAACCCTTTGGGGAAGATTGAAATATGATAAATAATTCATTTCAGAATGTTATAATTAAAGCTCCTGTACAAATTGTTTCCATTCCGACGAGGGGGATTCGATCCTCACCCCAATATCTTTAGTATAGCCCGTGTTATTTTTCCAACGTGGCCGCACTATCATTCGAAAATGTGCTCCATCTTTGGAAACAACAGCTGTAAACCTTTTTAAATCCTCATCCAGAGATACGGAAATATGCTTCAAGCAAAGTCCATTTTGCGAGATATCACCGACAAAACCGGAATAGAAACCATGCCCGTCTGAAATATCAACAGTCATATTATTAAGTTGTTTACGAGCATATCTTCTTTTCTCTTCCATGGCAAAACCAAATCGATATGTTTTTGTGATAGGCAAAGTTTACATTTGTTCTTGTTAAACCGCACAATTTTGTTATTACCTTATAAATTATCTCTATCTATGAGTCAATGCCTGGATGCTTTACCACTAAAAGGTGGAGTAACATCCCACAGCACCGAAATTTTAATCCCAACATTTCATGAAAAATCAACTGCATATTTAAATTGTATTATAATTTCAAATCGGTACAAAATATATCTTGTGTTCTTATCTGGGTACAGTTTGTGCCTTGAAAGATACCTGGCGCATCACTCTACGGGCATGCCTGCTGAGCTCATCAAACAGGTGATGGGGTTAAGCCACTATCTTCGATCTTTTTATATTATCTAAGATAGCTTGCCGAAAAGCAAATGCCCCATGGATTCGACGGTGCAATCCATGGGGCATTTGCCTTTACGTGAGTTTTCAGTATGATCAGATCATGTATTCATAGGTCTTAGAATTTAACAAAACCTTCAAGAAAGAACCCTCCTAGTCCGATGTCTGTTGTGTCTGTATCCATAAGCTGGCTATCCACATCGTCACTACCGCGGGCCATGGTTACCATATTGAACCAGTTTTGCCATTCATAGCCAATTTTAGCGCCGATAGAGTAACGGCTATCGCTTTGATAGGCATAACTGATGCCTGCGCGCGTTTCAATGACAGGTACTATACGACTTTTAAATTCCTGGTTGATACCGACTCGAGTAGTGGGATTTACAGCACCGACATTCCAGTCGTCTTCCTTAAGTGACATTTTAAAATCACCGACCAGTAAGGATCCGCCTATTGAGCTGAAGAGGCTGAAACCTTGAGGGAGTTTCCAGGACATATCCATTCCGAGACGCGGCCCCCAGCCGGAGAAACGGTTCGAGTGCTCAATATCAACTTTTCTGTAGAGGACTGGCGTTACAGTCTGGAGATATTCGATGGAAAGATCCTGGTTTATTAATGCATGTCGTAACCCTGCTTCAAAGCGCAATCCAAAATCAGGGCCCACATCTACATCTTTGCCGCCGACAATATCAATTACGCTATAATCAAAGTCGAAACTCGCCGCCACATCAGTGACGTCGTTGTCATCAATGACCGCGTTGGGATGCAGCCAGGTTCCCCATAAATCTGCAGACCCCCGGGAAGCGGCAATGTTGCTATCCGCGGTAAGCCATGTATAACGAATACCTAGGTCAGATGCTGAACTAAAATCATATTTAATGCCGGCACGTACACCCAATCCATAGTCTGGGTCAGTGTTTATATAGTCTCCTCTAATATTACCGGTTCTGAAAGGATCATAAACAGCAACATCAAGTCCGCTTCGAGACGGCTGCAGGTAAAGAGCTTCAAGAGATACGACAAAGCCCTCCTTTTTTTCCGGTACCCTGACAGATGACTGATCTGTGACGACAACAGACTCTTGTTTGGGAGCTGCCTTTAAACGAGCGAGTTCTTCTTTGGCCTTTTGGGTTTCTTTAATGGAGGCGTCCAGCTTTTGCTCCAACTCTTTTATCAAAAGATAAAGTTCCTCATTGCTTGGCGCCTTAGCCCAGCCAATTGTCGGTAAAGTTGAAATCAGCAACAAAAATACCATAATTTTTTTAATCATCTTTCTCCCCTTCATTGTTTTGTAATACATTGATGATTCGCAAACGAAAAAACAGCATAGAATAAACCATTGTTAGCATATGTGCGAAAAAAATCATATCATTCATTAACAATTTTAAGGAATTGTCAACATAATCAATTTAATGCTTATAAAGCTTACAGCTAGATTCAGCTCTTCTGTCCAGGGAGGAGGACGAAATAGGCAAAGACAGGGAAAGTCCACCGCTGAAATGAGTAATATTGGTCCTGCAGTTTTCTTGTTTCTGACACTTCTTCTTGTATTACCGGTATGGTCATTTTTATCGACAGTGGGTATCTGATGGCCATGTCGATTTGCGAGATAATGCTGCAACAATTGTGTAGGTAGTTTAAGGATAGAAGACGTTCTATTAAAAACAGTAAATGTGTATTAAACCAAATTGAGTCACTTCTATGTATTAAGATTGCCAGTTCGAATTTCAATTCCTGATAAACGGTTTGAACAGAGGTCCATTTTCCAGAGGTTTACCCGTCAGTTGAGGGACATAATTTGTCAGGAGAAAGACCAGCGGCAGGCAAACGATGAGGCTGATAATGGTCATGACAGTTGAATAGATAAAGACGGTTGCATGTGAGTTGCTGAAAGATTCAGTAAACCATTTGGCTGTTACCGGATTGACAAAATGGTAGAACAGGCCGTTGAGACAGAATAGCGAGAGCGCGTTTCTCCCGAGGTGCGATAACCATCCCCAGGCAGGGCTGTTGGCTGCCGTGAAGAGAATGAAAAGGGAACCGAAAAAAGCAGTTAAAGGAAAGAGAATGATATTTCCATGGCCTGAGAGGACAATAACCACAGCCTGAATTAAACGGAATGGCCCCTTATTCAAATCAAAGGTCAGCACGACCAGGAATAGGCTAAAAACGGTACCCAGGATCAGCCAGTATCTGGGAAAATCACGGGTCAAAAAACCACTCCGTTTCAAAAGAATACCAGCCACATAGAAAACGTATATCACTGGTACTTCATTGACAAACCAAATTGCTTTTTGGTTTGCCACAAAGTTATAGGCATCATTTAAGTAAAACCCGCCCACATAAAGCACGACAGCTGACAGCACCAGCATGGATGAACTCTTCATAACCCTGGAAACCAGGGCGTGAAAAAGTTCGACACTGATCAGCAGAGCCATAAACCACAGTGGAATACAAAAGGCCGGAAAGCCAGTCAATGTGGCTGCAAAGCTTTTCAGGTATGCGCTTGAATCGGTCAGCGCACCAAGGGGAAACCATCCAGATACGAAAAGAGAAACCACAACCATCAATATGCTGAAAAACACGTATGGGACAAGTCTCGAGGCCAACGTCAACTTGAAAAATCGAGATAAGGGCAAGAGTAGCTTTCTCTCAGAAACAATGGTGCCGGACAGTAAAAAAAAGAGAGGCATATGAAATGAGTAAATGAGCTTATACTGAGCAGCTGCCTGGGCGCTACCTGTATACATTACCTGCTCAACAATATGACCGTAATACACCAGGACAATTCCATAAAAACGGGCAATATCAATGATCCTGATCCTGTTTTGAATGTTTACAGAGTTTTTCATAACAAAATCCTTTTGTAGGGTAGTTTGAGTTTGTCTGAAAAGTAATTATTTACTCGACTACCTTTTTATGGTTTCGGGGCGAAAACGCTTATTGGACCCTGTCCCTGGCTTTTTTGACATTTTTTCTTAAACATGGTGTATCATAAATATTCACAATTGAAACCTCCATTCTCAGATTAATCAGCGCCATGACAAAGCAGACAGACAAAGCAAAGATCTTTGCAGTTGGGGACATTCATGGTTCACATGAAAAACTGGTTTCACTGATACAGCGGCTGCAAATTGATAAAGATCGAGACAGCCTTGTTTTTTTAGGTGATTATATCAATCGAGGTCCAGATTCAAGGCAGGTTATTGATACGCTGCTCGAGATACAACAGAATTTTGTCAACTCCGTGTTTCTTAAAGGCAACCATGAACAGGCACTTTTGACCTATGCGGAAACAGGCGACGTTGATCTTGTTCCGTTTCTTCGGGTGATGGGTATAGAAGCCACGGCTTCAAGCTATGAAGCGCGGGTTCGAAATCTCAGAGATCTAGCTTGCTTTCCCGAGAGCCACAGGGAGTTTTTAACCAATCTTCAGTTCTGTCATATTATCGGGAGCTATGTTTTTACCCATGCGGATCTTCCGGACACACTGCTAGGCGATGTCCTTCACGGTAAGCCCTTAAATTTTTCTGACAAGCTTCAGGAGGGTGAGCTGCTTTCGAGCAGACGTCTGGTGGAGGATGAAACCGGTATTTCTGATATCACCGTGATTTTTGGTCATTCTCCTTTTGAGCTGCCTCTGGTCCTCCATGATCGGATCTGTATTGATACCGGTGCGGTCTATGACAATATCCTTACTGCGATAGAATTGCCAAAACACCAATTCATTCACGCTTGACGGTTTTCAGGGGGGCTCAGGTATTGAGAAGGTCTCTGGTGTCATAGCGCCCGGCAAGAAATGATTCTGCCAGAAGTAAAGGGGTGTTTTCATCGCTCATGATACCGTCAAGGAACCGACTGAAACCGAGAAGTCTGCCAATCATAATCAATTGCTCATATACCTGTTCCTTCGAGGCGCCGACTAATGAGGCGGTGATCAAGTCGTCGATTACCGTTGTGTAAAAACCGTTTTTCTCAAGAACATATTGGAGGAACAGTGCTCTCCTGTGTCCTCTTTCCATGCCTGCACCTCCACCTTTAAAGCGAAAACGAATATAGTTGGCATGGGTATCTCTCCCGCAGATGGAGTCAAGCATGGCGAAGTGGAATTCGACTCGGGCATTAAGGTTGATGTAATCCCGTGCCGCCAGAGCGTAATTGAAGGAGCCTGCTGGGCGTGCACCTCGCTTATCAAGCATTGTCTTTGACATTACCGAGGTCAGTGCTGCCGTATCAGGCCCGGAATGCCAGCTTAATCCGGGGGTGTTGAGTCCTTCACACAGAGCTTTGAGAGGAATGGAAAGGATATCGGTAATTCCCAGAGGTTTATGCAACGCAAATTGCTTGCGAAGAAAACTGTCCTGATGTCGTCGTAAACCTCCGCCAAGATCTATGACCAGAAAGTAAAACGGTACACCGATATCTAAAGGTCTAAGGAGATTCCCTGCAAAATCCATCACCATGTCACCGGTATTGAACATGGCAAGAACGGCCATTTCATGGGTATAGCGAATAATGTCGTGGATTGAGCGGCATTCGAGCAGTGAAAAGGTCGACCCATATGCGTCGGTGAGATTGAGCGGTATGAGTCTCCTGCGCAGCTGTTCGCGTTCGGTGGAGATGGTGCTGGCCCGGAATTCTTGCAATCTTGTGGCATGATCGGTGATAGCTTTGCGGTCTATACGTTTACGATAGGCCTGCAGGGCCGTCTCGCTTATTGCTTTTGATGCCGCTCTTACCGAGAGATTGTCGGCATCAAGAATTATCCACTGGCCATCCTTCAGTTTCTTTGAAGCCTGCTCTGTGCCGGTGAGCATAGGAATGCCAAGTTCTCGGGCAATGCAGGAGAGGTGATCGGTGGGATTACCGATATCGATGATGGCTCCTGCACAATGGCTCAACAGGTTGGATGCATCGACAATACTCTGCGGCAGCACCAGAATAAATGGTTTTTCGCTAAGTTCCCGGCTGTTATTTTTATCGATCTCGATAACATTCCTGGTTGATTGTACAATTTTAACACATCCCGTTACCTGACCCGGAGAAGCGCAGGAGCCGGTAAGTAGTTTCTCTGCCGTGTCGGTTGAACGCCTGGGACGACCTTTTGTCGCCAGTCGTAACGGCCTGGCCTGGAGGAGATAAAGGCCCTTGCGGGCAGAGTAGGCCCATTCGATATCCTGGGCTAATCCCCAAAGATTTTCCAGGAGCTGACCATAGTAGAGGAGGCGAAAGAGAGTCTGTTCATTCAAAAGCGGCAGTGCGGCAAGACTCTCGGGAATCTCTTCCTGTTGGAGTCCTCCACCATCTTTGGGAATCTCCCGCAGGGTTTTTCTATTGATTTGGATACCGTCCAGAAGCAGCTCTTTCTGTTTGGCAGTAAGCACAGGATCTGTTGCGGTAACATCTGGAAGGGCACTGTCTGTAAGTGCCGACCGTAGTGGATGATAGAGATCGGCCGGGGAAGAACCATCAACGGCAAGAGTGCCAAGGCCTGGGACGGCACTGATAAGCATACGGCCACTTTCCGGCTCCGAAGGATCAACGCTGAAAAGGACTCCAGCACAATCTACCTCTTCTGCCATTACCTGGCAAAGTACGGCTAAATCACACTCAAGGGGTGAATGTCCGGCATTGAGACGATAGGATATTGCCCGGGCACTGAATGCACTGGCAATAACTTCCTTGAAGGCGATAAAGAGAGCCTGTATTCCGACGACATTGAGAATAGAGGTAAATTGTCCGGCAAAGGAGCGTTCAATTCCGTCTTCTGCGACTCCGCTGCTTCTTACTGATATTGCCAGGGGCTCGGCTGATTCAATATCACCTCTTTCCGCTTTGGTAAGTTTCTGGTAGGCTGATTCAATGGCCAGTGCCAGATCATGAGGGAGAGGGGTGTCGAGAACAATTTTCTTTATTCGCTCTGCCGTTCGGTTCAGGTCTGTCTGTCCCTGTTCAAAACTGCGAAGCAGCCGCTGAATATCTGCAGAGAGCTTTCCCATTCCGAGAAATCGGCGCGTGGCCGTTGTGGTGCAGACAAACCCGTTGGGTACCGGTAATGATAACCGCCGCATCCGGGCAAGGTTGGCGGCTTTCCTGCCAGAAGTCTGAGCTGTTTCCCTGGGCAGTTCATCAAGAAGAATGCAGAAATCTCCGACTGGAGCTGTATCCAGCGAATCAATAAGAGCAAGGACTTTCTCTGACATCTGCCCATGGAAAGCGTAAAGAGGTGTGTGTCCATCGTTGGTAAGCAGATTTAATCCATCAACCAGTTCAGCCGTTACCCGGAGCAAGCTTTCTATCAAATTCCTGACTTCAACAGCTTCTCCACGGATCAGTTGATTGTCGATGGTAGCAAGGAGTTCAAGGGCGATACCGTTGTTTTCAAGGAAAATCCGAAAAGCATGATAACGTGCTTTAAGATCCTGCAGTGCGATGATTTCCCGCTCTTTACGACGTTCTGATAAATAACCAATCAGGGAGCCCAATGGATTTGTTCTTTTCATCTAAGGCCCCTCTCGTTTGAAGGAGCAACAGGAGGTGTAATGGAGGCCATAAGCCTGTCTGATTCTGAAGAGGCCCCCGTTTTTACAACTCTGTCAGGAAGGGATGTAGGTTTTTGACGGAAAGGTAGAAGAAAGCGATCTGCAAAAATCCGGTACAGCTCACGAACCTCTTCATCACTGTAGAGACTGGTGTCTCTCTGGCGGGTGAAGGCAGTCAGAGCCCCAAGGACAAAGAGAGAGGAGCGAAGAGTTTCTTTACGCTCAAATTTAATTCTGCCAACCACCAGATCGTCTTTGCAGGAGACTTTGAAATCCATGGCCTTGAGCACGTCTCGTATCAGGTGCGCCCGTCTTGCCCGCCTGGTTGCATCGGCAAGACCGCCGATAAACCTGAAATAGATATAGTTGCGGTGCCTGTCATCGGAGAGATGAGCGTCAATTACATTGAAGTGATAGCCCAGGTGCAGACTGAGGTTGAGATAATCTTGACTCAATATGGCAAGATTTTTTCCGAGGTCATTGGGGGATGATGAAATTATTCCCGAAGTACGGGGAATGCTGGAGAGTATATCGCGCAGACCAAGGGTCGGCAATTCTTCCTGGCGGGCACGCGGATGGAGGAGGCCGTCGAGAAAGATTGCAAACGGCTCGGAAGCGACATCTGCTGGTTGCGGTTGTGATCCGCTTGACGATTGCATGCCCCCGCCGATATCAAGGAGATGGATATCCATCGGCAGATCCAGATGCATGGTTGCGGTTGTGATCCCGCTCAGTCCCGGTCTCCGTTCCTGGAAGTGGGCCAGTTCGTCAACGGCCATTTCATGGCAGAAATGAATGATGTCATGAAAAGTCTGACAGCCATCGTCGCAAAACTGAGGTGTATCAGGATTCACCAGGTTCAGAGGGGTTATGTATCGAAGAAGTCTCCGCAACAGGCGATATTCCGGGTCTACCGGGGAAAAATGAAGATCACTGTTGCCCAGTTGCAGCATGGCATTCAACGTACCCTGGTAGACTGTCATCAGTCCTGCATCTACGGTAATTTGAGCTCCCTCGGGAAGAGCATCCTGGACACCGGGGATACCAAAAAGCGCTGGCAGACTCAGCTCTCTTGCCACGGTGGCCAGATGGCCGACCGGGTTGCCATGTTCGGTGAGGATTGCAGCAGCACGATGAAGGATGGGAGTAAGTTGCGGGGTTGCCATGGGAGCAACAGCTACGGCCCCCACCGGGAAATCTGTAACTTCGGTGTCGTCGGTGACATGAACAACAATTCCTGCAGCAATTCCTGATTGAACAACCCTTCCTCCCTGGCAAAGAATGGTTGCCGCTTGCTGTTCATCGTCAAGCTCTTTGCCGGTGGGCTCCTGTGGTTTTTCCAGGTATGGAAAGAGCCGGGTAATAACAAATTCACCATCATGCAGCCATTCCCAGTGCATAACCACAGGTATTCCCATGACTCGTTCCAGGGTCATGGCTGTTTCGGCCAATGCCTTGATGTCCCTTATGGCAAGAAGTGCCGAACCGCGCCGCAAATCTCTGTTCGTGCCGGTCACAGCAGTTGACCGGTGGCCGTCGGCAAATATCTGGTTGGCAGGCTTTTGGGCAATGACCGAGGAAAAAAGATCAAAAGGATAGAGTCTTCTCAAATGATAAATATCTTTTATTTCCATCTCTTCGGTAAGATGAGCGGTGACTGAAAGCAATGGTGCTGAATGAGCTGAGTCGGTTCTGGTAATAACTGTTCCATGCACTGCCACGGGTGGGCAGGAACGTACCAGAACAGCGAAACTTGGTGGAGAATCAGGGTTATGCTGCTGTGCCCTGTCGGTCAGTGTTTCAACTATCTGGACCAGGCCCTGAAAGAGGTCAAATGACGTTGAGGTTTTGGATGAAGATGAATATGTGAACGATGGTTCGATGTCGGTTGCCTGGTTAAGAAAATGTTGTTCCTGGATCTGTCCGGCTCCTCCAGCCATTGTTGCTTCAAGGAGGAATTCACCAAGATTTGCTATCTCTCCGACATCGTTGTTTATCTGGGTCGCGGAAATACTAAAGCGCCAGCTGCCCCTTCTGTGATGCAGCAGGGAAAAATTATGTAGGATACTTTTTTTTAGCTCTTCCATCTCCTGGGCAGAAGATGTCTTCTGAGCGTCTCTGGCGAAGGAAGAAAGGGTACTGGTCCCATTGGTGGTAATAACGAATCCATCAATCATCTGGGTGACTGGATGATGGCGCAATTCGGCAAGACAGATGAATTCGATGCCGACCAATGGTTCCAGTTCCCAGGTTAAAGAGTCGAACGTCAGAACAGGTGGACAGGCAAGGGAAAGATTGTTTCCTGCAAGAATATCGTCGAGAATTGCACGGATTGCCTGATATCGATCATAAAGCGGGATATAACTGTTGTTGGTGAGGGCATTGAGATTATATGTTACATGATGGACATTGCTGGCAATGGTACGTACTGCTTTTTCAAGATAACTTTTGTCGAAGATGAATTCGCCACCCAAGGAACGGTCCATTTCCGCCATATTTTCAAATATGATGGTGTTAAGCTGAAGGATTTTGCGAAAATTATTAAAGAGTGCCTTGACCCGCCAGATGTTGATTTCCGGGGTGGTGGTTTTACTGGAACGTTTGTTTTTTCGCAGTGGTAAAGGCCACATGTCCTTTCCTTTAATAAAACGAAAATAGGTAAATGATGGTACTTTGCTTTTCGTTAAAAGGGTTTGGTGAGATTAGGTTTTCCCTTCTCGAATCAGGATTTCTTGCAGCATATATTTAGATCACCTCAATGAAGTGTAATCTGTTTGACTGCTAAAATAAAGCAATCTTCCCAAATGCTTGAAGTTCAGGTGTAAAACAACTGCGGGCGTGGTATGTTAGAAAACAGACCAAAGTTTATCCTTGCTCTGTCGAATAGATACAGAAACAGAACAGAGAAATGATACGAAGCGGGTTCGTACTCATGACTCTTTATGGATTATCATAACCGACTACCTTATTGGAGCTGATGCGTCAGTAAAATATGGAAGGATTACGAAAAAAATTGATCACGGTTGCCATACTGGCCACCGTGTCACTCGTCATTCAGTTGTGGGCATATATATATGGCATCAATGAGTTTCAGGCAGACCTGAAAACTCTTCAGGACATTCATAAGTTTGTGGAAAATGTCCTCGAATTAAGACGTTACGAAAAGAATTTCACCTATGACATCGACGAGAAGGACATTGCTGAAGTTCTTGAATTTGTTACATATATTCAGGATGGAATGGCAAGTGTCGAAAATTCTCCGGTGGCCCATAAATACCAGGAAGATCTTCTTCATTTCCACAACAATCTCACTGCCTATAAAAAGCTTGCCATTCAGGCCCAGGACCTGCAGAAACCGGATTTGAAAGTGATGCGGTATTATGGTCATCAAATGCTGCTTTTTTCAAAGGAAGTTCTCAATGTCAATCAGACATACATAGCCAAGAGCCTCCGTAATATTCTTATTGTTCCGGCAATGGCGATGTTTTTCTTCGGTGGCAGTCTTATCGTTGCCCTGGTTTTTCTAACAATTGCGACTATCAAACAGATAAAATTTGTTACCAGCACAACCCGCAGGATTGCGCAGGGGGATTTCCGCTCCATCAATCCCGGAGATGTCGGATATTCCACATATCCCATGATCATCAAAGCGTTCAACCGGATGATAAAAGAGTTGGATTACCGGCAGGAGCAGGTTCTGCAATCGAAGAAACTTGCCGCAATCGGTACCTTGACCTCGGGCATTGCCCATGAAGTCAATAATCCCCTGAATAATATTTCTTTGACTGCTGAGTCGCTGATTGAGGAACGGGGAATGCTGAGCGAAGAAGAGGAGAATGAGTTGTTGCATGACATCATCAGTGAGGTTGCAAGAGCCAGCAGTGTAGTCGGCAATCTTCTTGATTTCTCACGTTCTCATGGTCAGATGGTGTTCGAACCGGTTGATATCGCCGCTGTTGTTCAGACTACGCTACGACTGATCAGAAATCAGATAATGCTTTCCAACGTGCAGTTGGAAACTCAATTTTCTTCAGAACAGTTTTACATCAATGGTGATACCAATGGCTTGAAACAGGTATTTATCAATCTTTTTCTTAATGCATTACAGGCCATGCAGGGAGGCGGCAAGCTCATCCTGACAATACTGGCAAAAGATGAAGAGACGGTGACCGCCAAGGTGAGCGATACTGGCATCGGCATGCCGCCGGAAGTAATGGAGAAGGTTTTTGATCCATTTTTTACCACCAAAGGCATCGGCCAGGGAACCGGTCTTGGCTTGTCTGTGGTATATGGTATAGTCAACAAGCATAATGGCTATATCGAGGTAACGAGCAAGGCCGGCAAGGGTACAACCTTTGCCGTAACTTTTCCTCGCTGGCGTGACAAAGATTCAGAAAAGGAAAGCTAAGGATCTGATTTGATATGCGGATTGAAGGGAGTGCCAAAAGTTTTTCCATTATTCTTGCCGATGATGATGAAATGTTTTGTCGTCGGGTGGCAAAAATTATTGACGGTGAGGCTGATCGAATTGAAACCTGTCATTCAGGCAAGGAACTCCTGCATGCCATAGGGCGTGATCCGATCGATTTGATTCTTCTCGACCTGCAATTGCCTGATATGAGCGGCTTGCAGCTTCTCAAAATGGTCAAATCGACCAGCCCGGATACTGAAATCATCATGATAACCGGTCACAGCAGCATCGACTCAGCGGTCTCGGCAATAAAGAGCGGTGCGGGAAACTATCTGTGCAAGCCGATAAAAAAGCATGATCTGCTTCTTGCCATTCAAGCGGCCAAGGAAAAGGTTTTGCTCCGCAGAGAAAACAGATGGCTCAGGGAAATATTGGATCATCATGAGGAAAGTTGGGGAATTATCGGGCAGAGTGACCATGTTCTCGAGGTTAAAAGTACCATAAAGAAGATCGCACCTCTTGACTGCAATGTGTTGATTCAGGGGGATACCGGCACTGGCAAGCAGCTCGTCGCCAAGGCGGTGCACAACCAGAGTAAGCGTAAGGATAAACCGCTTATAATTTTTAACTGTGGAGGATTCGCCGAAGAGCTGATTGCCAACAAACTGTTCGGTCATGAGAAAGGCGCCTTCACCGGGGCAACTTCAAGGGAAATCGGTTTATTAGAGGCTGGACATGGCGGCACGGTTTTTTTAGATGAGATTGGCGAGATGAGTCTTGCCATGCAGGCAAAACTTCTCCATGTTATTGAAGAAAAAAGAATCCTGCGTCTTGGCTCAACTACCCCGGTAGAGCTTGATATCCGTATTATTGCCGCAACTAACAGGAATCTCAGGGAGATGTCACAGGGTGGAGCTTTTCGTGAGGATCTCTTTTTCAGGCTTAACGTTGTTGGCATTAATCTGCCCTCATTGGTTGAACGTAAAGATGATCTGCCGCTTTTGATAAGCCATTTCATTGGCAAATATAATAGGCGTTTCGGCAAAAACATAAGCTCGGTTTCCAGCAATGCTCTGGATGTTTTGATGAGCTATGATTATCCGGGAAATATCCGTGAGCTGGAAAATATTGTCCAACGAGCGCTTGCTCTCAGTGACGGCGACATTATCAAGGCCTGTCATCTTCCCCAGGATATTCAGCACTTTTCCTTTGAGTCCGACGATAATTACATCCTTCAGCCGCTCTCTCAGATAGAAAAGGAACATATCTCTAAGGTTTTGCGCTTTACCGGAGGCGATCGTCGAATGGCAGCAACTATCCTTGGTCTGCCGCGCACTACTCTCTGGCGCCGCATGAAACAATATGATCTTCAGTAGTATTTGGTTTCAAAATGAAACATGTCCTAAAAAAGACTTCTTTCCTTAAAAATTAGGGCTCCAAAGCTATTTCTTCATTCTTGGTTTGGCTGTGTTTCAATATGAACAGCCCCAGGCTCTTCTCCATTTCTTCTTTTGTTCCTATTCACATATCAATTTCTTATGTGTGTTTGATCCAGGACCATGTCCACTGGTTCATGGAGTTTGTGGATAAATTAATACGGTAAAACCTTATTGGAATTTGCTGAGAATAAGGCATTTTTTTCAACTCCCCAAGGGTGTGATGCTCTGGCATGCTCATCATAGAGTGATCACAGGATACCACAACAGTTTTTGCCGTTTCAGCTGACTGTACCTGAGCAAAAAATAAACGTTCGCCCTTCTTCTCTTTCTAAAATTTTCGGTACCCGAGAACTTAATCGCTCTGGTATCGTCAAGCTCTGCTGTAAAACAATGGTTCAGGCTTGTTTCATAATGAAACAAATACATCAGTGAAACACTCAGTACTGGAATACAGATTTAACAAAAACACAATATTTACAATTGCTTATATTGATGGCATGGATCGTGCTATTTAAGGGTATGGAAAGAATTCTGGTACCAGTTACGAGAGGCAAACAGGATATTTTACTTATCATTCATGGAATGCAGCTTGCTGAGCGTATTGGTGGGACCATCTATATCCTCGAAATTGATCAAAGAGAAGGGGGGGGCACCAAAGGCAGATCTTCCGCGGCACAGAGATTGACCGACGGAGGCAGCGCCTGGGCAGCGAACGTGCAGAGAAAGGAGGTTAAAAGTGAATATTTTCAGGTGAAAGGAGAGTTTTGCGATGAGATCTTGAAATTTTGTAACCGGTATCGGATTACCAACCTGGTACTTGACGTATCTCCGGTAGGTAAGATAGAAACACCGGAACGAATGTTGAAAATGATCAATTCACTCAAGAACAGAAAAGGCTGCAGGGTTGAATTGGTCGGAAGAAAACATCAAAGGGGATAAACATGTTCCATATGTACCTCCCTATCGCAGGGAATAGTGTCAATATTGTAGTCATTCTCGGTTTAGGCGGAATTGTCGGCCTTCTCTCCGGGATTTTTGGAGTTGGCGGCGGCTTTCTGATGACACCGTTATTGATTATGTTCGGCATACCGCCAACTGTCGCGGCTGCATCAGATTCAAATCAGATCGTCGGTGCATCAACATCAGGAACGCTGGCCCATTATCGTCTCGGCAATGTCGACATGAAGATGGGACTGCTGCTGCTTATCGGAGGAATATTAGGCGGGGCTGTAGGGGTACAGCTGATAAAAATATTACGGGCCACCGGCAATGCAGACTTCCTCATCAACATCACCTATGTGATTATGCTCGGCGGTGTAGGCAGCTATATGTTTATTGAGAGCTTGCAGAGCATGAGGAGAAGCGGTGTTGCAGAAATGGATTTGGGTAGTGAAGAAAAGGAAATCCATACCAGCCGCCCATCCGCATTCAATCGACTTATGAAAAGTTTGCCTCTGCAGACCGATTTTGTCAAATCTGGCGTCTCCATGTCCGCATTGACTCCGCTTGTGCTCGGTACCTTTGTTGGTATCCTAGCTGCTATTATGGGGGTTGGCGGTGGTTTTATCATGGTACCGGTTATGGTGTATCTCTTACGGATGCCCATGCATGTTGTTGTCGGCACCAGCCTCTTTCAGATACTTTTTACCTGCATAAATGTCACCATCATGCAGTCATATACCAATCATACCGTTGATTTTGTTCTGGCCCTGCTGCTCCTGCTTGGCTCAACTGTCGGAGCACAGTTTGGTACCCGGATAAGCAAAAAATTGAAAGGCGATCAGCTCAAAATCATCCTTGCCAGTCTTGTACTGCTGGTAATGGTAAAAATGCTGTTCAGCCTGCTGATGGCGCCAAACCTGTTACTTTCGTACGCCGGAGGTCATTGATAATGAAAACGATTTCAAAAAAACTGGTGATATTTGCCTGTCTGGCCGTGCTCGTTTTCATGATGCCGGCAGCAGTTTTAGCAATTCAGGTCACCCCCACAGAGTTGACTGTCGGCACAACCTTCAACGGTAAGGATGTGCTGGTCTCAGGTGAAATGGACACCGATGAGGACATTATTGTAAAGGTTACCGGCAGTGCTTCTGAGGCAGAATTCAAACAGACTGGAAAGGTCGGCGGAATATTCTGGATGACTGTCGGGCATCTTGCCATATCGAATGCGCCATCTGCCTATTTTGTCTATCTGCCTGAGTCCATCAGTAAATGGCGGCAGAATAATGAAGAACGATGGTTAAATCTTCAGTTTGATTATGATTCTCTCCTGTCACAGATCAAAATAGAGCCGGAACCCACCGACAGGCAAAAGGTCTTTGAGGATTTTATGGAGCTGAAAACCCATGATGGTCTGTACAAGGTGGTTGAAAATGGGGTGAGCTATGAAAATGGAAAGGATGGCAAAAAACAATTCCATGCCCAAATCCATGTCCCATCAAAAATGCCGGTAGCCCAATATCAAATTAAGGTTTACCGGATTGAAAACGGCAAGGTGCAAGGAGTTGAACAGGCTGACTTGAGCTTAAAGGAAACTGGATTCCCGCTATTGATAAGCAGCCTGGCTTTCAATCACAGTCTGGTTTACGGTGTTCTTTCGGTCATAATAGCGATTTTTGCGGGACTGTTCATGGGGATAATTTTCCAGCAGAGAGGAGGCGGTGCCCATTGAGGTGAGACTGTTTCATTTGTCTTAATTTCGAGGATGAAAGAAACTAATCTTCTCCTCAAAGAGGCCACGATAAGGTAGTTATGGCGGTTCTCAGTATACAACAACTGGCAGCCTGTATTCATAGATTGTTTTCAGGAAAGAGCTCTGCCTTATCGTTTCCTCGGCTGTTTGAACATTTTCAGAGCCTGATTGCTGAAAACAATCGGGCCCTGGAAATAATGGCTGATATGGGCGAAAAACAGGGAGGTGAGTTTGTTTTTGATCGGAAATATATCACAACAAGTATTGCAGCCATAACTGAAAGTGTCTATCGAATGATTTATCATCTCGATTGTATGGCACCCAAACAGTTTCATGGACTGTTTCCGATCTACAATCGAATCAGAAGGGATCTTGAGAGTGAATTAAGCGGACAACTGGTTATCCCCGAGGGTGATTACGTTATTTCCTGCAACGTCATTGACGACACTCTGGAAACGTTGGTGGGAGGTAAAAATGCTCATCTGGGAATTGCCGCAAACATTCTCGGCCTGACCATTCCGCCGGGATTTGCAATTTCTTCCCGCTGCTTTGACACATTGCTGCGCAACGGACCGCATGCCGATAAGATCCAGTCAGTAACGGATATGTGGCAGGCTCGTCAAATAGAGACCTCCGAAGCATCGGCAAGACTGACCCGGCTTATTCTTTCCCTTGAACTGCCAAAAACCATCCGCAAGGCGATTGAGCGGGAAGTGGCCGTTCTGGCACTTCGATTTCTCCCCGGCACATCTCCAAGGTTTGCAGTGCGTTCAAGTGCCATAGGTGAAGACAGCGAGCACAGCTATGCCGGTCAGTTTGAAAGTCTGCTTCACGTTGAGCCGGATGGAGTTATCGAGGCGTATAAAAAGGTGCTCGCCAGCCTCTATTCTCCACAGGCCATGGAGTATCGCCGAACTAAAAACATAAAAGAAGCAGAGGCTGTAATGGCCGTCTGCTGTCAGGCTATGGTACCGGCTCAAACCAGTGGAGTTGCCTATTCTCTTGATATTTTTAATCTTGAGGAGAATTCCATTCTGGTTACAGCAGTCAATGGTCTTGGTGCAGGATTGGTTGGCGGCGAACAACATGCTGACAGTTTTCGTATTTCAAGAAAATTACCGCATGAAGTCACCGGCATGGAGATTGTTCATAAGACCAGAATTCTTCAGGGACGCAAAGAGGGAAGCGGAGTTAGCAAGAAAGCGCTCGACGCGTCATTAAGCGATAAACCAAGCCTCAAACAGGCGCAGCTTCAAGAGGTAGCCGAAGCGGCCTTGATGTTGGAGAGCTACTTTAAACATCCTCAGGATATTGAGTTTGCATTTGATACCGAGGGGAAATTGATAATTCTCCAGACTCGAGCGCTCAATATTGAACAGAGCAAACCTCAACTTATCTGTGATCTCAGCAGTCTTGCCGACAAATTCCCCGTGCTTATGGAAGGCAAGGGAGAAATTGTTCAGAAAGGTGTCGCCATGGGATGCGTCCATCTGGTTCATTCAGAAGATGACCTTGTCGATGTCCCCCGCGGCTCAATTTTGGTGGCCCATTATTCTTCTCCAAATCTTGCCCGCACCATACGAAGGGTGAGCGGCATCATAACCGACATCGGTTCGCCCATCGGGCACCTGTCAACTATCTCCCGCGAATTCAGGGTGCCAATGATTATTAATGCCGGAGATGCAACAAAACGACTTAAGAACGGCAGCGAGATCACCTTGGATGCCAATGACAACAAGGTTTATGGCGGCCTAAAAAACGAATTATGCTATTATGAATTCACTGAAGAAACGGTTGAAGAAACCTATGAATACAGGCTTCTGCGCAGGCTGTTGAAAAAAATCAGCCCGCTGATCCTTGTTGATCCTTCGGCAAAGAATTTCACCCCAAAATCATGCAAAACCCTGCATGATCTTATTCGTTATGTTCATGAACAATCAGTCAAGGTTCTTATCCAGAAAAATTATGTCAATGACAGCTATGTTAAGGAATATGCCAGAAAACTGGATCTCGAAATTCCGCTTGATCTGACAGTGATCGATTTTACCCTGTGCTACCTCGATAATCAGAAAAAACTCACACGGGAGAACATCAACAATGTGGCATTAAAACACTTTGCCGATGGGATGTGCATTCCCGGCCTGTGGGCGCGGGACCCTGTCTCCGTCGATATGAAAAGTTTTATGTCAAGCATGACCAGGACCTTTTCCGCAAGCATTGCAGATCCGCAGATGATTGGCCAGAATTTGGCCGTTGCATCTGGTGATTATCTCAATGTGAGTTTGCGGTTGGGGTATCATTTTTCGATGATTGACACCATCTGCTCCGACAAGAATTCGGACAACTATATCTACTTTCGTTTTTTTGGAGGGGTGACGGAACAGACCAGAAGATCACGAAGGGCTCAGCTCGTTCAGCAGCTATTGTCCCTCAATGACTTTATGACCAGTATGAAGGGAGATCTAGTTGTCGGCAGAATTAAAGGGGCTTCCCGTCAGATTATTCTTGAAAAGGTATTTATCCTCGGAGCACTTGTCTCATTTACCAGACAACTTGATGTACGAATGATCAATGACAATACCATCACCCAATTTGCCAATAGCTTTCAAAGTATCTTAGAAAACCTTCAAACCCAACAGCCGGAGAAAACAGATGAGCTTAAACAGACCGATACGCATCCTGTTGCTTGATGATGAACCGATTGTTTCCAAACGTTTAAAACCCGCGTTGGAAAGAAAAGGATACTGTGTCGAAGCCTTTGTCAACAGCCTTGATGCACTGTCAAGATTTGAACAGCAGCCTTTTGAAATAGTGGTCACCGATCTGAAGATGGAGGGGATTGACGGCATGGAGTTTCTTACCCAGGTAAAGAAAATGAGGCCGGAGACTGAAGTTATCGTCATTACGGGCTTTGCCACTATGGATACTGCCAAGGAGTCATTTCGTCAGGGGGTTCTTGATTTTCTCGCCAAACCTTTCAAAATCTGCGAAATGCATGATGCCATAGCCAGGGCCGTGGAACGAATTGAAAAATAGTGGATCTGTCCCCTCTTCTCAAAATTGGAAGAAGTATGTAGAAATATCTTGAGGGCGCTAATATAAACCATCGATTTTGGTTTTGAACGGAGTGTGGTAGATGAACATACTCGTTATTGTGGAAAGTACAGGATTCAACAAAAAGCTGGCAAAGGAGGTGGGCCGACTGGCGGCCAATACCTGGGCCAATATCACCCTGCTTGGGTATCTGCCGAAACTTGTGAAAGAAAAATCAAGGACGCTGCAGGAAAATATTATTAAATATCGAGATGAAATACTTTCCTGTTTTTCCGATGAAGGCAGTCCCTATCCCCGAATATGGAGTGAAGAATGGCAAAACAAGGATCAGAGCCTCGTTATGCCCATGGAGTCGGCACAAAAACGTCTTGATCTCATTATCGTTAAAGCTGAAGACGACCTGAATATTATATCTTTTCTCAGGAGCAAACCAGTTGATCTGCTTATTTTTGGAGATCAGGCAGATTTTCAATCACCAGTGATAGCCGGGACGATGGAAGTGGCAGGTTCTCTGCTGGTGATAAAAGGGATTAAAGACCCACACCAGGTAGTTTGTTGCCTGGACCATGATCAGATACATCATAACTCTCTGGATATCATCAATCAGCTGGTAACTCTCTATAATGCCGAGCTTAAAATAGTCGGCTTTTCCAATGGCGGTCAAAATCAAAAGAAAATAGAAGCATGCCTGCAATACCTGCTCAACTATTATAGCAACCTGAAGGTGACACCATGGCTTGAGCTGGTTGATGCCTCAATTAAGGCTCAATTCCTGGTAAAGGAATCGCAAAAGAAATTAGTCGCACTGGGCTATGAGAAAAAAAGCGGTGGTGGCGGTACTCCCATCGGCAGAGAAGAGATCGCTTTTCTCGGGAAGGCGGGGTCATCAGTTTTGTTACTGCATTAAAATTTTTTAAACTGTATATCGTCAGCATTGTGTCATGATTGTCGATTTCGCATCCACTCTTCCAGGCCCTGATACTCTGCCGCGGAGAGAAATAAACCCAGATTCGATCTGCGCCAGAGAACATCCTCTGCTGTTCTGGCCCATTCGTGGTCCATTAAATAGGAAACTTCGACTTCGTACAGGTCACTGCCAAAGCATCGTCCCAGATCTGACTGTTGTTTGACGCCGCTGACAATTTCGCTGGCTTTCGTGCCGTAGTATCTGATCAGCCGTGTTGCATGCCTGTCGCTGAGGCAATTACAATCTCTTTGGAGTTTTTGAACTCGTTCGTCAAACTCTGAAGGATGAAAGTCGCCTCCTGGCAGCACCTCTGATTCAGTCCAGTTACCGCTCATCGACGGGAAATACCCTTGCAGTTTTTTCAAAACAGCTTCGGCAAGCTTGCGGTAGGTGGTTATTTTGCCTCCATAGATAGAAAGCAGCGGAGCCTTGTGATCTTCATCGTCTATTTTCAGGACATAGTCGCGGGTTGCAGACTTGGCATCACTTTTACCGTCGTCAAACAGCGGTCGAATACCTGAGTAACTGCTGACCACATCCTCGGGAGTTATACTCTCGGTGAAGTATTCACTCGCTGCTGCACAGAGATAGTCAATCTCCTCATTGTCGATGACCACTTTTCCAGGATCACCAGCGAAATCAACGTCGGTGGTGCCAATCAGGGTAAAATCATGTTCATAGGGAATGGCAAAGATGATCCGGCCGTCACTGTTTTGAAAAATATAGCAGCGTTGATGGGAGAAAAGCTTTTTGACGATTATATGGCTGCCCTTGACCATCCTGATGTGTTCACCCGTATCGGTATGGCTGGTATGGGTGAGAAAGCTGTCGAGCCAGGGGCCGGTAGCATTGACAACACTTGAAGCCTGCACCGTCGATGTATTCCCGGTAATGGTATCCTCCAGATCCAATGTCCAGACGCCTTCTTTTCGTGTCGCTGAAATACACTTTGTCCGTGGCTGAATGACGGCCCCTTTGCTTCGTGCATCCATGGCATTGAGAACCACAAGCCTGCTGTCTATCACCCAGCAGTCTGAGTATTCAAATGCCTTGGAAAAGAGTTTTTTCAACGGTTTTCCTGCTTCATCGGAGGTCAGGTCGACGGTGGAGGTACCTGGCAGAAGTTTGCGGTTGCCAAGGTTGTCATAGAGAAAGAGTCCAAGACGAATGAGCCAGTAAGGCCTAAGTCCTTGATGATGCGGCAGGATAAAGCGAAGCGGCCAGATGATATGTGGAGCAGCCTGAAGAAGAACCTCCCGTTCCTTGAGAGCCTCACGGACGAGACGAAATTCGTAATATTCGAGATAGCGCAGACCACCGTGGATGAGTTTTGTACTTGCAGATGAGGTTCCGCTGGCCAGATCATTTTGTTCACAGAGAAAAACAGATAATCCTCTACCGGCGGCATCGCGGGCAATGCCGCAACCATTGACACCGCCTCCTATAATTGCCAGGTCATAAACCGGAGTATTCATACGTTCAGAGCTCCATATAGTAATGCTGAAGTATTTGCAGCCGAAATATTTCGGAAAATGGAGGATTCGGTTTCACATGCATGTTGAAAATAAGTTAATCGCAAACAAATGGTCTCGCAAGTGAAAATTGTTACCAGGGCTGTTCTTTCAAAAAGGAAGTGGCGGAGAGGAATAATTGAAAAGTGAAGAGTGCAATCTTATCCAGGTTCGGCCACCTCAATGACAACATCGTTTTCCTGGCAAAGCTTGCAAAAACGTTCCGGCGGCCTGCCATCTATTACCAAGGTGTTGATCTGGGATATATGGCCTATGCGAACGGGAGCGTTGCGATTGAGTTTCATCAGGTCGGCGACCATAATTACATGCCTGGAGTTGGCTATAATAGCCTGGGCAACCCTAACTTCGCTGAGATCGTAATCGAGCAGCAGGCCATCCTCATCAATTCCGGATACTCCAATAACGGCATAGTCGACTTTGAACTGGTTTATGAAATCAACGGCAGCTACACCGACGATGCCGCCATCGGAACGGCGTACAATACCTCCTGCAATAATCAATTCTATGCCTGGAGAGAATCTCAATATATCAATGGCTTTAATATTGTTGGTAATCGCCATCAGACCACGATGAGAAGTCAGCTCTTTGGCTACCTGTTCCGTCGTCGTACCGATGTTTATAAAGAGCGAACAATTATTGGGAATGAGGGCGGCAGCACGTTTGCCGATTGCCTCTTTACTGGCAGGTGCCAGGAGTTTGCGGGCTTCATAACTGACATTTTCGATACCGGAACCGACAATAGCGCCACCATGGATACGCTGGAGAAGTTGACGGTTGCAGAGCTCGGTGAGATCCTTACGAATTGTTTGGGGCGATACCTTGAAAGAAGTGGCGAGTTGGTCAACGATCACCCTGCCCTTTTTTTTGGCTTTATTAAGAATTTCTTTTTGTCTTTCAGATAATGATTCCATAGAGACAATGAACCGGGGCAGAATTGCCGAGTGCGATGATTAATGGTGGACATTATTCATTGAAGGAGAACATTTTGTCAAATGAAAAGATAATAGGCGTCTTTTTCCTTATAGGGTTATGATAATCATTTCATGATGATAAGGAGTTGTGTAAGTTGCAGCAAGGTTTGAGAGAAGAGAAGTCATTGTTACTGATCTATTTTTTTCAACACAGGAGAGGAGAAAGGACATGGAGCCGCAGAGTTATGAAGATATTCGAGTCCGCTACGACAACAACGTCGCGAGAATTGTCATAAACAGACCAAAAAAGCTTAATGCCATTCGTGTTCAAACCTATAGAGAGCTTATTTCCGCCCTGCGCCAAGCGGATGATTCAAGTCAGTGTCATGTAATAGTTATTGAGGGTGAGGGCGGTCAGTTTACAGCCGGTAATGATCTTGCCGACCTGGTCAATGCCAAGAAAGAAGAGGTGATGGAAGGTGTTCAGGGCATATTTGATACTGTCGCTGGGTTAAGAAAAGTGCTCATTGCCGTGGTGGAAGGTGTGGCAGTAGGGATTGGAACGACGTTGCTGCTTCATTGTGATATTGTTGTCGCCTCGGAAAAGGCCAAATTTCGCCTTCCCTTTGCCAATTTGGGTGTTAGCCCGGAAGGAGCTGCGAGTTTATTGTTGCCACGGGCAATAGGTGAAAAAATGGCTCAGGAAGTACTGCTTACGGGTAGATTTTTTACAGGGACGGAAGCACTGAGCTGGGGATTGATCAACGCTCTTGCCGAACCGGGTAAAGCCCATGAAAAAGCCGAAGAATATATTGGTATGCTTCTGCAGCAACCCCTGGACTCATTGCTTGCCACCAAAAAACTTATCAGGCGATCAAAGGGTGACATAAGCGCAGTTGTAGCAAGCGAACTTGATGTTTTTGCCAGTCTTCTGGAAACCGAAGCCACCCGCGAACGCATAAATACCTTGTTGAAATAAACGCGCCCGCAGGGTGAAAAGGAGATATTTGCTTATTCCGAATTATTAAGAAAAGTAAAGTATTCTTCAACCGTGGGCAGATATCCCAGCAACGAGCTGATAATCGTAACTGGTGTTGAGCCAAGGAAGACTTGAGATTTATCACCGAGACGATTGTCGAAGTTTCTCGTCGAAGTTGATATCACCGTGGAACCTGGACGAACACGTGCTTGATTTCCCATGCAGAGGCTGCAGCCCGGAATCTCTACTCGTGCACCGCATTGAGCAAAAATGTTCATTCCTCCTTCTGTTTGAATGGTATCACGATCCATTCTGGTTGAGGGCGCAATCCAGAGTCTGCTTTCTGCATAGCGAGTTTTATCTAAAAGTCTTGCCGCTTCTCGTAAATGATCTAAATGAGTCATACAGGAACCAACAAAGGCTTCATCAATTTGGGTACCAGCAACCTCACTGAGTAAGCGGACATCATCTGGATCATTAGGACAGGCGAGAATCGGCTCGGTAATTTGGTCAAGATCTATTTCGATGACCTGGCTAAATTCTGCATGATCATCCCTTACCAGCAGCGAGGGACTTTCCAGCCATTTTTCCAAGGCTGTTATACGACGCTCTATACTTTCACGGTTGATATATCCGTCAATAACCATCTGTCGCAGAAGTTTCACATTGTTCTCGACATTGATAATAACCTTTTCAAGGGAGAGTTTAACCGTACAGGCGGCGGCACTTCTCTCGGCCGAGGCATCGCTCAGCTCAAAGGCTTCTTCAACGCTGAGATCTTCAATCCCCTCAATTTCCAGAACTACACCGGCAAACACATTTTTTTTATCTTTTTTGGCAACGGTTAAAAGACCCTGCTGGATGGCGGTGTAAGGAATGGCGTTCACCATGTCACGCACCGTTATGCCTGCTTTTCGTTTCCCGTTAAACCGTACCAGGACAGATTCAGGCATCTCCATGGGCATAAAACCCAATGCACCAGCAAAAGCGACAAGTCCTGAGCCTGCCGGAAATGATATGCCCAACGGAAATCGGGTATGAGAGTCCCCGCCAGTACCCACGGTATCGGGAATGAGCATTTTATTAAGCCAGGAGTGGATTACTCCATCTCCAGGTTTCAAGGCAACTCCGCCACATTCCGTTGTTGTTTCTGTCATGCTCTGCCAACGCTTGAGGTCTGAGGCTTTTGGATAGGCGGCAGTATGACAAAACGATTGGAGAAACAGGTCGGTCTTAAATTGCAGACAACCTAGTTCGGCAATCTCCTGCATGGTCATTGGTCCGGTGGTATCCTGAGATCCAACTGTTGCTATCCTGGGTTCACAGACCGTACCCGGCAGGACACCATCTTGACCACAGGCACGTCCAATCATTTTTTGCGCCAATGTGTACCCTGGATGTGCCTCACTTTTTGGATTTTGTATTTCCTGGAAAATGACAGGTTCTTCCACACCGAGCTCTTTGCAGGCATCGCGGGTCAGCTGACGCCCGATGATAAGATTGAGCCGGCCACCTGCCCTGAATTCATCAAGCAGGGTTGCAGGTGGCGGTTGAAGGGGGATTTCTTTGCCGGATTTCTCGTTTCGTAATTTCCACTCTTTTGGAAACAGGGTTAAGGTATCGCCAGTTGCGATTAAATTAACATCACACTCAATAGGCAATACTCCAGAGTCACGTGCAGTGGCATAAAATATGGGTGCGATGGTGGAGCCAAGAACAATACTGTTTGTCCTCTTGTTGGGCACCTGGGGTATATCTTCTCCCGTATGCCATAGAAGTGAATTGATTGCAGACTTCCTGGAAGACCCTGTTCCTACAACATCGCCAGCAAAGGCTACCTTGGTTCCTTGCTTTCTGTACTCCGTAATTGTGGCGATACCATCGGGAAAGCGATTACCTCCAAAAAAATTAGCATGCAGAGGAATATCGGCCCGTGATTGAGCCTGGTTGCCTGGTGAAAAGTCATCGGTGTTGATTTCGCCATCAACCTTATAGATTTGTATTTCAATACTTTCAGGGATGGCCGGTCTCTGGGTAAACCATTCTGCCCGGCTCCATGATTCAAGAACCTCGCGGGCAAAGGGGTTGTCCTTGGCCAGGTCTGCAATGGAATCGAACCCGCCATACACCTTGGTCAGCCTTTTAAGCCCGTTAGCGGCCTGCTGCTGACACTTCGTGGACTGCAACAGCTCAATAAGAACAGAGATATTGTAGCCGCCACCCATCTGAGCCAATATTTCGACGACATGTTCAGTGGTAATGTTTTTAACCGCAACAGATCCAAGGGCAACTTTTTTCAGCCAGTCTGCTTTAACCTTGGCAGCTTTGCTCACACCTGGTTCCACTCGATTCTTTAATAGAGAGAGCAGCATGTCACTCTCTTCATGCTCCTGCTCCAGCAGTCTGGTCACTTCCAACGTTTGATCCGGAGTGAGAGGTAGAGGAGGCAAATTGTTACTCTTACGCTTTTCTGCATCTTCGTTATATTTGTTCAGCATTTCCTTTCCTTTGGTGGCGGATATTCATTTATCAAAACAGGGAACGATTGGTCGGAAGAGATTATAGTTATTTTCCCATTTTCCGCTGTAAATTTTCATCAAGTTTGGCAAGGAACTCCTCCGTTGTTAAAAAAGGCTGATTTTTATTAATAATAAGGGCAAGGTCCTTGGTCATATAGCCGGATTCAACTGTCCTGATACAGACCTTCTCAAGTAGCTCGGCAAATTTAACGATCTCTTGTGTTTCATCAAATTTTCCCCGGTACAAAAGAGCTCTTGTCCAGGCAAAAATGGAGGCTATTGGGTTGGTTGAAGTGGCATTTCCTTTCTGGTGTTCCCTGAAGTGACGGCTCACAGTTCCATGGGCTGCTTCTGCTTCAATGGTTTTACCATCTTCGGTCATAAGAATCGAGGTCATGAGCCCTAATGACCCGAAACCCTGGGCAATGGTGTCCGACTGCACATCGCCGTCATAATTTTTACAGGCCCAGACAAAACTTCCTTCCCATTTAAGGGCCGCAGCTACCATATCATCAATGAGACGGTGTTCGTAGGTTATTCCTGCCGCTTTGAATTTATCGGCGAACTCTGTATCAAAAACCTGCTGGAAAATATCCTTGAACCTGCCGTCATACTTTTTGAGGATGGTGTTTTTTGTCGAGAGATACACCGGCCAACCGAGATTGAGGCCATAATTCATACAGGAACGCGCAAAACCGCGGATGGAAGCATCAAGATTGTACATACCCATGGCACATCCGGAGTCTGGAAAATCAAACACCTCGTATTCAGTTGGTTTACCGCCTGACGCGGGTTGAAACTTCATGGTAAGCTTTCCGGGTTCTGGAACAAGAAAATCGGTGGCCATATACTGATCACCGAAGGCATGACGACCAATGACAATGGGTTTTTCCCATCCTGGCACCAAGCGGGGTATGTTTTTACAGATTATCGGTTGTCTGAAAACCGTACCACCAATGATGTTTCTGATTGTACCATTTGGTGATTTCCACATCTGTTTGAGACCAAATTCCTCTACCCGGGCCTCATCGGGAGTGATGGTGGCACATTTAACCCCAACCCTGTATTTTTTTATAGCATTGGCAGCATCGACGGTAACTTGGTCATCGGTTGCGTCTCGATTTTCAATTCCCAGATCATAGTATATTAGTTCCACATCAAGATAGGGCAGGATTAACTTGTCCTTGATGAATTTCCATATGATTCTGGTCATCTCATCGCCATCAAGTTCTACGATTGGGTTTTTCACTTTAATTTTGCTCATATAATGTCTCCGGCTATAATCAGGAAAATATGTGGTGTGGAAACAGCAACTCTGCCATCCTGTACTCCACTTTCGGTTTGCTCCATGTTTTTTTGTCTCTCTTTTCACTCATTTATTCATTGGAAGTTCATATAATGTTTGAATATAGTGGTCTTTAACATCATACAAGGCAGGATGTGGCGGTATTTTGAAAGGCACATTAGACAGGCAGTCAGTTCAAATTATCATTTTTGTTGGAGATACATAACTATTCGAACCAGCAGGGGGACAGTTATAAAAAGAGTGAAAATCCTTACCATATGCAGGAAGGCAACGATTGCCCCCTGATGTCCTTCGGTCTGCGCTAAGATCGCCATACCGGTCATGCCTCCCGGAGAAAAGCCAAAGAGACCAGTACCAAAGTCAAGCAGTCCTAATTTGCTGGCGAGAAACGCCATGCCCACCGCTACGATCAAAAGGCAGAGGGTGCTGAGTACGGCTATTGGGATAGCCTGTGCTCCCAAAGTCAAAAATGAGCGGTTAAAGGTTAGGCCAAGGCTGATTCCAAGAAGAATCTGGATAGTGGTTGCAGCAGGTGCTGGCAGGGTGAGCGCTGTCGGTAAAAACATTACGACCAAACCGGAAGCCAGCATTGCTCCAACAACCGCACCGCCGGGAATATTGCAATACAATGCTCCAAGGCCTCCGCAAATCCCGGCGATAATAACAAGAAGATACTGGTCCATTACATTGGCTCCATTCTTGATGGCACAGAGCTCATATTCACGATGATTGTGCCGTGAAGCCGTGTTTGTTGTTTTTAAGCCTGCTGATCAGTGACCTGATGAGTGGCAGGCTGAGAATAAAGATGGTTGTAATATTGATACATAAGGTAATAGGCCTTTCCCACATAAAGGACATTGATTCATCATAAATCATCAATGATCTCCGAAGATTGTCTTCCATTAATCCACCCAGGATAAATCCCAGAAGAAGTGGGGCCATTGGCATATTCATCAACCTCAAGGCAAGGGCCGCAAGACAAAAATAGACCATCATCATGATGTCAAAATCATTAAAGGTTACAAGATAGACACCCATCAATGAAAAAAAGAGGATTATCGGCACCATCAGGTTTCTTGGTATGGCTAGAAGCCGGGCAAAATAAGGGATTAGCGGCAGATTAAGAATAAGAAGAAATACATTCCCAAGATACATCGACATAATGACGCCCCAGAACACATCGGGTCTTTCGATGAACATCCGGGGACCTGGCTCTATACCATAGGCAATAAGAGCCCCAAGCATGACCGCGGTTGTTCCTGAACCTGGTATCCCAAGTGTTAACAATGGCACAAAGGAGCCTGAGCTAGCTGCATTATTTCCGGTTTCTGGTGCAGCGAGACCCCGGAGACTTCCCTTGCCGAATTTCTTCTGTTCCTCGGGAGATGCCAGATTTCGTTCCATTCCATAGGACATAAACGAACCAAGAGTGGCACCGGCACCTGGTAAAACACCAATAAAAAAACCAAGCAGAGATGAACGTAAAATGGTTGGTACAATGAATTTGAACTCTTTTTTAGTAACCTTCAGACTTTTGAAGCCGATGGCTTTTGGATTTAAACTGTCTGAGGAAGCATCTCGTTTCAGAACAATCATTAAAGCTTCGGTGAGGGCAAATGTTGCCATTGCCAAGAGAAGAAATTCGATGCCATCCAGGAGTTCCAGAGAACCAAAGGTGAATCGCTGCACCCCTGAAGTCTGGTCGGTTCCCACTGTAGAGAGCATCAGGCCAAGGACGACCATCAACAGAGCTTTCAAGACCCCGCCTCTACCTGCAAAAGCAGAAACAGCCGTAAGGCCCAGGATCATCAGAGCAAAATAATCGGCAGACTGAAAACTTGTTGCGACGCTTGCAAGCATGGGAGCAAAAAACATAAGGAGAACAACCGCAATTGTCCCTCCTGAAAACGAAGAATATGCAGCAATAGCCAAAGCCTTGCCTGGATATCCCTTTCGAGCCATGGGATAACCGTCCAATGCCGTGGCAACAGTTGCCGCTTCGCCGGGTGCATTAATGAGAATTGAGGAGGTCGAGCCACCGAAAATTGCACCATAATAGACACCGGCGAGAAGGACCATTCCGGTTGCTGGATCGAGACCATATGTGATCGGTATCATCAGGGCTACTGCGGTAATTGGTCCTAAGCCCGGTAGCATACCAATCAGGCTTCCGGCAAAACATCCAAACAGTACCATGACAATGTTGATCGGGATCATGGTGGTGGAAATTCCCGTCATCATGCCGCTTATCATTCCATCCCACATTACAGTATCCCCATTTGGTAAAAGATTTCACCCGGCGCTATATAGACGCCAAGCAGAACAGACATGATAACCCAAAGTGCAATCACAAGAGGAATTGCCGCCAGCAGCATGAATTTTATGCGTCGTTCGCCAAGGATATAGAATCCGGTTACCAGAAAGAATATTGAAGCCACAATGAAACCGAGCCATTTCATTATTAATCCAAATACAAACATCGAAACAACCAGGAGGATGGCGGTTGACCAGTCCATTCCTTTGGTTTCTTCCTTAAGGCTTTTTTTGCCGGATTGATCAACCGTCGGACAGATGATTATGGCCAGGGAAAGAACTATTCCAAACACGGCCAGGGCATACGGCATGGTTCGTGCCGTGAACGTCTCCTGCTGGGAAAGAAACGTGAGTGGAATCTTTCTAGATAGCATCCCATAGGCGATTGAAAAAAGAAGCATTACAAGAGCTCCAACCTTTTCACGTGCCATGCTGATCTCCTGGGGTAAAATTGATAATATCCTGGGCCTGCTCGTGGAAACGAACAGGCCAGGAATAGTGGTTGGATTATTTTAAAAACCCAAGTTTACGCATAATATCGCCGATGGCTTTTTCCTGTTCTTCCAGGAAAGTGTAGAATTCGTCACCTGGTTTATAGAGATTCTGCCAACCACGTTGTTTGCGAATTTCCTCCCACTGTGGAGTATCATACATATCCTTTAACAGGGCTTGATATGCTTCTGTTTTTTCTTTGGAAAGACCTGGGATTCCGAAAAAACCACGCCAGTTTGCAAAGGTTACATCATAGCCTAGTTCTTTTATTGTCGGGACATCCGGAGCCTGATTCAGACGTTCAGCCGAAGTTACTGCGAGAATTCGTACTTCGCCCTGATTGGCTAATCCAAGGGCTTCACCAAATCCGGTTGATAAAACCTGGGTATCGCCTGAGAGCAGGCCGGCCATTGCTTTGCCACCCGCGTCATAGGGAACATATTTCAGTTGAAGCGGGTCTCCACCAGCGGCCATAATAATCATCGCAGGTACGAGATGATCCATACTTCCCTTTACTGATCCGCCTGCAATTTTGACAGATTTCGGATCCTTCTCGAAATCGGCAATAATCTGTTTGAATGAGGTGTATTTTGAATCTTTAGGTACGACAAAAGCCGCATAATCGGCAATAACCGAGGCAATTGGGGTCAAATCCCGAAAAGATTGCGGGAAGACGCCGGTAAGCGAGCGAATGATTATCGGAGTTGAGTTAACCAGCAATGTGCCCTCCTGCCGGTCAGCAGTGGAAATGAGATGATTAAGGGCTTTTCCGCCTCCACCACCAGACATATTCTCAAAGGATGCCTGGTCAAGGAGTTTCGAATCAAGCAAGGCCTTTCCCACGCCTCTGGCTGTTCCATCCCAGCCTCCTCCAGCACCTCCTGGGATAAGGAAATGGATATTATCTACTTTTGCAGATATTGCCGGTGTTGCAAGCATTGTCAAGGCCAATAGCCCTGAGACAACACCCGCTCCTACTCGTAGAAAGATGCTTTTTCTCTTGTTCATGAATAACCTCCCAGTAAAGTGTTAACCATCCTGTCTTTGCACTTTGAGTCATCTACCCAAAATAAGATTCATTTCACCGTCGAAACGCTGATCGTTTAAATACTTGGTATTATGTCAAGTCTTTAGGAAAGCAGGGAAAATAATCTTTATTGACATAATTATTGAAACATAAGTAAATGTAAATAATAGGAAATTTAAGAGTGATTAATTCTTTTTGGTCTTTTTGTTCATTAAGTTCATGGCAGGGAGATCATAACTAAATCTGCAGGCAGACAGAGGAAATTTTTCTTATGATCAAGCGATTCTCTCCTCATAATGAAATGAAATTGCAGACCAAAATGATTTTTCTCATTCTGTCTCTACTGATTTTTGTTACTGTTAGCGGCAGTGCTTTTTCTCTTAAGCTTATCTCTTCCATTCTTGAACACCAGATTGGCAGTCGGGCATTAAAAATCTCACAGACAGTTGCCCTTATACCTGAAATTCGTGAAGATCTTGAGCATGGCAACCTGGAAAAATCGAGAATTCAAGATATTGCCGAAAAAATCCGTAGCGAAATTGGAGCACAATTCATCGTTGTCGGTGATAAAGAGGGGAGACGCTACTCCCATCCAGTTCCCGAGAGGTTGGGAGAGTTTATGGTGGGTGGGGATAATAGCAAGGCCCTGGAACAAGGCATGTCATATATTTCAAAAGCAACCGGCACTCTTGGGCCTTCGATTCGAGGGAAAGTTCCCATCTTAAATGACCGGAAGGAGGTGATTGGTATTGTCTCGGTGGGATACCTCATTGAGGATATTAATGCCATAATCAGGGGTTATCAGCTAAAGATTATAACCGCATTTCTAGCTGTGATACTCTTTGGTATAGCAATAACCATTAAAATCACCAATGACCTGAATAAGGCAATATTGGGCCTTGAGCCAAAAGAAATTGCCACACTCTTTCAGGAAAAAGCTGCTACACTGGAAGCTATCAGAGAAGGGATTATGGCTGTTGACGGTGAAGGGCACATAACCACCATAAATCAGGCTGCATTTCGTACACTTAATTTAAAGAAAGACCCCGATGTGATTGGTAGATCGGTCAAGGAGGTTTTTCCGGAGACGGGAATGCTGGACGTACTCAAAACTGGGGTGAGTCAACTCGACAAGGTGCTGACAGTTGACGAAAAAGAAATAATTGTCAACCGCATCCCTATTATCAGTGAAGGGAAGGTAACGGGAGTTGTTTCCAGTTTTCGCGATAAAGATGAGATCGATATCCTTGCACAGAAACTCTCCAGAGTACAAGAATACTCAGAAATGTTGAGGATACAAACACATGAGTATTCAAACAAGCTCCATACCATTTCCGGTTTGATTCAAATAGGAGCTCACCAGAAGGCCATCGATCTCATAGGAAGTGAAACCTCAGGTTATCAGGACCTGATACAATCACTGATGAACATCGTTCCAGATCCAATAATTGCCGGAACAATTCTAGGAAAATACAGCAGAGCAAAAGAACTGAAGATCGATTTTCAGGTTGATACAGATAGCAGCATGAGTGATATTCCGCCTGTAATAAAACGTGAAAACCTTGTTACAATAATTGGCAATATTATAGATAATGGATTTGAAGCGGTGCTTTCCCAGTCTTCCGATAAACGCAAGGTGAGATTGGCCATGACAGATCTTGGAAATGATCTCATTTTTGAGCTAGATGATTCGGGTAAGGGTGTTGCTCCAGATCTTTGGGATAGTATTTTTAAAAAAGGTATTACCACGAAAAAACAAGATGGTCGCGGTATGGGGCTCTACATCGTCGAGCAAACCTTAGAGAGAATGGGCGGCACCATTAGTATTGGCAACTCAGATCTTGGCGGTGCCGCATTTACAGTAGTTATCCCCAAACATAGGGTAAGTAAAAATGGAAATGATAAATACCTTGATCATTGAAGATGATGTAAAAATTGCTGAGATACAAAGGATCTTCACTGAAAAGATAGAAGGATATACCGTAGTAGGTATTGCTCATTCCATAGCGGAAGCAGAAGAGATGATAGATGTATTGGAGCCTGAATTGATTTTACTGGATATATTTTTCCCAGATGGTAGCGGAATCGATTTAATGTGGAAAATCAGGAGCTCACAAAGGAAAACAGACGTTATTCTGATAACAGCTGCAAAGGAGGTAGAGTTCTTTGAGGAGGCACTGCGAGGTGGCGTTTTCGATTACATCCTCAAGCCTCTTGTGTTCAATCGTTTCCAGGAGACCTTGGAAAAATTCAAAAGGCAGCGGAGAAAATTAAATAAAATAAGCACCATAAGTCAACACGAAGTTGATCGTTTTCTCCACCAGGACAGCAAGAAGATGACAGAAAGTGAAGAAATGCCCAAAGGCATAGATCCGATCACTCTCAAAAAAGTGGAAGGCATATTTGCAACAATCACTGATGATATAAGTGCAGAAAAAGCTGGCAAAGTCATAGGCGTCAGTCGGACCACATCAAGGCGATATCTGGAATATCTCGTCGCCAACGGGGTGGTAACCGCAGATCTTTGTTATAGAGCCCATGGCAGACCCGAGCGCGTTTATCGTAAGAAATCATAATCTAAAGAGTTGATACTCAATCGGGAAATCGTATTCGAGAGTACGTAAACAGAGTTGATCCGTAACATGCAATCTGCTGATTTCAAGATAAAAATGGAATTTGGTATGAGCAGGGCATGTTCAGCCTCATCATACCCCGGTTATTTGATTAAAAAGGCCGCAATAATGAGCACATCTGTTAAAAATGATTCTACGCTCCTTTTTCTGGCATTTTTTCAGGATCAATGGGTTTACTTTTTATGAGCAAAATACCAAAAATTTTTCTCATCTGATCCGTTATCTTTGCATAAGACACCGCCTTTAAGCGTATTCTTTGCTATCGACACCTCGCCTGCCTTTATTAGAACTCCTTGTGAATCCATGCCGCAAATGGCATCTTCAGACAGTCCCCAATCTTTTCTAATTTCCATTGATACAGGGGTTCCCGCAACAATAAGCACAGCATCTGTATTTATATCTTCGTATGAATAATACTGAGGCTTTTTATCCGAATTTCTAAGAAAAAAACAGGGTGGTTTCGGTTCCAGAATCATTTGCGAAGATTCATGTTGTAAAATACATTGCCCATTTTGATCAATCAGGGAAAGTTTTACAGAAAGAACAGACACTTCATCAGTTACATTTCCAGAGGCATAAAAACAAGAAGCAATAGAGAGGAACAATATAATTATAGGTATATATTTCATATTTTTATCTCCCAGAACCATACTTCTTTTCCCAATGCGAAATAGTCCGGGTATCCACCCTTCATCGCCATACCATTCCACAGATCAATATGGTCGGTAGAACTCCAACCATCACGAATGAACACAATTCCTTGACGGCCTTTAAAATCATTGCTTGTCACTTTTTTATAAATTTCTACATTTCCAAAAACAAGTTTATTTGACTTTAGCCAATTTGCCAGTTCTTGTGCCGCCAAAATATGGCCCGGTTTATGTTTCAAACTAGGGTAGCATCTTCTATCAGGATACATAATATCAAATGAACTTGTATCCACGCCTGACTTTTCTAATGCAACACCCATTCGTATAGCGCAGTGATTAAAAAAATATTCATTATTACAAGGTGTATCTGGGTATGGATGATTTTCCCATAGCGTATGAAATTGGACCAAAGCCATTGAGTTGCCTCCCTAACATTGACTGGATGAATCTTAACTGAAATTACAAATGATGGTTTTATGAGACTACCTTCACTTTTCCATATAAAAACAAAGCTTCGAATTAGCAACCTAACCGTTGCTTGGCTGAGGTCAAGAGGAGAAAAACAAAAAGAAAACTCACTCTAGCCCGGATTTCTCATCAAGAAAGTTTTTCGCAGATCGAGGCGCAGGCCGTGAAGCTGTAGTGTACTACCGCAATCGGCCTGTAACGATGACTCTGCGGAAAAATCTCTTGACCCGGAGGGTGCTTTTTTTGACCCGAG
>JBNKDO010000014.1:0-1548 GCA_050288305.1 Desulfocapsaceae bacterium | reverse complement strand
CGGCCAGGTCTACTATTATCACAACGATCTCAACGGCCTGCCCCAGGAGCTGACCAGGCCCAACGGCGATATCGTCTGGTCGGCCTGCTACGATGCCATGGGTAGGGTGGATCAGATCCTGGTGGATGAGCTGACACAGCCGCTGCGGATGCAGGGGCAGTACTGGGACGAAGAGATTGCTCTTTGCTATAACCGGTATCGGTATTTTGATCCGCAGATCTGCTCTTTTATAAGCCAGGACCCACTCGGGCTTGCAGCCGGGGAGAATGTCTATACCTATTCCCCAAATGTGTGGGGATGGATTGATCCGTTGGGGTTGAAATGCGAAAATAGTGCTGGTACTGCAACGGTTCATTGGCATGATAATCGAGGGCCAGGTAATGCATTCGGGCATTACTCAGTTGAAACCAGCACAGGCGGTAAAACGATTCATACTCATCAGCTTGGAGCTCCCGGAACCGACACAATGATTAGTACCGATCTAAGTGGTGTTGTTTCACCTACAAAATCTCATACCTTCGATTTACCGAACGCCAAAGCAGCTCAAGAGTTTCAACTACAAAACCTCAATAAAATAGGTCCTCCATACGATACGAAAACCAGAAGTTGTGTCACACATGTTGGAGAGGTTCTGAGGGCAGGCGGATTAGAAGTGCCAACTAACCCGGGCGGTCAATTTAAATATTTGAAGAAAGCCAGACTGTAAAATAAGGACAAAACTATGAAACCTGCTTTCTGCAAAAAACATAATATTCAATCCTTTATCCAAACTTCTCTACGTTTGGCGGAGGCAATTGAACGCAAAGAAAATTTAAGTATAGACGAAGTTATTACTCTTAAGATTCTTTCATATGGAAAGATTTTTGAATATAAGATTGATAACACGTTCGCGAATGAATTTAACCTTTCTCCTGTTGATGGTATAGTAATGTTACGCGACAGAGATAAAACAGAAAAGAAAATGAACGATAGGTTGTTAATCCAGAAGGTAACATGTGCAATGAAATGGGTCTGCCCATTATGTCTTTCGGAAATATTCGAGAAACGCAACAAAGGACATGCATGATTCCGAAAGGAAAGAAGGAAAGGGGTCGAGGAAAATGGTCAAGGGAAAGGTGGAAAGGGGTCAAGTCGTCCCTTGACTCATATGGATAATAATGGAGCCCAAGGTGGCCGGAGGACAACAGCTTCATCCGTCTTTTTTCGCTGCCCCAAGTCGCGAACGCGGCCGGATATTAAATCAGATCCTATAAATTATGTTTTCCTTCGTCTGGTATCATTTCAACCACCAGATTCAATGGGAAAACAAGCTCTTTGATAAATCGTGATGAGAATTAAACTCCAAAAAAGCCGGGAATAAATTATTGCGTAGAATTTCTTCCTGATCTCGGCAGGTTTCAGGAAGATTGTTCCCGCAAACGTATGGGCAAATAGGTCCACCTACAGTTCCCGGGCATCAAACAGCAATTTGCCTGGGACAGCGTAGGTAACCCGACCGGCGTCCAATCTCCCGGCGCCCTGGTGGAGCGCTTCTTCGACGCCGCCAAC
>JBNKDO010000013.1:0-9959 GCA_050288305.1 Desulfocapsaceae bacterium | reverse complement strand
TCATCACCACCCATTCCGTACAAATGATCGTCGAAGTTGTCTACGCCTGGACGCAACATCTGCGTCCCCGTTATCTCCTCTCCCCCTGAAGTGCCGAAAATGATGTTTTTCTCCGGCACAACATCACCTATTTCAACCGCCGGGTTCACTACAGTGATGTCTTTTGCCATATCATGATAACGGATGATCGATTGGCTGGCCTCGTCATTGAGATTCATAACGATCAAATTGGCAAGCATCTCGGCGCGATCAGTCAGGTAGTTGCCGCTGAGTTGGCCTTCTGGAGTATCCGAATTGAGGACATCCAGTTCGCCCTCCATATTAAATTTCGTATAATCAGCGCCAATAACGGCAAAGGGATTGAGATTGACAAGAGCATAGCGGTAGGCGATGTCATTTTTTGCAAGATCCGCGATGGCAGAGGGTGTAAATGGTGTTACGCTATCTTCAGTTATATTTAAAAAGGTTTTAACCGCTGTGTTACCAACCAAAGAAGTGAATTTTTCATTATTCGACAATTCAATTAATTTATTGTAATAACTACTCCGAGCTTCGAAATCACCAACCGAAAAAGTCTGGTCCAAACCGCTTGGACATGTATCTGTCACTCCAGTCATTTCAGACCCTGTAACTAATCGATACAATTTCCCCAGCAGTTGTTCATAACTTGTACCAGTTTCCGAACTTATAGCCTTTATCAGACCATTTGTCTCCTCAAGTTCCAAGGATGAGTCAAGTTGATAGAACAGTGCCTGTAACGCCAAACCGTCCATGGCATGACCGACATTATGAGTATTTTGTTCAACAGTAATAGGTGTTTCACTACTAAAAGGAGTTCCGGTAATTGCACCGGAAACGATATCCCAATCATCGCCTGTTTGGGCATCTTCGGTTTCAAAAGTTGAGACCCGGTCTTCAATGCTATTTACTGATATTGGTTGAACGTTGAACTGTGAAAATAAGCCAAGTAATCGATCTGCACCAAGTTCGGGATCGGAGGTAGGAGGATCATAGCCAGGCGCGTTAAAGGTGACCGCTGATGTAAAAAGATCAGGGAACAGTGCAACAGCAAGAGCCGCTAAATGGCCACCCAGACTGTGCCCGGTGACAGTAAGTTTTTCCCCTGCACTCAGTTTTCCTAAACCATCTTCTTGAGTTGTTTTTTCAAGCCATATATATTCATCGGATTCCGTACTTCCCGTTTGAATATAACGCAGCGCCTGTAGGCCATCTGGCGGTGTGGTACCTGTTTTCACCACAAGCTGATCCACTTTTCCCGTACCTTTCAACACCTGAACATAATTGTACAAAGATACAAGTTGCTTAAGCGCAATCCCCCATGAACCTATTTGAAAAATATCAGCATCCAGCAGATCTTGTTCCATCTGTCCGGGTCCACTCGGCTCGGTTCCAGCGATCGCTAGAACTTTCCCATAGGTATCGTTCTCCAGCAGCATTGCCGCAAAACCGCTTGCTGGGTCACTGTGCCCGGTTGCATCGCTTTTTTGGAAATAAGGGTCTAGTAGCGTCCATTTACCGGTAATGTCTGCGGAAATGGTGGTATTCGGCTGAAACATCTGCACACCAAGATTTTCTGGAATTCTTGCGGTCTTACCAGGATTGTCTTTGCTGGCACCTTCTTTGATGATAATCTCGAAAGTTATCTCTGATTTTAATTCAGATTTCTCATATTCGCTTAAATCTACATAGGCAAATGTAGACAGTTTTGCATAATCATAGATTGCTTGAATATTTATTGAATCACTCATTTACTTTCTCCTGAAGGAATAAGAATATCTTGATATTTTTGAGTAAGTTTTGGCCTTCTATAACAACCGCCAACTGAATTATCGATCACGGAACCAATCAAAGCATCAATCCAACCACGCCAGGCTGAATAGTAGTAATAGTCAGCAATCACCTCACCTGTTTGACGATTTCGAATAACCGAACGGCTAATAGTTACGCCTGGTTTTTTATCAATTTCTTGGTTCAGATTCTCTACTAGCTCCCATTCTGATATCGGAGGGACACCGTCCAAACGCCGTACACCTGACGCAGTTTTCTCATAACGGGTTACTATCCCTTTATTATAAAAATCTTTGCTTTCCACAAAAGAGTAGCCATCTTTTAAAATGTATGATTCTCCTCCGGTTAAAGCCATAAACCCATCCACCACCACCGTTCGATATATATGCAATCCGGCCTTAGGACAAACTTTAGCCATATGCCAACTATGCCAGGTAACATCACCGAGAGGGATCGCATAGGCTGCAAAGAGATAAAGTGGAATCGCCCATAAACGGGTTCTCGAACTCTTTGATTTGAAAATCACAGCCAGCAGCCCAATAAAAGCCAATGGCAAATATACATAGAGCAATAGAGGTTTTGCTAAACCTAGATAAAGTTTCATTTTTTCTCCAATATTCTTGAAATCATGCGTATTTCTTTCTCCATTAAATTCATTGATACCCAGAAAATCTCTATGAATAATAGTATATTGAGCCTTCGTAGATCTGGGTAAAGGTGAGGCTGGGCAACTGCTGTCCGTTGAGAAAGATGGTACCGTCTTTGTCAACGTCGGAAATGACATCTCCTGATCCTATGTGATAGGTGTCGTCACCCTCGCCGCCTTCAAGCCGGTCTGTGGCATTATCTTCAACCGTCTCCTTACTTCCTCCATAGAGAGTATCGTTCCCATCGGAGCCTGTCAGTTCATCGCCTCCACTACCGCCTTCGATACGGTCGATGTTATTAATTGTCTGGACCCCGGACAAATCGATCTTATCAGTATCATCCGTTCCGGCGATAATATTCTCACCACCTTTACCGTCAATGAGTTCAATAGAATTGGCGGCATTAAAATTATGGAGACGTATGGTGTCATTACCCTCACTGCCTATTATCTTGTCTCCATCTCCACCATCACCGTAAAAAATATCGTAATCGGTATCCTCTCCCTGCACGTAGAAGGTATCGTTATCCTCACCACCATGCATGGTGTCCTGGCCCTTGCCACCTTCTATGTAGTCTGCACCGCCATAGCCCCAGATTTCATCGTTACCACCCATTCCGTACAGATGATCCTCTTTGGAACCGCTGGTGATGGTATCGCTTAAAGATGAGCCAAAAATAAATTGCTGGTAATTATCTTTCTTTGTCGCCAGATCAGAATACACTGCATTAAGGGACTGTTTGCCAGTGGTCAGATCGGCGTAATAATATGAGGGCAGATTTTGGTAAACATCTGTATTTATTGGGTCGTACGGATTCTTTGCTCCAGT
The DNA here is from genome assembly GCA_050288305.1 of Desulfocapsaceae bacterium. Lineage (GTDB taxonomy): Bacteria > Desulfobacterota > Desulfobulbia > Desulfobulbales > Desulfocapsaceae > Desulfopila_A. The sequence continues at coordinate 6,675 of JBNKDO010000013.1, read as the reverse complement.
ATCATTAATATTTTCATAAAGAAGCTGAACCAGGAAATTAGCACGATCCTGAAGATAGTTGTCAGTCAGTTGTCCGTCTGGAGTTGAGGAAGTGTAAAAATCAAGCTCTCCATTCTTGTTGAATCTATCATAAAGACCATTAGCGCCGGTGATTGCAAAGGGATTGAGATTTGTTAAAGCATAGCGATAGGCAATATTACTTTGGGCAAGCGTGTTTATTTCCGAGGCGGACAATGGGATATACTTGCCTTCGGCGTCGAGAGTGCAAAATGATTTGATAGTTTGGTTTGGAAGATTGGATATTGCCGCAGTTATCCCTTTAATATCTTTATAGAGTTGATCACGATCCGTATCATATTCACTTCCTGTGCGTTTAGTGAAACCGGAAACAAAAAGGACTCCAAGAGAAGAAACAACCGATTCGAGGCTATATTCACCAACATTCGATGATGCCTTAAGAATGCCTGTTATCGAGCCAAGGGTAAGGTTGGTGTCGATTTGCGCTAAAAGGTTATAGACGGCAAGCGCATCATCTATTGACTTGATACTATGTGCATCGATAGGCCCTTCATTTATGCTTTCGGAAAAGATCTGCTGTTGATCATCGGCACCGGGTAAATCACCAATCAAAGAAACCACATCCCCTTCGATTTGGGTATTGATAATCTTACTTGTTTGCCATACAGAACCAATCTGGCTAGAACCTGAATCCCGATATTCAGCATCTTCCAATAAATCAAAAAAGCCCTCACTGGTCAGGGCCGTTGTGCTGAGTGTTAAATGTGAAAAAGGAATAGTTGACCAATCAAGGGCTAAATTGGTGTCGAAGCGTGGCGAATTGAATGTCATTGCGGATGTAACAAGATTCGGTGCTATCCGACTCATGCTCATCGCCAGATGACCACCCAACGAGTGTCCAGTGACCGCAATGTCAGACTTGCCAACCAGACCACCACCCTCATGTTCACCACTTCCCCCAATGACCCAAGTCTCCTCTTCCAACCACGCAGGTTGGATAATAACACCTAAAACGCTTATTTCCTTATGGTAGATGTATTGAGTCGCTCCACCACCCTCTGGTGTTATGAGACGTTGATACCAGTTGTACATGGCGATGGCCTGATCGATGGCAATGCCATCGGATCCAATATCTGCAATATTTGTGGGCCAATCAGTTGTGAATGCGGTTTGTTCCGTGCCACGTATGACCATGAATATCTTGCCGGAGGTATCCTCGAAGACTGTGCCTGAAAATCCGCTCTCTGTATCGGTATATTGGTCTATTACTTTGTATTTGTTTGCGAAATCTATCGCTTGGGTTTTAGACATGCCACCATCTATTAACTGGAGCGTATATCGGCTTGGTTTTTGTTCTGTCCCTCCTCCTAGCCAACCAGACTCTAATCCTTCTGAATATGCTGCTTCCGATAATCGTGCTTGCTCAAAATACTCACTAATTGTTGCCATGGATTTTTACCTAATTTATTTATCAGTTTTGAATGGTTTAAATTGTTTTTCTACGAGTTCATCATAAGACTTACCACCTCCACATGACATAGCAGTGTTATGTGGTGAAAAATTACGAATCAGCCAACCACCCCAATAGCGAAATCCAATAACTTCACTTTGCTTGTAATCATTTATCTCTTTTCTAAAAACAGTACCAAATTCTTGAATTCCAAAAGCTTGTAATTTTTCTACTGCTACTGCTTTTACACCAGCTTGAAAATACTCCTTTTCGGGCAAAGTATTTCCATCATAAAATTTGGGCCTCCCATCCTCATCCCAATACTCAGCAGGCAGCTCAATAGTCTGATACACCTTCACCCCACCTTCCGTCTCACAAAGATGGTTAAAGTAGATTCTCCCGGCAATTTCGTCGGAGATAGGAAGTAGCAAGATAGTCAGAAAAACCGCAAGTCCTCCTGTAATTTTTAAAGGTAGAGATTTTTTAATAAACTTTTTTCCCACTAAAAACGCTAAGGCAATACACACCGGCACCCATATCACAATCAAAAATAACGGCCCGGTTAGCACAGCAAATCCGAAAAATTGTTTCATACTTTTTCCTTTCTATTCCTTAACTCTAAAATTTTGTCTGGATAAACAATGTCAGACCCAGAAATACAACCATTGCAATTTCGCCTACCTATCAGCGATAGGCCGTGCCGCAATCAACAGGCCATATTTTTTCAATAGCCTCCCTCTACTACAACTCAACTCCGCAACAACTTATTTTCCATTTCCCACATTTTTCCTATTTCGAGAACATACCTCTCACTCCAAACATAGCCCGCACACCTAACACATACGATATTGTAAGTCAATTTCTAAACGCTGTATAAACAAAGAATTAATAAGGGACAGACCTCTCCGAGTTGCTCTATTACTCTGTTAAAACGAGTATCTCCAACAACATCCAATTATTGCCACATGATGTCTTTAATTTGAAAGATTATCGTTATCGTAATCAACCAGATTGTAGTTTGCTGTTTTTCAGATATAGAGTTTTTTGGGCGGTAACCCCAAACAACATAAAGTGCTCTTCAGTTAGTTAGGCGGCAAAGAAGATTTTAAAATTCTCAGCAGCCGGAAAGAATGAGATTTTTCCTTGGTCTTCCAGGTTTTCCCTGGGTTACTCTTCGCCCAAAAATCTTTGCCAGTTCATGGGTAAAGCGCTTTTCTCCCAGAACATAATTGCCATTAGTTGATTGTCTGATCTGCTCAACAAGTTCTTTGTTCAAAGCGGTTGTTACTATTTTACGATAGGCAATTTGCCTTTCATGGTGTGTTTTTCCAAGATTGAGATAGAGAGGATGAGGTGTGATCAAGATGCTGTTTTCTCCAAATGCATTGGCTCGATAGCTCGACCATCGGTAATCGGTTGGTGCAGAAACATAGTCAGATCGAACCGGATTGAGTTCGACAAACTGCTGACAAGATAACAAATATTTTTCCTGCTGCACAACACATGAACGAAAACGTCCTTCCCAGAGTGTACCTGTTCGCTGGTAAATACGATTAATATATTGAACATAACGCTGCGCCAAATGTTTCATCAGAGTCGCAACACTGTCTTTCCTTGAAGGAGTCAATAAGATATGGATATGCGTTGGCATCAAAACATATGCGTGTATTGAACATTCTGACTCGCCAGCATACTTTCGCAGCCACTGAAGATACTGCAGATAATCTTGGTCGCTAAAGAAACAGAGTTGTCCATTCCTGCTATTTTGTAAAACACTAATCGGTTCTCCAGGTATTATAATTCGTGATCTTCGCGGCATGAATTCCCCTCAAATATTTCAGGAGGGTGAAAATATTGGCAGTACTTCAATTTGGTTCTGAAACTGGCACTTCACCTCCCCCCGTTTCATTTTCGTATTTCTATTTGAGGGATCTACTACAATGGTCCTATATTTTTCTTACATTTTGCAAAATTGAGATATTTTGATAAACGACCACCTAGTCACAACCCAATCAGAGTTCATTGTTGTCAGTGATAAATACTGAGAATAGAGCTAATCTCGTTTAATATTACCAATCTCATATTTGATGAATTTCCTTTTTAGGCAGGCTGGATGTTCATGGCTAATCCAGCATCTTCAGCAAAGTTTTCCGGCAATTTCTTATAGCTATATTTTCAACCTCATCTGAATATCGATATGTATATTTCACTAAACCTACTTCATTTGTTTCATTCAAGCTGGTTGAAGAAGTAGTGCTTTGCCCCAAAGTCAAGGTTTATATGGAAATTTTGTAACAGGTTAATACGTACTTTTCCCGACAGGAAACTTCACATCACGTATCTCTTCCTGCATTTGCAAGAAAATATCCGTTATGTCAGGATCAAAATGGATACCCCTATTATCCCGGATCATGGCAATAGCTTTTTCATGGCTCCATGCCTTTTTATAAACCCTCTCAGAAGTGACCGCATCGTAAACGTCGCAAATGGCAACTATCCTTGCTGCAAGAGGGATATCTTCCCCGGCCAGTCCGTCTGGATACCCTGCCCCGTCCCATCGTTCATGGTGTGAACGGGCAATTATTTCTGCAAGCCTGAGGTAGCTTTCTTTACCGAGTCGTCTGTAAAAATAGTCATTCGCTGCAGCCAGGGTTTCCCCGCCCATCACTGTATGGCGTTTTACTATGGCAAATTCTTCATCGGTCAGCGGGCCAGGCTTAAGGAGGATACTATCTGGAATCGCTATTTTGCCAATATCATGCAGCATTGAAGCATTGATAATGTCCTGCATATAATCTTTCTTGGCGCGGAGGTAGTCACTAAACGGAGGAGTAGAGTACATGACTCGAGTGAGGATCTCAACAAGACTCCGGATTTGCTGCAAATGCAGGGCAGTCTCTGTATCACGATATTCGGCCAGGCTTGCCAGGGCTTCAATGGATACCGACTGAGTAAGCCGCAATTCCGCCTTTTGATGCCTGCTCACAAAGAAATCAACGCCAAAGAGTACACTGGCCATAAACGCCATGAAGATAACCTCTAGCCCGGTATGAATGATAGCTTCCAGGTTAGCAAACGGCCTATGGTGATTTGATATTATCCCGAAAAACAATTCCCGTAGCACCGGAGCGGAAGCGAGTACGACCAGAATGAGCGAATGCCGCAACCAACGTTCTTTTAATGATCTGCTCACATTCTTCCTGCACTCTTTCAAAAAATTAACTGTTGAAAATGAGTAAACTCATCAGATCCCGTTCTGATTACCATTCACCATTTCAACAAATGATGTTGTCTTGCCCCAGCATTTTTGTGTCTTCTGACTATATCACCCATGAATCGAGCCCACAAATTGTTTTTTTACCGGGCAGATTTCATTTACCTATCCTTATAACCGTATCTCAGAACACCATGGTAGAGATTGAGCCTGATCACCAATCTATTCTTGGTTGGATCGGCAAATCCTTTGGCTCCAACTTCTATCGGTTCAATCCAAATCGGTTCTCTTTTCAGGTTATTCCCTCTCTTTTTAGTAACGAAAGGCTGTTTTGTTTCCCTGAAATTATTTTCCGATTTTTGAACTTCCAAGGATACCTGCTCCTATCCCAAACATCACCCGGATATTGGCCTCGGCCGACCTGCAAAAAATGAGGTCTTTCATATCTTCCGTGTAAGGGGACAAATGACTTTGCAATAAAGCTCTATCATTTGTATGGTGTCTTTTAAATGTCTATAGAACGTATGCACCTAATACCCACAAAGTAAAGGACTGTTGAAAGGAGTAATAACAGGATGGACAACGGACGCCGTCGCTTCTTAAAACAATTTGCCATGCACCCGGTGCTGGCCTCGTCTATTTTTAATGTGACGCCTATTCTGAGTTTGATATTAGGATCCGGAGTAGATGGTCCCCCCAATCCTGACCCAACGCCGACCCGAACCTGGGAAATGGGTTTTTTCTTTACACCTCCAAGACCTGAAATAGCAGACGCCATTCAAACCATAAACCTTTTCAGCCTTCGTTCAGAGCTGGCCGTTATTCATGAAGAACTTCCGTGGATCGATCTGCTCAACGGTGTAAGCGCCGATTCCATTCTCGAAAACAACAAAAAAGGCTTGATCGACTATCTTCGAAGTAAAGGCCAGCGCTTGTTTTTTATGGCCGATCTGACCGATGGTCTGTCCCGGGGAGAAGAAGCACCCCAATTACGACAGTTGGGACGTAGCATTGCAGAGCCTGAGGTGCAACAGGTTTATCGCGACTACGTACTTACCTTTGTTGAAAAGTTCAGACCGGATTATATAGGTCTAGCGGCAGAGACCAATTTGATCCGAAAGGCCGCCGCTCCTGCCGTCTATACTGCGGTGGTCCAGGCGGCCAATGCAGCAGCAGCGGACCTTGCAGCCAACAGTGTAACGGAACCGGTGTTGATCAGTGTTCAGGTAGAAACCGCTTGGGGTGTCCTGGGGAGTAGCGGACCATATGTGGGTATTGAGACGGATTTTCAAGACTTCCCATTTATCGATGTTCTGGGCTTGTCATCCTATCCATATTTTAGCTTTAGCCAACCCGAGGATATACCGGAAGATTATTACAGTCGCCTGCTGAATGGCAGATCAATCCCGGCTGCAGTCTGTGAGGGCGGGTGGAATAGTGTCGGCTTTGCCGGAATGACATCATCGCCCGAAAAGCAGGAACGCTATATTACGCGGCATGCAGACCTGCTCGACCGTATCGCAGCAGTGGCGGCAATCCAAACGTTGTTCGCCGATATCGATTTGGACAGCCTCCCGCCGCCCCTTCCGGAAAATCTTCCTTTTTTCACTTCCATCGGCCTGACCGAAATGGATTTCAATGCCAAGCCGGCCCTGACAGCCTGGGACAACCTGTTTGCCAGACAAAAGATATCCTCTTAATTTTTTAGATGGTTGCGCATGAGAAAAGCTGCGGGTCTAGAATAACATCGAATCAGGTATTCATCATTGACGCAAATCCTAAAGATCTCATTTCTAGATGGACACTAGGAGCCTGTCGGAGAAAGCTCTTTTCCCCCATCTCAGCGTTATTTTCCGAAAATCAATGCTCGCAGGTAAGCGCAGACTCCGATATCAGCCATATGGCTGTGCTTGATTTCCTGAAAATGCCTCGGAGTCTCGCAGGCTCGCTTACCTGATCTGAGAAAAAATAGCAATTCTCCGACACACTCCTA
>JBNKDO010000012.1:0-108719 GCA_050288305.1 Desulfocapsaceae bacterium | reverse complement strand
GATGCGATAAAGAGTTGATATTCTAAGAGCTTAGAGTTAATCGGGAAGTTTTTGAACCTTACAGGGAAAAGACGTTCTCTTTTCTTGACGGGGAATTATATTCCTTGACAAGGAGCCTTTTAATGGGTGACCCCTTTTTTTTCTTTTTCTCTTTTTCTGGCAACTTCCAGAGTGTCCCGATACTATAGGAGAGAATGTGGGAAGTCAAAATAAAAATAATGACTTGGTTATTTGAAAACAACTCGCTTCCGGGGAGAGGAAAACGCAATGAGACAAAAATTATTCGTTGTATTTTTAGGAGAATAAGAGGACGTTCTGACTGCCAGTTCGATTTTCAAATTTGCTGACATAACGGGTTTGGTGGCCTGCAACAGACAAGAAAATGACAGAAAAGGGGAAAGACAGAGATTCCGGGGCATGTGGTGCCTGGCCGCTATGCCTTGAAGGTGCTGACAAATGGTTCGCAAAGGTACTTATGCATCCTGTCTTCCGAGGTGGAAAACAGGATGTCTTGGCTATTGGTCTTGCTGCGGGCTTCCGACCGGCGAGTCACTTTGTTTCAACTCAAGCGGCTTCCGGCACAGCTTCTTCCTTGGCCTGGCCGACCGGTCCGACCGGGAGAACCGACCGTCCGTACATTGTCGCCAGAATTCCTGCCGCGCAGAGGTAAAGAGCCAGCAGGCCATCGATCATTCCCAGATACCCCCCAATAGTGACAAGCTGCGGTCTTCCGGACAGGCCAAAATCCAAACAGAGAAATACCGCGAGCAGGACGCCCAGCGTCAGGATTACCGCCTTATTGGTAACCAATGTGGCAAAAAAGATAATTGCGGTAAAGATGGTATAGGCGACCAGTAATATCTGCAGGGCATTCACATCCAGTTCATACCATTTGAGCACTGCACCGAGATTGATCAGCCCGTGAACAGCCCAGAACATACCATAGATACCGAATACCAGCGCCGTGAAGAGTTCGTTCTTTTTAAAACCATTAAGACTGGCAAAGAAGTGGATAAGACCGGTGATAAGAGCGAGTGGAATGGTTATGCTTACCGCGTCCGGTCCGAGGATGCCGGCAAGCGAGAAGCTGAGGACAAAAAGGGCTATACCGAAACTCGCCAGACCAACCGTGGACGGATCCGCTATTGCCTGATTAACTACATTGACTGTGGATTCTTCGGCCATTTTTCTTCCTCTCTCAGATTAGATTGAATTTCCATGCTTCATTGCCAAAATACTCTCCAAGGTCATGAAAAACTGGTTGCATAATCAGAAAGTCCTCTGGGCAAATGAAGCTGGTGCTAAGTAGTAACATCCTGAATTACGACGTATCTTTTCGATTTTCAACAATCTCTGCTTAGTTTTTCCTCCTTATCATTTTTTAGGTTACTAACAGGCTGTCCATCACAGGCACCGGTTCGTCTCCATCCGGAAACGACCTTTTTCTCTACATTTTCCGAGCGTCTCGCGCTAATAGAAAAATTCTCGTTTCTGGATGGACACTGGTTCAAGGGCAAGCTAGAGATGTTTTCTTAGGATGAACAGGTCATCACAGGAGAATACGATGGGCGCATTATCACGCTATCGACAGGCAATATCAATCACCCGAAGGGATGAAATCTCTCCTCATTTGGGGGAAAGAAGAGGGAGATCTCCCGATTATTGCGTACATAAAGAGAGTGGCCCGAGAAAAGACAATCGCTCGTATCCAGCCAAAGATGGGGATTTCTGCGGAGTATTCGTTTGCCTGTTTCGGAGTAATTCAGGGGGCAATACTTATCATATCATGGATGTCCCCTGAATTACCGAATTACATGAGTGATGTTCATGTGTTTGATTTTTCGTGAAATAGCTGCTATGACAAAGATATGGTACGGCATCTTGCATCCTTATGCGTAGATTTTCGGTGCAGGTTATCCGATATCCTTTTTTCACCAAGGCATTTCATCCCCGGAGGCAGTTGGCATTAATCCGGTGCTATTTTAACATGTTCGGCATAATTGGGGACACCCACTAAAAGACTCCTTGTCAATGAATAAATTTTCCCGCCCAAGGTAAACGTACACTTTTCTTCCCCTTCCCTTTTCTATTCCGTTTCCGATTATCCCGGTCGCTCGCGGCTTGCCGTGGTTAAAATTTCGAATTACGGCTGCAAAATACTCATATTCTTTGAGCAATTTTCTATCTTGACAATGGAGCCGAATCCGTTTACCCTAGCACCTATTTTAACCGTTCAATCAATTAAAATGCCGCTCTACATGATCAGAACACAACAAAATTAAATGCTTGAACATTAGATATTTATTTGCATTTCAACTCTTCCTAAAACCTGGTTTCCATAACAGGTTTTAGGGGGCCAGAATAAATACAATACAATCGGAACTCGCTATGAATAATAGACAGGAACAGAGTTATATAGCCACCGAAGAAGATGCCGTTACGGCATTAGATAGAGAAATTGTATTATGGCGTGAAGCATCATGCCGTGAAGTGAATTCTTGTTACAATCAGAATGCATCGGCTTTTTCCGAACTTCCTCCAAAATTTGCTGCCGGGGCATCTTTTAACTTTTTTTAAAGGCTTTGTGGGAAATGCTTTTCCAGCATCCATGGCCGCGGGCTTGCTAAAACGTGCGTCAGTACCCATCTGGCTGACAACCGAAGCGGTAAAACTCTACAACGAATACTATAAAAATGAGGCCAGAAACGCCAATAAACTATTGCAGCACGATTATTTGACGTTCAAGGATACATTTGTACGAAAGATTCAAGATATTGAACGGCATTTTCTTGACAGTAAGTTTGGCCGGGATATGGCCAACCAGCTTGTCATGATCGTTTCCCGGAGGCGTTTCGAACGTTCCACCCACGCTGTAAAGCATCTGAGAGACACGCTCAAGGAAAGTAAGGTTATCAATACCGATCCGAAAGACATCAGAGAACGAATGAACGGAAGCCTTGGCAAGCTTTTACGGCGTGCCAAGGCTATCTATACCGGAAGCACCCTTGGTCCCGGCAGAACCGCATTGTATCTGGTACGCTGGAAGGATGCTGTATGCGGCACCGATGCGGAACGCTGGCATGCCAAGAACTGGATGGTAGCGGGTCCTGGCATAGAGGTGGAAGATATTGATCCCGACATGTACAATTCCCAATACTCTCCAGAGTTGAATAATCTTAAGTCAATGTTCGAAGGCAAGGCCGACTGTGTTATACCATTACAAACCATCAATCATGGAAGCTTTGGCTCAACCACCGGCGGCAGAGAGGCAACGAAAATCATCGCCAATATTGATAAATACGATGTGGTTGGTGACCCCGCATCGATGCCGATCTTGGGCACCTCCAGATCCTATGCCTGGATTAACGAACAACCGAATATCAGTATCCATACTCTGGCGGGAACAACATCTGGAGAGCTCAGTGGGGAAACAGTCATGGCTTTAAAAAATGCAGAGGAGGCCGTATGGAACGCTCAAAATGGTTTATAACACTCCTTATCCTCTACCCTCTTATTCTTGCTACTGCTTGCCATTCTGCGGATTCGGCCTGCGATTATTCTCTCATTGGTGAAACTCTTTCAACTTTGTATCTAGACAAGGATCCCCAAAAAGCGATGAAGATGATCCAGCCCTGTGCCGAGCAGGGAGACAGTGCATCTCAAATTGCTTTGTCAGCAGTCTATGTTAAATTTCCGAGTGAACATGGATTTGAAAATATTAAACAATGTTTGCTCTGGTCTGAAAAAGCAACCGTCGATGGAGGGATCGTAGCTCTAAATGATTATGGAATTACCATATCTGTTTATGGAACCAAGACAGGATTGAACTCCCTTGAAACAATGTTGTCCTCCCTGGACTGGTATCTCAAAGCAGCAGAATGGGGACATCCCCAATCTTTATTTGAAATCGGTTCCCAATTAGAAAGTTATTCCCCGGATGACGTTATTGCCTACACCTTCCTTACCCTGGCCAAAAGGCGGGCTAATCCCTCTCTTCGCTACTATGGATTCATCATTCATGCTTTACAGGAATTAGAGGAATCCCCTGATTTCTCCAAAGAAGATATCGCCGAGGCAATCAAGCTCGCCGACATCTGGGAGCACAATCATCCGGAAGCGGCCAAAAGCTGGCCTTCAGATGATTGGGTGGAAAACATGAAAGGAGAGAGCGCCAAGCAGATTCCGGTAATGACCTCACCTCCCACCAGCAAATCTTTCTGTGATGTTTTCGGGGAGATTATGATGTATTGCCCACAGGAATCCGAAAAAACCGAGGAAGAATTGAAAGCATTGCGGCAGGGATATGTTGAAAAACATTAAACTTATTACAACACAAAGAGTGGCAGGCAAGGGCAAAGACGATAGCGAAGAGGAAGGATGCCGGAATCCCAAGCTCGAAGGATGATGTCAGGCTGGGAAATTACCACTGTTTTGTGTTTTGAGGGTTTACAGAATTACAGCTAAATTCTGCAAACCACACAATTTTTACCGCTGTTTTTGGCCTCGTACATAGCCTTATCGGCGCGATCTTTCATGCGGTCCAAGTCTATATTAAGATCCTGTTTCACGTCACGGGCGCAGGAGACAATACCAATAGAAAGAGTTGTCTTACCGTAGTTTTCTTCGAGGTATTTGAGAAGGATTCGTTGGACGATCTCGGTGGCCTGATTTGCAGTGGTCTGGGGAAGAATGACAGCAAACTCGTCTCCTCCCAGCCTGAACGCCATATCGACATTGGTTCTGGTACACTCTACAAGGATTTCGGCAAGCGAGACAAGCACTTTGTCCCCCTCAGCGTGACCATACATGTCGTTGTAATCCTTAAAATTATCTATATCGACATTGGCAAGAAAAAGCTCATAATCCTGGCGATGCGCCCGGTCAACTTCCCTGGAAAATTTCTGTTCGAAAGCCCTTCGATTAAAAAGCGAGGTAAGACTGTCGCTTAATGATAGCTGCTCAAGCTCCCTCACCATTTTGCGTTCACGCAGGGCTCGGTCCAGTTTGGCTTCGAGTTCCGCTTGATCTATGGGTTTTTTGATGAAATCAATGGCACCGAGTCGAATGACGTCTGCATAACTGGCCCGCTCACTAAAGCCGGTTGCAATAATCACATCAATTTCCGGATGCTTTTCTCGAACATAGGCTAAAAGTTCAAGACCATCCATATTCGGCATCAACACATCAGATAGGACAAGATCGCATGGAGTATTACTTAATATCTCAACCGCTTCCACTCCATCGCTCGCGAGAAGGCACTTGTATCCCAGAGAAGCAACAAGTACATTCAGTGTTTTAAGAACAAGGTCATCATCGTCCACAATAAGTATTACTACGGACTCTTTTTCAATTGTCATAAAATGCCACAGCTATCACTCTTACTCATTAAGCACGTGCACCGGCTGTCTCCCCTGAAACATTTTCCCCTTCCGGTTGCATTAGCATACATTCAAAAAATAGTAATGTCCAGCGCTTGCCAAAATGAAGGAGGAAATAGACAGCATTCACAATCCCTTACCCTACAGCTTGACTTGCAATGTCTCCTTCAAGCGTATACAGTGTATCTTGGAACCAGACCTGAGAACTCAAAAGAATGGCTTTTATACATTGATCCGCATAATAAAATTATTATTACAATTACTTATCGACACTATTTAAAGAATGGTTAAGAAACATTTTTCAGGTATCCAGTTATTCCGCCTATTTGAGACAGGTGAGACTGAAAACCCACTTGATGAAATTTGTACGCTGACAGCAGAAATTTCACCATCAACTGATATTGCCTTTTTACATAAAGTTCATAAAGATATCGGCTCCTTTTTCAGTGGTGACTACCCCGGATTTGATGCCAGCGTAAGCAGATATCATGACCTCAGACACACATACAGCGTGGCGCTTGCCACAGCACGTCTCTTTCACGGCATGTATTATGACGATAATCGTCTGCCAAGCGATATCATTCTCCAGGGCCTGCTGAGCGCATATTTCCATGATCTGGGCATGCTCCCGCGTTCACCCGGCAGTGACAAGTATTACGACAGCTCAACCAGGGATCACGAAACGCGGTCCATGGACATCGTCAAACAGTATCTGGATACGAACAACTACCCTGCAAAGTTCAGCGATAACTGTACAACACTTATCAAATACACCAATCTCGACTGGAAAATCCGCGGTGTTGCCAAACACGATTCCCAGCTGCATATCTGTGGTCAGGTTGTCGGCAGTGCCGACCTTTTGGCTCAAATGTCTGACCGTTATTACGTTGAAAGCCTGCCACATCTTTTTCAAGAACACCTCGATAGCGGCGTAGAAAAGCATGATTCCGCCATTGATTTAATGAGCAGCACCATAGAGTTTCACGAAACAATCATTAAAAAACGGTTATGGAAATCCTTGGGAAATCTCTCTCCTTCAATGCAAACTCACTTTCGCCATCGTTTCGGCATAGATAGAAATCTCTACATTGAAAACATAGAACTCAACCTGGCCTACCTCGAACAAATTACCCAGGACTGCGGAATGGAGCTGAAATGTTGGGAAAAATATCTTCGCCGCAAATCGCCGGAAGCCCATGAATAACCTCGCTACTTTTGCCTCGGGTCTCTACCGGTTTCAAACATTTCAAAAAGATCATAGAACAACCTTGCTATCGCACTGAAATGTGTTGCCGCCCCTGAGCTTGCGTATGCTTTTGTTATCTCCAGTGCTTTGGCAAAACTCTCAATACTCTCAGAGTCCTGAGGTTTCTTTAATGCCTCAACCAGCTTTTCTCCTACATCCTTTTCCATATATCTGTCCCTGTTTTTGGTGTCTGCACATCACTCTTGACTGAACCATGAACTCAGCAGACAGGTGAAATGTCGGGTTTGACTCCCATACCACATGAACAAACGAGCCAAAAGCTGAAACCTAATGCTACGAGATCGGCCAAGCAGGGTATGGAAAAACATGCGCTCATAAAGAAGCCCCCAGATAATTATAGAGATATATCTGGAGGCCTGCTTTGGCGTTACAAATATCTTCTGACAATTTCAGTGACATACTCCTGAATAACTGTCAAAAAAGATAAAGTATTCACCTGGAACAGATCAAAGAATAATTACATCCCAGGCGTCTTTATCATCCTTCGGCTCGCGTCGAAGAACAAAATCAGTCCACTCATATGGAGTGTTCAATATTTCAAAACCAACTGTTTTTCGCAATCCTGAAGCTTGTGACCATTTAGGCTTGAGCAACATTTTAAAATTTTGACCTTCGCCATTAATAACAACCGTCATTCTACTTGCTTTTTCGTTAACACGTTTCGGTAAATCTGTCATTCGCAGTCCAAAACGGGACACATCACTCACCTGGCCTGGAAAAAATCCCATACCATCTGATACATCCCCATGAAATCCGTGTACTTCGACTCTTTGATAAATTCGTTTTCCCATAGAACCTCCTTCAAAATAGATTCTTCACCATTGATACTTTGCAATTATCAAGCCATATTCAATGTCAATACGAGCAGAAATTATTGACCAAGCATGTCAATACACTACAGGACCTCTATGCAATTTCAGTTCGGTAATTCAAAACGACAACTCCTTGTTTTTTCCGGATAATCGGAAACGCAGGCTTGTTTTTTGAACATAGTCCAGAAAACAGGTAACAAATCGTATTCATTTGAGCAGGAGCAGATCAATAAGTTTACTGTAGTAGCGCAGCACCATTTTCGCCGTCGTATCGATATTCTCTCCCATGGCAACAAAACCGTGGTTTTTCAGGATCATGAAAGGTGTTTCTTCACCCAGAACTTTGAGAGCTGAAAGCGCCAGGTCCATTGTTCCATAGGGATATTCTTCTTCCGTTTCTTTTATTTTAAGTTGTTTTGCCGAGCTATTCAAGAGACTTGAATGACCATGCATGACAGCATTCATTTTGGGAAACTGCTTGTATATATGGAAATGCAGAAAGCTCTCCGAAGACGGTTCGAACCGTCCTTTTACTTTAAATGAACCCTCTTTTCCAGCATAGCTTACCTGGCAGTAATCACTTGCATCAAGGTCACGACGGGGCATCATACCCGTGCGGGTTATGATGAAGGTATCAGGGGCAACACGATATGAATGATTACCGTAGGCACCTTGTGAGTGTACTGGCGCCAGACCCAGCTCACCAAGAATAAATATCCATCTATGCAATATTTCCAGACGGTTATCATATTCAAACCCATCTGCCATCTGCTGAATATTAAATTTAATACCTTGATATGTTTCCATCTTTTCCCCAACTTCCCGGCAATGATCTTAAAAGAGGCAATTAATGATACTACGAGATAAAAGAGTTTGCACCGAATCACAGAACTGATGTAGAGTTATTCTACGTGTGCAAAAAATTCCATACGGTTTCGTATGCTTTTAAAAATTAATCAAGCAATACGCTACGGTTCATGATTCCTGATAATACCAAATCAAAAGAACAACTGCTCGATGAGATTGAGACTCTCCGCATTGAACTTAGCAAACTTCGCGGTCTCTTCCCGGTAATCATAACCTCCCTTGCAGACGGCCAAATACTCTATGTAAACGATACAGCATCTCTTTTTTATGGCATTTCCAGAAGCGAAGTAATTGGTCTCTATGCTGAAATTTTCTGGGACGATAAGCAGGAAAGGAACGCTTTTTTAAAAGAAATTAAGAACAAAGGACATGTCTCAAATTTCGAAACATGTGTGCTCACCCATACCGGAGAAAAGCGCTACGTACTGCTGTCTTCTCATCTTACCACCTATGAAGATGTTGAAGCAACACACACTGTGATCACTGATGTTACCGAAAAGAGAAAGGCGGAACAAGCTCTCCAGAAAAGCAAGGGTCGTCATCAGGAGCTTCACCAGTTAATGAAATTGATGACCGATACTGTCCCCGATCTTATCTGGGCAAAGGACTTGGATGACCGATACCTCTTCGCCAACAAAGCAATCTGTGAAAAACTGCTGATGTGTGAAGAACAGGAAAGTCCCCTGGGAAAAACCGATCTCTTTTTTGCCCAAAGAGAAAGAGATAAAGGCTACTGCCATACCTTTGGCGAAATTTGTATCAACTCGGATGGAATTGTAAAAACCTCGAAAGAGCCGGGAAAGTTTCTTGAAGATGGTAAGGTTCGTAACGAATACCTGGTCCTGGATGTTCATAAGGCACCAATGTTCGACGAACTTGGCAACCTCATCGGCACTGTGGGTGCCGCGCGGGATGTCACCAGCGACATCGCCATACGCAATGAGCTACACCGTAGCGAATCAATGTATAGACTGCTTGCCGCGAATGTCCGTGATGTTATCTGGACGACGGACGATCAGCTCAAGATTACCTTTATAACTCCATCTATTACAGCCCTCACTGGCTACACCCCTGAAGAGTTCGTAGCGATCCCTACAGAAAGGCACTTTGCTCCTGATTTTAAAAAGCTTTTTAAAAAGGTCAGCCGTTATCTGCTCAAGGAAGCCAAACGTAAATGCCAGAATCCACGACTCTGGGAATTCGAACTGTATCATAAAGAAGGCCATCCCATCTGGATTGAGACCTCTACTTCGGCTATATATAACAACGATGACAGATTCATCGGGTTTGTCTGTGTTACCCGGGAAACCACGAAAAGAGTGGAGGTACAGAACGAACTCACCCATGCCAAAGAGCAGGCCCTCTCCGCCAGTCAGGCTAAGTCCGAGTTCCTTGCCAACATGAGTCACGAGATACGTACTCCGATGAACGGTGTTCTGGGAATGCTCCAGCTTCTCCAAAAGACCTCGCTCAGCAATGAACAGGCCGAGTATGTGGACACTGCGCTCAGCTCAGGTGTGAGTCTTTTGAAAATCATCAGCGATATTCTTGATTTTTCAAAAATTGAAGCGGGTAAAACAGAATTGGAGAATCAGCCGTTTCGGTTGGATGCTGTGGTAGAAGCTATTACTGCGAGTGTTGACAACCTCATAGACCATCAGAGGGTCAGTCTGAATACGGAAATAGACGACAATCTGCCTTCTTATGTTATCGGTGATGAAACTCGCCTCAAGCAGATTCTGTACAACCTTATCGGCAATGCCATCAAATTTACGGAAAAAGGCGAAATAGCAATTCGTTTGAAATGTTCAGAGACATCGGATGATTCTCTGCGTCTCGATTTTGCGGTGAAGGATAGTGGCATTGGGATACAGCCTAAAAAAATAGCCACAATTTTTGATCCATTTGTCCAAGCCGACGGCTCATTCAGACGGCGATATTCAGGCACAGGCCTGGGCCTGAGCATTGTCAAAAAACTTGTCGAGCTCATGCAGGGTGAAATCTCCATACAGAGTGAGACCGGCAAGGGAACGACGATTTCATTCTTTATTATCGTTCAACCTTCCCAGGCAACTCAAGCATTGGAGAGTTCTGCGCCCACGGTGGTTGATGGCAACGATCAGCCTAAACATGTTCTCGTTGTCGAGGATGAACATATCAATGCGCTGGTTGTCTCTTCCATGCTGGAAAAAATTGGCCACACAGCTACAGTGGTTGATAATGGCTACAAAGCCTTGGATCTATTAAAAAAGGAAAATTTCGACTGCATTCTCATGGACATTCAAATGCCGCAGATGGATGGTATTGAAACGGCCCGTGCCATTCGCCAAAACACCTGTGATAATTGCTGCAAAACCCCGATAATTGCCCTCACTGCCCACGCCATGAAAGGTGACAAAGAGCTCTTCCTTGAAGCCGGAATGAACGATTATCTGACCAAACCCGTTGAGATAGAGGACCTTCAGAAGGTTTTATGCAAGTACGCAGCAACTGTTCAACAACGAGCTGGCACAACTGCATAAATTCCCGTCGTATTATTTTTATACGATACTCTTGTGAAATCCGGGCTAAAAGAGCGCGACTTCTCCCTTCTCCATACGCAGCAAAAACTTTTTGCGGTGAATTCCTGCAGAGAAACCGCCCAGCTTACCAGCGGCGGCAACCACCCGATGACATGGTTGAAGAATAACCAAAGGATTTTTGCCATTGGCGTTACCGACCGCACGGTACCCTTTTGGACTGCCCACCCGCTCAGCCAATTCCCCATAGGTAATGGTGACACCGTAGGGAATCTCCCGTAAAGCTTGCCAAACCTTGATCTGAAAGGGCGTTCCAACCGGTGCCATGGAAAGATCGAAGCTCTGGCGTTGTCCCAAAAAATATTCTTTCAGCTGACAAACCGCCTCCCTCAGTTGAGCAGGTTCATGTCTCCATAAAGCAGGAAGTTCTCCGTTGTTTCTGTCATGGAAGAACACACGCTGCAGGCCATCGGGCCCTGCGGCAAGAACAAGACCACCGATCTCAGTTTGCAGATAATCGTAATACAGCGGCGTTAAGTCATCCATGATTGCTAAGTTTTTCTTGCACTATTTTTCCCATCTTGGCGCACTCGTGATAGCGAAAACAATCTGTCACGTGATCGTTAACCATTCCCGTTGCCTGCATGAAAGCGTACATTATCGTTGGGCCGACAAAGTTCATGCCCCGCTTCTTCAGATCCTTTGATATTTTCTTTGACAACTCCGTCTGCGCTGGAAGGTCCTGCACTCGCGCAAAGCTGTTCTGTATAGGTTTGTTCTCGACATATTGCCACAAATAGTTGGCGAACGACCCAAATTCCTCACAAAGACTGAGAACCACTCGACCGTTTTTTACCACCGACTCGAGTTTGAGCCTGTTGCGAATGATCCCCGGATTGCCAAGCAGCTCGATAATTTTCTCCTCACCATAAGCGGCAATCATTCTGTAATCAAAATGGTTCAAGGCATCGAAGAAATTTTGCCGTTTCTGTAAAATGGTAAGCCAGGACAAGCCCGCCTGCATACCTTCAAGTATCAGTAGCTCATAAAGCTTGCCATCGTCGGTGAGCGGAACACCCCACTCAGTATCGTGATACTGAACATAGAGCTCGGAATTTTCGTCACACCAACTGCAGCGTTTTTTTGATTTCATATGTTTCTTGTATTCTGTCCGACGAGAAGAAAGGTTGTCAGCGCCTCTGCGATAGAGCCGCCGCACCGGAGTAATTCCACTACGAGATTTGCCAGGGCTGCATCATCCATGGCTGTAAGCTTGTCCGTCACAGCCGAACATTTTTCAGCATCGATCTCACTTTCCTGCAGCAGCGTGTGCAAAGAGTCGACCAGGGCAGAGGCGTCAAGCTTGACAAATTGATAGCCAAGTATTGCATTCAGACCGCCATCATCAGCAAGAAAATCAAGCCCCGCTTTGGTTATCTGAGCATCAACCATACTGCGGCACTGACCAGGCTCACGGATATCGCCGCCATCGATGACACCATGTTCCTGGAGATAGAACAGATTACCCATAAATTCACGATTGTGAGAAAATCCAGGGAGTGCAGAAACAAGCAGGCTGTCCGGGTATACCTCACTCAAAGCCACAAGTATATCTTTTTGTAATTTTCTTTTCAGTTCCATTTTTATTGTTCTGCGTAACGATTACATTGCACCCGATTCTATATCTTTCTCTTTCCATAGTCACATGGAACATCTCAGTTCACGACAAAAACCGGGCATTTTGCCAGATGCAGCACCCTGTTGGTTGTGCTGCCGATTATCAGCCCCTTCAAATTGGAGAGCCCCCGTGAACCCATAACAATCACGTCGCATTGCTCGCTTTCAGCCGCTTCAGCAATGGCTATTCCGGCTGGAGTCTCAAGAAGCCTCTCCACATATGGGATACCCGCCTCCTTAAGCATATCCAGATACGGCTTTACCGTCTCAGCAGTCTCATCCCTGATCTCCGATATCATCTGATCACGATAGGGCTGTTTCATCAGCCTCGGGTATTTTCTATGGCAATACACAAAAATGACTTCCGCTTCAAGAAGCCTGGCGTAGTCGATAGCCTCGCAAATGACCTTTTCGGAAAAATGGGAACCGTCAACCGCAACCAGCAATCTTTTCTTTTTCATGACGACCTCCTCTCAAGTGCTTCAGTGCATTATAGAGCTTGTCGAGATTATTACAGGCTCGCTACTGATAATTCTGCTGCGGCCTGTCAAGTCTACTGAGATTTTTTTGCGCAGATAACGTTATAATGACAACATGGTCCTCGCTGGAAGCCTAATGTTCAGCTATTTGCCGGCGATCTTTCCAACGACATATGGACCGTCTGGAATAACCGCCACTCTTCTATGTGTTTTCAAGAGCTCTTCAACGGTGGCCTGTACATTTTCTGTTTTGATCCCTTGAAAGCGGTCGACATCTTCCCCACTCAACCCTGGAGAGTAAATAAATACTTTACCGGCGTGCCCCAAGGCCTGATAGATATTCTGAGCACACCATTGATCGATGACAAAGTTGTCCGGATTACCATGATGTCTATTAAAATGTTCCGGCGTCGGGTTACTTCGCATTATCGTGCAAAACTCCTCGCTGCCCAATCCTTCCTGGCAACCGCAGACAACCAGAATGGTTCCTTTTTCCACGAGAATATCGCGGGCACTGATCAAACATTTGGAAACCTGGTAGAACGTGGCGTCAAGTGGATACCCTCCGGCAGACGTGATTACCAGATCAACTTTCTCATCAAGTTTGGCAACTGCATGGTTAACCACAAGGTCACAGCCTGCTTTATGTGCCTTGTCATAGTGGCCACCAAAGACCCCGGCAAGGTCCCGGTCCTGGTTAATGACAACGTTGAGAATAAAATCGACACCGGCAAGCCTGGTTACCTCCATGGCATAGTCATGGAAAATGTTGTTTTCTAAACGACAATTTGCTTCACGAAGCTGATCAATGACTCTATAGGAATGCATAAACTTCATGGTCTCAAAGCTTGAAATCCCCGGTAGAATGGATTTTCTGCTTCCGGAAAAACCAGCATAGAAGTGTGGTTCAATAAGTCCTGTGAGTATCTTGAGATCAGCATCAAGATAGTGGGTGTTTACCTCGATTGGTGTCCCCTCTATTTTGGAAATTTCCCGCAACTCTTCCTGTTTCTGGCAGTAATGGTTAACGATCCGGTAATTATCCATAATCTCTTTACCAACCATGCTTTCAAGTTCCTCACCCAGATTTGGCCGGTGCATACCTGTGGCGATGAGTATCGTAATCTCTTGTCTGGATATACCGCTTTGCTCAAGAGTCCGTAAAAGAGGCGGCAAGATGAGTTTGTTGGGTACCGGACGGGTGATATCAGAAATAACCACGCAGGCATTTTTACGACCTTTGGCAATTTCACTGAGAGGTTTGGTACCTATGGGGTTTCGCAAAGCCTCCAAAACTGCGGCTTCGGGATCATTGAGCGGCTGAGCCGGTTTATTCTCTATAAACAAGACAGAGTCCGGAAGGTTTATGGTGATGATCTCTTTCCCACACAACAGGTTCGCTTTCATGGATAATCTCCTATCAAGTAATACTGTATTGTAAAGAGCAGCGCAGATTGGCAAATAATCCTTTAACGCCTCACTATCTGTTACAATCCTGGGAATTTACAATGCTGCACCAGCGCATCATGTATTGTGCTATGGCCTCATCAAAGGTATATAATGCTAATATGATAGTATAACATATTCAGTTTTCAGGACATGGCAAATGGATGTAAAACAAAGAATGACAAAAGAAGAATGCAGCTGGATCCTATACGATGCGGGTAATTCCGCTTTTGTTCTTGTTATGGTGACCGCAATTATGCCTCTTTTCTATAAAGAGGTCGCGGCGGCACATCTCCCAGATGCCGTCTCCACTGCCTACTGGGGATATGCCAACTCTACAGCATCGCTGATCCTTGCCCTGCTCGCTCCATTTTTAGGCGCCATGGCAGATTACCGGCAACGAAAAAAACTATTCTTTCTTGGATTTCTGATCCTTGGGCTGAGCTTTAACCTGGCCCTGGGTTTTATTAGTCAAGGCCAATGGCTGCTCTGTCTGGCATTTTTCATCATGGCCAGGGTCGGCTGGGCCGGTGCCAATATTTTTTATGACGCCTTCCTCATTGATGTTACCACCAGAGAACGTCTGGACATCATCTCGACACGCGGTTACGGATTCGGCTATATAGGTAGCATCATTCCTTTTCTTATTGTCATTGCACTCATTATGAGTGACGGCATGTCGGAAGGTCTGCCCATCATGAAAACCCGTTTAGGTTTTTTTGTGGTGGCTCTGTGGTGGTTGCTCCTCTCCGTTCCGGCTGTTAGAAATATCAAACAACGCAATTATTCCGTCCCGGAACCCGCTACGACCACGGTGGCAGTACCACAGGGGTTCAAAAGGCTGTGGCAGACACTCCAGGAAATACGCAGGCACAAACAGGCTTGCTTTTTCCTTTTTGCCTATTTTTTCTATATAGATGGGGTCGGCACCATAATCTCCATGGCCACGGCCTATGGCAGCGATCTTGGCTTTGGAGAAACCCTCCTTATTGTTGTTCTCCTCTTTATTCAAATTGTTGCCTTTCCATTTGCCCTGCTATTTGGCAGATTGGCCATTTCCTTCTCAACGAGAAAAATGCTCCTTGCAGGCATATGTATCTATTTGATAGTGACACTCATCGCTGCCCTGCTCCCCTCCATAACCAGCATTAGCATCAAAACAGGACTATTCTGGCTCATTGCCTTTCTTGTTGCCTCGGCAATGGGTGGCATTCAGGCACTCAGCAGAAGCTTTTTCAGTAAGCTCATCCCTCCCGAAAGAAGTGGGGAGTTCTTTGGTTTTTACAATGTGTTCGGGAAGTTTGCGGCAATCACCGGACCTTTTCTTATGGGCATTGTTGGTCAACTGACCGGGGAAACCAGGTGGGGGGTTCTCAGCATAGGAGTACTTTTTATCATCGGTGCTGTTCTTCTGTTAAGAGTTGAAGAAAGCTGATGAATCGATACGCTGCAGGGCGATATAACAGCATGAGTCGCTAACGACTTCCGATATTGTGAAATTTCCTGCCGACAAGAATATAGAGAAGAACGGAAGAAAGAATAAAATATCCGAACATGTCAACATTCTTGGTTTTCATAACAAAAGCGATAATGATAACCACAGCAGCGCATATTGAAAAAAATATCGGCTTGGGAAGCTGTTTGACAATCACCCTGCCCAGATGAGCAAAACGGACTTTACTCACCATCAAAACCACCGTTAAGATAACTACAATCCACAGGTACTCCGCCGGCACAACCAGGGAAGCACCAAGCACCACCAGAGCTCCGGCAGGACTCGGCAGGCCGTTAAAGATACCTTCGGGCAGATCTGTTCGCTTTTTATCAACGGTCACAAAACGAATGAGTCGATAGGCCACGCCAGCCACATAAACAACGGCAACAAGCCAGGCAAAAGGACCACCAATCTGTATCATTATATAGGCTGGTGCCAGGCCAAAGCTGACAAAATCGGCAATGTCATCCAAAATGGGTCCATATTTGGTTCCGCCATGTTTTTCAGCCATTCGGCCATCAAATAAATCAAAGAGCTGACCGACTATTATGATGATAATAGCCCTGGCAAAAAGACCGTGATAGGCGAGAAAGAGGCTAGTTACGCCACAAACGAAATTGAGTGTGGAGAGGATATCGGCATAGAGCCTATTGGGTATGAACTTGAAAACAATTGAAGCGGCGGAGAGAACAAGACAGGAGAGCAGAATCTGGTTGCTGATATCTATTATTCCCAGATCGGCTTCCAGCAGTGCACAAAAAATAACCAAGCCAAAACAGATAATTGCCTTAATTTTTCCAAAATTGTTAGCAGCTCCTGAAATATTAAGAAAGGTGAGCAGGCTGCGGGCAAAAAACTGGCCGAATAATTCAATAGCAACAAGAATCCACACCAGTTTGACCGAAATAATACCTACATAGGCAAAGCCCAGCAGAGGAGGCAGGTAGGTGAGTTTGTCACACAGCGGATCCAACGTCTCTCCCCACTTGGAGACAAGGCCACAGTTCCTGGCAATTACACCGTCCACACCGTCGAGTATTGCCGCAAAGGTGAAAATAATAATGGCAACAGCCTGAAGATCTGTCCAAAAATAGAGATAGAAACAGAATAAGGCCATTGCCGTCCGCCAATAGCAGATCGAATTGGGGTGCATCAGCCACTGGTGCGCTACAATAAAGTCCTGCATGGCCTTCTTCTGGACCATCCGGCCAAACCAGAAATAAAAAGCAATACCAAGTGTACCACCCAGACATATTATCAGTAACCTTTCCATAGCCAATTGTTTGTATATATTAACTTATTTAAATATCTTAGACAAAAAACAAGACCTTTAACAAAACCTGCCTCCCCAACTCTTCCTGGATTTCTAACATTTTAGATGCAAAAAGGCCAGCAGGATGAGGAAGAATGCTAAAACATTATGTCCCGCCCAATTTTTACGCTCTTCTTTTCATCATTATCCCCGTGTCAATTCTGCCTAAGAAATATTCCTATATAGGTGCTATTATTGACAATTGACTGATTTTTTCTCTAGACCGTCTTTTTATTAGCTTATTCTTCCAAAATTAAGATTGCGTTATTACCTGATCACATCATGAAAAGGCGTTGACTTATAGCTCACCATTTTGTAGTTATTACAATAGTTAAGATTACTTAGCTTTTTTTGGGTAACTCTTACAGAATTGCCTAACACACAACATTGTGCTATCGGAAGGTTAGGTTTGATTCGGATTATTTCAGCAATGGGCAAAAGTATAATAATGTAATTGTCAAAGGGGAATTGCTGCAAAATATAGCTAATATAATTATGTTTTTATAGTTTTTTTTTGTACTGCTGGTGATCATGATGTGTGAATTTAAAAGCATAGTAACGCAAAAGATTCGCATATTCCATTTTGAATCAACTGCTACTAAATTATTATGAATAGCTATTTTGTAGACATTTTCCGAAAAAGAAAAGAACTCACTGTAAGGTATGACCCTCCGACCCAAGCAATATGGTATTATTTCAACCCTGGCTTGAGACCATGTTTTTCTTTGACAATGCTCAAAGAAATTCGGGAGTTTTTTCAATGCGTAACAAACTATTTCAATTCAATAGATTCTACGTCTGAACCTCTGGTCCGCTATCTGGTTCTCACTTCCCAGGTTCCCGGTATTTTTAACCTTGGCGGGGACCTGGCCTTATTTGCCAAACTCATTAGAAAAGGAAACCACAAACGTCTCTTTGACTATGCCAAGCTGTGCGTAGAGCTTTGCTATCTGAATGCTGTCAATCTACATCTTCCCATAACCACTCTTTCCCTGGTCGAGGGGACCGCTCTGGGAGGTGGTTTTGAATGTGCCATGGCAAGCAATGTGCTCATTGCCACCGAAGATTCGGAAATGGGTTTTCCTGAAATACGATTCAACTTGTTTCCAGGTATGAGTGCCTATAGTTTTCTTGCTCGTACATGCGGAATAGTAACTGCTGAAAAAATGATAATAAGCGGCGCCACCTATTCAGCTCGAGAATTATATAAATTGGGAATTGTCCACCGACTTGTGAGCCGGGACAATGCTCAGGAAAGTGTGGATAAATATATTCGGGAACATCAACGCTCCAGCAATGGCCGCCGAGCCGTTCAGCTGGCCAGACAACGCTATCATCCCGTTGATTATCAAGAGCTCGAGGATATCACCAAGATCTGGGTGGACGCGGCGTTGTGTCTTAAGGAAAGAGACCTGAAGATGATGGACCGTCTTGTTAGGGCACAGTCTATCAAGATGGCCAAACAGACCAGTAAATCTCTATTGAGAACAAGGCAGGATCGCCGTTTTTCCTCGGAAGATGTTCGTTTCCCCTTAACCGACTGGTCAGGAGAAACGATTACATCAGATCGGCGCAAGGATTTTGACCGTCGCTGTATTTTAGACGAGCGCAAGATATGTAATGAGTGAGAGACTGAATATTTTGCACTCTGTAACCAAACAAGAATCTCCTGTCCTGAAACTTTTTTTCCCGTTTGACGGGATTATTTGCAATTTATAATGTGTTTGTTAGAGCGTATTATGAATATATTTCTCCCGCATAGGGTTAACAACGATCTAATTGGGATTCATGCCTGACCAGCATTCCAGTATTGAACAGAAAATTGAAATAGAAAGGGTCGATCAGCTCTATAAAAGATCTGCCACCACTTCTTTGGCTATTTTCATCGCGTGTACCGTGTACGTGGTGTTTCTGACCAAAGTCTTCCCCCTTCAGGACCTGCTTAATTGGTATATCGTCTTAATGGTTGTTATTTTAGGACGACTCGCCCTCTATAAATTCTATCTGCAGTTTCACCAAGACAGGTATTCTCTTTCTTTTTGGCTGAATGCTTTTCGTTTGAGCATTTTTATTGTCGGTTCGACAATCGGCAGTCTCAATTTGTTCTTTTTCCCCGATTTTACTCTTTCATATCTGCTTCTCGGTCTATTTCTGCCATGCGGGATAACAGCCGGAGCAATCACCATTCTTGTTGATTTCTGCTCTTTCGCTATTTATGTCTTAACTCTGATGCTGCCTCTGGTTCTACAGACTGCCTATCTTGGCGAACACGAGTATCTCGGAACAAGTGCACTCCTCACGGTCCTTATCTTCTTTTTTCTTAAATTCAGCATGAAGTTTATAGACAACTACTACTTCACCATGAGACTTCACTATGAGAATAAAAATCTGGTCGAAGAACTCATGGTTGAGAAAAACAAGCTGAATAACCGCATGGCCCGAATTTTAAATGACAGTTCCAGCGAAATCTATGTTGCTGATGCCAATACCTTTAACTGCCTGCAGGTAAATAGAGGAGCGATTGAGAATCTAGGCTATACTGAGCAGGAATTTTTTAGAATCAACCTACTCGATATCTTTGTCAATTTGGACCACCATACTTTCACCGAATTACTGGCCCCCCTGGCCGATAACCCCAGGGATATCGTCATGCATCACGGTTACAACAGACGTAAAGACGGCAGTACCTATCCCGCCGAAGCCAGGTTTCAGATGTCTACAAAAGACTCACCCATTATCGTGGTATCGGTACAGGATGTTTCGGAGCGCAAGGAATGGGAAGAAAAGCTTATCTATCAGGCCAACTACGATCAGCTGACCGGGTTATTGAACCGGCATTATATGCAGTCCTACATGCCCTCTGTTTTCGCCCGAGCCAGGCGGCAGCGGCAGAAGGTCGCACTTCTCTTCATGGATCTTGACAATTTCAAGGATATCAACGATTCTCTGGGACATGATGCCGGAGACGAAATTCTCATCCAGACCTCCAATAGACTTAATGATATCCTCCGCGAAACCGACACCCCAGCACGAACCGGAGGAGATGAATTTACAATTCTAATCGAACAGGTAAAAGAAAGTTCCCATGCTGAAATAGTTGCTGCAAAGCTTATCGATATTTTCAAAGAACCATTTACCGTCAAGGATAAGGAAGTCTATGCCACGGCCAGTATTGGCATCAGCATTTACCCGGACGATGGCACCTCACACGATCAGCTCATGCAGTATGCTGACATCGCTATGTACCAGGCGAAAAAGGACGGCAGAAACAACTACCGCTTTTTCTCCTTTGAAATGCGACGACTTTCCGAAGAACAGATGGTTCTTGCCAATCACCTGCGTTACGCCCTTGCCAACAACGAATTTTCCCTTCATTACCAGCCCAAAATTGACATAACCAGCGGGCGGATAGTCGGCGCTGAGGCCCTGCTTCGCTGGAATAATCCCCGGTTGGGCAATGTCTCACCGGTCACCTTTGTTCCTCTTGCCGAAAAAATGGGCCTAATCCAGGATATCGGTCGCTGGGTCCTCGAAAAAGCCTGCCAAGAGGCACATAAATGGCTTGAACTCTCTGAGGAGAAGCTTCATGTCTCTGTGAATGTTTCGCCACAGCAGTTTCGCACAGGCTCACTCATTGAAGATGTCAAATTAGCCCTCGAGACCAGTGAACTGAAAAATGAGTACCTCGAGTTGGAAATCACCGAAAGCCTGCTACTCTATGACTCCAAAGATCAGCTCGATCTGTTGGATACCCTGAATGACATGGGTATCAGCCTTGCCCTCGATGATTTTGGCACGGGCTACTCATCGCTCAGTTATTTAAAACGCTTCCCTGTCCGGGTATTGAAGATTGATCGAAGTTTCATTCAGGATCTGATGGAAAATGAGAACAGCAAAGCCCTGGTTGAAGCAATCATTGCCATGGCTAAAAGTCTCAAACTCGAGATGGTGGCTGAAGGTGTTGAAAATCTGGAACAGCTCGATTTCCTACGCCAGCGGAATGTTCTGATTGTCCAGGGCTATTACTTCAGCAAACCCGTTGCCGCTGAAAATTTCAGAGAACTCCTTTCGAACGGACCGTTCACGATTTCAAACTAAAGGCGTTTCTGAAGACCAGGTTTCGAGGTCAACTGACACCCAGTCTGGAACGTTGACATTCTGAGCAAGAATATCTTTTACCCTAGTTTTTTAACATTGAGATGCAGACCTCCCACATATTCTGACACCTCGGTTTTTACTCCTGCCATCCCGGCAAACTCAGGCCACCTGGCCACCACATCGACTATTTCTACGATTATCTCACCTGCTTTATTAATTTCCATATTCTCAGCTACGTCCAGGAAATCAGCAATGGTTAGCTCTTTCTGCTTGCCGTTAATGGTCATTTTATGACGATCACCCAACAGATCTCCAGGGTTATAGGAGAAGGTCAGATCGTAGGCGGGTGAAAGCTTCCATACCCCATCTTTCGCCATCATATAACTGATATTTTTTACATGGTCATCGACGTTTTTGGTCAGTACGTTAAAGATCATCCGTCGATACTGCTGTTCCCGGTCAAGATAGGGCAGGTTCAACAACCGCATGGTTTGAAAGGCATCTTCATAGCTTACCGAACCGGCAGGATTCCAGCCAAAATGTGCCATACAAGCAAGAGAAAGAACATGAATCTTGTCGTTGTGGCGGCGGTCAAATCGCCTGGTCATAAAATGGGCTCTGCCGTTTTCCTGGAGCAGCCGACACTCTTCCATTCCGATACCTGCACTCTTGGCCATTAAATAGTAGCCATATTCGACTCTGCATTCTTCCCGGGAATTTCCGAAAGTCTCTGCAGCTTCAGGTGAGACTCCATCAAACTTCATAATCCAGTGGTCATAACCATCCGGCAGCAAGGTTTGTCCTGAAATAACATGGTCGTCATCGTTTATTGCCACAACCGCTTTCGGCACCGCACCGCCAGCAGAAACACCAACCCGCAGAATATCAAACATAGCCTCCGCTTTTTCCTTATCGCTCCCATTCATGTGTACATCAAGCCTGGATCTTTCTTCTAAAACATCCTGGGCAAGCTCCATCAGTTTAATCACCTCAATGGCGACTGATTTGTTCAATTTTTTCGGGCTGATCTGGGGAGCAAATTCCAAGGCCCCCATACCCCTCGTACCGATGTAACACAGTCTTTCAACGGGATTGAATGATCGTGGATCCCGGCCATTTCTGGTCAGCCAGGAATCAATTATACTATTGCCAAAATCATCGGGAAGAGAACTTGCCAATAGCCCAGGCAGACCATGAAAAGTAAAGCGATCAATATTAGGAAAAATAAAATTCATTCCTGCCTGAGCACCTCTTATCCCCAGATGAATAGGGGAGAGATCCCATCCTTTTTTCAGAAATGAGGGCTCATATTCAAATACTGCATATCCCCTGTCCTGATGCCAGGTGACAGCTCCCACCACTTCACCCCAGATTTTCACCAATGCGGTTTTTAAAGGATCCATTTTCAGTTAGTCCAGTTTTTTTCTGATACCGGAAGCCCTTTGACGTTTTTTGCCCTCCATCTTCGCAAGCTCCAATGGGCTGATGGTCACTTCTGGTAGAAAGCTGTCCAAAGAATCAAGAGAATTCAACGCCCTCATAAATTTTATATAGGTGATAAGCTTGCTTTCGCCTCGTTCTGCCGTTTGTACAGCATTCACCGAAATTCCCGTGGCTATTGAAACTTCTTTTTGACTGAGATTCCGCCTCAACCGTAAAGATTTTAAGCGCCGCCCCATTTCTTTGGCAACAGCCTTATCTGTCATCGCAATATAGTTCACAATAATACCTCACTAGAGATGTTTTATATTGACTTATACCATATAATACATCTTTTAAGATATATTGTAAAATTATATTCTCTGGCCAGTACTCTTTGTTACAAACGGAGCGCAATGATTCATTGCGCCGGGAGGAGCCTTTCAGTTTGCCCATCTCTCAAGTTATGAAATGATTCAATGAAAGATATAACGATTCACCTCGGCAAACTGCGCTTCCCTGGAATACCTAACTGAAGAAACCAACAGGATATAGAAAGAACCAGCTCTTTTACTCAATAGCAATTTTTTTTATTTTTTTAATTGCGCATAAAACAATTGCTCTTACTATAGTAGAAACAAAAGACGTATCTACTTAAAACAAGCCCTAAAAGTAAAGATTTTATATTACAACCGAAACACCTGAAATACGGTATAGAAGCACAAGTCCACTCTAACATCAGCACGACCACTACAAAAAAGCAGGACGGCCACCTGGAATAAACACGTCACGTTCTGGCCACAATTTTTTCAGTTATCTCGTTGTCAGCTGTATTTGAACTCTTTTTGTAATCAGACTCATTAAACTTTTCCTGCTATTCATCTTCAGTGACGGCAGGAACGAATAAAGAGATTACGAATGGCTTCATATAAAGGTGTACAAGGTGTTCTGACCGCGTTGGAGGAATTTTTCAAAGCGCGGCTTCCCCTCGAACTGAGCGAAGGCCCAACCAATGCGCGGGTCGCCCTGCTTGGCAGCAAGGATATTGCGAGCAAGCTCACCGGCAACCTGCTCGGAATCTATCTGCATCGTATAACAATAGACGACCACGGCCGCTCCCGCTTCTTCAAGCCTCAGGGCACCGATACCAGCGCTCCCCGTCCTGAGCTTCCGGTAAACTTGCATTTTTTACTGATAGCTAACGCCAATAGCGCCACCATTGAAGCAGACCTCATGAGCTGGGCCATGGTGGAGCTGGCCAATCACAGCCAACTGGATATCTCTCATCTACGGACAGCCGATGAGGATTGGGGCCAGGCAGAAATCCTGAACATCACCCCGGTAGACCTGACCACTGAAGACCTCATGAGGATATGGGATGTATTTGAATCGCCCTATACCAGCACCATGGCTTACACTGCAAAAACAGTTCGATTGCGCTTGAACCCACAGCGCACTGAAGGGCCGGAGGTGTTCACCCGTGTTATTCCAGGAGGTCGGGTATTATGAGTAGTGCTTCGCTCAAAGTCCTGGAAACCAGTGTGCTCCATGCCAGCGACATTCTCTACTGGTTGGATGGCACGACGGCAACAGCCGTTGCGGAGATGCAGCGCGTCTCCCATCAGCTTTATTTTGAAATAACCAGTAAACCCAACAATGTCCAGATAAGGCAGGCCCCGGGAAAAACAATCTTTTGGCGTCGCTCCGCCACAACGATCGTGCAGGGAGAAGCGGATGAAGCAGACAAAAGCTTTACAGACTCTGGCTCCTTCCTCCTTGCTGGCACCGTATTTGACCAAAAAGGATATTACAACCCGCGCACCTTTTCAGTCACCCTGGGGGCCAGCAATATTCCTATTACCGGTCAGGGCATGGTTCTTTATCCCACACCCCAGGGTACCAAATTTGGTAAGGCCGGTGGACTTATTGCCACCCTGCGCTTTGCAAGCGATGAGAGGGTCGTGCCCTGGGCTCTACTCACCGCCTCGGTGACCATACCCGGGACAGGAACCCAAACCTATCATGCCCAGACGGATCAACATGGTGATGTCTTGTTACCCCTTCACCGCTTGCCACCATTGCCGGAAGGTATAACAGAATATAGCGTTGCCCTGAGTGTGGAAGCGCTGCTCACTGCCAGTCCGAGCACACCACTCAATACCAGCGATTTGATACCAATGGATTTAGAAAGCCTGTCCGTTCCCGGATCATTTTCTAACCCCATCGTTTTTTCTTTAGTGCCCAGTGAAATTCAAGTCATTCGATCCGCTAATAAACGTTACTTGGCCGTCCAGACAAGTTGACCACACCTGAAAAGGAGAAGATCATGCCTGAATATTTAGCCCCGGCTGTGTATGTAGAGGAAGTAAGTTTTCGCGCAAAATCCATCGAAGGGGTGGGTACCAGCGTCGCTGGAATTGTCGGCCCCACACGCTTCGGTCCCGTGCGCGGCAAACCGGAGGTGGTTACCAGTTTTGCCGAGTTCACCCGTATCTATGGTGATGTCCAGAACCTCTCCTTCAATAGTACTTCTGTCCTCAATCATACGGCAATGGCAGCAAAAGCCTTTTTTGATGGAGGGGGAAAGCAGCTCTTTGTTGCCCGGGCGACAAATTACGCTTCGCCCACCGATGGTTTCTCCACCGCTGCCGATGCCAGTAACAACGTTACCTTCAGCAGCCGTTTTCCTGGAGCAATGGGTGATCTCACCCTGGAAGTGGAGTGGCGCGACAGTGAAAACCTGTTACAAACAACTGTCACCTCAGCCCCGGCGGAAGGTGAAGTGGTTTTTCTTGAGGCAACTGGATTGCCTGCGGAAGCAATCGCCAATGCCAGTCTATCGGCCGGACATCTCCCCCTGGGAATTCGAGGATTAGTGCAGCGAAGTGGTGACCATTACCAGATAGTTGATGGCCTCTGTGAAATCACGGCTAATGACGGAGCGCCCCTTACTGCTGCAGATCTCGCTTCGGGAAGTGATCATCTGGTAGTCGCCAATATGGTAAACGACAGCGATACAACTATTTCCTATACCCAGGTGGTCGCTAAAAGGCCAACCAGCGGCGCCCTGGAGGACGGGACCTCAGCAGTCTTAACGTTGAGTGATGAAACCGACCTTTCCACCTTCTTCACCGGAAGTCATTGGGGCACCCTGACCACTTTGCGAGGAACACTCAATGCAGCCGGTACTGTTTTCACAATAGACGGCAGTGGCCTGAACGCCGGTGTGGCAGTCGCAATATCCCTGCATCTCTCCGCATTGGCCGCCGCACCTGGAAATGTGCGGACCATGATGGTACAGCGCACCTTTGATATCAGTGTCCATAATGGCGGAGCCAACGCACCGGTGGTATACAGCTACGGCAATATCTCCAGTGCACCGGACGCAAGCAACAGCCTTGCCAGCGTGCTGACAGCCAATCCAGAAAAACGTTACGATCAGCTCACCAGTCCAGTGCAATGTTCTCTCGCTGCCAGCATTACCGGTGAAGACGTCATGACAGCACTTTTTGAGATGTTTGATGCTGCGGCTATGACTCCGGCGCCAAATTCAGTGGAAGGCCCCCGCTACCTGATCTCTCTAAGTGGCGGTGACGATGGCAGTTCGCCTCTGGCCATACATTACGGAGGTGCGACCGATGAAGTAAACGGAAGTACCGGGTTTGCAGCTCTGGAGGATATCGAAGATATTGCCATTGTCCTTGCCCCGGCAGCCTCGGCAGATAGCACCAATCATCAGGCTATTGTCGCTGAAATGCAGAAACATTGCCGCAAGATGCGATACAGGGTCGGAATTGTTGACAGTCGCGAAAGTATGTCGCTCTCTGAGGTTCGAGAGTTCCGTTCCAATTTTGACGATTCCCGTCTGGCCCTTTATTATCCATGGGTGGTGGCAGCCGACCCCCGTGGTATCACCCCTACTATCAATCTGCCTCCAGCTGGTTTCATTGCAGGTGTCTATGCCAATACCGATATTCAGCGGGGCGTACATAAGCCACCCGCCAACGAACCGGTTATAGGCGCCCTGCGTTTTGCTCAAGATATAAACCGTTTCCAACAGGAACTGCTGAACCCCAACGGTGTCAACTGTCTGCGTTCCTTCCCGGGCCGCGGACATCGAGTATGGGGTGGCCGTACACTTTCCAGTGATCCGGAATGGAAGTACTTGAATGTGAGACGATACTTCCTCTACCTGGAACGCTCCATCGACAAATCAACCCAGTGGGTGATCTTCGAAACCAATGGAGACAGACTGTGGGACAATGTCCGTATCACCGTGGAAGACTTTTTATATAACGAATGGGTAAACGGTCGGTTACTGGGAAGCGCTAAATCCGCCTATTTCGTGCGTTGTGACCGAAGCACCATGACCCAGAACGACCTCGATAATGGCCGACTGGTTTGCGAAATAGGTGTTGCCGCCTTAAAACCGGCGGAGTTCGTAATCTTCCGCATCGGTCAGAAAACCGCAGACAGCTAGGCCAAGTTAACAGCTAAACAAGATGGTCGAGTTAAAGCAATGGAGATGAAACGTTTTACAGCTCCATCAAATAACGCATCCAAGAGGAACACACCATGGCACAGTTTCGTGAAACCCCATATTCCGTTTTTAATTATCTGGTCAACCTCGGTGACGGTACCGAGGGAGAGATCGCCGGTGGCTTTTCCGAAGTGTCCGGCCTCAACGCTGAAGTGACTGTAGCTGAGTATAGAAACGGTAATTCCCCTGTGAATTATGTTTCAAAGATCCCGGCTATTCACAAGTCAGGAGACGTCACTCTTAAGCGAGGTGTAATTGGCGCGGACAATATCTACGAATGGTTGAACCAGATTCGCAATGGAGATGTAAATGCCAAGCGAAACGTCACCATTAAATTGAAAAATGAAGATCCGACCAGTTCTACTGCCGTCGTGACCTGGAAACTGATCAATGCCATGCCGACAAAATGGACTGGACCTACCCTTACAGCCAAAGGTGGCAGTGATGTGGCCATTGAAGAGTTAGTGTTGACCGTTGAACATATTGAACAGGAATAAGTTGCAATAATGCAGGAACTACTTGCCTCCAGAATAGCTCTGACACCGCGCCCAGTACAACCACGAGAAGCGGTACTTGAGGTGGCCATGCTGGGCCATTGTCCCGGATCGGTGCGTTTACAAAGGCTGCTGGCACTCCCCAGCGCCCTGGAAGAAATGCGTGCCGTAGGCTTTGGTTTCGCCGTCGATCAACTGCAGAAAGGTCCTTTAGAAGATCGGGTGAAGTTCTTGTATCACATCCCTGTTCCGCTTCGTTCCAGTGCAGAGTTCCATGACATCTTTCCAGAAACGACGAGTACTCCCAGCCAGTATGTAAGTGTGTTGGCCGGTGACAGAGCCTGGCTTCCTGGCTGTGTAGATGATTTTTTTGCCAACGGCGGAAAAAAGCTGTGGATAATTAATATTCCCGAGGAAGAGGGACAAAATGGCTTTTTTGGCAATGGCCAGACGGGACTTTGGGTGCTGGATAATCCGGATGCAGTTTCTCCGGCTTCTTTTCCAGCTCCCAACACAGCATTGTTTCACGATTCCAGCAAGCTCTATGGTCTGGCTGCAGCCTTGATCATTCCAAGCCTTGGCGCCGTGACCTTTCCAGATCTTGAACGGTTACAGATACCTGCCAAATTGCCCAACAT
Source organism: Desulfocapsaceae bacterium (assembly GCA_050288305.1). Lineage (GTDB taxonomy): Bacteria > Desulfobacterota > Desulfobulbia > Desulfobulbales > Desulfocapsaceae > Desulfopila_A. Next base: position 80,278 of record JBNKDO010000012.1, on the reverse strand, counting down.
ACCCAGGGTACGACTCGATAATCCCGACCCTCAATTTCTGCCCTGCTCGAGTTCGTTGGACGATGACCACCGGGAACGACGAAACACCCCGGAAATAGAAGGCCGTGAAATGCCGCCTCCGGCCGAACTGGATCTGGTTTTACAGCGCATTTTGCCGTGGCTGGTAAGATATCGCCCAGACATACAGTGTCTGATGACCCTGCCTCTCTCCTACGACACCGACCTGAACAGCCCTGGCATCGATCCACAGGCGATTGAGCTGGTGCAGCAGATTCGAAACAGCGATAATGCTCATCATCTGCGCCATATCCAGTTCCTTTTTCCCTTTCTGCGCAGCCCGAAAGCATTACTTTCAAGTCCAAAGGGCGTCACAGCAGGTAATCAGGACTCCGAGGATCAGACGAATGGCCCCTGGCGCTCAGCCATAGCACATTCCACTCTGTCTAGTCCAGTGGGTGTCATTGCCGGAAAACAAGCCTCCCAGGCCCAAACCCATGGTCCCTGGAAATCCATCGCCGCTCTCCCACTCCAGACCAGTGGGCTGCCCTTTCCGCCTTTATCAATCGCCGAAACGGTTGCGCTTCGGAAGGCTCCAGGCGTAGGAGTGTTACAGCAGTTGAACGGCCAGATCCAGTTGGATGATGAGCGGCTGGTCGTTCCTGCACTGCCTCCCGAAGATTATGGTCAGTCCACCGATATGAGCCGTTTTGACGGCCATCGTTCTGCAGAAATAATGCGGCTACTCGGTTATTTACGCCGCCAGCTCAATCGATTAGGAGAACAGCTGGTTTTCAATTTGGATTATCGCGATCCCAGACCACGTCTGGTGCTGGAACGGTTTTTCCGTCAACTGCAGCAACGCGGTGCTCTGCGTGGCGCTACCGCGGAAGAGGCCTTCCACATTGAAGAAATACAAAACCAGGAAGGCACCATGATTTATGAAATAATGATTGCGCCGGCACTGCCAATCGACCGCATCCATCTCACCTTTACCAACCAGCATGGAGAATGGCAGGGGGAGGTGAAAAATGTCTGAATTTGTTCCCTTCAGGTTCAAAGTAAATCTCTATAACAGTGAAAACAATCAGCTTTTATGTAGTGGTAAGTTCAGCGAGGCCACCGGTTTTGAGCTTACCATGGAACCCAAAACCATTCAGGAAGGCGGGCGCAACTGGGGAGTGTTACAGAGAAGCGGTCTTACGAAATTTACGCCAATAATTCTGAAACGCGGGGTCACTACGGTAAATGATTTGTGGAGCTGGTTTGATGCCAGTACCCGCGGTTCCAACTACGGCTACCGCTTGCACGGCGAGATCATCGTACTGGGTAATCCTGTTAAGGGAACCGAGGAAAACCCAATCTTGACCTGGCACCTGGAAGGGGTTATGGCCACCAAATTCAAGGGGCCAGATCTTAATTCAACCGCCAATCAGGTCGCCATTGAGGAAATCCATCTGGTCCACGAAGGCTTGGAACTCGTCCGACCATCGGCAAGCGGCACAGGCAACGGGAGTTGATATATTATGGCAAATCCTGAACGTGGTAAATTGATCCCTGTTTCCGGCAATAATAACACTCCGGATATGGAAAATGCTGTGGATGTGCAGTTCAACCCGGTGTCATTGAAGGTCACACTTTCCAACACGCTGAAGGAAAACCAGCGCAATGGCAACAGTCGCGCAGCTCAATTTGTAGACAAAAGCTCCTCCACCCTTGCCGTGGAGCTACTTTTTGACACCACGTATATTGATACCGGGGAAGGTGAAGCCCACAACGATATTGAACAGGGTTCCGACGTCCGCGATCAGACGAAAAAGATTGCCGAACGTTTCGTACAGCCGGTGGAGGCAGGAGATGAAATGGAAGCCCCCAAACGCTGCCTGTTCCAGTGGGGAAGTTTCGAATTCGTGGGTATGGTGGAAAACTATGAGGAAACCCTGGACTATTTTTCAAAAGAAGGTCGCCCCCTGCGCGCCAAAGTCGTGCTGAGGTTAAAAGAAGATCGCTATCAATTCAGACAACGTCAAGAAGGCGTAGACGCAGCAGAGCAGGAAACCCCGACGCTTTCTCCCACCGGTAACGGCGAAGATGGCACCAGCCAGAATACTAATCCGGTACCTGGTGGCAGCACTGGCTCCAATAACTGGCGTGATACCGCACTCTATAACGGTATTGAAAATCCTCGCCTGCCCAGTGCGGCAATGCTGGCAGTTCCAAAAGTGGGGTTAGGAGCCAGCATAAATGTCGGCGTTCGCAGCTCTGGCTCCACACAACCCTCCTTTTCCTACGGCTCTTCAGCCAATCTTGGAACCAAAATAGAAGGTGCCTTTGATGCAGGTGGAGGTGCTGGAATACAGATAAAAAGCAAGACATCCCCATCTCTTCAAACCAGCAGCACAACGGCAACTAAGGTGCCCACCATCAAGCTGGATATGGGAGTTGGTTTTGACTGAAGGAGTCTAGAACATGCCCGTTATTATAGAAGAAGTAATCGCAGATATTCAAGAACCGGTGACCCGGCCCGACGAGAGCATCCCGGCACCGCAGCAGCAACAGCTCACTCAAACCGAGCTGGATCTGACCCTGACACTGGAACGTATTCAACAGCGTCAGCAACGCTTAAAAGTTGACTAGGAATATAAAAAGTTTATGGCAGATAATTCATTCATAAGCACTCGCCCTGTCTTTAAAGTGGATGGACAAAGACGGGACGACCTGAGTGAAGCCCTCACCGGTATGGTGGTCAACCTGCCTTTGCATGGCTGCAGCCATGCTGAACTCACCCTCACCAACTGGGGCACCCCGGAAGGAGGTCAAAACCCCGCCTACCTGTTTAATGATATCACCTTGGGAACAGAGCTTGAGATAGAAATGAGCAACAGTTCTCAAAGAATCCGAATTTTTAAGGGAGAAATAACCGCAGTTGAAGAACAGTATGGCGAGGGCGCCCCAAATTTGACTTTACTGCTACAGGATAAACTTCACCTTTTGGGAAGATCACGGCAGAATCGAAGCTATGAGGAACAGACCCCTGACGATGTCGTTCAAGCTGTTGTCAGTGAAGCGGGACTGCAGGCAGATGTGCAGGTTTCAATCATCAATACGACATGGCACCAACTCAACGAAAGTGACCTTGCCTTTCTTCTGCGACTTCTGGGCCGTTTCGATATCGCACTGCGCATGGATGGAGATACCCTCAGGGCCAAGCCTGAAGAGCCAGACCCAGAGCCTATGGAATTAAGTGCCCAGGACAGCGCTTTAAAGGTTAGATTGATCGCAGATCTCAATCACCAGCCTCTCTCTTCTGAGGTACAGGGATATAACGTTGCCATCGCAGATTCGATAAATCACACCAGTGACAGTTTGACCCCGTCACCCTCCGGAACCAGTGCTGCCGCCACCCTTACGGAACTGGGCTGGCCGGGCGACGAAGTCGTCCCCCATCCCTCGGCGCGCAGCCAGGCAGAGGCAGAGGCCTATGCCATCTCTCATTTTCACCGGCAAGCCAAGAGATTTATCCAGGGGGATATAATCTGTCAAGGAGAACCAACCCTGAAGAGTGGCAGGGAAATTGATCTCACCGGCGTATCGCCGCGCCTGCGAGGCACCTACCAGATAGTGCACTGCAGTCACCGTTTTGACGGTCAGAATGGATACGAAACTCATCTTAAGGTTAATAAAGCAGACTGGAGCCCAGACTCATGAATGCCCATACTCTAGGCCATCTGCACAGCATGCAACTGGCCCGCGTAACCGAAAACGTCGATCCCGATAACCGCGGCCGCATAAAAGTACGTCTGCAGTCTTCCCCCATGGAAATGTGGGCCAGCGTGGTTGCTCCATCGGCCGGCGCAGGTTATGGCGCAAGTTTTATACCAAAAGTTGATGAACTTGTCGTGGTGGCATTTATCAACCAGGATACAGCGCTGGTTCTGGGCAGTATCTGGTCCGGCAGCGAAAGTCGTCCAGAAGATGCAGACCCCCAGGAAGAACATTATGTGATTCGTACCCCCAGTGAGACCGTACTTGATTTCGACGACAGCGAGCCCAAAGTGGAACTTCGCACGCGCTCAGGCTATCGCATTTCCATTACAGAAGGAGGCGGCGGAGAAGTAAAAATTGAACGAGGCGGTCAAAGTGTCACCATGACCGCTTCTGAAATCACCGTCGAAAGTGCCGGACCAGTAAACATCAACGCCGCCACGGTCAACGTTTCGGCCAGTATGGTGCAGGTCGATGCCGCCATGTCACGATTTAGCGGTATCGTTCAGTGCGATACCATTATCGCCACATCGGTGGTGGGCACCTCCTACACCCCGGGTGCAGGTAATATCTGGTAATAAGGATAAAAATATGACTACCCTTCAACATATCCACAAAGTTCGTCTTCGCCCACCGTTTTTCCAAAAAGGTGATCAGGCTGGATTGCTGCGCTATCTGGACCCAGATTTTATCGCCCGTTTTCAGCAAGATGTACAGAAGAAACGTTTTGATCAACCGCAATTTTCGGCTTGGACGAGTGAAGAAACCCACAGTCAATTCGACAATAAACCGGTATTGCGCCTGCCCACTCATCGTGCCTTCCATCTGGTCTGCTGCGAAGTTATTTGTGAACGCTTTGGTCTGCCTGCTTTAGATCCCAAGCATATTACCTCCTCCGGATTTGTCATTCGCCGTCTGAGAAACGGCAAGGAACAGGCCTGGATTGTTGAAGAAGGTGAGGCCATCGGCTGGCGTGACACCAATAGTGAATTGAAGGACCCTGACCTCGATCGCCGAATCTGTGCGAACGGGATGCTACATCCGCGCAGTAATCAGATGACATACAGCGGAGAACAAACGCATCCTTTACACCTTCTCACCAGCAGAGATACCAAGGATAAGCACCATACGCTCTTATATGGATACGTTCCCCTGGGCGGGACCTATTACGAGCGCGAATCAAAAACGCTGTTCGATTCAAAAAGTCAACAGAAAACCGAAGCTTTCGTCTCACGCTCCCTGCCATGGCCCTTCGGTTATCGGGAACAGAAAAAACAGGAGTGGACGCAAAAACACTCACTTCAGGTAGAAGATGGCGTACCAACAAAAGCAATGTTTGAACTCCTTCGTCTTTTGATGAATCGCTATCATTTAGGCGAGACTGGCCGGGATGCGAATAAAGAGCTGGAAGAGCTCTTCTCAGATATCTGGTTCTATGATGGCCGGCTCCTGCCAGCTTCTCTTAAAAACAGCCTTCCAAAGGCCCAGAATTTCAAGATGCTGAAAGGCAGCCAAAAATTTCATCTGACCAAGTATCTGCAGGATGCTTTTTCCAAAGGGGAATCCAATCCACTTGTCCAGTGGCTTATCGAACAGGAAGAGGAAGTTGATAAGAAAGGCGGTCTCGATAAGCTGGCAAAACTGCAGGCCCTGCCAAACCTAAATGGCAAGGGAAATTTGAACTATTCCTTAAGCCTCCTAGCCAGTGATGCAGAAAATATCCGCCACCAGTTGGGCCAGAGGTACCGCGAGCAGACACTGGCTCAGGCCAAAGAGATTCCACTGCCGAAATTCAGCCAGGGCCAACAGGACGTCTACCAGATCATTCCCTTTGTGCGCTATAAAAATTATCAAGGCCAAGAAAAAATACAATGGGGAGACAAAAAGAGCCGTTCCCAGCAATTCCGGGTAGCAGCTCCTTTCGATCCGGAAGCAAGTCGCCCGTCCCTGATACCCATGCCAAGTTTACGGGATCTGAAAAGAGGCCTCGCCAAAGGAGCAAGCATGCTCACCCCTGGCGATACCTTTGATCTTATCAATGGGCTCAATCTTAAAAAAGGCGCCAGTGAGGATGTCATAGGTAAAGGGCCCAAATTAGGAATCCAGTGGATCTGTTCATTCAGCCTGCCGGTGATCACCCTGGTGGCCATGATTCTTCTGATGATAATGATCTCACTGTTAAATATCGTGTTTTTCTGGCTCCCCTGGGTACGGATATGTCTGCCGTTTCCTAAGAGTGATAAATAGCGAGATATAGAGACGAAAGGTGAACAACCGATGAACCAGACTCCAACCCCCAACATTCAAAGCTGGCCCCTTGGCAGTGTAACAAACGAGGGTCGTCTCTCCTGGGTCAAGAACGACCAGAGTATAAGGGAAACAATGCTGAATATTCTATTGACCCGTCCTGGAGAAAGGCTGCAGCGGCCAGATTTCGGTGCCGGACTGTTGAATTTTGTCCATCAGCCCAACAACGAAACAACCCGCAACCTCATCGCCGGAGTCGTCCGAAAATCTCTTGAATTATGGGAGCCGAGAGTGGTTGTTGACGGGGTGGATGTACAACCCCGTCCAAACAATCTGGCCGAAGTGCATATCAACATCCGTTACCGCATGCGCCACAACCCGGCACCAGCAGAACTGGGCCTGACCCTGAACCTGGGTGTGTAAGGAGGAACCTAGACAATGCCATTACCGGTCCCCAATCTTGATGACCGCCGCTTCGATGATCTTGTTGCCGAGGCAAAAGCCCGTCTGACCGCTCATCTGCCTGAACTGACTCAGATTAGCCCTGGTGATCCTGTTCACAGTTTCATCGATCTGTTCGCCTGGCTGACGGAAACTATCCTCTACCGGGCCAACCTGATCCCTGAACGTCAGCGACGGGTATTCCTTAATCTGCTGCAAATTCCTGTCCGCCCGGCTCGGCCTGCCCGGGGTGTGGTCTGCGTTGATGGCAGCCCCACCAGCGTGCAGCTGCCACCTCTTTTGAAAGATTCAAGCAGTTTGAAGGGCGGTAAAGAGACATTTACAACGTTAGGCGAACTCCAGCCTACCTGTCTCAATCTGAAAGTCTTAATAAAACAAACTCTCTCTGTAGATGAGCTCGCCGATATGGGCATGACCCTGCAGGATCTCCACGAACAGTTCGGTCTACGCAAAGGGGAAATCCCCAAACCATTTCAACCCCGTCGTTTTGATGTCGGCAGAGAGATCCTGAGTCTGAGCAAAAGCCTGGACCAGAGTTTTTATCTTGCCTGTATTGCCCCAAAACAACTGGAAAAAAGCATTGATCTGCTGCGTAAAAACCTGGCGGGCATTCGCCTCAACGTGGCAATTGCACCCTCTGACAGCCTTGAAGGTGAAACGATCAGTGACATGGAAGCCCGGAAACTGCAGTGGGAGCTGATTGCCGAAGGTCCCGATGCAGATGTCCGCTTTCTTCCTTTGGATGTGATTTCAGATAGTTCGCTGGGGGGACGTCAGACAGGTGTGGTTCGACTGCGCTTACCAAAAAACAGTGAGCTTTTCAACGATTTTGCAAGCGCTGACCCAATGTTCGACGGCAATAAAAAGCTGCCCCCGGCTCTTGATGATGACGTTGAAGCGACCAGAGTGGCTCTGTGGATTCGACTGCGCTGCCCCGACGATCCTAATTTTACTCTAGGCTACCTGGACTTAAATGGAGTAGAGGTAGTCGCTCAGGGAATTCGCCTGGATACTATTGTTGGTTTGGGAAATGGCCTTCCCGACCAGGTGGTGGCGTTGCCCGATCAACACATTGATGCCACCACCATCGATCTACAGGTTGAAGAAGAGAATGGCTGGGTCAGCTGGCAGGCTGTGGATTTTCTGGCAGGCCATGACTCCGATGCCCGGGTATATCGTCTCAATTCCGAATCCGGCTATGTCTATTTTGGGGACGGTCTGGAAAGCGGTCGCCGCCCGGCACGGGGAGCCCGTATACGCATAGCTCAATACCGGTACGGCGGCGGAGAAAGCGGCAACCTTCCAGCTGGCAGTATTAAAGACATCGACAATGGCAGTCCCCGTTTCAGAGCACGCCATGAATGGCCGCTTCAAGGCGGGCGCAATGCGGAAACGGTTGAACAGGCAGAACAACGTATCCCTCAGTTTCTCACCCACCGCAACCGGGCAATAACGGAGACGGATTTCCAGATCATCTGCCGGAACAACCCGGTTAATCCGGTGGCACGGGCAGAAGTAATCAAGGGATTTTTACCCGGCAACACTCTGGATGCAGCGAGAGAGGATGTCCCTGGTGTAATCAGTGTTTTCCTGCTGCCACCGGCAAAGGTAGGGGTTGGCAATTGGCCCAAACCCAACAAAGGGCTGCTCAAGGATCTGTTCAATTACCTGCAGAATAGAATTTTGGTGGGAACAGAGATTTACCTGTTAAGCCCACAGTTTATTCCCATTGCAGTGTCCATCCTGGTGCAGGTTCGAGATCCAAAGACAGAGCAGCAGACCCTGAAAGCGGTGCAAGCTGCAATCACCGAGTATCTTTGGCCCTTACCTCCTGGCGGTGCCTCTGCCCAAGGCTGGCCAATGGGGGAAACGGTTCGAATAAACGAAATCCTGACCCAGGCTGCCCGTGTTGATGGCGTTCAATCGGTCAACAAAGGAGCTCTCTTTCTCCAGAAAAGCAAGGGCTGGTATCGTTTGACTCAGACAGAAGAGCCGGACCTGACTATCTACCAGCTACCTGAGTTGATGGGCGTAAGGGTCGAGATAGGGAGTGCCAAAGACACCCCTCAACTGCCACAGGGCATCGGCCCGTTGGCTGGTTCTCCACCTGAATCTACGGATGGCGTAGCCGTTCCCGTTATACCGGATGTGTGCTAATGGATGTTAACAATACCCCATACTTCCTGTTACGCAGTGAAGCTGAGCTTGAAGAAGGCTCCCGATACCTGCAATACCATAAGGAACTGCAGGCGTTGACCCTGGCTCAAAACCAGAGTCTTCGGTTACCCACAAGTAATCCTACCACAGCGCTGGACGCCTGGAGCACAGCTTTGCCCATGGCTGTAGACAAATACTATCAAGTGGCCCGTCTCAGCGGGGATGAAAGCAGTGTTGAGTTCAACAGCGGCCGTGGCTGGCTTCCCTTAAAAGACAGTGAGCTGCACACCGTGGCATCACCTGTTGGTACTATAAAGGATCTAAACCTTAACCGGGAAGGCTATATGGCCATCCCCTATAGTAACGACACCGATCAGCACGGTCTCATGCTGTTTCACTTGAGCAAACGCTGGCTCACCATGTGCAGTCTGCCACTGGCTCCATTAAGAAGTTGGGTGGATTCTTTCAACCGTGTCTGGTGTATCAGCGCCGAGAGCCTGATGCTTTGCCAGGGAGAGCCATTACCACTTCCTTACCAGCCGATGGACAATCGTTTTGAGCCACTGAACGAAAACCTTAATACTCTCAAGTTAAGGTGGCAGCAGGATCTTCCCGCTGGCTGGGAAGCCCTGGCAATATGCGGGGATCAAAACAATCTCTATATACTTGTCCACGACAACAGTCGGCACCAACAAATTCTACGCCGCCACCTGTCCATAGAAAATGACAGGCCGCTTATCCCATACGAGCTGGCAGACGAAGTGCCTTTTGCTATTGATCTGGCCCTGGCAGGACCAGGCAGGCTGGCTGCACTGGCACCCAAACAGCCTGATGATACTGCTTTTCGCCAACGGGATTGTCCGGTATTGAGTCTGTCTCTGGAAAACTCAGAGGAAGCAAGTATTGGTGTTGCCCAGCTGATTTACGAAAGATACCCTATGCTGTCCCTTGCAGTGCCTCGCTTTGCCAGCTGCGGCGATGGTCAACTCCGCTACCAGGCGGACCAGGATCAGGACTATCCCGATTTTAATCCGCGGCCCAGGGAACTGCACGCCCTGCGTCAGCCCCGTTACCACCTCGAAGCCAGTGCCATTCTCCAGGAGATTTTAGATTCAGGTGCACCCAATACCATCTGGCATCGCGTATACCTGGACGCCTGCATTCCACCAGGATGCAGTATGAAACTGTCCGCCAGAGTTTATGATACACCGAGCCAGCGAGGCAGTGCAGAAATGATTGTACAGCCTACTCCTGTATGGAACCCCCTGCCGTCGGAACTCCCCTTCCACCACGCCTTGTCAGGCCATAAACCGGGGGAGAAAGGTTTGTTCGAGTTGCTGCTGCAACGACCCGATGGACCGATACGTCGTCTTAGCGGGCGTTACCTCCAGCTCAAAGTACATTTTACCGGCAATGGCCGGTCTACGCCAATCCTCCACGCCATTCGGGTTTACCAGCCTCGCTTTTCATACCAGGAGGCCTACCTTCCAGAACTGTACCGTCAGGAACTGAGCTACGACCCGGAAAACAATAGCGGTCCAGCCAACGGGGCCGATACCCGTGAACGTCTGCTTGCCAGTTTTGAAGGGCTGCTTACCCCCATCGAGGGTCAGATAGAAGCCAGCGATCAACTTCTTCATCCAGATGCTGCTCCTGCAGAAAACCTGCAATGGCTGGCCCGGTCTCTTGGCGTGGAATTATCCGGACATTGGCCAGAACCACGGCAACGCCGTCTTCTCAAATACGCTACTCTGGTTCAGCAGTATAAAGGCACATTGCCAGGAGTGAATCTCGCCCTGGACATTGCCACAGATGGAGGGGTACAGCGTGGAGAAGTGGTTGTGGTGGAAAACTTCAGGCTTCGCCGCACCATGGCCACCATCCTGGGTCGCAATATGGACGATGCGGATCATCCACTGACCTTGGGTACCGGCATAAGCGGTAACAGCATCCTTGGAGACAGCCTGATCCTCTCGGATATGAACGCCAAGGAATTTCTTGCCCTGTTTGCCCCCGAACTGGCAAACGAGGAGGAAACAAAAGCCGTAGAAGCCTTCTTTGACCGTTACGCGCATCGCCTCAGCGTGCTCTTACACGGAGAGGCACGGCAACAAAAGAACGTCATTCAGGAAACCCTGAGGGAACATATTCCCGCCCACCTTAAGTGGACTCTGATCGAGACAGAACATCCATTTATTCTGGGAACAGCACCGCTGCTGGCCGTGGACACCTATATGGAACAACGACCCGCACCGGAACCGGTGGTCCTGGACAAAACCCTGATCGGAAGAGAAGGATTGTTACATAACCCGGCAGCCTTTTCGCCCCGGGACATCAACGCCAGCATGTGAGTGCACGAAGACAAGATTATGAGGAGAACCGATGAGTAAGCTTGACGACCTGCCGACCCTGAAACAGGATAATAAACTGGATGAGCCTTTACGCCGGGTGAGCTACGAAGCGGGAATGATGCTGGGACTGGAAGCTACCCAGGCGGAACAGGCCTACCATCGCCGCCGACTCACCCGTCATCATTACTGGCTGCACGGCTATGGTACCCTTGCCGGGCTTCTGGTGAGCATGGATCCGGCCAATCATGCCAACAATACAGATGATATTCTCGTTCGGCTCCACGTCAACCCAGGGATAGCGATCGACGGGTTGGGCCGGGAGATACTTCTGCACGAAACCTACTGTATCGACTTCCGGCAATGGCTTGAGGCTCAGACCGAAGCACTTCTGTTGGAAGGCTTTGATAACAGCAATAACCTTCTCTGGCTCAAAGTGACAGCGCGCCAGAAAGATTGTCCACAGGGGATGCAACCGGTTTTGGCCCGAAAGCTCAATCTCAGCACCGATGCCGTACAGCCGAGCCGCACCGCAGACGGCGTGCAGCTCGAACTCATTCCAGAGTTGCCTCCTCCTGCCGATGAACGCTACACCCCCTGGGGTGGCCACAGCCCGGTAGCGGATGCCACTCCTACCTTAAACGATGCCGAACAACAAATGCTGGACGACCTGGAGGTGAGCAATCCTGCGGCTGCGGCACAACTCAGACTGCACAGCAGGCTACTGCACGCCATGGACACAGGCAGCGTTGCAACCCAGAACCTGTTAGATGAGCTGGAGGTCGGCGCCCGGCTATTACTGGCCCGCATAAGTATCAGCGCCACCGATGTAAATACTATTATTATGAATCCGGAACTGATCAGCATCAATAATCTGGTGCGGCCATTCCTCAGCACAGCAAGCCAGCTTGCCTGGCTCAACAGACAATAACACCGCACACAACGGGAAAAGGAGACACCATGACCGAAATCATGTTTCAACCCCTGGGAGACCCCCTTGGTGCCGGTGAAAGCTTAAAGCATATCGCCGACATTGACCCGCGCATGACCCGTAGCCACTATTTCGACGGAAGGTTGCTTACCGCCGAAGACCTGGAAAGGGATCAGATTTACCTGGACCAGCGTTTACGGGAAATAGGAAAAACATTTGGCCATGGCATAATCAGCGGCATGGAGCTGAGCTACGATCCTTTCTCCGGTCTGCTCACTCTTCAGCCAGGCCAGGCTATGACCCGCCTGGGCAGGGTGCTGCAACTGAACAGCCAATTGCTGGTCAGCCTGGGAAATCGAGCTCTTATCTCCGGGCTTAACAACAGTAAATACCGCAAGTTCAACCGCGCCATCTATGCAGTTGCCCTGCGTTACACCGAAGTTGCTACAAAAATCACAGAAGTTTTCCCTACTGACCTGGCTTCCAAACGTGGCAGCGATTATGCACTGGTGACGGAATCGGTACAGCTGGGGTTGGTGCCACTACCGCTCTCTCTGCCCCAACAAAATCCTCTGCATATCCGCGCCAATCTAATGCGTGAGCTTTTAGGCAACGATCTGGCAGACAGCCTGTTGCCGGAAGACAGCGTTGCTCTTGGTATCATAGCGATTAAGGATGATACTCCGCAGTGGCTGGACAGCCAGCTCCTGCGACAGCCCATGAGAAGTGAGCAAACAAACAATCTTCTGCAGCTGGATCTCTCCCGCCAGTACGAAGCCCTGCTGGCAGACATCTTTACAAACCGTGCTGCAGGAAGCCTGAACAACCAGTTTGCCGCCAATGATTATTTCAGCCTGCTACCGCCGGCAGGCACGCTCCCCAAGGATGCCATCGATGCGGTGAAAGGCCATCAGGGCTATTTCCCTGAGCATTTCAATGTGCACATTGCTCCAATCCGACTCTCCGATGTGGAACTGATTAAAGCGGAAACTCTGGAGCTGCCCAACATAGATCTCTCCAGCAGCAACCAGATAGATATTGTGGCGCTGGCTCCACTGGCCAATCAGAACTACGGTCACTATGCCACCAGGCTGGAGCGCAATTATGATCCAATAAGCCGCCGTCTGCCCCAGCTGGACCTCCTCCGCCTTAAACTCTATCCGATCCATCCGGTCCATACTCTTGATACCGATGCCAGTGCCTGGCAGGCCATCTGGGATATCATCGCTGACGGTCAACTTCTCTATGTCCGCCGTCCGGTACGGGCTGCAGAAACATCGATCAGCGGAATTGTGCTTGCCTTAGGCAGCACCGTTCCCGCTCCACCAAGCGAACCTGCACCCACTCCTGATCCCGGCACCAATACTCCTTCTGACCCCGGAAGCATGATCGAGGATGAAGACACTGTCTTTCTGCGATTTATCAACTTTAAACAACTGGCCCAGATCAGACCACCACAGGATAACAACAGCGAACAGGACATCGAGATTTTGATCAACAATCATGGTGAAAATGCAGCCGTGATACGGCAGGTTAATGAATTTTTACTTTATGTAGAAAGACACTATGACCCCGTTGTCTGGCCTACACTGCGCTTCTTGATAGAAAAGGAGGGCTTGCCAAAGATGCTCGAAATTTTGCGTGAGAAAGAGTCTCTCCATCCTGCCGTCAATGGCAAGAGGATTGTTGAAGCCGCTGATCAATTCGATTTTAGCGCCGAGCTCGTCACCCGGTGGAAAGAGCTGGTGGAGAAGCTTGGCTAACCATACTATTTTATGAGTCTGCTGGAAAATGGGATCATAAAGCACAGCCGCATGATGAAAAAGGTGTGTAAGCCACCTGTCTTTCAAGGTCCAGACACTACCTGAAAGCAACGTGGACAACGTGAATAACAATTTGAAATTAGAATATAACTCAAATTAAAATCTGTTTTTTCGTAAAATATTTGGGCTAGTATCTGTGACCGCTATTAAAGGAGCCGAATATGAAGTTTATCGCGCTGCATAACCCCATCGCCAGTTCAGACGAATTAGCGAGGGTACATCTGTTTGCCGGTCGCCATCTGGGGCAAGAGGAGTTCAAGCGACAGCAGGAATACGCCGACGCAAGACTTGCGCACCTGCTCAAAACCCATCAGACTGGAGTAATATATGGCTTACGCCTCGTCAGTGGCGGTACCAGCCTTGCTGCAAGTGAAACATTTATCGTAAACCCGGGACTCGCCGTCACCCCGCAGGGACAGACCCTGAATCTACAAATGCCCCTGAAAGTAGAGTGGCAGGCTCTGATCAATCAGTATCTCACCGAAACCGCGGTCAGCGATGCGACTGGAGTATATTACCTCACCTTGCACCAGAGCCTGCAAACCATTGACAGCCCCACTGTAGAACCCTGCCAGCGTGCAGAGTTTGATCCAACCAGAGATTCGCGGCTGGTGGTGGTCACAAGTGTAAAGCTGAAACGGCTGGCAATTGCCCCGACATTGGTGGCAACCATCCCGCCTGCACAATTACAAAACTGGATTGCAGCTGACCGGATAGATGGCGAATTCTTAACGAACTTTCAGCAATCAGTACCACTTGCCCTGTTGGCTATCAGCACCAGTGGAGAAGACCACACTGTGAACTGGATATCAGAAGCAAGTGGCCGCTATGAAGCCCAAAGTCAGTCAGGATATCGGGTACTGCTTAATCAAACGAGTGAAGCACTTCGCTCTGTCATGCAGGCCTATAACCTGCCCACTAATACGGAAACCAACCTGGAGATTTTTCTTCGCGACAACCTGTTCCTTGACTATCTGCCAGCGGCAGGACAGCTGCCCGTAAACTGGCTGCAAGACCCGGCTTCGGTCACTCCCAACCTGCTCTGGCTTCCGGAGCATCTCAGCATTGACATGGTTCCGGTACCCGCTGATTCCGTCTATGATCTGATAAACCGGCATCTGCCACGACGGGTTATCGACCTGCTCAATCCGGCTGCAGATAAAATCCGCCTGTTGCTGGCCCTGGACAGGAAAGAGTACCGGCCCGATCTTTTGGATATCCCAGCCACCGATAACCGTCTGGAATCGGACACCTACCGGTTCTATATGCGGGCTTACAACAGTTGGCTTCGCTGGCATATACAGTTTAATAAACTGTATTACCTCAAACCTTCCAACGAATTACCTCTGTCCAGCCCCGAAGAGCTGGTGGAAATCGAACATGCGGTGTTAGATCCCAAACAGTTCAAGGAACTTGGCCTGCCTAAGCCTACTCTTCCTCCAATCACCCCGGCAGATCTTTTTACCAATGTTATCGAGAGAGCCTTGAAAGAGCTTCTCGAAACACCAAGCTCAGAAGTCCCCTATCCTTACAATAAGGGCATACCAGCACAACCTGATTTTTATACAGACTGGCTCGTACAGGTGGATGGCGCTACCGTTCCACCTCCGGTACCTGTTCCCGACGAAGATGGTCTGGTGGTCCAGTATGCTGTGGCAATAATCGAACTTGAGGCCATTGAAAACCAGATTCGTGCCATTCGTACTCGTCTGGAGAGTACCCGTGATTTGCTGCTTCTCAAAAGACAGCAACTGGATTCCCAGACAGTAGCCCTGTCATCGCTTGCAGGTGGCGTTGCAGGAGACGGCAATGGTCTACAGGTAGCCCGCTGGCTTCCCTATGCCAGCCTTAATACCGATCTGATTCCGGAAGTACTGCAGGCTGCAGCTGCAAAACCAAGTTCGGCCAGCACGACAGTACGGAGCGGAGACAGTGCCGCTTCACTGGGAAAAACCGCTCGAAAAGGAAGCACAAACTTCAGCCGCAACCTGTTGTCTGCCGCACTTAACGCCAGTACCAGCAGCGCCCCCAGTTACCTCACAAGCAAGCCTCAAACATATTCTGCCTTTGAGCTTGGTATCAATAAAAAACGTCTGGACCTGCTGGCCAACCTCTCCAAAAGTGCTGTAAGTAAACCCGCATATGAGGCTAAAGAGTTCCGTTTTGGCGTGCTCGATCATATAAGCCCGGAAATCAACGAATATCGTAAAGCCTATTACGGCATGAAAGATCTGATTACCACGATAAGCGATCTTTTTGATCCCACCGACGCCTCATCACTGCGTAAAAAGTTAAAAGCCAGCGAGAGTAACCTGGGACTGGTTGATCTCAACACCCTGGACAGCCAGATCGAAGCCAGAACTAAAGAGCTGGCCGGCGATGACAATGAAAAATACCAACAGCTCCATGGTCTTGTTGCCAACCAGAAACGCTACGAGGCACTCTTTAATGCTGGCAAGGTCCTTACCAAATGGATCTCAATCGTTGAAAGCCGCTATAACCAGATAGAACGTAAGCTGCAGGGTAAACTCCGGGAACATACCAGAAAACTGGCCCAGATAGAAAAACTCAGCGGCCTGATCCGGGTAGCCAGAGAAACCCTGGAAAACCTCGACCGCTTCTTTGACGAACAACGGGGTGATTATGGGGTGGCCCAACGTCTGGTGGAAGAAGACTGGCGCCAGGTATACGATGCCAATCAGGAACGTTCCCGTATTCTTACCACCGCTGTACAGGGACTTTTTTACGTGCGGGTTCGCAACACTCCGATATCTCTGCCTCTTGCAGACCCACTCTCACTGCGCCATAAAAGTCATACAGATATTGTTCCCGGTTGCGATGCAACGGCAGGTGCACAAATTCCTGCTGAGCTGGAAAGATTCTTTGAGGCAGTAACAGAAATCCCCATGGATGATTGGGTTTCTTTACGTCAGTTCAGACCACAACTTCCTCCCTTTGAGAAATACGACTATCTCGGAAAACTCCGTACTGCCCGTTTTAAAGCCCGACCCTCGCAGTTCACTCTAAGCAGCGACAAGGACACCCTGCAAGCTCGACTGCAGACTGTTCATCTGCAAACCGAAACGGTATTCAAACAATGGTCGGCAATATCACTTCCAACCTTCACCACATCCAGTCTGCAAACACAGATACAGGCAGCAAAAATCTTCTCCCTGGCCGACCTTTCAGCAGGCGGCGGCACTGATCTTCGTAAAGAAGCCCATGGGCTTCACGAGAAACTTGAACAATGCCAAGTCTGTCTTTTGAAAAAACTGGCGCTTCTCCCTGGATCCATCCGTCTGCAGTGGGGACAGTTAGCTGAAGATGACCGAATCCGTGTCGATCAAGTGAGCTGGTGGCCTGCATTGGAACTTGCGGAACAAGATGATTTTAATGCCACTCGTACCATTGCCGAACTAATTGACTGGTGGTTCAGACAACTTAGCGAAAATGCTGAAGCAGCTAGCCGCAACGCCATGCGCAATATGATCAGGGCAGTACTCATCTACGCCTCCCTTGGCGATCCCCAGGAAATAGTACGCGGCTCTATTGTCGTGCCACCGAGAAAGGTTCTTCCTGGTGAGTTGTTCAAAGTAAAACTAAACCGTAACATCCAACCCGGTATAAAACTACAGCTCCTCGACTTGAATCAACAGGTTGCCGCCGAGCTTACCGTCGAGGACCATGGGCCGGACTCCACTCAGGTCCGTATTGTCAATCTGGTACAGAAGGATGTAAAAATCAATTCACGCTTTTCGGTGGTCGGCAATTTAAGGTTAACATGAATTATTAATGGCGCACTATGCTAAACGATCTCTACGACACAACCATCACCAGGTTAAAAATTCACGCTCCTGCCAACCTGCAGGACGATGTGCGTAGAGAACTGCAGCATGCCGATTGGCCCGAGTCCGATAGCGAGCAAGTAGTCTTTGTGAGGAAGCTTTCAGCCACAGCTCCTTATAGAGATATCGGCCGACTCCTGTTAGACCAGGCACGGCACCAGATCCGTTACAGCAATGATTCTAAAAATGTAATACGCTTTGCCAATCGTTTGGAAATGCTGGCAACACTACTGGCAGATCTGGCCAATGGAGTGGCAGCAGAACGGTGGTACTGGCAGCGCTGGATTCATTTGTTCAGGTTATCGACCAGTAAAGCACTCTTTTCAGTTCTGGTAGAAAACCTGACCCAATTAAACGCTTTGCTTGAAATACTGGCTCGTCAACAACGACTTGAATTCGTTTGGCGGAATCTTGCTGAGGAAGAGGCCAAACAGTTAATCCATGAACTGAGCTGGAAAAATGGCTACTCCGTTCCCGGACAAGCCATCAAGACGACAGCCCCTGCGGTTCCTCTGCAAATCCCTTACCGGATATTACAGCGCTGGCAGAAAGCATTGTCCTTCGAGCCAACCAGCAATCGTTTCAAACTGGCCATATTGTTGATAGCACAAGAGTGTGCACCGCTTGCGTTATTAAAGAGTGCAGATTCGACCTTATCAGCAATTACCGAATCTCTTGAAAAACTGCAAAACAATGACCGACCTCCGACCAAACCCCAGGGGCAAGATATGCAGATTTCAGAAGAGAGCAACAATGAAATTATCCGGTCGGAACCAGAAACCGAAGCGTTCCCAGCTGGAAAGAATCTAGATAAGGAGCAACAGCATCCGCCAGAATCTGAATTGCATGACCCTCTTCAACTGACAATGAAGACAACGGAAAACCATAGATCATCAGCAAAAGAAAACAGTGGAGAAAAGGTAGGAAGAGCCTCCGACGAATCTATAGCCTCTCCTGTATATCCAGGAGATAACGAGCAAAAACATAAGCTTAAAAATCATCTTTACCAAGCACCTGAAAAACCCATATCTGTATCGCACCCATTAAATCGGATCAAAATTCAGATACAACCAGAGACAGCCATATCGCAGCAATTCAATACCGAACAGGGTGGCGTGTTGTATCTGTTGAATTTTCTTAATCGTCAACCTCTGCAGACGATGATGGAAGAGCATTGGCAGGAGTTGCCCAGCGGTTGGATCTGGCTGTGTAGATTAGCTGAATTCCTGAATTTCAATGAGCAGGAGCCCATGGCTGGTTTTCTGCTGGAACAGTTGGGACTGGAAAGTTGGGACGCTCTGGCAGAACTACCATCTCTCCCAGAGCGTCAGCAGATTGAGATATTGGCAGAGCAGTGGTATGGCAAGGTTGGTGTATGGACCCCCTCCCTCCTGTCTTTGCCTGCCAGGATCAGATACAACGCCAGCCATATTGATATGTACAGTGCGCTCTCCAATGTTCGTCTGGACCTGCGTCTTGCCGGGCTGGACGTGAATCCGGGTTGGATTCCCTGGCTGGGCCGGGTGGTGCAGTTTCACTTTGATCAACATGAAGGAGGGCATTATGAATGATCTGGCCCTGCTTTCTGTACCGCGCTCAGATTTGAAGAATCTCCTCAACTGGGTCCATCTCGGTATTGTCCATTACAGCGCCCAGACAGCCCAGGATCCCTCTGCAGCTGTATGTGCCTCGAACACATCCTGGCAGGACACTCACCAAGCGATCATTGCAAAGTGGCCACCTACAAATGGCAATCTGGCTCGGTGCATCTCGGAGTTCCGCCTCAACTTGAAAGAGGCCTTCCTGTTCATCCTGGCAGGACTAATAGAAACAGAATCATCCATAACCTTTGCTATCCATGATCTACAGCAACCGGATGGAACTGGATCGCTTTCAGTACACCTGGCTCTGGAACTGGTCAATACCTTGCTCGATAAAGAACCAGCATGGAACGCCCTGGACCTTGTAAACAGTTCTCTCGTTATCAATCAATTGCTGACCCTGGAAGGTGATGGCCCCCTACCGTTGCAGAGCTTACAAATCCAAGCCCCTTTCTGGTCGGTGTTAAATGACCGGGAACACACCTGGCCAACCACTTCTCTGCAGGATAGTTCCGGTCGTCATCTGTTACCCAAAAAAACCAGAAAGACATTACCAAAACTTGCCGGACTCCTGCAGGAAAAACAGGCTCAAACCCTTGTTATTCGGGGACATTCCAACAGAGACACTCACCAATTGGCAGCAGAAATTGCCAATCTGATGGGTCTGCAACCACTGTTAACCCCATTGCCTCTCTGGCTTGAACACACCGCTTTTCAGCTAGCCTGTCATTATGGAGACTGGCTTCCTGTTATCGAGGTGAACTTAAATCCTGGTGAGGCCTTGCGTCTGCCTCACCTCAAACACCCACACCCGGTCATCGTCGTGGTAAATATGGATGGGGCAGTTATCGCTCAGGGTTGTTTGGAATATAAATTGGAATTACCGGATCAGGAACAGCGATATCAGCTGTGGAGACAGACACTTGACGATGAAAAGCTGGCCCAGCAACTCAGTGGCAATGTACTGCTCAGCGGTCCGACCATCGTTGAGCTGGCTGAATCAGCCAAACGCTATGCGCAACAGGCAAGCCAGAAGGTTTGTGCCGAGCATATCCTTCTCGCTCGCCTTGATTTTGGAGCGGAAAAACTACGCTTGCTCGCAGATCCAGTGTTGCGCCGGGTATCGAAAAGTGCCGTAGTCTTTCCAGCCCTTATAGACCATCATCTCGAAGATCTGATCATCAGAGCCAAGCGAAGGGAGGCCCTGTGGAGCGGTCTTGGCAAAACAATGCAGGCCAGTCAAAACAGCGGCCTGCGAGCATTGTTCGTAGGTGAAAGTGGCACCGGAAAAACCCTGGCCGCCAGTTATCTGGCCACCCGCCTGGGTACGCCTCTCTACCGCGTCGACCTTGGTGCGGTGATGAATAAATATATAGGTGAGTCGGAAAAAAATCTCGGGCTATTGCTTGACCAGGCCGCAGCAAGCGATGTGATTCTCCTTTTTGATGAAGCTGATTCGCTTTTCGGCAGCAGAACCGACGCCAAACAGACAGGCGAGCGTTACGCCAACAACTTGACCAACTATCTGCTGGCACGCATAGAAAACCATCCCGGCATCGTCATTCTCACCACCAACAGTCGGGAACGAATCGATACTGCTTTTCACCGACGTATCGAAATCATTATTGATTTTCCCCAGCCGGGTTTTACCGAACGGAAGCGGTTGTGGCACAGTCATCTCGGTCAAAAAGCTCCAGATGAAGAGATCATTCGCGCCCTTGCCAGTCATTGCGATTTAACCGGAGGTCAGATTCGCAACGCCGTCCTAGCCGCTGCTGGCACACAATCGAATGAAAACCTCATTGAACCACGCCGACTGGTACATGCTCTACAGCGCGAATACCAGAAACTGGGGCGAAGTATGCCCCCTGCACTGGACAATCTTGGTAAATAGCCATGGAAAGCAAACAGATCAACAAAACAAAACATCAAGCGCATCGTAAAAGTGCTGGAGCGGTTAAAGCCAGGCGCAAGGTTCGCAAGCCTGCTTACCTGCATCGTAAACTGCAGGTGAGCAACCCCCAAGATAGCGAAGAGAAAGAGGCCGATGCGGTAGCAACTGAGGTCAAGCGAAACACCAGTACACAACCGGAAGAAACGCAGACCAAAGTAATGCCCACTGATTCTGCCCAAAACGTTATACCCCGAACGATTGCCCGTCAGACTGAAGAGGAAGAAAAAGCTCAATCCACGCTGATGAGACAAGAGGAAGAAGAGGAAGCTCAAACCAAGGTAATGAGACAGGAGGAAGAAGAGGAAGCCCAACCCAAGCTGATGAAGCAGGAGGAAGAAGAGGAAGAACCGCTGCAAACCAAAATTATGCGGCAACAGGAAGAGCAGACGGAGCAAAACCAGACTCCAACTCCAGCAGATGAACAGCAGGAAAGCACCTCAGAGCTGTTGGAACAGCGTATTCAAAACAGTCGCGGCAACGGCAATCCATTACCGGATACCGTACTCGAAGACATGGAGCAGCAGTTTGGTAGAAAATTATCCCATGTGGTGATTCATAATGATCAGGAAGCTGCAGAATTATGCAAAGAACTCAATGCCAGGGCATTTACAATAGGTAGTGATATATATTTTTCTCCTGGAGAATTTGCACCTGAAACAGAAAGAGGAAGGGAATTGCTCGCTCATGAGCTGACTCATGTTGTCCAGCAACGAGGTGGGATTCAACGTATCCATCGGGCAATCGATCCCGCGGATACTCCTGCTGGAAATACTAATGCAACCAACGCTCTTGCATCACTTTCAAATCTTAGAATCCCAGCAATCAAACAGAGACATCTTCCACTATATACTCAGTTAGCAAACAGTGATCAGCTTGCCCGGATTCGGAACTATACCCGTCCAAGCAGAGGACGACAAACCACACGGCAAAGCAGTGCATGGAAGCGAGACATACAACCTTCTGAGAGTAACATTGAATCCAAGTTACAGGCGCTCAACCCCGCAGTGAACTGGCCAACGAACAATAGCCATCCTGTCAACTTTGAGCTACCAAACCACAGTGAGCCTCTTTCTTTTACAAGATCACGTTTCCTCCGTAATATCGTTAAAATCCCCAAATGGGACAGGGATGGAAATTATGTCAGTCAATATCAGGTAGACCATATCGTTGAACTGCAAACTTCGGGAGCCCACGGGACGCGCCAGGCGGTAGGAAACAGTTTGGAAAACATGGAACTTTTGGATCAACCTTCAAACAGCTCATCCGGCAGCAGTATTATGTCCGGGATTTATAGCCGTACCGATGACTATCTAAATGCAATTCCAGAGGATGTTCGTCCGGACAAAAGCGAATGGTTAAGAACCCATGACATTATATTTAATCAGGTGACCGTTGATTCAAGTTTGGGTCAGTCTGAAGGAAATTCGTCATGGTGGAGCAGAGCTGAAGTCCAGGCGTTAGATCCTCTTGATTCTATTCGGGGTACTCCACCACAAACCTATGAGGGAGATGATAGGACATTTGTGCTTTTTTCCGGTCCCGGTGGAGTCCAGCTTGGTCGTTTTGGCCACGCCCATGGAGCAGAGGACTTCCAGCCCCGGAGACGAAGTGCTCGCAGTTTAGCGGGGTTGGTTATCGAATCCATCCATTTAACGGACCAGGCAGAATTAGATCATCTTAATACTCCAGGTGTTACAATCGGTACTCTTTCCGGACAATGGGACTTGCCATCGCAATGGCAACCTGAAAATTCACAAGTTTCTCTTTCAATCCAAGGTTTGGGTCCATATGCAGGGTACGTTTTACCACCTCCGGCGCCAAATCTTGAATTTGCCCATGCCAGTCCAGGGAGATTTGGGGAGTTAGAAATTAGCTCGGAGGGTATCGTCGCAGAAGGTCAGATTCCCACACCATCAATCCCTTTACTTTCAAATATGGCAATGTCCCTTAACTGGATTGGAGATGATATTGTTTTAAGGGCTGAATACAGACCGGATAATCTTAACCTGACATTTCCTGGACTGACAATTTTTGATGGGTCAATCGCTCTATCATATGGCAGACAACAGGGATTTGGAGTGAATGGCTCCATCTATTTTACTGTAGCTAACCTCGGTAGTGGTAGTCTTACTGCCGGCTTTACCCAGCAGCAAGGATTTTCCGCAACGGGTAGTTTTAACTTTGATAGTAATTTATTCGATGAAGCATCTGCGAACCTGCGTTATCAAAATGATCAATTTAGCGGCGATGGGACCTTACGAATCAACAGTCCGGATAAGATTAAAGGTATTCGCTCTGCAGAAATCACTGTCGGTTTTGGTGAGAATGAATTCAGTGCCAGAGGGACAGTAGAACCAAATATCCCCGGCATCCAACAGGCAGGACTAACTATTGCCTATTCCGAGGAAGCGGGTCTTACCATCGGCGGCAATTTGCAGCTTGCCGCCAATCCTGCCATCCGCTCAGGTTCCATAGATGTCACGGTGAATAAACGGGGTGATGACTGGCGGGTCGCGGCTACGGGAACAGCCCAACCGGCAATCCCCGGAGTTGATTCGCAGCTCACTGTCAGTTATGACGATGGTGCCTTCACCGCAGAATTCAGCGGAGCCTTTCAACGCGGTATGCTCTCCGGTCAGGTGACCGTGGGTGCCAGCAACCGGGCTGTTGGGGAAGATGGTCGGCCAAGTGGTGATCCTCTACCAGATGGTGCCCTCAATATTTACGGCTCAGGCTCGGCAACTATCCAGATCGCTCCCTGGCTTCAAGGGACAGCCGGTATACGGTTTGATCCAAATGGCGAAGTGACCGTTTCCGGTGAGATAGGTATTCCCAACGAACTGGAAATCTTTGCTCGCCGTGAAATTAACAAATCCATTTTCAATATCGCAGTGCAGGCTCCCATTTTCCCAGGCATTGTCGCTGAAATTGGCGGCGGTCTCAGTGCTGTCGCCGGGATCGGCCCCGGCGTGATCGATGAGCTTCGCATTGGCATTACCTATAATCCAGCCCACGAAGAAGATACTCATGTAACAGGTGATGCTCATCTGCGGGTTCCGGCAAATGCAGGGTTACGGCTCTCTGTACGGGCAGGGATCGGCCTGGGAATCACTGGTGCCAGCGCCACGGGTGGTTTGGAGATCGGTGGAACCCTGGGTATTGAGGGGGCCGCAGAAGCAGGTGTCCATATTGACTGGAGTCCAAGCGAAGGCCTGGATCTCACTGCAAGATTATCCGTACATGCACAACCGAGCTTCACCTTTGATATCTCCGGATATGTCAGCGTTCGCGCCCTTGGCTTCAGCGTCTACGACGAACGCTGGCAGTTTGCCTCCTATACCTTTGGCTCGGATTACCGGTTTGGCATCAGCCTGCCGGTGCATTACCATGAAGGAGAACCCTTCGACATTTCTCTGGACGACGTAGAGTTTGAAGTACCGGATATTGATACCAACCAGCTATTGCGAGGACTTATCGGGAGGATAGCCTAATGCAGAGCGCAAAAGAGCTAGTACAGCAGGGAGTGCTTGCGCACCATCGAGGCGATCTGGAAGGTGCCATGAAGGCCTATCAGGCCGCGCTTGAACTCAACCCAGACAGCTCCAGTGCCCACAACAACCTGGGCTTTATTCTCAGCCAGCAACAACAATGGCAGCAGGCACTGGTGCATCTGCGATCGGCAATCACTCTTGCCCCCCACTCCTCAATGGCACACTGCAATCTTGGGCAGGTCTTAATTGCTGTAAACGAGATAGAGGAAGGTCTCAAACACATCGAGCAGGCCGTTGCAGAAGATCAAAAGAATCCTATTGCCTGGGATACGCTGGCTCGCTTTAAAGTGTTGCTGGGTGATTTCCAGACAGGAGAATACGCGGCACAGCGGGCAATCAGTCTGCAACCGCAAAACAGCCCTCTTTATGTCAGACTGGGAATTGCACAGGCTGCGCAGAAACGATACCAGGAAGCGATTCACAGTTATGAAAAGGCCCTGCAGCTGGACGTAAAAAACAGCGAAGCCTGGGCGCAATACGGTATCACCTGTTTTCTCTGCAACAACTACGGCAATGCCAGAAAGGCCCTACACAATGCACTTCAACTTAATCCGTCAGATACCAATGCACTGCGCCACCTGGCATTAACGGAGTTGAGCATGGGGAATAAGGAGCAGGCATTCGACTACCTCACCCAAATAGTCGAACACAACCCAGCTGATGATGAAACAAAAATTGAACTGGCAGTATTACACTTATCGCGGCATGAAACGCTCCAGGCCCAACAACTCCTTGAGAGCGTGGCCGCCGAGAACCAGCAAGGTAACCGATATCAATTTTATTTCGCCTTAACCAAACAGCAAAATAACCAACCCGAAGAGAGCCGGAAACTTTTTAGTGCTCTTGCTCAAGGGTCCGACATTTATGCTGAAAAAGCGCGAAAAATGTTGGAGCAGGTACACTAAATTTTAGATTGAAGAAATCAATTGCAAACGAAACAATAAGGATTAAAATAGGTGTTAGGAGCACTACTGCGGTGTGAACAGCCTTGAGCTCGTTGACGGCTGGAACAACTAAGCATCTGCGTGTCCTAAGGTATCCGGAAGGAATCGGTATGAGGCTGTCAAGCAGTCCCGTTCGAGGGTCTGTGCCTCACGACAATGTGCTGATTTTGGAAAGATTTTTCCGTCAACGGCATCTGCGGTAGGCTGGTGGGAATGGTGGTTTTGCCCTGTGCAATTCTGCTCCCACCAGCACGCTCATCCTTTGCTCATCCTGGCATAATCCATGGTTTCCAAAAAAATCCCAATAGTCTCGTGATGAAGAAGTCATAGCCACATTGCCACAATGCTCAGGAAGAATTCGGGCAAGCTCGAATATTTCACGTGTCATTCATAACGTCACTCTGGCCATGGCTGTTATCTTCCATCAAACCGTGGTGCGCTAATCAAGTGATGTGATCAGGTCTGAACAACAGGCTCCTGCTTTAATGCCGTCATCACGGTGGAAAGTTCAAGTAAAATCCCGAGTCCTTCCTGGACTTCGGGACGCTTCATGGCTGACATCATGCCCCAAACTCCATGTATCGGTTCTATTTTGTCAAAGTCAACCTGCTGCAGCCGGCTACCAATGCGTTCGGTCATAACCAATATCTGCTCGAACGCCTCGAAGGTGCCTCGTTTTTTAAGATTTTCCAGTCGTTCAATCGAATCATTAAACGCCAGCCTGGACAAGGTGCTTGCATCTTTTTTCATATCCATGAACGAGCCGAGCATTTTTAACCCTTCTGCCATATTTCCCATATTAACGATAAATTGCTGGATGAGCTCCTGCAGTTTTTCGGGTTCAAAACCATGTAGAGAAGATTCCAGCTTTTGCGTGAGCTCCTTGAACATTTCTCTTGAATAAGGTTCAAAATCCTTTTTGAATTCCATTAGTTTATTCAAATATTTTAAAGCTTCGGTCATATTTTTACTGGAGATCAGCAACTGCCCTATCATTTCCCCAACATCCTCCAGATCAAATCGGCGATCCAAACCACTGAGTTTACCAATGGCACTGATTACCATATCTTTAAGAAGCGGTTCCATCTCCTGCTTGAGCTCAACGTATGGTCGAATTGCCTGTTTGGCCTCTCGCAACTCGGTGGTGAGTTCGTCCAGCCTCGCCAGGATTTTTTCTTCGTTTGTCATGGTGTCCTCCTTTGCCCAATATCGGGGTTAGTCCTGGACTTTTCCAGCAAGTGACATCTGCGCTTCCAGAGGCAGCTCCTCCCCACTGACCAGTTTGTTCCAGTACACCCATTTAAACATCATCTTTCCCCAATGGTTAGCCTTGGATTCGCCAAGCAATGAGAAAGGGCCGAGCCCTGGCAGCGGGAATTTACCTGGTAATGGTTCGTATTTATAGTTGAAATCAATGAGCGCGGCTTTATCAAACCCTGTTTCAATGAAGCAGTTGGCATGACCATCAAAATCTTCACGTATCGGCTCGCCATTGATCTCCCGCATGAAATTCTCAACCATGACCTCCGCGGAAAAATGTGCCACTGAGCCGGCCTTGGAGGTCGGCAGAGTTGTAGTATCACCAAGCACATACATATTATCAAAACCTACGGCCTGGAGAGTGTGGTTATTGGTTTTTACATAGCCGATTTCATCCATGGCCACACCGGATTTGACCAGGCAACGCGCACCGACATTAGGAGGAATAGAAACCAGCAGATCATATTCGATTTCATCCCCGCCGGCAGAGACAATCTTGCTGTTTTTGCAATCCACCTCAGCCAGGTCATAATTTGCCGTAATTTTAATATTTTTTTCCTCAATAAGTTTTGAGAAAAAAGCACTTGCCTTAGGTTTGGTAAAAGCACCTGGAAGTGGCGTGACCAATCTGATTTCTATCTGGTCGCGCAAACCACGATCGGTAAAATAGGCATCTGCAAGATAAACAAACTCCAAGGGGGCCACAGGACATTTAAACGGAAACTCAGCAATATTGAGTACCAGTTTACCTGACTTGAAATCACGCATGGCTCGACCCAGATTGACCGCACCTTCCAGAGTATAGAAGTCAAAGGCTGTTTTCTGCCACCCCTCCATAAGACCGGGAATTTCCTCGGGAGCAAGAGAAACACCGGTGCAGACAATAATTTTATCATAATCGTAGCTACCTGCAGTTGTTTCCACCCGTTGTTTGTCGGTGTCAATGGCAACAACTGCATCAATTATGAGATCGACCCCAGCCGGAATAAACTCACTGCGGCTACGTACAATATCTTCAGGCTTGTAGATCCCGAACGGAATGAAGAGAAGACCCGGTTGGTATACGTGTTTGTCATCCTGGTCGAAAATAGTTATGGACCATTCTTCACGACTGAGCAATTTGCGGAGCTTGTTGGCAACCATACTCCCAGCACAACCTGCACCTAGAATAACGATTTTTTTCATACCACACCTCCCGAGTAAAGAAATATTCAAAAGAAAATCCATTGCTTCGCTACCTTGTAACACCTACTTCCTCACATTTCACAATAGTATAGGAAAGTATTTTGACTTCGATTTCATGGCTATTGAAACGAAATAGCAAAAAGACTAAAGGCCTACTCGTTTTTGAAGATTTTCTTTCCAGCTCCTTGCCTGTGGAGAGAGAAACATTAAAATGCGGACTTCTATGCTATTTCCCGAGATTGAAGAAGGTCACTCGTTCAGCATATTCCATTGTAGCATATTCATGTTAAAATACATTGATACAGGTCCATTATTTTCGCTTTATGTAGATAGACCTCCCGGGAGAAAATCAACCAAGATCGGATGTTTGCCTGTAATCTTCAAGACCATGGTGAGATGTTGTTTTTGCCTTTGCCACGACTCCCAAACAGCTCTTGGAGTGCTCAAGAGCTGTCCGACTTCAAACATTGAAGCCCAATGTAAAAAGAAAAAATATCCTTCTTTTTGCTAAAAATGCATGCGAATGTTGCATTTGATTATTGTTTTCAATACTATGATCTTGATAACTTTATTAATAACAAGCGGCTTTTATACAATTTTGTGACACTTCAGATTTCGGTAATGACGATACCCCGAAATAATATCTTGCACATGTTTCATCGTGGGAAAAGGAATTGCTAATGAAAATAAAGGCATCTATAAATGTAAAAATTAATTCAATCATAATACTCAGCCTTATCATCATGGGTATTGTTACAATTATAATCTCTTATTTTTCGCTCAACAAAAGAGGTTTGGAAGAAATTACGACGTATAAAGATGCCTTGCTTGAAGAAAAAAAAGAGATGCTCAAGTACCTCGTCTCTTCCGCATATACGCTGGCCGAAAATAATTATCGAGAGGATAAGGGAGCAGAATCAAAGAGTAAAACTCTAGATATCATTAACTCATTTCGCTATGGTAAAAATTCGAAAGATTATTTCTATACAATGGACACCAAATCCAGGGTAATGCTCCAACATCCAGACAAAGAACTCATTGGTAAAAGTGATACTTTTTTTAAAGATTCAGATGGTAAGCAGCAAATAGTTACCCAGATTGATATAGCGTTAAATGCAGGAGAGGGATACGATTCATACTACTCGAAAAAGCCTGGAGAACAGGAACCACAACCAAAACTCACCTATGTCAAACATTTCAGCAATTGGAATATGGCAATCGCTGCAGGAATTTACACTGATGATATAGACAAAATGATTGCCTTGAAAAAAGAAGCAATCTCATCAAACATTCATAACCAGGCCATCAAACTGAGCCTTGTCGTAATTGCCCTTATTATCGCTGCTATTGCAATCGCGTATGTTGTTGTCTACGGAGGCATTGTCAAACCCATTCGCAGAATGATCGATATGTTGAAAGACATAGCAGAAGGAGAAGGAGATCTGACAAAAAGAGTTCACGATGATTCTGGTGATGAAACCGAGGAGATGGCAAATTGGTTTAATCAATTCATCAGCCAGGTACAAACAATAATAACAGATGTTTCAAAGAACGCTGCAACCCTGGAAAGATCCTCTGGAGAATTAACAACTCTTTCCAATGAGATGGCAGACAAAGCCTCACATACTTCAGACAAATCCGATACTGTCGCCGCAGCAGGGGAAGAGATGAGCTCAAATATGCAATCAGTTGCGGCTTCTATGGAGCAAGCTTCTACAAATGTTAATATGGTCGCAGCGGCAACGGAAGAAATGTCATCCACAATCAATGAGATTGCAGAAAATACTGAGAAGGCAAGACAGATAACTGGAAACGCGGTCAGTAAAACCACCAGCGCATCTGACCAGGTTGGAGAACTTGGCATGGCTGCAAGAGAAATTGGCAAAGTCGTCGAGGCAATTACGGAGATATCTGGCCAAGTGGATTTGCTTGCTTTGAATGCAACAATTGAAGCAGCAAGAGCAGGGGATGCCGGCAAAGGATTCGCGGTTGTGGCCAATGAGATAAAAGAACTGGCACGGCAGACGGCAGAGGCAACCATGGAAATTAAAAACAGGGTTGAGAGCATTCAATCAACAACTGATGGGACAGTCAAGGAAATCAATGAAGTCTCTTCAGTCGTTCATGAGATAGACACGATTGTTTCAACAATTGCCACTGCCGTAGAAGAACAGTCTGCAACGACGAATGAAATTGTCAGTAATGTCAACCAGGCATCAATGGGCCTGGGTGAAGTCAACGAAAATGTTGCTCAGAGTTCATCCGTTTCAGCCGAAATTGCACAGGAAATTGCCGAGGTCAATAGTGCTTCCCATGACATATCAGATAGCTGTAAAGCAGTGAATATAAAGTCAGAAGAACTTGCCAACCTGGCAAATAATTTCAATGAAATGGTGAAGAAATTTAGAGTATAGAGAAAATCTCCTGGGTCTGGGCATCTTCCCGGCAAATAATCGGTTGTAGCGAATCTGATTTAATCTTCAAGGTTTGAATTACACCTACTTTCTGCTTTTCAGATACTTTGGTGGTATCAATCGGCTGTTTTTCCTGGCGCATCTTCCTATCAAGAATATCTTGAGCCTTAACCCCAATTTCACCTGTCTTCTTCATCCATGATTGATGCAAAAAACAGCAAATTAACATATGAAAAAAATAAGAGAATTGCGTATTACATTGAAATCAGCACCATATCATTCTAAGTTCCGCTATTGCTTTAATATGAAAGGTGTAAAAAAATAGTATTTACCGTGGAGCCATTAATGCACAATCGCCTCAAAATCCTTATTTTCATTTGTATCTCATTCTTTCATGCCCTGATTGTTTCATCCCTCTCTTTTGCTGGAAATAATAATATCGAATTTCTTGATAAAGGTCTTATCAATGATCTCAATTTCGGAATATACGAAGTAGTAACGCCCAAGAAGGAAAACAGCCAGATCACCTATGTACGGGAGTTACCCTTCGACAAGCTCGATTTTATTGAAAGAACCGAGAAATATTACAGTATTGGCACTGCCTTCTTTATCAATAATACAGATTTGATGACAGCTGCACACGTCTTCGGTCTGGAATACTTCTCACTGCTTCAGGATTTCTATATTCGAGACACCGCAGGAAAGGTCTATCCTGTCAATCTGGTGAAACGATATTCGACACATCGCGACATGGTTGTCTTCGACCTCAAGAGTTATCCTGAAAAAATTCGCCCTCTCAAATTCAATGGTGAAGTGACCATTGGAGATACCGTATTCTCTGCCGGTAACGCTCAGGGAGAAGGTATTGCCTACAGGGCCGGACAGGTCGCATCATTTACCCCTGAATGGCAATATGGCAAATGGAAAGATATTCGCTTCACCTCGCCAGCTTCACCGGGAAACAGCGGCGGGCCTCTCCTTAATATCAAGGGTGAAGTTGTCGGTATTATTGTCAAAAAAAATGAAAGTGAAAACTATAATATCTCGGTACCCATAGCTGAACTCGACAACTTATCGGATACTGCGGAGTTCCATCTTCGCAACCTGAGTTACGGACTCGTTGGCGTCGATGACACTTTGACGAGAGACTGGTCTTTTACCCTGCCGCTTCCTGCACCGATAGAATCCGTGGCAAAACAGGCACAAGACGATTTGGACCAGCATCTGAATACTTTGGGCGATGATTTATCAGAAATGGTTCAAGAGAAAAACTACCCAAAGGGCAAGAGATTTCGCAGCTATTTGCGGGACCAGTCATATGTTAAAGGTTTCGGTTTGCTTCTCCCGGATACAAATTTCAATAAATGGGATGTACGAAAAATCTATCTCGAAAAAATCCCAATATCAGCCTCACAAAATGTCTTTCGTGGAAAGGGATTTGTCTCTGACATGCAGGTCATCGTCGAGAAACCGGAGACTCTCACATTAAAAGAGTTTATTGATTCTCCCGATATTGTAATGGAAAACCTCCTCAAAGGTATTTCAATCACCCGGCCCGTAGGCCAGGAAAAGATCCCCATAACCAGCTTTGGCAAACCCGAGACGAGCAGTGTGGTCGAGGATCAAATGGGGAGAAAATGGATATCATCGGTCTGGAACCTTCCCTATTCCGATTACTTTCTACATAGTTCCTGTCTTCCCTACCCCAAGGGAGTCATCTGTAACATTGACAGCAAAGGCAATGGATACCGTAAGTATGGATATTTCAATGGTGTTTATGACAGCTACGATGAGATAGTTGTCGGTTATAGTGGTGAAATTAATGACTGGGTTGAATACTTCTCACTCGAAAAGAAGTATCTACCCAAACTCTTTCAGAATTCCCAGGTCAGATTAGACAATAATACCCTCCATATTAAGCTTGATGACTATACGCTCACGTTTACGAATACAAAGATAACTGACAAATCGAACATCCATTTACATCTGGGATACTCAAATGAAAAACTCCTTGCTGAAGACATACTCCTTTTTGAAATATTTCCGGAAAAGGGGGCACAGTCGCACTATAGAATCCAACCATTCTGTGAACCTGATGCTTTTAACTCCGATAGCTATACGTCCAGATGGAATGATGTAATAAACGGCACTGGTGAATACTCAGGCAAAAGAGTCGACAAAGGAGAGAAAATTGCCATAAAAAAAGGGATACCAAGCACGAAAGAGAGGCTCACCTCTTTCAACAATGTCGAGCTGGATAAAATATTGGTTGCCGGCTGTTATTACAAACCCACAGATGTGGAAATTGAAGATGATTGTGAGAGCTTCTTCAACAGCATAACATTTCACTAGGTGTGTATCGGGGAACTGCTCTTTCCTACGATATCCCGGATAGAGACAATACCGGCCATCCCTTCTAACCAACATCGCGACTGCTGTTGCTGTCGCAATGTTGGTTTACTTTGTATCTTTTTTTATCGTCCTTATCTGCAACGCCTTTTTCTTCAAGGTTTCAGTGTCACCCTTTTTCAGCTGTTCGTAAACTTTGGCTTTATCAATTATTGGCTGTTTTTCCTGGCGCAATACCCGATCAAGACTATCTTGAGCCTTCGTCGTTTCCCCCATCAGGTTCCATTGCTTGGCGATATCAATCTGTTTGCTGACGACATCTGGATGGTCTTTGCCTTTCAGCAGATAGTCATCAGTAAGGCTCTTTCGCAGATTAATCATAGTCTCAAGCTGCTTCACCTTGATTTCAGTCTGAGGACTTATCACTTTAATATTTTTCAGGCTCTTTGTCGCCGGCAGGACCGCATCCAATTTCAGATAGCCCTGTGCCGCCTGTAAATAAAAATTTTGTGCCTTATCATCTTTGACTTTGCAACCGGAATTCTGCGAAGGCAGTCGGCATGAATAGCCGTCGGCCATAAGTTTTGCCAATTGAGGTTGCGGATCGGCTTTCCCTGTCTGGGCACTGCGAACCTCAGCAGCCTTGAGAGCATGTTTCAATTGAAACTCGGCGCTGCGAATACCGGTTTTTTGCTCGGAAAAAATCCCTAAATCTGCATACATCTTTCCCATCACCGCATGGTGGCGTTGAATTGCCTCCTTATCCTTTACTTTATAGGCCTGTGCTTTACTGAAAAAAAGTGTTTGCTCTATACTGGCAAAGGTATTTCCTGACGGATCAATCTGAGCTTTATACAACCGCTGTATACGTGCAAGATCGGTCAACAGTTCCAGAGATACTGCCCAGCGACCTTTCAATTCTCTGTAATTATATGTGTGCGTGGGGGGAGCAAACTGCAGGGCGGCTTTCCATATATCATTGGCTGCCTTTATGTCATTCTTCAGCAATCTGTTATGACCTTCACTCCAGGCTGCGATGGTAAACGCCCAGGTCCGCAGTAAATTTTCATTCCACCAGCCAGCTCGCTGGTATTCCAACAGGGTCAGGTCCCCTATTATCAGATCGTTTGGAGTCAGACCTAAATATTGCGTTTGTAAACGTTTGGCCAATTCTCCAAATTCAGGATTTTTATTTACATCAATATCCCTCTTGATCTGTTTGGCTGTGAGTTGCCGCTCCTTACCCAACAAAGCAACCCAATTAATGGCTGCGTTTTCCCATTGCTGAGGTGTCACTCTATTGCGGGTTTGCAAGATCGTTTCATAGAGCTGACGGCGCATGATAAAATTCTTCGACCGTTCTGCAAGAGCCTCTATCTGTTTTACCTTCTTGTCATCTGGATTTTTCTTGTAGATGGTAAGCAAACCGTGTAATGCTCGCTGCCCTGATTCCATTTCATATGCCCGGGAATAATATCCAAATGCCCGGTTACTGTTCCCTTCCTGGCGATACAGCTCGGCAAGCATGATAGCTGCTTTGCTATATCGTTTATTGTCCTCCAGATCTTGCAGCGACTTCAGTAAAAGTTCCAGTTGCTGGCGATCACCCAGCTGCTCTAAAACAAGAAGTAGATTGTCAATTGTCGGCAGGTGTTTTGGATGTTTTTTCAATAAAGCCAGATAGCCATCCCGGGCACGCTGCAAGTCGGTTTCTCTGTTTCCTTCATCCTGTGCTGCCCGCCGTGAATAGGCCCAGGCACTGGAAAAATATATTTTATCCAGACAATTTTCGGCATTTGCCCTTTGCCTGCATCTCTGCTCTTCTTTCTGCAGGATTCTTTCCACGGCTTTCCAGTTCCCCTGACTGGCTTCCTCCTGCAGCTCTTTCTCGTAGGCAAATGTTCTTCCCGAAGTAAAAGTAAGTACATAGAAAATCAAAAAAAGAACCTTTAGCGTTTTCATTGTGTGCCTCCTTCCTCAAAAGACACCATCTCGGGAGAAGACTCCACCAGAGTGTTTTCACACTCGGCTTCATAATTTATGACATACACCGCGACCACCCTGGCATTTTCCGGGGCAGCCATCAACTCATCCACATTACCAGTCGCCTTGGTAAAAGTGCTGACGTCATCGCCTGACTGTCGGCGTTTTACTTCTGCACCATACTTTTCCTCGAACCCTTCCGGCGGCACGATGCTTTCGACAACCACCTCACTGTCTGGCGCCATACACAGCGACTGCCGGGAATGATCAATAATCCACCCCTTGGCACCTTCAAATTTAAAGTGGGCTTTCTCGGTAAAGCTGACCTTGCTCAACATATCCTTGATAATGGAATGAACATGCTGACTGCGAACATCGTTGCTCAGATTTTCAGCAATGGTTTCCGGTGTATCCACACCATTAAGATTGGATGCTGCATCGCGAAATAACCAGTGCAGGGTGTGTTGTACATTTGAATTATTCTTTTTGAAGTCGAGAAAGACATAGTAATCAAACAGGCTGATTCCGGTGCGGCTGAGATCAGGAGTAGGATGGTCAATGCGAAAGGTCAGGGTGTGGGATCCCGATTCGGAGGAAGGGACGAACGAAAAATATTTAACTCTTTCTCCAAGTGCTTCAACAAGCGAAGCTTCAGCCAACTGTTTGGCTTCGGCCGAGGATTCATCGCCTAAAGCCACGGCGTAGGAATCGCCCAGCTCCAACTCGACGCGAATTTGCTTTTCCGGATTAGCCTGTGCCTGAGTCAAGCCAAGCACATAGAGAAGCACCGGAATGATTGATCGTAGAAGTATCCTGGTCATTGCTAAGGTCTCCTATTAATAGATCTATATATTCTTTTCTGGTAACTATAGTCACTGTTCCGGCCACATACTTAGTTTTATCGATATTACTGACCAGTGCACAGAGAATCTGATTTGGTCCCACAGGGTTGCTATCCAGCGGCTTGGGATTACGCCAGCGCCTCATCAGTATGGCCGACTCCTTCTTGCCAAGCCCCAGCTCTGCCATTTCCAACCGCCAGTCACTATGCAGTTCACCGGGTTGATTGCGACGTGGACCAAGATACCAGGCATGCGTTCCCTGCTCCTCGGCAAGCATCACAAAGCTATCACCTTCTTTTTGATAGAGTTGGAACCAGCCGCCACTTGCGAGAATAAGACTACTGGTAAAATCGGGTCGAAACAGTACAGTAGGTGTTGCCACCAAATCCCGGCCTGGAACCACCAGAGTCCCAAAAAAAGGTTTAACCCTGATATTTCCAGAGAGAAAACCCTCTATCGAGAGTCTGTACTCCGGCGCAAACGGATTGACCCACAGATGTATATCGCGAACTTTGTCTACTGCAGTTTGGCCGGTAATGCTTTTATCAGGAAACGCCAGTGAGGATAAAATATATTGTTTTTGGCCATCCCCCGTGGCATCGATACTGACAGTGGTGTAGGTAGCGGCCAGCAGTATAGTGCCAATATACAGTACTGCGATAACCCCTCCTTTAAGATGCGTCTTCAAAAACTGCCGGACATAAGCTTTTATACTATCAACAAAGGAAAGACGCTTCTCTTTGCCCAATAAAAAATCAAAGACCCCAACACACCAAAGACTACCCAGCGGAACCCCCAGAAGCATCGAGAGTTCATTGGCGCTTGCGCCGCTGCGAAAGTGTCGGGCAAGCCACAGATCGATCATCGCCACCCATACGGCCAACAGCACAACTCGTATGAGCAGGCTGCCTCCTGAATGAGGGCTTTCCTCATTATTCTGCTTGTTGTCAGGCATAGTGGTTGCCATTGTTGTTCAAAGTGGTATGAAATTGCTTTTTCAATCAGCAGAAATCCATTACAACTGAGAGTCTCCATCTCTCATGCGCTAACTCCTTGTATCCTATCATATATTTTTAGTTTTTCCCAATTCCTTTTTCTTTCGATCATACGGGTAATCGCTCTCTATGCCAATTATCTTAAAACTGAACGGTATGAGACAGTCTTAAGGGAGAGAAGTAAAAAGCATAATTTTGTGAAAATATTCCGTAATCATCCATACACCAATATCCGATTTGAGTGTTATTTTCTGTAGCGAATTCTGAAACACCTGGTATATAGTTGTCCTTTCCTGGCACCTTTTTCCTGTGGATTATTTTAAAAAATATTTTCTCAGAGCAAAGGGGCCTTTTTCTTTTCCGTTTATAGGTTTTGAGACGAGAAAACTATCCCTGCAACCAAGGTGTATCCCCCTCAGGCAAGCGACAGATTCCGAGGGAGGATTAAAAAGCACCCAATAGGGTACCATGAACAAATGCGGTTCTGCCGCCTAAGGATTCATTAATACATTGAAGAGGGCTCTTTTATGTCACCCGACAAGAAGCAAATCATATCCTCCATCAGTTGGAATTTACTGCTCATTACGGTGGGGTCATTACTCTACAGTATCGGCGTCAAAGCGATTGTTGTGCCTCAGAATTTCATCACCGGCGGAATCACCGGTATCAGTCTATTATTCTATTACCTGACCAATTTCTTATCACCTGGTATCTGGTATTTCATCATAAATACTCCCCTGTTCCTCATCGGTTGGAAACTGGTGAGCAGGCGGTTTTTTCTCTACAGCCTTTTCGGCATGGTTATAAGTTCCATCTGGTTCGATCTGATTACGTTTACCATCCCTCTCCATGACCCGTTTCTCGTAATGCTTGCAGGTGGCACCATCCTTGGTGCCGGTTCCGGAATTGTTTTTCACTCTTTGGGCTCATTGGGCGGTAATGATATCATTGCCATCGTGCTGCACCAGAAATACAACATCCGCATGGGCACCTTCTTTTTCTGTTTTAATCTGGTTCTTTTCGCCTTCAGTTTCAGTGCCCTGAATATAGAAATGGTCCTTTATTCCCTGGCGATGAGCTTTGTTACTTCCTTTGTCCTGGAACATGTTCTTACCATGTTCAATCAACGAAAGATGGTATTAATCATCTCCGAGTCACCTGAGATCATAGCCAGTGATATAAAGGAAAAACTCAACCGAGGCGTCACCTACCTGGATGGAAAAGGTGCCTATTCCGGTCGTAAAAAAACGATAATCCTGACGGTGGTTCATAATTATCAACTGAAGCGCCTGGAGTCCATTGCTTTTCAACATGACCCCTCGGCCTTCATGATCACGGAGAATACCTTCAATGTGCTGGGCAAGGGTTTTTCCAAACGAAAGGTCTATTAAGGAAATTCCTGACGGGTGATGGAACTGCGGATTGTACAGAAAGGCTGCTGAATTCTCAGGAGGTCGTTTTTCTCCAGTTCTCATACTCCCGCATATAATCGCCCAACACTTTATCAGGATCAAGAGCTAAAAAGTTGGCATAGCTTTTGATATAGCTTCTTAAATAGACCTCTTTGGGGAGCTCCTCAAACTTTTGTTTTTCTATATTTTCCAAGTGTTTGACCTGGATATTTGAAGACATTGAGATATCGAGAAGATCGACGTTAAGTGTTTCACGGATATGTTTCAGGACATGACCATCAAAGGAACCGACCTGGATGAGGATATCTTTGATTTTCTCCTCTTTTTCTATATTAATTATATGAAAATATTTCTTGAGCTCTTTGTAGGCAAATTCAAGTTCGGCTAATATTGTAATATTCTCTTTCTGGAATAACTCATTATCCAAAGCAACCGTTGCTATGGACTTTTTCGTGTACAACTCCTTAAGATCCTTGTAGGACCTTATAATTTCAGCCAAAGAAGCATCTTTGGGCAATTCAAGAACATCATAGTAATACTCTAATTTACTGAGTTCCATTTTGTCTATTGAACCCGCATCTGTTTGTTATCGAGTAAATTAAGGGTTATCTTTTCAATTTTTGTTGCACATCTGGACTTTGGATACATCTGCAGGTAAGGCTGTTGTTTATTGATGGCCCGGGGTATTGTATCATCCTGTTCGATATACCCTATATAGTTTGCCTTAAATCCCAGATATTTAATGCATAGGCTTCTCACCTGGTTTCCAAGTGAAATATCTTTACTGGTTTTGGCCTGATTGATTATGATATTTACCATGTACTTTGACAGCTCATCATCAACTATATCACTTGCTTCAACCGATTTTTGCTTGAGCAATGTCATAAATTGACGAAGATGACCTATCTCGTATCCAGCCCTTTCTTTCACCGTATTTGTAAATATATACCCTAATCTCTTTTGAACAAAGGCCCGGTTTAGACACCTGTAAAACGCATTATTCAAAAAGGAGAACATGTTCTCCAATGCGGTTATTTGCGGCAGGGTTACCACAATCTTTTTATCGGCTAACAGGAAGGTATCAACAATATTGAAATGGGTACCGGAACCTAAGTCGATCAGGATTATATCGGCGTTAAGTCTTTTGATATGATTAAACAATTTAATTTTCTGAGTGTACTTTATGCTTTCCGGTTCAAAATAACGAAGCGGTCCGACGATAAGGTGCAGGTTTTTAATTTTAGTATCTACAATTAACTCAGGCAACAGAGCTTTGTTCGAGAAGAAATCAGCCAGGGATTTTTGCGATTTACTCACCCCCAGAAGAGTGTGAATATTAGCACCACCAAAATCAGCATCGATAATTAATGTTTTTTTTCCCTGAGCGGCAAGGCAGGTAGCGACATTACAGGTTACGAAACTTTTTCCAGTTCCACCCTTTCCACCACCGACAGCCCATATCTGAGGTCTCTTTCTGGTATCTTCATTCATTCAATTATCGACCCGGTCCTTGTTGAAGAAGTAGTCCGCCTCGTCATTTGCAATTCATCAAGCATTTCGATTCCTTCAGCTTTGCCGTATCGTAATAATTACAGAACTCTTTGTCACCAACGAAAAGATATCACACCCAACCTTTGTCTAATTGCAGCCGGTAAAAAAAAGAATTGAACCCAAAGGGACTTAGAAGGAGAGCTGGACGCATGAGTAATCTCACGGCTGCTCAACGGTGCATACTCAATGAATAAAGTGGTCATGCGATCCGGTGATGACGGCGTACGCTGCACCGCGACCAAAGGGATTGAATTTTTCGAATGGAATTTACAGGTGGATGAAGTGGTGCTGTTCGACTTTTACAACTTCGTCGGCATGTCTGACACTGTTCAACTTTCGACCCTGATAAGCACCCGGGCCTCATCCCTGCTCTTGGGTAAAATGATTCATTCCCAGGCCAAAGGACCGGGAAAGCTGATCATCAAAGCCGAAGGACGCGCCGAAATTACCGACTCGGAGCTCCACGGAACCTGCCGCCCGAGCGTATCATCGCCACACAACTCAATACCCGGTTCCATGTCGATAGCGAACTCGATCTGGTAAATGTGTATTTAAGTACGGCCTATGTAAGGCCAGCAGGTGGCGGACAGGTGATCGTCGATGTGGACAGCCAGCGAGGTACCAAAACGGGGCTGGGAAGTTTTATTAAGCGTTTTCTTTTGCCAATTTGAACGGTGGCAACAGGGTAATTTTACGTAATTTACAATTTACCGCAGCCAATCAGCATGCAATACACTATTCATGCAAATTCCGGCTTAAGACACAGTTCTCATGCCATACTTCTGCATTTTTTTTAACAGGGCCGTGTGAGAAATGTTCAGTACTTTTGCTGTTTGTCGTACTGTTTTTTTCACAGAGATGGTTTGTCTGATAATATTTTTTTCCAGCTCAATGACCTGTTTCTTCAAAGGAGCCAGAGGAGGCGTCGTTTTGGTAACAGGATTGTGAGTTAAGTGGTTCATCTCATAACTGAAAAGAACCTGATGAGGTTCAATGATATCATTTTCACAGAGGATAGCGGCACGTTCGATAACGTTTTTTAATTCTCTGACATTACCCGACCAATGGTGTCTATTGAGCTTTTCCATACTGGCTGCATTGAGTTTCGGCATTTTTTGGCCAAGCCGATTAGCAAGGAGGAAGAGGAAGTGTTCGGCCAAATAGGGGATATCATCTTTCCTTTGGCTGAGGGGTGGAATATGAATAGGCAATACTGATATTCTATAATACAAATCCTGGCGAAATTTTTTCTCCTGCACCAATTGTTCAAGATTTTTATTGGTAGCAGTTATTATGCGCGCCTTGATTGGAATTTCCTTTGCTCCGCCTATGCGACGCACAGCTTTTTCCTGAATCAGTCGAAGCATCTTTGCCTGCGACATCAATGGCATTTCCGCAATTTCATCAAGAAAAACCGTGCCATTCCCGGCAATTTCGAAAAGCCCAGGGTTTCCACCTTTTTTTCCACCGGTGAAAGCACCGCCTTCATAACCGAATAATTCGCTTTCCAAAAGATTTTCCGGTAAGGCAGCACAGTTAATCGGTATAAACGGACCACTTCGTTTGCTGGCATTATGTATGGCTTTGGCAAAAAGTTCTTTGCCGGTCCCGCTTCCGCCATGGATGGAAATTGAAATATCCGTGGAAGCAATTTTTTCTGCGAAGGCTATTGCTTCTTTTATGGATGAATTTCTTCCAATAATATCGCTAAAACAACTTTTGCCTTCTTCCGTCAAGGATTGGGCCAGTTCTTGTATTTCCCTCATATCCCGGGATATCTCGACAGCACCGATAATTTGTCCCAATTTGTCATGAATAGGCTTACAGGTAGAAACGTATTGGTATCTTCCCTTTTTCGTAATGAGGTTTTGTTTAACATTTTTTAAGGTTTTCCCTTCCAGACAGTTGAGAAGCGGGTATTCCGGAAGGTTGAAGCTTATCAGCTTCTTGCCTATTATCTGGTCGTAGGGTTTATCGATGGCTTGTTTGGCCACTTTATTGATTGTGGTGATTTCTCCTTCTTTATCGATGGAAAGCACTCCGTCACTAATATTGTCTAATACTACGGAGAAACGGTTGGCATTCTCTTCATGGGGAAGCGTTTCAATACGTTCGATTTTGCGAAAGTCTTTTATGGAACGGAACTGTTCGATAAAGGTTTGTTTATCTTGAAGAGTTTCAGCATTTTCAATTTCTATATAAACATCGGTGAAATCGCCATCACGGATGACTTCCATATGGACTATATTCAGGCCAAATTGAGTTATGACAGTGGAGACATCGGTTACAATGCCAATTCTATCACGGAAATTGGTTTTAATTTTGATGGTTTCCTGAGGGATAACTTTGGGTTTTTCTTCAACTGCAGGTTGGGACATTATTTCGACCTCCTCAGGAATTACTGTAAATGCTAATATTCCGGATTGTTAAACAAAAAAACGTGCAACACTGTTGTAGCTGATGCTGCACCTGCAATTACCGGAGAGTATTGCCTCTTCTCTTAAATGCAAAAAATTCGCCATTCTCGAAAATGGTATAATTGAAGAACCAGTAAATAAACGAACTGTCATTTGTTGCAATATGTAATTTATCGATATATTTAGTATTTATTAATAGATATTCTTCGGAATGCAAAGTATTTGCTTTGCATTCATTGCCTTTTGCTTTTCTTCAGTGCGGTTGCAAAACGGTAACTTATGTTACCATTATACACCTTAACAATCGATAAAGCATTGATTATTCGTACGATGAAGCCTGGTGGCAACTTACGTTTCCAATGGAAACAAATGTTACCGCCAGGCTTCTGGTCGGAGAGACAATGATGGCGTGTAAAAAACGGAAGGAAAATAGAATCTATTTCCCTCTGTCTATTTTACAAACCCAAAAAGAGTGGGCAGAAAAAGAGAAAGCCCAGGCCAATAGGTCACCAGAAGAACAACAGGCAACATACCGCCATACATAAGAATGAGTGAGGGTTTTATATAATGTTCGATTTTACATCTTCCAATTCGCCCGGCAAGATACAGTATCGGAGCCGTTGGTGGAGTTACATTGCCGAGACCAAGATTGACACCCATGATAGCAGCAAAGTGAAGTGGGTGAACTCCGATCTTTTCCATTACGGGGAAAAGTAGCGATGCGGCAATAACGGTTCCGCTGATATCATCCATAACCATACCTATACCAAGCAGGAAGATATTCACCAGCAACAGGATTACATATTTATTAGGTGAAACTTGCATTATCCAGTTTGCCATTTCCTGAGGAAGCTGTTCCATGGTCATGATTCTGGTATTTATCATGACAAAGAAAAACATAATAATGAGAACACCAGTGGTTGTTGCCGCCTTGACAAAAGCCTCAGCAAGCAGCTTGGGGCCAAGGGTCTTATAAATAAACATACTGACGGGGATAACATAAAATACGGAAACACAGGCTGCCTCGGTAGGTGTGGCAATACCACCGTAGATTCCACCAAGGATGATTACCGGCAACAGAAGTGCCAGACTAGCCCGTGCTGTTGAGCGGGAAATTTCCTTCATCTGATCCCCGAACTCGAGCTTCGGTTGTACCTTGATATCCATTTTTCGCACCATGAAGAAATTGAAGATACAAAAAATGATAATGACCAAGATTCCGGGGCCAATGGTTGCAAGCCAGCAACCAGGTATGGATTGGTAGGTGACCAGAGCAAAAAGAATCATCGGTACAC
The DNA here is from genome assembly GCA_050288305.1 of Desulfocapsaceae bacterium. GTDB lineage: Bacteria > Desulfobacterota > Desulfobulbia > Desulfobulbales > Desulfocapsaceae > Desulfopila_A. The sequence continues at coordinate 36,950 of JBNKDO010000012.1, read as the reverse complement.
TTGGCGGTATGAGCTGGCCGAGAATTGAGGAGCAGGCAACCAGAGCAGTGGTATACCCTCTGGTATAACCGTTTTCCTCCATGCGTGGAATCATTATGGTGCCTATGGCTGCAACTGCCGAGGAACATGAACCGCCGATGGAGCCGAACATGGCGCAGGCTATAACGGTAACCGCACCCATGCCTCCTCGTATCCTGCCGGTGAAAGAGTTGACGAAACTGATGAGTCGTTCCGCCAGTCCTCCACTGCTCATCAGTGATCCTACCAGGATAAAAAACGGTATAGTCAAAAGAACAACGGATTTAACCTGATAGAAAGCTGTGGGGATGAGAAGCCTTGAGCTTACATCAAAAGACTGAGAAAGAAAAATTGCCATGGCACCAAATGCCATAGCTACCGGCACACCGACAACCATTAATAGAATGAGAAGTCCTAAACCTATTCCTAGCGTAATCATTATGTCTCCTTATTCCGTATCGGCGGGTAATGAGCGGTATGCTCGTAATGCAAGGTCAAATGCCTCTCGAGCAAAGTATGCAACCATGAGAAGTGCACCGATAAGAATTGCAATTTGAAAAATAACTGTTGGTATTTGCAGCGTGGGAGTTACCTCGTGTTTCATGAGGCTCCATTTAACGTACCCATAACTCCAAACGGCCATGTATCCGGCAACGATAGCGCCGATCAATGTCGCAACAGCTCTGACACTGTTTAGAATACGATCGTTCTTTATGAAAAGATGGATCATTTCAGCCTTGATCTGGCTTCTTTCAAAAGAACCGTAGGCAGCGCCCATGAGGTACATCCATACAGCTGTATGGCCGGTTATTTCATCTAGTCCTGATATGGAAATTTCAAAAACATATCTGGCTATAACCTGCAACAACATGCTGCAGGACGCCATTATTGTGACAGCGATGATGATTGTGGAAAGGCTTACCTTGATAAACTTATCCAGCGAATTCATCTTCATTTCATGGGCCGACATGGAACACTCCTTCTCTGCAATATGGGTGTTTACTAATCCTTTGCTGGAACCTTTTCGTGCCGGATAACTGAGAATTTCCGAGTAATTAAATGCGAAGGACTACCACCAGGAACCGGGACGGGGTGGAAATCGATTAGAAGCAAAGAATCCTATAGTAGCTGCAATTGGCATTGGCTTGCCGGTAAAGTTTCGATCTCCTGCCAAGATAACTTTACCGGCAAGCCGGTCAATATATGTCCTCAACTGCTAGCGAAGAGACATACAGTGCTAATTATTTAGTACCAACACCTACTTCACTTCTGATTTTATCCATCCAGACTTTTCCTACCAAATCGTCAAGTTTCGTCCAGCATTGACGGCTTGTGTCCCTGGCATTTACCAGTTTTTCAGGTGTATCGGCGAGATCAACAACCTTAAGTCCATGATCGGTCAGTTTTTGCAGGTATTCCTGATCTTCTTTTTCCGCTCCGTTAACACGTTTGATTACCTCGGCGGCTACTACTTCCTGGATCAGCTTCTGGTCGTCAGCATCCAAGTCATTCCATTTGTCCAGGTTTATTGTGTAACCCCAAACCTCTACGTAATCACGATAGTAGACAAAATATTTATTAAGATCGCGACAGCAGCTGTAGGTTTGGAAGGGACCACCACCTGCCTGTCCATCAACAACACCGGTGGAGATTGCTGTAGGAACTTCGCTGTATGGAATCAAGCTCGGGGTAAAACCAAGATTTTCCCAGTAGCATTCAAATGCGGCGATGGGTGGAGTACGGATTTTGATCCCCTTTGCCTCCTCAGGAGTGGTTGCCGGAGCAGCACTCAGGGAAACACCTGCAAAACCTTGTATCCAGGTACCAAGCCACATCATATTTACATCAGCAGCCCATTTTTTGAAAATTTCATCCATAAAACCGCCTGGACCGAAAACTTCTTTTGCTTCATCATAGTTCGTAACAATGTAAGGGGCGAAGGTGACATTCCAACGAGGATCATAGCTTGCCGACATAGGACTGAGCATCATATCTACATCACCACGGTTAACCATCTCGTTTAGCTCTGCCCAGTCACCTAACTCGGGACCGTACACTTTAAAGGTGATTCTACCGTCGGATCTCTTGGTTACCTCCTCAGCAATTTTGTTGATGGAGTCCATGTGGGCACTGGGAGAGGGGTATAGAGTTTGGGCGATCTTCAGTTTGTGCTTTTTAGTACCGGCAACAACATTTGCGGCACCACAGAGAAAAAGTGCCGTTACGGCAAGTGCAACTGTAAAGCCTGTTCCTAGAGATTTGATTCTCATTGTTTAACCTCCTGCAGCATTAATAATTTGCATACCACGAAGCACTCGGTATGCTCTTCCTATATACCGTCTTCCTGTTAAAGCTTGATGGGGGAGAAGACGGTATGTTAATACAAAACGTCACTGTTTGAGCCATAGACCACCCAAACGAAAAAACAACCCAAGAGGTACGAGGAAGCATGCACTGAATCTCGGAGGAGTTGAGTTTCGGACTACCTCTCAGGTTGCTTGCTCATCTATTAAAGAAATGATTCGATATCCGTAAGTTCCAGACCGAAAGCGTCAGCTACTCCAGCATAGGTCACTTTGCCGCTGATAACGTTCGCACCAAGCTTGATTTCACGGTTGTCTATCATTGCCTGCTTCCAACCTTTATCGGCTATTTGCAGGGCATAGGGAAGAGTTGCATTTGTAAGAGCCATGGTTGATGTTTTAGCTACCGCACCAGGCATGTTGGCAACACAGTAATGGACTACGCCATCAATTGAGTAAACTGGATCTCCGTGGGTTGTTGCTTTGGAAGTTTCAAAGCATCCGCCCTGGTCAATAGCGACATCGACGAGGACAGCACCTTTCTTCATTGTTTTGAGCATATCCCGGGTAACAAGTTTGGGAGCCTTTGCACCGGTAACAAGAACTGCACCAATAACTACATCTGCTTCCTGAACCAGTTTTCGTGTTGTTGCAGGGCTGGCCATAAGCGGAAAGCAGTTGGATGGCATGATTTCGCTGAGATAGCGTAATCTTTCGAGGTTCATATCGAGAATATATACCTTGGCTCCGAGACCGCAGGCCATTTTGGCGGCGTGGGTACCAACGACACCACCGCCTATAACCACGACGGTACCAGGATCAACGCCTGGGACACCGCCCAAAAGGACACCGTGTCCGCCCTGGGCCATCTCCAGATATTTTGCACCCTGCTGCGTAGCCATTCGTCCGGCAACTTCACTCATCGGGGTCAATAATGGCAGAGAACCGTCCTCTTTTTGGATCGTTTCGTATGCAATATTGATTGACTTCCGATCAATTAAGGCATGTGTCAGGTTTTCTGCTGCAGCAAGATGCAGGTAGGTAAAGACGATTTGATCTTTGCGGATATGCTCGTATTCTACAGGCTGAGGTTCTTTAACATGCATAACCATATCGGCTACTCTATAAATATCGGCTGCAGAGTCGACAATTTCAGCACCTATGTTGAGATAGGCTTCATCTTTGAAACCGCTACCGCAACCGGCACCTTTTTCGATTAAGACAGTATGTCCATGTTGACGCATTACTTCCGCACCAGCAGGTGTCATTGCAACTCGATTTTCCTCTGGTTTTATTTCCTTCAAAATGCCTACAATCATGATTATTCTCCTGTTAATTCATAGTAATGTAAGATTGCTAACTCAATAAATTCTACTGCTTTCATGAACTTTAATCGGCTATTGTGCAATCGCTCTGCCAGAATTGAGAAGAATATGTTTTTTAATTGAAGGCAATGAAACATATTTACAGTAAATATTATTAAATCTTATAGTTACCCATGCATTGAAAAGGATAAGCGATGCATCGGCGAAAAAAATTGACCAGCGGTTTACAGGACCACATTGAAAAAAATCCAAGGAGATTGGTAGCCTTGGTTAACAAAATAAGTGTCATTATCGATTGAATATCTTGAGAATAAAGGCAGTAGCGCTAAAGGTATCAATAAGTTTCCACTGGTAGCTAAAGTTACCTTTTTCAACGGAGAGTGGTGGTGGGATAGTAAGTGAGAAGAAATAGCTATGTGCCGGCCCTGACTTTTCTAGAAATTCCTGCCAAGCAGTCATCCACTCCCAGTAACCTATCCTTTCCAAGCTTTCGGAACAAGCATTTCTTTGCCGCTTTAGATACTGATATTATAAATTAAGACATCCCTCCAATACTCTTGTTTTTACTTTAGATGTCATGCCTGGAATATCAGTAGGACCACGCGGTGTTCAATTCACGGCTTGAGCGATATTATCTGGCACAGACGAATTGTTCTGGAAATTGTAAAAAGAAAATTATAGATTGCAGAAAAGATTTAAAAAATTCAAAATTGCCTGGCTATTTTGTGCACTACATCAAAGGAGAGAGAAATGGGAACTGCAGCAGTGGTAATTCTGGTGATGATAATCTTGTTTGTACTCTATTTCATCACGATCTTTAACAAACTGGTTTCTCTTCGGAATCGTTATAAAAATGGATTTGCTCAAATTGAAGTGCAGTTGAAGAGGCGTTACGATCTTATCCCCAATCTGGTTGAGACCGCCAAGGCGTATCTCAAACATGAGCGGGAAACTCTGGAGGCGGTTATCGCCGCGAGAAACCAGGCGGCACAGGGACTTGCCGCAGCCGCAGCAGCCCCGGGCAGCCAGGTTGCCATGCAGAAACTTGCCGGAGCGGAAGGTGCCCTGGCAGGTGCTTTGGGCAGGTTCAATGTGGTAATGGAAGCTTATCCGGATCTCAAGGCCAATCAGAACATGATGCAAGTCAGCGAAGAGCTGACTTCCACGGAAAACAAGGTTTCTTTTGCCCGGCAGGCTTTCAATGATCAGGTCATGTCCTACAACACGTATAAACAGTCTTTTCCCCAGGTTATCGTTGCTGGTATGTTCGGCCACGCTGAAGACGCATCGTTGCTCGAATTCGCTGACAGTGCTGAGATTCAGGCGGCACCCAAAGTAGCCTTCTGAAACGAAAATGGACTTTTTCACAGCTCAGGACCACGCCCGTCGCAGCACCGGTCGGCTTGTACTTTTCTTTCTGTTGGCGGTGCTGTCTCTCATCATCCTTACCAACCTTCTGGTCATGCTGGTTTTTGGCTTTGTAAAACCGCAGTCGATTTTACAGAGCGCGGAGTTACACTTTGACTGGAAGATTTTTTTCATCGTCACAGGCGTGATTCTGAGCGTGGTTACAGGTGGCACATTATATAAGATATCGAAACTTTCCGGTGGCGGTGATGCCGTGGCTGCAATGTTCGGCGGCCAACCTGTTTTCGGTGACGATGCCGATCTCGACAACCGCAAACTCGTCAATGTGGTTGAGGAAATGGCCATTGCCTCGGGAACGCCCGCACCCCAGGTTTATATTCTCAACGAAAGCGGTATAAACGCCTTTGCCGCCGGTTTCACAGCAAGTGATGCCATCATTGCCGTAACAAAAGGAGCAGTGCGCAACCTCAACAGGGAGCAACTGCAGGGAGTCGTAGCCCACGAGTTCAGTCATATCCTCAACGGTGATATGCGGCTGAATGTCCGACTGGTTGGCATTCTCCACGGTATCCTGCTGATCGGTCTCATAGGCGGCCAGATCCTGCGCGGCACCGGCCGGTCATCTAGAAGGGGCGGTATGAGTCTTCTTCTGCTTGGACTCGGGCTGCTGGTCATAGGTTACGCCGGGACCTTTTTTGGAAACCTGATAAAGGCGGCGGTGAGCAGACAAAGGGAGTTCCTGGCCGATGCCGCAGCCGTACAGTTTACCCGTAACCCTGATGGTATCGGCGGTGCCCTCCTGCGGATAGGCGGATATAGTCACGGCTCACTGCTGCTCCACCAGAAGAGCGAGGAGTTAAGCCATGCCATGTTCAGCCAGGGTGTAAACGTTTTTTTAGGCAAAATATTTGCCACACATCCCCCGCTCCCCGAGCGAATCAAGCGCATTCTCCCGGGCTGGGATGGTATTTTCCCAAAGGAGAAGAGTGCAGAGGGAAAAACTCCCAGAACCTCAGCAACGATGGCTGCTACCGGGGCGGCAGCGGGCTTGACAGGTGCAACGGTTTTCGATCAAATAGGTCGGCCTGACAGCAGCCACCTTCTACGAGCCAGGCAATTGTTGCGGGACATCGGCAAGCCTCTGTTAAAGGTGGCAAGAGATCCTTTTGCGGCACGGGCAGTTCTTCTCTACCTTGTTCTCGATGAAAACCATGAAATTCGCACAAAACAACTGCAGCACCTGAAAACAGAGGCTGCTCGTGGCGTTTACCCGGAAGTTCAGCGGCTTATTCGTGCAGATATTAACATCAAACGGGAGCAACGGTTTACCTTAGCAGAACTGGCATTACCCGCCCTGCGCCGCCTGTCCGAGGAAGAATCTCGATTGTTCCTGAAAAACCTTAATGGTATGATTCGTGCCGATGGCCGTATCACTTTCTTTGAATGGTGCCTGTTCCGAATCGTTGCCCAATATATTGACGATTTCTTTCAAAAACCTGCAAAAGCGGACTGTCATCTTATCTCCACTTTGGAGCAGGTAAAAAAAGAATGTTCCATCATTTTAACCATGCTGGTGAAAGCCGCTAACCACGTTGGATTGACACATGCAGAGGTCTTTCAGCGTGCTGTCGCCGAGATGGGGCTGGAAATACAGCCTGCCCCAGCAGAAGATCTGAATCTCACCCGGTTGGACAATTCTCTCAAGGTGTTGCGGGGGCTGAAGCCCCAGGGCAAGGCAAGGTTGATACGAGGCTGTGTCGCCTGTGTCGAGGCTGATGGCAGGATCGAGCCGCTGGAATTTGGACTCCTGCGTACTATGGCAGCCACACTGTCTGTACCGATGCCGCCCCTGAGCGAGCATCATCGTGAAAAGGGTTAAACCGGATACTCCGACAATGTCACAGGATCGAGACCTTGCTTTGTGCAGGTATCCTGTGAAAAAAGTAATCTCAATATTTTTTATATCTTCAAACTGGCTCAACCTGTCACTGCAAACCAGCAGCAAAACGATGCTCTCATTTTCCTTCTGGTTTTCCTAGTATTCCAGTCTTCCGGTCCCCGTTTTAAATATCTGGAAAAAGGATCAGCTATTAAAATATCAAATGGTAACAAGCTCACAAACTGGCACCTCCCAGGATTCACATTTACATTGGTCGATATATTCCTTCTCTGTAATGTCCTCCTTTCCCCAGCGTACCATCGCAAGGACTTTAACCTCCTGAATTGTTGCGAGCTTTGACAACCATATATCTTTAGCAGCCTTTGACAACCTGCCAATTGTTATATCGTTGTCATTCACGAGATAAATATGCTCTTCAAGAGCAACTGTTCTGAGATGATCCCCGGCGCTACATTGCAGCAACGCTTCATGAACCCTGTGATTGTCAGGAAAATTTCCTGCATAGCCAAGATATAAATCCTTCATTCCCAATATATGGTATCTCTTACTCATAAGCTTTTTGTTAACCGTTGGCTGGACACGTCGTTTAAACAAAAAATCCCCCGCCAACTGTTGCGTATGTTGATTATTTGCCTCATCAATTTCCAATAAATGAAGCATCTCTCTTGCTCTGGTCATTGCCACATAAAAAAGCCGTCGCTCTTCCTCCAGTTCAGGTCCGCTTTTCGCTCGCCAACTTCCCCCAAGGACAAATACATGATCAAACTCCAACCCCTTGATTGAATGAACAGTGGACAAAAACACCCCATTACTTAAATGTCTGGAGCGGTGGTGATCGGCCAGTGTTTCATAGAGATATTCTTCAATTTTTACAACTGGCTGACTGCGGTCATTTGTCTCCTCCAACCAGTCATCCAGCAGTGAGCGGAGATGGGCTTGCCAAAGAGTATCGCTATCAACCACCTCTGGAAGATGGCGCAACAACGCACTTGCTGAAATATTCTTTGTTCTATTGGCCTTAAGATGCTGCAGCACGGTTGAGTACTCCCTGATCCGGGACAAATTCGGAAAGGAACTTTTCCCCCAATTTAAATTTACAGGTATATGCTCCTCCTCAAAACATGTTCTTATCAGATCCAACTCTTGCCACTCTCGTGCTAAAATCGCTATATTTGACAAAGAAAACTGCTCACTTAAACTTCTATATCTTTTGAGCTCATTCAGCACAGCGACCGCCTGCTCTTCCTCGTTGTTCACCTGTACTACCTGAACCTTGCCTCGAACTAAATGATCTATGTGCTGCCAATTTCCTCCCTTTAAAAGTTTATTTCGTGCCTTATTTACCACAATAGGATGTTTGGTTTTCATCCTGTCCGTATTCTGGGCAATAAACTGGTTTGATGCCTCAATTATATTTGCGTATGACCTGTAATTCTCCACTAGATAATTCACAGCCGAGTTATAATCGTCATGAAAACGTTTGATGAACCTGATATTCGCCCCTCGAAATCTGTATATATTCTGGTCATCATCACCAACAGCGAGAATCGAAAGTTTCAGGTCGTGCTCTTCCAGAGTTCTCCCGGCAAGCAGGGATACAAGTTCATACTGGTCCTCATCAATATCCTGATATTCATCGACAAGGATGTGGCTGAACCGCCCTACAAGGATATCTCTGGGGGTGTCCTTCTCAAAACCAAGCGTTTCCACATCTCCTTTTAGCAACCTGTTGGCATCTTTAATAATTTGAGAATAATCGATCTCTTCGACTCGCCTTTTTGAGTCACCTGGCACCAGGGATTTACCTGTCAGCCGTAAAGCAAACCCATGAAAGGTGAGGGTCGTTACCCGGCGCATATCACTCCCAACAAGATCGCGAATACGCTTTCTTAAACTCAGAACGGCCCCCCGGTTAAAACAGAGCACTAGGATTGATCTGGCAGGAACACGCTCCACCCTCAATAGATAGGCAACCCGATGTGCAACAACCCGTGTTTTTCCAGAGCCTGGTCCAGCCAGAATTAATAGATTTGCATCTGGTTTTGCGGTAACAATTTTTTCCTGCTGACGATTGTTAAGGTCATTTACAATCCGCTGATACGATTGTTCGGTGGTTGCCAGATCAAGATATTTCTCTCGTCCGGCAAAATAGCGTTTGATAAACTCAGCCTTGTCATCTTTAAAATATGAAGCCACGAGATTTTTCGCTGCGGTAATCTTATCCATAGCACGCTTGGCATATTCATTCATCACATGGATTTGGAAATTGCGTTCCTTGTAATGTGCCTGAAGCGGATCGAAATCTGCTTTGGAATAATATCCTCGTCTGTTTTCCTGGGTCATCGAGAGGGTCATGCCTTGGCGGAAGATGGCAAGCCCTTGCTGTAAATCAATCACAGACTGTTCGTGCATAAACGTCAAAGCCCTTTCGGCTGCGGCCAGAGGATCTTTCAACATTGGGTAAAGAACAAGATCCTTTCGCAAACCTCCAATAATTCCCTCCAGCGTAAACTCCACAAGCAAATTTGCATTAGGCACACTCCCTCTTGGAATAGCCCGAAGAATCGTACCGAGAGATACGGTTGCCGCCTGTTGACGAATCTTTACCGTTTTTTCGAGGGAATCCAAGTCTCTATGTAGATGCACCGAGTAAATATCACCACCAGTAGCTGCCACGCTAATACTTCCTTTCTGTCCGGCAATACCCTTACCGTCCCGGCTCAAACCGTAGAGAATGATCCGTAAACTCTGAGGCGAACTATATTCGTGTCCCAGGTCAATAAGTTGCTGGTTAATCTGCCGCAAATCAAGCGTCAGTTCCGTCTCAAGATCGATCTCGGCTCCACTTTCTCGTAATATTTTCAAGAACTCAATTTCAACCGAACGCAGCCTTGCCAGCCTCATCTCCGAATTGTCTCTGGTCTTGTAGCGGACATAGGCAGAAAGAGTTGTTTCCTTGGTCAGCAGACCTTCACGTGCCATATCATCCAGTGTTCGAATAACTCGCTGGGCCTCGGTCTCGGTTTCTGGATCATCTTTTTGTTTGCCGAAGGAGGTCATGCTGGCAATATCATCCGCACTGAATCCACGCCCTGATCTTTGCTCCATAAGCAGTTGCATGATAGCTAACCATCGTTCCTGCTGACGCTTTGAAAGATTTAGGGTATCAATGCGTTGCCGAGCCTCTTCGAGATTATTGACGAGTGGTTTTCCCTGGAAGACACGGGTATCGTTTTCTTTTCTCTCGAGATAACCAGCCCGTTCCAGCCAGGCTATCGCTGTTTTGATCTTAGTATCCGGATTGTCAAACGCTTCAGGATCAATATCAACGGACTCCAACCTGAGTATTTCTCCAGAGGTTAACACAATGCTGTCACGCCCCTTTGCTGCATTCCTTATTCCTTTGAGCAATTGGGCAATGTCTTTTTGGGTCAATCTCGAACTCGCACTCAGACTGAACTGCCCTTCTACATCTTGATCTGAAAAAATCAAAATACATTCAGCATGTTTCCGGTCACGGCCAGCGCGACCTGCTTCCTGGAGATAGTTTTCCAGCGAACCTGGTATATCGGTATGGATGACCAGTCGTACATCATCTTTATCGATACCCATACCAAACGCATTTGTCGCACAGATAATTGGTATGGTTCCACCAACAAAGTCATCCTGAATACGTCGTTTCAACGTCGGCTCAAGCCCTGCATGAAATGCTTCAGCCTCATAGCCGGACTGCTGCAGAATTTCTGCTATCTGCTCAGTTTTCTTCCTGCTTGCGCAATAGATAACAACGCTGCCTTTTCCATCATACCTGGCCTTCAGCAGCTCCTCAATCACCTGGTTTTTTTCGTGGGGATTTACCGACCATACCTCATAACGCAGATTGGCACGCTCATGCCCTCCCTCAAATTCCATTACCCGTAAACCAAGCTCACTCTGAACGAGATCAACTATTTCCAGGCGAACATCGGTTTTTGCTGTGGCGGTAAAGCACTGCACTGGTGGTATTACAGCTCCTGCTTTAAGTGCGAAATCACGGATAAATTTAATAGCATAGAGATAATCGGGCCGAAAGTCGTGACCCCACTTGGAAAGACAGTGAGCCTCATCAAATATCCAGGCTCCAATTTCACGTTGTGAGATAGTCGCGACAAAGGACTTATTGCGTAACTGTTCCGGAGACACATACAAAATGCCAATATCCCCTAAGCGCACACCCTCCTGAACGACACCTCGCTCGGGAAGTGTCTGCAGACCGTAAATCGCCGCAGCTATTCTAGACCCGGTATTATTTGTAAAATTATCCACCTGATCCTTCATTAATGCCTGCAGTGGAGAAATGACGATACTGAGCAGATTCCTGCGCTGATATCGCATCAGGGCAGGCAGCAGATAGCATAAGGACTTACCCCCGCCAGTCGGCAAAGTTGCAAAGATTGTTGCATTGGAAGAGGCGGCCTTAACAATTTCTTCCTGCAAGCTTTTTCCATCAGGGGTTGTGGGGTTTTCCCGAAACTGTTCAAACCGATAAAAACGCTTGAGATAATATCCGGGGTTATGGTACTGGCTGCAATACTCACAGGCATCAGAATGACATGGTACTTCTCGCAGCTGATGAAGCAGAGATGGAATAGTTGTATACCGATGTCTCACCCAGGGAGGTAGTACAGAATTTCCTCCAGCGACACTCAGCCACGCACAGATATAAGCAAATTGTGGGTGTTCCAGCCCACCGTCAACGAGCTGATCAACAACTTTCTGGACGGAGGACGTGCATGCATGTTTTCTAGCATACCAGGAAAAGGCTTCATAGAGATCATCCCCCGATAGTACAGGAATCCCTATGGCCTCCAATGCCTGAGCTGTACCATCAAGCCTTGTATCGGTGTGCAGGAAACTTCTGTACAGCAGAGAGACATCAACACTCTGTTCTAATTGTTTGGCAAAAGCATTCCATTGCTCAGAAAATATCTTTCCAGCAAGTGCGGCGTCTTCTGCCGGATTGTTAATACTATCCCGGACAATCTGATAATCTTTAACCAGACGGTGATAAGGGTTTTCTGGAAAGGCAAGAGGTGAGAGATAAAGTGTATCGACTGCTGGTTTTTCAAGCAATTTAAGCCCGGGAGCGGCTTCGCCTAAACGTGGTAAATCATGGTTTAAGATATTATGGCCAAGAAGAAACTCTGCCTCTTTTCCGAATTGATCGAGTTCAGCCAGTCGGTTGCTATCAATTGGTTTGCCAGAAGGTGAAGAAAAAATCTCGCCCCTGAACGCAGCACCGACTGAATATATTACGTTCTTCTCATTGACCTCAATGTCGAGCAGCAAACATCGCTGTAGGAATTGCTCACATTGACTGGTCATGGTCATTAAGCTGGTCCTTGTTCCAGATCTTCTGCTATTTCACTGAATTGTTCCAATGCCGCTTCAAGATCTTCCACTATTTCAGCTGCGATAATTTCAGGGTCTGGCAGATTTTCAGATCCGATCGAGAAATGACCATCTTGAACATTATCTATTCCAATAACAAGCTTACCTTCTTTTTGGAATTCAGAGTGTTTTAGATTGCTCCCAAAAGGCCCACTTTGAATTGATCTTGGTTGATCTGAAGCTAGTTGCTCAACTGTTGCCCATATCCACCCCTTTGGTAGCTGGGGACAACTATCAACCTCAGGCTTCCCAGGCTCCTTGTACTTCTTCTTCCACTTATCATCCTTTGGAACCTTGCCCTTGGCTTTCATTTTGGCGAGTTCGGTTTCTTCCCATTTGGTGCGGCGTTCGGTGAGGATGCGTTCGAGGAGTTTTGAGGCGGGTTCAACATCGGGGTTTTGTTTTCGCCATTCTTCGGTGAGTTTGCCTTCTACTGCTGCTTTGAGGACTGCGGCTTTATAGCGTTTGAGGTTGGCTTTGACTCGCTGGAGATTTTCAACTGCTTCATCAAGACGGGAGAATTGTTTTTCTATTTCTTCGACTATTCGTTTTTGTTGTTGGATGGGGGCTATTGGTACGACGATCCCATTAAGGATCTTCCCTAAAATAGCTTTAAATGTTGTACCCGTGCCAAGCGAGTCTAGATAGCTTTCAATCGAACGGAAAAAATAAAATAAATATCTACTGCTGATTTCTCCTATGGGACGTATTGCCGCAAGCCCTCTTCCAATGCAACATTCTGAAGGAGCTAAATTTGTTGGACCTACTGGAGCTCTCACTGAAATTAGCAAATCTTCACGTTGAGCAATTTTACCCGGTTCAGTACACCATTTAACTGGAACAGGATAAAGCTCTCCAAACTCCGCTTTTCCTTGAAAAAATGGTATTCCCTCCTTCTCTGTGTTGTAATAAACAGATGGAGGCGACTGTCCCATAATAATTAGCGCAATATCATCAAGGTTTGAATATTGCCATTTCTGTGGTAAATCAGTTTTCACTTATCTATTCAATTTAGTATTATTTCAGCAAATTCAAAATCAACCGAACCATCAACTCTTTTTGCTTCGGATCACTTTCCGCAATTAATAAGGCCAAAGCCACCAACCCATTTTCATTGATCCCCGAAGCTTCAAGCATGTCATTTTCTCGTAAAAACAGCAGAAAAAGAAAAGAACCAATCCGCTTATTTCCATCAGCAAAGGGATGGTCTTTAATAACAAAGTAAAGGAGATGGGCTGCCTTTTCTTCCACGCTTGGATAGAGTTCTTCGCCACCAAAAGTCTGGCTGATATTTCCCAGAATACCTTGCAAATGTTTATCCCGCTCCTGACCGAACAAATCACTTGCTTCCCCTTTGGCCAGTAGCTCTTTCTTTAAAGCAGTGATCGCTTTTACGACCTGCAGATAATCAAGCTGTTGCTTTGTCTTTCTCTTCTCTTTTGGCAGTGCAAGTTGCTGCTCATCATATTGCAGCAATAAGGTCCATGATTTCGCATAGCTGTTAATTACATCGAGAACAGCTTTGCCTTCATCGGTAATGAGTTCATTGTTATTCAAGGTGCGGGAAAGAAGGGACACTGCCTGTTCTATTTCAACCAGACCTTTCTCGGCCAGACGCCTTTCGTTGACAGTATAGCCTTTGATAAGGTGGTCGCGCAGAACGGAAGTTGCCCAAATGCGGAATTGGGTGCCACGAATGGAATTTACCCTATACCCCACAGAAATAATGCCATCCAAATTATAATGAGCTATATCTCTTTTTACCTTACGTTTACCTTCCTGGCGAACTATCCGGAATTTCCGGAGAGTTGCCTCTTCGTCTAGCTCTCCCTCTCTGAAGATTGTTTTAAGATGTTCGTTAATTGTCCGAACATCTTTATTAAACAGCTCTGCCATCTGTGCCTGAGTCAACCAGATCGTATCATCCTGAAGTTGCACTTCAAGTGAAGTCTTGCCATCCTCTGCTTCATAGATGATGATTTCGCCGTATTCACTCTGCATGTTATGCCGCCAGTGCTCCATTCAAGTCTTCAATCACTGTGCTCAAATCTTCGCCAAAGAGCTGGTATACCTTACCAAGCCCACCCTGCTGCGAAAACGGAGTATAGTCAAAGTCATCGGTATCGATGCTTACATTTGCGGCGATATGATCACGAATCATCGTCAGCCACTTGTGCTGCTCTTCGCTAAATTGCCTGCCACCCGCTTCCTGCTGAGCCAGCCATATTCGAAAGTTGGCCGTGGGTTTGCGCTCCATGGGTCTGGAGTCTGTTTTATCCATTTCACAGACACCGACGCAGCCAACAATGATAAAATGGTCCTTTGCCTTGGCATCCGGGGTAACCGCCTGCAGATCATTGGTATTGATTACCCGCACGCCACGACCTTTCATCTGCTCGAAGAAACCCCTAGATTTCACAGCCCGCATAAACATCACAATCTCAAGGGGTTTGATATCGGTGCCGGTGGCGATCATATCAACCGTTACGGCAATACGCGGGTTAAAGCTGTTGCGAAAGGAGGCGATCAGATCTTCCGGTTTGGCACCACTGGTTTTGTAGGTGATCTTCTGGGCGAAATCATTGCCTTTGCCGAATTCTTCCCTTACGATGGTGACAATATCCTCGGCATGGCTGTCATCTTTAGCAAAAATAAGGGTTTTAGGCACATAATCGCGGCCTGGGAAGATCTCGATAATAACCTTATCTTTAAAAGTGCGGACAATGGTTCGTATCTGGTCTTTTGCGACCACATCACGGTCGAGTTTACCCGGATCGTATTCGAAATCCTCATCCAGCTTTTCCCAGCGAACTTCATGGGTATCTCTATCCCGTTTATCCAGGTAGTATCCTGCTTTTACGGTTGAACCTTTTTCGGTAATCTTGGTTTTGATGCGATAGACATCGTAGTTGACGTTTACCCCATCTGCCACGGCCCGTTCATGGTCATATTCCATCACCAGGTTTTTATTGAAAAAGCCGAAGGTCTGTTTCGAAGGAGTTGCAGTAAGACCAATGAGAAAGGCTTCGAAATATTCCAGCACCTGGCGCCAAAGGTTATAAATGGAGCGGTGGCATTCATCGGTAATAATAAAATCGAAGGTGCCAATTGGGATGGCAGGATTATATTCGAGTGGATCTACCTCTTTAAAAAGAGAATCCATGCCTGAAACTGAATACTCCTCGTCTTCTTCGGTAAGTTCTCTGCCCTTTAACATAGAGTAGAGGCGCTGGATGGTACAAATGCAGACTCGGGCCGTTGTAACAAGGGTATTGGAAGTGAGACGCTGAACAATATACTCTTCGTGAAACTTGAAGTTGTTGTACGGAGAAACATACTGTTGAAATTCTTTGAGGGTCTGCTTGCCGAGATTACCACGGTCAACGAGAAAGAGAAGGTAATCGGCAAAACCGAAACCTGATTTTAGAGGAAACTCCCGGATAGTCACCCCGCGCCCGGCTAGGATGTTTGCTTCATCCATATTCTGGATTATCCAACCAGCCTGGACTAATAAAGTATCTATCTGGTTACGGGCTTGTTCTTCCGGCTTCATCGGTGCTCTATTTATTGTTTTTGAGCAAATTGGCCTTTTGTTACTCCGCTGGCCGGTAAACACTTACGAGAGGTATCACCATATCATTAAAACATCAATGCTTTAAACAAACAATCGGATTAATCAAGCAAGCAGAATCATAAAAACTTATCCAATCTAAGCGTATTCTGTATCTGGTCACGCCAAATGGCAGAGACGCCTGCTTCATCGGCATAATCCCGCCAATGTAAAACCTTTTCCCGCACCTCTTGTATGATGGATTCTGCCCGGCCGCGCTTCATGGAGGCGGTTCTGGCGCAGGCCTTGAAATCCTCCAGAGTAAAGTTGTCCCGCTTGCCGTTCAAGGTCATTTGATGGCTGGATGTCCAATTACCTGCGGGGTTGAAGCTGTAGATCACATCAAAAGCCGGTGCCAGTGACCAGTTGCCGGATTTATCCATCAGGAAGGCAATGTTTTTGACATGATCATCCTGGTTACGGGCGATGATATTAAAAACCATGCGGCGAAACATCTCTTCGATTGGACTCATGGGCAGGCTAAGCTGCCTGATGACGAGCAGGGCCTGCTCGTAGGAATAGGCGCCTGCCATGTTAAAATCATAGTGGGCCAGGGCGCAAAGGGACTGCATATGGAGTTTTTGGTTGTCAGCAAGGCGGTCGAAGCGGCGGGTCATGAAATGGTGCCTGTTATTTTCCTCGAAAAGTCGGCATTCACTCATGGTGATCCCGGCATCGGCTGCCATTTTTGCATAGGCATATTCAATGAGGCCATAGCCGCCGGGGTCTTCAAGTTCCTTATCCTTGTTGCCGCTGACACCGTCAAATTTCAGCAGCCAATACTCAAAACCATCTCCCGCCGGGAGTTGCCCGGATCGAACTTCATTGGTTGCAGGATTCCAGGCAATAACCGCCTTGGCCCTTGCCCCGCCTGCCGATGTGCCGATTCGCAGGATATCCTTTAAGGCATCGTCCTTGTATTTTTCACCAAATGATACGTTCAGATTATTCCGGTGAGTGAGAATCTCAGATGCAAGAGCCACAAGTTTGTCGATCTGGATCCGTGTAGCCTGCCGGCCCTTGGGTCCTGTCGCCGGGGCATACTCAAGTGCTCCCATGCCCCGAACACCTGTATAGCAAAGCCGTTCGACGGCATTGAATGAATCCGGCTGCCGTCCCTGTGAGGCCAGCCAGGCATTAATCAGGGCGTTGCCGAATTTATCGGGCAGCGAATCAGCCAGCAGACCGGGAAGACCGTGAAAGGTCTGCCGTGAAAGGTCTGGAAAGGTATAGACTTTTCCAGCGAGCGGCATCGTAAGTGGTGAAATTTCTATCCCACTTCCGGCAAAGGCTGGATCGTATTCGAAAGCGGCAATATCCTCACCATCGGCCATGGAAACTGCACCGATTGTACGTCCCCACATCTTCACCTCGGCAACAGTCGTCATGACTCATCACCCCAGGACCATTTTTTAGAAATCTTATCCGAACGGTGACTCGAAGAGGCGCGCTGCCTCACTTTTCCTTTATGTTTCAGCAGATCCATCGGCCGGAGGGGTGGTTCGGAGATCAAACGATCCAGGCCCTGCAATAAATCCAGGACCCGCAAGATCCGGATGACCGTCGAAAACTGTACCGAAGCACCTGCTTCAACCCGTTCAACGGTGCGCTTGGATACACCTGCCTGCTCAGCGAGATCTGCCTGTGTCACCTGCTGATCAATTCGATAACGAGTGATACGGTTACCTATCTCTGCAAGAATAGCATCATCTGTCATTAGGTTTGATATATTCATAGTCGTCAAGATTGTCGATTTGTATAGAAT
The DNA here is from genome assembly GCA_050288305.1 of Desulfocapsaceae bacterium. Lineage (GTDB taxonomy): Bacteria > Desulfobacterota > Desulfobulbia > Desulfobulbales > Desulfocapsaceae > Desulfopila_A. The sequence continues at coordinate 19,231 of JBNKDO010000012.1, read as the reverse complement.
ATACTCATTATATCGTCAAATATTGCGACTAGCAAGATTAATATCTTTTAAACACATAATGCGTCAAAAAAAGTCGAATAATTCTTTATTGTATCCATAACTCTAAATTATTGACGATTTATTTTTATATAATCCTGTAAACATCAGAGGGTGTTGAATTCAATCAGCCACCTGTTTTCAGTCCACCATACAAACTGTCGCATGTCATGTCTCTTTTCAGCATTCTCTTTTGTTCCATGCACCCATCTCATTGATAAACCGTACTTTTATTTGCACATTCACAAAAATGATGACAGAATTCAAATAGTAGCGTGCAAAAATACATATGGAGTGTTTCTGGGCTATCAGCAATTTAAGGATATTATGATGAATACGAGGAACAGGAGAGCAGGAGTTTGGTTGTTGATTTTCTCATTTTTTGTTTGTCCCTCTTTTACTCAAGCGAATGCAGGACAACAGGTAATCGAAGAAGCCCAGAGCGATGATGGCAATCTTGTTACACTGACATTCAGTATCTTTCCGCAGCAATCAGCTAGCAAACTGGCTCGCTTATGAACACCTATTCTTCAGTACCTGAGCGAGAAATCAGGCTATCATATACAGTTCAAAAAAGTACTGGAAAAGATACAGCAGGCATTGATAGAAATGGATCAGGACTCGGAGGGCGAGGCGTTGTTGAAATCAATTAAGATCAAAGGCTTTGAAAGTGCACAGAATAACGATTGGGATGATGTGCGCAACCTTGGTATCGATCTGTTGAAATACGTCTCCAGAGCAGGCAACAAACATGTCATTCCGACTCAAAACCATCTTTGGTATCGCCCTGATTGAAGGTTTCTTACTTTTGATGTTGATCTGGACAGGCCTGAATCTCATCCACGATTCGTTGGAAGACCAATTGGTTAAGCGCACTTCAGCAATTGCTACTTTATTGGCGACGACAATCAAAGATCCTGTGTTATCAAGCGATCTTGCCACCTTGGAAAGTTTTACCGAAGAAATCATAAAAAACCACGATCTGATTTATGCGCGGATACTTGATCAAAATGGCATCGTACTCGCAGAGCAAGGTGATCCACAGGCGTTGCAACAACCGTTTCATGCAGATAGCAGCGTGCATGCTCTTAACTTGAATGAAGAGACATTCGATACGTTTGCTGATATTTATGAAGGAAATCACCGATATGGTCAAGTACAGGTGGGGGTGAGCGTTCAAATCAAAGCTCTGGAAGTAGGGGCTGAAACTATAGCTGGTGGCAAGTTCGGACATTTACTTCCGGTCAGGGGAAGTGATGAGTTGGCCCGGACCACGCAGGCTTTCAACACCATGTCCCAACAAGTACAACAGCTCTACGGACAACTAAGCGCTATCAATGAAGAATTGAAAGAAAGGGTGGTTGAACGTACCGCGGAGTTAAGTCTTATTTACCGGGTCTCCCAGATTCTTGTCGATCTGGACACGCCAATGGTTGAACAGTTTGCAGCCATCGCCAATGCAGTAAAAGAATTGTTACCAGAGTCCGATGGGATTCGTGCACGTATCAGCTATGAAGGAATGCCGGACCAAGGTGACGAATTTAAGAGCTATGAACTACTCACTGCAAGCGAAATAATTTGTGAGGGCAAGGTCAAAGGCCTGTTTGAGCTAGGTTGTCCTCTGGGTAGCCATTTGTTACAATCTGCTGATTTCAGGGAAAACAAACACCTTCTTCTGAAAACAGTTTGTCAGGATATAAGTACAGCTATTGCCCATCGAGAATCTTTATTGGAACGCCAAAAGATAGAGCTACAGCTGCGTCATGCACAAAAGCTTGAAGCTGTAGGACAACTGGCTGCGGGTATTGCGCACGAAATCAATACTCCGACTCAGTACATTAATGACAATATGAATTTTCTGAAACAGGCTTTTAGCGGCTATGACCTATTGAGGGAGCACTATGCCCGGCTTGAAAGTACGGTAAGCACTGATACATCGCCCCAGTATGAGCATTTGATTAAGGAAATAGAAGCTTGCAGGGAAGATATTGACATTGAATACCTTGAATCGGAAATTCCGCAAGCTCTTGACCAGTCCTTGGATGGTCTTGCTCGGGTAAGCAAAATCGTGCGGGCAATGAAGGAATTCTCTCATCCCGGAAGTGAAGAGAAAGTACCAACGGATTTGAACAGTGCCATAGAGACTACTATTGATATTTCGCGCAATGAATGGAAAAACCATGCAGAACTTGTAAAGGAATTTGACCCTGAGCTGCCTCTGGTTTCTGTTTTACCTGGAGAATTCAATCAGGTTTTATTGAACCTGATTATCAATGCCGCCCATGCCATCGAAGCGAGAGGAGCGGACGGCCAGGGTGAAATCCGTATCAAGACCTGCAAGAATGGAGAAGATGCTGTTTACATTCATGTAATCGATAACGGTTCTGGAATTCCTAGCGATATCAAAAACCGCATTTTTGACCCGTTTTTTACGACAAAGGAAGTAGGTATGGGCAGTGGTCAGGGCTTGACGATAGCCTATTCAATAATTGTTGACAAACACCATGGAAGTCTGGAAGTGGAAAGTGAGGAAGGCAAAGGAACTCGTTTTACAATCAGCCTCCCATTGAAATGAACGCCTTCATGAAGAGATTTCAACGGGAAGTGAGTGGATGTTTTAAACTGGAAAACCGTCTACTGATCATCCTATTGGGAACGAATTTCCCCCACATACTCAAGTTCCACGTTCACTTCCTGCAACTCCTCCGGCAGGAAAGGACGAACGTTCTCGACCGGAGTCGAGGTGCCAATTTTCAAACAGGGGCGTCCTTCATCATCCAGCCCCGTAGCCACCGATACCACTCCGGGGATAGCCATAATCTCCGCATCATGGACAGCCCGCACCCGTTCTATTCTGCTAATGTCTTTTTCCATAGTAATTTCATCCCGTTTCGACTCCGCCCGGCTGCATTGAAAACTTGCCAGACCCAATATCATCCCAAGAGAGAATATAGCCAACCTCAAGATCATAATTCTCCTCATCGAAATGAGCAAAGAGCAATGAACAGTCATCTCGTCTGTCCATTACTCTTCCTGTCCCCCGCTAAAGAGGTTTTAGCATGCATACCATTTGAAAAAATGGGAAGCAGAGAACCTCAATCCGGCAGCCCTGCTCCCCTTGTCACCTGTCATAAAACGTAACACTGAGGAACACACAGATAGTTCGCCGCTCCCGTGGAAAAATCGAGTTTGGCATAGGACCCGCTGCCCCTGGCATAGGCATAAAGTCCTATGGTACAGCGAATATAGGCCCAGTCACCAGCCCCTAAGAGATAACTGGTGTACATATACCGGTCATCGTCAAATCGTCTGTTCACGTTGATATTATCATCGCCGACGTTGAGAACATCGACATGGTTCCAACCCTTCCAGTTGTACTGATGGACATCGACCCAAAGGGAAACGATAACCCGGGCGAATTTTGAATTATACCATTTATCGTTTGCCTTGACGATATAATACCCTCGCAGCCGGAAAAGTGGCTGGATACTGTAAAACCTGCTGACCGTGGGTTTAAACCAGAAACCGAAATCCACCCATGCCTGAATTTTACCAACCCCGGTGCCGGCGATGCCCGAGCCTGCACCACTGGCCCAGACATATTTATCCTTGCACCCTCCTCCAGTGAGCAGGGTCTGGGCATTGATATCCGCCGTTCCGGTCAATTTATCCTGAACGTCGTCGTCGGAAAACGAGGCTACCCAAGATGGTGTCAACACCAACGCTCCTTCAGGCAGGAAGGTTTTTTCCACATCGAGCCCCACACAGTCCGCACATGGTGTTTCAGAAAGACTCTCCATCTGCGCCTCTATTTTCTGGATCTCGGTGTTGGCCTCCGCCGACGCCCTGACATCCAGAGCCTCAAGATTGGAGAACTTTATGCCGGCTGCCTCCATGGCCCGAATATCTTCATGATATGCTTTTTCGGCTATCGCCGCTTCCGTCTGCTTCTGTGCAATCGATTCCGCCATTTCCCTGCGGCGTTCATCGATAATTTGCTGAGCCATCATCTCTTGCAACCGGCAAAATTCAGTTTTCATATCCATCGTAACCTCCTGCAGTTTTCTTTGTTGTTTATGCTACGATTATCTCCACCCCAAGTGCCATCAACACATTGCTGATATTATTGTGAATTGTTACCTTGTCCGAGCCGGCAAACAGCAATCCGACCGCGTTCCGTCCCGCGCGGCTCATCAACAGCGATCCAGAATCGCCGCCCTGTGACATGTTGCTGGTCATTATTTGATTACGGAAATAGGCAACTCCGCTGCTACCGTAGCCCACCGCAATGGTAACATCCACCGCCGTGACTTTCCCGGCAGTCGTTTGCGTGGTACGCCCGCTTTTGACAACCTCCATTCCCAGGGTTGCTTCGTCCGTTCCTTTGGGAATCCCCAGTCCCACGACCGATGCGACGACATCACGCTGGTCCACCGGAGTTGCAAGGGCTGCGTCGACCAGGTTATATAAATTGATGTTTCCGAAACGGATCGGCACAAATCTTTCCAGCCGGGCGATAAAATCCCCCGGATATGTTCCTCCATCATAGGGTCCAGGCTGCAGAATGGGATCGCCCTTGGAAGCTGAGTTCGAATTCGCCAATACGTGATTATTGCTCAGTATCCTGACTCGGCAGGGAGAGCAGACGTCCCTCACCAGACAACCGAAGGTTCCGGCGGTTATCTTGTAATGGCCGAGACTGTAACCAGGCTTGGCGGGACGTATTCTGGCGGTATAGGACAAGGCCTCCACCACCCCGATTTCGATAACATCGGTTGTCACCTTTTCACCGGTGTCCGGCAAGGTAAGGCTTTCGGGAATAAGATCTGCTTTGTCCACTTTTGTTTTCGAGAGTTTCTCTTCCACGTAAACATTGACTGACATATCCTTGGTGATTTTTCCCTTTACTTCCTTGTATCCGATCCCCACGGCCCGGACTTTGGAGAGTGACAACAAACTCGTCTCATTATTGTTTTTAGCTTCGGTTATCTTGGCCAGTTGCACTTCAAAATCTTTAGTTTCCATACCCTCTCCTCACATGTTGGTGAATGACAGATAGTTAGCGGTTTATTATTGACAGGTACGCATGCTCCTGTTTCCCGGGAAAAAGATCTTTTTTCTAGCCGATTTTGTGACAATAATTGCTTTTTTTGCACACTTCCCAGCGCCGCGATGTGCATATTTTGCGCACGATCCAGACCATATATGACGAATTTTCGTCAACTTTTATGAGATTCCGGATGATGCCCTGCTATTTGCCGCCCGATGACGTTGCAGCAAGCACCCTCGGCACGAGAGTATATTGTCTTGCTCATCGAAAAATTCTGCCGATCTTCGAAGGCATTATTCGGTCGATCTCAATCATCGGTTGATTCTTCAATCGAACCATGACGGCGTTCATAATCGACAATCGATTGATGCAGAGTACTGAAAAACCGCTTTACATATAAAGGGCTTGTTACGATTCTCGTATGATAGAGGCCGCTATCGACCTGGTCATAGGATTGCCCAAAGTCGATGACGAACTCGGCACTGTTAAATCCAATCTGGCAGCTGTTAACATACTTACCTGTCAACAACTTGCCGTTAATTGATACTGTGTTCTTTTTAGGTCGCTGCATACCTTCAATGATCCTTGGTTTTCCAGCGCAACAGTTTAGTCGAGATACTCATCCGCTCGCCTTTTTTTAGGAGCGAAATATGCTGACAGAAACCGCTTCCTGCGTGGGTCGGCTATCGCATCTGAACACAGTTTAGCAATAACGGGACCACAACACACATAGGCACTTAATATACTGTTATAACTATATATATTTTAGAATGAACGTTCTACGACATGAGTTTATTTCGGCAGGAGCTGTTACAGGGGGGACTTTCTAAAGGCGGTTTCAATCCTAACAAAATAGAAATATTGGTGGGAAATAACAGGGAGCACCACCCCCATATATCCGAATTTATTCTGTGTCAGGATAGAGACTGAGAAGATACCTGCATGTAACAGGCAACGGTTACACCAGGATGAGACGATGTTACTATTACGAGAGATGGCTGCGTTTTCGTTTTCGTACGATATTGTATTTATTGATTTTCCTGTGTACCGTCATCCTCGACCACTTCAGCTCCTCCGCCGTTTTTGTTTTATTCCAATTATTTGCCAATAATGCGGTAACCAAAAGTTGCCGTTCAACGCGGCCGGAAGTTTTTTTTATGAGAAGCGATTTTTTGAAATCATGCGGCAGTTTGAGCACGTGTTTTTTCGTACCCAGAAGATCGATAAATGACATTTCAATGGTGTTCTGCAGTTCTCTGACATTACCCGGCCAGTCGTAACGATGCATCATGGCCATATCCTCTTCCGAGTATTGATCAACTCTTTTTTGATAACGGTTGCTCATTTTATCAATAATATGTTCTACCAGAAGGTCCAGATCGTTCTTTCGCTCTCGTAGCGAGGGCATATGGACACCGGCGACATTCAACCGATAATAAAGGTCAATGCGAAAACTTCCCACTTTAACGGAGCGCTTGATGTCTTTGTTGGTTGCCGCCACGATTTTTACATCCACCGGAATCTCCCGTTTCCCTCCAATACGAAAAATCGATTTTTTTTCGATGGCATACAAAAGCTTCGCCTGTAGTTGCAGAGGCATTTCGCCGATCTCATCGAGAAACAGCGTCCCCCCTTCCGCCAGCTCGAACTTTCCTGTTTTCACGGAGTCTGCTCCCGTGAACGCGCCTTTTTCGTAACCGAACAACTCGCTTTCCACCAAGCCATCCGGCAGCGCAGCGCAATTAATTGCAATGTATGGATTGCTGCTTCGCCTGCTTGCACGATGAATGTATTCACCGGCGAGATCCTTGCCGGTTCCAGTCTCCCCGGTGATCAGAACGGTTGCATCCGTTCCCGCAATTTGCTGTAACCGGTGCTTGACTTTCCGCATCACTTCGCTTTCACCGATAAATCGTCTTCCAGTCACAGGTGTAACCGGCACGGGCTCTTCTCCCGCTCCCGGAGAGCCCTTCACGATATTGTCAGCGATGCTATTCAGTAATTCACGGTATGGGACAGGATATTGAAAAAAATCACATATACCCAATCTGAATGAATCTATTATCAGCCTACTCGAGGTTTCCTGCGAGATGATCAGGAGCGGTTTCCCCGGGCAGAGCCTTTGTAAGTGCTTTATTTTCCCTGCTGACTCTGTCCCCCCTCTGGAAACAGCAAAAATTATCAGCCCTGCTGCCTTCCTGCCAACCAGAGGTATTGAAGAGATATCAGGGCCTGATTCTATGACCTCGTAATTATTTTTTCGCAATATTCGGACGGTTTCCGAATCAGCATATTCCTTCGAATCATTGACAAAAAAGATCGTGTGTCGAAATACCATTTACCTTCCTGTGACCTTGCCGGTGAGAGCTGGAAAAATGTGCGAATTTCTGAAAGTAACCTGCCTGCTTATCCCAAAAACCTAGCAATTTTCGTTCCATTGTAATCTTTTTTATGTCAGGCGGACAATGTGACAGCTTTTGAATTCAGTGTGATGGGAAGGAAGACATTCAACCCACTCGGCAGAATCAGGTATATCCGGCAATGATGCTAGATTTACATTTCAAAATCTCACACACTCACTGTTGTGGCACTTTGGCAAGAAGGGAAAGAGTAGGTCGAAAAAAATTGGATGATGACTCAAATACAATACTTCACCAGGAAAAATGCGACCACGCCGACCACTATTGTTAGCAATTGATGCTGACGCCAAATGCCAACCAGGAAGGCTACAAGCGCCCCGACCAGCCAGGGATTGGCGACAGATAATGACAATCTCTTGTCGGGCATGATGATCATCGGCATGATGATGGCACTTAAAACCGCCACCGGAACATATTTAAGTGCCCGCTCAAGCCATGGCGGTATCTTCACCTTGTGGGCCCGGGCAAAAAGTACGAAACGAATGCCAAAGGTGACGATGAACATTCCCAGGATGATGCTGGAATATTTGAGAGGTGTCATTGGCAGATCTCCCGACGATTATAGACTATGGAGAGACAGTGTTCACTGAAAAAACCTGTACTTACGCCAACAAGAGCTGCTATCAATAGACCGAGATTATTCGGCAGATCCAAAAGCAGTATAGAAGAGACGCCAGCCGAGATCGATGCCAGCCAAAAGGGAGAGCGTTTCAGATATGGGGTAATGATGCTGATGAAGGTGGCCACCATGGCAAATTCAAGCCCCCAGTCGCTCATCCCTGGTATCAGTTCGCCAGCGGCGACTCCGATAGCTGTGGTGGCATTCCACATCAGGTAGAAAGCCAGAAATGCGCCAAAATAGACGCGATGCCCTGATCTTCCATCAACCGAACCCTCGGCATACATGGGACGAACTGTCGCATAGGTTTCGTCAATCAATCCGAAGCTCATGAGCAGCCGCACTCGCATGGGCAAATGTTTCACATATTTCACCAGATCAGCGGCGTAGAGGAGATGGCGCAGATTGACCACAAAGGTGGTTGAAACAATAACCCACAGTGGCGCATGCATAACAATTAGGCCGATTGCGACAAATTGCGCCGAACCAGCAAAGACAATGGAGGACATGGCGACAGCGAACCACGGGCTCAAGCCGTAACTCGATGCCAATGAACCAAAGAGCAGGCCAAAGGGTATGCCCCCGACAATCAGAGGAATCATCGCCACTGCACCGCGGCGCATCTCTTTTAACATTGCAGGTCTCCAAAAGAAACGATTGTTTGAGGGGTAAGCTGTAAAACCATGTACATATCCGCACGATCAACAGACGGGAGCCGGGATGATCTCTGCTCGACAAAACCCAGACGGTGGTACAGCCGAAGGGCTGAGGCAAGCAACGATGCAGTCTCGAGGCTGACCACATCAGCTCCGTTTTTTCCGGCACATGCTATCGCCCTGTTTAGCAGCAGCGTGGCAATCCCCTGCCGCTGATATCCGGGGTCGACAGCAAGCTTTATGATCGCGTACTCCGTTGCATTGACCGGTTTGAGGGCAATGGTACCGACAGGATGAGCCAACCCATGTTCTTTGCAGACAGCAAACCAGATATTGCCGCCTCTGTCCAGAACCTGTTTTTCCGGTTCGTTGAGAACCTGGTAGTCATATTCGGTAATTTGGGCAGGGAAATATTTCTCCAGCCAGGCCAGGTTCAACGCCTTGAAAGCATCACGATAATCGTCTCTATAGGGCACCACTGCATAGGCGGCTTTTGTCAGGTTCTGCAGAACGGCATCTGAAAAACCTCCTTTGAGAATGCGTTCCTCGACTGCGGTTAAAATCGGCAGAAAGGAAGCTTCGCCGGCAAATTCCGTTACCCCTTCAAGGGTCCGTTTGATTTCCGCAAGAACCGGCTCCACTTGTTTCATCGCCTCGGTACCTTTTGATGACAATCGCAGCAGTGAGCGGCGCTGATCACTGTTATCCCCCTCTTTGATCAGCAGTCCGTCTTTTATCATCTTGGCAACCTGCTTGCTGACCGCGGGATGACTGACACCAAGCTGTTCCGCAACCTCCATGACCGAAAGTCCGCCGTTGTGCTGAAGCAAGCGGAGTATGGGAAAATACGTCGATGAAATGGGAATGTTTCTTCTGACGTAAATCTGCTGCACTTCTGCAAATAAATAATCACTTAACCGCTTTAAACGACTGCCTAAAGCGAGAATTCCGAACTGTTTCATTATCGTTCTCCGCCAATAATACGTAACCGGTTACGCATTGTTATCATGACTCACAGCTTTCAGCAACTTTTTTTAGCAGACTGTGATCATTCGGCAGGATCTGCTTTATTGTTCAGTGAACCATTAATCTCAGGTGAAAAGGGGTGGGCAAGGAGATATCGTCAGGGTAACCGCCGGCAGAGCCGGATCAAACCGGGTGGCAATTTCGATGGATTCTTCGTCTTCGTGGGTACTATGTGCAATGGTAATAACGTTGTTTGCATGTTTGTTGATATCCGCCATTACTTTTTCCTACTCTCCCGGATAAAACCTGAGATGCTGTATTTTATTTTTTTGCTACCCTCGAATAGTGGCTCGCTACCTTGGCTCGATTGCCGCACGTTTTCATGCTGCACCAACACCGTCGATTTGCCCGTGATGTGTCCAGGAACATCAAAACGCACTTTTCGTTCAAGCACTTTTTTAATCTATTTATCATATTTGATACCAGAAGCTTTGCTGCCTCGTAAGCTATCTTTCCGAGAAATTCGTCGGTTGAGAGACCTTCATTTGCAGGGCCTAACTGCAGCTTACCCGCAACGGAGCGAATTTGCAGTGGAGGTGGGTAGCAAGTCAGATAGCGATTGATAATTGGCAGAGCCTCCGGAGGGATCCGGCGTTTAGTCAACTTTGCCTCAAAAATAGATTTTAGATTTTCGCGTAGTTCTATCACCTGTGGCAGGATGTCTGTATTTGGCGTCATTTTTATCGTCAAACCAGCACCTTCCGCCCATTCAACAACATTATCAGTTGTTTGCAGCAAATCAACGCTTTGCCCTCGTACCATTATCTGGGTATTGACCAGATCGACCGCCAGGTTGTTGCCAATAAAGATGTATTCCACGGAGCTGTCCATGCTAACCTTTAATTATTCATTAAACAGGTTAAAAAAATACTACACTTCTATTGACAGAGTATAATCGAGGTAATACGTTATAGCAACACTAACCTATAATATATATTTAATAGGGTTAGAACAACCAAAATACCAATTCGAAAAAATCAAATTGGAGGAATACCATGAAAGCGAAAACACAGGGCGTACATCATGTCGGTCTCACGGTTCCTGATATTAACATTGCGCGTGCATTCTTTGTTGATGCGCTGGGATTTACTCAGGTGGGCGAAAAGCCCGAATATCCTGCTGTCTTTGTCAGCGACGGCACGGTGATGATAACGCTATGGCGTGCCGAAGATCCTGCAACTGCAACGGGCTTTAATCGTCGTAGCAATATCGGTTTGCACCATCTTGCTCTCCAGGTGGCGTCGACCCGCGACTTGGAAAAGCTCTACACGGAACTTGCAGAACGGCAGGATGTGGAGATCGAATTTCAACCGGAAGCACTCGGTGAAAGTGGATTGCGTCATATGATGTGCGCTATACCAGGAAACATCCGCCTTGAATTGATCGCCGGGTGAAGCAGATGGATAGCACAACGACACGAACCCCGTTTCACGAAGGGGAAGAGGCGGTACAACAACGGTTGGGCGTACAGGAAGAGGTGAAAAAATGGGCGCCACAAATGATTTGTCCCTTCATCCCGGAACAGCATCAGTTGTTCTATCTGCAACTTCCCTTTATGGTGGCTGCTGCCCGTGATGCTGCCGGCCAGTCCTGGGCGACATTTCTGGTCGGCTCTCCCGGTTTTGTTCAATCGCCGAACCCTCGCCGGTTGCAGGTGATGGCTAAGACTGTGAAAGGGGATGCGTTGGAAAACAGTTTCGTCATCGGTGCAGAGATCGGCCTACTTGGCATCGAACTCGAAACACGCCGCCGCAACCGGGTCAACGGAAGATTGTCGAAAATAGATAAACAGGGCTTCTCCATTACCGTTGATCAATCTTTTGGCAACTGTCCTCAATATATATCCAAGCGTGTCTGGCACCAAATAAAAAACAACACGCAAAAGGCCCGAGCGACACAGCACACCCGCCTGAACGATCATATGCGATCCTGGATTGCCAAAGCAGACACCCTGTTTATTGCCAGTGGCTATCATAGGCCGGACCAGGAAAATAGCAGCCTTGGCATGGATGTTTCACACCGTGGCGGTCAGGCTGGTTTTGTCAAAGTTTCGGGCGACAACCATCTGGTCATGCCCGATTATGCGGGGAACAATCTCTTCAATACCATCGGCAACCTGCTCATGGATTCCAGAGTGGGCTTGCTCTTCGTGGATTTCGAGCATGGGGGTTTATTGCAGATCACCGGTAATGCAACAATCGATTGGGATTCAAAAGAGATCAGCAATCATAGAGGCGCTAAGAGGCTGGTGCATATTGATATTGATCGCATCGTGCAGCTCGACAATGCTCTCCCCCTGCGCTGGGGTGCACCCGAAGGCGCTGTCCGTGAGCTGCGTTTGCTCAATAAGATTACTGAAAGTGAGGATGTCACCTCTTTTGTGTTCGTTTCTCGTGATGGTGGTGAGTTGCCTCCGTTCAAAGCAGGTCAGTATTTGCCCATTGAGCTATATCTTAATGGGAACGAATCGGTGGAGCGCACCTACTCCCTGTCGAACGGCCCGGGAGAGGGCCAGTATCGCATCAGTGTAAAGCGGGAGAAACAAGGACTTGCATCCCGTCTGCTGCATGACCATGTTTCTCCTGGAGACATAGTTCATACGCAGGACCCCGAGGGCGAGTTTGTTTTAAGTGATACAAACCGCCCTGTTGCCCTGATCAGTGCCGGGATCGGGCTTACACCAATGGTCAGCATGTTGCATACACTGGTGAAACAGGATCGGCAGGTCTACTTTATCCATGGTGCGCGCGATGGAAATCATGCTCCTCTGGCTAGAGAGGTCGGGCACCTGGCCAGAGCGCACGATAATGTGCACCTGCTGCGTCTCTTCAGTAACCCCGGCGCGCAAGATGTTGAAGGCAAAAACTACCAATTGCGCGGACGTATCGATGCCTCTGTTCTTGAGTCATGTATCCCAGGACTTGATGCCGAATTTTATATATGCGGCCCCAAAGGGTTTCTCGCGGACATCGTAACTCTTTTAATCGACCGCGGTATCGAAGAAAAAGATATTCATATTGAAAGCTTTACATAATCAGACGATCACATCATCCTTGCATTCAGAGTGACCATTACCCAGATGGATCCGCCGACAAAGATGAAAATTAACAAGAGTGAGAAAGCAAAGGTGATGAGATTCCAGCGCTGCCTTGAAGAGCGATCTAAATGTAAAAAAAAGTGAAGATGCACCAACATTTGTAAGATTGCTGCGACAAATAGACCTGCCAATACAGTAGATCTTGAAATCCCATGAATTAATGCCAGTCCAAAGGAAACAATGGTTAACAGTACAGCCAGAGCAAATCCCACCAGGTATTTTTTAGCACTGAGATGGCCAAGACCCAAAGCTTCATTCATTTTATTTTGATCCATTTTATCCTCGCTTTACACAACACCGGCAAGATAAACAACGGTAAACACCCCGACCCAGACAATATCAAGGAAATGCCAGAAGAGACTGAGCTGCATTAACCGGGAGCGAACCCTCAAGGTCAACCCCTTGGCCTTGACCTGGTACATCATTATCAGCATCCACAGCAGGCCAAAACAGACATGGGCACCGTGTGTTCCGACAAGGGTGAAAAACGCCGAGAGAAACCCACTTTGCTGGGGAGTGTGTCCAGACATGATCATTTCATGGAACTCGCTGACTTCCATGATTACAAAACCAGCTCCCAATAAAAAGGTAATTCCCAGAGCAATTAAAACTGCTTTGCTCTTGCTGTCCTGCATCGCCACCATTGCCAGGCCGTAGGTCACCGAACTGATGAGCAGAAACATCGTTTCGATAAATAGATAGGGGAGGCTGAACAGCTCTTTGGGGCCAGCGCCGCCGGCATAGTTGTGTCCCAGCACCACAAAAGTGGTAAAGAGAATGGAGAAGATAACCAGGTCACTCATCAGATAAATCCAGAACCCCAAGGCCTTTATTTCAACCTTTTTCAGGTGTTCGGAACTATGTGCTAGTGCTGCTTGCGGTTTCATGCGGTACCCTTTATCAATTTTTCAAGATGTTCTTCTTCCGTTTCCTGAACTTCTTGTGCGGAAATAACAAATTCGACACTTTCGTCTTCGCTAAAACCAATATTAATGACCAACAGAATAATGCCAATGAGAGTCACAATGGCCAGCCACCATATATACCAGATCATGGCAAAGCCAAATGTCGTGGCCAGGATTCCAATGATAAAACCATGGGGCCTGTTTTTCGGCATCTCAATATCCTCATACTTGGCATCCCTACGGTATGCCGTTTTGTCCTCTTTCATCTTCCAGAAGGCATCCAGGCCCGTCACTTCAGGGACAACAGCAAAATTGTACTCGGGCGGGGGAGAAGACGTCATCCACTCCAATGTTCGTCCGTCCCACGGATCTCCGGTTTCGTCCCTGAGTTTATTACGATTAACAATACTAACAAAAAATTGAACCAACATAGCCAAGACGCCAAACCCAATAAGGGCCATACCGATCCATGCCACTATAAGCCAGGGCTGCCAGTGAGGGTTGGTGTAGTGGGAGATGCGCCTGGGCATTCCCATGAATCCCAGAACATACAAGGGACCAAAGGCGAGGACAAAACCGACCGCCCATCCCCAGAAGGAAAGTTTGCCCCATTTTTCATCAAGTTTGAAACCGAAGGCCTTGGGGAACCAGTAGTTAATGCCGGCAAAATAACCAAAGATGGCTCCGGGAATCAGCACATTGTGGAAATGGGCTACCAGGAAAAGACTGTTGTGCACAACAAAATCCGCCGGGGGAATGGCCATCAGTACCCCGGTCATGCCTCCCACCACAAAGAGCACGAAAAAGCCGATGGTCCAGTACATGGGAACGCTCATGGTAATGCGCCCTTTGTATATGGTAAACAGCCAGTCAAAAACCTTGACGCCGGTGGGAATGGCAATCATCATAGTGGTAATACCAAAGAAGATATTCACGCTGGGCGCATTCCCCATGGTGAAGAAATGGTGCAGCCAGACAACAAAAGAGAGGAACATAATAGCCGCCGTGGCGTACACCAGCGACTTGTAGCCAAAAAGGCCTTTACGGGAAAAGGTGGCAACCACCTCGGAGAAAACCCCGAAAGCCGGTAAAACCAGAATATACACTTCAGGATGACCCCACATCCAGAAGACGTTGGTCCACAGCATCATATTGCCGCCAAGGTCGTTGGTGAAAAAGTGCATTCCCAGATAGCGGTCCATGGTCAGTAAGAAGAGTCCCCCGGTCAGGACAGGAAAAGCCAGGACAATGAGAACGTTGGTGGTCAGGGCTGTCCAGGTGAAAAGCGGCATCCTCATCAGGGTCATACCAGGAGCTCGCATTTTGAGGATAGTGGCAATGAAATTAATCCCAGTGAGGGTTGTGCCAATCCCTCCCAATTGAACCGACCACATCCAGTAATCAACCCCGGAATTTGGCGTATAGGTCTTTTCAAAAAGCGGGGCCAGCCCTGTCCAGCCGCTGATGGAGAAATCACCGATCCCCAGGGAAATCATGATCAGGCTGATGGCGGTAAAAGTCAGCCATAAACTGATAGAATTAATCAACGGAAAGGCCACGTCCCGAGCACCAATCTGCAATGGAACGACAATGTTCATCAGCCCAACGAAGATCGGCATCAGAACAAAAAGCAACATCATCGTTCCATGAGCGCTGAAGAACTGGGCAAAGTGATCGGGCGAAAGAAAGCCGTGGTTCTGGCCAAAGGCTATCGCCTGCTGCGAACGCATGAACATGCCGTCGGCGAAGCCCCGAAGCAGCATGACCACACCCATGATGGTATACATCACGCCGATCTTTTTATGATCGACACTGGTCAGCCACTCTTTCCACAGCCAGGTCCATTTCTTGAGGTATGTGAGTAGGAAAAAAAGAGCTACACCCCCGAGCAAAGTGCTGTAAACAGCACCCATTTGCAGGGCATCGTGGTAAAAGGCATCCGCTGTTAGTCTTCCGAACATAGTTAATTCCCCTTTTTCATGGTGTTCATTTCATCCATGCCCATGTGTTTCATGTTCTGCTGATCTCCCATCCAACCCATGAAGGATTGCATAACATGGTTGAAAAGTCCTGGTTCCACCGGGGAGAAAATGGTGACCGGATAATTGGTGCTGGGCTGACTCACCTTTGAATACATTGCCAAATCCAATTGAGTATTATTTCCCTTAGCCTGGTTGACCCATTCATCAAAGCCCTGCATGGTTTTGGCGACCACCTTGAAATGCATGGTGTCATACCCTTCACCGCTGAATTCGATATTGTGACCTTCATAGGTTCCCGTTTCGTCGGCCATCAGGTGAAGCTTGGTTTGCATCCCGGCCATTGCATACATCTGGCTGCCCAGCTGAGGAATAAAAAACGAGGTCATGACCGTAGCCGATGTCAGCTGAAAGCTTAGGGGAACCTTTTCCGGGATCACCAGCTCATTGACCAAGGCAATGTTATAATCGGGATAGATGAACAGCCAGTTCCAATCCAGCGAAATGACCTGGATATTCAGATGTTTGTTATCAGAGGCAAGGGGCTTGTACGGATCCAGCTCATATGTTTTAACCCAGACCAGATAAGAGAGAAAGGAGACAATCATCAGTGGGACCAGCCAAATGACCAGTTCAACCTTTGTAGAGTGTACCCAGTCTGGCTGGTAGTCGGGGTTGTTCTCTGAGGTCCGATACCGCTTTACAAACAGATAGGTCATGACAAATACTGGAACAATTACTATCAGCATGGCCCCAATGGACATATAAATCAAGGTCGTTTCTTCCCGCCCAATAGGACCTTTAGAATTGAGCACAATTAACTTGCTGCACCCGTTCATCAATAGTGCGAAGACAGAAAACACAAGAATTCTAAAACTTTGGAAAAGTTTGTTTGATAGCATTACAATCTCCGATAGTTCACCTGTTTATGGGGGCGAGAACAAACTATCTTTAAAATCTAACAGGTTAATGATTAAAAAAAAAGTTTTCTTATAGTGCGTCACCCATTAAAAGGCCCTTTGGTGTGTAGGTAGTGGCTAAAAGGCGGAAAGATATATTCGAAACGCGCATACGCAAGTCTCATCCGGCGTTCTTTTACAGAATGAACGTAGTTCTGGATGGTCTTATAGGATCCTGTGAAACCAAGTTTCTGCAATCGTTCGTGAATCCAGGTCGCTTGATAATCATCTTCCGCCAGAAAGTCATCTATCAGTTGACGATATGGATCAAGGATGGATTTTCGCTCCATACCTTTACGGTAGAGCGGCATCGGTCCTCCCTCTACGTATTTTTTGACGGTATTGCGATGAACTCCAAGCTTTTTAGCAATAGTGCGTAAGCTCATGCCTTGGCGATGCAATGAAATGATGTCCATAAAAACCTCCATTGTGATCATGGTAGCCACCTCCTCTAACGAGATGATAGCTTACCTGATGAGGTGGTACACTTTTCATTGCCATTTTTGGTACACTTTTATTTTGCCACTGACATCTGTTAAAGGGTTTTCAGAGAAAGCTTTGACAGAATTAAAAAACTCGGCACTTCCATCTGGATATGTATGGTTAGACGGAAACGTATGGAAGGATGAAGGCCTCTGGAGAGAAGAAGGAGGTAAACCTGTAAGGCAAGAATCGGGTGAATTGGCAACAAAAGAAGGAACTAAGCCGGTTATCAATAAATGAATCAGAACATGACAAAGGAAAAATATTTTCAAGTGCTGCTATATACGCTTGCTAAATACACAATCTTGCTATATACTAACAGTATATAGCATACAAAACGCAAGGAGATACGATTATGGACGTTGGAACAGTCTTTATAAACAACAGAACTCAAGCGGTAAGGTTGCCGGTTGATAGCAGGTTTCCCGATGACGTGAAAAAGGTTGTTGTACGAACTGTAGGCAAAGACAGAGTGCTTTCCCCTGTAGCAAATACCTGGGACAGCTTCTTTCTCTCTGACGATGGCGTAACGGATGATTTCATGAAGGAACGAGCTTCACAAGACCAGTCTGAGAGGGAAGCATTTTGATGTTGAAATACATGCTGGACACCAACATTGTTATTTACGTCATTAAAAGGCGTCCTATTGAGGTTTTAGATACATTCAACGACTATGCAGAACAAATGTGCATCAGCTCGATCACGCTAGCCGAACTTCTACATGGTGTTGAAAAAAGCTCGATGGTTTCTCACAACCTTCGCAAAGTTGAAGACTTTGTTTCTCGTTTGGAAGTCTTGACCTATGACGATAATGCCGCTGCCCATTATGGACAGATTAGAGCTGATCTGGAAAAGAAGGGTACGCCTATCGGAGTGAATGATCTGCATATTGCCGGTCATGCGCGGAGCAGATCGTTGATCCTGGTTTCAAACAACATGCGCGAATTTGAAAGGGTTGAGGGCTTGCGTTTAGAAAATTGGATTGAAACAAAATAACCGAGATTATTTCTTCGGTTAAACCCAAAAATTGTATGAATGGCTTTTTTGAAATATGTGAAATACTATTTTCTACAATTTATCTACTTGAGATTCCTTGATCTCTAACTCTTTCCCTTCAGAGATAACAACGGAGTAGTAATCAAGTAATTAGGGTCACCTCTGATAATCATCTAAAAGGCACCTCCGGGCTAAGCCCAATACCAACATTTGTGGTATCGTCAAGAGAAGACCAATTCAACTTGACGGAGGTGCCAAATGAAGCTGTACACCGGGATTGATTTACACTCAAACAATAATTGTATCGCAATCATCGACGAAGATGACAAACGGATCTACAAACAGAGGCTGCCAAACAAAGGAGAAGCTGTTCTCTCGGCGCTGGCACCTTATAAGGATTATATCACTGGAGTCGTTGTAGAATCTACATTTAATTGGTATTGGCTCGTAGATCTGCTTATGGATGAAGGGTATCGTGTGCATCTGGCAAACCCCTCAGCTATCCAGAAATATAGAGGTCTGAAGTATGCTGATGATAACCATGATGCCTTCTGGCTGGCCCATTTACTCCGCCTTGGAATTCTTCCCGAAGGGTATATTTATCCAAAGGAGAACAGACCACTGCGCGATCTTCTAAGAAAAAGGGGGCATCTGGTACAACTTCGTACCTCACTGATTAACAGTCTGCATGGGATTATTCACCGTAACTGTGGCTTCAGGATACCGACAAAAGATATCAAGGCGGTTAAAGAAAATAATATTGCCCCATTGCTGTCTACGAATACCGACCTTGCATTAAGCGGTGAAGTCAGCAAAGGATGTATTGATTACCTCACGGGACAGATTCACGACATAGAAAAAATCATCAAAAATAAGGTTCGACTCCGACCTGAGTTTCAAGGTTTGCAGACAATTCCTGGAGTCGGCTTGATCCTGGCACTCACCATCATGCTTGAGACCGGGGATATCAAGCGTTTCAAGAAAGTCGGCAATTTTTCATCATAT
>JBNKDO010000011.1:0-16041 GCA_050288305.1 Desulfocapsaceae bacterium | reverse complement strand
TACAGAAAGTGAGACAAGCTGGAAGCTATTGTGAGAAAACAGTTTCAGAGTTTTTCGATGAAATAATGGCAACCGCTTTGAAATGTTTGGGAATATCGAAGAACAGGGTTTTGTTGATCACATAACCCCGAAAGTTGAGTTTCTTATTCAAAATCAGGTAAGTACAGACTCCGAAAAGGCAGTTTTGCAAGTGGCTCAGGTATATACGGTTAATTTCTATTCATCTTTTTTGCAGCCTGGCAGTCGACAGGCTGCAGAAACAAATAATTGCCCTATTCCAAATAAAATCGAGGGTGTGCGTTAGCAACACCTTTAAGAAATGGCGTTAGTAAAGCGTAACTACGAAAAATGAGGCTTTATGTCGAACAACAACGTAAATGACAACCATCGTTTTCTCACCTTTCTCACCATTGGGTTAATTACCGCTTCACTCTATATCTTCGCCCCTTTCTTGAAATATATTTTGGTTGCGGCAGTGCTCGCGCTATCAACAAGTCATGCATATGTTGCCCTAACCTCAATGATCAAAAACAGCTCTCGGGCACCGGAATGGCTGAAAAAATCAGATCGAGTTGTGGCCACCTCTCTTTTTACCCTGTTTTTTCTCTGTATAATTTTCACACCATTACTCTACTTCTTGACAATTACCTATGATCAGGTCTCGGGACTAAACATCAGCGAGATCAAAGATACTGCCTTACACATATGGGCTAAACTTATAACTATGACGGAGAACATCCCCGTTCTCGACCAAATATTTCAACATCTAAAAAGCGAAGGGACATCTCTTATCAATGGTTCCTCGATAGAAGCTGTAATCAAGGCAGGCGAAAATATGGTCTCTGGCGCTGGAGGACTTGTTGTCCAGGTCGGTTGGATTCTGATATTCTATTTCCTCTTCAACCTTTATGGAGCAAGTATTCTCCATTTTCTCGCCACTCTGCTGCCAACTTCCTTAAAACATGAAAAGTACCTGTATAAAGAATGTACAGGGACGGTTGCTGTAGTTTTTTACGGTAGTCTCTTTAATATGGTGGCCCAGGGTATTGCCTTTGGAATCCTGATGGTCTTTATAGGTGGTTATGACAGTCTTTATCTCGGTGTTCTTGCTGGCTTCTGTTCTATTATTCCACTCGTCGGAGCAGCTCTTGTTTACATACCGGTCGTTATCCTCGAAATTTTTGCCGGAAAATATATAAGTGCAGTTATTATCGTGATCTTTGCCTGGACGGTTATGGGATTCATTATTGACAATTTCCTGCGATTGTTTTTCATATCAAATCTCAAAAAAATGTTTGGTTTCGAGTATACGATGAACGAAATATTGATTCTTTTATCAATTTTGGCAGGAATCGCAACATTTGGTTTTTGGGGTTTGATTATTGGCCCTTCCGTTATTGCTCTCACTCTCGCTGCAGCCAATATCTGTCGTGATTTGTTGGGAGAAGAGGAACATACTCCCCAGACTGGATGCTAGATAATCGTATCAGCTTATTTGGTGCCTTCCTCAGTTTTCCAAGGTGAGACTCTACAAGATTTTGCCGATTTTCTTAGAGGGAAGTATTCTATTTCAAGTTGCTTATATCGGTGAATTCTTATGTTTTCCGGGATTAGAAATATAGTTGGCAAGAAGCTCCCGATCCTTCTCGGAGATACGATCAAAGAATATTGCAACCTCATAGGGAAGTGTTGCGGTCTCAGCACCTTTTTTCTCGCAGTTAACAACCACTCCGCTGCATTCCACCCACGTATCAGGAGCTACATATTGAGGAGTTTCTGGAAGCACGAATCTGATATCAAGGATTGTCATCTCTTCAATTTTTCGAGATGTCCGACAAACCATCCCTGACTTGCTGATATTTTGAGAGAGGCTTGGTACTCGTCCTAAAAATTCAAAGGATATGCCTACCCCACATCCTTTATCCTTGAGCAACTCAGTTACCACTTCAACCTCCCGGCAATTGTAGATCCAAGCGAGTTTTCCTCAAAAAAATCCTATCAAAGTTAAGCTGAAAATTCAAGCGCTCGAAGCTAAATTGTAAGCCTGTTCTCCGCAAAACAGACCTAAACCATCGTATAAATAAAGAATACTCCTGCTGTACTATTCTTTATTTTCCTATATCGATATATATAAAGGACTCAGGCAATGAAGACCTAACGCTTGGTGTGATACAGAGGCAATCACATTTTTACGAAGAACGAAGACTCGTTGGGATAAATATTTATTTACAGCAGGTATGATTGAAAAAGATGGGCAAACCCGGTTGAATGTTATGACTCAACCGGGCTATATAAATTTAGTCCATGGGTGAGAAATCATCTTTAGAAGCTCCGCAAAGAGGACAAACCCAATCTTCCGGTAAATCCTCAAATGCTGTTCCTGCCGCAACACCGTTGTCAGGATCACCTTCAGCTGGATCATACACATAGTCACAAATATCACATACGTACTTTTGCATAATTAACTCCTTTTCTCTCTAAAACTTTTGGAGATAGCAGACAGGGGATATCAAACAATCTGCAATGCTATCGTTATGGATCGCTGCAGCGATCCACCCACTCTATGCCTTGGTCCTGCACACGGATTACCAAACAATTCTTTTATATTCAAGAAGAAAAATGCCACGTTTCTTCACAACAATATGATTTTTCATGAAATATTGTGGCCAGACACTCCTGTGCAGTGTTGGCATCTACTTTTTACCAATCATTTTCAGAGGATTCAGCCATTCGTTTAACTGTGCTTCGGGAACATCCAGAACCTTGATGGACTCTTCAAGCAAGGTCGTACCATTTTGATGAGCCGCCTTAGCAATTTGAGCAGCTTTTTCATAGCCAATATGAGGTGTCAAAGCAGTGACAAGCATCAGTGAATTTTTGAGATTGTTACGGATCTGTTGCTCCTGTGGGTGAATACCAACAACGCAATTATCGTGAAATGCTTGTACAGCATCACCCAACAAATTAGCGGACTCAAGAAAATTAGAGATGATGAGAGGCTTGTATACGTTCAATTCGAAATGTCCGCTGGCTGCACCAAACCCTATGGCTACATCATTTCCCAATATCTGACCGCACACCATGGTCAATGCTTCAATTTGACTGGGATTAACCTTCCCTGGCATAATAGACGATCCTGGTTCGTTGGCTGGAATGTTCAACTCTCCTAAACCGCAGCGAGGACCTGAGGACAACTGTCTAATATCACAAGCTATTTTATTAAGGCTTAGTGCTAACTGCTTAAGCGCGCCGTGGGAAGCAACTATGCCATCATGTGCTGACAGTGCTTCAAATTTATTGGCAGCTGTCCTAAAAGTTATTTTGGTATATTTTGAGATGTATTGCGCAACTATTTCATCATAGCCTGACGGACAGTTCAGTCCGGTTCCCACTGCTGTTCCCCCTAAAGCCAATTCCTGCAGTCCATTCAAGGAAGCTGATACAGCGGCAATTCCTTTTTTGACCAATGAATGATACCCTGAAAACTCCTGGCCCAGAGTGAGGGGTGTGGCATCCATCCAATGCGTTCTGCCAATTTTGGCAATCCCTTCAAATTGTTTAACTTTGTTTGCTAAAGCCTGACAAAGAACTTCTAACGCTGGAAGAGTTTTGTTTTGCAGAACAATGCAGGCGGCGATATGCATCGCTGTGGGGAAAGTATCGTTGGATGACTGAGATTTGTTAACATCATCATTCGGGTGAACTAATCGATCTCCATCTCCCAATTGTTTACCTTGAAGAAGATGGATTCTGTTGGCGATTACCTCATTCACATTCATGTTGGTGTGTGTTCCCGATCCCGTCTGCCAGATGACCAAAGGGAAATGTTCATCTAGTTCACCGGCGATTATCTCATTACAGACTCTGGATATATACTCTTTTTTCTCATCTGAAAGAATACCAAGATCTTTGTTTGTAGCCGCTGCTGCTTTTTTCAAATAGCCAAAGGCCCGTATGATTTCCATAGGCATGGATGCCTTTGGCCCTATGGGAAAATTCTGTAATGATCGCTGGGTTTGAGCTCCCCAAAGCTTGTCAATCATCACCTTGACCTCACCCATGGTATCTTTTTCGATTCTATATCTCATCGTGTATTTCCTCGGTATAAACGCAATTATATATCGACCACCTTTCTCAAGGCATCCCACATTTTTTAACTAAAAAATATAAGAAGTTATTATCCCTAATTATTGGTTGTCAATGCATACCTGTCAATAGCAACACTATATTGTATTTCTCAACAGCCCGATTAACAATTGCATCGGTCAAAAGCAATACGATTGCTCAATGAATAATACATTTCAAACGATTAAAGACGATTTCTAAATATATAAATAGCTGTGTAATACACTTTATCTTCAACACAGATATGTTATGATAGGCTCAATGCATAAATGTGTATTTTACTTTTCAACACCTTTACTATCCAGTCTCTGATATACCATTTTAACGTTATGGAATCGTTTAAAAACGCATTGCAGATTTACTCATTCACAAAAAAAAACAACTGCCGGGAATGTCGCCTGCCAACCTGCATGGCTTTTGCCGGTGCTGTATTTACTGGCAACAAAAAGTTATGTGATTGCCCACACATAGGCTCTGATATTCTAGAGATTTATGGTGAAAAACCCGAAACCACCTCGGCAATATCCGAAAATATAGACAAGGCTGTTTCCGAACTAAAAAAACAGATAGCAGAGACAGACCTTAGCAAAACTGCTGAGAAGATAGGAGGCATCTATAAAGATGGCCGGCTCACCCTCAAAGTACTTGGCAAACCGTATTCCGTTGCCAGTGATGGTGAAGTCTTCACGGATATTCATATCATCCCATGGGTTTCGCTTCCAGTTTACGATTATATCCTTCATGGTGGAGGCCGAGAGGTTAGTGGCCGCTGGGTACCCCTTCGCGAACTACCCAGCGGCAAAGACTGGTTCCGTCTTTTCGGACAGCGCTGCGAGAAACCGTTAAAAAAAATTGCTGACACATCTCCAGATCTTTTTGAAGACCTGATACGTCTATTTAAAGGTCAGCAGGTTGAAAATTATTATTCATCCGATGTCTCGGTTGTGCTCAACCCACTGCCGAAAGTCCCGATGCTCATTTGTTACTGGTACCCTGAAGAGAAGATGGAATCAGACCTCCATCTCTTTTTTGATGAAACCGCTGAAGATTATCTTAATATTAATTCTATCAATTCTCTTGGCTCCGGATTTGTCACTATGCTTGAAAAATTGACACTCAGACACGGTTAAAATTGGAAAATAGGCATAAGCCTATTCGGAAAGGATGGTAACTTTAAGCGAAATAGTATTCAAATCTTGATAAAGTTTATGCGAATAATTATTATTAGCATAATACCCCGGAATTAATCCTTCATAATGCAGCTCTTATCTTATGAATAGCTACGCATAAACCTCAACACCACAGGTGGATCTATGACAGAAAAGGCAATCCTTAATATTGAAGGCCAAACCTATGACCTCGATGTTGCTGTTGGCAGCGAAAATGAGAAATCTATTGATATTTCTTCTCTTCGCAGCCAGACAGGGTACATCACCATGGACCCTGGCTTTGGTAATACAGGCTCTACATTTTCTTCCATTACCTTTGTTGATGGGGCAAAGGGTATTTTGCGCTACCGGGGATATCCCATAGAAGAACTGGCAGTACATGCCTCGTTTGTTGAAGTCTCGTATCTTATACTTTATGGAGAGTTGCCAAATAAAGAACAACTGGAAAAATTTTCCCGTTCTCTTCAGGAACAAGCCTGGCTGCATACCAACCTGGAACATCACTTCTCCGGATTCCCAAAGACTGCTCCTCCAATGGCAATACTTTCAGCAATGTTGAACCTTGTATCATGCTTCCATCCAGAGGTTCTTGATGTTCATTCAGAAGGCCCAGGATTCGACAAAACAGTATCATTGCTGCTTTCAAAAGTCAGGACAATTGCTGCTTTTGCCTACAGAATGGCGGCAGGAAAGCCTCTTAACCAACCTAACCCCAACCTCAGTTACTGCTCAAATTTCTTGCATATGATGTTCACCATGCCCTACCAGGAATATGTTGCTTCAAAAACCGTAGAACAAGCCTTGAATCTTTTTCTGGTTTTACATGCGGATCATGAGCAGAATTGCTCAACCTCAACAGTGCGAGTGGTTGGCAGTTCAAGAGCCAATCTTTTCAGCTCTGTCGCTGCTGGCGTCTGCGCCCTGTGGGGCCCGCTTCACGGTGGCGCCAATGCCTCTGTTATTAGAATGCTGCTGGATATTCAAAAATCAGGAAGGCCGCTTAATTACTATCTCGAAAGAGCGAAGGATCCGGACGATTCATACAAACTCATGGGCTTCGGTCACAGGGTATACAAGAACTTTGATCCCCGCTCCCTTATTCTGAAGAAAAAAGTTGATGAGGTACTCCAGGAACTCAACAAAACAGATCCTTTGCTTGATATAGCTCTGGAGTTGGAAGAGAAGACCCTGGCAGATGATTACTTTGTCAGCAGAAACCTCTATCCCAATGTAGATTTTTACAGTGGCATATTATTACGGGCAATCGGCATTCCGCTCAACATGTATACAGTTATGTTTGCTATCGGCAGAATGCCCGGCTGGATATCAAACTGGCGAGAACTTCTTGAGCATAAGCAACGCATCTCACGACCCCGGCAGATATATACAGGTGCGAATGAACGACCCTTTGTACCTCTTGAAAAAAGATAGCCCCTTCCTGCCCCCCGGATGAAGCTCATCCGGGGAACTAATAGATTCATCAGTCAGAAGTGTTTCCATCTTCAAGCTGGAAAGTGCCTTCCTCTATTTCCCGGTCAATATCAGTGAGGCTTCGCTTCATCTGTTTGAGAGCCTGACGAATGCGGTTTTCATTTTCCACCAGAGCAAGGCGAAGATACTGTTCCCCCTCCTCTCCAAAACCGGCCCCTGGAGCCACTGCAACATTAGCTCTATTCATCATCTCTACTGCAAAACGAATTGACCCCATGCGCACATAGGGTTCAGGAATTTTTACCCAGAGGAACATACCTGCTTTGGGTTTCTCCACTTCCCACCCCATTCGTTCCAAACCGTCACAGAGAACATCTCTTCTATCCTGATATACCTCCACCTGCTCCCTGATACTATCTTCGCAATCACGCATGGCCACAATACCTGCAACCTGAATTGCGGAAAAAATACCATAATCATAGTATCCTTTAATTTTAGCAAGCCCTTCAATTATCTGAGGATTGCCAACACAATAACCAAGACGCCATCCCGCCATGTTATACGATTTTGAGAATGACCCAAACTCAACAGCAACATCCTTTGCACCTGGGATCTCCAGCAAACTCGGAGCAACGTAGTCATCAAAGGTTATTCGTGCATATGCAAAATCATTGATAACCATAAAATTGAATTTCTTTGCGAGCTTGATGACTTCGGAGAAAAATTCCTTGGATGCCAGTGTACCTGTGGGATTATGGGGATAGTTAAGCATGATCAGCTTTGGCCTGGGATAGAGCGACTGGCATATATTCTGGATCTGCTGGAGAAAAGATTCTTCAGAATAGAGTGAAATTCGAATAACCGACGCCCCGGCAATAACCGCTGCATAAACATGAATGGGAAAAGCAGGTGCAGGAACAAGTACAGAATCACCTGGACCAAGAAGTGCCAGACTCAGATGGGAAATCCCTTCTTTTGATCCTATGGTGCAGATAACATCATCCACTCCATTGAGCTTGACGCCATAATTCCGTTCATAATACAGAGCTATTTCACGCTTGAGATTTTTCATTCCTCCAGCCACAGGATATCGATGGCTTTTGGGGTCATTCGCCACATCAATGAGTTTTTCTGTGACCTGTCCTGGTGCCGGATCTATCGGATTTCCCATACCAAGATCGATAACATCGTCACCACTCCAGCGTTTTTCCATTTTCATTTTGTTGATCATCCCAAAAAGATAGGGCGGAAGCTGCTCCATACGTTCAGCAAACTTTATTTTCAAATCACTCATCACATAATCCCCGGGTTTGATTTTATCAGGTATTTTCAATGGTTGTCTTTACGACCAATTTACATACTTCTCTTGACAGCTTCGAAATTGAAGACAGAGGTATCGGTTAAGAATTTTAAAAATAACACACGTTACCAGATTTACCTATATTTCTGCACGCACATCTTTTGAAATAAGGAGTTTTCACTACAATCCATAAAAGATTTTGAACAAGATGATTAGTATGAAGAATTGTATTTATGTAGCTATTTTTGGTAGACTAGGAAGATATATGTTCTGCGTTTACGCCCTCCAGCGTTCATACAGTTTACGATCAATATTAAAATGAAACTCCCTTCCATTAAAGCATAATTATTAGCGTGCTCATTATGGTTTATTTAACAAGGAACAAAAAATGGCAAAAAATCTCTATATAACATCAATAAATGCCGAAAGTGGTAAATCTGCAACCGCATTAGGGCTCATGGAACTTCTCCTCCGTGATATTCGTAAAGTTGGATTTTTCCGGCCAATTATAAATCCTTTAAAACCTGGAGAGAAAGATCACGATATCAATCTGATGCTCTCGCATTTTTATCTCGGCCTTCAATACGATGAAACCTATGCGGTGACTCTCGACGAAGCCAAACATTTCATCAACAGCGGCAAGCAGAATGATTTAATGGAGCTCATTCTCAATAAATATCAGCTGCTTGCTGAAAAATGCAACTTCGTGCTTTGCGAAGGAACCGACTTCAAGTCAGGACATGAGTCTTTCAATTTTGATATAGACGGCACCATTGCCGCCAATCTTGGGAGTCCGGCATTTATCGTCAGTGGTGCCCATGAAACCAGTGTTGAAGAGGTCGTCAGCCTCTCGCAATTGGCCATTGACAACCTTGATGAAAAAGGGGTTGACATCATGGGTGTTATTGTCAACAAGGCTAAAAAGGTTGATAGAGAAAACATTGTTACAGCCCTGAAAAAAAATATATCTCGCAAAGATCTTCTTTTCTATGTTTTGCCAGAAGAGCCGACCCTCTCCAACCCTTCAATGAATGATGTAAAAAAATGGCTCGATGCAGAGGTACTTTATGGGAAAAGTGATCTTTCCAAACGAATTGATGGTTATGTCATTGCCGCCATGCGCATTGAAAATTTCCTCAATTATCTCAGAGATGATAATTTGGTTGTAACCGCCAGTGATCGTTCTGATATAATCTTGGGATCATTGGCATCGAGACTCTCTTCTGCCTATCCGAATATTTCGGGGATATTACTCACCGGCGGGCATAGTATGCCACCGAGCATCAAGCGTCTTATTGAAGGCTGGACAGGTCTCCCGGTACCGATTCTTCTCGTTCAGGATTCCACCTTCCCCACCGTCAATTCCCTGCAAAGTCTTAAAGGTACTATTGACCCGGACAACCCTCAAAAAATAGCCACTGCGCTTGGGGTATTCGAAGCACACGTAAAGACCAGTGAACTCAAAGAAAAACTTATTTCCAGGAAATCAACTCGGGTAACACCGCAGATGTTTGAGTATAAACTCATTCGTGAAGCCAAAAAGAACAAGCAGCATATTGTCCTTCCAGAAGGCACCAGTGAGCGTATTCTACGGGCAGCAGATATACTCCTCCGAAGAGATGTCTGTAAAATTACTTTACTGGGGAGAGAAGAAGAGATTGGCAACAAAATTCTTAAGCTAGGCCTCGATCTTGACGGTGCGGACATCATTAACCCTGAACGCAGCCCTCTCTTTGAGCAGTACGTCCTCGATTTCTACGAAATGAGAAAAGACAAGGGTGTTACCATGGATATGGCCTGTGACTTTATGGCCGATGTAACCTATTGGGGAACCATGATGATCCATAAAGCAATTGCCGACGGCATGGTCTCTGGTTCCATCAACACCACCGCTCATACAGTTCGTCCGGCGTTTCAAATTATAAAAACAATACCAGGCTGCTCAATTGTCTCCTCAGTTTTTCTGATGTGTTTAAAAGACAGAGTACTGGTATTTGGTGATTGTGCCGTTAACCCTAATCCCACTGCTGAACAATTGGCCGAAATTGCAATGGTGTCTGCTGACACGGCGAAACTCTTTGGTATCACTCCGCGAGTTGCCATGCTCTCATA
Organism: Desulfocapsaceae bacterium; assembly: GCA_050288305.1. Classification (GTDB taxonomy): domain Bacteria; phylum Desulfobacterota; class Desulfobulbia; order Desulfobulbales; family Desulfocapsaceae; genus Desulfopila_A. The sequence continues at coordinate 5,904 of JBNKDO010000011.1, read as the reverse complement.
TTCCACTGGTGCTTCAGGTAAAGGCGCAGAAGTGGACAAGGTTATAGAAGCAACAGAAATTGCCAATAAGAAACGGCCTGATATCTTACTTGAAGGTCCGATCCAATATGATGCTGCAATTGATCCGTCTGTTGCTAAAACGAAACTCCCAGACAGTAAAGTTGCAGGCAAGGCCACTGTTTTTATTTTCCCAGATCTCAATACCGGCAATAACACCTATAAAGCGGTGCAACGAGCATCAACGGATTCTCTGGCGATAGGTCCAATACTTCAAGGTCTTAAGAAGCCGGTTAACGACCTGAGTCGTGGCTGTACCGTTCATGACATTGTTAATACCGTAGCGATTACAGCAATTCAGGCTTTTGCCTCCAAAAAGAAATAACAGGATTGATTCATGAAAATTTTAGTAATAAATGCAGGAAGTTCCTCTATTAAATATCAACTGTTGAACATGACCGACCAAACGCTTATGGCCGCTGGAATTGTCGAGAGAATTGGTGAGCCGAGTGGAACTCTGTCACACAAAAAATATGTCGATGGCAAAGAGCAAAAAACCGTATTCGAAAGACAGATCAAAGATCACAAAGATGGCATGCATTTGCTCATCGAGACAATTACAGCTGCTGAAACAGGAGTAATTAAGGATAAAAATGAAATCACCGCCATTGGCCACCGGGTGGTTCAGGGTGGAGAATCATTTCGCAGTGCAACGTTGATCAATGAAAATACCAAAAAGGCCATTGAAGAAAATAATGTATTAGCTCCACTGCACAATCCTGCCAACCTCACCGGAATAAGGATCGCTGAAGAGCTTTTCCCAGGCATTCCCAATATTGCCGTTTTTGATACTGAGTTTCATCAGAGCATGCCACCTAAGGCATTCATGTATGCTCTTCCCTATGATTTTTATACAAACTTGAAGATTCGTAAATACGGTTACCATGGAACTTCACACAAATATGTTACCAAAAATGTAGCCAAGGTGATGGGCAAGAAACCCGAAGACATCAATGTTATCACGGTTCATCTTGGAAATGGTGGCTCAATTACCGCAGTCCAGGGAGGTAAATGTATTGACACCTCTATGGGAATGACCCCTTTAGCCGGCGTAATGATGGGCTCCAGATGTGGAGATATTGATCCGGCGATTTCCGGCTATATCGCTGACATGAAGAATCTGAGCGCCAAGGAAGTCGATGCGATCCTGAATAAGGAAAGCGGTCTGAAGGGAATCTGTGGGATGAATGATATGCGCGACATCCATGAGAGCTCCGCAAAGGGAAATAAAAGGGCTAAGCTCGCCGTGGATATGTTTACCTATGTGGTCAAAAAATATATAGGTGCTTATTTTGCCGCACTGGGGACAGTTGATGCAATAGCCTTTACGGCAGGTATTGGTGAAAATGACGATATCGTCAGAGCTGAAGTCTGTAAAAACATGTCAGGACTTGGTGTTGAAATTGACCTTGTAGCCAATGAAGGTAGAATTTCCGTTGAGAAATTAATTAGTACTTCTGCAAGCAAAGTGCAGATATGGGTGATTCCTACGAACGAGGAGCTTCAAATCGCTCAGGATACTGTAGAAATTCTCAAAAATAGGTAAAAAAAAACTCCTCGACACCATGGTGCCGGGGAGTTTTCAATACGTTACAGGTCCTTACTTATTTGCCATTGCAAAGTTTGCCAATACATTCAAAACACTCTTTGCTTATCTCGACAAACTCACATCCAACACCAAAATTTTCGAAGATTTCAGAATTAAGTATCCATTTAATTCTGACAGTTTGACCCTTTAGACAGGCAAGCCTTTCTTCTCCGGTAATGCTTTGGAGAATAAGTTCAATCTCTTCCTCCAGAGCATAATTCTGACTTTTCACTGCAGCAAAGCCAAGTCCTCCCTGGCTGATATTTAAAACTCTTGCACTTACCTTTGCCTCTTTTCCGTTGGCAGGTATAAGTGTCGCCTCAATCATGTTTTCTGCTGGGAAAACTAATCGCTCAAAAGCCCTTTTTTCCTTGGCCATACGCTCTCCTCTTCTCGGCGTTTTTTTGGATAACAATGATAGTTATTTAGACGACATGTGATTAATAGAGTACTTCTAATATTTACTCTTTTCAAGCAATATCAGTAAATAACGCATAAACGAAAAAAAATATTTTCGCTTTTCATATTAGCACATGAGGGGTTATCTATATGAAATAACGATTAATTATTGGAGGAAAACAGCCTAACCGGAGAAAAGGAGTGAGATATACAGAAAGCTAGATAAGATATTTTGCTTGATACATCATATCTTGTCTAGCTTTATTACAATATCGTTTGCAAGCTACACAAAGAAGAGACAATTTTACTAATCCTGCAGGGGGCCAGGTGCACAGAGTGCGCCTTCCTGATTCGCAGATTTTCCGCAATTTCCACATATAAACATTGGATTTACTGATAGTTTTTCTACTTTCTCAATTTTTTTTGCAGCTTTCAGCTCACAAAGATGAGTTTTATGGTTTTCTGGATTTTTGCATAGGTTGTCAACAATTGGTAATCGATCACTCACAATACACTCCTTGATGATTTATAAATTCTACAAATTCCAACATTAGTACCTTACTTCCCAAAAGCTGTCATAAAAAACAAGAAAACGACTAATGTATTTGAAATCGCTAGCCCCCAACTATATCCAAGGTACTTATCCCCCCTCAAAGGGGGGGACTAAAAAGAGTACCCGAAGGGTATCATGAATAAATATGGCTCTGCCGCTTTTGGTTATTTATCCAGAGCTTCGGCCAGAAGTTCCATGGTATGCGCGCATCGAATTGAGGTATCCGCCTTGCCCATACTGCCGTTGAGCATAATCATACATCCTGGACAATCCATGGCTACGGTTTTGACGCCAGTATTTTTTATTGTTTCAATTTTGTCACCGGTTATTTGTTTTGAAATCTGAGGATGACTCAAAAATGAGTACGTTCCACCAAAGCCGCAACACCTATCACTATTTTTCATTTCCTCAAGAATGTGTCCGCTTGCGCTTAGCAACGCCCTGGGTTCTCGCCAGACATTGTTACCACGCTTGAGATGGCAGGAATCATGATAGGTAATACTTTTGTCCGCTGCAACACCTTTGAGTTTTTCCGATGCACCAAGAACATTTTCAAGAAAGGCTGAAGCATCCATGGTTTTGGCAGAGACAGATACGGCCTTGTCCGCCCACTCCGGATCATCAACCAAACGTTCAACAAAATCCCTCTTGACCCCCATGGTACAGGTAGGACAAATGCTCAATATGTAATCAACATTCGCTTCAGAAAAGGCTTTTACACTTTGCTTGGCAAGATATACTCCGGTTTCGGCATCTCCAGAATACAATGCAGGAATGCCGCAACAATTCTGATCTTCCGGAAACACAACTTTCACGCCCAAATGGTTAAGAACCTTGATCAAGCTGACACCAACCTCTGGATAGACAAAATCTGCACCACAGCCGACAAAAAATCCGACGGTGTAGGCAGGATTTTCAACCTTCTGCTCAATTAATTTAAATTGATCTCGAAACGATTTAGGTGCGATTGACGGGAGGTCACGCCATTCTGTGAAATCTTTAGACATGAAATGCATCGGTAAGTGGCGGATAACTCTTCTGTTTTCATCGCCTGGCTTTGGTTGGGTTATAGGTCGCTGGAGCTTTGAAGCGGCCCGAACCATGTTATGAAAAAGACTGCGATTTTTCATAACTGCTTTAAAAGCAATGTTTTTAACTACTCCCATACCATATTTTTCGGTGACCTGATTACGCAGGTGGAGAATGATCTCTTCAAGATCAATTTTTGACGGACAAACAGCAGTACAGGATCGGCAGCCAATGCATGCCCGGGTGATCTCTTTAGCTCTGTCTATCCCCTCATAAAAGGCTGTCAGGATAATACCTATTGCTGAGATATAGATACTTCCGAAGACATGTCCGCCGACGGTTTGGTAGACAGGACAAACATTAGCACAGGCTCCGCACTGGATACAGCGCAGGGCATCTTGACAGGCCTTAGATTCATAAAGTGCTTCACGGCCACCGTCGATCAGAACGATATGCTGCTCTTTCGCTTTTCCATTCGTCGGTACCGCCCCCCGAATCCAGGTAACATAGGACGTAAGTAGCTGACCGGTTGCATTACGGGGAAGAAGCCGAGTGATTTTAATAGCATCTTCCATATTGCGAACAAGTTTATGGATACCGGCAAAAACAACATGTACATCGGGTAATGTAGCACACAGACGGGCATTCCCCTCATTGGTAACAAGACCTATACCACCGGTATCGGCAACAAGAAAGTTAGCACCAGTCAGGCCAATATCGGCATCAAAATATTCTTTTCTCAATTCTTCTCGGGCGACATTGACCAAACTTTTAATCTCGGCTGATTGTTTTATTCCGGTTTTCTTACTAAAGAGATCAGCCACTTCTTCTTTAAACATGTGAATGGCAGGCATAACCATATGTGATGGCCGCTGACCGGCAAGCTGAATGATCCACTCGCCAAGATCTGTTTCTGAAGCCTGAATCCCTTCTTTTTCAAGAGCCTTGTTCAAATGCGCTTCTTCAGAAACCATGGATTTAGACTTGGCAATACGTTTTGCTTTTTTCTGTTTTGCCAGATTTACCACATAATTGTTTGCCTCGGTGGTATCTTTGGCAATAAAGACTTTCGAACCAGCTGCCTCGGCATTTTTAATAAACTCAGCAAGCAAGGCTTTACGATTAACCCTCACTTCATCTTTTATTGCCGAAAGCTCAGTTCGCATCTGTTCAAAATCCAGCCCTCTATAGGCATTCTCACGTGCAATAAGATAAGCGTCACCAAAAAGATGCAGCGCTTCGCTGAGTTTAGTATTATTAATCGCCTGCTCAACACTCTTCTTATATTGGGTATCATTGGCCATGTCTGTATCCTTATCTGTTAATTCCTCTACATTTCCATAAGGTCACTGGAAACTGATGCTACCACGAGTATATGCAGTTCACGTGGACCGTGACAGCCAATGGTGAGAACTCGTTCGATATCTGCTGTTCTGCTGGGACCAGTAATGTAAGCAACGAATCGTGGTTCAGCTCCCCGATGCATATCGGTCATGGGAGCTATTGCCTCGAGGTTGTCCTTTAATATCTTTTGCGGATCAACGATGACAAAATGAAGTTCCGGTATGGTTGTGGCAAGACGTATTTTTTCGTCGGTACTTTCAAGAACAACTGTGCCGGTATCCGCCATTGCAAAATTACAGAAAGTGACACCCGCAGCCGGTACATGCCCGGCTTGACGAAAATCGCCTGCAAAAACTTCAATCCCAGCACTTGTCATAAGATCCGCGAGTCCATGCTTCTTGGCGAGTGGAGTATCTGGGACAAGTGTTCTTCCATTCGATTTTGAAGCGACATAACTTGCAGCATCTTGAAGAGACTCAAGCTCAACGACCTCAGCACCTACACGCTGAGCTGCTTCAATAAATTTTTGGAGATACGCTTTTTCTGTCATAAGTGTTTACCTCAAAATAATAGAATGAGATGCTGGTGCAATTCATCTCATTCTAAGTTATTTACCTCATTGAAAAAAGATATTTTTCAATAGAGCTATGTTGCCTATTTCTGATCTACTCTTCAATCACCCTTCAAATCTTCTCAAAAATACACCATTAGAATTTCCATTTTTGAGATCTGCTTTGGCGACGCTCATTTTCATGAACGAAGCAAATGATTATACGTTCAATTCATCAACTCTCGCCGAAGAAAATACCCGGCAGCCAGGTAACCAGATCTGGGAAAATGGCAAGGATAACCAGGCCCAGGATCTGCAGGAGCACAAAGGGGATAATACCCCGGTAAACGTGGCCCATGGTATACCCTTCCGGGGCAACACCCT
>JBNKDO010000010.1:0-220647 GCA_050288305.1 Desulfocapsaceae bacterium | reverse complement strand
GGCATAGAAAACTACAGTTCGGTTAGCAGCGCGATTCAGAGACTGAAGAACAAACTCGATGACAATAAAAAGCTGACGAAAGAACTCAATGAGATTATAGACAAAATCTACAAAGGTCAAAAGCGGACTTGACCACTTCTTTTCTGACCACTTCTTTTCATAAGAGCGGCCTGTTCCAGAGAAACAGGTTGATATTAATTGCAGCGGTTATTTTCGAGAAATAATTTTGCCTGTATCACGTGTCCTAATTTTAATAATAAATTGGCACTCCAGAATAACGATACCGTGCCTGCGGTTGTCAGCGCCTGACAAACACAGGAAGATAATCCTTGACAGACATGGAGATTCCTAGTAAAAAATTTTCCGGCAATTAACTGTTAGCTGGATTGTCACACGATTGCACGTATCGTTTCATTCCCCATGAGCATTCTCGGTGCTTATAGAATCCAGACCTCAAACTATTCATTAACAGCATTTAATCCTGAGTTTAAGAAGATCAAACCAATGGTCCTGTAGCAAAAAGACTGATTAATAGACTAAACTATACTTTTATAGGAGAAATGATTGATGAGAAAGCCCATGTATCACTATACCAGCGAAATGGGTTATGCTGGAATACTCAAAACCCAAAGAATCAACCCATCTCTAAAAGCAAATAATCCCAAAGATGCCAGATATGGTGAAGGTCAGTATCTTAGCGATATCATGCCGGGTACAAAACGTCCTGCCCAACTTTCGATGATATTTTTTGGTATACCTTGGGCCGGAAAAAGATTTACTCATTATTTTACAATTAATGTATTTGGTTTAAGTGTAATATTTGGAAGATCTCATGTATTCCTCATCAAAAACCTTAAGCCCCTGGATATTTCAGAAAGACTAGTCAAACATGGACGGAATTAACGGAGAATTGAATTATGACAACTTATATATATTCGAAATGGCCAAACAATTCTCCGGAGTACCCGGTTGAATTCTTTAGTGAATTAGATGAATTTCGCAATGAAACAAGAAAAATTGAAGTTTTTAGTGATGGACGGATAGGTTATGCCTCTAATACTAAAAATAAATATGGTACAATTTTGGGTATTATTCCAGTACCAAGTATGAACGAAATCAAATCTCAACTTGAGTTCGAAAGCAGAGAAATTACAAAAGAGGAGTTTGAGCAAAAATGGCTCAAGGCAACATCAGAAAATCTGAAATAATATATGTACAGGGTGATGCTACCTTGCCAACAGGTGATGGAAAAAAAGTTGTAGTTCATATTTGCAATGATTTAGGAAAATGGGGCAAGGGGTTTGTTCTAGCCATTAGCAAAAAGTGGCCAGAACCAGAGAGGGAATACAAAGCCGCATTCTCCGGAGGAAAATCACTTACCCTGGGTGAAGTTCAATTTGTTCCGGTTGATACCCATATTACGATCGCCAATATTATCGGACAACACGGTATTAAAAGAAAGGCAAGTGCCAAAGAGACCGCTCCCCCAATAAGATATTTGGCAGTGAAACAAGGTTTAGAAAAAGTAGCGCAATACACAAAAGACAATAACGCATCAGTACATATGCCGAGGATTGGTTGTGGTCTTGCTGGCGGCAAATGGCCTCAAATTGAAGCTATAATAAAAGAAACTTTATGTGATACTGGTACCTTAGTTACCGTGTACGATTACCAATAGTTTTCAATGAGAGAAATAGAGGATTTTTATTTTTCTAATGAGTTGTGTTAATGCAACTATTACTACCTTGCTGGATACCACACAGACAACGGTTATAGCTTTCCACAACAATATTATGCACCGGGTAAGTAAAAAAATAAGAATATACGAAACCGAATTGAAGAGTAAAAGAGAATGATCAAGAGGGATCAAGCAAAAATTTGCCCCTAATGCCCCTAAAGTTCCTTGCATATTCCAAATGAACTCATCACACATAAGGAGGCCGGAGGAGAATAGCAGATTTGCAGGCAGTAGCGTGCTTAGGTCCAATCTGAGAAAACAGAGGAGAATCCAATGGAGATGATAGAAAGCTACGTCCGGTACATGGAACACTATATTGACCAGTTGACCTATCTGCCGCTACTATTGCTGATTGAAAGCATCCTGATTACTTACACTTGGAGTTTACTTAATAAAAGGGTTTATCTCAGCATTATTTTTGTAACAGGTTTTGTCATCCTGAGCGCTTTATTCGGAAGTATTTTAAAAAAGCTCCTGCCAGCTGATGTATCCGATATGATGATCATACTCGCTGGCGGCTTGGCGGGTGGCTTGTTTTCGCTGGGTATATTTTTTCTCTTCGATACTGTAAATAAGGTACTAACATTTGGTGCTGGTGCCGTATTGCCGAATTTGTTGCTCGTCAATTTGGGTTTTTCTATTTCCACCAAAGAATTCCAACCCTATGTGTTGTTGGTTGTGGCCATCGTCGGCTTGCTTGGCGGGATTGCAATGATAATATTCAGTCGGACCTTGGTCTGCCAGATCATTGGTTCCGCAGTGGGCGGTGCCTTGGGCATCAGCTACCTGCTCATGTGGTCCGGAGGATATAGCAACAATGAAATCCTTAATGCCATTGATTCCGGCATTAAAGTGCTTAAAAATATAAAGAATGCTGATCAGGGAATATTAGTTATCGGCGTTGCGCTTTCCGGGGTGATCGTTCAATCACTCCTGCAGATAGCTCTCAAAAAGCTAAAAAAGTCATTTGCTGAGATATCTAAGTCGCCCAATCAAAAACAGATTCAGCCGTCATAAGAATAGAGGGTAGTCGTTGTCGGGAGTTCCGCGATTTCAGAGCGCAGTTCATGATTCCGGTGACATAGTAGACGAGTTATTTGCCATAGATTCAATTATGGCGCGAATAGCAAGAGCAGTGGCTCCGGGGTTTCCCCATCATGTCACACAAAGGGGGGGGGAACGGAGGCAGCAAACATTTTTTAATGAAGAATATTATAAAGCTTACCTGCCATTAATGTCAGAGTGGTGCTTGAAATATCAAGTGAAGATATAGGCGTATTGCCTGATGCCAGACTATATTCATTTAATTGCTGTTCCCGAAACAAAAGGAGGGCTGCAATTAGCTAGGCACATAGATACATAGAGCTTCCTCAAAAATTTTTATATTCTGTCCTCAAGCAACCATAGTTTGAGTGCAGGTTTCTCTAGAATCTTCTCGTGAATCCACTATCAACTTTTTCAACCAGAATAAAATGGCTAAAAAAGATGAATTACTTGTTTTTTCATACAACTCTCTTAAAAGACCCATAAGATTCATCACAAGGAAAATACTATTGATCCATGCTTCAGATGTCTTCTGCAACCTGGCTCGAATATAATTTAGCCTGTACCCATTCTTGCCCTGACCAAACTTGCCTTCTATTGGAATACAAGTGGGTTGACGAAAACGGAATTACTAACCGATTACGAATCCACGATCCAGATCCAAGTCATCCCGGATCAAATGCAGCCAATGGATGGGTTGCTAGATGGCAGCAGAAAAAGGGGTATTACGATCTTACCAAGGGTGACTTTGCCCATAAGAATGACATAAACCTGCGAGTCCATATTATGATCCTGCTGCGGCAAATAATACACATATACCAATACAAACTCCTGAGAATGAGTTGATGGATTCGATGAGAATGTCTTCTGGTGGAGATTAGTATGAAGGACAGTTTGATATCCCAAATTTGTAATCCTCAGAACGTAGATAGAGATTTATTAATTGATGAACTCAATGACGAAATTGAGGTGGAAGCCTACAGCCAGGAGGAAACTCTGTCGATTATCCATAAGCTTTTAAGGTTATTACCAACTGAACAATCTAAATCGGAGGATGAAGATGAATAAAATATTAATTTTCTTTGCTGCTGGCTGTATTGGCGGGTTGGCCAATAGCGTTACAGTTTGGCTGTTCGGCCAATTGAATATCACATCCACATTTGGTGTATCTATCGCTCCCTCCTTAACTCCAGCATGGCTATATCCTCGATTAGTATGGGGTGGTATTTGGGGGCTTTTGTTTGTTCTGCCGATGTTGCAATCAAAATTACTCGTTAAGGGTACCATTTTCAGTTTGTTTCCAACGGCTGTTCAGCTATTTGTAGTATTCCCATTAAAGGCGCATAAAGGTATAGCGGGCATAGAGTTAGGATTGTTCACACCAATATTTGTAATAATCTTCAATTGGGTATGGGGTGTTACTGCAGCCCTGGCAATAAAGTATGCAAAGTGAAATGGCTAACAAGGCCAATTAACGCGGAAGCAAAAAAGACGCCGGTTATTGGCGGCGTTATCTTCTAATGAGAGATTAAGACATCAAATGAGCAAACGTGAAAATGTCAAAATACGAAATGGAACGCCTCTTGACCATGGGAAAGTTGTTTCTGTTATGCCAGAGTGGTGGGGTGGGCGTGATCTGTCGTCCTCAGTATTGAAGGTCTTTTTTATACATTTCAACGATACTACATATATTGCAGAAATTGATGACGAGTTAGTCGGATTCCTAATTGGCTTTATGTCACAATCCGATGAAAAAGTAGGATACATCCATTTCGCTGGAGTTCATCCACAATTTAGGAGATCCTGCATTGGGAGACAGCTTTATGAAAAATTTTATGCCGAATGTAAAGCAAATGGGAGATCTATTGTTAAATCCTGCACCTCTCCAGTAAATAAGCTTTCGATAAAGTTCCATCAAAAAATGGGATTTGAGATTGAACCAGGAGACGGAATAATAGACGATGTGGCCGTAACTTTAGACTATCTTGGTAAAAGCAGTCCAAAGGTATTGTTTAAGAAAACAATCTGGTAAAGATAATCTGGTAGCCGGGGGAGTTTCTCCCCCAGCCCCCACACCACCTTTCTATTACCCACAAGTATCACAGTTTAACGCCATAGACCATCCTTCGGCAATATCCATCAACCGTTTCCATCCTCGCCACAGTACGAGGGTCCCTGGAGGGCCGTCTGATTTTCTTGCCAAATAGCCACCAAGCTTGGCAATTAATATGATTCCTGACCTTGTGAATACCCAAACAGAAGGAATCTCTATCGGCCAGTACGCTAAGTGGTGGACATTATACGTACTCTAAGCCGTGGTCTGTACCGGTTACTTTCCCAAAAGATGTTATGTATTTGGTTTGCGACACCAAAAAACAAAGTGTTTGCCTGCTTGAGCAGGCGCATCTGCTTTAAGTCTATTGGCAGTTGTAATACCTGTAAACCGGCTTCCTCCAAAAGTGGGAGATCTCTCCTACCCCATACATACGCTCGACTTCGACGAGTTTGACAACCTTGTTCGCCTCAGGGCATACAAACCAGCAATATTCATGGAAATAATGCTCATCTGCCCACTTTTCTGAAAGAGCAGTCTGATAATTGCCCGGCGCTAGATCAATGACATTTCCTATAAGCAAGCTCTCCCAATGGTGGAAGATCCGGAGTGGCGCCGGCCTGACTACAGACATAGTCCGCCACATTCGAGGCAAAGCAATGGATCTTGTCAAGCGGCATACCAAGGTAGAGCCCAGTAGCAACAGCCGCTGTAAAAGAGTCTCCGGCCCCTACCGTATCCACAACCTTGATGTCATGCCCCTCCACAATTGAATCCCCCTTTTCCTCGGAAAAAAGCCGGCTTCCATACTCTCCTTTGGTCAGTATAATCAGGTCCAACTCATAGGTATGCTGCAGGAGTTGCAAAAGAGTGGTCTCACTGCCAGAGAGAAAGAGTAATTCTGACGCAACAAGCAGTTCCTCGTCATTGAGCTTTAATACAGTTGAGAGGTTCAGCAGTTTGTGAAGTATCTCACCATCAAAATAATTTTGACGCATATTAACATCAAAGATACGAATACATTTTGGTGAGGTTGCTGCAATGCATTGCAATATTGCTTTTGCTGACTCGGGGTGACGGGAGGCCAGCGAGCCATAGCAAATAACATCGGCCCTTTCGGCAAGTTTTTTTTGACGTTCTCCAAACTGGAGGTGATCCCAGGCCGCATCCTCATGGATGATATAGGCAGGCACCCCCATTTCATCCACCTCTACACTGACAATCCCGGTAGGGTATTGATTATTGGTAGTGATGAGATGCTGAACATTTTTCTTTTTTAATTGATCGAGTATTTCAGCACCATTGGCATCATTGCCAACGGAACTCAGCACAACCCCTTCATTGCCAAGCTGGTTGGCGTGACAGGCAAAATTAGCTGGAGCACCTCCTAATTGTTTTCCATCGGGTAGCATATCCCAGAGTATTTCTCCAAGACCAACCATTATTGCTTTTGTCTGCTCAACCATCCGATCCCCCTGTTCAATATACTTTCGTGATTATCATTAAGCTCATCAGAGTAATGTCGAATCTCATTATCGAAGAGCATGGTGCAATCTATAAAAATAGGTTGACAAAGCGCAACGATACCCTCAACCTATTAGGAGGTTGTGCTACAAAATCGCGACGTAAGTATCATGTGTTCTTCCATTTTAATCAATTTTTTTGACTGTCTGCATACTCTGATACAATATTACTTTTGCCAGGGAAAGCAAAGATAACTCCATAAAATGAACACTCTTATCAGTAAAAAGGAAATATCATGATTCTGGAGCAGCTTAAAAATTATTTAGAGGAAAATCCTGAAACATTTCATGAGGTCTTCCAGTCCTTTCAAGACCGCAAAAAAAACCTCATCCTTGGGGGAGAGCTCTGGGACGATCTGGTGGATTACTGTAAGAAAAGCAACCAGAGCAATATCCTCCTATCTCCGTTAGGCTCCGCCATTAAAAAGACGCATGAAGCATTACGCACCGACGACTTCTTTTATTTCGTTATCAGGCCCAAAGTTGCCACCTGGTATTATTTGTGCTTCGCCTTTGAAAGTAAAGCTCTCGAGGAAATAACCGTTACCGATTTCCTCCTTGCGAAAGAACGGTTTGTCACCGGAAAGGACGACAATTTCCTCCTGGAAATAGATCTTGCTCCATTTGAACGCGATTTCCCCAAAATGAACCAGGTTCGCTCCATCGGACACGGTGTAGAGTTTCTTAACCGGCGATTTTCCAGTCGCCTTGCCAATATCCTCACCAAGGGAGATGAACTTCTTTTCAATTTTCTGCGAGTACACGGATATGCCGGTGAATCCTTTATGATTAATGGAAAAATCGCCAACGTACTGGAACTGCGGAACGCTCTGGTCAGCGGCATGGAATTTCTGGATAGTCAACAATCCGCTGTAGAGTGGGATGACGTCAGGAAGGATCTGCGCCAACTTGGTTTCGAGGCTGGTTGGGGTCGCTCAATTGAGGGTATTAAAAAGAGTTTTAGTATTCTTGCCGATCTACTCGAAGCCCCGGACTACGATAATCTGGAAAAATTTCTCGGTAGGATTCCGATGATATTTAATGTGGCTATTCTTTCCCCTCACGGTTTTTTTGGTCAGGAAAATGTCTTAGGACTTCCAGACACCGGAGGTCAGATAGTCTATATCCTTGACCAGGTAAAGGCCCTAGAAAACGAGATGAAGAAGCGCATCCATAATCAGGGTTTGAATATTGAACCTGAGATTCTCATCATCACCCGTCTGATTCCCGAAGCCGGAGAAACCAGCTGCAATGAGCCGGAAGAACATGTCCTTGGCACCAATAACGTGCGTATTGTAAGGGTACCCTTCAGAGAAGAAGACGGTTCTGTGGTCCCGCACTGGATTTCACGCTTTGAAGTCTGGCCATATCTTGAGGGCTTTGCCCGCGAAGTAGAAAAGACCATCCTTGAAAAACTTGGACGTCGCCCCGATTTGATCATAGGCAACTATTCCGATGGAAACCTGGTGGCTACGCTTTTATCAAACAGCTTGAAGGTCACCCAGTGCAATATCGCTCATGCCTTGGAAAAAACTAAGTATCTTTACTCTGCCCTTTATTGGAAGGAGATGGAAAAACAGTATCATTTTTCCTGCCAGTTCACAGCCGATCTTATTGCCATGAACTCTGCAGATTTCATTATTACCTCAACCTTTCAGGAAATTGCCGGTTCAAACGATGTCGTCGGCCAGTATGAGAGCTACGGCTCCTTCTCAATGCCGGATTTGCAACGGGTTATTCATGGGATAGATGTTTTCGATCCAAAGTTTAACATCGTTTCTCCTGGAGCAGATAATACCGTATACTTTCCCTATACCAACAGCAAATTCCGCCATAAAAAACTGCATGGTGAGATAGAGAAACTCCTCTTCGACTCCAGCGAGAAAGACTGCAGAGGTGGATTTTCCGACACAGACAAGCCAATTCTCTTTTCCATGGCCAGGCTCGACAGGATAAAAAATCTCTCTGGTCTGGTTGAATTGTATGCCCAAAATGACAAACTGCGCGAGCTCACCAATTTGCTGATAATAGGAGGTACCGTACATCCGGACAACTCCGGCGATGAAGAAGAAAGAGAGCAGATCTACAGAATCCACCAGCTTTTTGATGAATATAATCTGAACAATCAGGTACGCTGGCTTGGCAAAAGGCTCGAGAAAAATCTCAGCGGCGAGCTCTACCGCTACATTGCTGACAAGCGCGGAGCCTTTGTTCAACCCGCTTTTTTTGAAGCTTTTGGACTTACGGTCATCGAAGCCATGGCATCAGGGCTGCCTACCTTTGCAACCCAATATGGCGGTCCTCTGGAAATCATCGTAAACAACCAGTCTGGATTTCATATCAACCCAAACCATGGAGAGAGAACAGCACTGCGCATTGCCGAATTTTTCGAACGCTGCAAAGAGGAACCTGGCTACTGGGAAACCTTATCACTTGCGGCAATAGCGAGGGTCGAAGAAAAATACACCTGGGCACGATACGCCAAAAGGCTGCTGTCGCTAACCTGTATCTACGGCTTCTGGAAATATGCCACCGATTTGGAGCGCCAGGAGACAAACAGATATCTGGAAATGTTCTATCACCTACAATACAAGCCTCTCGCCGAAACTGTTCGAAGAGAGTAGATAAGATACAGGTGACCTGGAAGCAAAGCTATACATCATACGCCATAGACAACCCCGGGCAACCAGGTGGCAAGGCTTGGCCAAAACCACAAGATGACCAGCATGAGAAGCTGGATTGCAATGAAAGGAATGACACCTCTGTAAATTTGCATAGTTGTCACCGAATCCGGTGCAACCCCGCGAAGGTAGAACAGAGCAAACCCAAAAGGCGGTGTCAAAAAGGATGTCTGCAAATTTAAGGCTATCATTACTCCAAGCCAGATGGGATCGAGTCCCATCATCAGCAAGATTGGACCGACAATGGGGACAACAACAAAAGTGATTTCAAAAAAGTCGAGAAAAAAGCCCATGATGAACATAATGAGCATGACAACCATAAAGGCGCTTACCATGCCTCCCGGCAGGTTCGTCAAGAGTTCATGAACAACCTCATCACCCGCGAATCCCCTGAAGACAAGAGAAAACATGCTTGCACCCAAGAGAATGATAAACACCATGCAGTTCACATGGGTGGTGGTTATCATCACCTCTCGCATCATCTTAAGATTGAGCTGTCCTTTGATAGCTGTAAGCAGAATCCCACCGACACAGCCAACTGAAGCAGCTTCTGTTGGTGTTGCCAGTCCTGCCAGTATGGAACCGAGAACACCTGTAATTAACAAAACAGGTGGAATCAAGACCTTAATGACTTTTATCCAGAGTTTGCGTCCGACAACAGTTTTCAGCACTTCATTGGGCAGGGCCGGCGCTGCTTTCGGCCTGAAAGTAGCAATGATGCCGATATAGATAATATACAATCCGACGAGGACAAGACCCGGCAATAACGCACCGACAAATAAATCGCCAACGGAAACGGAAGTGGGTGAGTAATTGCCCATCGCCAGTTGAGCCTGCTGATGGGCTGAACTGATAACATCTCCCAGAATGATGAGAATTATACTTGGCGGAATAATCTGTCCAAGTGTTCCCGAAGCGCTCACTATTCCTGCAGCAAAGGACGGCGAATAGTTAAAGCGCAACATTGTCGGCAGAGAAATTAAGCCCATTGTTACCACGGTTGCACCAACAATTCCGGTTGAAGCAGCAAGCAAAGCCCCAACTATGCACACCGAAATACCAAGACCGCCTCGGACTTTGCCAAAAATCATGCCCATGGTCTCAAGCAGTTCTTCGGATATTTTGGCTTTCTCAAGCATCACTCCCATAAAGATAAATAATGGAATGGCGATCAGCGTTTGATTACCCATTATTCCATAAATACGTTCGGGAAACGCACCGAGGAAGCTGAGGTCAAACATATCCATGTATACACCGAAGAGTGCAAACAGGATAGCTGTACCGGAGAGGCTGAAAGCAACAGGATACCCCATCAACAGGATGAATACCGCAACCCCAAACATTAACAGTGGATAGAATTCATAAGCCATAAGAGTTTCTTCTTTTCGAGGTTAAGGCAATACTACCGTGATGTGGTTAATATATTGATCGCACGAATGAGTTTAGCAATTCCCTGCAAACCGACGAGAGCTGGAAAAACAAGTATCGATGACTTCAGGAGAAAGACACCTGGAAGGCCTCCAGCCTCTTTCGAATCCTCCAGAACACTCCAGGAATCGCTAACATATTGATAACCATAATGGGAAATAACAAAGCAGGTGGGAAACAGCAGAAAAAGAATGCCGAGGATGTTGACGATAGCCTGTTTCTTCTCACTCATCGGCCGATAGAAGATATCTATCCGCACATGCTCTTCAGCAAGAAGGGTGTAGCCACCGGCAAGCATGAAGACGAATCCATGCATGAACATGACTGATTCCTGCATCCAGATCCAGCCCATATTGAATGCATATCGTAAAATCACTGTTACAAACATCACCAATGCCATCAATAATGTCAGCCATGACACACCTCTGCCGATGACATCATTCATGGTGTCAATCCAGTCCGCTATCTTTGTAAACATATTTAACTCAATTTCGTTGCATTGCCCTTTCGAGCAAATAACAAAAGGAAACTGTCCCAATTTCTTGCGCCAGTTTCCTTTAATAATGTGCAGTTAACGATCAGCTTTTAAATGTCAACGCACGAGCCAGACTATATCCGACCTCACCTATTTCCGCCCAGTCTATGGATTGTGCACGGTAATTATTAAATGATTCGTACACTTTCTTCGACATCGGATCTCTATCGGCGAGCTCCTCAACAACTTCTTTACTCAATTCACCCATCTTTTTGAGGACATCATCGGAAAAGCGCTTGAGGGTGACATTGTGCTTTTTGACGAGCTCAACCAGAGCAGCGTTATTACGGGTCGTAAAATCAGCAAGCATGTCCGCCGTTGCTGTTTTCATAGCTGCGGCGACTATTTCCTGAAGGTCTTTCGGCAAACCGTAGTAAGCGTCCTTGTTGACGAAACATTCCAAAACTGTTCCTGGCTCATGCCATCCTGGCCAGTAGTAATATTTGGCAACCTTGTAAAATCCAAAGGCCAGATCATTGTATGGGCCGACCCATTCGGTGGCGTCAATGGCCCCCGACTGGAGGGATGGGAAGATTTCACCGCCGGGAAGTGATACAGGAGTTGCTCCTGCACGCTTGATTACCTCGCCACCAAGACCAGGCATACGCATTTTCAAACCCTTGAAATCATCAACGGAGTTAATTTCTTTATTAAACCACCCGCCCATCTGAACACCGGTGTTACCAGCTGAAAATGCTTTGAGATTGAATGCGGAATAAATTTCATCCCATAATTCCTGACCGCCACCCTGATAGATCCAACCTGCCATTTCCTGGGCATTAAGACCAAAAGGTACGGCAGCAAAGAACTGTGCTGCTTCTGATTTTCCTTTCCAGTAATAGGCAGCGCCATGACCCATTTCCGCAGTCCCTCTGGAAACGGCATCAAATGATTCAAAGGCGGGCACAAGCTCACCTGCACCGTAGACTTTTACTTCCATGCGGCCACCAGACATCTTGTTGATCAGATCGGCCAAATTATTTGCTCCGGTACCCAAGCCTGGAAAATTCTTCGGCCAGGTCGTAACCATTTTCCAACGAGTCTTCTTAGCAGCGTGGACTGCAGGTGCACCGGCAAGGGCGGAACCGGCAACTACTGCTGCCCCAGCACCGGCAGTTTTAAGAAAGTCTCTTCTATCCATGCGTTATCCTCCATTTGAATGATTACTATTCATATCAACCCTTTGAACATTCAGAGGGGTTTACGATAGAGTGCCACAAAAGAATCTGTTCAGTTTGGCAAAATACCATTGCAACCAGTCTTGCCTGAACAGAATCCCGCTCAAACCTTTATACCGAATATTTTTTTGCTATTCAATGAATTGCTAATGGAGGTGGTGCTTCAGACGCTAAAAGAGCATTGATATGCCGACTGGACTTTCCCTTGATCTCTCCCCCCACATTCATTCAATCCCTGTCAACCTATCTCCTTTTTCGCCATTTTTCCAGGATTTTTTAGTCTGTCCAGGCGGAAGGAGAAGAGAAGATGGTATTGACAAAATATTCAGGGAAGGCACTTCAGGGAGATTACATAAGAATTATGCTTTTGCAGTTTTTGTAGAAACATGAATGGCAAAAAAAATACACCTGCAGCAATCTGGAAAGACCCTGGCCATTTCAAGATATAACTCCATTAAAAACCGTTCCCAGAAAGAGCTGTAGTAGATAGCTATCTCTGCAGAAATCCATATTGATAAAGACCATCGATGATACCGGCTGCATAGTTCTCCGAGCTAAAGTAAATATTTCGTTTACTTTTGAGTACTTCCATACCTTCGCGGTAATTTGCAACCACCAGCCCTCTATTCTGACTATTGATCATGTCTTCGTTAATTCCCGAGTCTTCGGCAACCATGACATACCGTGGTGAGAACTCGTATTTATAGCGAATATAATTAATGGCTTTTCCTTTCGAAGCTCTTACGGGGAGAATATCGAGATACTGGCCGCGAGAATAGTTCACATTGCAGCGCAGGCGATGGAATTCGAGTGCCTCCTGTATCTGGTTGAGCCGACCATCTTTCTCTTCAAGATAGTAACTTATCTTATAGCGGCGCTGCCCTTCCGCTTCCTGAAAATTAAGAAAATCGAACTGAGACAGAACTTCTTTTATTTCCTCTGCTTTCCATTGATAGGCTACATAGTTGTACCAGCCTTTATCCAGGCGGTAATCAGGTCCATAATAGATCTCGGTGCCAACCGAGCAAATAAGAATGTCCGGAGTGGGAATATCATATTCAGTCATGGCTTCGATGGTCATTTCAAGACTGCGACCGGTAACCAATCCCCATGCCAGTTCATCCGCATTTTCCTCAAGGAGGTAAAACAACCTGTGCATACTTTCATCGTCACCGACAAGTGTATCATCTATACCGGTAATAAGCAGTTGATGAACATTGGTCAGACGTTTTCCAAAGGAGGGACGGTCCCTTCTGACCTGCGGTACTTCATCTTCCTCCGATTTTCTTTCGGGAAAAAGTGCATACAGCTGGTTGAGATAGCTCTTACAGTGGGCATGCCAGGAATAATGTTTACGTACACCGTTAATAGCACTATTAGAACAACTCTCCCACTTCTCCTTATCGACAAGCAAAGAGCGTAAAGCGGACGCAATTTTCGCTGAATCAGCAACATTGACCAGAATACCGTTGTCACAGTTAGCAACAATATCCCGGGGGCCACCATCATCTGTTGCCACTATCGGCAAACCACAGGCCGATGCCTCAATGAGTGTAAGACCAAAGGGTTCAATAAGGGCCGGATTGACAAATACTCCCCGGGTTTCAGCGCATAATCGATAGAGTTCCGGAACCTCTGTGGCAAAATTATGTTTTTTAGGGATTGCCAATTTGCCGTACAGATCATACTCATCCATCTTCAGGAGCATATCGGTAAGAACCTCCTGCTCATTCTCTTCCATTTTCATAATGTTGCTGCGAATACCTGCAAAAATGGCAAGATTGGCAATGGCCTGCAGTTCTTTATCTTCACCATAGGACTTGATCAAGCCTGTTATGTTTTTCCGATGGTCTGGTCGGCAAAGAGCAAGGATAAAAGGTTTTTCAGGTTTAGCCCAGAATCGATTCAATTCATTGAGAAGTGTCAGTCTGGTCTGCTTGACCTCTTCATTGAGGAGCTCGCTGTCAAGTTGAGGGTCGTAGTAGGGATAAAAGACATTGAGATCAATACCCGGTGGAATCACGGTGTATTTATCTCCTTTATGGTTTTTATACAAGCCATACTGCTTGTCAATTTCCTGTTGCGTCGAGGTAACGATAAGATCAGCGTTCTTGATAATCTTTTCTTCCCGAAGTATACGGGTGGACATTTTATAATGCGATTCAATACGTTTCTCTGTAAGGTCGTCTGCCAAAAGCTTAAGCTTCTTGTTTCGCCCCATGGAATGACCGGTGAAAATAAAAGGAGCGTCAAAGGCCGTGGCCAGTTCCATGGCAACATAACCGGCATCGGCATAGTGACCGTGGAAAAGATCAGGAGTCGTCTCCTGTGATTTCAGGTAGCGAATGGTATTATCAATAAACTCTTCCAGATGCGGCCAGAGCAATTCTTTGCGTATATACTTCTTGCCACCGCAACGTATTCGAACAATTCGGACGTTTTCGGAAATCTGTTCAATAGGCCTGGCATAGTCGGGAGCAACAGCTTTGCTCTCAATACATCTGGTGAAAAGATCAACCCGACCTACCTCTTCAAGATCGCCAAGCGTTTTGGCCAACTCCAGCACATATTTTACCTGGCCACCCGTATCGGCATCAACCCCCAGCTCTGGTGAATTTGCTCGGATAAGGCCATGAATGCTGAAAAGCAGAATGTAGAGTTTATTCGGTTCCATGCCTTTGATTGCAGTAAGGATACATTATCGTTTCCCTCTTCTCCTCGCCTGACGAATTATACACCTGCAATGCAGGATAGGCAAACTCCCACCAAACCTGTGACGCCTCTTTTCTGAAAAAAGGCTCACAGAAAAGTGTTTTCGATATTTTTCGATGGATACAGAAAAGCTCTATATGATACATCCCAGCGTCGCTGAGATCTCTCCCTGATCGATGTTGCCCGGCTATACTGTTAGCACTTTTCATGAAAAATCAACCCCGTAGAGACTCTGGCGGTCACATTATCGCTTCATACGCGTGCTCGGCGAGCAAGGTCATACCTTGGAACCTGCTCGATTCAATAATAATTGACTTATGTCAATTATTCTCTTCTCTTTTATGCTATACTTAACAAAATAGCCACACCGTAGCACACTCAACCATTCCATACAGAAGGAGCAGCAATGCCCATTTTCAGCTACCTTGCAATACCTAAAAAAGGGGCCAAGAAAGCACTCTGCACCGAACTTTCAAGCCTCGATTATTGTCAGATAGTACCCGCGGAAAACCAGGACGTCATTGTTTTGGTAACAGACACCCCTGATGACATCACGGAAAAAAGCCTTCAGACGACTCTGCAAGAATTGCAATCCCTGCAATCCTTGAGCATGGCCTTTGGCTACAATGAAACACTTGACAAGGGAGAATAGACAGACCATGAAACTTGATAGACGACAGTTTATTAGACAGGCGGCAATCAGTAGTGCATATGCAACAGCAGGCGCTCTTTTCCCCGGCGTAAGCTTTGCTGATTGGAGCAAGCTAAGCAGCAATTCAGGTGTCATCTCCTGGCAAAAGACTCCCTGCCGCTTCTGCGGAACGGGCTGCGGTGTTCTGGTCGGCGTCAGCGATGGCCGGGCAGTGGCCGTCAAAGGTGATCCTAGCTGCAGCGTCAACAAGGGTTTATGCTGTATGAAAGGGTATCACTCCGTACAAGCGCTGTACGGCAAGGATCGTTTGACCACGGCCCAGGTTCGCAAGAACGGCAAGCTCGTCGACGTGCCAATCAAGGAGGCATTGGATCTTGTTGCCCAAAAACTCAAGGAAACCCGTGAGAAACATGGCAAAGATTCTGTTGCCATGTATGGTTCCGGTCAATGGACGATTCCAGACGGCTATGTTGCCTCAAAATTGTTTAAGGGTTGTCTCGGCACCAACAATGTTGAAGCCAATGCCCGGCTGTGTATGGCCAGTGCGGTAACCGGGTTCATGACAACCTTTGGTATCGATGAGCCAATGGGGTGCTATGAAGACATGGACCATGCCAATGTCTTTATTACCTGGGGAAATAATATGGCAGAAATGCATCCGGTTCTTTTCTCCAGGATGATAGCCAACCGTAAACAGAGAAAAAACGTCAAAATTATAGATTTTGCCACACGCCATACCAGAACCAGCCTGGCAGCAGATATGTCCATTCTTTTCAAGCCGCAGACAGATCTGGCTGTCGCCAATGCAATCTGTTATGAAATTATCAACAATGGCTGGGTTAATTGGAATTTTGTCAATGAACATGTCTCATTTAGCAAAGGCAAGACCAATATCGGCTATGGCACAGAAGACCATTTCGCATTTAAGGATAAAGCTGAACCCATTGACTTTGATGAATTCAAGGCTTTCCTCGAAGACTACACCCCGGAAAAGGTAGAAAAGATATCGGGTGTTCCGGCGAAAGATATTAAATATCTCGCCGCCCTGTATGGTGATCCGGAGATCAAGGTCACCTCCTTCTGGTGCATGGGAATGAACCAACATACCAGGGGCACCTGGATAAACAACCTCGTCTATAACATTCACCTGCTTGTTGGTAAGATCTCAACTCCCGGTAACAGCCCTTTTTCACTCACCGGTCAGCCAAGTGCCTGCGGTACAGTGAGGGAAGTAGGCACCTTGACCCACAAATTGCCACACGGTGTGGTTATGAATGAAGAGCACCGCAAAATGGCAGCAGAAATATGGGAGGTGCCTCTCAGCAACATTGATCCCAAACCCAGCTATCATACCGTGGAAATGTTCCGCGCCCTGGATCGGGGAGATATTCGCTTTATGTGGATTCAGGTCACCAATCCAATGGTCACCATGCCTAATCTCAGACGCTACCGCGATGGAGCTCTCAAGGATGACCGCTTTATCGTCGTCTCCGATGTCTATCCAACTCCGACAACGGACGTTGCCGATGTAATACTTCCAGCCGCCATGTGGATCGAGCAGGAAGGTTTGTTTGGTAATTCCGAAAGACGAACCCAACATTTCAACCAGATTGTTGATCCTCCGGGTGAGGCGATGTCAGACACCTGGCAGATCATCGAGATTGCCAGGAGACTTGGCTTTGAGAAACAGTTCAGCTGGAGTCAGGATGACTACATCGAAAAAATCTGGGATGAATATCGCCGTTTTCATGCTGGGCCAAAGCACGAAATGGCCCCTTATAAGGTTCTCAAAGCCCGTTCAGGTGTTCAGTGGCCTTTTGTTAATGGCAAAGAAACGAAATGGCGCTTCAACCCCAAGTATGATCCGGCCTGCACCAACGGCAAAGAATTTGACTTTTATGGCAAAAAAGATCATCGCGCCTGCATCTGGCAGCGCCCCTATGAACCGGCAGCCGAATCCCCGGACAGCGAATACAATTTCTGGCTGAACACCGGCAGAATCATCGAACATTGGCATACCGGCTCAATGACCAGGCGAATCCCGGTTCTGCACAATGCCGTACCGTCTTCCTACGTAGAACTCCACCCCGAGGATGCAGCCGAACTAGGTGTCGTCGATGGCGAAATGGTCAAAATTATATCCCGAAGGGGTGAAATCACCATGCCCGCCCAGATTAAAGGAAGAGGCGTTCCTGCCAGGGGCATGGTTTTTGTGCCTTTCTTCGATGAGAGTTATCTGATCAACGAGGTTACCTTGGATGCATTCTGCCCCATTTCCAAGCAGCCTGATTATAAAAAATGTGCGGTAAAACTGGAGAAAGCATAATGAAAAATCTCAAGGGAATGGCCACAGTTGTCCGTTATGCTGCCGCCCTGGGGTTCGCCAGCATCTTGGTCGTCTTAGCAACAGCCCCGGTTTCAAGTGCCGAAGATATGCCAACCTTCGATAATCAGGGTAAAAAAATCTACAATGCACTGGAAAAAACACCCGGAACGAATCTCGCTGCTGACTCCTGGGGGCGTAATCTCGCCGATTTCTATACGATCCGGCAATATCCCGGCTCACCACCTCGCATTCCGCATGAGGTTGATCTTTCATTCAGCGGTAAAGAAACGGATTGTCTGTCATGCCATGAACAGGGGGGGTATAGCCCGGAATATGGGAAGTTCGCCCCTGTCACACCTCACCCGGAAAACACTCTCTGTTATCAATGCCATGTTCAGGCCCAAACGGAGGAACTCTTTGTCGAAACTGAATGGGAATCGGTACCGCCTCCGCTGCTTGGACAATCCGCCCTTGGCGGTTCGCCCCCGCCTGTTCCCCATAGTTTGCAATTACGAGAAAACTGTATTGCCTGTCATACAGGCCCTGGAGCTGTCGTTGAAATTCGGATCTCGCATGCCAATCGAGGGGACTGCCGTCAATGCCATGCTACCGTGGTACAGACAGAACCACTCAAAGAGTTCAAACGAAAGTGAAGCGGATACATCGTACCACAACACTACCCGGTCGAGCTATTATGTTAAAAATATCAATTGCATACCTGTTTTCACTACTCTTTGCCGTTGGCATTGGAGCCACCGCTTTTGCCGGTGAAAAATCCTTTCTGGACGAAATAAAAGGCAGTCAGGAACAATTCGACAACCGCACTGTTCCCAATGTACGGATGGTCACAGAGGAATCCGTTCTGGCAGAGGAAAACGACCAGAGAGGATCATTTCGAGTACTTGCAAGAAAACAGGCAATCACCCGATTCAAATGCAGTAGCTGTCATAACGACAAACCTGTTAAGGTCAACGAGGCAAAGGAACTGACCCACGGCGACATTGTCATTGATCATGGCCAGGGAGAACAGAAGCTTAGCTGCGTTGATTGCCATCATCCTGAAGAAAGAGATTTTCTTCAGGATAAAGAAGGCAATACAATCGATTACGATCACAGCTACCAGCTGTGCGGTCAGTGCCATTTTCGTCAGCAAAGAGACTGGCTTGGCGGAGCACATGGAAAAAGAGTGTCAAATTGGGCCGGAGAACGGGTCATCTTCAACTGCGCAACCTGTCATAATCCCCACTCACCTCGTTTTGAAAAGCGCTTTCCGGCTACCTACTCGGTACCATTGGACTGATCGGGAGAATATATGAAATCTGCTAAACCATCCAAAAAGACTGGATGTACATCTAAAATCCTGGAATCAAAAACTAATAGGCGCACCTTTCTCAAAGGTTTATCTGTCGCTGCTGCCGCAGGAAGTGCTACGCTGGCAACCGGATGCCTTCCCTCCGCCAATGCCGCTGGCTCTGAAGAAATGAAATTACGCTGGCAGGAATTTTTCAAAAAGAATTATCGTCTGATGACCCAGGAAGAAAAAGATGCCACCATCGCCAGGCTGGAAAGGCTCGCCAAACTTCAGAAAAACCTGGACATTCAGATGAGCAACGATGCACCACTGGATGGAGTTCTCTATGGATATGCTTTTAATATCACGCGATGTGAAGGGTTCATGGAATGCGTCAGCGCCTGTGTGAAAGAAAATAATCTGGATCGTAAAACCAACACCCAATATATCAGAATATTCGAGATGGAACCGGGTCAATTGGATCCTGGAAGCGGCGATGGACAATATTATCACAAGGTCCCTGTGGACAACAAATTTTACATGGGAACCCAGTGCTTTCACTGTGAAAATGCCCCGTGCACCAAAGCCTGCCCAACCAAGGCAACCTGGAGAGAACCGGACGGTATTGTAGTGGTCGATTACGACTGGTGTATCGGCTGCAGGTATTGCCAGGCAGCCTGTCCCTACTATGGCCGCAGATTCAACTGGGGCAAACCGGAAATACCGAAGGATGAGATCACCACCCGGCAGCATTATCTCGGCAATCGCCTCCGCCCAAAAGGCAAGATGGAAAAATGCACCTTCTGTATTCAGCGCACCCGCGCGGGAAGACTTCCGGCCTGCGTTGAAGCCTGCCCCACCGGATCACGTGTTTTCGGAAATCTGCTCGATCCCGACAGTGAGATCCGATTTGTACTTAAGAACAAAAAGGTCTTCAGGTGGAAAGAAGAAATCGGTACAGAACCTAAATTTTGGTATTTTATTGATTAATAGGGGTCATTATGCGTGCAGTTCAAGAGAAGAATTTGAGAACATTCTTTATTGATGGGATTCGCTGGAACCTTCAGGGTGGCCTCGGTTTTCTGATATTCAGAATAATTTTATTCATCCTCATGGGATTTGGTGTTTATGCCTATTCATTTCAGGCAAGATACGGCCTTTCTGTAACCGGAATGAATGACATCGTCAGCTGGGGCTTTTATATTTCCAACTTTACCTTTCTGGTCGGCGTGGCTGCAGCAGCCGTAATGCTCATCCTGCCGGCATACGTCTTTCACGATCCAAATTTTCACCGTGTCGTCATTATAGGTGAAGGTGTCGCCGTCGGCGCTTTGGTAATGTGCCTTTCATTTATTATGGTTGATCTGGGCGGTCCACTCCAGGCCTGGCATCTTATTCCAGGAATCGGGCTTTTTAACTTTCCTTCTTCTATCCTGGCTTGGGATGTACTTGTACTCAATGGATATTTATTGCTCAATGCGTTGGTTCCGGCCTACATCCTCTATAGCCATTATAAGGGGCGTAAGGCTGATGAGCGAAAATACCGACCCTTTGTTTTTCTTTCAATTTTCTGGGCATTTTCCATTCACATGGTAACGGCTTTTCTCTATCAGGGATTGCCTGCCCGTCCATTCTGGAACAACCCGCTGATGGGTCCGCGCTTTCTTGCCTCGGCTTTTGCTGCCGGGCCGGCGCTGATTGCCTTAATCCTTGCCGTTATCCACAGCACAACAACATATAAAATTGACCGCAGTGTTTTTAATAAACTGCGCCTGATCATTGTTATTTCCGCAATTATAAACCTGATCATGCTTTTTTCGGAGGTTTTCAAAGAGTTTTACTTTCCCACTCATCATTCCAGTTCTGCCGTATATTTATTTTTCGGTATGGACGGTCATAACTCTCTTGTTCCCTGGATCTGGACATCGGTGGGTGTTAATCTGCTGGCAACCCTGGTTCTTGCTTTTAATCCTGGGAGAAACAACCCTAAAGTACTTCTCCCTGCCTGCTTTTTCCTCTTTGTCGCTATATGGATGGAAAAGGGTATTGGTCTCATTGTTCCCGGCCTCATCCCTTCTCCACTGGGTGAGGTTGTCGACTACCTGCCAACCTGGGTGGAACTAGGCGTGACTCTAGGAATATTTGCCTTTGGTATAACCGTGGTAAGCTGGTTGATTCGTGCCGCTTTGATTATTGAGCAGGATTACACCTTGGTTGAATAGACGTAATACGAGGCACCACCTCTAGGGCTGCCTGTTGTTGCCGACAACAAATCCGTTGTCGGTTTTGTCTCCCAAAAAGCTATCCTTCTATCGTCGTCCGGAAAAGGTAATTACGTTGAAGCTCTTTTGGATGATGATTTTTCAGTGGCGCTTAAATTAAAATTGTTATCGTGTATTTTTTGGAGAAGAAATTCCGGATTGTGACAAAATTCATGATCCAGTTCATCGACATCCACCGTTTGAGCGTAGGAGCCGGTTATGAGGTTTTGCTCACGCCAACGGGTCAGATAATAGGAGGCCAGCTCTGGTAAACGACTGAATACGGTCTCTTCCGGCATGGGGTCCTGAAAACTTGATTGCTGCAGCTTTTTTGTCGACAGGGTTTGGGTGCGGTAAAAGCTTTCCAGGAACATGAGTTCCTGAGGCATGTACGCCACCAAACCAATCTTTGCAAAAGCTCTTAACAATATGCTAAGTATCTTTTTCCCAGATTTCGCTGACGTATATGGAATATAAATCTCTTTTGGATATTTGAGCTGGAGAAATTCTTTTATACTCAGAATGAGCTTGGCAAGCTCCACTGGCTCCTTGTCGACAAAATTGTAGGTCTGACCGGAAAACTCTGCCCTATTCTCAAGTACATGATGAACAAAATACGGGAGCTTGCGTGAGTTAGAATAGGAATGAACAACATTCTTGCTGGTGAAAAGAAACACCATTGCCTGATCGGCGATACTGAAGAATAGCCGGTGAAAACCCTGTATTTTGTGATCGTGGTCACCGTAAACTATAGCCAGTCGAATACTTGTGTAATCGAGGCCGATGGTTTTTCTCAACTGCTCAAGGGTTTTTTCTGCCATAAGTTTGGATTTGGCGTAATTGTTCAAGTCTGCCGAGACCGGCAATGTCTCTTCTTCCCCGACCTCACTGCCAAAAGGCAGAGTGGCCGCAGTTGTAAGGTGAATATAGGGAATATTGAACGCTGCCGCAGCTTTTGCCAGATTGATCGTGCCAAGATAATTTACCTCCAGCGACAACTGACTACTTGATCCCAAATTGGCAATCGCGGCATTAATAACAAAATCAGGCTGAACATCTTTGAGGTAACTGTAGATATCATCCTCTGAGCGGATGGAAACCTTCTTGCTGCTAGGTGCTCGAAGCTCAAGGGTGTCTGGAGTTCGTGTTTTAAAATAATGAACAAGGGTTCCGCCAATCAGACCAGAACCGCCAATGATAACGCCAAGCCTTCTGTTTTTTTGCGCTTTCTGGCTCATACATACCCCTTAAGCAGACAACCTCATTGACATTGTAATAGATATTTCAATTGCGATTATAAACGATACTTTGCTGGCATAAAAGATTCAAGTGCGGAAACCATAATACCTCTTTGCAAGGCTGCACTTGCCGCTCAATGAATATGATGATATTGTTTCCAGGTACATAGCACGAAGGACAATCTTCCCCCCAATATTTTATCAGATAAAGGATGGTTATCATGTCGTTACGTATCCATATTTTTCAGCATGTTGAATTTGAGGGACCGGCGTTGATTGGTGACTGGGCTGTTGAGAATAAACATCCGGTTACCGTAACCAGATTTTTTAAGGGTGACCCGGTACCTGCGATACACTCGTTTGACCTGCTTATAGTACTTGGCGGGCCCATGGGAATAGATGATATTCAGCAATACCCATGGCTAAGGGAAGAAATTGATTTTTTACAAGAAGTTCTGGCTCAGAAAAAACCCATATTAGGGATATGCCTGGGCGCACAGCTTATCGCCAAAGCACTGGGTTCCAGTGTATATCAGGGTCGTCAGAAGGAGATTGGCTGGTTTCCTCTCTCTATTTTCAAAAATAATTTTCCAAAGGAACTACAAAAGCAGATACCAGATGAACCAGTGGTTTTTCACTGGCATGGCGACACATTTGATCTTCCTGGAAACAGTAAGATCCTGGCCAGTTCAATCGCCACACCTCATCAGGCATTTATTTATAATGATAACGTTATCGCTCTGCAGTTTCATCTGGAAACCACCAGAGAGTCGGTGATAAATTTACTTGAACATGCAGGAGATGAAATAATAAAGGATGATTATATCCAAACCCCTGAACAGATGCTGGAAACACAGCAATATATAGAGGACAACAGAAAGCTTCTTGACGCTATTCTCGACTATTTGAAATCCTTCCTCGTATCAGACGCAAACAGCCATGCTGTAAAATAAGCATGGCTGTCTTGAGCAGCAGGGTTTTAAGTAGCGACACAATACATTAACAATACTGATGGAGACATTTGTCAGACAGGTATTTTACTACGTTCTCCAATTGAGACAACTTTGACACCCTGTCGCTTGCACTGTTATTGAAGTTGCTCCGCTTTTTCGTGAATCTTCTCTTGAAGCTCCAGCATCTCCTTCTCCATAGCCATCAACTCGGCTCTAGTCATCTTAGGATTCCTCTGTGCTTCCATATATTCAAATCGTTTGTCATGCATTTCCTTCCTGAGACCGGCGGTTTCGTCTAAAAATTTCTGCTGTTTCTCACCATTCCAGTTGTTTTGCTCAAAACCTGCAGCACCGGGACAGTTAGCGTAGCCGCCATAGTTGCCACCCATCATACCATGGTGTCCGCCCATCATGCCAGAACCCATCATGTGGCCACCATATCCTCCCATGCCATATCCGCCACCATGGGCATATGCGAGGCCAGAAACAAGTGCTACCGCCAAAAGTGAAATAATAATAATCTTTTTCATACGTATCTCCTTACTTTGTCTTAATAAGTATTTGGTCTTCGTCAGCCACTTCTTTTCTACATTCCGGGAAAGTGGCTCGTGTTCTCTGCAATATAGGTTGCATAGGGTATGCCAACCAATGATCATATTTTTATATCCATATGTAAGACGCTGATAAATTTGTACTTTTCCATTCCATCAGAATACTGCTGGAATTGCCCTGCTTTCAAAGTGTCCAGATATTGGACAGTTAAAAAGGGTGTGAAGGTTGCCACTGTACAGTTTTTTTACACCCCATGCATGCAGCGGCAATGTAGACAGATTGCGCTGAATCTCTGCCGCAATATTCAGAATCAAGCCTCAACCATTTTTTCAACTGGATAATTAACACCAGCTTCACACCTGGATATTGCGACCATTTATTACAATATAATGCCGGGATGGGGGATGGGGATAAGCAAAAGCTCAGAGATAACCCAACAGACTCCTAGGAGACTGTCCGAGAATAGCAATTTTCTATTTTCAGCTCAGCCATTCTTCACTCCGTGTTCACGCAGTAGTTCAATGGCTCGGACAACATAGGGAAAAAGATTTTCGGTTATGATTTCATAACCTCTTTCATTGGGATGAATACCATCCCCAATGTTAAGCGAGGCAACGGACGCAACATCCTCAAGGAAAAAAGGCATGAAAAGGACCTTGTGTTTACCGGCAAGCTTTGGATAGATTGAATCAAATTCACGGGTATATTGGTCGCCCAGGTTCCGTACCATTTTCATGCCAACAAGTACTGTAACCACATTGTTGTCCTGTAAACGTTGAAGGATTGTGTCAATGTTGGATTCAACCAGCGAGGTATCAATTCCCCGAAGTCCATCATTTGCCCCGATTTCTAGAATAACAATATCCGGCTTCTGACTAAGAATCCAGTTCAACCTGGAAAGGGTGCCGCTGCTGGTTTCTCCGCTAACACCGGCATTCACCAGTCGAAAAGAATAGCCTTTAGCTTCAAGCTTCTTCTCAAGGAGAGCCGGGTAACTAGCGTCCAACTCAACACCATAGCCTGCAGTTAAGCTATCCCCTAAAGCCACAATAACCTGCCGTGGTAATTCCGGTCTCTTTAGGGAGGGTGTCTCCCCCGTATTGCTTTCACTCTGGCGATCACAGCCTTGAAAAAATATGCCACCTGTCATAATAATAACAAGTACGTACAATATGTTTTTCATGTCCCCCTCATATACGACATTCCCATGACTCATCTGGTCCAACCGCCTTTTTTGGCAGTTCAAATGACATTGCAGGCTACTGTAATGAAATATAATACTCATCATTACCCGGCTGTCCAAAAACAACAAAATGGTTACCGTTAATTTTGTACACAGTTTTCGTGACATATCATTTGCAGATTATCCTTGTATCCCCGATCCTACTATGGTACTCTCGCCCCCATTTTTCCCCAAAACAATATAGAGAATGATACACCTGAACAACATCCATAAACAGTACGGATCGCAAATCGTATTCAGAAACGCGAGCCTGCAGATCCTTCCCCAAACCCGCACAGGACTTGTCGGCCCAAACGGAGCCGGAAAGACTTCGATCTTTCGGCTCATTACCGGTGAGGAAGAACCTGATAAGGGTGATATTTCCTGCGCCAAGAAAACTGTTATTGGCTACTTCTCCCAGGATGTTGGTGAGATGGCGGGAAAAACTGTCCTTGAAGAAGTCATGTCCGCTGCGGGAGAGATAGTTGATATGGGAAGGCAGATGCGTGAAATGGAAGAGCAGATGAGCCATCCTATGGATGATGACGCTCTGGCTGATCTGCTTGAGCGCTACGGTACCATAACCGAGATTTTTGAACACCGTGGCGGCTATGACCTTGAGTCAAGAGCAAAGGCTGTGCTCAGCGGACTGGGGTTTGCCGAACAGGATTTTTCCCTGCCGGTGGAGACCTATAGTGGTGGTTGGAAAATGCGTATTGCATTGGCCAAGATTCTCACAATCAACCCCGATGTTCTCCTGCTTGACGAACCCACCAACCACCTTGATATTGAGTCCATCATCTGGCTGGAAGAATGGTTGAGCAATGATTATAAAGGTGCTTTGCTGATGACCTGCCACGACCGCGAATTCATGAACCGGATCGTCTCCAGGATTATTGAGATAGCAAATGGTCAGGCAACCACCTATACCGGTGACTATGATTTCTACCTGCAGGAGCGGCAAATCCGCCGTGATCAGCTATTGGCAAGTTACCGCCGCCAACAGGAAATGCTCGCGAAGGAAGAGGAATTTATTGCCAAATTTGGTGCCCGGGTCTCCCATGCCGCTCAGGTGCAGTCCCGGATCAAGAAGCTTGAGAAGATTGAACGAATTGAGTTGCCTGCTGAACAGAAGGTGATGAAATTCGATTTTCCCATACCGCCCCGTAGCGGTGATGATGTCTTACACCTCCGGAATCTTGGCAAAGAATGGAAAACTGCTAATGATAAGATCAAGCCCGTTTTCAGTGGACTGAGCGGAACCGTCAGAAGACTGGAAAAAATCGCCCTGGTTGGTATCAATGGTGCCGGTAAGTCAACCTTGATGAAAGTAATCACCGAACATACAGCGCCTACCGAGGGTGAAGTAATCATTGGTGCCGGTGTCACCGTGGGTTACTTCAGCCAGCATGCCATGGATACATTGAATCCTGAGCATACAGTTTTCGAGGCCCTTCAAGAGGTTCTGCCGTTGGAAAATATCGGGGTTATTCGTAACCTCCTTGCCGCTTTTCTTTTTCAGGGTGACGATGTTGACAAGCGTATTGCCAACCTCTCCGGAGGCGAGAAAAGCAGGGTGGTTCTCGCCAAGCTGTTGGCAAGGCCGCTGAATTTTCTTGTACTTGACGAACCGACCAACCACCTTGATATCCTCTCAAGAGAAGTTCTGCTTGAGGCCCTGCAAAAATTCGAAGGCACTGTCCTCCTGGTAAGCCATGACCGTCATTTTCTTCGCGCCCTGGCCACCCGAATTTTTGAAATAAACCTTGGGGAATTGCGTATTTACGAAGGCAATTACGATTACTACCTTCAACAGGTAAATCTCCGCTAAACATAAGCAGAAGCACTATTTAAGTGCTCTTCAATATACTGCCGCCACCGAGTTATCACTGACGACAGATTATCCTATGTGAACATTATGATACATGCCTCCAACATTGCCTTGTCCTATGGTAAGCGCGTTATATTTAAAGATGTCAACATCAAGTTTACCCCAGGTAACTGTTATGGACTTATTGGTGCAAATGGTGCCGGGAAGTCTACATTTTTGAAAATCCTTGCAGGTCAGCTCGAGCCGGACCATGGCGATATATTTGTTGGCGCCAAACAACGTATTGCGGTGTTGAACCAGGACCAGTTTGCCTTTGATGACATAACTGTTGCAGAAACCGTGCTCATGGGACACTCTCGACTTTATGAAATAATGGCCGAGCGTGAAGCTTTGTATGCCAAGACTGAATTCAGCGAAGAAGACGGTATCCGTAGCGGCGAACTGGAAGCAGAATTTGGCGAAATGAACGGTTACGAGGTTGAGTCCGAGGCCGCTTCCCTGCTCAGCGGGCTTGGTATCGGCGAAGAGCTTCGGGAAAGAAAGATGAAAGACCTGGAGGGTGGTGAAAAAGTTCGGGTGCTTTTGGCCCAGGCTCTCTTTGGCAGTCCGGATATCCTGCTGCTTGACGAGCCCACCAACAACCTGGACAGAAAATCAATTGTCTGGTTAGAGAGCTTTCTGCAAAGATTTCAGAATACGGTGATCATCGTTTCCCATGATCGTCATTTCCTTAACCAGGTATGTACCCATATGGCAGATATCGATTATGGTCAGATTCGCATCTATGTCGGTAACTATGATTTCTGGTACCAGGCAAGCGAGCTCCTCAAGACTCAACGCCAGGATGCAGGTCGCAAGGCCGATGCGAAAGCCAAAGAGTTGAAGGAATTCATCGCCCGTTTTTCTTCAAACGCATCCAAGGCAAAACAGGCAACGTCACGCAAGAAGCTCCTTGAAAAACTTGAGATGGAGGACATGCCCGCTTCATCGCGCAAGTACCCCTTTGTCCATTTTAAAGCAGGACGCCCGTGCGGTGACGTCATCCTTGAGATTGACGGGATCAGTAAGACCGTTGACGGGATACGGGTACTCGATAACTTCTCGTTGGTTGTCAATAAGGGTGAAAAAATTGGTTTTGTCGGCACCAACAGTTTGGCTATAACCACTCTGTTCCAAATCCTCACCGGCGAAACAGAACCAGACAGCGGCACCTTCCGATGGGGCCTCACCATGACGACATCCTATTTTCCCAAAGAAAACAATTCGTTCTTTAAAACCGGCAAAACGCTCGTTGACTGGCTAGGTGAATATACTCCGCCAACCGAAGGTGAAAGTTTTGCCAGGGGATTCCTCGGGAAAATGCTTTTTTCAGGAGAAGAGGCGTTGAAAAAAACAGACGTACTCTCTGGTGGTGAAAAAGTGCGTTGTATGCTGGCCAGGATGATGCTGAGTGATGCCAATGCACTGATCCTTGATGAGCCGACCAACCATCTTGACCTTGAATCCATCACCGCGCTCAATAACGGCATGAAGGCATTTCCGGAAATAATTCTGTTCTCTTCCCACGATCATGCACTCATGGCCACGGTGGCTAACAGAATCATAGAAATTTTACCGGGAGGCGTTATCGATAAATTGCTCACATATGATGAATATCTTGACGATCTCGATGTTCAGCAGTTGCAGGAGCATCTTCGTTCTTGACAACGATAGATCCTGATGTTCCATGAAAACACGGTAATCAGCCAAAGATTTCATTTACATACTGACGTCTCAGCTTTGCCGTGGTGTTTTCAATTTTACTGATAATTTCCTGTGCCTCAGAATTATCGAGGGCAAGATGGGGCTGCAGTTTGGAATTAAACTCACGCTCTACCCTGTTGAGCTCCTGGAGAAACCGGATAAACTGCTTTTTACTGCTGTAGACTGATTTGACAAGCTCCTCCAGGCGTGTGCCTTTTCCTTGCATCAAAGCACGGTAATGATCTGTAAGGAGTGTCAGCCAATTTCGATATTCATCTTGACTATATTCTGGAATATCCCCTGCCTGAACAATTTTCTCTATCTCGACCTTCCTTCCCTCCAGCACCGATGTGTACGCGCTGTTAAGGGCTCGTTCCCGGGTAATAAGGAAATTGGCGGCAAATTCCCTGCGTCCGTCTGAATACCTCTTCAGCTGATAAAAATAGAAGACACAAAAGATTGGAATAAGAATCATCCAGACACCAAGGCGAGGTTTATCCAGTATTTCCGCAGAGACCTGATGACAGAACAGTTTTTCACTGTCTAGAATCTGATCTCTTTTTTCCTCAAGAGAAATATCAATTGCCATAATGGTTCATCATTCGGGAAGATACTTCCAACCGAGGAAAAGAATGAAAAAGCAAAGTACAATGCCAGAGAGAAAAGGAAACGTTAGACCATAATCGTCCGGGGCGCCCATCTTCAACGCCTGCCGTAAATATCTGCCGCCGGCATAAGACCCCTCAATCTCCGTATAGAAATATGCTCCGGCATCAATATCCTGTTCTTCAACCACCTGAACAATCTGATCCATGCCATAGATATGGTGCTGCAGCCAGGGACCAATGGCAACACCAAAAAGCCAAAGAAGAAAAATGGTCAGCAGAAGAATCACCCATCCCCACAGTTTCGGCATATTGCGTTTTTCCACAGAGAGCTCAGAAAACTTCATTGAATTTCTCATATAGGGTACCAGATGGTTCTACCTGTCACTGATGGCAGCGTCAGGCAGAACCTTTCGGAGTTAAATTGTGGCGGTCAGTTCCGGGAAAACGACATAGAACATGATATAGGCAACCACAAGAGTCATAAAAAGGTTGAACGATTGACCAACCACATAGAGAATGAATGGTTTTCCGCCAACCAGATGTTCTTTCAGTTCTCTAAAATTTGTCGCCAAACCGATGGAAACAAAGGAAAGACAGAAGAACCATCCCCTGAAGAGATCGCCCATACCTTTGACAATGCCCTGATCAACGAGGGCAGGCCCCAGCCCTGTCACCTGGCTGTTAAATGAAGTATAGGCAAGAGAGAAGATAATTGAGGCACCGATAAATCCCAGGACAAATTTAGGAAAGCGGTACCAGATTTCCATACTGCCAACTTTCCGTCCGGTCTCCTGTGTTTCTACCCTGGTAGTGAAATAGAGCGCTACGAAAAAAGCTATGACACCAATAAGGACATTTTGAATCATCTTAATTGTGGCTGCCACATATAGTGCTTTCTCTCCAAGGAACGCTCCTGCCGCGGCCACCGCTCCCGTTGCATCTATGGTACCCCCCATCCAGGCTCCACCCAGAATGAGCTGTTTATCAACGGGAAATGTCGCCTTGATCACAGCAGGCATGACGATCATCATTATGGAGGTAAAAACAAGAGATAATCCCACGGCAAGGGTCAACTCTTCTTTTTTGGCTTTGCAGGCGGCTGCGGTGGCAATTGCCGCACTCACTCCGCAGACACTCATGTCGGAACATATCGTTGCATTCAGACGTTTTGAAGGAATTTTAATGATCTTTTGTCCAAACCAGTAGGTCACCAGCCAGACCGTAGGAGTTACCACCCATGCCACAAATATTCCAGCAGTACCAATTGTAATGATCTTTTCGAAAAGAATTTTTGCCCCAAGCAGAACTAATCCTGTTTTGATGTAATATTCAGTCTGCACAGCAGGCATTGCCCATTTTGGAGTACCGATGGTATTGGAGATCAACATACCAAAGAAAATGGCCCAGAAGGCGTAACCAATACCGTAATGCTTCATGGTTGCCTGGGAACTGGCAAGATAGGCAAGGATTGCCACGAGAAAGACAAACACAAAGCCTATGGCAAACGCCTTAAAAGAATACCCCATGGCTTTAATGCCGATACCAAAAAAGCAGGCAAAGCTTATGCCCAGGAGAACCAACCAGCCAATCTGGTTGTATGGTTTTACACTTGTTTTCCCCTTTGCTTTGCTGGCCTTAAGATGAGCATTACGCCAATTGAGGATAGCAGTTTTCGCCGTGTCGTTAAGTGCCAGATCTGAAAATCCTGCAGCCTCTGCACTTTGCTCAGCTGCCATTGCCTGAGTAAATGCAAGTTTTTCGGCTTCCTTCGCCTTTTCATATTTGACCATGGCTTTTTCTTTCTTGGCATTTGCCACGGACTCTCTCATGAAAAAGGCATCAGCTGGATTAGTCGACCAGCCATGGGTTTTTTTTGAAAAGGTGGATAGCCATTTACCAACAGGTATCGAATTTGCCTTTACCTTTTTTCTGGAATCATAGAGTTGATACCAGGCAATGGTTTTAAATTTATCCGTACGTTGGGCAGCCTGCAGGTATTTAGATTCAGCCTCAAGAAGTTTATTTTGCAGGGCACCTGATTGGGGAAAGTAGATAATCGCCCCGGCAAAAAGCAGGAAGAATCCGAGCCAAATAGCCCACCAGTCCTCCTTTTTAACAAGTTCTGACCATTCCCATTTACCAACATCAACGACAATTTGGTTGCTGTCACTTTGCTCAGCCATCACCATCCTCCTTTAAAGTAAAGATAAGATACGGCACAGAAACCTTCCGCTCCAAGACCGAATGGGATCTCAACAGCCCTATAGCATCAGGTCTCCAAATGATGTGTTGCAAACGTCCTGAGATTGAAAACTCTCTATTCTCCGAATCAGCACTCACGGCTGATCACATGTTGCTTTAGTTGGGTGAATCAGATATTTGATTGTTACTTAAAATAGTTATGATGTCAATGCAAATCTAACCAGCTGTTGGCGCCACCGGTTCCTGTGACATGCTCCGCAATTTTTTTAAGTTCTTTTGGAAGAAGGTTGCAATGGTGAAAACGGATATGACCAGACAAGGCCAGCTCAGACAAAATAAATAGGATTTTATACCTTAACCACATGTACAAAGATGCTGTACATCTGTGAAACTACAGTGTTCTAATTATCATTAAGGCTTTGCTCTCAAAAGTCTGTCTCTGTCCAGTACTTCCTTGAGGAATATAAAAAAACATGAAAACGGAAGCGGGTTTTGAAACGAGAAAACTATTTTTATAACCAGGGTACTTATTCCCTTTAGGGGTGGGCTAAAAAGAGTACCCGAAGAATATCATCAACAAACGCGGTTCAACATCTTTCGTCTTGTGTCAGCAGGTTTTTTATCCGTTCTCTGCTATCCACCAGCATCTGACGATTATCAACAAATATTTCCAAAGTGATCGTCTCATCGTAACCGCTCTTCTTGAGATCACGGATAAAGGCAGGAAAATTTACTGTACCGGAACCTACAGGTATATGATCATCGCGGACCCCAAGATTATCACTGATATGAATATGCCCCAGCCTGTCTCCAAAACAAGAAACCAGCGCTTTCAACCGATGACCATCAGGATCTCCCATGTTGGCATGCCCCGTATCCAGAGTAAGCGCGAGTGAGGGAAACTCTCTCAATATCTCTTTAAAATACTGGGGCTCCACTCCGAGCATATTTCGAGGCATCATGTTTTCCAGGCAAATGGTAATCCCCAGGTGTTGAGCTGCAGAAACCATGGTGGAAATAAATGTCAAAGCGTACTCTTTAACATTGTCGAGCACAAATCCCCCCATACCGAAAACCATGCTTGGATGTAGAACTACTTTTTCAGCACCCAATTTTACGGCAACATCCAATGACTGAAGCATCTCTTCCAATGATGCTTGTCGGATGCGCTCAGCTAGGTCTGCGGTTGACAAGAAGGTCGGAAGATGACACACCAATCCAAGACCATGTCTCTTCAAACTTTTGGCAATTGCAGCCTGTTGGCTTGCCATCACCTGATGATGTGCCAAGGGAGGATCCAAGGCTAGCTCCAGATAATCGAATCCCAATCGAGCAACAGTTTCTATTTCCTCTACAACCGGATTCACCGGAAAGTTCATGGCCCCAAATAGCATTATTTAGTTCTCCTCCGGTTTTCTTTACCTTAAAAACTCCAACAAATCTCCCAGATGAAAAATGATTCCTGCTATAATAGCGGTTCTACAAAGATGAACGTGCGCTTCTTGTTCGTATTGAATGAACTTTAGTTAGAGTTGGTATTTTCATCGATTTTCCGATTATGTTCCTCGGTGAGTTCCTTGGCCAAATTAGCTTTATCGATGGGCTTTTTAATTTCCTCAACAATTTTCTGTCCCGTGCTTTGCACCTCCTCGCCTTTTTGAGCTTCTTGATCATTTTCAGATTGAGAGCATGCACCAATAGCCAGCAGTAGCAAGCAGCTTAACACACAAATATAGATTTTTTGCACCATGACATCTCCTCATAAGGTTTGACGATCAATAGACCATGCCGAGAATGGA
The DNA here is from genome assembly GCA_050288305.1 of Desulfocapsaceae bacterium. Taxonomy (GTDB): domain Bacteria; phylum Desulfobacterota; class Desulfobulbia; order Desulfobulbales; family Desulfocapsaceae; genus Desulfopila_A. Next base: position 187,077 of record JBNKDO010000010.1, on the reverse strand, counting down.
CTGGGAACCTGACAACGCTTGTGGCAGCTACAAATTACCACCTGTCCAAAAAACCGCTACCTTTTCTAGATAAAAGATTCTCTTTTGAATTCAGGCCGATCTTACTGCTCGGTACTGTTGTCAAGAATCAAGGGCAATAGAAGCGCTGGAAGCCCCGAAAGAATCCGACAATGCGGATCTCCGGGACCGCCTGTTTCTGAGATTGTATTGTATTCACTGGTAATACTTGGATCATCTGGGACATTCAATTTAGGAGAAATATTGCAGCTAACCTGGCAATCCCGTGAAGGAGTATTATTTTTGTGCGCCCTCAGCATAATCCATGGAGGGCCAATATTTTCATGACCGTTTGGATCAGTAACGATATTACCTCGAATAATGGTATTAATTGCCCCATAGAGCGAAATTCCATGCCAGTGATCCACGACGATTCGGTTATTCTCGACCAGCCAGTCCTCGAACATTCCGTCAAAGCAACCTATTCCCTGCAAGGTTCCTTTAAATGGCTGGTTGGGATCTTCAAAATTAATTATTGTATTACCACGCAGGACGATTCCTTTTACAACACCGGTACCGACCTTACCGTCACTGCCGACAGACCATGACTGGAAACCATCATCATGGTTATCATTGACATCATAGCAGTTCTTCACAGTATTATTTTCAAACGTCGTATAATCTCCAAGACCACGGAGTCCATCACCGGCAAAATTCTCTATGACATTACTCTTTACCACTGAACGAGAAGCACTAACACTTATGCCGAAGTTGACGTTGAGCAGGCTGTTGCTTTGAATTGTCATTCTCGTCCCGCCCACATTCAGGCCATTCTTGGCCCTGGTATTCCAATCAGTAATATTCCAGGCAGAAGAATCGCTGATAGAGGCAAGTTTACAATGATTCACCTCAATATCTTTAATAGGCCCACTCCAACCATGTGATTCGAGTGAAACCAGGGTACTAAAATTGTCTTCAGGAAAAAAAGAGGCATTGACCGTCAATCCAGAAATCCTCCAGTTGCCAGCCGAACGCAGAATAACATTCCGAAAAACAGGTACATGTCCCAGCTCTGCAACAATAGAGATTGGCAGCTCGTTATAATAGCCAGTGATATTAAGTTCGTCATATCTGCCAGAGCGAAGATAAATAGTGTCTCCTCCTTGAATGAGAGCTCCCTGGTTTTTAGGTACCAGAAATGAAGAACCGGAATAAGGCAAAGAATCCCAGTTTCTGCTCTCGATCATGCCCTCATCAAATAAACGCTGCAGACTTTTCCAAGGCATTGCTGCGCTTCCTGTATTGCTGTCTGCACCATTATCAGGGTCAATATAATAATCAGCCGCAAAAACAATGTTTGGTACAATAAAAAGCCAAAAAAAGAGGAGCGCTCTAGCCATATTATTTTCTTTTTTTGTAGAATTATTAAATTGTTGACCAAGAATATAACTTTAAACCAACACCCTTTTTCCTCTTCCACAAAATGACCATTGAATCCATCTGGATTTGATACATTCTCTGCTCTTCAACGTCCCTCAAAAAACTATTGAGTTGTAATGTAAAAAACACAGACATTAAAAAAACCAGCAAGATAACCCCCAAATTACAATATCCACATGCTGAAATCTGCCTTTCGGAATACGACCTATTGCACGTTAGTCAAACTCACTGTTATTGTAAATTGGTATCGTTTTATGCCTTTTGAAAGTTTTTATTTGAAAGCTGCAGTAAATCTCTAATAGAATGAAATGCAGAATACTAAGTAAAGTAACAGACATCGCTATATCTATACCAGAAAAAAAATTGTTTCTTTCGTGTCAGAAAAGGTTGAACTATCGTGATACAACCGAAAACATTTTGGGAACTTGTAGACCATTTTCTGGAAGTAATCTATTCCGAAACAGGTTTTCCCGTAGTGATTTATGACACGGATGGCTATATCATCCGAGCAACAGAAACAGGGCGAATTGGCGACCTGCATGCCGGTGCCGAAAAAATCATGAAGCATGAAGTGCTCGATTATGCGATCACTGCCATTGAGGCTTCAACTAACCCTTTAGTGAAAGAAGGGTTCAGCTGTCCCATCATTGTTAATGACAAAATCGTAGCAGGGTTTGGTATTACCGGAGAGCTTGATAGAGTAACACCCCTTGCCAAAGTTGCTTCTAAAACGTTGCAGGCTTGGATCAAAGAGCAGGAAAATCTGAGAAAGCTGGAAAGATCAGAGTCAAAGTATCGCAATATATTCAACCACTCGGTACATGGCATTTTTCAAACAACAGCAGATGGACAGTTTGTTACGGCAAATCCAATGCTGGCACAAATTCTTGGTTATACCTCCCCGGAAGAGCTTCTTTCTACAATTACAAATGTTTCCTCACAGGTCTATGTTCACCCAGAGGACCGTCGACATCTGGTCCGTATAATGGAAGAAAAAGGTCAGGCTGTGGGCTTCAGAACCCAAGCACGGCGCAAAGATGGCACAATAATAGATGTTAAAATCACTGCTGGAATTATATTCGACCAAGAGCTCAATACAACATTAATCGAGGGACACCTGGAGGATATTACCGAAAAAAAGAAAGCCGAAGCGGCAATTCTTCTCTCGGAAGAAAAGTATTCGAAAGCTTTCAATAATTGTCCTGTATGGGTAGTCCTCAGCTCTCTTGATACAGGCAAATATATTGAAGTAAACGAGTCATTTCTCAACACCATGGGATATAAGCGTCAGGAAGTAATTGGCCACACCTCGCTTGACCTTGAAACCTGGCTCAATCCTTTAGACCGGCAAGTAGTTTTGAATACAATCAGAGAGCACGGCAAAATTGAAAACTTCGAGGTAACCAGAAAGACGAAGGATGGCCGAATACTCAACATGCTGTTCTGGGGTGAGGCGATTAAAATTGCCGGGGAAGAGTTATTCATTTCCGTATCCATGGATATTTCCGAGAGAAAACGGGCTGAACTTGAGAAAATCGAGTTGGAAAAAGCCCTGGCCCATGCCCAAAAAATGGATGCTTTGGGCCAATTGGTCGGAGGTATTGCTCACGATTTCAATAATATGCTTGGTGGAATTCTGGGCGCCGCCGAAATGCTCGCACTTCACCTTCCCGAAGATTCAAAAGCTAGAAAATTTCATAAAATAATTATTGATTCAGCAGAACGCTCTGCCGATCTGACCATGAAGCTGCTAGCCTTCTCCCGCAACAATCCACAAATGTCAACAACGGTTGATATTCATGAAATAATAAATGAAACCGTTATTATTCTGGAAAATACCATCGATCGACGCATCGGTTTGATAATTGACCTTGAGGCCACAGAAAGTAATGTCGTTGGCGATCCCTCACAACTGCAAAATGCCATACTCAATCTTGGAATCAACAGTTCACAGGCCATGCCTGCCGGTGGGACGCTGACAATATCTTCCCGAAATCTTTCCCTGGATTCCAACTATTGCGCTACTTCACGTTTTCGGCTTACTTCCGGGAACCATATAGAAATTGAAGTTAAGGACACGGGATGCGGCATTCCATCAGAGATACTTGATAAGATATTCGATCCTTTTTTTACGACAAAAGAACAGGGAAAAGGAACGGGATTAGGATTAGCTGCTCTATACGGAACTGTGCAGCAACATAAAGGTGCCGTGAACGTAACAAGTACTGTCGGTTCTGGAACGTGCTTCCGTATACTCTTACCAGTAGGCTGGGACAGTCAAGTTGCCGTCAAGCTTCGTCCTGCAAAAAAACGGGGCAGCGGCACGATTCTCGTTGTCGATGATGAAGAGGTTATGCGACTAACTGCAAAGGCTATTCTGGAAGATCTGGGCTATAACGTCGTGCTTGCTGAAAATGGCAGAGAAGCGCTGGAAATATACAAAGAAAGATCTGGATTGTTTGACGCTGTCGTGCTTGATATGATTATGCCGGTCATGAATGGAAAAGATTGCTTCAAGGAACTCATCGAGTATGATCCGGAAGCGCGTATCATTTTGTCATCTGGTTTTACTCGTGAGGGAGATCTTCAAAGCCTCAAAGCGATGGGGCTCTCCGGATTTATCCGTAAGCCCTACCGCGGCAACGAATTAAGTCAGATTGTTTATCAGGTGTTAAACTAGGAAGATAAGGTCTTTAATATCAAAATTGATTCTCCAAGGAAGATTATTCATGAAATACTTTCTTTTACTGCTGGTTCTTGTATCGCCGGCGGTTGTTCCCTTTGCAAATGCTGGGGATGGCCAGATACTCACTGCCAGCACCCAAGAAGCAGCAGAGGCACAGGACGATTCATTCTTACCTCTTCTTATCCCTACGATTATAGCGGCTCAAAACCGTAGTTCAGAAGCCTGGCCGGATTGGCCCCCAGTCGGTAATCCGTCAGGGACTTGTGAGATACCGACTGAAGCGCAAGCAGAAACCACCAGCAATCCTGATCACATCATCGGCGACGGAACGCCACAGAGCTGCACCAGCGATGCTGTGGTCAACACTATCGCTGAAGGCGGGATCATACGATTTAACTGTGGTCCGGAACCAATCATCATACAACTCAATGAAACAGCCAAAATAGTGAATACGACTGGACCTAAAATCGTCATAGATGGCGGTGGGAAAGTGGCACTCAGTGGAAACAACCTTCATAGAATACTGTACATGAACACCTGCGATAAGAATCAAATATGGACAACATCGCATTGTCAAAACCAGGATCACCCTCAACTGACGGTCCAGAACCTTGTCTTTCTTCAAGGAAATTCCTCTACTGAAAATATCTATGACGGAGGTGGTGCAATTTGGGCGAGAGGCGGTAGGCTGAAGATAGTAAATTGCCGTTTTTTTAATAACGTTTGTGCGTCCACCGGTCCAGATGTCGGCGGTGCAGCAGTTCGGGCATTCAGCCAATATGAAAACCTGCCGCTTTATGTTGTAAACTCGACTTTTGGAGGAGGGGAGGATTTCGGCAACAGCTGCTCAAATGGAGGGGGACTAAGCAGCATTGGGGTTTCCTATACTGTTATCAATTCACTCTTTTCCCACAATAATGCAATTGGCTACGGCGCAAATCCACAACGTCCCGGAACTCCTGGTGGCGGCAGCGGAGGAGCTATTTATAACGACGGGAACACGTTTGATCTCAATCTCTGCGGTACCAAAATCGAAAACAATTCTGCCCGCGAGGGCGGCGGGGCTATCTTCTTTGTAAGTAACGACAGGACAGGTCACCTTATTATTCAACACTCTTTTCTGCAAAATAATCCAAGTGACAATTTTGAGAACTATCCGGGTATTTTTTATCTGGGTGATGGAGAGCCTCAGATCACCGACTCAACTGTGCAATAAAAAAAATGATACCAGCACTTCACAAACAAAGGACACCATTTGGCTTGGATTTCTCTTGAGAAATTCAGGTTAAATGGTATCACTCTCTCTTTCTGCCACCTCGACTCTGTTTCGACCATTGTTCTTTGCCTGGTACAAAGCAGTATCCGCAGCTTTAATCAGCTCCGTTGCATTTTGACCATGAGCCGGGCTGCTGGCTACACCCATGGAAACGGTAATCCTTAATTTTTCGGCAAGATGGGATATTGCTATTTTCTCCGCAATTTCAGACCGCAGTTTCTCAGCTTTTTTACTGGCAGCCGCAGTATCTGTATCTACCAGAATGACAATAAACTCCTCCCCACCATAACGGCAGGCCAAATCTTCCCCTCTGGTGTTTTTCTTGAGGAAAGCACCCAGTTCTTTCAGGACTGAGTCTCCTATGTCATGCCCATAGGTATCATTGAACTGTTTAAAATGATCAACATCAAGCATAATTACACTGCAGGGGGTGTTATAGCGGTATAGTCGGAAAAACTGTCTTTGGAGAATTTCTTCCATGTGCCGCCTGTTGGCAAGTCCGGTGAGACTGTCTTGAATTGATTTCTGTTTGAGTTTTTCCTGAAGGCTGAGATTGGCCAGCGCCAACGATAAATGTTCCGCCAATCTTGAGATGACCCTGGTTTTACGTTCGACAAGGCGCTTTGAGTCGTCATTTTCGGGAGTATTCTCACTTTCCAGGAAAACAATATGCAGAAGCCCCATGGTAACGCCATGGGCAATAAGAGGAATGCAGATGTAGCCATTCGGTGCTTCCTCAACATGTTCGCAGGTAAGCTCCTGGTCCATGCTGCTGTTGAACAGGTAGTTCTTCCCCTGTCTGAGTGCCCAGCAACTATCATTTGTCATGGACATAATTGGAATATCCTGGGAAGGTGGCGGAACAACCTGCTCTATCATCTGCCGTGCATTGTCGTGAAGGAAAAGCGTACATGCATCATGGGGGAAAAAGATCTTAAGATATTGATTGATGACAGGGAATGTCTCCGTTATAGATCTGCAGGATTGCAGCATGTCTGCCATCTCACCCATATAGCGGTTAAGCTGATCACGCTGTTCAAGTTCTGAGACTCGGTTGGAAAGCTCTACAGTTCTCTCCGCTACCATCACCTCCAGATCTTCCATCATTTTTTTCTGACCTTCCTGAGCAATTCTTTTAGCATTGATATCAGATAGGAAGCCCTCAATCATGATGAGTTTGTCGCTGTCTGCTTCATATATCCCCCTGGCGTTAAGAAGACACCAAAAAACTTTGCCCGATTTTTTGTATATCTGAAGTTCCAATCCTTTTACCGCGCGCTCACTGATAATATGCTCGAGGAGCTTTTTCCATAACTCCTTGATGACGATAAAATCACGCTGCAGATTGGCCCTGTCCTTAAGCAGTTCCTGACTGCTGCTATAACCGATCATGGCGACAAATGAGGGGTTGACCCTCAAAATATTGCCAACCAGATCAAACTGACAAATTCCCTCAACTGAGTTTTCAAAGATTGATCGATATCCCTTTTCCGATTCATGTAATCTGGCGCTGGATTCCTGGAGCTGAGCAATAAAAGTGTTAAAATAACTTTCCAGCTGGCCTAGTTCATCGGTAGACCTGGGTTTAAGACGTGTGGAGAAATCACCTGAGGATGCGGCTCGAAGTCCAGCCATCAGATATTTTATTGGTTTCGTAATAGAATCACTAATGAGCCAGGTCATTACCAAAACAGTGATGGCAATAAAAGCTAATGTCGTAAAAATGAGAAGCCGCAGAGTACTGAGCGGCTGATAGAACTCATCCAGATAACCTGAGGTGGCAATAATCCAGTCAAGTTCTGGGATATATCCATAGTGGACCACTTTTTCTCGCGTCTGACTTTCCCCGGGATTATTCCAAGGATAAATTATTTTTCCATTTTTGGTTTGGCACATCTCCTGAACAAATCGATGCCCGTCCGCACTCTCCAAATCATAGATATTTTCACCAGCCAGTCTCGGATCAATAACAACATTACCTTTACTATCAATCACATAGGTATACCCACTCTTGCCAAACTTCCTGGTAAGGAGGGTCTGCCCCAGAGCTTCAAATTGAACGAGGGATTTGAACTCGGTTTTTTGCAATGAAGCTGTAATTATCCAGTCCCAGGGACCGAAATAGGACATATACAACGCTTCACTGAGAATTGCCTTATCGGTTGGATTCTGTCGTTTATATTCAAGATATCCATGCTTGAGTCGGGTCTGTTTTTCTATGTAGTCCAAGGTTATGAGATTTTTGCCAATCTTCGTACTATCCGGGTGAGCCTGAACAATACCACGACTATTGATGGCGCAGAGTTTTCCCGTTTTGCCAATCGTCTGGCTTGCAAGAATTTTTGCTGCCAGCTCTTTTGCTTCCCGCTCCGGAATATTTTGATGGTAAATCCCTATTATTATATCAAGATTTTTTTCTGCGATAATCTTGAGATGGCTGGTTATCGTTGATCGCGCGGCCGATTGGATTAAATTCTGGGCAAAGTGCTGGCTGTTGCTGAGTTCAGCCTCGATGGTCTTACTGATGGAAGAGCGAACAAAAAAGTAGAGAATTGAATTGCCAATAGCGACCAGGAGAAGAAAGGTTACCAGGTATCCATAAAGCAACCTCCATTTAATCGGCTGATCTGTAATCCATTTCCTGGCTTCACGTAAGTTCATATTTACGAGTTCTCAAAATAATGTGTTCATTGTTCATAATACATGCCGGAAGCAGATCAGCTGCTTACCATTTAAAAACTCTTTTTTTTTCAAAAACTTATAAATCAAGCATTATTTATTTCGCCAAAAACGACACCCTATGTTTTACCCTCTCTTGTGAATTATCGCATTGTTAAATCGTATTGACCTCAGCTTACGGTAAAATTCTAACCTTTAAAGACTCTGGATATAAATACATCTCATATATTCACACAATGAAGTCTTCTGCAAAATGAGATATTTTAAAAACCCCGCCTCGCTTGCTCACCTGTTCAAAAGAAAGACATCCATTAAATTATACCTCTGGTATAGAGTTAGTATCGGAATATCGGGGTCAACTTTTACCTCCGAGAATACTATTATGGGAAGAGTATAGAGTTTGGCCTGGAAAACCGGGATATGTAATGTCGGCTCAGCAGAAAAGTGGCGGACAAATACCGCATAAGAGAACCATCTCTGGCTCTAATGGTACCAGTAATATAGTTTTTACACATGATGGTAAAAGCTTTCCAGTCTCCCAACAGCTTTTAACCTGGGTTAGCTGTATGTTTCTTTTTCAGTATAAGACCTATTCAGTTTTCAAAGTTTACTACTCTGGGATGGCAGAACAAGGTTAGCAGAACAGCGGCAATTAAAAAGAATTATTTCAACCGAGTGTATATGATGAAAAGACAGACTGGAGAAGCTGCCCCCTGTAAATTCTAGAATCATTGAGGGGAGCAGAGCATATTCATTTGATGGAAAGTCAGCGAAGAAAAATATCCGTATCTATTAACAGCTCTGAGAAAAAAGGAGCGTTCCTGATTCATCTAAAGAATGCTCCTATCCATTCGCTAGGACTCAGGTAAGAAACTTTTGCCCCAAAATAAAGTTCCAATATAATATCTGTGCTATTGCCCTTACGACTTCTTCTTTCTCAAAAATTTCCTGCCTGCAAGCCCGGCAACTCCCATTCCGAACAAGAGAATGGATGCCGGCTCAGGAACCGGTGTTTGATTAAGAGTAACCGATAAAATGGAGGCAACTCTTGGTGTTATTTGGAAAGATTCTAAAAACTGATATTCCTCAAGAAGACTCAGTGACAATGTACTGGCTTTCATATCAGTGGCACTCATGAAGTCGATATCACCGGTACCATACAATCCGAAATCAGTGTTAAAGGCTCCATGCTTGAGATAGCCACTGTTCCCACTCATGGCGCCAATAGAACTCACGCCAAAATCAATCGTAAAATCGATGATATCAAAACGAACAGCAGCACCAGGAGTAACGTTTACTGGTGCGTCGTCAATAACCATATAACCAGTAAAATCAGTAAAAGAAAACCTCGCAGCCGCGAATCCTGGGCCACTGGACAAGAGTGCAGCACGCCCCGACACCGAATAACTGATTGGTGTGGCGATAGCGCTGTTTGTCACTCCGACGATACCAAGCATTAGCAGTCCAACTGTTAATTTCGAAATAAAGTGGCTCTTCACGTCTCTAATCTCCCTCGATTGAAATTCATTTGCACTGTACTGCGTCGATTTGATAGTAATCCTACCCGAACAAACACGATTTGTCACTTGCAAATTACACGCCAATGCTTAGAATTCTCGTAGCGAGCCAAATAATTAGGCATTCTAATGAAATAAAAAAATATCCTCCCCATAAGCAAGGCTCAGATTCCAGAAATCCGAAAGATAAATTCCGCAAACGAGTAATAAAGAGTGATTTTCAACCTGCCTTGCTGAAAAATTAAACTTTGCTTCATTTCGAAATTCGCGAAGAAATGGTCCCGGTCTCAGCAGAAGATAATTCAGCTTTTGCGGTCATGAAAATCACATCACCGGTTGCAGCTGAGGTTGATCCGTGCAGCGAAGTAATCAACAATTTAGACGATGAGACCAACAAACGGCTAATTAGACATCAACCATTGCCATATTCTCTTAAAAACCGATCCGGTTTCTGGCTGACGATAGAAAGAGAGCTGAGCAGCCCCAGAACAATTACAAAAACAACTGTTGCTGCAATCAGCCCAACTGAAGATACGAGATTGGGTGAATACGGTATTTCAAATAAATAGTGACACAAAGCCCAACTGCCACAATGCGCCAGGACAAGGCCAATCATTCCACTGAACAAGCCTATCAACCCATTTTCATAGATGCACACTTTATAGACAAACAGTCTGGTACCACCCAGGATGGTGTAATAAACAAATTCACGAATCCGTGCCAGTCTGGTTGCCAGAATAGAGCTTACCAGAATCAGTCCCCCTGCAAGTATTGAGAAGGAAGCAAAAAAGGTAACTATTTGTGAAAGCTTTGTCATAAGCCCGGCAATATCCTCTGCAGCTTCAGATACATTTACAAAGCTGATATTAGGGTATTTTTTCAGGATCTTGTTTTGTAAAGTGGCAATTTTATCCTTGTCGAGCTGAATTGCGGCAAAAAAAGTCTGCGGTGCATCTTTTAAATATATTTTCGGAAAAACAAAATAAAAGAAAGGGTAAAACCTCGATTTTGTTCTGGTGCGTATGCTGGTTACCTCGGCTTCAAGCTCCACTCCCTGAATATTAAAGCGCAACATGTCATGTAATTTCAAATCACCCATTTCAACCACGCTATCAAGAACAGAAACCTGTAAGGTCGGGGTGTTATCGCTTTTTTTGGGAAACAGGGAACCTCCTGCGGCAATCTCTTCATCCTCCAGGAGATATCCTCTATAGGTGAGATTGAATTCCCGGGCAAAATTATCTCTTTTCTTTTTCAGCTCCTCATGACGGTTAATCCGTTTGTCGTTTATGGCGAGAAGTCTGGCCCGGATAATTGGAAAAAGCTCTATTTCCTGATCAAAGAATTCTTGAAAGCCCTCGCGCTGATCAGGCTGAATATCGACACAGAAAAGATTTGGTGCATCTTTGGGATAGGACTTGATGTAGGTGTTGTGAAGGTTATATTCAATAAGATAAATTGCAAAAAGAAGTGATAACGCGGAAGCCAGGGTGATAATAATGGAACGTGTGGCATTTCCAGTTCTGGTCATGCTGCGAATTGCCTGGCGAAAGCTCAATGAGCGGATCATCAATTTACCTGCAAATCTTACAAGAACGTTTGCGAAAACAGCTATTACAAAAAGAAGTGCCAGAACTCCTGCCATAAAGAGAATGCCTATTTGGGCATCTTCGACCTGACGCACAACAAGAAGTGTTACCAAAACTATTCCTGCCGCAGTGGCCAGATAAAATACTGTATCACGGATTGACCCTATTTTCTCTCTGCGAAAAATCAACACAGGCTTAATGTTTCTTAACCGATACAACGGTAGAAAGGTGAACAACAAGACCACCATTAATCCCAGGACCATGCCTTCGACAAGATCGGCAGGATGGAAAAAAATCTGGCCTTGAACCGGCAGCAATCCCTCAAAAAGCGTTGGCAGGTAGGCCCCAAGTGCAACACCGGAAAAAACACCGACAAGAGCTCCGATTAAACCGATAAACATTACGATGAGAAGATAATGGCGATACAGAAACGAAGAGGTTGCACCAAGGGTTCTCGTCACAGCTATACTTTTTTCCTTTTGTCTAATCAGTGCGGTAAGACAGCTCTGCATGCCAAGCCCAGCCAGGAGCAGCGTAAAGATTGAAATCAACGAAAGGAAAAAGAGCAGATTATCGAAAAAGCGTTTTACTCCAGACTCGGCATCCATATAGGTGTTTACCCTTTCCTGCCCCTCCAAAGCCTTCGCCTTCAGTTGTGCGGTGATTTCATTTAAATCTGCGGGGACGAGAGTCTTGATAAGCATTTCGTATTTTATCCTGGTACCCTTCTTGACCAGGTCAATGCCTTCAAGATCCGCTGCAGCAACAAAGATTCTCGGACCGAAATTGAGAATATTCACAGGACTGTCGGATTCGTGAATGACAGTATCGACTATGCGCAGTTTGGCGCTACCGACATGAAGATAATCACCAATGTGTAAATTAAGGCGCTTGAGGACATCTTCGGCAACAACACTGGTTCCACTTTTAAGGGCCATAACGATTTTAGCTTCCGACGACAGCTCCACCGTCCCATAAAGAGGAAAAGCACCATCAACTGACTTAATATTGGCAAACAGGGTCTTCTCCGTCTCGCCATCGCGCACCACAGAATAAAATTCATGGACCATTGAGGTCTCAATCCGACCTTCTTTTCTCAGTTTCTCCACTTCAGACATGAGTGATGTCGAGAAAGGATAATGGGCGTGAAGAATAATATCGGCGCCATGAAGCTCTCTGGCATCATTAAACAGCGTACGGTTAACACTGCCCTTGAAACTGTTCAGTGCAGCCATGGTCGTTAAAGAAAGGGCCACACAGAGAATAAATATCAGTCCGTGATGCCAGCCATGAATCAGTTCTCGAAGAAGAAATTTTCGGTTCATGATTACCCTCTTCAACTGCTGATCCTGCCATCAAGAAGGCTAATTGTCTTTTGGGCCATGGCGGTAATTTCAAGGCTATGCGTAGCCATCACGAGGGTAGTGTTGTATTCACGTTGCATATCAAGAAGAAGCCCCATAATCTCTTTGCTGTTCTGGGAATCAAGATTCCCCGTTGGTTCATCAGCAAAAACAATTCTGGGTTTATTAATCAAGGCACGACAGAGGGCAACTCGCTGTTTTTCTCCACCGGAAAGCTGGGAAGGAAAACTGTTGCGTCTTTCCCAAACCCCCACTCTCCTTAATAACTTTTCCGCCTTTTCATCGGCCTGAAGGTCCCCGCATAATTCAGCGGGAAACATAACGTTTTCAATGGCATTAAGGGAAGGCACCAGATGGAAGGCTTGGAAAACAAAACCGGTAGTTTGATTACGAATTTCGGCAAGCTGGTCCTCATTCAGCCCGGTGATGTCTTGCTCGGCAAGTATAATACTGCCGCTACTTGGTTTATCAAGACCAGAGAGAATGCTGAGTAATGTGGTCTTCCCGCTGCCGCTACTCCCGGATATCACCACAAACGTGCCCTCTTCTATTTCAAAGCTGATATCTTCAAGGACAACTATTTCCCTTTCGGCTATTGTGTATATCTTTGAAACACTCTCTGCCTGTAAGATTGCCATACGCCGTCAACTCTCCTTTTCCACAAAATAATGTCACCAACTGTCAATGTTGCATATGATAAACATTATCTCTATCTTTACGATAGACTGTTCCAGGAAGAAGCGTATGATATTTTGCTCTTACGGAAAAACTCTTTTGAATGTAAGGCCAATTGAGATGCGTCGGCAGCCCGGTTTGAAATATCTCTGTGGTGGTTTGGGGAAGGAGCTAAAAGTACTTCTCTTCCGGGCCTCCCCGAGAAGGCCCGGAAACAGGAATATCATCCGAGCTTTTTTTGCAAATTTTCATCGAGAATCGTGAGAAACTGCTCAGTGGTAAGATAGTGCTCTTCGGTCATCTTGCTGCCATGAATACATAACGCCAGATCTTTGGTCATCTTCCCATCTTCCACGGTTTCGACACACACCTCTTCCAGTGCATGACAGAAGTCAATGAGCTGCTGGTTTGCATCGAGATGACCTCGAAAAGCTAGTCCTCTGGTCCAGGCAAAAATGGAGGCTATGGGGTTCGTTGATGTCGGCTTGCCCTGCTGGTGCTGACGGAAGTGACGGGTTACCGTACCATGAGCAGCTTCCGCCTCCATGGTCTTGCCGTCGGGAGTGACCAGGGTGGAAGTCATCAACCCAAGGGAACCGAATCCCTGAGCCAAGGTGTCGGACTGAACATCGCCATCGTAATTTTTACATGCCCAGACAAAGCCGCCATCCCACTTCAAAGCCGCCGCCACCATATCATCAATTAAGCGGTGTTCGTATTCGAGACCAAGGGCATCCATCTTTTCTTTGTAATGCTCCTGATATACCTCTTCAAAAATATCTTTAAACCTGCCGTCGTATTTTTTTAAAATAGTGTTTTTAGTGGACATATACAAAGGCCATTTTTTAATAATGGCCTGGTTGAAACAGGCATGGGCAAAACCGTAGATGGAATCATCGGTGTTATACATCGATAAAGCAACACCACCGCTCTCTCCAAATTTATAGACTTCGTGCACCTCCGGCTCGCCACCTTCCGGGGTAAAGGTCATGGTCAGGGTACCCTTGCCTTTGACAACGATGTCGGTTGCCCGGTACTGATCGCCAAAAGCATGTCGACCAATGCATATTGGCTTTTTCCAGGTTGTCACCAGACTCGGAATATTTTTGACTATGATCGGCTCCCTGAACACCGTACCACCAAGAATATTTCTAATGGTTCCATTGGGAGAACGCCACATCATCTTCAGGCCAAATTCTTCCACACGAGCTTCATCGGGTGTGATGGTTGCGCATTTAATACCAACACCATGCTTTTTAATAGCGTTGGCAGCATCTGTGGTAATCTGGTCATCGGTTTCATCCCGCATCTCCATCCCGAGATCATAATACCTGATATCCAGATCAAGATAGGGCAAAATCAATTTGTTTTTTATTTCCTTCCAGATGACCCGGGTCATCTCGTCACCGTCAAGTTCAACTATTGGGTTTTTAACGCGTATTTTTTCCATTATTCCATCATGTGTTAAATTAAATGAACCGGGTAGCTATCTACCCATAAGGTAAGCACTGAGACAAAGAATTATTCTAATGATATGCAAAGCGCAGGTTTTTAACCTTTTATAATACTTTTTCCATACGTAAATTTCAATCTTTTGATATGAACAATTCACCATACTAGCATTTGATATCAAGCGGTAAAACTCCCTCCTAACCTATCATTTTGCTCTCATACTATTTAAGTCAGCCTTTCTACTGGTAATTTAAAAGTATGCTTCTTTCTACCTGGCTGTTCCAACATCTCTTTACTTTTGAGGATCATAGCGATTGTAATGAACTCGATCCCAGAGAAGACTGTCTTTCTGGTGGCCCCCTTTTTGTTCTCCAGGGTAGCCAATGGCAATGATTGCCTCCACCTCCATCCCCCCTGTTAATCCAAGAATGCGCGAGGCATGTTTACTGGCGGACTCACCCCCGGCATGCTCGCGCAAGCGTAACTGAACCCAACAGCTTCCCAGACCAAGATCTGTAGCGGCCAGATGTATCAGTATAGAGGCAATGGAGCAGTCCTCCACCCACACATCGCACACCTTTGGATGTGCACAAACAGCTATTGCCAAAGGTGCATTCTTTATGAATCCGGCGCCATGTGGTTTAGCCTGGGAAAGAGCTGCCAATACTTCTTTATTATCAACGACCACAAACTCCCAGGGGTTAAGACTTCGTGACGAAGGAGATCTGAGCATGCACTCCACAAGCTGGTCAACCTTCCCCCTTTCCACCGGTTTGTCTTGAAATTGTCGAATTGACCTTCTGTTCTGCAGCAGCTGAAGTAACATACGAACTCCTTCTCTTTAAGCAAATAGTCTCCCTATCCTGGAAACAATAGATATTATCCATTCTCGGATTGAAACCAGTAATGATATCACTGTGTCTATATAGCGATAGGATTTAATCATATTTTTTACAGGAAACAAGAAAAAATAGCAGGATGGATATGTCCTGCCATGTCTGAAATAATCAAAGAATTCCCTTCGAATTTGCCAACATAATAAGATAAAGAGCTGGCCGCGTTGAAAGATCGGTAGTAAAGAGGAAGAAGAGACAACTGTTCTTAAGTAGTGCAAGTGAAAACCAATTACCGATCTTCATTTATTTGTTATCATTATGCCACGTCTGCTTTTACTCCTCGCCTTGCAGGTGTTACTGGCCATCGTCAATGCCCATGCTGACGACAATGCCCCACCCAGCATTTTAGAGCGGGTTCCAGTTACCATTAATGGAAACCGAGTACATCTCCAGATGCGTATCTATAAACCAGGCCAAGATGGCAAGTTTTCTACACTCGTTTTAAATCATGGTTCAACAGGTTCCGGCACGATCTCCGCCCGCTTTAAAAAACCTGTTGATATGCCAGACATAGCATCCTTTTTTGTCCAACGTGGCTGGGCGGTTGTTATTCCTGCACGTCGTGGCCGAGGGGGCTCGGATGGCGTGTACGATGAAGGATTCGCTATGATTCGAGCACTGGACTGAGATCTGTCCCATCCTACATGGCCAGAACCGTAATAATTCAAGAAGAGAACGATTTTATGAATAAGGGTGTATTGATTTTAATACTATTGACTTTACCACCTTGGGCAACCTCAGCTTATGCAGGCAGATTGAATTCTCAGGTCGGGGTACGCCAGTTTTCGGTTTTTTTTCAACCTACAAAAAGTGAAATAAAAGGTATCATCTGGTATCCGACACCAGAAAAATCACAAATAACCAAATTCGGACCTTATTCGTTGCCCGTGGTAAAAGACGCAGAAATAGAAAAAGGCAAGCATAATCTGGTGGTAATTTCACATGGCTCTCGCGGCAGTCATATGGGACATCGAGACACGGCTATTTATTTGGCTGAAAGAGGTTATTTTGTACTTTCAGTGCTGCATCCCCTAAATAACTATTCGGACGATTCAGCAGGGAGAACAAATGAAAATTGGATCAACCGTCCTCTTCATATCTCAAGGGTCTTGGACTCAATTTTAGCCGATAACACCTATAAAGATTACATAGATGAGGATATGATTGCCGTTATCGGGCATTCGGCCGGTGGCTACACTGCGTTGGCGCTTGCAGGCGGGGTTCCGGATACGACAGCTATAAGCAGTCATTGTAGGGAGCACAGCGATGACACAGAGTTTTGTGGAGTATTCAACCGTATTTATTTAAAATTTAAGAATTTCTTTTCAAGACAAAACACAGAAGACAGCCATGCTATAAATAATCTGTATGACCAAAGAATAAAAGCAGCCGTTCTATTGGCTCCGGTTGGCGTTCTATTCAAAGATACAACGTCTTTGTCGAAGGTCAAAATTCCCATACGAATTTATCGCGCCGAAAAAGACAAAGTGTTAGGCTACCCATACCATGCCGACTCCATTAAACAAAAACTTACGATCGTACCAGATTACATTGTTGTAAAAAACGCAGGACACTATTCCTTTCTAGCACCATTTCCCAATAACATGAACGATAAAATTGGTGCTCTTGCAAAAGATCCGGAAGGATTTGACCGCATCCATTTCCATGAAATTATGAATCATGAAATTGCTGATTTCCTTTTCAAATCACTACGTATTAAATAAGATCGTATCAAAGGATTGTACCGAAACGCAAATCGCAGCAATAAGTGTTACAGAGGTCAACCTAACAAAACAACCATTGGAGACGAACAAAAAATGTCTTTTGAATTTGATGGCCAAAAATACAAAAAATCATCATCGCATCAAAAAGAATGGGCGAGTAAAATATTAGAAGAATTTCAACTTACCGGTAATGAAATCATCCTTGACCTGGGATGCGGAGATGGAGCTATTACAAATCAGCTTGCTGAAATGGTACCTCATGGAGAGGTCGTCGGTATCGACGCCTCCGAAAGCATGATCCAAACAGCAAAAAATGACCGGAAATACCCCAATGTCCGTTTTGAGCTGAAAGATATAAACGAAATTACATACGAAAATCATTTCGATCTTATTTTTTCCAACGCAGCGTTACATTGGGTTCTTGAGCATAAAAAATTATTGAACGATACATTTCAAGCACTTAAGAACGGTGGAGCAATGAGGTTTAATTTTGCCGGCGAGGGAAATTGTTCCTTTTTTTATAAAGTCATTCGTCGAGCTCTGGAAGAACCTCATTTCAAGCCATATTTCCTGGAATTTTCATGGCCTTGGTATATGCCAAGCCCTGAAACATATAAAGTTGTTGCTTCTGAATCTGAGTTTTCCAGCTTCGAAATCTGGGGAGAAAATGCGGATAGGTACTTTCCGAACGAAGAAGCAATGATACGATGGATTGATCAACCTAGCATTGTTCCGTTTTTAAAATATATTCCCGAAACCTTGAAACCGGTATTCAGAAATTATGTAATTGAGAACATGGTCAAAGAGACTACACAAAAAAACGGAACGTGTTTTGAAACGTTTCGACGAGTCAATATAAGAGCAATAAAGGATTAACCTCTATACGACCACCCTTTGCCAAGAAACAAACCATTCCATTTATCAAAAGTGAAGATAGTCACCGTCCCCGAAGCGGATTCCCCGAAAAGCCATCTATCGCTTCTGGCTTTTGTCTTCACTCCGTGGTATCAGTTAAGTTTAACAGCTTTATCAGTAGCACAAAACCAGAGACCACAGCATTATGATAGCAAGATAAAATGAAACTATGCCATCCCTTGCGATATAATTGTTGCCTTCACAAGCACAAAAATTTCCTCTTGGGTTATTACAAAAAACAGGACATCTCAAATCCAGGAACGACTTTCAGGTTCTATTCTATTAGGCATGGGCACTGTTGTAATAGCTGACGAAGTTTATGACTAAAAAAACGGATATCAGACTGCATCGAAAAGCCAAATCATTTGTAGGGCAGTCGCGAACCCCCAGGATATGAATGAAGAAAAAGGATTAATGGGTCTTGAAGCGTTATACATGGCCAAACAAAGCAAAAGGAATAATTATGTTCATTCGGGGTATTTATCTCTCAATCAATTCTAAAATGATTCCTAAAATGATTCCTATGACTTACAAAATAAATCTTTTTTTGCCACTCATCGCTTTCGCTATATTGACATTGTCCATCCTGACCGGCATTACTCCTGCACATTCTGACATTTCTCAGCCCATGACAGATACAGGCCAGGTGATGTGTTACAGCAACAATGGAGAAATAGCCTGTCCAGTAAAAAATGATTCCTATTACGGACAGGACGCTCAATACCAGGGTAATACAATGGCATATAAAGATAATGGTGATGGAACAGTTACCGATCTTGTTACCGGGCTCATGTGGTCAAAAGAGGTGGACAAAACAAAGGTGAGTCTTCTTGAGGCCAATAAAATTGCAGATCAGATGCGATTGGGTGGATATTCAGACTGGCGGGTACCCAATATAAAAGAAGTATATTCACTTATAAATTTTAACGGATATACAGGTTTTAACGACAATGACCTTAATAACCAGGCTCTATCAAATGCCATTCCATTCATTAATACCGATTATTTCGATTTCCGTTTTGGAGAGACAACAGCTGGCGAAAGATATATTGATGCACAGTGGTTAAGTTCCACTAAATATGTCAGTACGACCATGGATGGGATGCAGACATTGTTTGGTGTCAATTTTGCTGATGGACGTATAAAGGGATATGGCTATTCGGCGAATCGAGGAAACCGACCTGAGAAGAAGTTTTATGCCAGATATGTCAGAGGGAAGGAATATGGAAACAATGCATTTAAGGATAACAACGACGGAACTGTTACCGACACAGCCACTGGGCTGGTGTGGATGAAAAAAGATAGCGGCAAGGGTATGAATTGGAAAGATGCTTTAAAGTACGCCCAAACTTTTGAGCATGCCGGGTACAACGACTGGCGATTACCCAATGCCAAGGAACTTCAATATATTGTTGATTATACCAGGTCACCGGAGACAACGAACTCAGCTGCTATTAATCCTCTTTTTGATATCTCGTCCATAATAAATGAAAAAGGACAGAAGGATTATCCCTATTTCTGGACATCGACAACGCATCTTGATGGACCCAGACCGGGTAACCATGCCGTCTACATCTCTTTTGGCAGAGCCATGGGGAAAATGCATGGCATTAACATGGATGTCCATGGTGCCGGTGCACAGAGAAGCGATCCAAAATCGGGACAAGGCAACATTTCAAGAGGTCCCCAGGGCGATTGGGTCCGGATATATAATTATGTTCGCCTGGTTCGAGGTGGATCAGTGAAAACAATTACAGGGTCTCCCAAAATGGATAAATCGGCATATCCGTTTATTGTAAAAATAGCAGGCGGTACAGCAAAGTCCCGTCCCATGAACCAGATACAAAACAGTTCACCACAGGGACAACAGGCTGATTCTGCAGGTCTGCGACAACCACCTTCCAAAGGACGAGGATTCATTGATCGTTTGGACCGTAATGGTGATGGCATGATTTCCAAATCAGAATTTGATGGACCGCCTCAGCACTTTAGCCAATTCGACAGGAACAAAGACGGTTATATCTCTGCAAACGAGGCTCCTACAGGACCGCCTCCTCGTGGTAATATGAGGCACCAATAAAAAAGAGCCTCCATTCCAGAAGTTCTTTTGTAGGTCATTCTTCTCCAAACAAGTTAACGGTGAACCTCAACATATCATGTAGTAACTAGTAAAAAGGATTAGGAATGTAATGTTTACCGTCAAAGCTGGTGAAAAAGATGTTCGATGGTTTTGGTAATCCGGCAATCTTCCAGGCTTTCATGGGATTAACAAATTCCCTGTTCACGCAGTCTTTCGATTTATCGCCAATGCTTTTGCAGACTTTACCCAGAATAGGAAAAGAGCCGTATTTGGCATAATGCTTGCGCATATACTTCACGATATCCATCTTTTCACCATCAAGATCGTCAATGCCTTCATGTTCGGCAAGCATACGGGCAATGTCCTCGTCCCATATTTGTGATTCATCCAAAAATCCTTCTTCATCAACGAGTATTTTTTTTGTTCCTGAAGTCAATATAGTCATAGCAACCTCCTTGCCGTTATATGTCTCTGCGTGGCTTTTTCTGACAAATACGCGCGAAAATTCAACACTATCGTCAAAAAAAGACGTTTCTAATATAATAGTTTTTCCTGAGTGACAATCAAGGGAGCGGGTCAGTGGAGAACCATAGCTTTGAGGATACTGCGATCTGCCACTCTCATAGGAACTTCTAAAACAAATAATTGAATAAAGGTGGATCGCTTGAAAAAAGGAGAGAAATAGAAATTCTGGCAAGAAATCTTTCAGAGCTCCCCCTCTTTCCAATGATTATGGGAACGCTTTTCTACCATTTCCGAATCAATATATTGCAAGGGATCTAAAAGGCTACTCCGTTGGGAGTTGCAGATCATATCCCAGGTAAAACTGGCAGGAGCCACTTCCTTGCCAACCTGCATGAGAGAAAGATGAAGATGAGATGGCATTCTATTTTTTCTGCCTGTAGTCTCGGCTATGGTTCCTATGATATCTCCCGCCTGTACTCTCAGCCCGGCCTGAAGATCATATCTAGGATCCATATGCGCATACAGAGAGAGAAACCGGAGAGGTGAATCATGAAGATGATCCACAAATACAGTCTGCCCTAAATAATCCTTGCACACTGCCGCTATTTTCCCTTCAGCCATTACCGGTACCTGGATTTCAGGGGTAAAAACAAACTCCTCACCGGATTCTTTTTGATAATAACAAAAATCGACACCCTCATGCAATGTTGGTCGCACCCCGGAATCGGGCCACCATTTCACCTTGGACATGAACTCCATCCCAGGGTAGAGACAGTATTTTTCAATACCAGACAGTGCTGGATTTACCTGTTTGAGAAAATAACAAAAATTATATCCACTCATGAATACTTTCACTCCAAATGCGTATCAAATCAACTCTGCAAATAATAACTTGTAATACTATAGAAACTGAAGCAGATCCAGCAACTCTTTGCCGGAAATCACCATTGTCATTTCAGACAAAATGATTGCACCAACTGGCCTGAATAGGGTATCGAGAAGGGTATGAAGACAGACATTCGAATAATATTCACCGACCTTGATGGCACCCTGCTCAACTCCGACAGAGAAATTAGCCATGCGAACCTTCAATGTCTCAATACTTTGCGAGGATCTGGAATAACGAGAGTAATCACAACCGGTAGATCCCTTTATTCCGTTGCCAGGGTTTTTCCCGCAGATATCCCAGCAGATTACCTGATTTTTTCAACAGGAGCTGGCATCATCGATATCAAAACACAGCGACTGCTCTACTCGTCTGATTTGCAGGAAAATGAAATCCAGCAAATATCGAGATATCTCCACAAACTCCAGGCCGACTTTATGGTCCATAACGCGGTGCCTGAAAACCACTTTTTTATCTATTCAGGTATACCGGAGAAAAATTCAGATTTTTCCAGAAGGATTGAACTGTATCATCTTTTTGCTAAAAAATTCAGAAGCTTTGAAGATCTCCCTAAACGTGCTGCCCAGATTATCGCAGTCCTGCCCAATGACCTCCAACTCTTCAACCGAATTCAACAAGGGCTAACTGGTCTCCACATTACCAGAACAACCTCTCCCCTTGACGGCAAATCCATATGGATGGAAATATCCCCGCTTCACACATCAAAAGGAACTAGTGCCGCCTGGCTCTGCAACCATTTATCGATCGACCCAAGCCAGACCTTGGGGATTGGCAACGACTACAACGACACCAGTCTGTTACAGTTTACCCGACACAGCTATCTGGTCGCCAATGCCCCTACTGATATGCATGACTCGTATTTGCTCACACGCTCAAACAATGACGATGGTTTCTCTCATGCCGTTCGTAAAGCTATTGAGCTTTGAATACAGCAAGAAAAAAACTCCCTCAATCCGCCAGATATCCCAATCGATCTTAGCGTTAGGAGTTCTTCTGCTGCTTTCCATCCGTGTCGGCATACACCACGTCGAACTTTTTACGCAAACTGAGCATTTCCCCTTCCAGTTTGTCCAACTGACGCTGCTGAGTGATAATTACTTCATTCAGCTTTTCCATGGTATAATCCTGATACTCAAGCTTTTCTTCCATAATTGTTAACCGATCAGTATTTTTTCCGGCATCGTTTGTCATGGCACCCCCCATTGAGCTGAACCTGCGAAAACGTTGTCGCCAACTCATCTGACTTTATGATACTTTACTCAGGTTAACTTTTCATTTTCCTGTGAATCTCTACAAAAAGTTCGAAATTCTCAAGAAACACCTGCAACAATTGTGGATCAAAATGATTTGGCATCACCCGGCCATCGCCACGGGAAATGATTTCCCGAGTCTTTTGATAATCAAATGACTCTTTATAGGGTCTGGCCGACACCAGGGCATCAAAAACATCAACAATAGCAACAATTCTCCCCGGCAAAGAGATCTCTTCTCCTTTTTTACCCTGTGGATATCCGGAGCCGTCCCATTTCTCATGATGGTCTAATATTATATCATATGCCATCTCCAATCCATCAAGACCTTTGACTATTTTTCCACCAGTTAAGGGATGTTTTTTAACGGCCTCGAATTCACTTTCCGTGAGTTTTCTTGGAATCCTAATTATTTCAGCTATTTTTATTTTACCAATATCATGAAGCTGAGCAAAGGTACCAATTTCTTCCACAAATTTTTGATCAGCACCATAAAGTGTGGCCAATAATCCGGAGTAGGCGTTGATTCTTGTTATGTGCTTCGCAGTTTCATCATCAGCCGCTTCTGCAGCCCTCCTAAGCGCTTCCGATGTGCCTTTAAGCAACCGCTTAAGAATAACACTTTCAGTAATATCGATTATCCCGGCTTGAACATACTGGGTAATCGCGCAGGCATCGTCGTCACGACAATCAATAATGCGCGATTGAAATCGAACAAAGCGGTCACCAATTTTACCTTCGAAGGAAATACGGCCACTCTTTTTGAATCGTGTCAGTAATTGTTGCCCTTCATCGGCGCCGCCAGTGATAAGAACGAAGAGTTTACCAAACTCCATGCCGATCAGATCACCATAAAGATCTGTACATGTCTTGTTGACATAATCGATCTTGGTCAATTCAATTGGAATTCCTTGAATCAGATCTCCTGCCAGTATGCCAATACTTGAGAAATCAGGATCAAATCTGGCCATATTTTCCTCCTTAACATGCTCACGTATCAACACCTGCTCTTTTATCCAAAAGAATAATCACACTATCTCTTCAGGTTTTTTCTTTTTCCCAAGAGCTACACAACAGAGGAGACAACAAAGAGAAGAGAGGGAAGCCATAAAAAAGACGGAGAACACTCCGGAAAGCACAGCCTGGGCAAGTACTTCGTGGGCATCAGCAGGGATACTCTTCTGAAACTCGGGCTGTAGCAGGATTTCGGTGCTCCGTTGTAGTTGTACCATCAGGTTATCTGGCAGAAGAGTGACTGTTTCCTCAAGTTTTTCAAACACACCACTGGTGACCAGACCACCACAGATACCGACACCAACTGTCCCTCCAAGGGAGCGGGCGAACTGATGAAAAGATGTTACTAGCCCCAGATCTTTTTCGGCGGCGCTGTTTTGTACCAAAATCAGAGTCGATAGAGAAATAAATCCCATACCAACTCCAACCAACAGAAAAATAACAAAACATTCAGTCATACTGGTCTGCAGATGAAAACGTGAAGTTAACAGCGCTCCGGCAAGCAAAATGGTTGCCCCTGCCAGGGACCAGATTTTTTCACTGCCGCTTGATGAGATCCGGCCATAAAAAAGCGCCCCGGCAGACCAGCCAAGGCTCAGGGAAACCATGGCCAGGCCGACTTGCATGGGACTGTGTCCAAGGCTGCCCTGAATATAAAGCGGCACATAGGCGAAGAAAGAAAAGATCGTAAAACTGGCAAGAAAAATTGCGCCATTACCAAGAGTGAAGTTTCGGTTTGCAAACAATCCAAGATCAATCATGGGATTTTCCGCCTTTTTTTCAACATAGAGAAACATGGTACCGAGTATAATCGTCACCGTGATCAAAACGATCATGGACTCTGAGTTCCAGGCAATTTCCCTTCCCCCTGTTATAGAAATGGTTAGCAGTCCGAGCATAAAGGTGGAGAAAAGGAAAAGACCGGGGAGATCGAGCTTGGCTCTTTTATTCTCTCTCCTATAAGACTCACTCAGGAAAAAACCTATTCCCAACAAAGAGAGAATTCCCAGGGGAACGTTTATAAAAAAGATCCATCTCCAGGAAAAGTAGGTGACTATGACACCACCTAAAGTTGGCCCGATTACGCTGGAAATCCCCCAGATAGAACTGCCAAGAGATATCGTTCTAGCCCGACGGCCAGGCGGGGCAACTTCAGAGAGGACAATGTAGACCAAGGCAAAATTGCCTCCGGCACCAATGCCTTGAAATACCCGACAAAAAATGAGAAAAGGCATGTTTGTCGCTAAACCGGCAGTGATGGAGGCAACGACAAACAGGGAAATGGAGAAGAGAAACAGCTTTTTCGTACCAAACAGATCTGCCAGTTTGCCAAAAACAGGGAGAGATAGTGCTCTGGAAAGAAAATAGGCGGAATAAACCCAGGCATACAGCGACAATCCACCGAGTTCAGCAACAATACTGGGTAATGCTGCGGACATAATAAGAGCATCCAGCGCACCAAGAAAAAGTGCCAGTAAAGCGGCCCAGATAATCAGGTTCCGCTGGCGCTGGGACAAACTCTCAGGAAGGCCCTCCCCTATCATCATGGAAGAACCTGGCATTCATCTGATCCCTCGGGCAAGACTGAGAATATAATGTTCATCAATTTCACTGGCCACTGCCCATTGAATGCTCCAGTAACTGCTCCAATGTCGCATATTCAAGGGTTTTTTCGTGAGTTGCCATAAGATCAACCGGTGGTGCCATACCATGCTCCAAAGCCTCTTTCCAGCGTGGTGCGCACAGGCACCATTTATCACCAGGCTTCAAACCGGGAAAACCGAACATCGGCATCGGCGTGGAAAGATCGTTGCCCATTTTTTTCGAAAATTCGAGAAATTCAGCGGAAACGACAACACAGACACCATGAACGCCGATATCACCATCAATTACTTTACAGCTTCCCTCACGAGTATATCCGGTCATAGGGTCAGTGCTGCAGCTATGCAAAGGTGTTCCCAGTATATTTTTATGTTCTGACATAACTCCATCCAAGGTAGATTTTTTCTCGAAAATACAGTACATCTGTCACCTGACAAAAGGTAAACACCTCTATTGCACTGACAAGAGAAGTTCCTCTTTTTTCTTGTCCTCAGCAAACCATAAGCACCTGCAACGCTACGGAAATGACTCCTCCGGAATATACCACAATTCGCAAACACAGGCGCAATTCCATCTCGATCATTGTCCGTCCGGACAGGACTGTGCAGATCATTGTCCCACATGCAATGGAAGAAAAAGCGATTGAACACATTGTCGCATCCAAGCAAAATTGGATCAACAGGAAGCTTGACGAGCTTAGAACGAGTGATTTTCAGCGTACCGACCACCTCTATCGTGAAGGAGAACAATTCCTCTTCATGGGAAGACATCTCACCCTTTGCGTAAACGCTGGCAGAGGTAGTGTCTGTATCCGCAACGATGAGCTCCAGGTGACGGTACCGCCAGGTCTACAGGGTGAAGATCGCTCTCTTTTCATCAGAGAAAAACTGTTTGGCTATTATCATTCCGAAGCTCTAAGAAAATTAAGAGAAAAAACCAGCCAAATGGGAGAAAAATACAGACTTGTTCCGGAGTATGTCGCTATAAAGGATTACAAATCTCGCTGGGGTACCTGCTTTAGCGACGGCAGAATCTACTTCAACTGGAAGCTGCTGCTTGCTCCTGAGAGTATTATAGAATACGTAATCGCCCACGAGTTATGCCATCTCAAAGTACCAAATCACTCCATATCTTTCTGGCAACATGTGGAGACTGTGATTCCCGATTGGAAAAAACGAAGAAGATGGCTGCGCATCAATGGTCATGCCTTGAGTATATGAGTAAACGGATCCATCTCAGGCGATCCGTGAAGAGGATATTTCAAGATCCTGCAAATATTCCAACACATCGGCATCTCCCCCACGAAACACAATTTTTCGGCCGCTTTTTTCAATCTGATAATCATACATCGGGTCATAGTATTCAGTAAGAAGCACTTCGATCCAATGTTTGTGCAAAGAAAGATCACCATGTTCCAACTGATGACGGTATGCTTGTTCAAGTAGCTGCTGAACTCTCTGCAAACGCTCTCCGCCAAGGCGTTTGCGAATACGCTGCAGTCGATCATGCATAAATATGAGCCATTCTCCAATTCCTTGCTCTGCTCCGTAGACGTCCACATATTCCTGCTGAGCGCCCACAACATATTCTTTGAAAGTAATCTCCAAACGTTTGTCAAGTTCACATTCAAGTAGCACCATCCTGTCTCTTTTGAAGAAATGGGCGAGATCATGGGGAATATACCGCGCTCCGATATAACTTCCTTCGTCTTCCAGAACAATATATTTAAACCGTTGGTGATGATGCCTGATCAAGTTGACCGCGAGCCTGTTCTCAAAATCAATCTGGCTCGGCTGCGGGCTGATAAAACTGCCAAATGCAGACCCCCGATGATTGGCGATACCCTCGAGGTCTATGCTGTTATTGAGTTGATGCAGTATGAGTGTTTTCCCGGTTCCAGTACGTCCTCCAAGAATGAGCGGAATAGCAGAGATATTTTCAGGATTCAGGGTTTCAATAAGATAGCGTCGAAAAGCCTTATAGCCGCCTTCGAGACGCAGAATCGTCGTACCCGTCTGTTCCAGGAGCCACTCCTGGGCAGTTTTCGAACGCATCCCACCCCGAAAACAGTAAAGCAGTACATTGGGATTTTCTTTATAAAACCGGCACCATTCATCAATTCGTGTCTCACGAACATGGCCGCTCACCCGACGATAAGCCAGCTCAAACGCTGCTTCTTTGCCCTTCTGTTTGTAGCAGACACCAACAAGGTGTCTGTCTTCATCGTCTAATATCGGCAGATTTACAGCCATTGGGAACGCACCTGCCTTGAACTCTACAGGGGCTCTGACATCAATGAGCGGTATATTTTCAGTAACAATTCTATAAAAATCTGCTGTTGTTGGAAATTTTACCATTTGAGGGTATACCTGAATTACCAAATTGTGATAAAATAAGGTTGCAGAGGTAATAATGGAGTACCTTACTCCTGAAAAGCTTTCAAAAAAACAAGAAACTGGGGACCGTTTTGAAACGATACACCTATCTCAATAACCCACGCACTTATCCCCGTAGGGTATCATTAATAAATGCGGCTCAGTCGCTTTAATAAGCTATTGGTTCTTTAAATATTACTATTGGGCACCATTAAATTGCAGCAAAGTTTATAGTGAATACAATAACATTATACTCCGGCAACGCCAAAGTTTACATGCATAGCAGGGTTGAAATTGTCAAGACTATTACAACATACTTCAATATTACAGGAGTTTTAGCATAATGGCACAGGCCAAAGCCGAGTCACTTTCTCAGCGCATTCTGAGCAAACTCAATCTATTCTTTAATGATACCGTCTACACCCAGAGCATGCTTGAAGAGGAGCTGCACACGAGAGATATCTTCTATAAGCCAGCGGACGTGCTGCCCTTTTTGCAAACGGCCCTCATGGATGAAAAATTTGTCGAGGTTGAGATGCATGGAATCACCCAGATGTATTTTACAAAAATCCATGATCATCCTCCGGAAAAGCAAGAGGAGGAGGATACTTACCCCAGCGATAAAAAGCAAGGGTACAATCAGGGCGATTATCTCAAAGACATGTCACACCTCATTATCCTCCCTTTGGAACCAGGTATGGGCAACTATAGTATCCGCTATACAGACAGGGTGCTACTCCGCTTTTTCACCTCTGCCTATGCCGTCGAACTTGGTACCTTTTATCAGAGCCAGGAGATTGTAGAAGAACTTCCCGTGCTGCGTCTTGACTATCCTGTGATTGGCAGAGTCGTCCGGGGTAGTCGCGAATTTCGAGCTAAAGTACCAAATAGGATGGACATCAAACTGATGATCATTGGCAAGAGAAAACAGAAGACCATCACCACACGCCTTCTTAATATAAGCGTCAGCGGATTTGCTTTTGCCATTAAAAAAGAGCAGCAGAGTGATTTTTTTATTGATGAACAGCGTTCAATGGAAATCATCATCAACGATGTGATGGAATTGAGAGTCCAGGGAACAATACGTCATATCTCTAAAATTCGAGGCAAGAAAGGAACTGAATATCTATGTGGTGTTAAAGCTGATCTGGTCACACGTGCCTTAGCCGCTCGTCTTGAGGAGATTGTTGCTGCCGTCCAACGGGCTCATCTGAGAGAGCTTGCCCAACTCTCCACCGAAAGCGGAATCAAGCTACTAAAATAATTATTCTTTTTCCAAGAGCTGTAAAAGCAGATCGCCCCGTTCTTTTTTACTTCCCTGCCTTCCCTTTCCCTTGAGACGCAGCTTTTGGCCAGATCGTGATCCAGGTGGAATTTTTACCTTGAGTACTTCCATGCCCTTTTCGCCATAGGTTACAACCTCTGTCACCTTGCCTTTTTGCAATTCCAAACGGGACAGTGGTGTCTGAAAGATCACGTCAAGATTTTTCGAAACTCTGGTATCCTTCTCCCTTCGCATACCTAAAAGATTGCCGACAGACCTCCCCAGGGATTTCATCAGTGATTTACCGCCGGGTACAGCCCTCTGACCACCTTTCAAAAGGGCTGGTCCAGCTATTGAGCCGAACATAAAAAGTCCACCTACAAAAAAACCGCTTTTACCCCCGAAAAAAGATTTTTTAAGGAATTGAGGACTTGATCGCAAGCCAGAACGTTGAAATTCGCGCAATATTCCTTGAAACATCTGCTGAAATCTCGGATCACGAAAAAGATCTTGAAGAATGTCCTCCTGACTGTAGGAGAATCCTGACTGATATGTTCCTTGCCTATGACCTGAGGCAAGATGGATATCGTACTCTCTGCGTTTGACAGGATCGGTGAGTACACCGTAGGCTTCGGCAATCTCTTTAAACTTCGCTTCAGCATCATCGTTGTCTGGATTTTGATCCGGATGATATTTCATCGCAAGCTTCCGATATTGCCGGCGAATTTCATCGTGTCCTGCAGTTTTGGTGACCCCTAATATTTCATAATAATTTTTCATAGTGTCTCAAGCACCTCAACAGTATCACAATGGAAATTACTGCAAGCGCTCCTTTATCCAATGAGAAATATCATCAATTTGCTCTGCGCATACTCCATGTTCCATGGGATAATTACGATACCTTACTGAATACCCCTGCTCTTCCAGCTTATTTACTGCTTTTCTGCCAAGGTTCTCTGGGACCACAGGATCATGAAGGCCATGATGCACCTCAATTGGTATCGATTTATTCACCTGGCTCAACTGGATTATATCCGCTGTGGCAAAGTAGGTGGACATTGCCAACAACCCGCCAAGTGGATGGCTATGGCTGAGAGCGGTATGATAGGCAACAGCGCCACCCTGGGAAAAACCTGCAATAAGTATCCTTCTACTGGCGATACCGCGCGCTACCTCCTGATCAATAAACATGTTCACCGCAGCAACAGAAAGCAACAGCTGTGAGGTATCAACCCGTCGGTCAATCTGCATTTCCAGGATATCGTACCAGGCAGGCATCACCATACCACCATTAACAGACACCGGAATAGAAGGAGCATGAGGAAAAATAAACCGTACAGCCAACGTTTTTGGCAGTCGCAACTCCGGAACTATTGGAGCAAAATCATTTCCATCGGCTCCCAGTCCATGTAGCCAGATCACGGAAGCATCGGGATTTTCTCTGGTCTTAAGTTCTATTGCCGGAAGCAGTGTCATACAATTATCCTTACCGTATTTGATTGCTGTTGAACGAACTATAACTTGAAAGTAACAACCTCACATCTATAATCTCTTTTTAATCATTTTCATCACAATGGGAAATGGTATAGTAAGAAATAGTCAAACTCGGATAGACGCAGAACTCCCTACCATTCTCAGGCAGGGAATATACAGTTTAGCTTAATGAAACGATCATCTCAATCAACGTTCCTTACCTAGGCCATGCATATTATCGACACGCACAGCCACCTGGACACCTCTCAGTTTCTGGACGATTGCAGTGAAGTTCTTTCACGTGCAAGGAAAGCTGGAATCATTGCCCAGGTAATTCCAGGAGTCTGCCGGGACTGGTGGCCAAATCTTCTAGACCTGTGTCGCCGGGAAAAAGATCTTTTTGCTGCCCCGGGCATGCATCCTCTCTATCTCAGCAGACACTCTCCCGACCATCTCAAAGAGCTCCAAGAACATGTTGAATCCGGAGAAGTTGTTGCTGTTGGCGAGATTGGTCTGGATTATTATCACAAGAACGTCAACCACCGGGCACAGCAACAGCTTTTTGAAGAACAACTTCATATTGCC
The DNA here is from genome assembly GCA_050288305.1 of Desulfocapsaceae bacterium. Taxonomy (GTDB): domain Bacteria; phylum Desulfobacterota; class Desulfobulbia; order Desulfobulbales; family Desulfocapsaceae; genus Desulfopila_A. Next base: position 155,852 of record JBNKDO010000010.1, on the reverse strand, counting down.
AACAAATGCAGATTACCTCTCCTGCTCCACGTTCGCAAAGCGCACGATCAGGTGCAGGCCATAATTCGTCGTAAAAACTTCTGCCATGGCGGTATTGTTCACGCTTTTAGTGGCAGCAAACATCAAGCTGATCACTATATCAGACTTGGGTTCAACATAGCATTTGGTGGGACCATAACCTATAGCAGGGCAACAAAAATTCGTGCAATAGCCCGCTCTTTACCCTTGGAAACAATCGTTCTGGAAACAGATGCCCCAGACATCCCTCCCGCTCAACATCACAATGAACGCAACTCCCCTGAATACCTGCCCTTGATACTTGATGCTCTGGCGGATATCCGTTCAGAACCGAAATCGGTGATAGCCAAAGCAACCACTGAAAACGCCATTAGAACTCTTCAACTTCCAACTGTATAGAAAGAGTCGCGCTCCAACCCCAATATTTCATTTCCTGCCTACTACACCGGTCCTTCTGAAGCCAAGAGCAGTACTGTAAGCCCTGTAGCTGTTGGTCGATTGGTTATTTTTGGTTATTTTATATTTCGGGGATAGAATTTTCAGCATAACGCAGAGTTTAAGCAGTGAAGCGCAGACTCCGAAAAAATAGTTTTGCAAAAGACTCTTTCTTCAATAATTAATAGTACATTCACTGCAACCCCAGACGCTAACTGCGAGTATCTCCGTTAAAAATGAGCGTTTAATAGATTGTTCATAAAATAATTGTTATAATATCTAGTAGAGTTGCAAATACCACGATGGTAAATATCTTGCCGGAAGGTTTTCTGCAGCACCTCTACCATAGAGGAGGATATGCTATGGAAAAGGAACGATCGCGACAAACTTCATTCCAGCGACAGAGACAGCGTGACCCCTATCTCGACAGGAGATCTGGAGAAGATCGCAGAAATGTCTATTCGCTTGATTATTTTCTCAAAGGGAATACAGATCGAAGAATCAGTATGGAAAGACGGCTCAATTTTGAGCGCAGGACTGGCTGTATCCGCATTAATGAATGGTCTTCAATCTGTCCTGATGATGAAGAGCTGGTAGATGGCAGCGCATATTTCTTTGAACCACTCTAAAGAGTTTTTTTAGCTGCATACAAAGATCGGCAAAGTTATAAGCTCCGCATGCAGCTAAGCTATACAGTTCGATTATGCCTTTTTTTGTATTGTCCCGCTTTTTCAAATCATACTTCCAAGTGACCGGTCATTAGAATTACTGATTGTAAGAATGCTACCGTAATGGCTCGAAGAGATATTCCAAACCATTTACCTTAATTTCATAGACAATACTTAACAACTCGCCAAGTCTGCCTTTAGGAAAGCCGCGCTGTGCAAACCAGACGACATAGGGCTCCGGCAGATCAACCAGTCTACTTCCCTGGTATTTGCCAAATGGCATGCGGTATTCCGCCAGCTCAAGCAGCTGGGTCCGGAGGGTTTCTGTATCCATCCCATTTGTCTGAAGATACTCCGGCGCCACACTATTTTCCTTTTTTTTCACGGAACCAGGACTGCAAAAGCGTATTATGCATCGTCAGGTCAAAATGAGAGGGATCAAATGTTTGAAGAGCTGGGATATCAAAATATTCCATAAGATCGGCATCTCCAGAACCGGAGAGATACTTTAGAAACTCTTCATACATGGGTGCTCCACCAATATCCTCAGGAGGACAGGCTCCGGCTCCTTCAAGGACATAGGGAAGCGGGTTTGCCTCGTTTTGCGGATTCACCTTTTCCAGAAGAACGACATGCTCCCAGTTGTCACCAAAATCATAGGTATAGACGACACCCTGCAGAAACTCTTTTTCCAAGTCGATGAGAAGATACCTGGACTCATCTCGTATGGTAGTATCCATATAGTCATCGGCTAACTGAGGCCCATAAAACCTCATACCGCACTGAAACCTATGCAAATGCAGATCTTGCCACCCCATAGCCATTTGTATAACCGTATGAAGATCTTCTAAACTCAATGAACTCGGCACTTCAATTCGACGCCATATTACAGGATCAGTGGAAGCAAGAGATATTTCAAGCTGGTAGCTCTGCCCTTCTTGAACAATCTTTTTTATAGACTTTGCAGGAAGCCGTTTGCCATGCTGCGGAAATTCAACCTGAATAACATTGCTTTTCTTCGCCTGTTTTTTTGCGCGGCTTCCACCAATACCACAACATTTTGCAAAAGCTTTTCCGCTGCCACAAGGGCACTTTTCATCTTTTCCATGTGATCTGCTGTACATCAAAAACGGCTTGGTTGAAGAGCGTAGTTTCTCCCTGCGTTTTTTTTCAAGAGTTGCAGCGTGCCCCTGGATTGTCTCGATTGAGAGTTCCAGTGCCTGCAACATAAACAACTGTATCTGCATGATTTTACTGATTTCATTGGTTGAAAGTTTTATCCCTATCTTCGCCAGTTCCTCAGCTGGAAGATGTTCAAACATGTCGATTGCGTCTTCAGGATAAACAATACCTTCTATGACAACGAGACTGTTCATCAGATGTTCCTGTTCTTCTTCTGAGAGTTCCTGCTGTTCCTCCCAACACTCAGGCCGTAGTGACAAAGCCTCTTCAAAGCCAGATGTCCACTCGAAAATTTTTTCAAATTCATTTTCCTTGATATCGTTCATATCAAAAGGCATAAACAGTGCGTCGTCATGGAAAGCAGCTATATGTTTATTCAAAACTGAAAAGAGCGTACCGGCCATCTCGTATATGCGTTCGCCATTTTCGAGATCAAGTATTTCTTCGCCAAAAATCACAGGCAGCCATTCATCTGGCGAGATAACATCAGGTGTTATGGCGATGCCATAGAGAAAACCCCGCAACTCATCGTAGGAAAGGGTTGTTTCTGGAGACGATGACAATGACAGTAACTTTTTAAAAATATTTTCTTCTTTCTTGGTAATCAGTGATTTCATTAACACTCTATTTCGCGTTTCATTTGATGACTCTGCAGTTGCTCTGAACCATAATTTTCTGTAAAACCGTGGCGGTTACCCCAAATATTTCATGTGTCTGTTATGTGAAAAAGTTTGTTTTTTCATTAAATATTGAGGGTAGTACCATACTCCGTTTTGGTAATCACGGCAATGATACTGCTGTTTTATGACAAAACTTCTAATGAAATTTCTGTGATATGGTCAGGGTAACACTATGCGTCCACTCTTCAGGATAACCCCAAAAGTTCTTTATTCGCTGGCAAGCCCTTCCCCGGGAATGAATGTTAAGCCGAAGACCTCAGTATAAATAAAAGAATCGTCAAAATATATTTCAACTCCACATACAAAAACGGTACAATAAAGAAAAGTGTAACCTCTCATTATCATGGTTGGTGCACCACATTCTATCACTTTAGAGGAGGGCGCGGATATGTCAGAGAGAAAAACCATCAAGGATGCCATCAAGAGGAAATTTCCATTAGTCAACATCGAAGATACCCTCCACACGGCCATCAACAAAATGGCAAAGCACAACGTTTCTGTTCTTGCGGTAAAGATAAAGGAAGAACTCATCGGCATTGTGACCATCTCAGACGTCATCCATAGCCTGGCCAATGATGCCGATCTGGAAGAAACCACCATCGCAAGTTTTATGACCAAATGCGAATTCGACACCCGGAGACCGACGCGAAACCCCTGCATCCAGCTTGATGAGAATGAAGATGCACTTGCCGCCATCAAGGTTATGTATGAGGCTGGTGTTAATCATCTGCTGGTAAGCGGCGATGACGGGGAACCAATCGGAATCGTTTCTAGCCTTGAGATCGTAAAAGTGTTCGCGCACCAACCGGAAGTAGTCTGATCAGTTCGCTACTGGAGGCAACATGGTGTCTCGTTCCAAATCCGCATAGAGAGCGCAATTCAAATTCACGATTCCTGTCTAACGGCGGCCATTAAAAGCAGATGAAGCAGCTATTTCTCAGGTGCTTCACTCTGGCTTCTTGCCGCTTTATCTCCCGCAAAATATGAGATCAGGTCCATCGGCAGTGGAAAGACGATTGTAGAGGCATTGCTGGTACTCATATCCGAGAGTGTGGAAAGATATCGCAGTTGCATAGCCCCGGAATTCCTCGACATGACCTCGGCAGCTTCGACAAGTTTCTGAGATGCCTGGAGCTCTCCTTCCGCATGGATAACCTTGGCACGCCGTTCCCTTTCAGCCTCGGCCTGGCGGGCAATGGCTCTAATCATGCTTTCATTAAGGTCGACATGTTTTATCTCGACATTGGAAACTTTGATTCCCCATTCCGCCGTCTGCGCATCCAAGATATCCTGAATATCCTCATTGAGCTTATCGCGCTCAGAGAGCATTTCATCAAGATCGTGCTTGCCAAGTACTGAACGGAGGGTCGTCTGGGCCAGCTGGGTTGTCGCTCCACCGTAATTTTCTACCCGAATGATTGCCCGCTCAGGATCGACAACACGGTAGTACAACACCGCATTGACACTCACCGTCACGTTATCCTTGGAAATAACATCCTGGCTGGGAACATCCAGGGTTATGACGCGAAGATCGACTCTTCTCATTACCTGAATACCAGGAATAATAATAACCAGACCGGGCCCTTTGACCTTTTGAAATCGACCAAGAAAAAAAACAACGCCCCGCTCGTATTCCGGCAGGATACGAATGGCCGCAGCAAGCACAGCCAACAACAGTCCAACAGGTGCAAGATATGGAATAAATTCGCTCAACATAAGGACTCCTTATAAAGGTAACCAGGTTTTATACCATTTATGATACCGTGTCTTCCGCAACACGTACCGTCAACCCTTCTATATCCACCACCCGAACCCGTTGTCCTTTTGCAACTGGTTTTTCGCTAACGGCGTTCCAGCGCTCACCACTCAGCCAGATATGTCCTTTATAGCCAGTAGCACCGTGGGCACCGAAATCATCCAGTGCCACTGCCTGCTCCTGCGACATCAGTTCAACTCCGCTTACGGCGCAACGTTTTCGCAAAGCAATAAAACGGGTGGCCATCCAGAGCAGAAAACCCGCAGCCACGGCCGCAGTACCTCCAATGAGCGGCAGCGACACAGCTTGATGGGTACCATCCATTAAGATGATGGAACCCACCACAAAGGCAACAATTCCACCGATACCCAAGATTCCAAAGCTTGGAAGAAACGCCTCTCCAACAATAAAGCCAAGCCCCAGGAGAATCAGGGCCAATCCTGCATAATTCACAGAGAGGACCTGGAAGGAAAACAGAGCCAGGATCAGACAAATACCACCGATTACACCAGGGAACAAACTCCCCGGACTGGCCAGCTCAAAGATGAGCCCATAAAAACCTATTATCATCAGGAAATAGGCAACATTAGGATCGGTAATCACCGAAAGCAGTTTGGTGCGCCATCCAGGAGCAAATCTGCTCAGTTGTAAATGCGCTGTTTTCAGAATATACTCTCCACTTTCCATGGTCACCCTGCGACCATCAATTTGAGTGAGCAAATCATCAATATCGACGGCAACCACATCAATGACCTTTTGATCTAACGCATCACCTGCCCCCAGGTTGACCGCCTCGCGCACAGCTCTCTCTGCCCAGTTGGCATTTCGACCGTGTCTCTTTGCCAGATTGCGAATGTAAGCCACTGCATCTTCCATGGTTTTTCGCTCTAAAACCGAGCCCCCCTGGTGCTTCTGGGCTGGCTGTTCTTCTGCCTCACTGTGTTGCTCTTTTGATGTTTGTACTGTCTTGGAGCGATTCACCTTTTCCTTTTCAGTCTCAGTTGGTGCTTCCTTTTCGTCAGGCATTCCCGGGAAGCCACCCATCTGAACAGGTGTGGCAGAACCAAGATTGGTTGCCGGGGCCATGGCAGCAATGTGGGAGCCATAAAGAATGAATGTTCCCGCACTTGCAGCATGTGCACCCGAAGGGCTGACATAGGTGGCAACAGGAATTCTGGAGAGGAGTATTTTCTGAATAATTCCACGCATTGACGCCATGAGACCTCCAGGCGTATCCATTTCCATAACGACAATTTGGCAACCTTCGTCCTCAGCTCTCTTTAAGCCCCGAGCGACATAATCCATGGTTGCAGGCCCAATGGCTCCATTGATTGAAAGTATCAGGCCACTCTTCTTGTTAATCTGTTGATCTTCGCTCAACGCTTGTCTGCCAAGGGTTGGCAGAACCATGCCCAATCCCAGCAATAAGCTCACAATCCATAACAGCCGTGGGTAAAAACGTCCTGAAGAAACATGCTGGTTATGACTTTTCCGATTCATTCCTCACCACCTAAAGAATTTACTACAATTATAGGCACTTTTATGTCAGGATGCAATTATGTATGAATGACTGGAAAGGTATGCTTCGGGAAGTGATACATCAAAAAGTACTGATGGACAGCTAACCATCTGCATGGAGATCGCCTTGCCATATATCCAAATCGATACGACTCATAAGGTCTATTTCCAAACAATCGCCGGAGAAACTGATCTGCCGTATCTCGTGTTTCTCCATGAAGGTTTGGGATGCACCGCCATGTGGGGGAAATTCCCTGAACACCTCTGTAATGCAACCGGCTGTCCGGCTCTGCTCTACGATCGCCAGGGTTTCGGCCTGTCTTCTCCCTGCCACCGCCCCCGCACCATTCACTACCTCCATCATTCAGCCCTTTATGAACTTCCTGCAGTGCTCGATAGATTGCTACCAGATAGTTCGTATTTACTTATCGGCCATTCTGATGGCGGCACCATCGCCCTGATGCATGCGGCCGAACGACCACCAGGTCTGCTGGGCACCATAACTGAAGCTGCACATATATGTGTGGATCAGAAAACCATCAGCGGAATTAAATCAGCGGAAAACGCCTGGAAAGAAGGGAGACTGCAGGGATTGAGAAAATTTCACGGTGACAAGACAGAAACGATGTTCAGAGCATGGTCGGAAACGTGGCTTTCCGAATGGTTCAGGCTTTGGAATATTGAATATCTTCTCCCCAGCATTGAGTCGCCGCTGTTGGTCATCCAGGGCAAAAATGATCATTACGGCTCACAAGATCAAGCCAAGATGATCGCCTTCAAATCTTCGGGAGCCGTCCAAATGGAATTTGTCGAGAACTGTGACCATATTCCACACCTTGAGGCACAGTCGGTAGTGTTAACACTGATGACTGAGTTTATTGAGAAACTGATCAGATAATTCATTTCATAGGAAATTCAGGTTAAGATGACTGTTCATCAATCTTCTGCAATCCCTCCATGAGCATTCCCATAAAATCACCAATCGGTTGTTGATCATCCAGCTCTGCGGGGATTCCTTTGGTGTAACTGAAGTGGCCGCTTTGCTCAGCAAGCAGAGCAAAAATCGCTTCTCGGTTACGATGTTTGAGATACCTTGCAAATACGATTTGCCCCTCTTTGAAAAAGACCATGGCCTTTCCTTCATCAAGAGCCAGAGATATCGTTCCTGTCTTTTGCGATGAATTGATGAGCTGCAGGAGGTCTACCATGGAAATCTCTTCAAGCTCTCCGGTCATTCCCGAGGTGATATTACCCGTCTTCAATGCCATCTCCTGGGCTCGATCAACCAAAAGCTTGAAAAGAAAAAGCTGAAGGACCGGATGTTTTATTATAATTTGCTTGAAATTTTTAATACTTAGCATGGCAATTTTAGCTGGAGCTGTGGTCTGTACAGAACTGCTCGTCGGTTCGCCGGAGAGAAGACTCATCTCACCGAAAATATCCCCCTGTTTTAGCTCCGCAATCTTTGATCCATCTTCAGCAAGTACGACGGCCAAGCCTTCCAGGACAATAAAGAGGTTATCACCCGGCGCACCCTTTTTGATAATAACCTTGTCGACGGGAATGGATTTTAACTCAAGAAGAAGAGTGAGTTCACTCAAAGCATCATCATCAAGAGGCTCAAAAAGAGGTAGACTGCGTAATACCCCAAAGAATTTATCGAGATGGGCTTTTTTTCGTTTCTCTTCTGCTTCATTCAGCAACTTCATCTGCAATGTTGCAAAATCTTTGTCTTTTTTAAACTCAAAATGGAGAAGACCTTCACAGCCACCACAGGTAAAAGAAGCTCTTTGTCCGCCAAATTTGGAAAAACCGCCGAAACTGTCTCGTGAACTGACAATCGTTACGACTTCCTGGGCGAGACTGAGACAACTTGGTTTGAAAGATGCAACCGATAAGCTGAAATTTGCAACTTTTATTTCTTCACCAACATTATAGAGAGGACAGGACTTTTCCTGAGTGATCAAGAAGATAGCATCACGGACTTTGGTTGCTTTTTTTTCCACAAATATCTCTTAGTTATTATTTTTACTTACATAGCTTAACAGTGCTTTGAACCCGACCTCAAAGAGTTAATAATTGGGCATCTGAAGAATACGTTTTTCTTAAAAAGAGATCAAGATAAAGTAACATGCAATACCAGTTTCCTCAGGCATGTAACCTGCACTAAAAAATCATCTATCCAGATGATGATTGAAAATAATATGGAGAAGCTATAAATATCTTCTTGCATTAATCCTTAAACCGACTATAGTCTGCTCAAGCTTATTTAAGTAGTAGCAGGTTTCCCCTCAAGCTGTCCTCGTAAACCTTGTTTTTTCCTCTAACATCGTTCTTCGTAGCAGAAGTTTATGCTGATTACTTAACCAAGACAATTTCGCTAAAGTATATAATTTTAGCTGGCTAAGTAGTATGAAATTGGATGTCGGTATGTTGCAGCTTGCTCACAGGCGCAGCTTTTTCATGGATACAATTATCGCATCTCGACATATCTCTTGTATTTCATATAACCACACTGCCAAGAACGGCTCGGACCACAAGTATCCCAACACATACTACAGGGACATGTTCCGGGTAATAATTATTGAGGAATAACGGAGTATTAATGAGTTTTACACAATTTAAGTTTCACCCCCAAATCGCCGCAGGAATTGAAAGCTGCGGTTTTACCACACCCACTGCCATTCAGAAAGAAGCCATTCCACACGTTCTGGGAGGTCGCGACATTATGGGCCTTGCCCAGACAGGGACAGGCAAAACAGCCGCATTTGTGCTTCCGCTTCTGCAACGGCTGATGACCGGACCAAGAAAGAAAACACGAGCACTTATTGTTGCCCCCACTCGTGAACTCGCGGAACAGATCCATGTGAATATATTGAAAATGGCTGGAAGAACCGGGCTAAAAAGCGTCGTTGTCTACGGTGGCGTTGGCAAACAACCGCAAATTCGCGGGATACAGGCTGGCGCTGAAATTATTGTTGCCTGTCCTGGTCGACTTTTAGATCTGCACCGTAGTGGTGCTTTCTCCCTGAAGAGTGTTGAAATGCTTGTCCTTGATGAAGCTGACCATATGTTTGACCAGGGCTTTCTTCCAGATGTCCGCAGAATATTGGCCCAACTGCCTATGAAGCGACAGTCTCTTATTTTTTCAGCGACCATGCCGTCACAGATTCGGCATCTCGCAGAAGATGTATTAATCAACCCGGTGAATGTGCAGATAAACCATACCATGCCGGCACCGACAATCACCCATATGCTGATGCAGGTGAGTCAAACCCAGAAGACTGCGGTTTTAAAAGATCTGCTTGGGAGCTGGGAAAGTTCAACCACCCTTATATTTACCCGAACAAAGCATAAGGCCAAAAGCCTCGCCATCGTTCTGCAAAAAGCAGGATACAAGGCAAGCTCGCTACAGGGCAATATGTCTCAACTTCAGCGTCAGCAGGCAATGGCCGGCTTCAGGAATGGAACCTATACGATTCTTGTGGCAACCGATATTGCGGCCCGAGGTATTGATGTTGAGGGGATTTCCCAGGTCGTCAATTATGATATCCCGGATACAGCTGAGACCTACACCCATAGGACCGGACGCACCGGTCGAGCATCTCTGACCGGCAAAGCCTATACTTTTGCTTCCGGTGAAGATACAAAAATGATCTCACTCATTGAACGCAACCTGGGAATGAAAATGGTAAGAGATGCATCTCGAAAAACAGATAGAGAGAGATGCTCCACCGTCCCCAGTGAGGAGCAACGGCCAAAAAGACAGCAGAATATAAAGCCGGCCTCCGCATATGCTAAAAATAGTCGACACAAAAGAGCAAGTTCCTATGATTTCGGCTTGGGCAAATCTGCCAGGCAATAACTAAACACACAAAAATTTTCTGGATGACCAGAAACTGATGCAAATTATCACACGATGATTTGCTTTTATAACAATGGTTCTTAGAGAGAACCGAGCTCAAAGGAGTAGTACATAATGTTTGAAGGAACAGTAAAATGGTTTAATGATGCGAAAGGTTTTGGATTTATCGAGCAGGACGGCGGAGCTGATGTGTTTGTCCATCACACTGCAATCCAGGCGGATGGTTTCAAATCCCTTGATGAAGGTGCACGTGTCACTTTCGATATAGTCGATGGAGCCAAAGGTCCAGCGGCCGCCAGTGTCGTTCAGCTTTAATAGCTATAAGTATTTAAAAAAGCCTCCGTATATTTACGGAGGCTTTTTTTTATAATTTTTAGAAGCCTTCTCCAGCCCTTCCCCTCTCCTCATCGTTTATTAACCCTCATTTTTTCACTCCTGGCTCAAAGCTCTGTAGTATAGTATAGCTTTTCTTTATACAGCTAGGTCCTGTAAAGCCTCAAGCGTTAAAGATATTCAACCCTGCTGGATTGACGACAACCTCTTTATTCCAATTGTTTGTCATTAACAATTAAATTGAGAGAGGCGAAAAAATGGGGTATGTATTTTCATTGCTCCTCGGTTTAACATGAAAAGCTGCAACTCAAACCAGCAGATATCGGAGCTACAGGTCAATCAGAAAAAGGTCCTGAGCAAATGCCCTTCGTAGCCTGGAAGCTAATTCCCGGTTGTATCTTTGCAGCGTAAGTGGTATAAACTTGCCCTTACTATTTTCAAAATATGGGCGCAGTCAGGATTTTTATCAAAGTGAGTGGTGATCCGCAGATCACAATGAATTTCAATAATGCCTGCGTCGATAAGAATGATGGACACAACGGAGCTAAAAGCATCTATAGCAATAGGTAAAGACGACCACTGGTTCGCTGGCCACTTTCCTGGAAACCCTATACTTCCTGGAATTGCCCAGATAAAACTGGTTGTTGATCTTATTTCAAGATGCGCTTCAAAGAAGTTGCAGGTGACAGGATTGAGCCGGGTTAAATTCAGAAAAATCATCACACCCGGAGAATTACTTGATATTCGAGTCAACTGCGTTAAAACTGATGAACAATATACATTCAAGATTACCAGCGGGAGCAACGATGTATGCTCCGGCAAGGTGTTTTTTACCCCTTTAAATTAAGACAGAATTCATGAAAACCGAAACGAAAACAACCATTATCCGTATTGCTGAAATCATCATTGATGAATTGAAACTGGAAGACGTCACTCCCGAAACATTTGATCCGGACCTTGATCTTGTAGACGAAGTTGGAGTTGACTCCATGGATCTGGCAACAATAGCCCTGGTTCTGAGAGATGAGTACAGTATTAGAATTGATGAAGATGACTACCCAAAATTGACCACGGTACGCTTCATCGCAGAGTACATTATCGACAAACAGAACAGTAGCGAATAGATGTCAGAGCAACAACAGGAATATAAGTTTTCTGATATTTTAGCATATCCTGAGATCAGAGAACGCTGGGAAAAGGTTCGGAAGTTCTTCTTTCTGCGCGAATCCACCTATGATATGAGTAACCGCTGCAACATCCGCTGTGAGGGATGTTATTATTTCACCGGTGAAAAGCAGTTTGCCGATGAAAATAATAATGAGGATGCTTGGCAACAGCTCCTTGAGTCTGAAAAACAGCGCGGTATCACTTTCGTTGTCCTGGCTGGCGCAGAACCTTCGCTCGTCCCCAAACTCTGCGAGGTCTGCTACAAGGTGATTCCATTAGGTGCAATTGCCACCAATGGTCTTATTGCCATCCCCAAAGAGATAGATTACCGAATTCATATATCAGTATGGGGAAACGATCAGACCAGTAAGGCCATCCGCAAGGCTCCAAATATGCTCGACAGGCAGATCACCAACTACCAGGATGATCCCAGAGCTATCTTTGTCTACACCTTTACTCCGACGAACATAGATGAAGCACGACAGGTAACCAAAATTCTTGCCGAGAACAACCAGCAAATAACGTTCAATATGTTCTCTGCTCCGGTTGGCTACACCGGGGAACTTCGTCATACTCCTGAGTCATTGCAACGCACCAGGAAGGTAATGGGCGAGCTGCTCAATGATTACCCTGAAACCGTGATTTTCTCTCACTATAACATTGTGGCCCATACTGAAAGGCAGGGACTGCATGACCTTTTTTCCTGTACTTATCCACGAATGAACCCTTCCACAGACATCGGTCTGGGAAGATCCTTCAGACAATACCGTACGGATCTACATTGGGACAGAGACGCCGCATGCTGCGTTCCAGACACCGATTGTGACGATTGCAGGCACTATGCCGCCGGAAGTGCAGTGGTCACAGCCAGAATGTACAGACACGCCACAGATCCTACAACTTTTTCAGCTTGGCTTGATTATGTGGACACGTATCTTGCAGTCTGGGTCCGAGGATACAGCAAGGGGAAAAATCTCTGCAATACCTTTATACAACCGCCATCAACAACATAATAGAATTATGATTACTGTCAGCACCCTTCTTGATGAACAATGGTTCGAGCGATATAAGAAAATTTCCAAGCTCAATATCCGCAGCTCTATCTACGATGTAACCAATCGCTGTAACCTGCGATGCAAGGGTTGTTTCTTCTTTTCTTCAGGTGAACACGAGGTGGCACCTGAGGAAAAGAATATCGAAAAATGGCATGATTTTATTAATAAAGAGATGGACCGTGGCGTTAACTTGGCCATTCTTATTGGCGGTGAACCCACACTTTGCCTGGACCGGGTTGAAGCCTTTTACAAAAAGCTGCCAACCTTCTGTGCAACGAACGGCTTAATCAAGGTTCCCCGAGACCGTTTTCCGGACATGATGGTTGGTATTTCCCTGTGGGGCGACGCAGATGATGAAAAAATCCTGAGAGGCCAGGACACTTTTAAGGTCTCCAGTGCCAATTATCAAGGTGACCCTCACGCCTATTATCTCTACACCATCACTCCAAAACAGCTTGGCAAGACAGAAAAGATCATCAAAAAGATCGAAGATGTCGGTCTCAAAGTCCACATGCAGCTCCTCTCCAATGACGAAGGAGTGGATGGCTTTTCCTGGCAGCCCGATGAGCTTGTGGCAATCAGAGATGAGATGGATGACATGCTTGATACTTATCCGGGAACCGTGATTTCTTCCAAATATTATCATGAAGTGATTACCACTGGAAAGATGCTGGGAAGATCGTTTGGCTGGATGGAATGTCCATCGGTCACCGAACCACTTGACAATCGAGATCCCCGGCCCAAAAGGCTCACCAATTTTATCCGCTGGTCTTCCGAGTTACAATCCATGCACCGTTGCTGTACTTCCGAAACTCGTGACTGCCGCACCTGTAAGGATGGTGCTGCCCATATGAGCTGGGTCATGGTCAACAAACGGGCACATATAAAAACCGCCAAAGATCTGCAGAACTGGATTGAGGTGTATGAAATGTTTGCCAAACTCTACCAATTCATACCCTGGTAGTGTTATGGGCGACAAAGACGCAGTCATTGTCGGCTATGATGCCATTTCTCCACTTGGCAGCGATCTGGACAACCAATGGCAAAAAGCAATTCAAGGGATAAGCGGCATCGGCCCGCTCACCCGTTTTGAGCTGACAGACGATTTCCCAGTGCGCGTTGCCGGTCAGGTTCCAGATATTGACCAGCTGGACTACCCCTTCCTCTCTGCCCGCCATCAGGCTGCATGGTCATCCCCGGTGTTCAAATATTCCCTGCTCTCGGTTGCCAGAGCTCTTGAAAGAAGCGGCATAGAAATATCACCGGAGATTGGGCGACGCACGGCAGTAACATACAGCTCTGCAGTTGGAGGGTTGGATGCCGTTTTAAAAGCTGATCGGCGCATGCAGTCCGAGAACAAACTGCCTCCCCCCTATGCCAATCCGAACAGCTGCATCAATATGATTGGCGGCAAGATTGCCATTGAAACAAAAGCCCGCGGTCCCATCACCTCAACCATCACCGCCTGCGCCACCGGCTTGACATCAATGATCGTCGGTGCCATGTTTCTTGCCCAAAACCGGGCTGATATTGCCATCTGCGGTGCTGTCGACTTTGCCTTGGTGGAACCAATTGTCGCCGGGTTTCATACCATGAATGGCGCTTATAATCCAAAAGCCGGTCATGAAAGCGATCCACCAACCATTGCCAGCAGACCATTCTCCAAGGATCGTCGCGGTTTTGTTATATCGGAAGGTGCAGGGGCAGTAATCCTTGCCACCAGAGAATTTGCAGAAGCACACGGTTTAGGTTACACAACCGAACTGGCCGGATGGGGCATGACTTCTGATGCCCATCATTTTGTCGCCCCCTATTTCGAGACCATCACCCAATGTATGTCAGATGCACTTGCGGATGCCTCTCTACAACCGGAAAATATTTCAGCTATCAATGCCCATGCAGCCTCCACAAAAGTTGGTGACAAGATAGAATACGAAGCTCTGCAGGCGGTCTTCGGCAACAAACTGCCGCCGGTATGTGCCAATAAATCACTGATCGGTCATGCCATGGGAGCCTCAAGTATTATAGAAACCATCTTTGCGCTCCGCGGCATGGAAGAGAGTATCCTGCCGCCAACCATCAATTATACACCTGACCCGGAGATCGAGATAGACTGTGTGTCCGAAGGAAAACGTACCGTTGATCAACAATTTATCTTGAAGAATTCTTTCGGTTTTGGTGGTTGCAACAGTTGTGCAGTTTTTAAACATTCAGAGTAATAACGTATCATGAGAGCACCTAAAAACAGAAAAGTCTACGTTGCCGGTTACGGCGCGGCTACCGCCCTTGGCAACACTTTTGCCAAATCATGGCAAGGCGCCCAAGAAGGTCTGGCCGGCTTTCGCAGAGTAACCCGCTGCGAAACCACAAGCCGTAGTAATGTTGTGGGTGAGATTCCAGACTGGGATCCCAGCAACCTTCCCTACGTAGACCGCAAGGAAGCCTCTCTCTGGAATGCGGCCTTTGTCTTTCTGACCATGGAAGTCTGTCGGGAAGCCCTTGACCATGCGGGGCTCGAAATAAATGACCAAACAGGTCCAAGAACCGGCTGCCTTATCGGCTCGGCGCTTAACGGCACGGATTCGTACCGTATTGCCATGGACAACTATGTCAATAAGGGGCCATATAAGGTCAGCCCCTATCTTCTGCCAAACGTCTGTGCCAATCTTCCTGCGGGTAAAGCAGGAATGCTCATGGGATTCACCGGTCCAATCTTTTCTCCCCAGGGTGCCTGCGCTTCTGGGAATCATGCGATTGCCGTGGGAGCAAGAATGATCCGTGATGGTGACTGTGATTTTGTCCTGGCCGGAGGAGTTGAAACCTGCCTGGTGCCTGAAATCATTCAGGGTTTTGCCAACATGCTGGCAACAATCAAGGTTGGCTCTAAAGACCGGGCTGCAGAAGATCCCACCCAGGCATCAAGGCCTTTTAGCCTCGACCGTAAGGGCTTTGTCCTTGCTGAAGGTGCCGGTGCCCTGGTACTGGTCGCCGAAGATGCTCTGCATTCTCTTGGTTTGACACCGCTTGCTGAAATTGCAGGTATTGGCTGGAACTCCGATGCCCATCATTTTACCCGGCCAAATGCGACAACCATTGTCCGCGCCATGCGTGATGCCATAGACGATGCTGAAATATCGCCTGAAGACATTGGCGCCATCAACGCCCACGGGACCTCCACTCCCACGGGAGACGGAACCGAAGTTGAATGTCTTCGTACCGTCTTTGGTAATACTGTCTCAAAGATTCCGGTCTCAGCGAACAAATCCCAGGTAGGTCACTCTCTTGGCGCTTCAGCCGCCATTGAAGCAGCCTTTTCCATTGAGGCCATGCGCAATGGAATCGTATTGCCTACAGTCAACCATATACCAGATCCAAACTTCAGCGACATAGATGTGGTTCCGAATACAGCCCGTAAACACGCACATGAATTTGTGCTTTCCAACTCTTTTGGGTTTGGTGGAACCAACTGCTGTATTGTCTTTCGAGGAATGTGATGCGACCCAAACCTTTTATACCGGAAATTCAGGAAAACTCCTGCTATGTCAAAGATGCCAACAGCGGCAGAATCTGGCACCGCAGTGAAATGCGTACCCTGTACGTAGACACCGATCGTTCCCAGGTTGTATACCACGCAAACTACCTGAAATACTTTGAATTCGGCAGAGCTGAGTTGATGCGAAAAGCTGACTACCCCTATAAGAAGATAGAGGAAAGCGGTTATATCTATCCCATTATTCAAACGGAACTCAACTATTATTCCCCGCTCTACTACGATGACCTGATGTACATCTATACCCGGCCTGGCAAGATGGAATTGGTCAAGCTGCAATTCGATTATATTATCACCAGAGCCGACAACGGTGAAATCTGCTGCACAGGTTTCACCAAACACTGTGCCGTCAACGGCAAAAGCATCCCCGTTGAGATTGACGAAAAAACCATCAGACTCTGGAACGAGTTCCCCTCCTGATGAACAACCGCACTCCTGTCATCATCCCTGTTCAGCCCTGGTATAAAGATCATAGCTTTAGCGGCAGGATTGTTTTCGCTGCGGTGGAAACAATGGTCCTGCTTGCAGCAAAGACTCTCAAAAAACATGCAGATGTCAATGTCAGGGTAATGGAAGATGCTCTGTTTGCAAAATTCCTCGAAATTCCGGAGACATCAGAAACAATACCAGCACTATTTGAATGCGACAAGAAAAGTAATGGCAGGGTGCAGTCGAAGCTGCTCAGTCAAACACAAATTGGTAAAATGCGAAGGATAAAGGAGCACTGTGAGCTCTTTTTTACTACATCATCAGCATCTTTTCCGCCAAGCCCCACGTTGGACCGGTTGGAGCCGCCACTTTCAGTACATGAAATAGCCTCCGAACATATTTATCACGAACTTGTTCCTTTCGGCCCTCACTATCATACGCTGCAGAAAAAACTCTTGATCTCGGACCAGGGTGCCTGGGGAAAACTCAAAGCACCGAAGCTCCCCTTTACAGATCCTGTGCAGGAGGTCATTGGCTCACCCTTCCCCTTGGATGGTGGGATGCATGCAGCCTGCGTTCTGGGGCAGCAACGTGTTGGTTACCCACCTTTTCCAGTGGGTTTTTCAAAACGAATTATTGCAAAACCCACGCAACCGGGCGCGGAGTATTTCGTCAGAGTGGCACCTATCTCACATACCGCAGAGGAACAGGTCTTCGATATCGTAATTTTTAATGTTGGGGGCGATATTTTCGAGACAGTGCAGGGACTAAGGATGAGAGATGTTACAAAGGCTCTCCGCTAATGTCTACCACCTAACGCTTGGCCCAGGCAAGCAGTCTCTCCATGGTAACCCTGGTAAACCAACGCAGAAAGACAGCCGCGTAAAACGTGCCTGATAAATACATACCCAGTAAAAAAACAAGGTGCGACAGACCATAGGCAAAGGGGCCACCTACTGTAACAAGCCACGGATTATCCATTTTTACTGAAAGATAGCCAAGGGCTACAATCACCGGCCAGCCGATAACATAGCTGAAAGCCATGGCAAAAAGGCCTGCGAAAAGAAGAGGTGTGGGTTTATCCTTAAATGCCGATAAATCCGCCTGAGAGTCTATAGCAGAACGGACATACTTTTTTGCACCAAGTGCAACTATACTCTTTCTGATCATCCTGTTCATGATGAGTTATTTGCAATAGAAATGTAAATATCAGGATCACATCGTGCCTGTTGTCAGTTTGGGTAATTTAAAAACTCCGGGTATTTGAGGAAAGATACTGTTTTTCGTTGTTTTCGTCCACTGGGCTTGATATCTTTGTGGTGCTTTTAGTTTTCTCCTGAAGATAATCGACATTTATTGAATTCACAGAAATTAATGGCATTTTTCAATTTACCCGGAAGAAAATTGCACAGCCAACTTACAACAGGTTACTCCACCTCGGGCATGGCAATCAACAGTTAACAGAACCGACAACGTGAACCCATCTGAAGTAAAACAACCTGACAGTTGGAGCTTTTTCGACAAAATCTATTGTATTTCGCTCGATAAGCGTATCGACAGAAGAGAACAGGCTAACAAACAATTTAAAGAATTAGGCATTCTGGAGAGAGTTGAGTTTGTCATTGTTGCCAAGCACCCAACGAATCCTGAAGAAGGCATCTACCAGTCCCATATGAAATGCCTAAACAAAGGTATTGAGTCAGGCGCCCAACATATCCTGGTATTTGAGGATGACGTATTTTTTGAAAGAGTAGATCTCCATGCCCTCCGCCGCGCCTGCGATTATCTCGAAAAGAAAACCAGCTGGAACGCTCTTTTTCTTGGCTGCATGATAGACGGCAGTAGCCGAACAGAAGAGAAAAGTCTTCATAAAATCATTCATCGTACCCTGGCTCATGCCTATGTACTAAACCGACCTTTTGCCAAAGTATTAGTCAAAGAAAAATGGAACGGGACTCCCTTCGATGAGTTTCTTCGTCTCCACAATAAGGACTACTATGCACTCTACCCCATGTGCGCTTTCCAGGGGCTTTCAGGGACCGACAATCGGAGAGTGGCGATCGACCGAATACGCAGAATGTTCGGCGGACTGCCATTTATCCAAAAAGTCAACGAGCTGTACCACAATCATACTATCCCTCTGCTCAGTCTCACTGTTGCCATTACCCTGGGGGTCGTTCTTGGTATTGCCCTTCTGGCCAATTCAATGTGGTAGAAAGCAATGATTAATTATCGTCTTCTCTGTTGTATTTCTCTATTTATAGCTGCCCTTACAATCCTTGGTCTTCTCCGTCTTGATATCGATACGGATGTCGTTCGCTCCCTTCCCAAAGGTGAGAGAATAATAGCCGATGGTCTTGATATTTTTGAACATCATCCAATCCATGACCAGATTGCCGTGGACATCATGCTGGGGATTGAAGATCCCGATGCTCTTGTTGAGGTTGGCTCTTTTCTTGAGGAGAAGATGGCTGCTAGCGACCTGTTTACCCAGGTCGGAATTGAAGCAACAAGTGCACTTATTCCCGATCTCGCCATCCATGTGGCCCACAACCTGCCTCTCCTTTTCTCGCGAGAAGAATTGGAAGAAAAAGTTGTTCCATTGCTTGATGCTGATCGGCTCAACAGGCGTATCCTTGCCCTCTATCAGGATCTCAGTACAATTGAAGGAATAGGCCAGGCTGACTTTATCGGAATTGATCCTCTTGGACTCAAAGATATTATACTTGCCAAACTCGCCCCTTTGGCTCCTTCGACAGGAACCAGATTCTACCGGGGAAAGCTGCTCTCTGCCGATGGTCGTCACCTGCTCATCACCGCGAAACCACGTGCTTCGGGCACCGACACTGCCTCTGCACGCAAGATCGCCACTCTCCTTGATCAAACCTCAAAGGAAATCGCTCTCAAATTTGCAGCCTCCGGACAGGAAGTTACCCTCACACCTGTAGGTGCTTACCGGGCTGCATTAGACAACGAACGTATTATTCGCCACGATGTCCAACTGGCCCTGATTCTTGCCACTGCCGGCATTGGTCTGCTGTTGCTTTTTGCCTTTCCCAGACCGCTCATTGGCCTGTTGTCTCTGATTCCGGCGTTGGCTGGTGTAGGCTGCGCGATTTTCATCTATTCTTTACTGCACCACTCCATCTCAATTATGGTTCTAGGTTTTGGCGGTGCGGTAATATCGATCACCGTGGATCATGGCATTGCCTATCTACTCTTTCTTGACCGCTCCCATGAAACCAAAGGTAAAGATGCATCTCTCGAAGTACGTGCCATAGGCATTATGGCTGTGATAACCTCGATCGGCGCATTTTTAATCCTCAGTTTCAGCGGTTTCCCGGTATTTGTCCAACTTGGCCAGTTTACCGCACTTGGCATCCTTTTTTCCTTTATTTTTGTACATTCAGTCTTTCCAAAGATTTTTACAACCATGCCGCCAGCCAGTATTCGCAAGCTTCCCCTGCGCCGTCTTGTCGATATCCTGTACCGTACTGGAAAACCTGGTTTCTTTGCTGCGATCATTGTCGTTTTGGTTCTGCTTTTCTTTGCCAAGCCACAGTTTCATACGAGTTTAAGCAGTATGAACACCGTGAGCGAGGCAACCATTGCAGCGGATGAAATGTTCACTGAGGTCTGGGGAAATAACGGAAAACAGCTTTTTTTGATGAACTCTGCTGAA
Organism: Desulfocapsaceae bacterium; assembly: GCA_050288305.1. Taxonomy (GTDB): domain Bacteria; phylum Desulfobacterota; class Desulfobulbia; order Desulfobulbales; family Desulfocapsaceae; genus Desulfopila_A. The sequence continues at coordinate 135,514 of JBNKDO010000010.1, read as the reverse complement.
ACCATGGCCAAGCTTCAGGCAGACAATGACAATGTGCTTTCAAAAATTGAAAGCGACATCAAAAGTGAAATTCTCTCAGGTGCTTTTGTACCATCCATGATTTTTCCAGGATCTGAAAAAGCACAGCAGAATCTATCTGACTGGCATACATTCTGGGATAGAAGCAGAAGAGAAGAAGTGCAGAAATCTTTGCGAACAACAGGAACTGACTTGGGCTTTACCACGGAGGCATTTACTGATTTCTTCTCTATGCTTGATCCGTCATTTAGCAAAAAAATGCAAGCTGTTCCTGCAAAATTTTACAACTTGTTGGGCATCTCTAAAAACGATCACAACTCAAGTTTCATTCAATTTATCACGATAGCACCTGGTCATAAATACCGTGCTGAATCGTTTTTCAACCGTTACGGCACAAAGAGTAAAATTTTTGACTCCGTGGCCTTTACTCATCGCCTGGCAGAGATTCTCGTCTCCACATTCACCACCATGCTGGCAGTTATTGCCGCCAGTGCCGCACTATTACTACTACTATTCTATCTTAACCTGCCACTCACCATCCTCACCTTGCTGCCACCGCTCTTTGCCTATATCTGCACCCTCGGCACACTGAAGCTTATTGGCAGACCCCTCGATATCCCTGCACTCATGCTTTCCATCGTGGTCTTTGGAATGGGCATTGATTATTCCATTTTCTGTGTTCGAGCCCACCAGAGGTACCGTCACATCGATCACCCATCCTATGGCCTGGTACGAGTCGCCGTTTTCATGGCCGGAACCTCTACATTGATAGGATTTGGCGTTCTCTGTTTTGCCAAGCACTCGCTGTTAAACAGTATTGGAGTCACTTCGCTTTTAGGTATCGGCTATTCCCTGATCGGTACCTACCTGCTGCTGCCCCCTTTAATGAATTTCTACCAAAAATGGCAGGACCGCAAAGTTAACGTGAAAGATCTTGGTCCAGATCAGCGTATCAGAGCCCGTTACCATTCCCTGGAAGCGTACCCTCGTATGTTTGTCCGGCTCAAACTGCGTTTTGATCCCATGTTCGATGACCTGACCAAAATTTTTGGCCAACACCAAAATATAAAGACTATTGTTGATATCGGCTGCGGTTATGGAGTTCCTGGCTGCTGGTGTTTGGAACAATTCGAGAACGCCCACCTCTATGGTATTGACCCTGATCTTGAGAGGGTTCGTGTTGCTTCTATTGCCGCAGGCACCAGGGGAACAATAACTGATGGTTTTGCTCCGGCCATGCCTGATATTCCACACAATGCTGACATCATTCTTGTTTTGGACATGCTCCACTACCTCGATGATGAAACAGCATCGACACTCTTTCAGAAAAGCTTTCGAATTTTGGAAGACAACGGCCTCATCATAACCCGGTATGTAAGTAAGCCAGCGATGGCCCCTTCCTGGTCCTGGCGGTTGGAAGATTTCCGGGTAAGATTATCGGGGAAGACGGCTTACTACCGAACACCAGAACAAATGGCTAAACTCTTGGGCAATTCAGGATTTGATCTTGTTTTAAATGAAGTCTCCCGAAATAATCCGGAGCTTTTCTGGATAGTTGCCAGGAAACCACAGGTACTTCACCGTGCCTGCGATTAATCACAAGTCTCCCTTTTCTCTGGCAGAGAAATGTGGTTTCACGGCTTTGCTGCTAGCCGCCCTGCTCTTCTTTGTTCATCCGTATCTAGCAATTATCCCCCTCTCACTGTTTATCCTGCTCTGCATAACTGCACCGTTTTTTCATAGTTTCAGTTTTTTCCTGCCAATAACCACCAAGGCAAAGAAGGAAGAGAACGGTATAGCCATCACCTTCGATGACGGGCCGGATCCCTCCTCCACACCGGTCATCCTGAACCTTCTTGCCCGTCATAATCTGCAAGCTACTTTTTTTGTGGTTGGCACACGTGTTGCCAGGTTCCCCGAACTCATTGAGAACATTCTTGACCAGGGCCACACCATAGGTAATCACTCCTGGGATCATGACTACTTTCTCATGCTTCGCAGCACCGAAAGGCTACACAAAAATATCCATAATACTCAGGAGATTCTCAAAGAATCAGGAATACAGACAACCGTTTTCCGACCACCGATGGGAATAACCGGTTCCAGGCTAGGAAAGATATTACGAAAGGAAAATCTCATTGCCGTAAACTATTCCTGCCGGGCTCTTGACCGTGGCAATCGTAATATTCACAACCTCGCGGCCAAGATTCTTAAGAAACTCAAACCAGGCGACATCATCATGCTCCACGACCTGCCACTTCCTTCTCTTGAACAATCAATCTACTGGGAAAAAGAACTTGATTACCTCTTTGGTTTTTTAACAAAACATTATGTCAACACTTCCTTAGAATGCATCATTGATCAAACCGTAATGCTCAAGGTGGAGAAGTCATCATCGCTTTCAATCCAACGATAACGGAACCACCAGAGATTGCCACGCTCATCAAAAAAAAGGTGTTACAGCCTGGGGATTAGTTATTTTCATTTTTTCTATCTTGTTTAATGATCTGTTGACATTGTTTTTCTGCATCCATCGTATTTTTGGCAACTATCGTAGTGGCCGTGTCTGCTGATTTATTCTTTTCGATCAATTCATATTTGTCTTCACCAACATGCTCCAAAAGCCAGTCTCTCCATTCATGAATCTTTATTCTCTGCATATTTTATCTCGCTCCAGCAATCTGCATCTGAAATTTGTGTTTAGACAGGATCAGTGTTAATACTGTAAAAGTAGTTGAAAAATTGTAATATTGCATTTTGAGGTTAGGTTATTGACAACATACTGAAGATTTCTCCCCATATCAAGTGATAGGTATCATTAATCAGTTTGTATTACGATTACAATTGTCTTCTCTTAACAAAACAACAATAAGCTTTTAATGAATCTTAAACAATAAGACGCTATTAAGTTCCGTTGAAAATTCACCGTCCACCTGACCAAGCTACCACAGGTCGTAGTTGTGTTTGAGACATTTTAACATCAAATAAACACCTGAGAGAGAACATCAATGAAATTTAAAATTATTGCTATACTCATTGTCGCGGGAGTTGCCATTCAATTCATCCCTTATGGCAAGAATCATGTCAATCCGCCAGTTGTCTCGGAACCGCAGTGGGACAGTCCTAAGACGAGGGAACTGTTTTATAGAGCATGTGCCAACTGTCATAGCAACACGACCACTTGGCCCGGGTACAGTAATATTGCCCCAATTTCCTGGCTCATCCAACATGATGTTGATGAAGGCCGGGAACATTTCAACGTTTCGATGTGGGGTGCTCAAAAAATAAACAAAGGTCATGATGCCGCAGGTGAAGTTGAGGAAGGCGAAATGCCTCCATGGATCTATGTCATTGGACATCCTGAAACTAAATTGTCTGACACTGAAAGGACAGAATTTATTAAGGGCCTCTCGGCAACGTTTAATAAAAATACAGATAAGAACTAAAGCATCGGGGAGATGAGATTTGAATAGATTCTTCGCGATCTCATCTCTGCCGATAGATGCCTATTTCTTATACTACTTACGACCAAAAGCATCAACAAGCTGCTGGGTGAGCCTCTCTGGATTGGAAAAATCCAGAGTTAGTTCCTGAATATAATCTTTACCGCATCGACGATAGATGACTGTTGCCTCAATTTTGCCAATATCCAGTACTCCCAAGGAAGTCGCAAAGCCAATCGACTCGATTTGCGGTGCCGCACTTTCCACATTATTCTGAAGATCACGATGGATCTCACCTAACAATTTATCTCTGTTCGGGAGCTGGTCATACAGGTGCTGCGTATCGACAAGAAAGCCATTTGCGCCAGGCAATTTCTCAATCCATTGGCACCCCTGCTGCAATTGCTTGAGTTGATTGCTGTCCATCAGTTTCCTGGAGTAGATACTGACCTTGCGTGTATAATATACCGGATACCGGATCAGCCCCTTCTTCTTCCATTTCACCGATGGTATACCCACGGTAACACTCATGTTATTATGATCGATAACATCCTGTAAAGCCGCTTTCAATTTTGCTCTAATCGTCTTGTCCGAGGCATTTTGGGCAACGTCTCGTAATACTGCCAGCCTGTCAATAAAAGGTTGTGCCTGTTTTCGTGCCGAACTGCGGCCAGGTCTTTTCCAGCCGTTGGTATTGGCCTCTATGTTTTTTTTGATAGTTGTAATGATCTCATCGCACAATTGAGGTAGCCAACTGCGTAACCCAGAGATGCTGAGTTCAAGTGTCTCGACTGCTCCGATTGCATTCTGCAGATCGTGATACACCCCGTCAACAGTCTCTTCCGAAGCCGATTTTGCCACATCTTTTATATCGCGCACAAAGGCTTGCTGCAAAGCCATATCCGGTTTTAAAACAACCGTTGCACCTAACACATTTGCATCACCGTCACCGGGGACTTGAATATGAACATCACCGTCGAGTCCAGCCAGGTTCCAATCAAAGGCAATAAGCATACCGTCACGATCAAACTGGACCGATGCAGCAATCCCCTCACTTGGACCATCAGCTCCATGGTCCCAGGCTGCTTTTCCATCCATGAGCAAACCCTGTTTACCAACAACGAAAAGCCCGGTAAGTGAAAACGACGGCCCCAGTTCAATGGTTATATTTACTTCAAGCGCGGTCTCGCTTACAGAGATCAAGCCGCTGGAAGCAATCAACGGTTTGTCATGCCAAAAAAGACCTGTACTTCCTTTGATTGTGACTTTTTCTTCATTCGCATGAATCGCGCCACTGATTCTCAGAGCGAGTTCTCCACCAATTTCACCCATGAGACGAAAACCTGTCTCAAAGCCTCCCGTGGCCGTTATTGCCATACCGAATTCCGTACGCAAACCGGCTATACTGCCAAGCCCAACACGCCCCATCAGCAAAATGATGAAGCCCTTGTCGAAACTATCACTCTCGTTTTTCTTAGGCAAAGAATCTAAGACAGCATGATCAAAGGAAATCGGCAGCTTGTCGTTCTGCCGGGATGCAGGAATGATTGTATGAACAAACTCCTGTTCGGTGGTGATACACCAGCTCATTCCCATACCCAGCGGGCCGAAATGGATTTCCTTACTGCCTATACGTATCCATTTACCATCATGCTGCAAAGGAATAGCGGTAATTGCATATCCAGCATTGCCCGTTTTCAGAAAATCCAGAAACCGTGCTACACTGTCGCCAAGAGACAACGTCGGCAGGGAATGGTGCAGGCCAAGGGTTCTGCTCCCCAGGTATGATGGCAAGGTGATAAAATTTTCACCAATGGTTAATTTGAGCCCCAGGGTTTCAGCAAAGTTTTCATTCTGCAAAAGATAATCAGGCTCTTTGAAGAATTGAAAGAGTTCACTGAACAGGCTGATGGTTTTGAAAACGTCTAACTGCGGGTCGGGACAGGACCAGTTCGCCTGTATATTGAAGCCAAGAATATCACGATAGTCGAGGCTGAGATTGTTGAAAAACAGCGGAATAGGAACTGGAAATGCGGTTGGTACGACAAAAAGGGTTTTATCAAGAATGTAGTGATTGGAAATATCCTTCTTATCTAATGCCAACGCTGTAATCAACGAAACCATATCGAATCTGTCGATTTCTCCGTCAAACTCAAGCAGCGCAAGGGCCCCGCCCATCTTTTGCCCGAACGAGAAGCCATGCAGAGACATACCAACCAATTCAGGAACCCCAAGCATCAGTGGCAACAAAAACTTGAGAGGAGGATCGTTGGCCCGTGTGCGGAGTGCCATTGACGTCCCACCACCCGTGGAATCAACGGAAACCTCCAGAATCAATGACGTTGGTATACGAATTTGCAGATAGTCCTGCAATCGAACCGGCAGCTTTTTAATTACTTTGGTAATAGCATCAAATAGCTCCTTCAACAGTAAAGATGCCCTGTTATCAAGTCGACCAAGGACATCATCACCAAGCAGCAGTTTCATCTCACTGCCGAAGTTATCACCTGTCAAATCAATATCTTTCAATGGCAATGTGTCAGGGATAGCTTTAAGCAGTGCACCTGGAAAACCGCATTTTTCGAGAAGAAACCTGACGGGTTTCAAAGGCAGACCTATTTCAGTCAGCCGGTGAAAGCCGCAACTCGCCTTCCAGGCCCCACCCTGCCAGGCAAATTCCGGCACTCGAAATTCAACTTTGCCCACATTGCCGAAATCCCACTTAGTCCATTGACCGTCATCACCAGCAATTTGATAAAACTCCAGCGGTTTCAAAGGTGATGTTTCAATTTTCAAGCCAAGCCTTTTCGCCATAATCAATTGCAGATCAAACTCTTTGTTAAACAGGTCAAAATGAGGCTTGTCATTTTTATCAAGACCAAAGATGTTATTGAGTTGTGGCGGCAGGCTCACTCTCAGCTTTTGCAACAGTTTTGGCTGTTCACCAATTTGAAGTTCAATGGCCATTACTATAAGACCTGGCCGGCCAAGCGTGAGTTTATAATCGTTGGCAAAGGTCAGGGCCAACTCAGGAAATTCCGGCTGTAATGTGGAAGGCACATCAAAACCGATACCTACAGTTTTTCCATCTGCAAAGAAGTGTCCAGAAAGTGTCTCAGGAGGTAGATATTTGTTAAGCAAAGGGGGAATACCCACAATCTGCAGGCGGGCTGCTGACTGCAGTGACCATGCAGAATTCGACTCGGCATGCTTTACATAACTGATGACGACATCGTCCAATGATAAATGCAACTCGGGATCGTCTGGAAAACCAAGCGGCAATGTTATTGGTGGGAGCAATGGCGCCTTGGCTGATAGTTCCAGGCGGTTTTCTCCATTTCCAGTTTTCAGCACCAGGACACCTTCAGCTTCAAACAAATGATCAATTGTAATTCGGGCATTACCGGAAATCTGCCAGTGCATGGATTTCTTTGAGCTCTCTCCTGTCTTTACGGCAAGCAGTGCAAGATTATGGACAACGACCGATCCGGCACCGCCAAGATCGGTAAGTAACAAATCTGCGGGGTAGTGCAGTGAAATTGACTGAGAACTCCCCTGAACCTCCACGGCAACAACCAGCGGATATTCTGCACCCAGTATATTGGCAATGGCAGAACCTTGAACCGACCAGCACTTTTCAGCCTGGTCCCAGCTAAATTGAACATCATTAAAGACAACCGAAAGCTCCGGAGATACTGTGACGGAGCCGTCCAGGCGAAAGCTGCATTGAAGTCCCATTTCCGAAGCAGAGCGATACTCCACGCTTGTGGCAATATTTGAAATACGCAATCTGTCTTTGGTTTCTGAGTCGACAAAAAACACAGCATCGCTGCCAATCTCCACACGTGAGAGATTATCCTGTCCACTATGAGAAATTGAAAACTGGTTGAGAGAAATATCCCTGATGCCGTCGGGAAGAGTTATGTTCATTGTCTCTGCGACAGTTACCAAATCAAGGTTCACTTCCGACGAGCTAAACTCAAAGTCCGTAGAACTGCTGATACTGATAATGACGTTTTCGAGGGTGAATTCGGGTAATACCTCCCAGAACGAGTCAACAGGGATAAGCGCCATGCCAATCTTTTTTAACGATACGGTCGGAATATGACCATAAAGAGTCACTACATCACCAATGTCGGCACGCATAGCCATCGTTAAGCCCGCAATATTTAACTCGGAGCGAATGGTACCTTGAAGCGAACGCTTGGCTCCAGTCGGTGAAAATAAATTAAAGCCAAGCTTTATCTTCTCAAGGACTAAAGTATCGGGAATAATTGACCATTCCGCTGAGGAACAAAGCTCAACGGCAACATATATGATTTCTGCGTTCCGCGGATTAAGCAGGATCTCGAAGTCAGATATTGTTAGATTCTCCAGGTTCGCCAAGGCGCTTGGGATATTCATGGCAGCCAGATCCATACCAAGCATTTCCGCTACATCGGCAAGCCCGCTAAGTGGAACAGACTCAAAATCGCCGCGGAGTAGAAGTGCTTCACCTCCGCTGGGTAAAGACATCACCAGCGGCAGAACAAATGCACCGGTATGGATCTTAGCACCTATTGCTCCCCGAAACGTCGATTCAAAAAGCGAGACATCCAATACACAATTAAAATCATCCAGCGAAACATTTCCAATACCAGGTATCTGCAGATTCTCTCCAGCTTTCCAGCTCATTTTACAGTCATTACCGTGCCAATCTCTCTCAAAACTCATGCCATCAATGTTGAACTCCGCCAATCTACCGGAAAGTCTGACTCTGGTTGGCCGACTGCCATCACCTGCACATATCACTGTAAATTCACTATGAGAAAGAGGCAGAGACTGCAGAGGTGATTGATTCGAACCTGCAAATACGCGGAAGAGATCCCAGTCGGCAGGAGGTGTCGGTTTGAAGAACACGGAAAGCTCGCTATCGGGATCATTGGTAATGATAACTGTCGTATCAACCTTCTCGAGATCAAGAAATGATCCCGAACCGCTGATTACAAGTTGCTCAGACTCCCGAACAACAACTGCACCGCTAATTGGAAATTCATGAGTCCCAAGAACCTCATCGAGAACATCAGTCAAATCAGAGACATTCAGCGCGGCACTATTAAAATTCAGTTTGCCGTCATTCAGCCAGCTGAGGACCATCTTTTGTAAGTCGTTGCCCGTTGTTGAATCCACGCTGTTCATTTTGATTCCTTGATAAGTTTATAGGCTGTATAAATGGTGGCCGCACCTGCAATTAAAGCGATAATCGGATGGGTAACGTTCTTTTTGTTTTTGGGTGGATTATCGCTATCGACGGCAAGATCGAAAATATTTCCTATCTGCTCATTCCAAAGAGCAACTGCGGGATCGTTATAGGTGTCCGTTGGTGTATGTGACAGCTTTTGAGGATCGGGCATTGTGATCCCACATTCGCGAAGTCCGTCAAGTCGATTGACCTTCATGTGAAGAGTACTTCTAGCCTTGCTGAGTAAGAATCTGCGTGCTTTATCAATTTTTTCATCTTCGGAAATCTCAGTATCGTTGATCGGCAGATAGTTTCCGCTGTTAATATCCAGCCCGGTAACATAATTAAAATAATCTTCGCTGTATTTTCCGGTTGTAACCTTGCTGCCGATTCCTTTTTCCTGTTCCGCTATTTTTGCCATTTCCGCCAGCTTCTTATGGAATTCAAGATCACCATCAAAATAAGCTTTAGCGAGGATCGATATCCCAAACGAGTGGGCCAGGTCGCAGGCAATTGCCAATGGGAATTCATATACGGGAATGCTGCGTAATCGAGGTACTACAGGTGCAGATGTTTCCAGAGCGAATGAACGGGTTATGATCCGGGCGAACAATTCCGTTACCCCTTCATCCAATACGTTGTAATACTCTTTACTAACATTTTCTAACCGATCCTTTTTGGCCATCACACGAGGGAGCAAGGCGGCAAGAATCCCCTTTTTTGACCACTCTTCTTTAAATGCTGCATTTTGAAATCCTCGAGATTTGTATGAATGAGCGTGAACCAATTCATGGATCAAGGTGTGACATACCTCTCCGGATGTACCTTTTTCACTGTTTAAAAATACTGCGGGTAAAGCTTCACCACCTTCTCGTGTAGTGACAATACCGGAAAAACCGAGTAGCTCTTTATTCTCTTGGACAAAATGCTGAATACGATCTGCTAAATCGCTTATGATCGGCAACTTACTGAGAGGCAGAATTTCTTTGTTGAGCTTGTGGTAATAGCAGAGGGCAAGCCAATCAGCCGGGAGTTCAAAGTAATTTGCCTGAGGAGTGAAATCTGCTCTCCCGAAATTAACGGCAAGAACCTTTGACTTAACCCCCAACCTGCTAAACAGCCTGCTCAAACGAATCTCGATCTGTTGTAGCATCGGAGTGGATATCCGCTGTTCTCCAAACTGCATCATGGCAAATTCTCCTATCGGTGCTATTCTGTTCTGGTTAGGTAATGATCCAACTGTCAACGGCCTGGTCTCCGGGAAATACGTTGATCTCAAATCCTTCAACCATAGAGGACGTCTGTTTTGCGGCCTAGGACTGGATTAACTTCAATACCTTGAAAACCTTTTAACAACTCTATGGACCAATGCCAGCGAAATCAATGCCAGCTCTCCAACCTTGGAAAATAAGATCGTAAAAGTCGTGATATCATCTTCGGTCCACCTCCAACAGGGTGACAGGTTTGGTTCAAGGACATTGAGGGAAGATTGGCATTCCGGTTACAAACATGATCATTCCCGAAATGAACACTCGCAAATTGGCAAATAGTTTCCGAATCTAACCTGCAAAAAAACCGTGTTCTTCTTATTCGGTTCTGGACCCTCAGACGAAACAAGTGTGCAAAAAAGGTATTTGTGTGCAAATATTGGTTGCGTTCACACTCTGGTTCTTTAAACCAATTACATGTTCCCTTTCCCCTGTTTCCAGTATATTGGCAATATGTAATCAATATGGCGTAATAGTAATTCGAAATTGAGTCTCTTCAAAGACACGACACCCGAAACTATTTATTTAAATATTTAAATACTAAACTAGCTGTCATCGATTTTCATTTTTATCAGCTTTTTGCTTTATTTATCTAGCAAATTGATCCCCCTCCACAAACTCTCCGAAAAGGCCGAACACTACACAGTGGCATCTGATTTGCATATGTCCAACTGGCTGGTCATCCACAAAATGGGTGATCTGTAGGGAACATATTCAGGAGAAAAATTTTGGGAGGAGTGTATGAAAAAAGTTGTGCTAGGGGTTAGTCTATTCCTGATAATAGGCTCGGTAGGCCATGCGGAAGATCGACATATCAATATGTCGATTAGTCCGGCTGAAGTGTTGCTGGGAGATACTGTCACTTTTCAATGCAGCGTGAACGGAGAAAGAGAACGTTCGTTACGAAGCGCCAGAATTGTCATTGAAAACAGTAATAACATCAACGTTGTCAGCCGAACGAATATGGACATCGACGGCAGTACGGCAAGCTACACTTACATCCTTCCCAATGATGAAGAGTCTGGAACCTGGAAGTTCCAGTGCATTCTCCAGGAGAGGGAAAGGCGAATACGCCAGACCTCACGATTTTATGTCGCCGATGCAGCTGTCGAACCGCCGGTTGACCCACCTGTCGATCCGCCTGTCGATCCGCCTGTCGACCCACCTGATGGTTACGTGCAAGGCCCCATCGCCGCCCATAACACCATTACCGACTATGCGGGACCTTCAACATGTATCGCCTGTCACCAGAGTGAGGCTGAGGAAATGCTCGACTCAATTCACATGAAATGGTCCGGTCCGACGCCAAATCTCGTCAACACCAATGGCGAAGAACTTGGCAAAGCTGTCGGAGGTATCAACACCTTCTGCACATACGCCATGTCATCCAAGGCTGCCTGTTTTTCCTGCCATGTACGTGCCGATGGTAATGCACCACATCCGCCCGAGGTTGCTGATGTTGATTGCCTGATGTGCCATAGTGATACCTACCAGCGTAAGTTTGTTGCAGATCCGCAAAATAGCGAAACTGTAACCAATGTATTAGGCCAGGTAAAAACTTATATTTTTGGCAAAGTTGATGGCCAGGGGAACTACACTACCGTACCAGATTTCGACAAGATGCCTGCAGGCACGAATATGATCAATGTGGCAAGAACTGTTACCATGCCGACCAACACCTCCTGCCTACGCTGCCATGGCAAAGCCGGTGGCGGCGACTGGACCAAACGCGGGGACCTTGGTCTCAGTTCGGCCCATGCCACATTCGCAGAGGATGTACATCTTTCCAAAGAAGGTGCCAACCTCAACTGTGTTAACTGTCACTCCGCCCTTCATCATAAAATAAGCGGCAGAGGAATTGATTTACGACAGAACGAGGCACAGGTGCCAACCTGCCAGGCATGTCATGATAATTCACCACATGAGAATTCCACCCTGAACAGACACGCACAGGGCCAGGTCAGTTGCCAGGTCTGCCATATCCGTGAATTCGCCAAAGGTGGAGCAACGGAGATGTCAAGAGACTGGCTTTCACCAGTGTGGAATCCTGCCTTCTGTTCTGGCCAGGGTGGCTTTGTCGGTCATGAGGTTAAGGAATCTTTTGTAAAACCTGAGTATGTCTGGTTTGATGGCACCTCTTATGTGTACAATCTGGGTGAAACCATCGAAGCCGATTCGCGTGGAATCTATCCCATGGCCAAAGCCAGTGGTTCAGCTTTTGATGGAAAATCAGCGATTGTACCGATAAAAAGACATTTTACCATCATGCCTCTTCATGAGAGCGGCAAACTCATTCCTCCCGCAATCATGTGGATGTTTATGACCGGTAATTTTGACCTTGCCGTACAAAAAGGTATGGAAGAACAAGGAATGACCGGAAGCTACACACTTGTTGAAGCTGACGCCGAGATGCTTATCACCCATGGTGTTGAGCCTAAAGGAAATGCTCCATCCTGTACCGAATGCCACGATAATAGCGGCTCAACACCTGACAGTTATGGTATGATACCTTTTGGTAAGCTGGGATATCATAATGTGCCGGCGAGCGCACGTTCATGCAACCTTTGTCATGAGCAAAAAAGCCAGAACTGGGAATCAATGCATCGCAACCACCGTAATGATGGCATTTCATGTAGTAGTTGCCATACTTCGGAGCCAACCGGTCTGGTTCAATCCCGACAACAGCTATGCAGCAGCTGCCATGAATCCAAATCGTGGAGAAGCGAAGGTCATAAAAAACATTTGGAAAAAGGTCTGGAGTGCAGCCGTTGTCATACCTTTTCCTGATTTTTCATTAATACCCATGTTAAAAAGGTGCTTTCCTCTAGGAAAGCACCTTTTTTTTTATCTCTATCAATTTGTTACATGACAGATGAAGGGAAAAATGGATATGATAGAGAGCCAGCCAAAGAGAATAAACCTTAACATGAAAGTGTACTATGAAACTGATTATAGGAAATAAAAACTACTCATCCTGGTCACTCCGTCCATGGCTCCTGTTATCCGCTTTTGACCTTCACTTCGAGGAGGTGAGGATTCCTCTATTTGTTGAAGGATTCAAAGCAGAAATTGAAAAGCATTCCGCCGCAGGAAAAGTTCCAGTCCTCGAAGATGCTGACCTGGTGGTATGGGACAGTCTGGCAATATGCGAATATGTTTCAGAGAAATACCTTGAAGGCAAAGGGTGGCCAGAGGATGAGAAAATGAGAGCCGAGGCAAGATCCTGCTCCGCTGAAATGCATTCCGGCTTCGCCACTCTGCGCAATGAAATGCCAATGAACTGCCGAGCAATTGATCGCAAGATCGACATGACTTCGGAACTTCAGGATGATATATCCCGCATCGACAGCCTCTGGACTTCTTTAATTTCCAAATACAGTGTTCGAGGCCCCTGGCTTTTCGGCGAATTTTCCATTGCCGACTGCATGTTTGCCCCAGTGGTCTTTCGCTTCAACACCTATAACCCAGAACTTTCTGAAAATTCCAGGGGTTATACAAAAACCATGCTGGCCCATCCTGCTCTCAAGCTCTGGTTTAAGCAGGCGAAAGAGGAAGTTGAAACAATAGCATACTCTGAGGTTGGAAAGTAAAAGAGTTGAGTCCGGGAAGGTGATGGAATAAAAAACACTCAGCACAGACATATACAGTGCGTCCGTGCAGAGTGTTCTTTATGTGAGATGATACTCCCGTCTTAGGCGATGACTTCTTCTTTGGCAAGAAGTCGGTCAATTCCCTGTTTTTGAGGATTTACCAGTTGTGCGATCGCGCCCTTATCAACGTGGGCCACGATAATATCACCAATTTCTTCCACAGCATCTTCAAACATACCAATTTTTTTCATACCGCTGGTCTGGTGACGATTGTCATCACTCGGAGTCATGTACTGAATAATATCAACCTTATAGCGATAAATTAAATAAAGCTGCAGGAGTGTCATAAACCGTTTTCTGCGGAGGCTGGTTTCATACACCTCCTGATTACGGATAAACAAAAACACCTTGTCTTCACGGTCCCGAAGGATAGTAAAGACGACCTCAGCTATCTTGGCTTCAGCACTGTCTAAAACATCAAGTTCCAGTATCTCAGAACCTGAACTCTGCGGTCTCAACAGGACTTTTAAATCCGAGGCAAAATTATACTTTTTCGACCACCTTGCCAACCACTCATCAAGAATTGAAATTGGCGGTTCAATCTGGATAAGATGCTGAAATTGTGTGGAGCCCTTACCCATGGCCTTGGTGGTTGCAGTTCTTCCCGTTGAAGCACCGAGAGCGCCATCAAGACGGGGTCCCCCGACCAGCGACTGCGGGGTGGTATAGGGAGATTCCAACAGGCGCAGTTTCCGCTGCAGGCGCGCCAGAGCAAGCATGCCATCCTGCTGGAGGGCCGTGGCCAATTCCTCTCCGGCAACTCCATCCGCCTGATGGCCACCGTAGGTAATGAAATTAAACACATATCCCAATTTACCTATTTCACTGGGAAACTGCCTCATTTCCTCATCACTCATACCGGTAGTATCCCAATTGAATGAAGGCGAAAGATTATAGGCAAGCATCTTCTTCGGATAAACGGCATGGATCGCCTTTGCAAATACTGCTGCATCTTTCAGATCGGCGGTTTTCGTTTCCATCCAGATAATATCAGCATACGGGGCGATGGCCAGGGACTTGGCTATCGCAAATTCAATACCTCCCCGTATCTGAAAAAAGCCTTCCGTTGTTCTTGGCCGGTTCCAGTCCCAACTTACATTAGCACCAATCTGCTTGGCTTTTTGTCTTGCCTTCCAGTGGCTGACGCCCTTGGCATATTCCAGCCATTCGTCAACAGTTATCTCCATGTCCCGACCTTCATCAATGAGGAGCTGCAGACGATCAGCAACAGCTTCGGGGAAGGTTCTCACTCCCGCCTCAGTCTCCCAGGCCGACACCATAAGGTTTGTTGCTTCATCAATTATACCGCCCAGTTCAAATTCATCGTCTGAAACCTTTTTGGCAATGATTGTCTTGATTTCTTCGTAGATACCAGCTGATTTAAACCATTTGACAGCCAGCTGATATTCATCCTCATCCAGTTCAAACAACAAATGGCCGCGCACATTCGTATGTCCGGACTCGTAAAACATTCGATGCAGCGCCAATGTGCAGAACTTATAAAGAGGTACCTCAAGGTTTGTTGCCCCCAGGATAAATGATTGATCCCTGCTGTCGTTATTGCTGTCCAGCAGGGTAGCAGCTTCCGCATCGGTTCTGGCGACAATAATTCCTGGAACACGCATTATATCAAGCTGAAACCGTGCGGCATTTAATCTCTTTATCTGCTCATCCACGGAAACCAGGACCTTGCCGCCCTGGTGCCCGCATTTTTTAGTACCCGGTCGCTGATCTTCAATATGGTATCCAGGCACTCCAACCTCGACAAAGCGACGAATTAGGTTGCGAACATGGGCATCACCGCCATGCCCGGTATCGGCATCGGCTATGATAAACGGACGAAAGTCAAATTCTGGTGTTTTGTTTCTTTCATCTTCGGTCATACGTGAGCGAAAAAATTTCTGATTCCTATCAGCGGTCAGCAGCGCCCGTACAATTGGAGCAGCTTCATCTGGAACCTGGCTCAATGGATAAGAGGCAAGGTCTGCGCCAGGATCTTCATTTTTTGAGCCTTTAGCAGATGTTGCCCAACCGCCCAGGTATATTGCCGGGATACCAGTTCGCTTGATCGTTACCGCCTGACCTGGAGAATACGGACCAAAGGTCGTCACTGACTTTTTATTGCTATAATTCTCCCGCAATAGTTCAAAAAAGCCCTCTGCCGCTTCCCTGGCTACAGTATAGTCATTGGCGATAGTTCCTTGCTGCTCTGCCACCTGCCGTTCGGAATAAAGCCTTCGTATCCCATCAAAACGTGGGCTGGAGAAATATTTTTTCAGTTCGTCGATCTGTTTCTTTAACATAATTTTCTCCTTCAGATTTATGTGGTGTAATCCAGGTTCTCCGTGATTCGCTGACCGGTTTCCCTGAATTTTTTGATATATGCCTCGATACGCCTTTTGCCTTCACTCAAATTCTCATTATTGAGATTTATATTCAACAGATCGATATACCAGGGTATCTTCACACCTTCACCAATGTAGTGCTTCACCATTTCACGTACAATCGGCAGAGTGGTAGACTTTGATTCTTCATGAACATCCCGGTTATCTGCTTGAAGAAGTTTCTCATATTCTTCATGTAACAATCGTTCAAAAAGCTCCTTGCTAAACACCTGTCCTTTTACAACACCGGTTTCAGGATCATCTTCTGTGATTACCGCTCCTTTATGAACCCATTCCCAGAGAATGCTTAAGCGGATCTCGCCAGTGGCCATATCTTCCATGAGATACAAAATGTCATCGTTGCCAAAAAAATCTGCAGGTTTCAGTGCGGCTGCCTGGAACCCCTGGGAAAAAGCATTGCCATACTGCAGAGCAACACTTAAAAGATTTCTGGCCCCACGAACAGTCCGCGGAGCATCTTCTAAAAGAAAAAGATCATCCGCATCTTGCAACTCATAGGTCAATGGCGGGAACGACCTTCCCAACTGGTTTTGCTCACCAATTTTTTCCCAGGCAGGACGGATAATATGGACCATCTTCCAATGAGCAACCCATTTTCCACAGGCACCAGCCTGTTGTTCCCGTTCCGCTCCAGCGAGGGCATTTGTCATGCTGGTGTTTACGCCTTCTTCCGAACCAACTGGAATGTTCGGTTCCATTCCTCCCTGGAACAATGCGAAGTTGCCGTTTATATCGGGAGTATTGACACAGCGGCGAACCCTGTCCTCATAGTGCCTCATATAGCCATAGGTCATGGTTATGGCTTCAATATTCGGATTTGTGAAATTGGCGTCCCAGGCCATGGCGTCAGCAACACTGTTTATGTAATCCCAGCGACCAGTGTTAAAACCAATAAAGTGCTTGCCCAGTGCAGCACGAATCTCCATGATTTGAAAAGTAGCCTCCACCTGTTCCAAAAGGACATAGGCCAGTATTGAACCTTGCTGGAGCCCCAGATGGGATTCGAGAGTATCAAGAATTTTTCTCCAAAACGCAGCCTCCTCAGCAGTCTGTATTTTAGGAATGTATAACACCAGAGAAGAACCTTGGCGCTGCAGTTCCCTATGGTTGTTACTGATGTAGAGAGCAGTATCCACAATCGAAGCAGAAAGCCCCCGCCCTTCCCCGTCTTGAAAATGCCGGTCATCAAGATGCAACCCGCGCGGTCTGAATATTTTGGTGGTAAACTCCAGCTGTTTCTGCCAGTTATCGATGATCGTTTTGCCTAAAAAGGATTTAGCCCAGCTGTTCATTTGACCTGCGACGTTCTCGGCAACAGATAAAAAAACGGGATCGTTGCGATAGGCAAGCTTGAGGTTTCTCAGGTTATCAAGAGACATGGTATTCACCTGACCAAGCGCATCCTCTCCATCAAACATCCATCCATCAGCTCCCGACAGCAAGGCATACGCGACATTTCTGATGCTGCTCTCCAAAGGCGCCCCGGGCTTTGCTGCAGGTCCGGTCCCTTGAATCCACTGCCTCTGCAGATCGGCTGGTATAGCCGGGCCTTCAAATTTTCCCTGACGTGCATCACTCACCTTTATAGTGGTTCCGGCAATTATCGAGCCCTCATCGAGAAAGGCTATTCGCTCTTTTTGTTCAAATCTCCGTTTTCTCATCCTGCTACGCCTTTCCATCAGTGCGATCCGCTCACCGTTAAGTGACGCAAGCTCCTCAAGAGTGTCCAGGGCATACGAATCAAGAACTTCGGGATATTTCTCTAAAAGTCCCTCCGGATACAGTAGTCGTCTATCGGTCAAGTCATTCATGGCAACTCCTTTTTGTGTTAGTGGATACTACAATAGGGATTACCCAACGGACCTGTCAAGCGAAATTTCGCTAAATGAGATATTTCATTATTTATTGAAATCATCAAGCACATGGAGTACGTTGATCTCATGACAAAAACAATGAACTCAGAAAACCTGAAAATTATCTTCGGGATTAAAATAAAAACATTCCGGACCGAGCAGGGATTATCTTTACAGGAATTGTCCAGGAAATCCGGCATCGCCCTCTCTTATCTCAGCGAAATTGAGTCTGGCAAAAAATACCCTAAGCCTGAAAAGCTCATCAACCTGGCACAGGCCTTAGACGTTGAATATGATGAGCTCGTCTCACTCAAAATCGACAAATCCCTTGATCCCTTCGCAGCACTTATTGACTCGGAACTGATCACGCAGTTCCCTTTTCATCTCTTTGGAATTTCCGCCCGGGACATCCTCGGTCTATTCAAGAATGATCCTGAGAATGCCCACTCCTTCCTCCAGACTTTTCTGCAAATCAGCAGAGCATATGACATGTCGGTTGAGACGTTTCTTTTTGCTGCACTGCGGACCTTTCAAAAACTGCATAATAATTATTTTCCGGACCTGGAAAAGCTAGCAGATGACTACTCAAAGCAAAATGGATGCAACAGCGAGACCTTACATTTTAATGAGCTCAAACAGCTTCTCGAAGAAAAACACCAATATCGCATTGAGGAAAATGAGCTTTCAGAGCACCCCACACTCAACGGCTTTCGCTCAGTTTTCAAAGGTGCTGGAAACCTCGTTATCAACAGCAAACTGCTTTCGACCCAGAAGGCCTTTATTCTTGCCAGGGAACTGGGCTTCCTGGAACTCGGTATAACAGAACGGCCATTGACTTCTTCTTGGATTGAAGTGAAGAGCTTTGACCAGCTGGTTAACAATTTCAGGGCTTCATATTTTGCTGGAGCACTGCTCATCAAGAAGGACAGGTTCACGAAGGATGTGAAAGACTTCTTACGTAAAAACACATGGGATGACAGCGCAATTACAGCACTGCTCGATCGACACCAGGCGACTCCGGAGATGCTCCTCTACCGTATGAGCCAACTGCTTCCAGGAGTTTTTGGCCTGAACGCTATTTTCTACATGCGCTTTTCAAATTCCAGGGACCGGTTGTCGGTAAAACTGACCAAAGAACTTAACATGACAGATACTCTCGTTCCATATGGCTTGGGCATCAGTGAACATTACTGCAGGCGTTGGCTACCCTTAAGACTTCTTAAAAAATTACGCCAGGAAGTCCTTCCCATCACAACAGGTGCGCAAAAGATCCACTTTGTAAACAGCGGAACCAAATTCCTGCTCCTCAGCCTGGCGCGGCCGCTATCGCTTGCCAGGGAGCGCGGCTCTGCAATTGTCATTGGTTTCAAAATCGACAAAACATCCCAGAAACACATCAAATTTATGGATGATCCGGCAATTATTGAGGAAGATGTGGGTGAAACCTGTGAACGCTGCCCCCTGACCGACTGTAGTGAAAGAGTGGTCGAAGCCACCATAATCAGCGCGCAAAACAGGGCTCAGGCAAGGAAGATCGCTTTGCAGGAATTTATAGCAGACAGAATGAATACCTGAAAAGGCGTTACCAAAAAAAAGTTCAGTGAAATTTGCCTTTCTAGCGATTCCAGTCATGATCAATACCCTGCACCCTGAGATCAGACTTCCTTAGTTCCCAAAAAATCAGCTAATTGCGAACGACCCTCTTCTGTTTGTTTTGCTTGACGCCCCCTTTACATTTATCACCGATGTCCCCTCTATTGTTGAAGCTAAACATCTCCCTGCAGGATTTGATTTTGTTTTCTTCTTTTGTAATTGTATTATTTAGAAACAGACATGATACGCACCAAAGAGGCTATAAACCTTTTCCTCCAAGGAGTTTTGCCATGACCTATAGACTTGCAGTTGTATGGCTATGCATTTTCATCACATTGACATTTGCAGGCTGCGATCAGCCTGAACAAAACACCCCAAGAACGCTCAAAGTGAGAATGGTCCTCGACACCGGCGGAGATACAGATCATGGTTTTAACGAATATAGCCTTAAAGGTGCTACGGACGCTGCGACTGCAACCGGTATTGACTTTGATTATTTGGCTTCCGAATCCACAGCAATCTTTGAACGAAATATTGAAAAAGTTATCGCCGACGGAGCTGACCTCATATTTACAATTGGTTTTTCCCTTGCCAATGCCACCGCAAAAGCGGCAAAGCGCTACCCTGATCGTCACTTTGTTATCATGGATTATGCGTATTTTCCAGGAAACGGTTGTTCCGAATCGGTTCAAGACTGCTACACACCAGAGGGAGGTTTCGCCAATGTGACAAGTCTTATATTTGCGGAGGACCAACCGGCCTATCTTGCAGGAGCACTGGCGGCGTGCATGTCTCAGTCGGGTGTAATCGGAGCGGTGGCAGGATATGAGATTCCACCTGTAGTCAGATTCGTCGAGGGATTTGAAAATGGTGCCACATGGGTAAATCCAGGGATTACCACTCTTAAGCGCTATATCCCTGATTTCAACGATGCCGATACAGGACACGTGGTCGCAATGGATTTTATCTCAAAAGGGGCCGATGTTTTATTCTGCCCAGGAGGAAGTACCGGACTGGGAGGTTTACGGGCAGCGGCAGAATCTGGGGTGATGGCCGTTGGAGTTGATGTTGATCAATATATGACTTTTCCAGATGCTGGCAGCGCGCTCATTACAAGTGTCATGAAGAATGTTGATGTTGCCGCAAATCTCACGGTTAAAGCCTTTGCAGATGGAAAATTAAAATCGGGAATCCAATCGTTTACTCTTACAAATGGTGCTGTTGGCTTAGCCCCCTACCATGAGTGGCAGGAAAAAATCCCTCAGCAATGCAGAGATAAAGTCGAAGAAGCAAAAACAAGGGTTTTGCAAGATCCTACAATCTCTCTTACAAAGAAGCAATAACAACGAGGGCAAGTGCAACAAAATGACATCAGCTGGCACAATACAAGACGGATCTGAAAAATCCACTTTTTCACGTCTGTCACTCGTTCATGCGGGTATGGCTGTTATAGTTTCAGCCGTAATGCTCTTTTTGTTTTTAAGTACCAGAAAATATCCATATCTCATTTTATCAGCATCAGCTTTTCAGTTTCTTCTCGTGCAGATATTTGCATTACGACTCTCAGCCACTCCAGAGAATCAAGCAAAATCAACATGGATAGTTATCGGATCCATCTCCTTCTCGGCCCTGCTGATTCCATTCGTTCTTGAGAACGGATTAGTTGCCGGTTTGAGTATACTTGCCATGGTTCCTCTTTTTGTAGGAGCCACAAACCAACTTGGACGTCTTCCATCAGCCCTGTTTATAACCTTTGTCGCTTCAGCCTTGACGATTCTCATAGATCTGGTTTTTCCATGGCCTGCACTACGTCTTCAAGTTACGGGAAAAATCTTGCATATTATCTCAGCAACAGGAGTGATCGTCTACCTCGCCAGTATGTTGTTCATTTTATATGTGCAGCATAGGCATCGTCATCCCTCGGGCAGGTTGCACATTAACCTGGCGACACAGTATGCCCTGGTAATAAGTGGTATCTCAGCAATGGTCATCACTCTTGTATCCGGTGTTTTAATTACCCAGATTCGAGAAACTCAGATAAACCAGGTGGGCAAGAATTTTCAAACCGTCGCAGAAAATTTTGCCAAACTTACGGGATCTCACCTGGAACAGCAAATGCAAAAACTGCAGCTTTTGACGCAACAGGTACCTATCTTCAAGGAAAGCCTCATTCAAGCAAACACTCAATATCTTGGCGATCGAAAATCTGCGCGCAGGGTTTTAAGAGAAAAAAACCTTTTATGGCAGGGAGAATCGAAAGATAATGCCTTTGTAATGAGTTACCTTAACAGCCCGATAATTGAGGCATTAAGCAGATTCAGGGGGCACAACAGCTTTCACAATGACATACTTCTTGTTGATGGACACGGTGGATTGGTGGCAAGCCTCGGCCGAAAACCGACTCAATTTTATTTCTTTGATCAGCACTGGTGGCAAGTTTCATGGAATGGTGGCCTGGGCAATATTTTCATTGGTGATTTACTTGTGGATGACCGGACTAAAATTCCCAAGTTGCGAATTGCCGTGGATATTATAGATCATTCCACCAATAAGGTTATCGGTATACTTTCCTCCACATATCTTTTGAGAACGTTGTCGGAGGACCTTCAGCGCTTTCTGCCGAAGACAATTGAAAACATCAGCCTAATCGACAAACAGGGCAATATCATAGCCAGTTCGAACGAAGAGATATCAAGCAACCGAACATGGCCGCATTTACGTGAGTTGTCTGCATTATTTGAAAATCCTGATTCGGGCTGGGGTTTGGGAAAGGATCATCTTAATCAGGCCGCACTCATTGGTTACTCCTCTTTGAGCACAGAATATAATGTTATCAGCGATCCGCTACATCGATTAGGCTGGTCTATTGTTGTCAGCGGATCTCGTTCCAGTGCCCTATCGGGTGTAGACAACTCAACAAAATTGGCAATGCTTGTCGGCATGGCAGCAATGGCGCTGGGTGTTTTAGTGGCAATTGCTGCATCCAGGGTTATCACAAGGCCTATTGAAGATCTTACAGCTACTGCCTCAGCAATGAGCGAAGGAGATTTAGGAAAACGCGCCAAGCTGGCGGGGCCTGAGGAATTGATTGCTCTTTCTATGGGGTTCAACAGATTGACAAACCAGCTTCATCAGGTAATCAATGATCTGAAATCTCAAGCTACCCAATTAGCAGTAGCAAAAAGTGACGCAGAGGTTGCAACCAAGCTTAAAGGTGAATTTTTGGCAAATATGAGCCATGAAATCCGCACACCTCTCAATGCTATTCTGGGCTTTGCCAACATTTTAGAATCACTTCTCGAAAATGACAAAACCAAAGAGTACGCAAAAACCATTAAAACAAGTGGGGCTGACCTTCTACATCTCATAAACGACATTCTTGATCTTTCAAAAATCGAAGCTGGCCGAATGAAAATTAAACTTCAATCGACTGATCTGCGTAAATTATTCGATGAACTGGAAAGGATTTTCTCCATAAGTGCTGTAGAAAAAAACATCAGCCTTGAAATGGAAGTTGCCTCTGATGTGCCAACGTGGCTGATGCTCGATAACATCCGGCTCAAACAGGTGTTGTTTAATCTTATCGGCAATGCGGTAAAGTGCACAACCCAGGGCAGCGTTTTCTGCAGCGCGAAAGTCACCGCAAAAGAACAACCTGGAAAATGGGAGCTTGTCATCATAGTTCGAGACACAGGAATAGGTATTGACCCTGCATATTACAACAATATATTCGAAACATTCCAGCAATATAGCGGAGCTCCCTCCGCAAATATCGAAGGTACGGGGCTAGGCCTTGCTATTTCAAAAAATCTTGTAGAGATGATGGGTGGGAAAATACTTGTGACCGGTGCTCTCGGAGTTGGAGCAACCTTCTCCATTGTTATTCCCGAGGTAAGTACTGCTGACTACACTGAATCCGAAGAGAACTATGTCCTGCAGAGGACGTCTTCTCAGAAACTCTTACGCATTAAACCAGCATCTATTCTCACGGTTGACGACCTGGAAGTTAATCAGCATCTCATTTTCGAAAGTCTTAAAGGACATCCCCTGAGAATATCTGCGGCAAAAAGTGGCGAGGAGGCTATTCGATTAGTAAAGGAAACTCAATACGACCTCATCTTGTTGGATATTCGTATGCCAGGCATGGACGGATTTAGCGCATTAAAAGCTATAAAAGCCTACCCTCTTGCGACCAAAACTCCTGTTGTGGCCATAACCGCCTCAGCAATGCTAGAAGAAATAAAAAAGATAAAGAATGCAGGATTTTCAGCATATTTGACCCGGCCATTTAACCAGAATGAACTTGTTGAATTGTTAGCCGAATTTCTTCCACATACATATTCTGACCACATGGAAACTGAGAACAGATCAGCATTTCCATCATTATTCACCCCTCATAAGATTGAGAAATGGACATGTACACCTGAAGCAGAGAAGTTTATATTAAACACTTTAAATGTACAGTGGAAAAAAGTAGCTGAGCAACAAAGCATTCCTGAGATTCTCGACTTTGCTAAAAATGTTGCACAGGCTGGAGAAAAATACCACGTCCCTGAACTCTCTAAATATGGTGATGATTTAATGAAATGCGCCGATGCTTTTGATATTGAAAGTGTGGACATACTTCTTGAGATTTATAATGATATTATGGCTAATCGAATACACCGAGAATCCCGATAGAGTAAAATATACGTAAAAAATTATTTCAATTGATTCATTTAACATCCAGAAAAACACGCTACTCATCTGGAAAAGAAATTTGTTATGGGAAACAAGATCCTGGTCATTGACGATGTAAAGAAAAATATCCAGCTGCTTGGAAGTATTCTTGGCAATGAAAACTATGCTGTGTCATACGCCACCAACGGCGTCAAAGCTCTTGCGATGACTGAATCTGAAGATTTTGACCTTATCCTTTTAGATGTGATGATGCCGGAGATGGATGGCTTTGAAGTGTGTCAACGGCTGAAAGAAAAAGAAAAGACTCGTGATATTCCGATACTTTTTTTAACAGCAAAAAGCGAAGAGAGTGATATTGTCGACGGTTTACAGCAAGGTGCCGTCGACTACCTCACCAAACCTTTCAATCCTGCAGAATTAATTGCCCGGGTAAAAACGCATATAGATTTACGGGAAGCCCATCAAATCATTGTCCAGAGAAACGCCCAGTTAGAAGAATTAACTGTGCAGTTACAGGCTCTTATTGACGAAAACCGCAAGGCAATGTCAGAGATAAAAATATTACGCGGTTTTTTACCAATATGTTCAAATTGTAAAAAAATTCGCGACGACGATGGGTACTGGACCCAGATCGAATCATATATTCGTGAACACTCCGAAGCTCAGTTTACTCATAGCATATGTCAAGACTGTGCCAAGGAGCTCTATCCTTTTTTAAAAAATCCGAAATAGTTGAAACCAGAAGTATCTATGTTTTTTCAGGTTTTTTATCTAAAGCAGCGGAGCCGCATGTGTTCATGGGCCCTGGGGGTACTCTCTTCAGTCCTCCCTTGGCGTTTACCGCACACCTGAAGGTGGAGAAGAGCCTTCCCTTCAAAACCGTTTTCGGTTTCTTGTTTTTTGATAGCTTTCCAGGAGTAAATCATTAAAAAGAGTGACCAATACGCTTTCTCCAGGTAATCTTCTCTCAATTTCAACCATATCCTCAAAGCACCTTGCAAAGAGGAGTTCGCCTGCATTATAGTGAAGAGCCTTAAACAAGCAGGACCAGATCAATATATCTTACTATTTCAACTCCGCTAGGCAGGCATTAAAGCCATCCAAGAGTATGGAGTAAAAATGAACACCAAGATACATCAAAAAAAAACACTTTGTTTGTCTCTCCTATTGCTTTTCTATGCGACCTGCGGGCAGACAAATACCGCTCAGGCGGCGGGGTTTGACACCTCTCATGATACATTGGCTCTTCTCGGCGGTTATGGCCAGAGTTTTCCCGGATGGGGAGAAACTACCCAGCGTGTAAAAACAATTGATATAGTACCCCGATACGACCATGTTATTTTTGACGATCTTGGTTCCGGCTGGTATCGCGGCTATCATTCAATTTTCATTGAGACACCTTTCTCCCTTGTTACAAGTCCTGATAGCTCAGCAATGATTGCGATAAACTTTCTTGCAGTATACACATTTACCGCTGACCAGGAGTACCAGCCCTATATTTTCGGCGGCGGCGGCCCGGTATACAGTTTTGCCGATATTCCGGGAATGGGCTCTGAGCTAAATGGCAATTATCAATTCGGTATCGGCCTGAAATACCCGTGGCAACCCGACCATGATCTGCTTTTTGAAATTCGCTATCATCATATTTCCAACGGCGGCAGCGAGGAGCCGAATGATCCGTTGAATTCCCTTAAATTCAGGTTGGGAGTCACCTTCTGACAGGCCATGGAAGAAATAAACGAATCCGAAGAAAACGTCATCGACGAACATATCACAACCGTCAGTTATGTTGCCAATGAAGAAGGCGACCAGGAACTCGTCTCCAGCACATTCTGGCAACCGGTCAACATTGTCAATCATCAAGCCTGGCAGGAGATTGAAAAACAAATAGAGAAATCAAAACTGAAAATTCAATCGGGCCGGGTCAGCTGTCTCCACTATTACATGACAGCAAACCAGATGGACGCACCCCTTCTCGCCAAATACACAGATCAGTCACGCTGGATGGTCCGCCTCCATCTTCTCCCTTTCTTTTTCAAAAGGCTCGGTGTAAAAACCTTGCAAACCTATGCGGATTTTTTCAAAGTTTCCTCGGATGACCTGCGCCAGGGGAACCTCAAGCAGCCCATTTATAACGATCAGGAATATGGAAGCCAGTCAGTTGATTAATTTTCCCCACAACCAATCCGCCCATTGCGAGAGCGGAGTCGCGGCTAATCTTCTCACCTATAAAGGTATTGATATTTCCGAGGCAATGGCCTTTGGTATCGGAGGAGGTCTCTTTTTCGGATATTTCCCTTTTATCAGGATCAACGGGCTTCCTCTGGTCACCTATCGCGCTGCCGCAGGACAGCTTCTGAAACGGCTCGGCCACATCCCGGGCGTTTCTATTTATCAGAAAAAATTCAGAAGTAAATCACAGGCAATGGCGGAGCTTGATGCGGCACTTGAGAATTCTATTCCTGTTGGCCTGCAGACTGGAGTTTTCTGGCTACCGTATTTTCCCAAAGCATTGCGCTTTCACTTTAATGCTCACAATCTTGTAGTATACGGCAAAGAAGGTGATGAATACCTGATAAGTGATCCGGTATTCCCCGGACCGGTCCGTTGTCATGCAAATGATCTGGTGCGGGCACGATTTGCCTCCGGCGCACTCGCGCCCAAGGGCAAAATGTATTACCTGGCCCAGGCTCCTGAACATCTGGATCGTAAGCTGCTCATAACCGATGGGATTGCATTTGTTTGTAAGATGATGCTCGGCAGCCCTTTTCCGCTAATCGGAATTAAAGGCATTCGTTTTATGGCCAACCGCATGGAGAAATGGCCCATAAAGCTTGGCAAAGAACGGGCAGACCTGCACCTTGGTCATGTGGTACGCATGCAGGAGGAAATAGGAACCGGCGGCGGCGGATTTCGCTTCATGTATGCAGCGTTTCTCCAGGAAAGCAGTAAAGAACTTGGCGATCAGGCTCTACTCGACAGTGCTTCATCGCTGACGGCAGCAGGTGACTGCTGGCGGCAGTTTGCGGTGATGGCAGCACGAATCTGCAAAGACAGGAGCAAAGAAGGTGATTCCTACCGTGCCATGGCCGAAAAAATCCGTGAATGCGCAAAATTTGAAGAAATAGTCTTTCGTAAACTTGATCAATGGCTGAAGAAATAGTGGACACATTCGGCACCCCATCCCCTAAAGACTCAGGGTACTGTGCACTTGAAGCCAGCGCCCTTGTTAAGCGATATAAGAATAGTGCAAGCGCCGCCCTTGATAATTTCACACTCCAGGTAAACAGGGGTGAGTTTTTTGGCTTGCTCGGTCCAAACGGCGCCGGAAAATCCACCGCTATTTCTATCTTGAGCAATCTTTTTCCACCTGACAGCGGTACGGTCAAGGTAATGGGCTCTGAATTCAAGCGACAGCCAACCAGAATCAAAAAGATTCTGGGACTGGTGCCGCAGGATATCGCCTTATATGACAATCTTACCGCTCACGAAAATCTTGTTTTTTTTGGAAAGCTCTGCGACATGAAGGGAAAACAGCTGCAGGGCAAGATTGAGAAAAGCCTTGAATTCGCAGGTCTTGTTCAACATGCGACACGGCTTGTCGCCACCTATTCAGGGGGAATGAAGAGACGTCTCAACCTGGCCGCCGGGCTATTGCATGATCCCCAGATTCTCTTTCTCGATGAGCCAACCGTGGGCATTGACACCCAGTCAAGGCACCTGATCCATAAACAGTTGCTTGAGTTGAACCGCACCGGAATGACCATCCTCTACACCACTCATTATATGGAAGAGGCCCAGGAACTATGTAGCCGCATCGGTATTATGGATGGCGGTAAAATAATCAAAAAAGGTAAGCCCGCTGAACTGCTGCAGAAAGGCGACAGTGCCAACCTGGAGGAGCTTTTCCTTCGCTTGACAGGACGGCAGCTTCGAGATACATAGCCTGGACACATTGAAAATACAATACTAGATAAAATTGAACACTCACTCCTTTCACATTAGATCACAAACATTCTGGGCCGGATATGGCAGGACATCTCTGATATGCTGAAAATTTTTGCAGCAACAATCAAAGAGCTGATCCTGTTGAAACGGGATCGAACCGGAGTTCTTATCCTCTTCATTATGCCTGCTCTTCTGGTCATTGTGATAACCCTGGTTCAGGAAAATGTCATGGAACTTACCGGCCAAAAAAAAACCCAGGTACTGTTTCTTGATCTGGATGGAGGTCCACTCGGCAGTTCACTGTCTCAGCAACTGGGTGAAGGTAATGTTAAAATCATTATCTGGGATAGAAAAAAGAAAAAGAGCGATGATCTGCAACAGGCCATTGCCAGCGGTTTGTTTCAAGTGGGAATTGTCGTTGCGGAAGGCTCCTCGGCAAATTTTAAAAACACTGCAGCGCTTCTCTTTCAAAAAAGCGCTCAAGATGAAAAGAAAAAAGAGGTCTCTCCAGTACCGATATCTGTCTTTTTTGATCCTGGCGTTATGCCCGGTTTTCGCGAAGGACTTACAGCTCAAATTCGAGCTGCCCTGGAAACCATAGCCATGAAGGAAAAAGTTGAAAAATTGGCCGAAGAACTCAACACTTCTTTAGCATCCTTTGGTATATCTGAAGAGTACTCCCCTCTCCGGGCTGAAGAGCTTAATGAACGTCTTGAACAACCTTTACTCAAGGTAGCGGAAAAACAATCGGGTAATGGCACCGTCAAAACGCCGCCATATAATCCCGTGCAGCAAAATGTACCTGCCTGGGCAATCTTCGGCATGTTTTTCACCGCCATCCCCATTGCAGGGACAATCCTCCAGGAACGAAAATCAGGTATATGGATTCGCCTGACCTCGTTGCCGGTCTCGCACCTCCAGCTCTTTTCAGGAAAGGTGCTGGCCTATATCTGTGTATGTCTCTGCCAGTTTCTACTCATTGGCCTTATCGGTTTTTTCATTTTTCCTTATCTCGGGCTGCCCGCTTTCACCGTTCTCCACCATTTTACAGGAGTCCTGTTTACCATTCTTTGTATAAGTTTTGCCGCCTGCGGATTCGGCATCTTTTTAGGTATTATCAGCAGCAGCTATGAACAGGCATCTGCACTGGGGGCTTGTTTTGTGGTAACTGCTGCTGCCATTGGAGGAGTAATGGTTCCGGTTTATGCCATGCCCAGAATTATGCAGCAGCTTAGTATAATTTCCCCTTTAAATTGGGGCCTCACCGCCTTTCAAGAGCTGTTGGTACGGGGACATTCTTTCACTGCAATTTTTGATGATCTTGGCCTGCTCATCATTTTTTTTCTTGCCTCAGTCATTTTTGCATGGAAACTATCTCGATCACGAATATAGTCTCTTGATCATAAATTTTTAACTGAACATGAATTTAATATACATGGATCCCTTTGAATTAGAACTGTTGGAACTGATTTGTAAAACATGCAACCTTGACGACGTGGATATGACGACAATCTCTCGCGATGATATCCTGATCGGTCCAGAATCCCCTTTAGGTATAGATTCCATCGATGCTCTGGAAATTGCAGTGACCGTTCAGCAGGAATATGGTGTACGCATGGATTCTGAAAACACTACAAGGGTTGTTTTGCAGTCCCTGGCCACTCTTGCCGAATATATAAACAACAACAGATAATCATCCGCAAGCACAGTATGAATATTCTTCTTGTTAACCCGCCAAATTGTGGCAGAAGTATACCGGAGGAACGGTACGGTATTACCTCGCTCAAGCAGATTTTTCGCGGCGAACCGCTGGCGCTTGAAGAGCTTGCCGGTAATCTGTGCCAGCATGATGTTCGTATTGTTGATTTAAAGGCTGATCCCGATGGTCTGGGGGTGGTGCTTTCCACTTTTCTTCCCGATGTGGTTGGGATCACAGGGGTGACATGTGAAGCAAACACGATGTTGCAACTCGCAGCAGAGATAAAGAAAAACTGTCGGGCCACTGTGGTGGTCGGCGGTATCCATGCCAGCAATGATCCCCATTTTTTCAACCAGGAATCAGTCGATTATATTGTTACGGGACTTGGTAAAAAAGCTTTTGCCGACCTGATTGCAACATTAGAAACCGGCAAAGAAGCACACCTTTCCATTCCAGGAATTATCAGGACAGATCCGGGGGAAAAGCTCAACATTACCCTCCACTGCAACAGTACAGTTGATCTGGTCGAAGACAAACCTCCCGCCTATGATCTGGTGAGCCACTATCGCTCACATTATATTCTTGAGAAATTAGGCGTGAACATGGGTTTTGTCGCCTCGGCATATGGTTGCCCGCATCGTTGCTCCTTCTGCTGCATCAAAAATCAGACTGGTGGTAAATATCTTACCAAATCAATAGAGGCAGTTGTACGTGATATAGGTTTGCTTGGAGACATCCCGGTTATCAGACTGGTCGATGCCAACACCTTCGGTGATATTAACCGGGCCAAAGCTCTTGGCAACGCTCTTCTTGAGTCAGGGCTCAAAAAACAGTACCTGGCC
The DNA here is from genome assembly GCA_050288305.1 of Desulfocapsaceae bacterium. Lineage (GTDB taxonomy): Bacteria > Desulfobacterota > Desulfobulbia > Desulfobulbales > Desulfocapsaceae > Desulfopila_A. The sequence continues at coordinate 104,894 of JBNKDO010000010.1, read as the reverse complement.
GATATCCGCTCCGATACCGTTGTACGTTATCCAGAAATGGTGCAACAGTGGAAAAAAGCAGGCCTGCGAGCGGTGGTCATTGGTTTCGAAGAGATCGATAATACCAGTCTGTCGGCGATGAACAAAGCCAACACCGCAGCCACCAATTCTGAAGCCATAACTCTCCTTAATGAAATGGGAATCAGTATTGTTGGTGATTTTATTATCTCTCCCGATTATGATGAGCGGAATTTTGAGCAACTCTCAACTTATTTAGATGAAAAACACATAGACCTGCCGATGATTACCGTGATGACTCCTCTTCCGGGAACAATGCAGTACACTCAGATGCAGAGTCAAATTATCAACCACGATCTAGACTATTACACGCTGACCAATGCGGTTACAGTGACAAAACTAGATGAAAAACAGTTTTATATACTCTACGCGGATCTTTTGGCGAAGAGTCATACGGCTGCAAAGATATAAACAATGAAAGCATTTATCACCTCAATTTCCACCCTGCTTCCGGGAAATCCTGTCAGCAATGAAGACCTGGATAACTATCTAGGAAAAGTTCACAAGATCTCCGCCAAAACCAGGAGAATAATACTTGCTAACAATGGTATCAAATCCAGATACTACGCCTTGAACCCAGAAACAGGCAAAGCGACGTATACCAACGCAAAAATGACAGCTGAGGCCGTTCGTCTTCTCTCTGTTAACGAAGAATCCATAGAAAGTCTATGCTGCGGCACCTCCACTCCTGATCAGCTGCTCCCTGGCCACGGTTCAATGGTTCATGGTGAACTGAATGCCGGAATCTGCGAGGTGATTACAACTGCGGGAGTCTGCCTCACCTGTCTTGCAGCCCTGAAATATGGGGCAATGTCAGTGGCACTAGGGTTGACCAGGAATGCCGTGGCCACGGGTTCAGAACTCGCCTCTTCATCACTCCGAGATGATTTCTTTCAGGCCATGAGCGGGAAACAGGGCGCCCTGGAGAAAGAGCGTGCACATCCGGCTTTTTCCTTTGAAGCAGAATTTCTCAGATGGATGCTCTCTGATGGAGCTGGCGCCGTATTGATTGAAAGTGAACCTGCAGCATCAGGCATGAGCCTGCAGATCAACTGGATTGAAAACACCTCCCATGCACATAAGCTTGAGGCCTGCATGTACGCAGGTGCGGTGAAACAAGATGACGGCAGTCTTATTGGCTGGCGGGAATATGCACTTGCTGATGGTCTGGACAAACAAGGAATATTGACAATAAAACAGGACGCCCGTCTGCTCAACCAAAAGATCATCCCGGTAATTCTGGATGAAAGCCTTCCAATGGTCACCAAAAAGCATGCACTTAAAGCAGAGGAAGTAGACTGGTTCCTGCCGCATATTTCTTCAGAATATTTTCGCGAACCGCTTTTGCAGAAACTTCAGGAAATCAATTTCCCCATACCATCGGACAGATGGTTTACCAATCTGGTCACGAAAGGCAATACCGGGTCGGCTTCATTTTACATCATGATTGAAGAGCTGTTCTCCTCCGGGAAACTGAAGAAGGGCGACCGTATTCTTGGTATGGTTCCCGAGTCAGGCAGGTTTTCTGTGGGATGGATATATCTGACCGTTGTCTGATTTTGGCGGGTTGAGCTTGCTTGATTATCTCAACCTGCTACAAAACCAAAGCGCCTTTGTCATTTTTGCATAAACTGTGTTTAAACAAACCAGGGAATAAACCTTCTGGTGCGCTGCATATATTCTTCGTAATCCTTACCAAAAAAAAGAGACATTCTCCCGTTCCTCAATCTTTGCCACCACTACAAGCAAACCAGTCAACGTCAAGACCAGGACAATGTTGAGGGGAGTTATGTCTTTAAAAAAAGCCCCCCAGGCCAGGAAAAGCAGGGAACCATACATGGGATGACGAACATAACGATATAATCCCACTTCAACGATGGCCGTGGTATTTTCGAAAGCAAAATTTTCTGGCATGTCCGTCCTGTCAGCATACCCACCTTTCTTTTTAAGCATCATGAGAGACTGAAGTATAAAGACTACCGAAAGAGCCAATAACAGCCAAGAAAAAAGCTGCAGCGGGGATAATGGCTCACTGGTCCAGTATGGCAGATTCAAAAGAATCAGTAGAGCCAGCCCTTCGAAGACAAAGAAACGATAAAATCCATGAGATCTGGGATTTTTCAAGGCCTGCCGGGAAATACTCACAAAATAAATGGTACAGACAACAAACATAAGTATTCGTATCATAAAATTCTTTTTAAGCTATCTTTGCAGATGAATGAGTGCATTAAATTCTTTGGGACCAAGAATCAGTTTTATCGTACTGAAGGAGCCCATAATCGTGCCAATAATTCCTGGTGCCAGCACACTCTGGCCGGCAAGGTACAAGCCCTTTATCGCAGTTCTGTTCAAAAGTGCTGCGGCAAGCATCTGACCAGAAGAACGCAGCACACCATAAGCACTTCCTCCTGGACTGTTCATCCAGTCTCGCATTGATAACGGCGTGTAAGCATCGACAATTTTGGTGTTTTTGAAAGACCCGAACCAACCTTCCGCCTCGGCAATCAGCTTCTTTGCATGTTTTTCCTTAGCCTCGACATAGCCCGGCCCGCGTCGCCCACTTATTGTATTTTCCCATGGGGCCCACAATTCATCTTTCCCAGAAGTTAAAATAGAAAGAAGACAGCACCCTTCTTTTTCACATTTACGAATCTGGTAATATCGTAAATCGGGGACATTACCCTGCTCATCGGTATCAATCTTGAATATATTATGGGGAATTTCAGGATGTCTCTCGGCATCAATTAGCACATGGACCGAGAAGATACCATGAGTATCCTGCAAGCCGCTGATACGCTGTCGATACGAAGGCTTAACATCTCCCTTTGAAAGCATCTGCAAAACGACTTTTGGATGTACGGCTCCTATGACCATGCCTGCGTCCATACTTTCACCGGACTCCAGTTCCACTCCCTTGACAACCCGCGACTCTGCTCTGATCCTGCTCACCTTCTCACCGGTAATAATCCTGCCACCCAATTCCTGCAGACGTCTGGCAAAGGCTTCAGCCATATCTGAGCCACTGCAGCTTAAACGCCACGATGAAGACACATAGGAAGCCAGAGCCATGTTGTGATAATAGGCAGGGCAATCATTCAGAGGAACCCCTATCCAGCTTGAGGGAATGGCCAGAACACTGCGTAATCCCGGCGAACACCCAAGGTTATCGAGTATTTCCCCAAGGGACTGTGATTGATCGAGAAGTGAGAAATTGTTAGTATCCGTATGGAGAAAATCCAGGCCGTGCAGTTGTTCAGCTGCATGGCGTACGGGCCCCATAATTGCAGCAATTTTTTCAACTTCCTGCGGAAAACTCTTCTTAAGATTTTCTTCATAGGCATCCATCCCCTCCGGCAGATCAAAGTGGTCGGGATGGGTGGATGGCGAATCAAAAAGATATCTGTCAATAACCCCACCCTGTCCCATTCTTGCAACCGGAATAGCCTCGGTAACGCCCAGATAATCAAAGAAGGTCCGCAGGATCTGTCCTTTTGCAAGAGAACCGAGATAGTGCACACCAACGGAACACTCAATTCCTTCACGCCGATAGCTGCGCATCAACCCGCCCGGGAGCAGATTTCTTTCAAGCACGGTAACATTGAATCCGAGTCTGGCGAGAATAATTCCCGCACTAAGACCACCAACACCGGAGCCGATAATAATAATTTTATCTGCAGAAGATGAATCTTTTCCCATTATCTATGACCTGGATTTTAAGTGGATTACAACAATTTAGCGTTTCAATGACAGGTAAAATGCTCCTGGCCTGAATTTCCCATTAACATTGAACGTGGTGGTGGACTATTGCAAGAGTACATTCCCCCCTCTATGCTGAACGCATCAGACAGGTGAGATGTCAGTGCTGGTACTCATTTGGTGTATACGTTTTCCACCTTGAAAGCGCAATTTATCGAATAAGATATTCCCAGAGCGGACCGACGTATCCACGCTCGTGCATTTTAGCAACCGTAGCGGCACCGCCTGCACCACCCGAACCTACTATACAGTTGATCTTCTTACCAACTCTTTCTGTGACCAGTGCTTCTATGGTTTCCAGATCTATGTCATCAGCCCGGTAGAATACAGGCTCAAGCAGGTCGGTTTCCGGGGTTATTTTTCCCTCCTTGAGAGCAATTTCATAAAGTCCTGTCTGCGGATAAATCCTGATACCAAAGAAGAAAAATAGGACTGTTTTCTTCAGATTATCCAGATTATCCAGGGTCTCTGTAATTGTTGCAACAGACTCTCCCGGCCCCCCCATCAGAAAGTAATGAGCGGAATGCACTCCGGCTGCCAAAGCCTGCTCGTGAGCCGTATAGACATCCTCTGCCCGAAACGGCTTGCGATAGGTTTTCAAAATAGTGTCCGACAGCGATTCTGTACCGAACTCAGCATGGGACAGGCCGGCTTCTGCCATTATCGTAAAATAATCAGATGGCAGTTTCACCGGAGCAAAAAAAGCACCCCAGGGAATGGTGACACCGGCGTTTTTGAAGCTATTCGCCACGCAAAGACTGTGAGCAACATCTGAGTTAAAAGCAGAATCGGTAATAAAAAAATATTTCGCCCCGGCCTCTTGCAGCTTTAATGCCATCCGGGCAACCTCATCAGGTTCGACTACCCGATGTTTTTTCCCCTCAATTGCCGGATATGGACAGTAAACACATTTAAAAGCGCATCCTCTTTTGCTTTGTAGATTGAGCATGCCACCATGATCAAGATAAAAACTTCTGTGAGAGGCATGTTTCTCAAAAGCTCGAGTTCTTGTGCCCTGCCACGGTTTGGCCGTAAGGGCTTCCGGTGCTGATGTAGCTGAAATAATCCCTGGTATGTCCTCTGGATTTTCACCCTTTTCGATTGCCTCCACCAGCAAACCAAATCTTTCTCCCTCGCCAATAATACCTAAATCAGCACCAAGTGCTGCCAATATCCGTTGCGGCATAATGGTGAATCCGGCCCCACCACAAACAATCACAGCCCTGGAAAGCGACTTCAGCCACGATACCAGCTTGGCATAACTACCGACAAAATATTGAGAGTCAGAGACATCGGTATTATCAATATTCCGGCAGGAGACTCCAATTATTTGCGGAATAAACTCATGCAACAGCTTTTCCAGCTCTTCGAGTGCCGTTACATTGAGATCGACTATTTTGACCTCATGGTGCTCTGCCACGGAACCGGCAACATAATCCAAGCCTAGAGGATAAACCGGATAAGGTGTAACCAATGTGTTTGGCGATATAAGCAGCACTCTCATGGCAGAGAAAGTTCCATTGCAGTAACATATTGCCCCAGGCCCAGAATCAGAATCGTGTTTCTGCTTCCGGAAAATTCAATATCCACGCCATCTGTCAGCCCACCGGGAATAACACCTGTCTCAAGACATGAACAGGCAATCGCCGCAGCAACAGCCGAAGCGGAGGCAAACTCTCCTGTAAATCTGCGATAATCAATAACGGGTATCGATTCTGCCGTTGCCGCTAAAAATTGCTCAAGCTGCTTTTCGCCTTTCTCACGCATCGCCTTGGGAATACCTGCAAAAACAGCAGCACAACTATTCTTCTCTTTGGTAATACACCAGAGACTTTCCACCAAAGCATCAATCACCGACTCTTCGCTAGCACGTCGATAGAAGGGTATGGAAATTCTACTCTTTGCAGCTTCAATGCCTCTGCTTAAACATAAGGCACCACCGCCATCAGCAAGTGTTGAGCCAACGGATACGGAAGGATCAAAAAGCGGTGAAAACGCATCATGACCTTCATCTGCACCCATAACAAGAGCTGTGGAGTCGCCATGATCATCATACATCAGTTCTGCTGCCAACAACGCCTGTTCAAACGAATAATCGCCGCCACTGGTGGTAATATTCGCACCGGTTGCACCAAACAGAATAGCCACCTGACTGGCCGGAGCGTTATGCACAGAGCCGACAAAGTCGGTGGGACTTGGAAACTGCTCCTCCGAGTCATTGAGACGTTTGAGAAAATCATGGGTCTCTGACATAGCCCCCCAGCCGGTACCCATAAACACGGAATCCAGTTTTTGACGTTCGGGCCCGGAATTCTCTCTCACACCTGATGCGAGGGCAAGAGCCATCCTCGGAAGCCTTTTTAATCGACGAATCAGACGCGGCGGCAGGTTTGTTGAAAGAGTATCAAGTCCTGCTCTTCCTGAAACGGATGTGCCATTTCTCAGGAGTTCCATGGTGGCGGCAGTATCTCCTGCACCGCTAAAACAAAAATAACCGTGAATTCCGAACCCTTGAGGAGTCTCGTCCTTTACAACCGGAAGATGTTCACCTGCTCTGCCAATCACCAGGGAACCATTATTTCCGCCAAATCCAAAAGAATTGGTAAGAACCGTCTTAACTGATGATGATTTCGGTTCTAAAAGAGGCTCCAGCTCAAGTGTGGGATCAACCGTCTGTAAAGAAGTATTGGCAGGGAGCAAATCATGGGAAAGAGCAATTGCAGAGATCACTGCCTCAATCGCTCCCGCCGCAGCAAGACTGTGCCCCGATGCGCCTTTAATTGATGAAAGTGGCGGTGGATGAGAAAAAAGACGGTTGACAGCCCGCGATTCGGCCAGATCGTTGTCTGGTGTTCCGGTACCGTGCAGGTTAATATATCCGATATCTTCAGGACGAAGCCCGGCGTCATCCAAGGCGTTCTGCATTGCCATAAAAGCGCCCCGACCTTCAGGATGCGGTGCCGCAGGATGATAGGCATCACAGGAAAGACCTGCGCCGAGTACTTCCCCATACACCTTCTCGGTATTTTCACCGGTCAGCAATAGCATGCCGGCACCTTCCGCAACAGCCATACCCTGTCGGTTCAGATCCAGTGGCTTGCAGCCATTACGATCAACAAGCTGAAGCGAGTGAAAACCAAAATAGGTCAGGCGACTGAGGGAATCCACGCCGCCAACCAGAACGGATCTGGCCTGTCCTTTCCGCAGCATCTGCAATCCCAAGGCAATTGCTACAACTCCGGAAGAACAGGCGGTGGATACTGAAATAGCAGGTCCAGTACAATTAAACTCGTGAGCGATATAGTCGGCAACCGAATGCAGACCATGATAGTTGTACAGCTCCTTTCTCCGATCATCGTCTCGCAGCAACTGCTCGGTACGAAGGATTCCACCGGTGGTTGTCCCCAGAATTACTGCATCGGGTGGAACTGCGGCACCTTCCATCGCCTGGACGGCAGCACTATGTGCCAATAGATGTGTTCTGGGCAGAGCTGCCGATGAATTCAAAGCACCTACCTGTCCCACGGGAAGAGGATCGTCTTGAAGCAGGTCAAAGAGTGTAAGCGGCTTTATTGCCGAACGGTTTTTTCTCAATGCCTGTTCAGTTTCTGTCGGCCCGGTACCCAGAGAGCAGATAATGCCAATTCCACAAATATATACTGATCGAGGTTTCAAGAATCTGTTTTGGTTGAATTTTCTTGAATGTACTCAGCAAGGTTAGTGAGAGTTGAAAAAACTTTTTCACCGACCTCCTGATTATTAATGGTGATCCCATAATCCTTCTCAACCATCACGACCATTTCCAAAACATCAATGGAATCAATACCCAGTTCTCCTCCAACCAATTGAGCATTTTCATCAAAATCTTCCGGTTTTACATCGGTGAGATTGAGAATTGATATAAGTTTGACTTTAAGCTCTTCTATTAGTTTTGACATAGTTTTTGATTTTATATGCAGTTGATTTATAGTAACAAAACCGGTCAAACATTCCGGTTCCGAATTTCCGACAGTTACAGCTGATCTCGCAAACGTCTTCTATGGTTTGTACATAGTCATCTTCAAAGCATCGTTGACTTTAAACGAGTTCATAATATAAATCCATCCTGAATTTGTCATCCTAATTTGAAATACCTCTGAGAATTGGGCAACTGGCAAAAAGTTAATGGCGAATTCAAAGAGAATACGTTATCTGTTGCCCTATTATTATGGATACTTTAAAACTTTCCGACCTTACCCTGGAGGATCTGCTGCCACACCGTGGAGAGATGCTGCTGGTGAAAGAGATCCTCGAGGTTGATACAACTCATGCCCTGACCCTCTGCCGCGTGGAAAAATCCTGGCCGATGGCCGAAGGTAACGGGGTTAGTCCCTTGATTCTGGTGGAGTTAGCTGCCCAGACCGCCGGTGTCTGTAACGGCTGGGATAGAATACGGGCGCAGGGAGTTGATTCAGACAAAACAGGCTGGTTGGTCGGTGTGAAAAAGGCCGAGTTTTTTATTGACTCTCTGGCCTATGGAAACACCATCATCTCCAGCGCCGAAAACACGTATAATTTCACCAATCTCCGGGAAGTTTCATGTAAACAATATTATGAAAACGTCCTTATCGGCACAACAACCCTTCAGCTTTTTCAGGCATAACGACAATGACAACAGAAAGTAATAAGCAAATAGCCATAGTAACCGGGGCCAGCAAAGGTATCGGCAGAGCCATCTCCATTGAACTGGCGCGACGGGGGTGCTACCTCGTTGTCAACTACATGGGAGACAAAGATGGAGCGGAGAAAACCCTGACCCAGGTTGTAGAGAGTGGTGGCAGCGGTGAGATATATCAATTTGATGTCAGAGATAGACAGTCTACAGAAAAGGTGGTGAATGATATTGCCGAAAGACTAGGTTCCATAGATATTTTGATCAACAATGCCGGAATCATCGCCGACGGCCTGTTTATGATGATGTCTCCAGAGAAATGGCAGTCAGTGATAGATACCAGTCTCAATGGTTTTTTTAATATGACCAGACCAGTGATTGAAAAAATGGTGCGCAAACGCAAAGGAGCCATTGTCTCAATATCATCAGCAAGCTCCCTTATGGCCAATCGCGGCCAGGCAAACTATTCCGCAGCAAAGGCTGGACTGAATGCCGCAAGCAGATCGGTCGCAGCTGAGGTAGCCAGATTGGGAATTCGTATGAATGTCGTGGCTCCCGGCCTCATTGAAACGGATATGATCCGGGATGCACCTAAAGAATATATCAAGGATATGATTCCCATGGCCCGTATCGGTAGAGCAGAAGAAGTTGCCAGGGTTGTCGGTTTTCTCTGCTCCGAAGATGCATCCTATGTAACGGGTCAGGTCATTTCGGTGAATGGCGGCATGTTTTAATGAAAGTACTGACTTGTCTGATAACTCACATTTTTGTGCTACTCTTCATTATTTCTTCAGGGTATTGTGCTCACCCTAAGACTGTGAAGATACAATCTATCCAGGCTGATTTTACCCAGGAAAAACATCTGAAAATCCTGGCGCGCCCTATTATCTCTACAGGAACATTTACCTTTGCAGCTCCGCAGTCGCTACGCTGGGAGTACAAGACGCCTATTCCATCCATCCTGCTCATGTATGGAGGGAAAATACGTAAGTATGTGCAAAGAGATGGCAAAGTTGTTGAAGACAAAGGAATGCACCTGGACTCCATGCAAATTGTACTTGCCGAAATCAGCAACTGGCTCGATGGCCGTTTCAGCGAGAATGATGTGTTCAGCGTCTCCTTCCCGGATGAAAAATCGGTCCTGCTGACTCCGAAGAGACAGTCGTTTGCCCGCCTGATCAGCCGGATCGAGCTTCAACTGGCGGACCAACTCGGCCTCCTTGACGGGGTCACTATTTTTGAAGGACCGGATTCATACACAACAATGAAATTTACCAACCGGGTACTCAATGAGGAAATACCCGCAGCTGTTTTCAGTGTAAAATGAAGAATCTCATTTTCATACTATTACTCTTTTCCCTTGTTGGTTGTGCCTCGCAAAAACGAGCATATCTTCCTGATTTAGAGAGGATACAAACAGATCAGTCAATACATGACTGCACCGTCATATTTCCCCAGGGTAAATGGCAGTTTGTCCACTCGATTGATTTCACCAAACGTGACGGTAACGGTACCACACTTGTCGGCATAACCACTCTTTCGGCAGAATTCATCAAATCAGCTCTCATCACCGTTGAGGGCCTCACTCTCTTTGAGGCCGATTTTTTAAACGATGACAGCATCAGTGTACACCGTGCTGTCCCTCCTTTTGACAGCCCAGGCTTTGCAGAAGGAATGATGCATGACATCCGTGCCATCTTTCAGCCACCTCTCAACGGAGTACTCCGGCAGGGGCAAACTCGGGAAGAAATTGCAACCTGCCGGTATACCGATGCGGAAGGAAGGGTAACAGATATCCAGCCAAATAAGGATGACTGCTGGCAAATTACCAGTTATACTCCCTCCCGGATCATGGATCGCTCGATTAAAGGCCGATCCTGTATAAACAAAGGGTCCACCAGAATTCCTGAATACCTTGAGCTAAAAACCTCCGGGATAACCGGCTATACCCTTAAAATGACATTATTACGTGCCGATATACTTCAATGAAATTTAAACTCATCTACCCTAAGTGGGCCAAGCTTGAACGTCAGACCGAATTTCACCTCCCACCCCACGGTCCGGTCGTTTTCGCTGCCGCCCTTCCTGACTATGTTGATATTGATTTTATCGACGAGAACCTCGAAGAAATAAACTTTGACGACGATGTCGATTTTGTCGGTATCTCCATGATGCTCACCGTCCAGGTTAAAAGAGGATGGGAGATAGCAGATATCTACCGTAAAAAAGGCAAGAAGGTTATCTTTGGCGGTATCGCGACCATGCTCCACGCCGAGGAAACCATGGAACACGCTGACGCTGTCTTTTTGGGAGAAGCCGAAGGCCGAATGGAACGGGTGCTCACCGACTTTAGAGAAAATAAGCTGAAGCCATGCTATGACTATATCAACGACAGACCTGATATAGCCCTGGTCGGGTCAGCACGAAGAGATATTCTCAACCGCAAACTCTATAACTACAAAGGCGTACAAATGGTTGATCTGGTCCACGCCTCCCGTGGCTGCCGTTTCAACTGCTATCCCTGTGCTGTCTCATATCTGGGCGGCAGAGTCTTCAGACCCCGGCCAATAGATAAAGCTATAGCCGAGATGGAAGCCATTGAGAACAACCGCCTCTTTATTGTTGATAATTCCCTTGCCCAGGATACTCAATGGGAAATGGACCTGTTCAGGGAAATGATTCCCCTGAAAAAAAACTGGTGTTCCCATCCAATTGAAGACAAACCCAAGGTTCTGGATCTGGCTGCCCAGGCCGGTGCCTGGTATGTATATCAGGCGGTTTTTGACACCTCCGATTATATCAAGGAACGCATCAAACGATACCATGATTATGGCATAGGGGTGGAAGGAACCATACTCCTCGGACTTGACGACCATACTGAGGATTTTATTAAACGGCTGATAGACTTCCTCCTTGAAATAGAGTTGGATCTGGCCGAGTTTACTGTATTAACGCCATTTCCTCACACAAAAGCGTATAACGACCTGAAGAGACAAAACCGCATCCTCTCCCACGACTGGAATGACTATTCGGCTGACCGGGTGGTTTTTCAGCCAAAACAGATGAGCCCTGAGAAACTGCAGGAATTGCTGGATTATGCCTGGAATACTTTTTATCAGAAGGAATCGCAGTCTATCCAGATGGCCAAGCTGTTCAAAGAAGTTGTTAAAAAGGAAATGGCAGCAAACACATTTAAGCCGCGCGAGAGAGATCTCCGTGGGCAGTCTTTTGGCAAAGAGCTAAACGGAAGAAATGAGCGCTGATTTTAACAATGAAATAGAAAAAAGTATCCAGCGGCTCCTGCTGGAACCCGCATATCCTGAAAAAAAATTCACCAGCAGCGGTACTACCTTTGCCGAGGTGTATGCCATGGCGGCCAATGTATACAAAGCCCTGGCTGCACCCGAATATAAGGACAGTCCCGTTTGCCTGGCAGCTGACAACAAGGCCATAATAGCAGCGGCACTCCTTGCCTCTCTGGCTGGCGGTCCGCCTCTATTGCTGCCCTATGCTTTCTCCGGAAAAGCCCTGAAGGATGCCCAGCAGGCCAGCGGATTTTCAATTGCGATTGCCGATACCGAAAGAGAATTTCCCAAGGATGTAAAGGTAATTAGTCCCTATAAAGAAGACGGTTTACAATTGCCTCTGTCAACGAACGTTTCAACGCAGACCGAACTGCTGAAGATCTTCACAGGCGGCTCCACAGGAGCACCGCAAGCCTGGTCTAAGACAGCGGCAAATATTTTTGGCGAAGGCTTATTTCTGACCAGGAACTACAATGTAAATGAGCAGGACTGTATTGTCGCCACCATTCCCCCCTACCATATCTACGGCCTGCTTTTTTCAATTGTGCTGCCGCTTGTCTCTTCAGCAACCATTATTGACGAGACACCTTCATTCCCAAACGAAATTGTACGGGTAGCAAGCGAGCATAAGGCCACAATTCTGGTGAGTGTTCCAGCCCATTACCGGGTAATACATGAAAAAAAGCTGCCTCTGCGTCTGGCATTTTCTTCCGCCGGAATGCTCGATGGAAAAACCAACTCCCTATTCAGCGCCAACAATTCCATGGGAATTGTGGAAGTGTATGGTTCCACAGAAACCGGAGGCATTGCCACACGAAACAGCTCAAAGGGAGAAAAATTCTTCACACCCTTCCCGGTGCTGGATTGGAAAATCAGCAATCAGCGTCTTGCAGTTCGTTCCCCTTTTATCTCACCCGAGTTAATCACGAAGGAAGATGGATATTTTACCGCCAACGATCTAATCGAAGCCATTGACAAAACCCGGTTTTCCTTAAAAGGACGAGCCGACACCGTGACCAAGGTGGGCGGCAAGCGAGTTGATCTTGAAGAGATCAACCTGCTTATCAAAAACAGCCAGGGAGTAACTGACAGTGTGGTCATTGCCCTTCCTGATGGCGGTGGACGAGAACACCGGATCGGCGCCCTCATTCAAGGCGATGATATTGATATCACGAACATAAAGAAACACCTTGCCAACTCGCTTGAGCCGTATGCCCAGCCACGCCGAATGACCATAGTTAAACACATACCTGTAAAGAATAACGGCAAATACGACTGGCCCGCCATCACCAAGCTTCTGGAAAATGAGTAACCTTTACGCAAGCTTTTCTGCTGGATATGCCTGCCTATCCGCATGGGCTGATCTTATTGACCGCATCAACGTCTTCCCTGTGGCTGATGGCGATACGGGGACAAACCTGCGTATCAGCCTCGCACCGCTTCGCAACCCTGCCGATAGCAGCTCGCCCATCAAGAAACGTCTGGCTCTGAGCGCAACCGGTAACTCAGGTAATATTGCAGCCGCTTTTTTTCAGGAATTCTGCCAGGCTTTATCGTTCAGCGATCTTATTGAATACAGTGCTTCAGGAAGAAAAAAGGCATGGCAAGCCATAGCTGCCCCATGCAAAGGAACTATGCTTTCTGTCTTTGACAATCTTGTCGGAGGGCTTGCAGCGCAACATTCGCTTGAATCTGTTTATGACCCTCTTTGTGCCGCCTTGCAAGAGGCTGTTCTTGAATCCTCAGTCCTGCTGCCGGATTGTAGAAAAGCCGGGGTTGTTGATTCAGGAGCACTGGCGATGTATGTGTTTTTTGATGGCTTTTTCAGTCATCTCACAGCTCAGCCTGCCGAGAATGTTTCTCTTCTCGATCTTTTTACCGGCAGGTTGGCAATTAGCAAAGATTTCAAACCGAGAGCAACGGACAGCCATTGCGTAGATGCAGTCATTCAGAAAGGAAATGACCAGGAGCTTGACCGGGTGAATCTCGCCAGACTTGGCGAAAGTCTGGTGGTCGTTGAAGATGAATCCACCTTCAAGGTTCACATTCATACTCCTGAGCCGGAACATGTTCACAATCATCTGGGGGCTTTTGGTAAAGTGGTGCGATGGTCAGACGAGAAAATTGTGCAGGACACCACAAATTCCGAGCTGGTTATGGTAACTAACAGCGCACTTCATATCATTACCGACGCTGCGGGCTCATTACCAAAAAAGCTGGCCCATCAGCATGGTATTACCCTGCTCGACAGCTATATCGTCACCGGTGACAACTCCAGACCGGAGAGCCTTTGCGACCCCGAAACGATTTACTCAATATTGCAAAAAGGTGAAAAAATAACAACAGCCCAGGCCTCAACTTTTGAGAGACATCAATACTATAAAAGTATTGTTCAGCAGCATGGACCGTCGCTCTACCTCTGTGTCGGTGCCGCCTTTACCGGAAACTACGACACTGCCATGACCTGGAAATCAGCAAATGATCCCACTGACGAATTTACTGTTATCGATACAGGTGCAGCCTCAGGACGGCTCGCGCTTATCGCCCTGCTCACTGCAAGATATGCTCAGACAAAAGTGCCACCTGGAGAAATAATAGCCTTTGCCAATACAACCATCAAAGATTGTGAGGAGTATGTCTTTATTGATGAACTTAAATATCTGGTGGCGGGTGGCCGACTGGCGAAATCCAGCGGTTTCTTTGGAGACCTGCTCCATATGAAACCGGTAATCAGCCCAACATCTGATGGAGCTCAAAAGGTGGGTGTAGTACACAGCAGGAAAGGACAACTCAACTTTGCTCTGGAGAAATTAAAAAGGCGATTTAACAGCTCAGCTCACCCTACTGTTCTGCTACAGTATTCCGATAATGAACGATGGGTGCGAACAATTGCTCAACAGAAGGTGGAAGAATATCTGCCCCATGCAGAAATTCTGACATTCCCGCTCTCGCTGACATCCGGGGTACATATGGGCCCAGGAACCTGGTCAATGGCCTTCGCGTCGGCATTGCCTGAAAAGAAGGCGGGAGAAGAGATATGAGCAACCAGCAAGCAAAACATCATGTGCTCTCCTCTCAACTGCAACCTGCGATTATCATCCCTGTATATAACCACGGTGAACAAATCAATAAGGTTATCCGTCAAACGCAAAAACAAGGACTTCCCATTTTTGTAGTTAATGACGGTTCAACCGATACCACATCCAGTGCCATTGAGGCAGTAGAAGACATAACGGTCCTGCACCACACTGTGAATCAAGGTAAAGGAGCAGCTCTCCTCACTGGTCTTGCGGCTGCCAGCGAAACCGGCTGCAATTTAGCTATAACCATTGACGGTGATGGTCAGCATAACCCCGAAGATATCTGGCACCTTCTGGATGCAGTTATGGATGAAACGCGCTGCATAGTCATTGGCACACGCCAGGGCATGGTGAAAGGCAAAAACGTTCCGTGGACTTCAAGATTTGGTCGTAAATTTTCCAATTTCTGGGTTTGGACTTCCGGGGGACCTCTGTTAGAGGATTCCCAGTCAGGATTCAGGCTTTACCCTCTCCCGGAGACCCTGGAGCTTGGTGTCAAAGCACGGCGCTATCAGTTTGAAGTGGAAGTGCTGGTCAAAGCCAAACAGAGGGGAATAACAGTTAAAGAAGCACCTGTAAGTGTGGTCTATCAGGCAAAAGGGGAAAGAGTGAGTCATTTTCGTCCCTGGCTCGACTTCTGGCGCAACTCCACCACCTTCAGTCGACTGATCTTCGCCCGGATTTTCAGGATACTTGGCCGATGAATACCTTCTGGTACAAACTGCTCACCGGAGCCACAAAAATATGCGGTTCTTGGCTTTTCATCGCGGTCTCCAGGATCATTGCTGCCGGCTTTTTTATATTTTCTTCGCGGACCAAAGAAAGCCGCCGTTTCTACGCCCTCCTTTATCCCGAAAGAGGGGGCTTCTTCCATCGCTGGTGCACCTTCAAACAGTATCAGAATTTCACCACCATCCACTTAGACCGATTCCTGGGTGATCATTCCAGGCCGGCAACCTGTACTGTCCTGGGCCGGGAGCTACTTGAGGAAGTCATCGGTAACCAGGGAGGCATTCTGCTCATGTCACACCATGGCAATTGGGAAATGGCGGCAACCCTTCTCAAGCAGCAAAAAGTGAACCTCCCTCTGCTTCTCTATATGGGAATCAAGGAAAAAGAAGGTCTCGAAAAAGTTCAGAAGGATGATCTGCAAAAATCAGGAGTAACTATTATCGGTGTGGAACAGGAAACCAATTCTCCCTTTACTGCGCTTGAAGGAATCCGTTTTCTGCAGTCCGGTGGCATTGTTTCCATGGCAGGCGACATAGTGTGGCGTAGCGATCAGCGCAAGATACAAGTGGCTTTTCTTGGCAGAAAAGCCTTTCTGCCGGAGGCGCCTTTCATCTTCGCCCTGGTTTCAGGTGCCCCGCTTTTTGTCTTTTTTGCCTTTCGCACCGGAACAAACACCTATCATATCAGCTTGTCCCAGCCGATCTCAATTACACCGGAATCTCGCAAGGATAGAACAAAAGCCATATCAGATGCTGCCCAGCAGTACGCAGATATGCTTGAAGAATCACTAAAAAAGCACCCATTTGAGTGGTATCATTTTGATCGTTTTGTACATTGAAACATACAAGAGCATTACTCCTGAAAAGCTGTAAAAAAAACACGAAACTGGAGACAGTTTGAAACGAGAAAACTATCTCGGCCACCATGGCACTTCTCTTCCTCTAAGGGGGGATGAAAAGAGTACCCGCAGGGTATCATGAACAGTTGCGGTTCAACCGCTTTGACCTCATATGGATGAGGTCTCAAGAATGGTAAATTTGTTCAATCAGGTGAAGTATCGTTTCTGTTAGAATAATTTCTTTTGTAAATGTAAAAAACTTTGTAGTATCCAACCTCGTTCCTAAACAATATTGATTTTTTGAAATTCACCCATACCACGTATTATCATGACCAGAGATGAACTAAGAGATAAAATACTCAATATCCTGACTGAAGATTTTGAGTTTGAACAGCCTAACCTTGATGACAATCTTCGCGATGACCACGGTTTTGATTCCATTGACGCCATTGAATTGCTTGGAAAAATCGAGCTTCTCCTGGGCTTCACTCTCACCAGAGATGAGAAAGAAAGTGCCATGACCATCAGGACAATCAATGACATCCTCGATTACATTGAAAATATACAGCAATCTCGAAACTAACAGAATCTAGCAAGTCTCCATGAAACGACGAGTTGTTATCACGGCCTGCTCTGCCATTACGCCCATCGGGTATGATAAAAATGAGATTATTGACAGCCTTTCCCAGGGCCGTTCAGGTGTCAGTCCTTTACGGGATGACGGACTGCTTACCAAGCATATCCACTCCCATGTCTTCGGCTCCGTCGACTATCCCATAGAGTTTGGCTTTAAAAGGCAACACGCCAAAACCATGGGGCCTGTTGCCTATTATGCCTGCCAGGTGGCAAAGGATGTCCTGGAAAGTTCTGGTCTGAGTAAAGAATTTATCACCTCCGGTCGGCTCGGGGTGGCGTTTGGCTCTACTCATGGTAGCCCAACCGTTCAACGCGATATCTACAAAACCTTTTTCAATGACCTCGACTCCAAATTTTCATCGATAGGCGCGGTTGACTATCTCCGTTCAATGGTGCACACCACTGCCGTCAATATTACCAAAATGTTCGGCATTACTGGGCGCATTATTGCGTCATCCACCGCCTGCACAACCAGCAGCCAGTCCATAGGCTATGGCTACGAAATGATCAAATTCGGTATGCAGGACGCCATGATCTGCGGTGGAGCAGATGAATATGATACCACCACCGTTGCGGTTTTTGATAATCTGTTGGCCTGTTCGGTTAAATACAATGACACCCCAAACTGCACGCCACGACCGTTTGACGCCAATCGTGACGGGCTGGTTGTTGGAGAAGGTGGCGGAGCCGTACTCCTTGAAGAATACGAGTCTGCTAAGAAGCGCGGGGCGACAATTTTAGGGGAAATTATCGGTTTCTCCTGCAACAACAACGGCGGTGACCTCATCTTGCCAAATCTCGATGGCATCACGGCAACACTGCGCATTGCTCTTAAAGATGCAGGGATATCACCAGAAGATGTCGATTTTATCAGTGCCCACGCCACCGCCACCAAGATGGGTGATGTGATCGAGGCCCAGGCCATTGATGCTGTTTATGGCAATGGTCCTCTGGTAACTGGCCTGAAAAGCTACATGGGCCATACCATGGGGACCTGCGGTGTAATAGAATTAATTTTAACCCTATATATGATGGAAAAAGGATTTATTGCGCCAACCCTCAATTTAGAGGAGGTTGATGAGCGCTGCAGCATGTTGCGCCATACCCTTAAACTTACCGAGGCCAGGACCAATATAGCCGCCATTCAGAACTTCGCCTTTGGCGGAGTGAATACCTGTCTACTTGTTAAAAATGGCAGAGAAACAGATTCGTAATAGTTTCTTCAGGCGATTGACGGATCGAAGCATTGACTGCATCGTAACACTGATCTGCTGGATCTGGTTTATTTTTGGTTTTATCCTGTTTTTTTCCTGGCTATACCTTGCCGCACTCTTTTCCAGGGAGCCTGAATTACGCTTCCAGCAGCTCAACAGCCAGTTTTATCGTATCTTTTTCAAAATTGTAAAATTAACCTGTCCCAGCCATACCATACATATTGATGAAGAGGTAAAGGCAATACGATCTGCAGTTATTGTCTGCAATCATCTTTCTTATCTCGATCCACTCTTAATGATCGCCCTCTTCGCCAAACAGAAGACCATCGTCAAATCCCGCTTTTTCAGTATGCCTGTATTTGGCAGAATTATTGCCAAATCAGGGTATCTCCCGGATAAAAGTCATGGCCGGTTCACAACAATGATGATAGAGCAGATGGACAGCATGGGCGCCTATCTCCAGGATGGCGGGAATCTTTTTGTCTTTCCTGAAGGAACCAGAAGCCGTGATGGTAAATTTGGCACATTAAACAAGGGGGCTTTAAAAATTGCCAGGATATGCAAGGCACCTATATATGTTCTGCAGCTTCACAACACCAATAAATTATTCACCCCAGATACGTTTTTCTTCAGGACTCGGCTGCTCAATACCATCCATATGGAAGTAATCGACTGTATCCAACCGGATTATATTAATGATCCGCCCACCATCACAGATCTTGAGAAGCGTGTGCGACTGGCATACTCCGAGAGGAAGTTATGAAAGTACTGCTGATTTCCATGCCTGACGTGGCCCCAATCATCATTCACGAAACAGCAGTGCACCTGCCCAACCACGGTATTGCAAGTATCGGCGGAAACATCGATGAGAATCATGATGTTTATATCATTGATCTGGTACGTAAACGAAGTTCAATAAAATCATATCTCACCAAAATGCTCAGGAAATTGCAGCCCGACCTCATCGGCCTCTCGGCAATGACCTGGCAGTATAATACCTGTATCAAGCTTGCCCACTTTATAAAAACTCTCGCTCCAAAATCCAAAATAGTCATTGGCGGCTACCACGCCACCTTGCTGTACGAAGAAATTGCCAAGTCGGAAGACGCAAGATGGTTCGATTTCATGATCCGCGGTGAAGGAGAAGAAGCCTTCAGAAGACTGGTCAATGCGCTCTCCGGTCAGGAGAACCTTGCTGATATCCCCTCTCTTTCTTACAGAGAAAATGGCTCTTTTACCCACAATATACAGGGTGAGAATCTCGATCTCAGTAAATTGAAACTGCCTATTCGAGACAAACGCCGACTAACCTGGGGCTATCACGTTGTTAGTTCTAAAATTGAACTCCTCGAAACATCACGAGGATGTACCCGTTCGTGTAATTTTTGTTCAATGAAACACATGTACGGCAGATCCTTCAGAATGTATCCGATACAACGAGTACTCGACGATATCGACGATATTTACCACCACAAAAAGACCCGAAGCATATTTATAACGGATGACAACATAGTCCTCAATCCCTCAAGATTAATGGATTTATGCGATGCTATTATTGCAAAGGGCTATAAAGGTTTGAAATTCTTCGTTCAAGCCGATTGCGCAACCATGGCCAAAAAGGAAGATATGGTTGCAAAAATGGCTGAGGCCGGTTTCAGCAGTATTTTTCTGGGTATTGAGAATATTTCCAAAGATAACTTGAAAAGTGTAAACAAAGATAATGCCGCAACTTTTGCAAAAAAAGCAATTGATAACTGTCATAAATACGGCATGATGGTCATTGGTGGACTCATTTTTGGTTTTCCTGAAGACAACGAAGAAACAATACGACAGAACTACATGTTTTTTAAAGCCATCGAAGCAGACACTGCCTACTGTCAGGTTCTGACTCCTTACCCCAAAACCGGAATCCGTGAGGACCTTATCAACCAGGGCCTAGTGACAAATCTGCACGATTACCGGAAATACAACGGTTTATGGGCAAATGTACGAACCCATCATCTTGATACAGAGCAGCTGCAATATCAATTTTGGTATCAGCGCCAGATTGTTCTTGGCTGGTGGAAGCCGCCTCAACGAATGAAGGATAAAGGGTGGGCATGGATTTTTGTCTGGCGTTTTGCCTTCAAACCACTGTTAAAGATCCGCTACTGGATAGTAATGAGAAAATATGGATGGAAAGGCCGGTATAATCGTGAAATTCAGCGCTGGAAAGACATGAACATATTTTATGATCTCAATAAATTATAGTAGAAATGCAAATATATAATCTTGAATTTACAGAGCAGGAAATCCACGAAGCTGTTGCCGCTGATAAATTGCTTTCCATGGAAATTGAATTCAGCCGGATCTGTAATTTTCGCTGCTCATACTGTTATGTTGAAGAAGAGACAAAAAGCACCAATGAACTCACCAGAAAGGAGATCAAGGATGTAATTCTTCAGGCAAAAGAGCTGGGGGCCAGGAAGATAATAATATTGGGAGGAGAACCCTCTATCTACCCACACCTTGCTGAAATGCTCGACTTTCTTGATAAAGAAGAACTTGAAATCGAGATGTTCACCAATGGTGCGGGGATTGACATGGAAATGGCTGAGACACTGGCCAGGACAAAAGTTCGGGTCGCTCTGAAGATGAACTCCAGAGACGAAAAGATTCAGGATCAACTCGCTGGAAGAAAGGGTGCCTTTTCCATAATAAACGCTGCGTTGGCCAATTTAAAAGCTGCCGGTTATCCTTCAAAGGAGTTGTTTCTGGCGATCAGCACTGTTATCTGTCAGCAGAATATTGAAGAACTGCCCTCATTATGGAAGTGGCTACGACGGAAAAATATCGAACCATTCTTCGAGGTAATTACTCCCCAGGCAAATGTCCTTAAAAACGACGGGTTGACCGTCTCTCCAACACAACTGAAAAACCTTTTTACCGAACTCTCCGCAATCGACAGGCAGAGCTTTGGGCGCACCTGGGAACCTCAACCCCCACTTGTCGGCAACAAGTGCATGCGACACCAGGTTTCCTGTCTGGTTACAGCCACAGGAGATGTCATGCCCTGTGTCGGAGTAACCATTCCCATTGAGAACATTCGCAACACCGGACTTGCCAATATCCTCAGAAACAGCGAAGTGATCTCAAACCTGAAAAATTATAGAGAAACAATTACCGGTCAATGCAAAACCTGTGAAAAAGCCGATGAATGTTATGGCTGTCGCGGTGCAGCCTTCCAGATCACCGGTGATTATCTGGCGTCTGATCCGACTTGCTGGCGAAATTCCGGATGCAGTTAATCATACTACCGTGAAGAAGGACATTGGCTCGCCAATATGGGAAAGCACATATCCATTGGATATATAGTTTCCTACGGCAATGAGTTATACTTTTCAAGGAGGCTATCCACTATCCCCTCTGCTTCAAGCTCCGCGAAGGTCATATCAATCGAATCCATTAATGATAAATATTTTGACCTCTTACTGATCAACAAATGAAGATTGATAGGACCGAATCTGACTCTGGTAAGCACTAAATCCCCTGATATGCCCAGATTTTTAATAACATGATTGGTTGGCACAACCGCATCAAGCATGATATCAGCTCGTTTTCTGGCGAGAAAAAGACACGCTTCCTGTTCCGTGAGAGCATAGAATGTCGGAATTCCCGCTGCATCAATATTTGCTTTCTGCCAACCGTTACCCATGTTTGAAACCGTCGTCAAACCCAAGTTTTTAATATCATCGACCGTTTCGATTTGCTCAATTTTTTGAAGCTGCGGGTGATTTTTATAAGTATAGACATGGAGATAGAGTTTTAAAAAAGGTCTTTTACTGGCAACAGCGTATTGCAACCTCTCTGTATTGGGGATAGCGATAAAGAAATCTGCTAAACCTTCTTTCACCTCCTGTTGCGCCCTTTTCCATGGATATTGTTTATATTGAAAACTCAATCCCATCCGCTCTTCAAGCACTTTGTGGAGAATATCCGCATACAAACCACTCATTTTCCCTTCTTCATTCCGGTATATGACTGGTGGCCATGATGCTGAGGTAAAAATGGGCTGATTTCCTGTTTCCGCAAATCCTATTTCGGCAGTAAAGCAATATAGAATAAGTACTAGACATAACGATACATTAATTATCTTTTTAAGATAAAATATTACTGACACTCCAATCCTCCCAAACCTATTCGTACATCCATCCATTTGAAGACAACTAATCCAACCTATCTCATTATTACCGTTTCTTCCATACAATTCAAAATATCTTCTACAATTATATTTACCCAACAGACTAAACCTATTTAACCTTACCTTTCCTCCCCAAAATACCCATACATGATACCCTCTTACGTTTCAGCAGCAGGTAAACGCCTAGCTATTTTTCAGCTCCTTTTTTCAATATCCAAGCTCCCTGAAACCATTGACAAAATAGCAAAAAAACTGATAATTATGAATACGCTAAGCACTTTCAAAGTGCTTGGCGAAACAGATTACAACCCCTTCTTATTTTCCGAATGCTCATGAGAACTATTGAGATCAAGAGGAACGGATGATTTTACCTGAAACTATTCGTAGTGTTATTGCTGACCGCATTATTCGAATTATAGCTCCGGCAATTATTGGGGTTGCCATCATAGCTATATTTGCTGTTCTCTTTTTTTCCGGCCATCAATATAGTCGAATATTAACGGCACTCGCTGGAATTATCTTCGCCATCATCGCCTGGCTGTATGCTCTGCGAGAGAAACCTCTTATTGGAATCAGATATATTGTAATTTGCTTTATCGCTACCTCGCTCACGGGTATCCTGGTCAATGGTGGAATACGAGCCCCTGTCTATGCCGCAAATCTTACCTTTATCATTATGACAGTGGTTCTTTATGGAGCAAAAGGCGGAATACTCTTTGCTCTCGGGGTGTCGACCGTTGGTGCGATTTCCATTAAACTGCAAGCACTTGGATTATTACCAGTGGTTGGGGAGCCACCAGCTGTTTTTCTCCTGATTCATTATGGTTATATGATGCTGTTGTCTATTTGTTTTGTCCTTGTACCCGTCCAATTAATGCTTGAAACGTTAATAGACAGCAAACGGCAAAGTGATAAGCTCAAGCAGGCTGTGGATGAAAGACAACAGGCACAGGAAAAACTGCAGTCAATTCTCGATAAAACTCCGGATATTATTTACCGTCTCAATAAAGAAGGAGAAATTACTTATATAAGTGAAGCGGTAAGGAAATACGGCTATACGCCTGAGGAATTAATTGGAACTTCCATAGCTGAGCTTGTTCCTCCGGAAGAGCGTATTCAAGCAGAACCAAAATTATCAGAAAGGCGCACAGGGGCCAGGGGAACCCGTGGATTCGAGGCAAAATTGATGAATGGCCCTCACCTTTACTCGGACACTGATCAGAAATACGGCCGACCAAAGTGGACCACCTTTCATGTATACACCGACGGACTCTATTCAGAGGGCCATGTTTCACCTGAATCATTTATAGGAACACAGGGTATTGCTCATGATGCCAGTAAGCTGAAAGATATTGAAAAGAGGATATCATTTCTGGCTTCGGTGGTCGATCAGGCTGCAGAAGATGTTATTATCACCGACCCGCGCGGCGTTATAAATTATGTAAACCCGAAATTCGAAGAAATTACTGGCTATTCAAGCCGTGAAGTTATAGGAAAAACACCGGCAATCCTGAAAAGCACAAAACATGATACTATTTCATTTAAAGATATATGGCGCACGATAACAGCTGGCCATGTCTGGCAAGGACATATCTGGAATAGAACGAAAAGTGGCAAGGAAATCCTCCAGGATGTCACCATCAAACCCATCCTTGACTCTGACAAGAATGTTACCGGTTACGCTTCAGTTCGACGAGATATAACTAAGCAGAGAGAGCGTGAACAACAGACACGGCAATCTCAAAAGATGGAAGCCATTGGCACGCTTGCAGGGGGGATAGCACATGATTTCAACAACATACTCTCTGGAATACTCGGTTATGCGGAACTTGCCAAATATGATGTCGAAAATTCACCAAAAACCCTGCAAAAACTCGACAATATCATCAGTGCCGGACAAAGAGCGACAGCCCTGGTGAGTCAAATTTTGTCTTTTAGCAGAAGCCAGAAAACAACCCCGACTCCAGTAAGCCCACAGTTGATTGGCCGTGAGGTTCTTAAACTCCTGCGAGCGTCTCTACCTGCAAATATTGAAATTGAGCAGAATTTCAATTCAGAATTCCATGTTTTTGCCGATCCTGTCAATATCCATCAGGTATTTATGAATCTCTGCACCAACGCTGGACATGCTATGCGAGAAGAGGGGGGCAAATTGACCGTAATCATCGAAGATATCTTCCTCAATAAAGCTCAAGCGGAAGATTACATCGGCCTTAAACACGGAAAATATATTAAAATCAGCGTACAAGATACGGGTAAAGGAATACCTGATGAAATCCAGAAACAAATTTTTGATCCTTTCTTCACTACAAAAATAAGAGGAGAAGGAACTGGCATGGGTTTATCGGTTGTTCATGGTATCGTTAAAGACCTTGAGGGTACGATACTTTTGCATAGCAAGATCGGCAAGGGTACCTCCTTTGAAGTCTTTCTACCAGCCATTGACGAGACAACCAATATTCCAACAATAGCAGGGACAAAAGCGCTTCCTGGTGGTACCGAGAGGATTCTCTTTGTCGATGATGAAGAGATGCAGGCTAATCTGGCGAAGGAGTCGCTTAGTCGTTTCGGGTATAAAGTCACCGTTTTTACCAATAGCCTCGATGCGTTCAAACATTTTCTCAATAACGCAGATGATTATGATTTGATTATAACCGACATGACAATGCCGGTTATGACCGGAGATATATTCACTCAGGAAATACATCAAATAAAGCCGGAATTGCCTGTGATTATGTTCACCGGTTTCAGTGAAATTATGGATGCAGAGAAAGCTCGGGCATTAAACATCAAAGCTCTGGTCTACAAACCGGTAATTAAAGAAAAACTGCTGAAAACCGTGAGAAAGGTTCTGGACGAAACAACCAGATAAAGACAACCATCTACTCCTCACTCCAGGAGATTCACAAAGAAAGAGTTAAATCAAAAATTCCAGTATTTTTCTTGAATCTCCGCCTGCTATCGTTTCGCTAAATCAGCTCAACAACCAGAAAGATATTTCTTCTGATCAATCATCGCGAGAATATTGCGCCACATGCCGACATCTAAACTGAATCAGTATTGATTGTTCACCCGATACACGAAATATATGGCATGATAAATGCAATACATGAGAACATAGTAGATCAATTTTGAAAGGAGTGTGCTATGAATTCAGAAATGACCAAATTCTCAGATGCAGTGTATCATAAAAAAGATAGATATGACTTCGGTGAAACCATATTCACTCGAAGAGAGTTAAAAATTCTTATGTTGATTGATGGCGAAAAGAACGTTTCTGATATATCAACTTCGCTTTCAGCCGACATCTCGACCTTAATGGGTGATTTTATTAAACTTGTTCAACTTGGTCTTATTCAGACGGAAGGTGGTATCGTATCAACCGGACTAGCTGATCTCACCTTTACAGACAGCCCTATAATTCCATCTGAATATACTTTAACAAGGTTGCCAGCGACGGCTGCAGCTTAGCAGATCTCCCCTCACTCAGTTCTGTTCGTCGTTTTGGCCAACACCGTATCTCTTCATCTTTTTCAAGAGGCCCTGCCGGGTTATGTTTAATAGCCCGGCAGCCTTTGATTTGTTGCCTTCGGCTTTCCTCAGCGCTCTTTCAATAAGCTCAATTTCAAGCTTTCTCACCTGTGCCGGAATATCGTAGTCTGGCAGCACCCTCTCATTTGCTTTAAAATCTGAGTTATAAAAAGAAATCAGCTCACGGGAGCATTTTTCAGGAAAGATTAACTCACTATTATTGGTAAGAGCTACAAGCCTTTCCACCTCTTTCCTGAGCTGTCGGACATTTCCTGGCCATGTGTAATTCTCAAATAAATCAAGAATTACAGGGGAGTAACCTGGAACATTTTTACCAAAGAGCCTATTTGTCTCTTCCAGAAAATGGAGGGCCAAAGGCAAGATGTCCTCTTTTCTCTCACGAAGTGGCGGTACTATTATCTCAACTGAGAACAGTCTGAAAAAAAGATCTTCACGGAAGTTACCTTTCTTGACTTCTTCCGCGAGGTCCTTATTTGTTGCACTGATAAGGCGCATATTGTACTTGATGACCTTACTACTACCAAGACGGGTGCCCTCCCCCTCCTGAATGGCCCGAAGAAATTTAGGTTGCATCAAGAGTGGCATCTCGGCAATCTCATCAAGAAAAAGGGTTCCGTTTTCGGCTTCCTCGAATCGCCCTTTTCTGGCACTTTCTGCACCAGTAAAAGCACCCTTCTCATGACCAAAAAACTCTGTCTCAACAAGGCTTTCAGGTATCGCTGAGCAATTTACAGCAACAAAGGGTTGTTTCTGCAAGCCTGCTTTTTCATGGATCATTCTGGCAATAAGCTCCTTCCCTGTACCATTTTCTCCCTGAATAATAACATTAATAGGGGTTGCACAGACAATTCTCACAAGATCAAGGACATCGCGCATGGTCTGGCTTTCAGCAATAAAAACAGTACCTCTGACGGAATCCTGTTCCAATCTATCGACTTCCTTATCCAGATCATCTGCAATCCGCAGTATTTCCTTGTTGAGCACAATTGATTCTATGGAAATAGAGAGGTATTGAGCAACTTCTTCTAACTGTTGCACATCATCATTATTGAAATCCGTACCATCTTTTTTATTGAGAAGCTGCACCGCACCGGAAACGTTGTTTCCACTCATGCTGCGTATGGGCGAACAAATCATATTTCTACTTATAAAACCCGTCTGTTCCGCAATATATTCGTGAAATCCACTACTATCGGCAAGATTATTTTCTATCAGACTCTTACCGCTGCTTATGACCCGACCGACATGGCTTCCTTCCAGAGGTGCTTCTATTTGTGTTTCTTTCAGTCCTGTTCCATATATTGAGCAGATACGATTGCTTTCAATATCAATGATATATATCGTACAGCGTTTAACACTCATAAGCTTAGGCAGCATACGGGTATGAAAGGTTACAAACGCCCGATAATCTTCCATCGCCCAGGAGCTTGCTACCTGCATGAATTGTTGTCTTAAAACGGCAAGTTTTTTACGTGAAGAAAGTGATGAAGAAACCATAACCACCCGAACCGGTAACGATGTTTACATTTCCATGTTTTTGGCCAGTAAAAATTACAAACCAATCTCTCAAGCCAAGGCTTAAATTCTATCATGCATCCTAATGCGGTTTAAAAAAGATGTCAAAATACATTTTTATATAATTGTTTTATATCGTTTTATTCTTCACGACATATTTTCACAAAGAAAACGAACCTTGATTTTATACCTTGAGAAATACAATATTCGATCCAGCTATCAAGTTTCTCCCCCAATCTTTTCAATCGACCTAATTGTAAACCTAGTTAACATATTATCTCTATCAAACCTTGATAATCCGCTTTTGTTCAAAATTTTACGTAAAATTCATGAAGAAAGAATGGCTGGATCGAACTGTTGAACAAATGAAATGCAAAAAGGAGAGCACAACGAGAGTTTGAAGAAAGGATATAGCATCACGTATCTGCCAATAAAAAAGCAGATACAGCCTAAAACTATATCCGCTTGCTATTTTTCTGGTACGCCAGACAGGATTCGAACCTGTGACCTACGGCTTAGAAGGCCGTTGCTCTATCCAGCTGAGCTACTGGCGCATGATATTCTGATCGGTGGTTGTTTCAGGACGACATAATAACCAAATAGCCCCAAAAAGCAACTGCATTCTTCACTGCCTATTCCGTTTCCTTCACCCTTTTCCAGACAGGACCAGACTCGGTATCAATGACCGTAATACCTTGGCGTTCCAGCTCTTCCCTGGCGGCATCGGCTGCCTGCCAGTCTTTTTGCTGGCGCGCCTTTTCCCTGCATTTAATAAGTGCATCAACCTCAGGTCCTAATGGACAACCCTGCAACCTGAAGATTTGCAAAACCTTGTCCATCTTGCGCAGACTCTCAAGAATATAATTTTTCTGATCACGGTCTAAATGGTTAACCTGCAGGACAGGATTAACCTTTTTGATAAACTTGTAAATTGCCGCCATGGCTTTAGAGACGTTGAGATCATCGTCCATGGCCTGGAAAAACTGTTCCTCCATAGCTGAGACAAAGGCAGTGACCTCGGGATGCGGCCTGCCGGGGGGCAGACAATTCAGCTTGCAGGTGAACTCATCAAGACGCCGCAGGGCAGTACGCACATTTTTTAATCGTCGCATCGAAAAATTAATAGGTTTACGATAATGCACGGTCAGCAACATAAACCGAACTTCGCGACCAGTAAACCCCTGGAGCAGTAGATCCTTTAAAGTCACACGATTACCGGTTTCTTTTGACATCTTTCTACCGTCAACCAGCAGCAGTTCCGAATGCAGCCAAAATTTAGACAACGGTTTTCCGGTGAGTGCCTCAGCAATGGCAATTTCGTTTTCATGGTGGGGAAACATCAGATTTCTGCTAGAGGTATGAATGTCCAGGGTAGCCCCAAGATGACGGGTCGCCATGGCCGAACATTCCACATGCCAGCTTGGTCGTACGTTCCCCCATTCCGATTCAAAAAAAACTCCCTTCTTCAACTCGGCAAGGGTAGAACGTTTCAGCAGAGTGAAATCACGGGGGTTATCTTTTTCATAATCATCAAGGTCAACAGTTTTGCCAACCTGTATTTTACTGAGATCAACTCCGGAGAGACGACCATATCTATCGAATTTGGAAATATCGAAATAGATGGAGCCATGTTTTTCATAGGCATACCCCTTCCGCATCAGCTCACGAGACATCTCAATCATATCTTCGACATGCTCGGAGGCTCGGGGGTAACCGCCGGCGTGCTTTACGCCAAGAGTTTCGATATCATCCATAAAACCTTGAATGTACTGCTCGGTAAAGTCTTTCAATGGCTCTCCGGCCTGCTCAGCGCCCTGAATAGTGTTGTCATCGAGATCGGTGAAGTTCATATAGGACGTAACTGTTAAATCTTTGACTTCCATATATCGGGTAATGAGATCAGTGACGACAAAACGGCGGCAATGGAGAAGATCGGCAGGCTCGTGTGCCGTTGGACCACAGGAATAGAGGGTAACCTCTCCCTCTTTTTGCGGCATGAAGATTTCTTTTTTCTTTGTTAAGGTATTGTAGAAACGGAGGACTGATTTTTTATTATCAGTTTTTTCTTTTCTGGTAAAAAGGGGAGTGCTGAGATAGCGTTCTCCACCGTCGGGCAGAATGACAACCATCAACCCCTCTTCAAGGTTTTTGGCATAATCCAACGCTGCAGACATCGCCGCTCCACTCGACATCCCAACCAGTAATCCTTCGTGTGACGCCAGCTTGCGGGCCATGTTAAAGGCATCGTCATCGTCGATGCGAACAACCTCGTCAGGCACTTTCTTATTGAAAATTCCTGGCTTATAGGACTCTTTCATATTCTTGAGCCCCTGTATTTTATGGCCAAGGTGTGGCTCTACAGCAATAATGTGGACATGTGGCTGGTTTTCCTTGAACCAGGCACACAATCCCATCACCGTGCCAGAGGTTCCAAGAGTTGCCACGATGTGCGTGACCTTGCCATTGGTCTGCTGCCATATTTCAGGCCCCGTATAGTCGTAGTGCGCCCGCCAGTTCGCCTCATTATTAAACTGGTCGGTGAGAAAATAGCGCTCAGGGAATTCACGGGCCATGCCATAGCTCTTCTCGATTGCACCATCCGTGCTTCTATTGGCCGGGGTCAACAAAATTTCAGCACCATACGCCTGCATGATCTTACGTCGTTCAATGGATGCGGACTCGGGCATGACGAGAACGCAGCGGTAACCTTTCGCAGCACACACCATGGCAAGACCGATTCCGGTATTGCCGCTGGTTGCCTCCAGCACTATTTTATTCTTGGTAAGTTCTCCACTGGCCTCTCCAGCTTCGATCATGGACAGTGAAATGCGCTCCTTTACCGAACCGCCTGGATTCATAGATTCAATCTTGCCGTAAACCTGCAAACTTCCAGGCTTAACAAGTCTATTTATCCTTACCAGCGGAGTATTGCCGATAACATCAAGGATAGTATCAAAAAGCATTATTTTCCTATTTTTTACCTTTTTTCTAAGTCCATGAGAAAAGAACGATCCCTCTTGCCGACGAACACGCGAACACTCTCTTCCCGCAGCATAAGATAGCTATCTAAACACAGGTTTTTTTAGTTTTTAAGGCCGATAAATCAATCCTATTACAACCTATTGCTTATTTGGTCTGCAGGATTTAGCAAGATACCACAATCGAACCAGAGCCTGACGACTGGCTTCATCTTCGATAATACTTACCTGCTGTTCAAATTTTTCGAGCTCTTTTGTTTCTGGAGGGACATAGCTGAGTCCAGATCCATTTTCCTTCACCTTCTCTCCACTATCATGAGGAAGAACAAAACGAATATCCCTGATTTTGGAGATTTTCAGTGTTGCATTTATTGACTCAAGAATCCGCAGCTTCTCAAATTGCAGCTGTTGCATCCAAGTGGAATTTTCAACCTCAAGCCAAAGCGTATTTTTCACTATCTTCAAAGGCTTGGAACAGGCTGCAACATCTTCGTCTACAATAGTGTTCCACTTTGGGAAAAAGGAATGCATATCAAGCTTAACATCCCAGCCTTGATGACGCGTCACTTCAGGAAGAACGTCTGCTACCTGATTATATTTTTTACGTTTCTTTGCTGTCATACTCCTCCAAACAATAAAGCCCAACTTGATATTCTTTAATGTGGATAAGCAAAAATGGCAAGAGATGACGAAGTAAAGCATTAAAAAAGCCCGCATACAGAAAGTATGCGGGCCCAAGAACTCAGGAGTATGAAGTTCTTAGTAAACTGCGAGATAATTATCAAGCTCCCACTGGGAAACAGCCGTTCGGAATGAATCCCACTCTTTGTTTTTTGCCTCGATATATTTCTCTAGAATGTGATCACCCAAGGTTTCTCTGGCAATTGGATTAGCCTTTAACTCATCAACTGCTTCCTTGAGGCTGGCAGGAAGAACTGTGATACCTTCAGCAGCCATCTGATCTCCATTCATCTCAAAGATGTCTTTATTAACTGATGGCGGAGGAGTAAGCTTGTTCTTCACACCATCAAGACCTGAGTTGAGCATCATGGCAAAGGCCAGATAAGGGTTACAGGTTGGGTCAGGACAGCGAATCTCAGTTCTGGTGGACATCCCGCGAGCAGCAGGAATTCGAACAAGTGCCGAACGATTAGACGCTGACCATGCTGCATATACTGGCGCCTCATAACCAGGAACAAGACGCTTATAGGAATTTACCAAAGGATTGGTAATAGCGGCAAATCCACGGGCATTTTTTAAAGCACCGGCAATGTATTGATACGCCACTTCCGAGAGTTTCAATGGACCGGATTCATCAAAAAAGGCATTGGTACCGTCAAGATTGAAAAGTGACTGGTTGGTGTGCATGCCAGAGCCGTTGATTCCAAAAATCGGTTTCGGCATAAAGGTGGCATGAAGGTTATATTTCTTAGCGATAGCCTTGACAACCCATTTGAAGGTAACCGTATTATCAGCAGCTGTTAGTGCATCGGCATATTTGAAGTTGATCTCATGCTGTCCCTCGGCAACCTCATGATGAGAAGCCTCAATCTCAAACCCCATGAACTCCAGAGTCTCAATGATCTCACGACGGCAATCATTTGCGGTATCTTCAGGATCCAGCGAAAAGTAACCGGCGACATCGTTGGTTGTGGTTGTTGGGGTACCATCTTCATTCTTCTGAAAGAGGAAAAACTCAGCCTCAGTCCCAACATTCATCGTATAACCAAGTTCTCTGGCTTCGGCAAGAACACGCTTGAGATTCACACGCGGACATCCGGCAAACGGGGTTCCATCAGATTTATATACATCACAAATAATACGTGCTGCAGCAACACCGTCTTTATTTCTCCAGGGCAGAACGGTAAAAGTGTCATAGTCCGGCTTAAGATACATATCGGACTCATTGATTCTCACAAAACCATCAATGGAGGAACCGTCAAACATTATTTCACCATCCAGCGCCTTTTCTACCTGACTTAATGGCAAAGCAACGTTTTTCATCAAGCCAAATATATCGACGAACTGAAGACGAAAATAACGGATATTCTTCTCT
Organism: Desulfocapsaceae bacterium; assembly: GCA_050288305.1. GTDB lineage: Bacteria > Desulfobacterota > Desulfobulbia > Desulfobulbales > Desulfocapsaceae > Desulfopila_A. Next base: position 72,344 of record JBNKDO010000010.1, on the reverse strand, counting down.
TCAATGGTTTTCATTATTTCTTCTCGTGTCATTTTAACTGTCTCCTTACATGTATAGAATTTTTCACACCAACAACCCTAAAGTCATCTACAATTTTGCCATTCTTCTTCTACCATTTATTACAAAAACCGCAACAAACAATTCACATTTTACTACATTTATGTTATTTTTTTCTTTCGTCACTACTTATGCAATGCAACACTCCTTCAACTATTTCTCCTTTAAATTCAGTTTCTTCTATCTTATTTCCACCTCTATCCAGGACATAAAAAACATCAATTGACCGCTCAACTTCCGTAGCGATAAAAGCCTTATAAATATTTATGCCAAAGTCAGCCAAAGTTTGAGTAACCCGATACAGCTGACCTTCTCTATCATTGCCATACACCTCGATAACTGTATATGTAGTTGAAGCATCATTATTTATGATTACACGTGGCTGATACCGGGAAACAAGATCCTTCTTTCTGCCTTGAGCAGCATTAAGTTTCTTGAACAACCTGTGGCTCAATCCGAGTCGATAGGTTATAGCCAGATCAAGCTCCACATTGAGCGCTGCCCAGTCTCTTTCTTCATAACCGAGTCCATCTGTCGGTCTAACGTCAAGCACATCAACCACCGTACCGTCACTCCAGGTGAAGATCTGCGCATTCAGCACAGTCAGATTATTGAGAGTCATAACCCCGCAAATCTTAGCAAGCAGACCTGGCTGATCAGACGACATTATCAGCAACGACCACTGACCCTCTTTTTCCGAGGCATTCACCAGCGACTTCTGGCGAAGCAGTCGATAATTGTCACGATGAGCAAGCACATGCTGAGCCACAACCTCTGGAGGAAACGAGAGCAGGTAGTCATCGGTCAAATCATCGACACTCACTTTCAAATCAGCTTCTCCAGCCAATAAATCCGCTACCTGCTGACGAAGCCAGATGACCCCTTGTTCAACCTGATTTTTAACAAAACCGGCCTGGGCACGATCAAATTTCGAATGCTCAAGATAGGGCTTAACCTTTTGGAACATGCCCTGGAGTAGCTGGGACTTCCACTCACTCCACGCAGACGGACCCGTTGCCTTTGAGTCGGCAATGGCAATTAAATAGAGCATGGCAAGCCGCGAGGAAGTACCGATAACTTCAGCACAGTTTCTTATGAACTCGCTATCGTTGAGATCCCGCCGCAGAGCATTTTCTGGCATATAGAGATGGTACCTGACGACAAACTCGAGATCTTCACATTCGTCCTCCGAAAAGCCCATTCGCTTACCAATTTTTAAAGCAATTTCAGCACCCTCTTCGGAATGATCCCGTCCACTTCCCTTTCCAATATCATGCAGTAATGTTGCCAGGAACAATACCTTCGGTACAGCAACCATCTCAAAAGCGGCTTCCTGCTCAGCCACAACACTGCGAAGTTGATCAACAGCATGAAGAGAGTGGCGATCAACGGTGTAGATATGATAGACGTCGTGCTGCACCAGAGTAACAATCCTGCCGAACTCGGGAATATAGGCAGAGAGCAGGCCGCAGTCGAGCATACTCCCCAGCACCATTTCAATATTCTCTGCATTTTCAAGGATCGCCAGAAAGGACTGGGCTGACCGGGCTGAATTTCGTACTTTGTCAGTGATAAGTTTCAGATTGGACGAGACAGCCTTGAGCGAACGATGGTGCACTGGCACCCCATGGCGTGCCGATGCCAAGAAGACTCGTAGCAGCAGATGAGGTTTTTTATTAAGATTATCGGGAGAAGCAATGAGATGAACCGTATTACCACGGAGCTCAATACCGGTCTCAATCACCTTATCAGGTACTTTTCCATTATCAGCTCCAAGTCCGAGGACATCGGCAACATGGGCAAAAAAAAGATCAGTTACGACCGCAATGTTCTGCATGTGCCCGTACACCTCACGCATAAAGATCTCGACCCCGAGCAAATCTTCATTATTCTGGTATGATAAAGCCTCAGCAATCTCCTCCTGCTGTTCAAAATAGAGCTGATCGTTTTTTCGTCTGGAAATATAATGCAGCCTATTGCGCACCCTTACCAGAGTATCCCAGGAAGAAACAAACATGTCATGCTCCTCTTCCGTGAGAATTCCAGCGTTGACAATTCCCTGCAACCCTTCCAACCCATACATCACCCGAGCAGTCCAAAGCATTGCCTGGATATCACGGAGCCCGCCTTTCCCCTCTTTTATATGGGGTTCCAGCAGAAATGAGTGATTACCATACTTCTCTCTGCGTTCACTTCGGAATCGTTCCATTGTTTCAACAAAATCACGGCGCTGGCCCTCAACAAATTTTTCGCGATAGTCTGAAAGGAGGGTAAAATACAGTAATTGAGAACCACACAACAATCGGGCGTCGAGCATGGCTACCCGGAAATAAAAATCTTTTTCTGCAAGACCAATCGACTCCTCTACACTCCTGACCCCATGACCTATTTCAAGCCCCGAGTCCCAGAGTGGATACAAAATCGAATTGGCAATTTCAGAGATTTCTTCGTTTTTAACCTCTGGACGGAAGACGATCATAAGATCAACATCCGAAAAGGGAAAAAGCTCCTGACGACCATAGCCGCCAAGAGCAACCACAGAGACCAGCTCTTCGGCTCCAGCGACTTCAGCTGTTTGAAAGCACTCCTGAATAAACCCATCCACTGCCTTTGAATGTCCCCGCAACAACGCCTGACCACTCAGCCCCTTCTGCCAGTGATCTTCAAGCGCATCTCTTTTGGCCCGCAGCGGAGATCTCATGAACACAGCCCTCCGGAATCCGCCACTAAAGAGCTGGCACAAGAAACAGAGGTTTGGATAAAAAATGCCCTCAAACCTCCTGAAAGTTCACTCAATCTACACCGCATCAGCGTTCTCTTCTCCTGTACGAACACGAAGAACCCGCTCAACCGGCAGGACAAATATTTTCCCGTCGCCAATTTTGCCTGTATGCGCTGCATCTTTGATAGCATTCACGACCTTATCAACCTCGGAGGCGCTAACAACAATCTCAATCTTTACCTTTGGGATAAAATCGACAACATACTCGGCACCACGGTATATCTCTTTATGACCCTTCTGGCGGCCATAACCCTTCACCTCGGAAATTGTCATTCCCTGAATACCTATTTCATTTAAAGCCACTTTCACCTCATCAAGTTTAAATGGCTTTATAACGGCCTCAATCTTTTTCATATCACAACCTCATTTTTCTTCATTTGGACGCTCAAGACAGCAGCCAAATATGCCTTCAGCAATCGCCAAAACCATATTCCAGCTCGGCCTACAAACAATTCACCTGCACCAGGCAAGTTAATTGTTATACGCTGTTTCGGAATGCTCCGTTGAGTCAAGTCCTTCGATTTCAGCTTCTTCAGCAAGTCTGATACCTATCGTCGAGTGGAGCACTTTAAACAGCACCCAGCTTACAACAAAAGTATAGATTCCGACTATAAGTATACCCTTTATCTGAATAAAAAGTTGCGCTGCATTGCCATTCATCAGTCCGTCAACCCCGCCAGGATTAACTGCCGTTGAAGCAAAAATACCCAGACAGAGCGTCCCAATCAGACCCCCTACACCATGTATGCCAACAACGTCAAGAGAATCATCAAGCTTGAATTTAGCCTTAATATTAACAGCGAGATAGCAGACCACACCAGCTATAAGACCAATTAGAACAGCAGCGTTAGGGCCTACAAAACCTGCAGTGGGTGTAATCGTCGCCAAACCTGAGATTGCGCCGGATGCAGCACCAAGAGTCGTTGCCCGTCCCTGGTTGATCTTTTCCATGGCAACCCACATGGCCATGCCTGCCATACCGGCAAGATGCGTTGCCACAAAAGCAGTGGCGGCAACCTCATCGGCTGCGAGCGCAGAACCACCATTAAAACCGAACCAGCCAAACCAAAGAAGCCCTGTACCTATCACCGTCATCGGCAGATTGTGAGGCATAAAACTCGCTCGGCCATACCCTCTCCTGGGACCGATAACCATGACACCAGCCAGTGCGGCAACTCCGCAGGTGAGATGAACAACAAGTCCGCCGGCAAAATCCATAACCCCCATTGCGGCAAGCCAGCCGCCGCTCCCCCAAATCCAGTGACAAACAGGATTATAGACAAAAATTGACCATAACACCGAGAAAATTATGAAAGGCCCGAAACGAACCCTCTCGGCAAATGCACCGGTAATGAGGGCTGGTGTTATCACCGCGAACATGCATTGGTATATCATAAACACAGTCTGCGGTATCGTCGAGGCGTAATCTGGGCTGGGTGCACTGGTCACCCCTTTTAAAGCAAACCAGTCAAGACTACCAATGAAGCCACCAATATCAGGACCAAAAGACATTGAATAGCCTATATATACCCACTCCAGGGATATCAACGAAATCATGAACAGACTCTGCATAATTGTACCCAGAACATTTTTACTCCGCACCATTCCTCCATAAAAAAGGGCAAGCCCAGGTGTCATTAATAACACCAGCCCTGCTGACGCTAGAATGAATGCCGTATCCGCCTTATCCATCATAATTTCCATAATCAAGCTCACCTTAATCTTTTTTTGTCTACAGAGAAGACGTTAATAAAAGGGCAGGATAGCAGTGTTTACAGCTTGGCTACTTTACAACCTGACCCATCTCCAGAAAAATTATGTTCTATCCTCTATCTCAAAGAGCATGCCACTACTGAATTTATATTTTTACCAAATGATATCAATCTATTAAAAGTTATATTCGACACAACCCTCATTGCTTTTGTCTTACATTTATGTAAAGTTGCCGATAAAATATTACACTTTTGTAGATGCAAAGTTCGGTCAATCGCAAGCCACCAGAGAAAGACCTGTCAATTTGGTTGCAATTTGATGATTACAACCATACTATGCTGTAAAAACAGCCGCCTACTCGACAGATAATCTTTTTTTCATCGCAAATCATGAATGTCAACGGAAAACACTACCGCACTATTTGGCCATCGATCGATAACGAGAACTGTGTATGCATTATTGACCAGCGCCACCTGCCACACACATTTGTTATTGAGAAATTAACCAATTTAGAAATGGCCTGGCGTGCCATACAGGAAATGCACGTTCGCGGAGCAGGTTTGATAGGTGCCACGGCAGGTTTTGCCATGCATCTTGCCGCTGCAGAAGCCAACCCTCAGCACTTCAGCGAGGATCTTGAAGCAGCTGGCAAATACCTGAATACAAGCAGGCCCACTGCAAAAAATCTCGACTGGGCCGTCCAGCGAATCCTTCAGGCAGCAGCTCAGGCAAGTACTGTTGAAGAAAAGAAACAGGTTATTTTTCAAACCGCGACGGCCATAGCGGATGAAGACGCACTCTTCTGCCAGCGAATTGGAGAGCACGGCTGTTCAATACTGAAAGAGATCAGCATAAAAAAACAGGGTCGGCCAATTAATATCCTCACCCACTGCAATGCAGGATGGCTGGCCTTTGTTGACCATGGCAGCGCCACAGCACCAATTTACGCCGCTCGCGACCAGGGAATCAAGCTCCATGTCTGGGTAGATGAGACTCGTCCCTGGAATCAAGGCGCAAAGCTTACCGCATGGGAACTGCAACAGGAGAACATACCGTACACCCTGATAACCGACAATGCCGGGGGACATCTCATGCAGCAGGGAAAGGTTGATCTGGTTATTGTCGGCACAGACAGGACCACCCACACTGGTGACGTTGCCAACAAAATAGGGACTTATCTAAAGGCGCTCGCAGCAAAGGACAATAATATTCCTTTCTATGTGGCTTTACCCTCTTCAACTTTTGACTGGGATCTAGACAATGGTCACGACATTCCCATCGAAATGAGATCCGGAGAGGAAATCACCAGAGTTTCAGGATTAAATGAAAAGGGAGTTATCGAAACCGTCTGGCTCGCCGACAAATCGACACCAGCTGAAAATTACAGCTTTGATATAACCCCTGCACGACTGGTAACCGGACTCATAACGGAAAGAGGAATAACCAGAGCAAACAAAAAATCCATCCATGCTCTTTTTGAAAAAGAACTTGACCAATAAACTCTGCAACCTGCAGACAGGTTGTGAACTAGATAGTTGATTGAGCTCCTTCATCATAGAAAACCACATCGTCCTCACCGAGATAATCGCCCAGTTGAATCTCTATAAGTTCAAGAGTGATTGAGCCGGGGTTTTCCAGACGATGGACAACTCCAGCAGGAATCAGACTTGATTGGTTTTCACTCAGCAGCATGATGTCCTTGCCGCTGGTAACTCTCGCCGTGCCACTCACCACGATCCAGTACTCATGACGATGAAAATGCTTTTGTAGAGCAAGAGAGGCTTTGGGAGTAACGCTGACCCGTTGAATTTTACAATTTTGTTCTGCCATGAGTACGGTTCTTGCCCCCCAAGCTCTGTGAACTGTAACCTGATCATGAAATTCTTTTCTATCCGCCTTCTTGAGTCGATCTACCACCTTTTTGACATTTTGAACATCAGCCATTGAGGAAACAAGCACGGCATCAGATGTCTCGACAACCACCGCATCCTTCAAACCAATAACCGCCACCAGCTTATCCTCAGAAATCACCAGACTGTCGCTGGTATTATCTGCGACAACATCCCCTTTAAAGACATTACCATCTTTGTCCCTTTCCATAAGATGCCAAAATGCCTGCCATGTGCCAACATCCTTCCATTGAGCATCCAGCAGGACGACCGCCCCACAATCGATATGCTCCATCAGGGCATAATCAACAGAAATACCATCAAGCGTTGCCATACTCTGCTGATCAAAATGATAAACCATGCCATCAAGAACGCCCAGATCAACACTTTTCACCATGGCACTGTAAATATCACCGGAATACTTTTTCATTTCAGCGCTAAAGATCTTTTCACTAAAAACAAGAATACCGCTATTCCAATAATAGTTGCCACTGGCTAGATATGTTCTGGCAACCTCTAATTGCGGTTTTTCCTTGAACGAAATGATGGTGCCGTCCTCTCTTGCTTCAATATACCCATAGCCGACCTCAGGCCACGCCGGGGGAACACCTAGTGAGACTATATATCCCTGCTCTGCCAGTTCAAGCGCCTGTCCCACAGCATTGACAAATTCTTCCTCCCCTTCTATGAGATGGTCGGAGGGAAGCACAACCATTATGGTATTCTCGTCATGGATTCGTCTGACGTATTCGGCTGCACCGCAGACCGCCGGAGCGGTATCCTTATCCAGAGGTTCCAGGAGAATCAAATATTCGCCGAACAGATCAATCTCATCGAGCTGATTCTGCAGCGCAGCATAATGCTCTTCACCGGCGACAATTATTGGCGGATAAATATCAGAAAAGCGGGTTAACCGAAGAATAGTATTCTGCAACAAAGATCTGCCAGCAGTAATGCGAAGCAGTTGTTTTGGATACGCCTCACGTGAAAGAGGCCACAACCTCGAACCGCTTCCTCCGGCCAAGATTACTGGCTGAATTTTCGTCATTCCCTACCCTTGGGTGTTGAGTTCTGCGAAAAAGTATTCACCTTGTCATTTGCGTATTACATCTAAAAGTTCATCAGTTTTCTGTTCCATCAAACGCCTATCCCCCCGACTCTCAACGTTCAGACGAAGAACCGGCTCAGTATTTGATTTACGTATGTTAAAGCGATAATCATTATAGCTAACACTCAATCCATCGGTATAATCCTTTTCACCGTCATTATAGATACTCTCTATTTTTTCTATTACCGCATCGGCATTTCCGACAACGCTGTTTATTTCACCAGAAACTGGATATGCCGCTATCATATCTCCCACAAGAGCGGACAACGGTTTACCTGTTCTGCTGAGCAACGAGGCAATAAGCAACCAGGGAATCATCCCTGAGTCACAAAACCCGAACTCCCTAAAATAGTGATGAGCCGACATTTCTCCACCATAAAGGGCATTCTCAGCGCGCATCCGCTCTTTAATAAAAGCGTGACCGGTCTTGGTCATCACCGCGATACCGCTATTTTCTTCAACGTGTTTAATGGTGTTCCAGATAAGTCGGGGGTCATGAAGGATCCTTTCACCTCTGGCATGAGAGAGCATTTCTTTGGCTAAAAGACCGACAAGATAATAGCCCTCAATAAAAACACCTCTCTCATCCCAGAAAAAACATCGATCAAAATCACCATCCCAGGCAATTCCCATATCCGCATTATTATCGATGACAGCTTGAGAGGTCGCTTGGCGATTTTCTATGAGAAGAGGATTGGGTACGCCATGGGGAAAAGCCCCATCGGGTTCAGAATTCAGTTTGATAAAATTGCAGGGCAAACGCTTTTCCAGTTCATCCAGTACCGGTCCGGCACAACCATTACCGCAATTGGCCACGATCTTTAGAGCAGCGACCTTGCCAATATCAATATAACTGAGAACATGTTCAATATATTGCCCCCTGAGGCTCAATTTTGTGCAACGTCCAGTCTTTATAGCGGGAGTCTCGTCCATTGGCCCAACAACATATTTTCCCAAACGATGAAGCCCGGTGTCACCTGAGAGAGGCCTGGCACCTTTCAAAACAATCTTCATCCCGTTATATTCGGCAGGGTTGTGGCTGGCTGTAATTATTACCCCTCCGTCAACCCCCTTATCTTCCCTGCTGAACACCGCATGATAGATCTCCTCAGTCCCACACAGGCCAATACTCTGGACATTACACCCGCCCTCCAGCATACCTTCAATGCAGCTCGCCATGATCTCCTCGCCGCTCAAACGCACATCACGACCAATCGCTACATTCTTGAGGCTAAAAAGGTCAACCAGCCCCCGGCCTATTCGTTTCGCCAGATGGGAATCAAGTTCCTCCGGGACTTTACCCCGAATATCATAAGCTTTAAAGCACGATGGAATTGCGCTCTCCATATTCTCCCTTCCATTTCATTACTAATATTTATAATCAATTCAGATAGACACAGTGCAGTAACACACCAATAGACAGCTCCGTACTGATGTTTTAATACAACTCAAAAGAAAAATGGCAAGTCGGGTTTCGGACAGAATGGACAAATAACAGCAACCTCATCTCATTACATGAGTAAACAACAGCATGCTGTTAAATAGCAACAGCGAGACTTTCGATGTCGCTATTGAGTAAAACTATGCCAACGAATTATTCCAGGTACTCCGGTAAATCCGGGTAAAGTTTTCCAAACGATACAATTGATCAAATGGTGAATCCCCACTATCCTCTTCTGAAGATTCAAGCTCCTCAACCTGGTAGCCCGTCAAATAGAATTCAGGATTTACATCTTTATGACACCAACGACTAAAGGCGTCAAACACCAACTCACTGCGTTCACAGGTAAATGCCGGCAATCTCAAACGCAATTGGTATTTTTTATGTACTTCGACTGCCGTATCACTCAGCAGCATCAATCCACCCGATGAAAAATTAACCAGATGTCCCAGAACCTCATTTTCAGCACCTTCAAGTACACGCAAATAGAAAAGAAGATATTTTCTTTCCAGCCTCCTCCTGTCGTGGTTTTCTTCACTTTTAAAATGAGTCATTTTGTCACCTCCTACTCAAGGCCAACGAGTTTTACATCCCCCACAGCCCCGAGAATTTCACCGCAGATTACTATTACTCCGGCAATATCCTCAATTTCATCAGCGAGCTTCAGGGCTTTGTTGACACCTTGTTTATCGTTGTCATCCCGACCAACCTCATTGCCAATCCGCGTAGCGGCGGCATCAGCCAAATATGTTGACCTGGCCACGACGGTCACGGAATCGGCCATCCCCATACTGAGGCTATGCCCCACCGTTCCGGAGGAAGTACATACCCCCCATGGACCCGATGAGGCAATCTCAAGACCGACCTTCTTGCTCAACGGTGATTCTCCGGCAAATATCGATATTACCGCTGGCTCCTTACGTGCCAAAAAAATATCACCACCATTTTCTATGATAATCTCTTCTATGCCCTCACGCAAAAGCGACCTGCCAACCGATTCTGCAATGCCACCGGCCACGGCGGCCATGGGTCCGACTCCAGCCTTTCTTGCGGCATCATACATCTGCTGAACAAGAGGCGGGGCTGTAAAATCCTTTGGCAAAGGAGAGAGGGAGGAGAGAAATTGAGGATAACGTACAATATATTCTTCAAGCTGCAGCCGGTATTGGAGTACAAGCTCGAATGCCCGCCTCTGGACATCCTTATCTGCCTGTATATAAAGATCTGTTTCTTTGACCTGAACATGCGAAGCAATCAGCTCTCGGGAAGAAGCTTCCTGACGATAGCTTCGCACTGTATAGGACAAAGGGTCCTTACTGCGATATTGAGATCTCAGCGTCATTGCTACCATTAACCTGGGCAGGAAAAGGTACGATATCAATCGCCCCATAGAAAAAGGAGCCGAAAATACATCATGGAGTTGCGGGATGGACACAATTGAGGGTACGTTAAGAAGCAGGCTTTTCCAGGTGCCCAAGAAATTGTTTTCATTATATTGTTGTATATGCCCATCAAAAAAGTACTGTATCGCATATCCATACTTAACAATACGCCATTTTATGACTTTTGCACAAGAAATTATACTGTTGTTCACCAGATTACCCCAACCTGGAATGAGTAAAACCCGTCTGATCCCAGCCCTTGGAGCCGAAGGTGCTGCCGAGCTTCAGCGCGCCATGACGCTCAAGATATGTAAAATTATCCGCGCTGCAGCACAAAAATGTCAGTTACGCACTGAAGTTCATTATACCGGCGGCAACAGGGAGGAAATGGAAAAATGGCTGGGAGGCGATTTCACCTATAAGCGCCAGCAAGAAGGAGATATCGGCGCAAGGATGTTTGCAGCATTGTGCCAGCATCTTGGCCGCCATAGATCCATAATCCTGGTAGGCTCAGATTGTCCCGCTGTCGATGCAGATCTTCTGCAAAGTGGCCTCGCGGCTTTGCATCACAATGATATTGTTATTGGTCCGGCCTTTGATGGCGGCTATTATCTTATTGGCATCCAGGGAAACCTTAAAAAAGACGATATAAAATATCTGTTTACCAACATAGACTGGGGTACATCAGCGGTATTAAAACAAAGCCTTGAAAGGATTCAAACCCTGAAACTCCGACATCACCTACTGAAAAAACTCCATGACATCGACACACCTGAAGACCTCAGACATTTCCATCATTATTCCCGCTCTTAACGAGGAAGAAAACATCCCCCTCCTGGCAAGAAACCTGGAAAGTGGTGATTTTGAAATAATTCTCGTCGACGGTGGCAGCACCGATGCAACAGTCGAACTGGCCAGGCGTCAATCGTTCACCGTGATCACCAGTCAACCGGGAAGAGGACACCAGCAAAATATTGGTGCGCAGCAGGCACATGGAAAAATCTTGCTTTTCCTCCATGCCGATACACGTCTTCCAGATAATTTCGCAACCTCCGTGATACAAACTCTAGAAAGTAAAAAGTGTGTTGCGGGAGCATTCAGTCTGGCAATAGAAAAACCAACGTTAGCAATGCGCCTGATTACTACAGGTGCCAACCTTCGTTCACAGTTATTTCAGCTACCTTACGGAGATCAGGCAATCTTTATTGGCCGTGATACATTTCTAAGATTACAAATGTTTCCGGAACTACCGATAATGGAGGATTATATCTTTATCAAACGTGCGAAAAAATATGGCCGTATTGCTGTACTAAAAGACCAGGTAACAACTTCAGCGAGGCGTTGGCGCAGGCTCGGTGTCATCCGGACGACAATTATCAATCAGCTTGTCATCCTTGGATTTTTTTTCAAGGTATCACCGGAAAAACTGGCGCTACTCTACAGACGTTGACGGACCCTCATTTTCACTGCTGTTTTTCTGTAAAGCCTCATCAAAGAACTGCATAACCTCCTCTGTTGAAATAGCTGGAGTCTGCTGCATAAGCGACTGGCGAACATCCTCGTCGCGAATAATCAATCTCGCATAATCAGCCGCTTCATTGAGGATGCTACATGTCTGGCATTCTCGTAGCATGGTGTTTTCCGGAGCGAGAACAGAGCCCAGGACCAGATGCAACAGGACCACAACAAGGCAGGCTTTGATCACTCCCAATAGAGTACCAAGAAGTTTGTCAAACCATTTACTGAAGGTAATCTCAACGACATAGGACAATCCCTTGCCAAGAAGCATAACAATGGCAAAAGTGACGACAAAGAGGATTACTACGCTGGATATGAATATGACCTTGGGGTTGTCTGATAAATCTTTTAAAAAAGGAAATAATCTGTCATGATATTGGCTGGCAATAAGATACCCCAGGAACAGAGCCAATAATCCGGTAACCTGCTTGAGAAGTCCAAGCCAGAGACCGCGTATAACAAAAAGAACGGCAAGTCCGATTACTACAAAATCGTATCCCGTCAAAACAAAACCGGTCTCCATATCTTCTCCCTTTTACCACTGGAATCATGCACCGACAATCTTTCTCTGAAAAGGTAGCAGGAACGATTGTAATTGCAACATATTTTTAAGAATTGTGAACCCAGCAGATACCATATCCAAACAGAATTGTCTGCCTGAATTATTTCTTCAGGCAGCTCAGTCACATTTCTCCGGGACAACTCTTTTTGGAGTGATGCTTGAGATAACAGAACTGTGCCGTCTCCTCTCCGATGAGGGACTTCGCAATCAGTGGCTTTCTGAAAAAGAACTGCACAGACACTCATCATTCAAGTTTGAAAAACGTCGCAACGAATGGCTTGGCGGACGTATTTGTGCCAAACTTGCAGCAGGACAGGCGTGGGGCACCTCTACGCAACAAGAATACAGAGACATTGTTGTGGTCAACGCTCACGGAGGCAGACCGTCGCTTCAACTCCAGGCGAATGACAAATCATGCAGTTTTGACATCAGTATCTCCCACAGCGGAAATTTTGCCGTGGCTCTCTTAGCCAACGAATTTTGTGGAGTGGACATTCAGGAAACCAACAAGACACTCCTGCGTGTCAAGGACCGGTTCTGCTCAACCGAAGAAGAAAAGACCCTGGGCACCTTCTTTAATACGGCAACAGATGCGGCAGAGCTCAATCTTCTCTGGTCAGCAAAAGAAGCTATCCGAAAGGCTCTCAGCTCCAACAAGGTACCTGATTTTCTTGCCCTCAATCTCTTCAGGATTAAGATGATTCCAAAGGATTTTTACGCCTTTCACTTCTCCTACAAGGATCAAACACTGAGCACCATTTGCGGAGCCTATAGGAACTATTGTTTAGCCCTCTGTGTACAAAAAGGATTAACAGATGCCGGAACTTCCTGAGGTTGAAGTAATACGCCGTGGCCTCCTCCCCCATGTCAAAGGCAAGAAAATTACCAAAGTACGTTTCAGTGGCAAAGAGCTACGAACAACGGTTCCCATTGAAACCATGCACGAACGACTTCCTGGAGCAGTGTTCGAGGATGTGCGTCGCAGAGCCAAGTACCTGCTACTTCCTCTCGGTTCAGGTGATCTTCTCATCATCCATCTGGGGATGACCGGAAAACTGCTGGTCTGCAACCAAGGGCTTCCGCCCGCCCCCCATGATCATCTCTTTTTTCTCTTCACAGATGGAACTGAACTTCGCTACAACGACACCAGACGATTCGGATCTGTTCATTTAATCGAACACGGGCGCAGGACAATTGAGGAAAAGTTGTTTTTTCGTACAACCGGACCGGAACCTTTTGACCCAATTGTCACACCGGCATATTTCAGGAATTTGGCAAAAGATAGCTCTCAGGCAGTTAAAACTTTCATCATGAACGGGAAAAATATTGCTGGAGTTGGTAATATTTATGCAAATGAATGCCTCTTTGCTGCCGGTATTCATCCGGGGCTTCAGACCAGGAAGGTTACAATGGGCCAATGGCAAAACATCATTCACCACATTCGAGCTATACTTAGAGAAGCCATAGCCTGCGGCGGATCAACCATCAGTGATTTCGTCAACGCTGGTGGAGAACAGGGCTATTTCCAAATGAACTTTAAGGTATATGGCCGTGCCGAGAAACCATGTACAATTTGCGGTCAACCTCTGCAGAAAACAGTAATAACCGGAAGAGCAAGTTATCATTGCCCTCAATGCCAAAGGCGATGAAACTTGAGGAAGAGACAAAAATGTTCCTTCAAGGTATAGGCTGCACCGGGATCAATGTATCGCGGTGAAAAATCTTTCTACCAGCATGACAGTGAATATAGCAGTTTGCCACCTCATTTTGTCGCGCTAATCGCACCATATTCACCCCATCTTGAACAGACAATATCCCTTCCTGTAATCTCAGCATGTCCTTGCCGCGAAGATGAATGTCATCAAGGAGAAGGGCACGTCCCATTTCAGGTTTCCAGCGAATACACCCTTGAGCAGCCTTGATGGCAGGCTGGATCAGGGTATAAAAAAGGGTTTGTACTGCAAAAGGTGGCCCTGGCAGGCCAAAGTAGAGACTCCGGCCAAGGAGACCGAAAAGAACTGATTTGCCTGGCCGCATTTCTATTGAGGTGAATAACGTTTTCCCACCGACGCGTCGGAAGGATTCTTCCAGCAGATCGTACTTTCCGGGTCCCATCCCTCCGGTGCTGATGATAATAGCCGGCTCTTCCGCCTCAAGCCCCACGAGTCGTCCCTCCAGCTCCCTCTCTTCATCCCGGACGATGCCGCCATCACGCACTTCACTGCCATTTTGACGGATGAGACCCGATAGAAGATATCTGTTTGAAGAAAACTTTTTGCCCTGTTGTTTATGAGTTGAAGTATCGATAAGTTCACTTCCAGTACAGAAAAAAGCAACTCGCGGCCGACGTGAGACCTCGATTGAATCGAAGCCAAACTGTGCAAGCTTGGCCAGATATGGTGCCGTAAGGCAACTACCACAAGGAGCTAAGACTGATCCTTTACGCAATCTCGTTCCTCTGGCCCTGATATTGTTTCCTAGTTTTGCTGCGACTGAGGCATTCACAGAAACGATTCCATCCATCTCCTCGCATTTCTCCTGCGGTATAACCTTCCAGGTTCCACGGGGAACCATCGCACCTGTCATGATCCGATAAGATGTACCAGAAGTGATTCGTTTTTCCGAGGTGTCGCCTGCAGCTACCTCACCTGCCAGTGTATACTGCATAGTGCCTTGGCCGGGATGCAAACTCTTTGAGGCTAGAGCATAGCCGTCAAAAAGAGACTGGCTGTAGTCCGGAAGAGCGTGTGGCGCATAATAGGTTCTGGCCGTGATGCGGCCAAGAGCCTCCATGAGCGAAACTATCTCTTTGGCAGCTGGGAATACATGCTGGATTATGGTTTTTCTGGCGTCTTGCAGTGAGAGTTTGTTTTCCATGAAGTGCGCAGGTATATTGATAGTATCCTGTGGAATCAGAAGTTGTTTTAGGTTAACAATGAGTATAATTCTGGCTCGAGCTTTTTTATGCTAAATAATATACCCCTGTTGCTGGAGAAAAAGGAGAATTTCCTGCACCGCCTCCATTGGCGTGATATCTGTGGTGTCGATGACAATATCCGGGTTTTCCGGCGGATCATAGGGATCAGTTACTCCGGTAACACCTTTTATCGTACCCGCCCTGGCTTTGGCATACAAGCCTTTGCGATCCCGGCTCTCACAGACAGCCAGAGGCGTGGCAACGTGAACTTCAATATATCCACCATGCCGGGAAATAAGTTCCCTGTTCGCCCTGCGGGATCGCTCGTAGGGAGCAATAGGTGCACATAACGCTATACCGCCGTTTTTGGTTATCTCATTGGCAACAAATCCGATTCTGGTAACATTAAGCTCCCGGTGTTCTTTGGAAAAGGTAAGTTCCGAGGAAAGATTTTTACGGACAATATCACCGTCAAGCAGGGTTACAGGCCGGTCATTCATTTCCAGAAATTTCACCAGCAGAACTTTGGCAATAGTCGATTTTCCTGAACCGGACAATCCTGTCATGAATACAGTAAATCCCTGTTTTGAACGAGGAGGAAACGTTCTGTTAAGCTCTTCAACTATATCCGGGTAAGAAAACCATTCAGGAATATGAGCTCCCATGGTCAAACGTCTATGCAGTTCCTGAGAAGAAATAGTCTCAACCTCACCCTCATACCCTCTGGAAATCTCGACATATTTTTTTTCTTCAGGCAGATAGCCTAGATCCTTTTGTGGCACCATTTCTATGCCAGTCTCTTCAGCATACTCAGCAACAAGCTCCTGAGCTGCTCCTCTGGGATAAAATTTCTCACTACCATTTTTTATGGGATCGGCATGATCCTCCGCCACCATAAAATGACTGCATCCGAAATTTTTTCTTATGATAGCCTGCCAGAGTGCGGATCTGGGGCCAGCATCTCTACTGGCAAAAGGCATGAGGCCCAGTAAAATCATATTTGGCGGAAATTTTTTGATAAAATGCTGATAACAACGAACCTGGGTATAATAGTCTAAATCACCAGGATGGGATAAATCGGCCACCGGATGGAGCAGAATTGCCGCACCGGCCTGACGGGCGGCCTGGAGAACCATCTCTCGGTGAGCACAATGCAGATAGTCATCCGTATGAAAGCCAAGCACTTTACGCCAGCCATTCATGGTAAATCGCCGTACCGTTTCAGAAGGAGTATAGCGCAACTCCTGAAAATCATAATGAACTGGTAAACTCACACCTTCCAGTGTGCCACCAATATACCAGTTATTCTCACGGCCCAAAAGCGACTGAACCGCAGGATGACGGGTAGAATCCGTGGTGCCGAACACTGCTTCCGCTTCATGTTTGCGATCAAATTGCCAGATATCGGTAACCGTGAGGATGGCAAGCAAAACACCCTCCCTGTCATTGAGCGCAACCCGTTGCGTATTTTCCAAAGATTCTGCAATATCTTTACTAACATCCAGACATATGGGCACTGGGAACACCGTCCCATCTTTAAGCCTCATGGTATTCAGAACCGACTCGTAGTTCTCCCTATCCATAAAACCGTCAAGCGGATACATGCCTCTATTGAGCAGGAGTTCGATGTCCGCCTGCTGCCGACTGGTAAGATCTATGTTCTTAAGGGTGAGAGCCTCCTGGCGGAGTACTTCCACCCGTCGAAAATGAACGATAAGGCTCTCAGAATATCCCTTTGAAACATTTATATTTCCCATGTTACTCTTCCTTGATCTGAACTCCAAAAAAAGAGAGCGGCAACCAACCCGGTTGCATCTTGATGTTTTTTGTAACCAGTCACAATATATACACACTTCTCCGAGTTATTGCCAGGCACAACTGTGGAGAATCGAACTGCATATAGTGAAGAACCTGCCCACTTGTTATCAAGGATCTTCACAAAGTTTACGAGTTGACAACACTCTTGCCTTTCCCCTACAATAGGATAAGAGTCTCCCACCTCAACACTACCATCATTTTCAATCTCAACCTGCAAAGGAGGTACCATGCCAAAATATAATATCGCCGTAATTCTCTCAGGATGTGGTCATCAGGATGGCGCGGAAATTCACGAGTCCACCTTAACCTTGTGGGCCATCCACAAGCATGGTGCTGACTACCACTGCTTCGCTCCCAATATTCCCCAATATCACGTGCTCAACCACATAACCGGCGAAGAAATGAATGACAAACGCAACGTCCTTATAGAATCTGCCCGTATTGCCAGAGGAAAAATCAGTGAACTTGCAATCTTCAAAGCTGATGATTTTGATGCCCTGGTTCTTCCCGGTGGCTTTGGAGCGGCTAAGAATCTATCGGACTATGCTTTTAATGGTGCTGACTGCCAGGTTAACGATTCCGTGGCAAAGGCAATTAAAGAGATGCACGCAGCAGGAAAACCAATTGGTGCACTATGTATTTCTCCGGTCCTGCTTGCACGTACCCTTGAGGCGACCAAGCTCACCGTCGGACAGGATCCAACGACCATAACCAATATCGGAAAAATGGGTGCGACCCATGAAACCAGCAGTGAAGGGCAAATCGTGATCGACTCAGACAACAGGATCGTCACGACACCATGCTATATGCTTGATTCAAGAGTTGATAAAATTGGAGAGGGAGCAGATAAACTGGTCGCGGCACTGCTCAGAATGCTGGAATAACATTTATAATTGGCGGTTGCTATTTGCCAAGACAAAACTGCTCGAAAATAACGTCGAGTATATCTTCAGTTGTGGTCAGCCCGACTATATCCCCAAGCTGATCAAGGCATTCCTGTATGTCAATGGCGAGAAGATCGGTGGTCATTGCCAGAGCAAGTCCTTCTCCTAATCTTTCACAGGCCTCTTTCGCCCGTTTGAGGCTGTTCTTGTGACGGAGGTTAGGCGCACAGGCATCTTCCTGCCACTGATCTTTGCCACCTGTGACCTTGGCAAACAGGGTCTGACGCAGTTCAACCATCCCGGCCTGTTCTTTAGCAGAAATCATAACTCTCGGAAGATCGTTGTCAAAAAAACTGAGATCAACCTTGGCATTTTTTTTGAGTAAATCTGTTTTATTCACCAGGACGATTACAGGTTTATGGGCCACGGTGGCAAAAAGCTGGCGATCCTCGGCAAATACACCTGCAGCGCCGTCAATCATAAAGAGAACGATATCGGCCTGATTTACAAGCTTTCTGGCCCTCTGAATACCCAACTCCTCGACTTCATCAGCCCCATCACGAATACCGGCGGTATCGGCAATACGTACCGGCATACCGGCAATTTCCACATGCTCTTCAATACTGTCCCTGGTGGTACCGGGAATGGCGGTAACCAGGGCACGGTCCTCCTGCAGCACCGCATTAAGCAGACTGGATTTTCCAACATTTGGACGCCCTACTATAACCACTGACACCCCTTCCCGGTAAATTCTGCCCTGATCTGCGCAACGCAATAAATAATCAATGGGCTCGACAACTTCTTTTGCAAGCCTGCCTAGCAGCTTTTCGGTATCAACAATCTCGACGTCCTCTTCAGGAAAATCGATGGCAACCTCAATTAACGCCCTCATTTCGGTCAGGATTTTGCGGATCGACTCAACCTTTTCATATAGGGCACCGGCAAGTTGCTCCTGAGCAATATCTACGCCCTTCCTGGTTTTTGCAGCAAGTATATCGATAACCGCCTCAGCCCTGGTCAAATCTATTCGGCCATTGAGAAAAGCTCGCTTGGTAAACTCTCCCGGGTCAGCTAGATGTACATCAAAGGTTAAAATACATTCGAGTATATTTTGCAGAACCAGAAAACTACCGTGGCAGTGAATCTCAACGACATCTTCACGAGTATACGTTTTGGGAGACTGCATATAGACGACAAGAACTTCATCAAGAAGTTTCTCCGTCCTTGGATCGATAATATTGCCGTAAAAAAGAGTATGACTGCGGAAATCGCAGGAACCGGAATGCGGTTTAAAAATTGATTTCAACACCGCAAGAGATGATGGCCCACTCATGCGTATAATACCGATACCGCCTGAGCCTGGCGGTGTCGAGATGGCTGCAATAGTGGTATTGTCGCAGATAATATCGGTCATTGGTAATGCTGCTATGACAGCTGTATCCAGAATTCAGGATGAATCCTGATCAAATTTGACCTAATCACTTTTTTTGTTATTGTTATTATTGTTTCTTCGTCCCCGCGAATTATTGCGCTTACGCCCACCGCCCTTGCCACTCTTGCCGGGCTTGTAGATAAGAATCTTCTTAAAAAGACCATCACCAACACTTCTACTGCGAATCTCCTTATCTTCCTGAAGACTCATATGAATGACTCGACGCTCGGAGGGACTCAAGGCAGCGATCACCTGGGTTTTACCATCGCTCTTCACATTCTCTGCCAGTTGCGCAGCCTGTTCTTTCAAGTTGGCAAGCCGCTTTTCCCGGTAATTGCCAATATCAACCGTAAGCCGCAACCGATTGGGAACCTTACGAACAATTATTTTCCGTAGGAGATACTGGATAGAATCTAACGTCTTGCCATCCTGTCCAGTGAGAATATCTTCGTACTCCTCACCTACATGGCATAACACTGATGTTCCCTTAGCAGTTACTTCTACAGGTGAAGGATAGCCCATGAGCTCAAGCAACTTTTCCAGTTCATGCTGCACGAGTTCAATCGCTTCAGCAGAGAGCTCTTCACCCTCTACAACCTTATCAGCCTCGTCAAGCAAATCCTGCTCTTCAGCTTCCAAATCTTCTTCATCGATATCACTTGTTCCAGCCGTTTCCTGTGGAAGAGAGGTGTTGGCTTCGTTAGCTTCTGTAAAACTTTCAGGCTTTTTTACTTTTGCCGCAGTCTTTTTTTTCGGTGCTCTTCGGGTAGGCTTGGGTGAAGGCTGTTGAACTTCTGCTGGTTCCTCATCCTCATCAAGGGGCTCGATACCTTTTACAGACGCCTTTATATGAGCCTTTTTGCGTATCAATCCAAAAATTCCAGTAGAACCTGTCTCAACGACTTCAATTTCCAACTGTTCCTGCGGTACCTGCAGTACATCACAAGCTTGCTGAATTGCGTCAGCAACTTCTTTTCCGTAAAAATCTCTTGCTTTTGGAGTCATCTATTTCTCCTAAATAATAATCTCTTCGGTCGCCAGGATCGTCAAAGGTTGTTGCAGCGTCATTACGCTTTCTTGGCAACTCCACGATTTATCATTTGTTGCTGGAATATTGACAGCAAATTGTTGGTAAACCAATAGAGCACAAGACCGGAAGCAAAATTAACAAACATGAAGGTGAACACCACTGGCAGCATCATCATGATTTTGGCTTGTGTCGGATCAGCCGTCGTTGGTGTCATCTTCTGCTGGAGGAACATGGATGCACCCATGAGCAGGGTAAGAACAGGTAACCCTCCAACATAGGGAATATCAAAACCAATCCACAAGCGATCAGGCGCTGAGAGATCACTTATCCATAACATAAACGGGGCGTGACGCAGCTCAATGCATAGCAACAGAACTTTATACAAGGCAAAAAATACTGGAATTTGCAGCACCATTGGCAGGCAGCCACCCAAAGGATTGACTTTGTAGGTTTTATACAGATTCATAACCTCTCGGTTCATCGCCGTCGGGTCATCCTTATATTTTTCTTTAAGCTTTACCATCTTGGGCTGCAGTTTCTGCATATTCTTCATTGATTTCAGCCCTTTCTGGGTTATTGGCCAGAAAAGAGCCTTGAAGATAACAGTAACCATGATGATTGCTATCCCGTAGTTATGGACGTAACGATAAAAGAAATTCAATAGCTTCAGGGTTGGCTTGGCGATAAGATCAAACCAACCGAAATCAATTGATTTATCAAGATTGTAGCCAATATTTTTCAGTACGGAGAGCTTTTTCGGCCCGTAGAAAATGCGATAGCTATATGTTTTATTCTCTCCTGGTCCAACTGTATCAAGTCCTCCGGTTAGCTGGGTATAGACATAGTCGTCATTTCCCTGCATTGTGAATGAAGCCTGGTCTGTTGATTCAGGCATGATTGCGCACATGAAATATGTTCCTTCGTAAGCAACCCAATCGAATACACCCTGAACAGATTTTGGACCATCTTCAAATTCTTTGGCTTTGAAGATTTTTAGCTGGTTATTGTGGTAAACCGCAGGTCCATTAAAAAGAAAACGATTAAAAGCGGTGGATTCCTGAAAAGGTACATTCACCTGTGACAGCTGAGCAATTCCCTGTAGCGATTGAGTCGTTGGGTTTGACACTGTAATAACCAACTCCATCAAATAGCTATTCTTGTGAAAAACAAATTTCTTTTCAACTTTCAGACCACTCGGCGCTATTGCCGACATGCGCAGCTCGCCCTTACCGTCCTTAAAGGTAACGGTTTGATTTTCCAGTTGGAAGTACATTTCCGCAGGAATAACGGATCCCCAGGAAAATTTCAATGGATAGCCCAGCTTTGGTGAATTCTCCATAAGCTGTTTACCTGAAGAGTCTGCAGCACTTGTTTCGGTGTGTTCTTTGAGCACAAAACTTTTTATAGTTCCACCGGCATCAGAGATTGTCGCCGTATACAAGTCTGTATCAACAGAAACACTCTGTGCATCCTGCTGATTCATCGCGGGAGGCGCAGAGGAGGCAGTGTTCTGCGGTGATATCAACTGCTGAGCCTGCTGTTGCGAACCCTGACTTTGCTCAACGACTTGACTATTTTCCTGTTTGTTTTGACCTTCGACAACAGTTTCATTGCTTTTGAAACCAACAAAAAAGTATTGATAGCCAACCAAAATGAGAAACGAAATTAGTATTGCAATAAATGCCCTGTAAGTATCCATGAGATTATTCTGCTCTTGAGGAATCCTCGGTAAATTTTATTCTTCTATCAAGAAACTGCACCTTGACTTTAGGGAAGTGGATCATAGCCGCCATGAGCAAATGGATGACATCTCGCTATGCGTTTAATAGCGAGAAACACGCCTTTGATAAAACCATAACGCTCAATTGCCTCGGCGGCATAACGTGAACAGGTAGGAGTAAATCGGCAACTTGGTGGAAAAAGGGGTGAAATGATATATTGATATACCCTGATAAAGCCAAGTGCTGTCTTTTTTGGCCATTGCAGCGGATGTATCGTAAATCTCATCGTGGATCACCTGGCCATGCACAGCAGGGATACTGCCTGGGTCACATCCTTGGGTGATTTTGCCGAAAAACCAGGTTTTACGGCAAAAACAATATCTGCATTCAGAGGATAATTTTCTCTCTCCAAGCGAAATGACTCCCGTATTATCCTCTTTATCCGGTTTCTTTTTACAGCACCCTTTATCTGACGGTGAATACTTATTCCCAATCGGCAGTAGCCTAACTGATTATCGTGATAGATTAAGGTGAAACCATCACCGTAGACACGTTTTCCGTGTGTATAAACCTGTTCAAACTCGTTGTTTTTACGCAACAGGCATTTTTTTGAAAGCCCGTGTTTTTTCAACAGAATTAGGCTGACAATCTCTTACGGCCCCGTGCTCTGCGGGCACTCAGGATAGCACGACCAGCACGCGTGCTCATACGTGCTCGAAAACCATGGGCACGTTTACGTTTGATATTGCTTGGCTGAAAAGTACGTTTACTCATTTGCTTACACCTTGGTTTGAATCCACCACAGAAGGGGGGATAATTTCTACATTTTCGATCAGAAGCGTGCTAAAAGAAAGGTTTGATTCCGCTCCGATCCCATTACAAATCTACTGAGATAGTAAAATACCAAACCAGCTATATTAACCACACATGGTGGTTGGTGTCAAACTATTTTGCACCCATAAGCTCTGCCCCGGCTTGCAGAGAAATCAGAGCTGTGCTAAGCTTCGGCGATCCAACAACATTATTTATTTTCTCTCAGTGCCTCACCATATGAGCAGGTCAAACTGCATGAAGAGAACAATTATGACTGATTCTTCATTACTTACATACACAGATATTGACTGGATGCAACTCTGGAAAAACGACCGAATCCAACGGTCATGGAGCAGCAAAGGAGCGGCCGACTGGGATAAAAAAGCTTCTTCTTTTGCCAAAAGGAACAATCAGTCACAATACAACTCACTCTTTCTTTCAAGGTTGCCGTTGGAATCATCGTTTTCGGTACTTGATGTAGGCTGTGGCCCAGGAACCATCGCTCTGCCACTCGCTCGAGAGGTGCATTCAGTTACCGCCATTGATTATTCACAAAAAATGCTGGAAATCCTCAAAAGAGAATGCAGGAAAGAAAGGCTTACCAACATAACCTGCGTTCATTGTTCCTGGGAGGATGACTGGCAAAATTATAATATCAAACCTGCCGATCTTGTTATTGCTTCAAGGTCAATGAACGTTGACGAACTCTCCGAGGCTATTGACAAGCTCAACGACTATGCAAAAAAATACGTCTTCATCTCCGATCGCATTGCCCCAAGTCCTTTTGACCCAGATGTCTTTGCTGCCATTGGCCGTGATTTCAACTCAGGCCCTGACTACATCTACACCATGAACCTTCTCTACTCAAAAGCAATTCATCCCCACGTTGAGATTCTTCAACTCACCCAGGAGGTTGAATTCAAAGACATGGACGAGGCTCTTGAATCATACTCTTGGATGATCAAAGAAATTACCCCATCGGAGCGCATCAAACTCGAACAATTTTTATACTCGCGTACCGCTATCTCGGAAAAAAACAGGATTGTCATCAGTCGTCGTCACCCACCCCGCTGGGCATTGATATGGTGGAAAAAAGAGACTTCCTGCTAACACCAATTGCCTTAAGGCAACTTATTCCTTATAGTGCTTCCGTTAAATAGAGGAAGAGAGGCCTTGATCGAATGTTCTCAAAAAACCTTCGGCAACTTTGCTCTTTACGTTTCAACTATCAAGGCTGAGATCAACTGGTACACTTTATGTCCTGAATCTATATCATTAAATGAATCCAGAAAATGACCACGAATAACGAGTTTGATATAATAGTTATCGGAGCAGGCCACGCTGGCTGTGAAGCCGCGCTTGCCGCTGCACGAATGGGTTGCAGGACACTGGTAGCCGTCATTAACGCTGATACCATCGGTGCTATGTCGTGTAACCCGGCAATCGGAGGCCTTGCCAAAGGGCATCTGGTGCGGGAAATTGATGCGCTTGGGGGCGAGATGGCTAAAAACATAGATGCCACCTCTATTCAGTTTCGCCGCCTCAATACCAGCAAAGGGCCTGCTGTCCGCTCCTCGAGAGCGCAAGCTGACCGCCTGCTCTATCGTCTGCGCATGAAATCTATCCTCGAGAACCAGGAAAACCTCACCATAAGCCAGACTGTAGTTGATTCAATACTTATCGAAGACGGTGTCGTTACCGGAATCACCACCTCTCTCGAACAAACCATACGCGCCAAGGCAGTTGTGGTCACCACCGGTACCTTTCTCAACGGACTCATTCATATTGGTTTAAAAAACTTTCCTGCTGGCCGTATGGGCGATGCGCCTTCTCTCAAGCTCGCATCATGGTTTCGTCAGGCAGGTTTCAACGTGGGCAGGATGAAAACCGGGACGGTTCCCCGTATTGATGCTAAATCGATCGATTACTCAGAACTTGAAGCACAGTACAGTGATTCACCCCCTGCACATTTTTCATTCACTTCAAAGGGAGAGTATTCGCTGGAACAAAGGCCGTGCCATATTACCTACACAAACAGTAAAACCCACGAAATTATCCGTCAGGGAATTGATCAATCTCCCATGTACACTGGAGTTATTGAAGGTATTGGTGCACGCTATTGCCCTTCCATCGAAGACAAAGTGATGCGATTTCCAGAAAAAGAGCGTCATCAGATCTTTCTTGAGCCAGAGGGTCTCGATACAGTTGAGGTCTATCCCAACGGGCTTCCAACCTCGCTTCCTCTGAAGACCCAGATGGCAATGCTGCAGAGCATCAAAGGACTGGAAAACGTCCGAATTATCCGTCCGGGATATGCCATCGAATATGACTATGTTGATCCTCTGGAACTACACCCATCGCTTGCCACAAAAAAATACCAGGGACTCTTTCTTGCCGGTCAGATAAATGGTACCTCCGGATACGAGGAAGCAGCCGCGCAGGGCCTCATGGCGGCGATTAACAGCGTTCACTATGTTCGCGGCAAGGAGCCACTCATTCTTGACCGATCCCAGGCATACATTGGTGTACTTATTGACGATCTTGTTACCAGAGGAACAAAAGAACCTTATCGTCTGTTTACTTCACGGGCTGAATACAGGTTACTTCTCAGAGAAGATAATGCCGATAGCAGGCTTTGTGACATTGGCTATGAGATTGGGCTGCTGGGAAAGCAATCATATCAGAATTATAAACTCAAAAAAACAGGTATTGACGAGGGAGCACACTTCCTGACTTCAACCTTCATTAGACCGTCAACGGAAATCTGTACTGCCCTTGAGAACATGGATAGCGCCAAACTGAAACAGAAATCATCCCTTGCAGATCTCCTCCGAAGGCCAGAAATCACCTTGGAGAGAATCGCCGAATTACCTCTTGACGACAGCGTGCTTGGATCTCTAAACGCATTAAAAAGTTCGGCTGTTTGCGAGGAGGTACAGCTGCACATAAAATTCAAAGGGTATATTGACCGTCAGCAGGAACAGGTAGACAGGTTTAAAAAAATGGAAGCACTGACACTACCAGATGATCTTGAATATTCATCGTTATCGGGCCTTTCCGCAGAAGTTGTGGAGAAACTCTCGAACATTCGCCCACGATCTCTAGGCCAGGCCTCGAGAATATCCGGTATAACACCTGCTGCTATATCAATCTTGCAGGTCCATCTCCGAAAGCGCAGGTAAACAAATGACCTTCCCAGCAATCGACCCGGTAATCTTTGCCCTCGGCCCTTTACAGGTTCGCTGGTACGGACTCATGTATGTTTTAGGTTTTTGTGCAAGTTATTTTCTGGTCAGGAAGCAGATCACTGACCGTCACTACACCAAACTTAGCGAGCAATTCGAAAATCTCAACTTAGTCCTGATCCTGAGCGTAATTCTCGGAGGCAGGCTGGGTTACGTTCTTTTTTACAATCTAGCCTATTACCTGGATCACCCTCTACAGATAGCGGCAACATGGCAGGGCGGTATGTCTTTTCATGGTGCATGCCTCACTCTCATCATTACCGGATGGCTATTCTGTCGACGCAAAAAACTCTCCTTCTGGAAAACGGCTGATATGTATGTCGTGACCATCCCCGTTGGCCTGGGACTTGGTAGAATCGGCAATTTTATTAATGGGGAACTCTACGGCAGGACAACGGATCTACCATGGGCGATGGTTTTTCCAGGCGCCGGACCAATACCGCGCCACCCCTCGCAACTCTACGAGGCACTGCTGGAAGGAGTTGTTCTCTTTCTCCTGCTTTGGCAGCTTAAAGGAAAAACATCGGCAAAAAGCCCAACCTGGCCACACGGCACCATGCTCGCTCTTTTTCTGGGCGGTTATGGCATATTCCGATTTATTATCGAGTTCTTCAGGGAACCGGATCCACAAATCGGTTTTCTCCTGGCAACCTTCACCATGGGCCAATTCCTCAGTAGCATGATGATACTGGGAGGCTTTGGGCTCTGGTACTTCCGAAGGGGCAAATAATCAAGAGTCATGATTGACTCTCACCCCATTCCCTCGCCTAACCTCCGCCCAGCAAAATATAAGCTCAGGCATCACATCAGTTGGCGAGGGTTCACAACTAACTCATTTTTTCGGTCAGTTTTTTGGCAGGTTTGAATTTAACAACTCGTCTTGCAGGTATGACTATTGGCTGGCCGGTCTGCGGGTTTCTACCCTTCTGAGCTGCTTTGGCAACAACCCTGAAGGAGCCAAAACCTGAGATAGTAACCTTTTCACCATCTTTCATGGTTTCCATCATGGTGGCAAGAAGGGTATTAAGCGCCTTACGTGCCGCAGCCTGGGTCATCTGATTTGACTCTGAAATACTCTCAATAAATTCTCTCTTATTCATCTCTCTTCTCCCTACTGAAATTGTGATCCTTTAAACCCCAGTGAACTTAACCTTTTCAGCAGGAAAAACAATTGTCAAATGTACTGATTTTACACTAGGTATTTTTACTGACGAGAGACAAATAAGATATTACAATTACAAGATAAAACACAATTTTCTTATTATTTTTTATCAACTATTTTTCTTTTTTCTTTGGAAGCTGGTCAAGATACCATGACATTGGATCAAACAGCTCAAAACCTTCTGCCAACAGCTTTTCTTTGATTTTCACTACATTTCCTGTCAGTAGATAGGGAAATACCGCTCGTTTTTCCTCATCCCAGTATTTGGCCACCAACACACTGCCAAGAGAAACATTTTCTTCCGTGACAATATCCACAATTTTTTTCATCTGTCCGGGTTGTTCTTTTACAAGAATGCAAAGTAGTGTTCCGGCCTCATCAATCCCCATGATATTTACAAAAGCCCGAAGTAAATCACGCGTGGACATAATTCCCTGCAACACCCCATCCTCATCGATAACCGGCAAGGCTCCCACTTTTCTCTGCCCCATCACCAATAGGGTATCCTGGAGGGTATAAAAAACCGTAATAGTTAACGGATCTTTAGTCATAACCTCCCCGACCGTATGTTGCATTACCTGGCTAAAGGTACGAGCATAATCTTCCTTATTTAATAGCGATGACGGTTGAGCATCCCTCATATCTCGATCGGTAAGAATACCTACGAGCTTACCTTCTCCGTCCACCACGGGAAGATGGCGAATTGCTTTTTCCTGCATAAGTTCTCTGGCGGTTGCAAGAGTTGTATCAGCTGTAACGGTAATCAGATCCGTGACCATTGTTTCACTAACGAACATATTTTATCTCCTTATTTCTCGACAGTTCCTCAACATCAGGACTCCATTAGCATTTTTATATGGTCGGCAACCAGGAGTGGTAAAACATCCAAGTTATACCCCCCTTCAAGCACCGAGATAACCCGACCTTCAGCATACCTGTTAGCGAGGTTTAAAATGGTCTCGCAGATAAACTTATACCCTTCTGCAGATAAATTAATACCCGACATAAGATCCGAACTATGCGCATCAAAACCAGCAGAGACAAGCAATACCTCCGGCTCAAATTTTTTAAAAGCAGGCACCATATCGGTGGTCAGCTTTTTACGGTAATCCATATCGCCTTTTCCGGGGAGAATAGGCGAATTCAGGGTGTACCCCTGTCCTTCCACCTTTCCCGTCTCAAACTCTCTACCAGTTCCTGGAAAAGCAAACGATGGATGTTCATGAATGGAATAGTAGAACACTGAACTGTCATTCTCAAAAATCTGTTGTGTACCGTTGCCATGGTGTACATCAAAGTCAATAATACCAACTTTCTTTATACCCCAACGGCGCTGGAGGTATCGGGCACCGATAGCAATGTTATTAAAATAGCAGAACCCGAGAGCCCGATGAGTTTCGGCATGATGACCGGGGGGTCTTACTGCACAAAAAGCGTTGTCAATCAGGCCCTCCATCATTGCGTCAATCGCCTGCAAAACACCTCCCACAGCCAACAAGGCTATATCATATGTCTCTCGACAAATGGAGTTGTCCGGGTGTTCAAATTCGGGCATGCCCATTATACAAGCTTCCTCAAAACGCATAATGTATCGGATGTTGTGGACGGCTTCAATCCACTGCTGCTTTGCAGGCTTCGCTTCGACATGTATGAGTTTATCCATGAGACCATTTTCTCTCATACCCTCTACTATGGCTTCTAACCTGAAATGAGACTCTGGATGCCCATCAAATGTAACATGATCCAAGTACCTCTTATCATAAACGAAACCTGTCTTTCTCATTACCATATCCTGTTGTTTGATCGACAAAAAAACCGTCCCTATGGCTTCCACTGCTTTCTTATGGACTCAAAAAAACAGCTGGTACTATGACGAAACCAATCGATTCACCACTCAAATCTGTTACGTTGAGCAGAACTGCACCACCGAAACTCTTTAACGTCTCTTATTATCGCAGAGCAATACTAGCAAAACTCATGATTCCCTGCCACAAAAACCCGCGAGAACAAACCCCAATGTATCAATTCTGTTGATTTTGATATTAAAATTAATTGCAGGTAGATTCCATTTATGGTAAGGAGATATAAGTGGCTTTAATCCGTAGGTAATTCATTATTTTCATAGGTTACGAAACACATACCACCGCTATATCTTTGCGAGTATTTACTATATATGCACCAATTGCTTTGGAGGAGCAGACCCCAGCAGGAGTCGAAATGGAGTTTCACTAGTCAACCAGGTACTTCAGAGGAGCAAAAAGCATGAGTGAAGAAAGACATGTACAAGAAACATCTGAAGCTGAAATCGCCGTTCACTGGCAAGAAGAAGACTACTTTCACCCTTCCCCGACTTTTGTTGGGCAGGCAAACCTCACGGACGAATCAGTCTTTGATCGTTTTAAGTTGGATAATTTTCCTGACTACTATACCGAATTCGCTGATTTACTCACGTGGTACAAGTATTGGGATGAGGTTCTTGACACCAGTGACGCGCCGTGCTGGAAATGGTTTAAAGGAGGCAAACTCAACGCCAGCTATAACTGCATCGACCGCCATCTTAAAAATAATAAAAATAAAACCGCTATTCACTTTGTTCCCGAACTTGAAGAAGAACGGGTTCAGCACATCACCTATCAAGAACTCTATGTCCGCGTCAACGAATTTGCTGCATTGCTGCGAGACTATGCAGGATTAAAACGAGGCGATCGTGTCACCGTTCATATGCCAATGTCGGCTGAATTGCCCATCACCATGCTTGCCTGCGCCCGTCTTGGAGTAATTCATTCTGTCGTTTTCGGTGGCTTCTCTGCAAGCGCCTGTGCCGACAGGATAATAGACTCCAACTCACGTGTCCTCATTACCATGGATGCTTATTACCGCGCCGGAAAACTACTCGATCATAAAGCGGTTGATGACGAAGCATGTACTATTGCAGAAGAAGGAGGACAAAAAGTAGACAAGCTCCTCATCTGGCAACGCTACCCGGGGAAGATGTCAACGGAGGCGCCACTGCAACAAGGTCGTGATTGTGTGATCAATACCGAACTGAAGAATTACTACGGTGCCAGAGTTGAGCCGGAGCAAATGCTCGCGGAAGAACCGCTCTTTCTTATGTACACCAGCGGAACAACAGGAAAGCCAAAAGGATGTCAGCACGGTACCGGTGGCTATCTTGCCTATGTTACCGCCATGTCAAAATACATTCAGGATATTCACCCAGAGGATGTTTACTGGTGCATGGCCGACATAGGTTGGATAACGGGTCACTCCTTCATTGTTTATGGCCCTCTTGCCCTCTGCGCTTCGTCGGTCATCTATGAAGGTGTTCCCACCTATCCGGATGCTGGAAGATCATGGCGAATTGCTCAGGAGCTTGATGTCAACATTTTCCATACAGCTCCGACCGCTATTCGGGCCCTCAGGAAAATTGGCCCAGATGAGCCGGCCAAATACAATTACAACTTCAAGCATATGACCACTGTAGGAGAGCCAATAGAGCCCGAAGTCTGGAAGTGGTATCAGAAAGAGGTTGGTAAAGGCAAGGCTGCCATCGTCGACACATACTGGCAGACAGAAACAGGAGGTTTTCTCTGCAGCACGGTTCCGGGAATAACACCGATGAAACCAGGCAGTGCAGGTCCGGGTGTTCCGGGAATCCATCCGATCATCTTTGACGACGAGGGCAATCCTCTCCCTAAAGGTTCCGGAAAAGCAGGCAATATCTGTATTCAAAATCCATGGCCCGGTTGTTTTCAGACGATCTGGGGCGACAGAGACCGCTTTGTCGATACCTATTTCGGAATGTACAACAAAGATCGAAACAGCAAAGACTGGCGTGACTGGCCATATCTTACCGGTGATGCCGCAGTTGAAGCACCAGACGGTTATTTCCGGATTTTAGGCAGAATTGATGACGTCATCAACGTCTCCGGTCACCGTCTGGGTACAAAAGAGATAGAATCTGCGGCATTGACCGTCCCGGAAGTTGCCGAGGCCGCAGTTGTGCCGGTCAATCACGAGATTAAAGGAAAAGAACCGGAACTCTATGTTTCCCTCAAGCCTGGCTATGAAGCCAGTCCAGAGATCCAGCAGAAGATAGCGGACGCCATCACCAAGCAAATTGGTAAGATTGCCAAGTGCAAGAATGTCTGGATCGTACCAGACATGCCGAAGACCCGATCTGGAAAAATCATGAGAAGGGTACTGGGCGCCATCTCCAATAGAGGTGATGTGGGCAATGTTATGACTCTGGCCAACCCAGAAGTTGTTGAAGAAATTCAACGAATGGTTTCCTGATCCAGATATTCTCAATAAAGATAGCAGCAAGAGGGTATGCCCCTTGCTGCTATCTTTCTCATTCATTTCAATTTTAAATATACTCGAATCTATGCACTATATGGCATAGGAATAGTTAATCGGGTGTCACAAACCCGTTTCGCACCGCAAAACTAACCAGATCCGCACTGTTCTTCAAACTGAATTTTTTTAATAATTTAGCACGGTGATGATCAACGGTTCTTGGGCTGAGGCAGAGTTTCTGAGCCACATCCTTACTGGTATATCCTTCCACCACAAGCTGTAATACCTCATGTTCTCTTTTCGTCAACCCTTGGAAAGGCAGAGATTGCTGATTACGATGAGCAGTGATAATATCAGAAGTGAAGTCATCGGTGAGCATCGGTGATATATAGTTTTTACCACTTTGAATCTTTCTTATGGCAAGAAGTAGTTCGTCATCGGAATCGTCTTTCATCAGATAGCCATCGGCTCCGCCTGACATGGAATGATAAAAATACTGCTTGTTTTTATGCATGGTCAACATAAGAACCTTGACCTGCGGATATTTTTTTTTGACTAAGGCAACAGCTTCGATCCCGGTTATTTTAGGCATGGAAATATCGAGAATAACCAGATCAGGAGTGTGCTTTTTCAAACATTCCAACAGTTCTTCACCGTTGCTGACCTCACCTATCACCTCAAGCTCCTTGTTGAGCTTGATGATATTTTTTATACCGTGCCGGATAAGGACATGGTCATCAGCCAGTACAATAGTGTATTTTCCCTCAGTCAACCTTGCTCCTCTCTTTTACTCAGATATTTAAGCGCCTCTTGCATAGTACAATTATATCCAAAACAATCTACTTCTAAAAATATCGAAGCTGTTTTAAACACATTTCTGCGCCAGCAAAAACTCCTGTCAAGGAATATCATACAATTTCGTATTCAGCAAAAAAAAAACACAATTATAGAGAGATCAACGTTCGTTTTAACTTGACTTTACACTCAATAATGAATTGATTACTGTCGAATTTACAGAAAAATGAATGGCGGTTCATTTATGGTCATGTTACAGTAGCATCGCCTACCCCCTATTCAGTTCTTTTAATATTCATAGGAGAAACACGATGGGACGAGCAAAAAGACAACGCCCCACCGCAGCAGAAGCACTTCAAATTCTATTGGACGGCAACAATCGTTTTGTCACCGGAAATCTTCAACACCCCAACCATTGCGAAGAAAGCAGGCATCTGACTTCTGGGGGTCAGGAACCAATCGCCACAATTTTATGCTGTGCCGATTCCAGAGTTCCCCCGGTCGATATTTTTGATCAGGGCATTGGTGATCTCTTTGTTGTCAGAGTGGCCGGCAACATCATAGGCGACCATACACTGGGCAGTATTGAATATGCTGTGAAGTACCTCCACACCCCACTCGTCATTGTCATGGGTCATTCATGCTGCGGAGCCGTTAGCGCAGTTGCCAGCGAAGTTAAATTGGATGGGCATATGGCCTCCTTTACTGCGCCAATCCAGACAGCCATTAAAAAAGTAAAGAATAAAGATGGCGACCTTATCGATAATGCAGCCAAAGAACTGGCTGGCAATATCGCAGTGCAGCTGTCGGAATCAGAGCCCATTCTTGCTGACTTTGTTAACAGCGAGAAGGTTAAAATTATTCCGGCTTTTTATGATTTTCATACAGGTAAAGTCACACTTTTAAAGTAGTCTTTATAAACTGACATAATAAATAGGTGTATATATGATCTTCAAGATATTCCCTTTTCTTGCCTGGTTCAAAGATTACGATACCGGCAAGTTCAGAATTGATCTCCTCGCTGGCATAACCGTTGCCCTCGTTCTTATTCCTCAGTCTATGGCATATGCCCAGCTTGCCGGCCTACCAGCCTATTATGGACTGTACGCCGCCTTTCTGCCGCCCATGGTGGCGGCACTTTTTGGCTCAAGCAGACAGCTTGCCACTGGTCCTGTTGCCGTTGTCTCTCTGATGTCTGCAGCCTCCCTCGAACCGCTGGCCACCGCCGGTTCTGCTGAATTCATTTCCTATTCCATCGTCCTTGCCTTGACGGTGGGAATATTCCAATTTCTCCTGGGAGTTTTTCGTCTAGGACTGGTGGTAAATTTCCTCTCCCACCCCGTGGTGAATGGTTTTACCAACGCTGCTGCCATTATCATTGCATCTTCTCAGTTTTCAAAATTTTTCGGGGTATATGTTGACAAGGCACCTCACCATTATGAAACACTGATGCGAGTTGCAAAGGCAGCAATTGATTATACTCATGTCCCAACTCTGATCTATGGCGCCAGTGCTGTGGCTCTCATGGTGGTATTAAGAAAAATCAACCCGCGTATTCCAAACGTACTGATTGCAGTTGCCATCTCCACCGTTATCTCCTACCTCACTGGCTATAACAAAGATGCCTTTGTCAAAGTTTCAGCTATTCGATCGAACGAGATTGCTCAGCAAATCGAAGAATTCAATGCCACTGTTACGACTATTGAACAGTTAGGAGCAGAGAGAGCGCGTTTAGGCATTGAAAAGGATGAAGAGCTAAGAGAGAACGCCTCTCACGGTATGACGGCTCATCTCATTGATATCAACAGCAAGATTGCACTGCTTACTCTCAATATCAATGAGGCCAAGCATAAAACCGAGCTTCAGAGAAGCGTTCTACGCAATATGAAATTTGAAGCGGTCAAAGAAAATGACAGCTACACCTTCTACCCGAAGACAGCCATACCCGAAGGACTACAAACCGATGGCGGTACCTGGCGACTCAAGGTGGGGAATAAGCCGCTTGACCTCGCCAATATTACTCTCATGGGAGGTGGAGCAATTGTTGGCAAGATTCCTAAGGGACTGCCCACTTTAACGATACCAGCATTGACCTCAAAAACCTTTTTCAAGCTTTTACCGACAGCGGTAATCATCTCCCTGCTTGGTTTTATGGAGGCCATTGCCATTGCTAAAGCCATGGCCGCTCAAACCGGTCAAAAACTCGACCCAAACCAAGAACTTGTTGGTCAGGGTCTTGGTAACATTCTAGGGTCCATAGGTTCCTCCTATGCCGTTTCAGGCTCTTTTTCCCGTTCTGCGGTAAATCTGCAGGCAGGTGCGGTTTCGGGAATATCTTCAGTGGTTACGTCCATTATGGTTGTCATTACCTTAATCTTTTTCACCCCTTTACTTTACCATCTGCCGCAGGCAGTTCTCGCCGCGGTTATCATGATGGCAGTTATAGGACTGATAAATGTTAGAGGTTTTATTCATTCATGGAAGGCACAGTGGTATGATGGCGCAATTTCCATCTTCTGCTTTCTGGTAACTCTCTATTTTGCTCCGCATCTTGATAAAGGTATTATGGTCGGTGTGGCCCTGTCCATGACCGTATTCCTCTATAAATCGATGCGCCCCGTGGTAGCAAGTCTGTCACTGCATGAAGATAAAGTGCTCAAAAGTGCTGAATATTATCGTCTCAGAGGTTGCCGTCATATCTCTGTGGTTCGCTTTGATGGTGCCCTCTTTTTCGCTAATGCCAGTTACCTTGACGAACAGGTTCTCAAATTCAGGAACGATCAGCCGGATCTGCGTTATATCCTCCTTGATGCCCGTGGTATCAATGACATGGATGCTTCCGGTGAAGAGGCTCTGGAGATGCTTGTCCAGCGTATCCGTAGTGCAGACCTGGGGTTTGCCATCTGTGGTCTCAAAGGCCAGGTTATCAACGTTATGCAGAGAACTGGTCTTTACGATAAGATTGGAGAAAAACACATTTTCCCCGACAGCAAAAATGCCGTTGCAGCACTGGTTGATCGTATTCATAAGGGTACTGATTTGCCAGAAGCCGGTTGTGGCAATTGTCCGCTGCAGCAGTATATCCCGGTGGAAGCAAAATTGAGCTAGCCTGGATTTTTCATTCGTTCAGGTGGTGTCAGGTTCAACGTTTTTTTGACAGAGAACCTCAGTCGGCTATTTCAGTGGGCAAAACACTGAAGCTGACGGCGCCGCCTGAAATAGCGTTAGTTCTTGTACCAGGACTTTGGCAATATAACTGTTTCGTTTGTTGTGTTATCACAATCTAACGGATGCGGAAAATGGTGCTGATATCCAAGATTTTCCAGACGATCATTTCTTAAGAATGTGAACTCCATAACTTTTGGAATTTGTATACCATAGATATTTATGGTATTTTTGCAGTTGTTTGGATGGATATGCACACATGTATGGGTCAACAGAATCTTTTCAAATGCACGACTAGCTAGTGTAAAAAACGGTTCACTCCAAAGTTTGTCCAGCAGGTGAAATTCAACCACAATGATTCGAAACCTCCTCATCAGCCTTTCCGAAGTAGAAAGAATCGTCTCATATTCAAACCCTTCAATGTCCATTTGCAGAAGCAGGTCGGAGATGTCATCCTGCAGCGAATCGGCAACCCAGCTATCAAGAGTCATAAACTCTTCATTCGAGACAGAACCAATGAATTTTTTTGTAAAGGTAAAAGAATCATGCTCTGTCGCCGGTCTCTCCACGGACCTGTCAGCAAGAAACACCTGCATTCCCAGATCAGCACATTCTTGTTCAAAACCTGATATATCAGAAACCCCAGGAGAAAAGCAGGCCTCTATATTTTCAAGATCATTGGGAACCAAATAGCCACCATCTCCCTTTGGCCCTACTCGAATAAGTTCTCGTGAACAATGAACAGGGTACAGTTTGGCCAACAAAGACTGAACCTGATTCCTGTCGGTTATCTCCGTGGTAAATGTATTCAAAAAGGCCAGAAGTTGCTTAGACCAGTTTTTAAAGATCTGACTCATAAAACATCCATTGGTATAAAAATTGAAGTATGGCACTAGCAGTTTTGCCCAAGATCAGACTCAATCTCAGGGAATTCCCAGCAAACTATCTTTTTATGACTTTTTTTTCCAGAAGTTCTTTTCCAGCTTTACATATTCTTGGTTTCAGAAGACTCCATACTGGTTATAGTACTAATATGATAATAAATCGTAGTGAGTCTTGATGGAGAGTATAATGGTTTCTGTAAGACCCGAGATTACAGCAAGTTTTGAAGTGGACCCGCAGCGTGGCTTTACCCCACTTTGTCCAGACGAACTGCCGGTTCATGACGGACATTCAATAGCTGATGAACTGAATGCCCAGGCGCAATTTGCCAGATTTCGCATTGTCAGCAAGGACTGTCACCCCTCTGAGGCGCCATGGATAGCTGAAAGTAAAGAGCAGATAATGACTCCTGTAGAAGGTGATTTTCCCGGTCTTGATATAAAATGGCCGTCACACTGTGTTATTGGCAGCGAAGGGAATCGCCTTATTCCCGGATTGCCTGAGGAGACGGCCTATGATCTCATTATCGAAAAAGGCAAGGATCCCCTTCATCATCCCTATGGTGCCTGCTACCATGATCTCGCCGGCAAAAAGAGCACCGGGGTCATCGAATGGCTGCTGCAGCATAATATAGAAGAAATACTCGTCGGGGGACTTGCCACCGATTATTGCGTGAAAAACACCGTCCTCCAGCTTTGTCAAGCCCACTTCAATGTCATCGTTAATGTGGGTGCCTGTCGCGGCGTAGCTGAAGAATCAAGTTATCGGGCACTACAGGAAATGCAGGCCGCCGGCGCCCGTCTCATTGCTGGCAGTTCAGAGTTGGTACCGGCATGAGCAGCTTTAAACTGGACCACTGGACAATCAAAAGTCTGCTTGATACCGATCTTTACAAAATCACCATGCTGCAGGCCTTCTTCCATGCACCAGAATTTCGCACCGTGGATATCGAATGGAAATTCGCCTGTCGCAATCTTCATACTTTTGACCTCGCAGCCCTGATCCCTGAAATTAACCGCCAGCTTGAACATGTCTGCACCCTCTCCTTCACAGATGAAGAGCTAAAATATCTTGCTGGTTTTCCTTTTATCTCAAGGGACTTTATTGAATTCCTGCGTATCTACCGACTGGATAATCGTTTTGTAACCCTGCGGCCCAAGGGCAATGATCTTGACTTGCACATCCGTGGACCGCTCATTCATGTGGCCCTTTTCGAAATTTACCTTCTGGCAATTATTAGTGAGCTGCACACCTTTGCTCACTTTGAGGCTTATTCGGCCGAAACAGCCCGAGGGAGGTTACAAAAAAAGATCGAGACTCTCCGGGCGCAAGGAGAAATGAAGGATTTTGTTTTTGTCGATTTTGGGACCAGAAGGAGAGCCAGCAGGAAATGGCAACAGGAAGTGCTGGAAATACTTCTTCAACAGGTTCCTCATTATCTTGCAGGAACCAGCAATTTGTACTTCGCTAAATTGTTTAATATCCGACCTATCGGCACAATGGCTCACGAGTG
Source organism: Desulfocapsaceae bacterium (assembly GCA_050288305.1). Lineage (GTDB taxonomy): Bacteria > Desulfobacterota > Desulfobulbia > Desulfobulbales > Desulfocapsaceae > Desulfopila_A. The sequence goes on along the minus strand of JBNKDO010000010.1, from coordinate 34,216 downwards.
GTTTCAGGCATGGCAGGCTGTAACAAGACTGGCCGATGCCCAGAAGGCCGCTCTTGAAGGCTGGGTACGTGAGTTTCGCGGCCGTTTGGGTATTGCTTTAACTGACTGCTACTCAATGGATTCTTTTATAAACGATTTTTCCGACCCCTATTTTGGCAAGCTCTACGACGGTCTCAGGCATGATAGCGGATCGCCCATAGAATGGGGAGAAAAGGCTATCTCCATGTACCGGAAAATGGGAATTGATCCATTAACAAAAACCCTGGTATTCAGTGACAATCTCAACTTTGCCAAGATGATAGAACTCCATAAAACCTTTCATGGCCGCGCCAGAGTTTCCTTCGGAATCGGTACCAATCTCACCAACGATGTTGGCAACATTCCTCTTGATATTGTCATCAAAATGGTGGCCGCCAACGACAAACCTGTCGCCAAGATATCGGATGAACCTGGAAAAAGCATGTGCGAATCCCCCGAGTTTCTTCATTATCTCGCCAGCGTATATGGAATTGATACCAAGACACTTAAAATAAAAAGCTGAGGGCATTTTTCCAAATCATGATAACCAGGCAGAAAACCTGAAAACCCTTTCAAGAGCAAAGCACTCCCCTGACTTTTCGAGAAAAATCCGGGCTAGAAACCTTCAGCTGACGATGTTGAACGGCGCGGATCTGCTCCACCATAGAAAACACCGTCTTTAACAACAATTGATTGGATCGCACCCATTGCGGATTTCTGAACCACATTATGCCCCATTTTGTTAAGGAGAGAAATGGTATCAGGGCTTATCCCTTCTTCTATGCGCAGCTCATCGGGCAGCCACTGGTGATGGATCCGTGGCGCACTGACAGCGCTCTGGATGTTAAGCCCATGATCAATAACATTCATGATAACCTGAAGAGTGGTGGTTATTATGCGGGAACCTCCTGGACTGCCGGTAACGAGATAAACCTTGCCGTCTTTTTTTACTATGGTTGGTGACATTGAGGAGAGCATCCGTTTACCAGGTTCAATTTTATTAGCGTCACCTCCAATCAAACCGTAAGCATTTGGCGCTCCAGGTTTTGCTGAAAAATCATCCATCTCATTGTTCAGTAGAAATCCAGCACCATCAACCACGATCCCTGATCCATAACTGAAATTAATGGTATAGGTATTCGACACAGCATTGCCATCCTTGTCTACTATCGAAAAATGAGTTGTCTCGTCCGACTCATATGGCAAAGGATCACCGGGAAGAATTGCGAGACTGGGTTTTGCAACCATCCTGTATATGTTCTCTCTGAGTTTCTTGGCATATTTCTTTGAAATAAGCCCCTGCTGGGGAACATCTACAAAATCCTTGTCACCGAGATACTTGGAACGGTCTGCATAGGCGACTTTCATGGCTTCAGCCATCAAATGGATGGTTTCTGCCGAATTGTGCCCCAACTCGGAAATTGGATAACCTTCCAGTATATTGAGGATCTGCACTATGTGAATACCGCCAGAACTTGGGGGAGGCATGGAAAATATCTCGAAGCCACGATAATTCCCTGAAACCGGTTTTCTTATTACCGGCGAATATACAGCCATATCTTCCATGGTAATAAGACCGCCATGTTTTTCCATTTCATCGACAATCAGCCGGGCAGTGGTACCTTCATAAAACTCTCGATAACCATGGTCTGAAATTCTCTGTAAAGTAACGGCGAGATCCTTCTGGATAAATCGATCTCCGGGTTTGTACGCGCTCCCATCTTTTTTGAAAAAAATCTTTTGGGAGGATTGCCACTGTTGTAAACGTTTTTTTCTTTTCTCTATCCCTTCACAGAAACGGGGAGTGACAATGAAGCCCTCTTCAGCAAGCCTGATGGCCGGAGCCAGCGCCTGCTGCAGACTGATAGTACCAAATTTTTCCAATGCCAGGGCAAGACCGGCAACAGTTCCTGGCACTCCCGCAGCACGATGGGAATAACGGGAAAGATCAGAGTCTGCTTCCCCATTATTTTTCAAAAACATGTTCTCAGTTGCAGCTCCTGGTGCTTTTTCCCGGTAGTCAATAGCATAGACCTCGTCATCTTGGGCTGAAGAGACCAGCATAAAACCGCCTCCGCCAATATTTCCTGAACGCGGCTGAACCACGGCAAGGGAAAAAGCTGCAGTCACTGCGGCATCAACGGCATTGCCTCCTTTTTTTAATACTTCCAGGGCAGATCGGGTCGCGAGAAAATGACTGGTCACCACCATCCCGTTGCTACTCTGAACAGGCTCAAACCTTTCACCTTCAAGAATTGGAGCAGAAAATCCAGGGGGTGCATAAACGAACAGACAATAGAAAAGGGAAAAAAGAATCACGCGTTTCATAACCATAAACCTCGTGAGTAAATTTGGAAAAAGAAAGAAATATAGAGCTATTTATTCAAGAATAGGCATCATCCGGCGATTGCCAACACCACACAGCCAACAAGCAACGATAATCGAAAAACATCCACATATGGTTATGCAGACCAGGTTTACTCCCTCAGTAACCTCCCAGTAGGGTTATTTTGAGAATGTTGTTTAAGAGTCTATTTCCCTTTGTTCTGTGAGGTAAGAGCTGTGAAAATCTTCATATCTTCTCTGAGGATATGATCTAGTATCCAGTTTCTTATCACCTCCACCATGTCTCTATTGAGAACAGGTTTATCCTCCATTTGATCACGATAGAGCCGGTATATTCTATCGCGAAAATTCTTATGTATACGCCAGTGTTTTCCAACCTCCGCATAACCTCTCTCACGCATAAACTCTTCTTCGTAGTTAAAGTGATAGTCCACATATTCTATCATCTCTTTCAACACCTCGCCTCTCGTCTTGCGCACATCCTCCAAGTTTTTCTCTTTCATGGCTTCATCAAGCTTGTTATAGAACGAAAACCACCTCTTATGCTGGTCATCAAGCGTATCATCACCGGTTTTATAGATCTCATCCCATTGAATCTGCACAAAATCACCTCATATATTTTTATGCTCTAGAACATATCCCGCGACAATAGACTATATGAACAATCCTATCTTAAACTCACTTTATAGTGTAGAGAGTTTTTAAGTGGATTCCCCTTTTTTGTTTGTATTGAAGAAAAAAGGGCATCAAGGTATAGTTTGGCCTGGATTGTTCCTTACCTGCTTGCACTGCTAGAATTTCACCCGGTTAACGTGTCTCACATGTCTTCCTTTCCTCAATATCACCTTCCCATGACCGCAGAAGAATGTCGCAGTCGAGGCTGGGACTGGATTGATGTTGTCCTGGTGACGGGTGACGCATATGTTGATCATCCATCATTTGGCATTGCTATCATTGGCCGATTGCTAGAAAAACACGGCTATCGCGTTGCCATCCTCTCCCAGCCTCGATATCATGATGCCGAAGATTTTAGGCGCTTCGGCAAGCCTCGGCTCTTTTTCGGTATCACTGCCGGTAATCTTGACTCCATTGTTGCCAACTACACTGGAAACGGCAAAGTCCGAGATCATGATAGTTACTCTACGGATGGCAATCCATGGTGGCCTGGTCCCCATGCCAGAGCAAACAGAAAGCGGCCGGATCGTGCTTCCATTGTCTATGCCAATCTTGCCCGCTCAGCATACAATAACGTTCCGGTGATTCTTGGTGGAGTCGAAGCATCTCTCAGACGTTTTGTTCACTATGACTATAAGCAGAATCGTTTACGCGGATCGGTGCTTACAGATGCCAAGGCTGACCTGCTTATCTATGGGATGGCTGAAAAGACCATTCTTGAGGCAGCAAGGAGGTGTCAACAGGGGCATGATCTGAGCAATCTCCAGGGCAGCTGCGAGAGGCTAACGGAAAGTCAATTTTTAGAATTCCGTAACACTCTTGCTCCCGAGGATTTAGCCTGCATCCCCTCCTGGGATGAGATAGGTAAAGATGCTTCGTGCTTCATGGAGGCTGAACTTCTTATCGACCGACTCGGCAGACAGAAGTCTTCTAAAACAATCGTTCAAAAACAGCAAAGCGGCTGGGTGATTCAACATCCGTCCCATGATGTGCTCACGGGAGACGAGTTGGATGAAATCTACAGCCTCCCTTTTAAACGCACGCCTCATCCTCTTGCCGGTGACGTTCCTGCCTACCGGATGATTTGCCACTCGGTCACAATTGTGCGAGGTTGTTCCGGCAACTGCTCCTTTTGTGCAATTACCAGACATCAGGGTTCATCGGTAAGCAGCCGCAGTAGACAATCCATTATCGCTGAGGCTGAGTTAATCACCAAGATGGACGACTTTTCAGGGACAATCAGTGATCTCGGCGGGCCAACAGCCAATCTCTATGGAACCAGGTGTCTGATTGGCGGCTGCAAAAAACATGACTGCCTTTATCCAAGAGTCTGTGAGCATCTAGAAATAAATGAGAGAGCAATGCTGGAAGTTCTCGAAGGCGTTTCTGCTTTGCCAAAGGTTAAGCATGCTTTTGTCTCCTCCGGACTACGTATGGAACTTCTCCTGAAAGCACCACTGCTATTGGACAGGCTCATCAGCTGCCATACTCCAGGAGCCCTGAAAATTGCTCCAGAGCACACCGAAGACGAAGTGTTGCGTCTGATGCATAAGGAATCCCATGACATTCTGAAAGACCTTGTCAAAGAGTGCTCAAAGATTGGTCAAACCCGAAACAAGAAGGTTGAACTCACAGCGTATATCATTACCGGGCATCCGGGCAGTAACGAACAAAGCGCATTAAACGTTGTTAAAAAAATGAAGAAGCTCGGGCTAACCGTCAGGCAATTTCAGGACTATACAGCTACTCCTGGAACCATCTCCACGGCAATGCAGGTCAGTGGTAGAGACAGAAAAGGCAAGGCTCTTGCCATTCCTACCGTCTCTCAGAAAAAAAAGCAGCGTACCCTTCTTGAACAGGCATTTCATCGGCGAAGCAAAACTGCAAAACCCAAAACTGTGAATGGGAAGAAAAGACGTCGGTAAACTTATACCATTCCCCTTGTTTGACTTAGAAAATCAACTTTTATAGGAATTAAATGAGCTCATCTGTTCTTTCGCTTTCCTGCTTTTGGCACGTTTGCTGTCGTTACCATATCCCAGGGTTATCACGAGACCAATGCGTACCTTCGCAGGGATATTAAGCTGGGCTTTAATCGCATCTTCATCAAACCAGCCAAGCATACAGGTACCCAAACCGAGTTCCGCCGCCTGAAGGCAAAATTGGCACGCAGCAATACCTATATCAATTAAGGAAAACTCGCGATCTTTCAATTTTGCGCCAATCTGGGTTACAATCCCTGCTTTTTCGATGGTCAGGACGACAATGACCGGAGCCTGAACGGCAAATCTGTTAAAAGATACCAGTGCACTGTAGGTTGATTTTGCCACGGACTGTTTTTTCTCAGGATCATCGACGATAATCAGCTTCCACGGCTGAGAATTACTTGCCGAAGGCGCATTTCTGACAGCCTCTATCAAGGTGTCAATCTTCCAGCTCTCCACTTCTCTGTCCTCGTATGAACGTACACTTTGCCGGGAAAGAATCAGTTCAGAAAAATCCATCTGCTCGCCTCCTCCTTAAAATTCGTACATTCTCTTATCTTAGACATCGTCGGGAGAAAAGGTAACAGCTCCACCCACATCATTTTTCCCCAGCATAAGCATGAAAAGGCGATCAACACCCAGGGCAATACCGGCACAATCAGGCAAAGTGTTTAGAGCAGCAAGAAACTTCTCCGGCATTTCTAGATGCTCTCCAGTCTGTTCAAATATCGTCTCAATCTCTTGTTGGAAACGACTGCGCTGCTCAACCGGATCGGTGAGTTCAGAAAAACCGTTCGCAATCTCCACTCCCTGCAGATACATCTCAAACCTTTCAGCCACCCCCTGATCTGTATCTTTTTTCTTGGCAAGAGATGCCATGCTTGCCGGATAATCATAGAGAAAAGTCACTTCGTTAATGCCTAGATTGGGCTCAATATATTCAACGAGAATTTCATCAAAGCAGTCTTCAGTGAGGGCTGTTTCCAAACCCATTGGACTCCATCTGGTAAATGCTTCAGCCACTGATATTTTTTGCCATGACAACTTTTTTCTTTTTGCACAGTCATTGAAAACAGTCCAGCAGGTATTACTCAGCTGAGGATAATTTTCAACCATTTCGTCAGTTAAAAAGAGTAGCAAATCCAGACAGTCCTGCATCAAATCAGTATATGATGCTTTGGTACGATACCATTCAAGCATTATAAATTCTTCAAGATGATGACGCCCCTTTTCTTCTTTGCGAAAACAGTGAGCTATCTGAAAAATATGGCTGCATCCTTGAGCCAGGAGCTGCTTCATACACGACTCCGGAGAAGTCTGAAGATACTTACTTCCGGACAGGAGAGGTTGAATATTAGATTCCGGCAGAATTATCGATTGTCGTATTGGTGTATCAACTTCAAGAAATTCCTGCTGGGTGAAAAAATTGCGGACAGCACGGAGAAGAGCTGCACGAATATGCAGCTCGACAGGAGACAACATTTTTTATTCTTTTACCCGGGTTACATACTGGCCAGTGCGGGTATCAATCTGTATTTTATCACCCTCTTCAACAAAAGGTGGCACCTGAAGCTCATAACCTGTCTCAACGGTTACCGGCTTGGTATCGGTACCTGAGGTATCACCCTTAACCCAGGGATCAGCTTTTGTTACCTCAAGGTTAACAAAAATTGGCAGACTAACATCAATTGGTTTCTCATCAAAAAAGAGCACGTCAATTTCCATGTTATCCACCATAAAGCTGACATTACTGCCAAGCTGTTCGGCAGTGATGAACAATTGATCATAGGATTCGGTGTCCATGAAATGATATTCGTCACCCTGATGATAGAGAAACTGCATTTTTCGCTCCTCCAGTGCAGCTTTCTCAAACTTGTCATTGGAACGATAGGTCTGGGTAAACTGATTGCCGGTGATCATATTGCGCATTTTGGTCCTATAAAGAGCCTGTCCTTTACCAGGTTTGGAAAACTCAAAATCAGTTATGATATACGGCTCTCCGTCAATTTGTATTTTCAAGCCCTTGCGTAAGTCTGATGCACTAAACATACTTCTCTCCATTTTTTCCGGTTTTTCGAGTGCCAAAATTAGTATATAACGGTCACCACTCTCATCCGAGGTATATTCATTCTATATAAGTACTTCAACTGCCAAACAACACAGTATACCTAGTCTCTGGCCATTTGTGCAATAATTAATCAGTCAAGAGGAAAATAATCGATAGCCTGCTGACCGTCACCAGCATAAAAGTTTTTCCCGGCTATCGTCTTTTTTTTCATGCTTCCGGTGACCCTGATATGTATAATAGATCCTTTTAACCAGGAGATGAGGAAGGGATATGATCCGGGCTGGAATACTCTCAGACACACACATAACTACAATAAATCAGCATTTTAAAGATAGCATAAATGAAGCATTTTCCACGTGTGACGTAATTTTTCATGCCGGGGACATCACTCATTTAGCAGTCCTCGAAATCTTTCATCCCAGAATGGTTTATGCAGTTCATGGCAATATGTGCGATTTGGCAGTATGCAAGAGTCTTCCTGAAAGCAGAATTGTTCAACTGGAAAAAAGTACCATCGGACTCTGTCATGGTGCCGGTCCCAGGCAAAACATTGAGGAGAGGATGTGGTCCCGTTTTCCCGAGGCCGATTGTATTATTTATGGGCATACCCACAAACCGATCTGCCATTATATGGGCGATATTCTCTTTATTAATCCCGGAAGTTTCCAAATCTCCACCCCTTACGGCTCGCCAGCCTCCTATGCGATATTGACAGTGGATGATAAGGGCTGTCACGCCAACCTTCACACCCTTGTAAATAAACAATGAAAAATCTATGGGCTCCCTGGCGAATAGACCATGTACTAGGCATTGATCCCGGAGTAGAACACTGCCTTTTTGAACCTCCCGGCAAAGCAAGATACGACAAAGAGCAACTCCTGTTGTACCGGGATCATGCCACCGTTGTTCTGCTCAACCGCTTCCCTTATGCCAACGGTCACCTGCTTGTCGCCCCTCTGCGTCACGTGGCCTGCCTGACCGAACTTAACCCAGCCGAGGGAGACGCATTAATGGACATGGTCCGTAAATCTACAGCTATTCTCAAATCAGCACTCAGCTTCGACGGCATCAATATCGGTTGTAATATTGGTGAGATTGCTGGAGCAAGTATCGCTGGCCATCTGCATTTTCACCTTGTTCCTCGGTGGCAAGGTGATCACAATTATATGGCAGTTATTGCCGAAATACGTACAATACCTGAACATATCGAGCGCACATTTGATAAATTGCTCCCGGAATTCAATAAACTTTAACGACCAGCACCCCTATTCCCATGACACAGCCGGTAAACCTCACCCCAATGATGCAGCAGTATCTCGAGATCAAAGAAAAGAATCCAGACTCCATTCTTTTCTATCGCATGGGTGATTTTTATGAAATGTTCTTTGATGATGCAGAGGTCGCCTCAAAGATTCTGGGTATCACGCTTACGTCAAGAAACAACAAAAGCGATGCCGCAAAAGTTCCCATGTGCGGTATCCCCTATCATGCCGCAAGAACCTATATTGCCAAGCTGGTCCGCGCCGGACATCGCATCGCCATCTGTGAACAGACAGAAGACCCTTCCCAGGCGAAAGGAATTGTCCGACGCGAGGTAATCCAGACCATTTCTCCCGGTGTGGTTACAGATGAACAACTTCTGGATGACAAATCCAACAACTTCGTTGCAGCAGTGAGCAGAAAGCAAAAGCCTGATTCAGAAGTGTTTGGCCTCGGCTTCCTTGACCTCAGCACCGGCAAATTTCTCGTAGGTGAATTTATAAACGATTCAGACAACTATGATACTATTGTCGACCAGCTCTCTCGCCTGGCACCGGCTGAGCTGCTGATCGACGCCACAGATCAGGACCACCTCGCCCCACTGCTTTCAATTATGGAAGCGCTTCTTCCTGGCCTGTGTATAACCGAAAGAGATGGCGATCTTTTTCATCTTCAATCATGCAGAGAAACACTGCTTTCGCATTTCAAGGTGATAAATCTCTCTGGATTCGGCTGTGATTCCATGCGTGAAGGTCTTATTGCTGCAGGTGTCCTGCTTGACTACGTTAAAGAAATGCAGAAATCGGCAATTAACCATATTGAAACCCTCACTCCGATTGACCTTGAATCGATACTACTCATCGACGATTCTTCACGACGGAACCTGGAGCTTACCCAGACCATTATCGGCGGTACCCGAGAAGGCTCGCTCCTCTCCGTTATCGATAAAACATCTACACCCATGGGAGCCAGGCTTCTTAAAGACCGGCTGCTTTTCCCTCTGCAGGATGAGAGAGAAATTAATAAGCGTCTTGATGCGGTCAATCATCTCTATAAGAATAGCACTCTGCGGCATGATATCCGTCAGGCCTTAACCACTATTTCTGATCTTGAACGTCTCAACAGCAGGATGGTGCTTGGCAGTGGTAATGGCCGAGATATGTTGGCCATGAAAAACTCACTTGCCAAACTGCCGGAACTCAAGAACCTTGTCAGCACCTGTAAAACAGCACAATTTCAGGAAATAGATGATCAGTTTGAAACTTTGACAGAAATCCACAATCTGCTCGAATGTGCCATTCATGAAGAGCCGCCTATTACCCTGCGCGACGGCAACCTTATCAAAGAAGGTTATTCCGAAGAGCTTGATGAACTGATATCCCTGCTGCGTGACGGCAAACAACTCATCCTTAACCTCGAAGCCAAAGAACGTGAAGCAACTGGAATCCCAAAACTGAAAATCGGCTACAACAAAGTCTATGGCTACTATCTTGAGGTAAGTAAAATCCATGGTGAGAAAGTCCCCGAAAACTATATACGCAAACAAACGCTTGTTAATGCAGAACGGTTCATCACCCCAGATCTAAAAGAATTTGAGAACAAAGTCATCAGCGCTCAGGATAGACGTCTTGATTTGGAATATAGGCTCTTTACCGAAATACGTACCCAACTCGCCGAAGAAAGCTCAAGACTCTTACGGGCGGCAAATATTCTTGCCCAGGTTGACTTTTTTGCAGCAATGGCCGAAGTTGCCAACCTTAATAACTACCGCAGACCGGTTGTAGATCAAGGCGAAGAGATTGTCATCGAAGAGGGCAGACATCCGGTTATTGAAAAGGCGTTACCAAGCGGTAAATTTGTTCCCAACGATATCTCCCTTGACCAGAAGAAGGATGAAGTCATTATTATTACCGGCCCCAATATGGCTGGAAAATCAACGGTGCTCAGACAGACTGCCCTCATCGTCTTGCTTGCTCAGATGGGAAGTTTCGTTCCGGCAGATGTTGCCCGTATCGGTATCGTGGACCGGATATTTACCCGTGTCGGCGCCATGGATGATCTGCGCCGCGGCCAATCCACATTTATGGTCGAGATGAATGAAACAGCAAACATTCTTAACAATGCCACAACCAGGAGCCTGGTGATACTTGATGAGATTGGCCGGGGAACGTCAACATTTGACGGTCTTGCCATTGCCTGGGCCGTTGCCGAGCATCTGGTGCAAAAAGAAGAGAGAGGCATAAAAACCCTCTTTGCCACCCACTACCATGAGCTCACCGAACTGGCAAGAGAACAGGACCGCGTACAGAATTTTTCTATCGCCGTAAGAGAATGGAATGATACGATTATTTTCCTGCACAAACTTGTCCGCGGCGGAACCAACAGGAGCTACGGTATTCAGGTTGCAGGACTGGCTGGGGTTCCTGAGAGTGTGGTAAACCGGGCAAAGACAATACTTCATGACATCGAAACGGGCGAACTCACAGGTGGCAGCGGTAAGGGCTCTGCACAAAAAAGTTTCAGGAAAAACAACCCGCACAAACCAAGTCAGCTTTCGCTCTTCCAATCTCCAGCTGACCCAATCAGAGCCTATCTCAAAAAAATCACCATCGATGACCTTACGCCTCGGCAGGCGTTAGACATTCTTTACGAACTGGACAAAATAGCTACGTCTTAATAACGCCAACTCTCTCCAGCATCTAAGAATCTGGCAATCCGCGACAATCTCATGCTCATTTACAGCATAAACGATAACAATTCAGAACAAGAGTGCTTCCAATGTGCCATATTTAACGGATTATGAGGAACACCTCGGTCTGTCATCAACTACAAAATATCAACACCTGTATGCTGGGATTCCGGTCACCTCCTGGCCAATAATCAGTGTATGCATATCATGAGTGCCCTCATAGGTATAGACAGACTCAAGATTATTCATATGACGCATCACCGGATACTCACCCATAATACCATTGGCTCCAAGCATTGTACGTGCAGTTCTGGCAATTTCTATGGCTATGTTCACATTGTTCATTTTTGCCATGGAAACCTGGGCAGGAGTATATCTTCCGGCATCCTTGCGCCGGCCTAACTGGAAAGCAAGAAGCTGTCCCTTGGTCAACTCCGTAACCATTTCAGCGAGCTTACGCTGTTGTAGCTGAAAGGAAGCAATGGGCTTATCGAACTGAATTCTCGATTTGGAATATTCAAGCGCGGTCTGATAACAGTGTTCTGCAGCACCAAGAACGCCCCAGGCGATGCCGTATCGTGCTTGAGTTAGACAACTCAGAGGGCCTTTCAAACCAATAATTCCAGGTAACAGGCTTTTGCTCTCTTCGACAACGACATTGTCAAAAACAAGTTCAGATGTGACAGATGCACGCAGACTCCATTTACCTTTCATCCGTGGAGCCTGAAATCCCTTGGTGCCCTTTTCGACGAGAAAGCCACGGACGCCATCGCTGGTCTTTGCCCAAACGATAGCAATATCAGCAATGGAACCATTGGTTATCCACATTTTTACTCCGTTTATGGTCCAGGTACCATCACCATTACAAACCGCTCTGGTTTTCATCCCTGAGGGATTAGAACCAAAATCCGGTTCGGTCAGACCGAAACAACCGATTGCTGTGCCGCTTGCCAACTTCGGCAGCCAATTTTTTTTCTGCTCACCGGAACCATATGTAAAGATTGGATACATCACCAAAGACCCCTGAACCGAGGCAAAACTACGAATTCCTGAATCCCCACGTTCAAGCTCATACATCAGCATACCGTAAGCGATATTGGACAGCTCAGCACATCCAAACTCTTCCGGCAGGGTCGGACCCAGAAAACCAAGTTCACCCATCATCGCCACCAGATGTTCTGGAAAAGCTTCCCGCTGGGCATAATCATCAATGACAGGGAGGACATGTTCGTTGACAAAATTGCGCGCAGTTTGTCGAACCAGTCTCTCCTCATCAGTCAACAACTCTTCCAGTCCCATATAATCCGTCATTTCCATATCCAGACTCATAGCTTAATCCTCTTTGCGTTTTCCGCTAAATACTGGGTGATTCATCAACATCTGGCATGTTTATCAGCTGGTACATCATCTTTATCAAACTGGCCAAATACTGATATCTTCTGATGATTACGCTGTTTTTATTTGTTTTTTTTCCCCTAAAGAATTAATCTTGAGGGATTATAAAGAGTATCCATAGGATATCATGAACACATGCGGCTCAGCCGCCTTAGTGTTAATCATTTTTTTATCTGAATTCTGTTTCTTTAGTAATATTAATACTGAATGCGTCATTATTTCACAATAATCATTTTCATTTGCCTCGTTTCGCTCTCTTTTGAAGTGCACTCAGCTCAAAATGATGCTGCACCCTCCTCCACATTGCAGGATCGTTACCAACAGGCCAAATATTTCTACAAACACCTTGAAACCGATAAGGAGATGGGCGGCAAAAGGCAATTATGGCTTAAGGGAAGCAGAAAATTCAGGCAAGTATATCTTGTCAATCCAAAATCGGAACTTGCACCTGCATCTCTTTTTATGCTCGGTCGCATGTACACGAGGATGTACGAAAAATTTCAGCAGCAGAGGGATATACAACAAGCCATAGGATACTATCGTGACTGCTCATCTCTCTTTCCTCACCATACCCTTGCTGATGATTCGCTCCATGCCCTGGGGGATATTTATTTCGATCTCCTGAAAGAACATGATACGGCAGCACAATATTACACCATGGTTGTCACTAATTATCCACATGGCGACATGCATCCAAAGGCGGCAACAAAGCTGAAAATTCTCTCCAGTGACTACAATATAGCATTACCAGGAGTAATGCTGAATGGCACGAAGGTGGAAAAGCTCGCCAGCGTACTGCCGGTTAAATACTGGTCTTCTTCTGATTATAGCCGGGTCATTATCAAAGCTTCCGGACCTGTTACCTACTCAGCACGTCTTCTTGAAAAAAACGGCTCTGCTCCACGCAGACTATATATTGATTTTCATAACAGTTATATTGAACCGCGATATCGCAATCCTGTACCCATATCGGACGGGTTGCTGCAGCGCATACGCACTGGTCAGAATACCCAGGAAACAGTACGGGTAGTTCTTGATATTGAGTCAATATCATCCTATAAAATCTTCAGTCTTCCCGACCCTTTTCGTGTGGTTGTGGACATTCGTGGTGTTGAACGCGCGGGGACCCGTAAAAATGAAACATCACCTAATGACTCCACAAGCAGCCAGCCTGTTGTTATTCTGAAAGAGCAGAAAAAACACCGTCCAGATACACAGGAACAGGCTGTTGCCGAGAATGCAGAGACAGATTCTGGAACGGGGGATATATCACTTGCTCAGCAGCTTGGCCTTGGAGTTCGAAAAATTGTGATAGATCCGGGACATGGTGGCAAGGATCCTGGCGCTATTGCCAATGGCTTGAAAGAAAAAGATATTGTTCTGAACTTGTCAAAAAAACTCAAAGAAAATCTGGAACAGAAATTTGGCTACGAAGTATTGCTAACACGTAAAGATGATACTTTTATTTCGCTGGAAGAACGTACCGCAATTGCCAATGGCAACAATGCCGATCTTTTCATTTCACTTCATATTAATGCCCATTCGGCATCATCCATCAATGGAATGGAGACCTATTTTCTCAATCTTACCAGTAGCAAAGAGTCAATGCGAGTTGCTGCCTACGAAAATGCCACATCTGAGTTGCAAATGAGTGATCTCCAGGATGTTTTAGCTGATATCATGAAGAATTCTAAAATCAAGGAATCTTCACGGTTAGCCCAGAATGTCCACTCCACGTTAATTTCAGGACTTGGGAACGAAGGTTACCCGTTAAAGGACCTTGGGGTAAAACAAGCCCCATTTTACGTTCTTATTGGTGCTGAAATGCCTTCCATACTGATTGAGGTTGCCTTTATTAGTAATCCCGACGAAGCCAAAAAACTTAAGGATGAGAAATTTATCCAATCCGTGGCAGCCCGTGCCTCCCAAGGTATTGAAGCATATATAAATTCAAATATTGCTCGTCTTCAGCTTCCCTAACGTATTTTGTCGTAATTGAGGGATCAACTAGTGAAAGGTTTTGTTATCAACCTCTTAGGTGGTAAAAACAAAAAAGGCTGTCCCATACTGGGACAGCCTTAATTTTGGCTGACAATCACTCCATTTCGGAGAGTGGAGATCCGCTATACGCCTTTTGAAGCTTTCAAGCGTGCAAGAGCTCTTTGCAATGCAGCTTCAGCCCGGGCGCGATTAATGCTGTCCGTCTGCTGGCTAGACTGAGCCAACCGTTTTTCGGCTCGTTCTTTTGCTTTCATTGCTCTGTCAACGTCTATCTGTTTTCCATACTCGGCACTCTCAACAAGGAAAGTGATTTTATTGTTGGACACCTCACAGAATCCCCCGCTTATCATGAGGTTCTCTCTCTGATTACCCTTTTGATAGGATAACAAGCCGATTTTAACCGTTGAGAGAAAGGGCGCATGATTAGCGAGTACACCAAAATCACCACCGTAGCCGGGTGCGTTAACGATATCAACCTCGTCATTGACCACAGCTCCTGTGGGAGTGACTACCTCTAATCGTATCTGTTGTGCCATTGATTTGACTCCTCTGAATAAAGATTATGCCTCTTGCTTAGCCTTAGCTATGGCCTCATCAATGGATCCAACCATGTAGAAAGCGTTCTCTGAGAGATCATCGTGCTTACCCTCAAGGATTTCTTTAAAACCCTGAACCGTGTCAGCAACCTTAACAAATTTACCAGCCATACCGGTGAATACCTCTGCAACTGTAAACGGCTGAGACAGGTAACGCTGAATCTTACGGGCACGGGTTACCAACAGCTGATCTTCTTCAGAAAGCTCATCCATACCAAGAATCGCAATAATATCCTGAAGATCCTTGTATTTCTGGAGAGATACCTGGACACCACGAGCTACCTGATAATGCTCTTCACCAATTACATTCGGATCGAGAATACGTGATGTGGAGTCGAGAGGATCAACAGCAGGATAGATACCAAGCTCTGCGATTTGACGGGAAAGAACAACCGTACCGTCAAGGTGAGCAAAGGTTGTTGCAGGTGCGGGATCTGTCAAGTCATCTGCAGGTACATAAACACACTGTACGGCAGTAATAGAACCTTTATTGGTAGAGGTAATACGTTCCTGCAGTCCACCAAGGTCAGTAGCAAGTGTTGGCTGGTAACCAACAGCTGAAGGAATACGACCAAGGAGCGCGGAAACCTCTGAACCTGCCTGGGTAAAACGGAAGATGTTATCAACGAAGAAGAGAACGTCCTGTCCCTGCTCATCACGGAAATACTCAGCAGCGGTCAAACCGGTCAAAGCAACACGAGAACGAGCTCCAGGAGGTTCAGTCATCTGACCATAAACCAGAGCGGCTTTCGGTAAAACGCCTGATTCCTTCATCTCATGATACAGGTCGTTACCTTCACGGGTTCGCTCACCAACACCGCAGAAAACTGAGATGCCACCATGATGCATGGCAATATTGTTTACCATTTCCATCATGATAACGGTTTTTCCACAACCAGCACCACCGAACAGTCCCATTTTTCCACCAAGTGGGAAAGGAACCAGGAGGTCAATTACTTTAATGCCGGTTTCAAGAACACGTACTTCCGTGTCCTGCTCGGTAAATGCAGGAGCCGGACGATGAATTGGCATATTGATAGGTGACTCGATTGCACCAAGTCCGTCAACCGGACGACCGACAACGTTCATAATACGGCCAAGTGCGGCCTCGCCAACAGGAATAGTAATGGGCAGTCCGGTATCGCGAACTTCCATACCTCTTACCAGACCATCGGTGGCATCCATTGCGATACAACGACAGGCGTTATCACCAAGGTGCTGGGCAACTTCAACAACCAGGTTGTCAGCTTCATCAGAAATACCAGGATTTGAAATCATCAAAGCATTCATGATATTCGGCAGATTTCCCGCTTCAAATTCCACGTCGACTACAGGTCCGATGACCTGCATTATTTTTCCTTTTCTTTGCTCACTCATAGGGCCTTACCCCTCCTTAAAAGGTCTAAAATTTTATACGATTTTCAATATTCTATTTAAGGGCTTCGGCACCGCCAACAATATCCATGAGTTCTGCTGTAATGGCGGCCTGGCGAGCCTTATTATATACGATTGTCAGATGATCTACGATTTCCTTACAGGCGTTTGTGGCATTGTCCATGGCAGTCATACGAGCTGCATGCTCACTTGCACCCACCTCAAGCATGGCATGATATATCATAACATTGAGGTACAACGGCTGAAGGACATCCATAATTTCTTCTGTGGACGGTTCATAGATATATTCACCGGAGATCTTCTTCTCAGCTTCAGCTTCACCTTCAACCGGTTGAACCGGCAGAAAGTGCTTCAGAGCAGGTCGCTGTATTGCTACCGACTGGAATTCACCGTATATAACCTCAACTTTATCGGCATTGCCTTCCAGAAAGTTTTGGGAAACGTCACTGGCTATCTCACGAGCATTGAACATCTGAAAAGAGCCCATGATATCAAGAAACTGTTTCCGTACCTTGCCGGTTTTTCTGAGTGGCTGATATCCCTTTCTGCCAACACATACAATGCTTACGGTTTTCCCTTCCGCTTCATACTCTTTGATCTTCTTCTCGACCATACGAATAATATTCGAGTTAAAAGACCCGCAGAGTCCACGATCGGAGGTAACGACAACCAACTCAATTGTCTGTACCTCCCGTGCTTCCATAAGCGGAAAGTTTGAAGTGTTGGCACCGCCTGACAGATTTGACATAGCCTCGTTGAACTTGGAGGTATAGGGCCTGAAGGCTTCCATTTTCTCCTGGGCGCCTCTCAATTTTGCCGAGGCGACCATGTTCATGGCTTTGGTGATCTGGGAAGTCTTTTTGACACCCTGGATCTTGGTTTGAACGTCTTTTAAACTGGGCATAGCTGGACCTATCTTTGATTAGTTAAGACCTTTGGTTGCCTTGAATGTTTCACCAAAGCTGGTCAGTGCTTTATTCAGTTTCTCTTTAATTGGATCGGTGAACTCTTGCTGCTCTACGAGATCGGTAAAGATTGAAGGTTCATTTGATTCAATGTAGTTATAGAGCTCATTCTCATAGTCGGCCAGAGTATCAACAGGCAATTTATCAAGGTACCCATTGGCACCGGCGTAGATAATGGTAACCTGCTTCTCCATTGGCAGTGGCTGATACTGAGGTTGTTTGAGTATCTCAACAAGCCTCTCACCCCTGGTAAGCTGGGCCTGGGTCTTGGCATCAAGATCGGAGCCGAACGCAGCAAATGCAGCGAGCTCACGATACTGAGCAAGATCGAGACGTAGGGTACCAGCTACCTGCTTCATGGCTTTGACCTGGGCGGCGCCACCGACGCGTGATACGGAGAGACCAACGTTAATTGCCGGTCGAACACCTGAGAAGAACAGGTTTGGCTCAAGGTAAACCTGACCGTCGGTAATGGAAATAACGTTTGTCGGAATAAACGCGGAAACGTCACCAGCCTGGGTTTCAATGATTGGCAGAGCTGTCAGTGATCCTGCACCGAGCTCATCGCTCACTTTTGAAGCACGCTCAAGCAAACGGGAATGGTTAAAGAAAATATCACCAGGATATGCCTCACGTCCAGGAGGACGACGAAGCAGAAGTGAAAGCTCACGATATGAAACAGCCTGCTTGGAAAGATCGTCATAGATAATAAGAGCATGCTGACCGTTATCTCTGAAATACTCACCCATGGAGCAACCGGCAAAAGGTGCGATGTACTGCATTGGTGCAGGATCGGAGGCACACGCGGCAACTACCGTTGTGTACTCCATGGCACCATGTTTTCTCAGTGCTTCAACAACCAGAGCAACCGTTGATTTCTTCTGACCAACAGCAACATAGATGCAGTGAATGTCAGTATCTTTCTGAGCGATGATAGCGTCAACACAGAGAGCAGTCTTACCAATCTGACGGTCACCAATGATCAACTCACGCTGACCACGACCAACAGGAGTCATGGCATCAACAGCCTTGGCACCGGTATAGCAAGGTTCATGAACACCTTTACGGGCGATAACACCAGGAGCAAGAACCTCAATCTTTGAAGTCTGCTTGGCGTCAATCGGACCAAGACCATCAATAGGCTGACCGATACCATCAACAACACGGCCTTCCATCTCCGGACCAACAGGAACCTCCGCAATACGACCGGTACGTTTAACAATATCGCCTTCCTTAATATTGTTAACCGATCCAAGCACGGCACAACCGACGTTGTCCTCTTCAAGGTTAAGAGCAAGGCCCATAATGCCGCCAGGAAACTCCAGGAGTTCCATGGCCATACAGTTTTGGACGCCATAGACACGAGCAATACCGTCACCAACAGAGATGACTGTTCCTGTCTCATTCAGGTCAATACTTGTTTCGTATTCCCCAATCTGGTCTTTGATAATTTGACTAATTTCTTCGGCTTTGATCTGCATCTATTCTCTCCCTTTAATGGAATCTTTCAAACCTGCAAGCTGTGTTTTGATACTGCCGTCCAGAACTAAATCGCCAACCTTGGCGACGATTCCACCGATAAGGGATGGATCGACACTGGTAGACAGTTCCACCTTCTTGCCTGTTAACTTTTCAAGTGCTGCCCGAACTTTACCCTGCAACTCATCACTCAGTTCAACCGCTGAAGTAACCGAACCATGACTGATATTCTTTTCCTCGTCCACCATGGCTTGAAATGCCTCGGCAATTTCCGGCAGAATTTCAGCACGTTTTTTCTCCACTAACAGATTGAGAAAATTCGCGGCTATCTTATCAATTTTTGCGGAACCGATGATACCTGCCATCACCTTCTCTCTGACATCAAGAGGATAAAGGGGATTAGTCAGAGCATCAGCAACTTCCGGAGTAGATATATAAAGCCCGGCGACTCCTTGAAGAGTTTCATTGTAGGCTTCATAGGCATCATTTTCTTTGCCAACAGCAAATAATGCTTTGGCATATCGTCGCGCTAAGATTGTCTGTTTCACTGTACGGCCCCTACTTTATCTAAGTAATCTTCGATAATCTTCACCTGATCACCAGCTGTAAGATTCTTACCGATTAACTCTTCAGCCATGGCTGTCGCCTGGTCGGCTATATCATTTTTCAACGTTCTGCGAGCCACCATAATTTCGTTGTTTATGGTCATCTCAGCCTGACGTTTCATATCTGCAGCGGACTGCTCAGCTTTTTCCAAAATCTTGGTTTTCTCTATCTCGGCTTGAGCAATCGCCTTTTCAACGATGGTGTCAATCTCTTTTTCCATACCGGCAAGTTTGGCTTGAAAAGCTTTGTAGGTCTTCTCGGCCTCATCCCGCCTGCTTTCCAGATCCTCGATATCATCCTTGATTTTCTTTTGACGTCCGGCAAGTCCGGAAGCAATTGGTTTAGCGCCAAATTTTACCAGAATAAAAACAAGGACTGCAAAGTTCATAACACGATAGAAAAGATCCCATAACTTCTTTGGTGCAAGACTTCCTCCGCCGTGGGCGTCGCCGTGTTCGGCTGTAGCTGCATTTCCATCTTCGACTGCATGAGTTGCATCTGCGGCTACGGCATGACCGGTGCTCTCTGCTGCGGCATGGCCAGCATCACCTGATGCCCATACTGTCGTTACAGCAAGGGAGAACCAGAGTGCCACGGCAACCAGGATCAACCCACTGGTAATGTGCTTTACTCCTCTCATTTTTAGAGACTCCTTCCAAGAATTTTTCCGGCCATGTCGGCTGCGAAAGCGCCCAGATTCTCCTGCAGGCTCTTTCCAGCAGTATCTACCTGGCTTTTCAGTTCCGTCATCTTCTTCTCTTTCTCTGCCTCGACTTCCGCTTTGATTGCAGCAAGCTTTTCATTGCCGGCAGCAGCTGCCTCAGCCCGAGCCGAGTCCAAAGCCGCTTTTGCCTTAGCGGAGGCCTGGGCCATTTTTTGATCTACTTCTTCCTGGCGGAGACGTGCATCTTTATCAAATTTTTCGATTTCTTCCTGCGTCCCCTTCATCTTTTTGGATCTTTCGCGCAAAATCCCAAGTACAGGTTTGTACAGAACTTTATTCAGTAAAAACATCAGGACTATGATGTTAATCATCTGAATAATTAAGGTTTTGTCCATCGTAATCATGTTTACACGCTCCCGATCAACTTTGATAAAAACATTTAAACATTCAGCAAGCTGAATGATGACATACCGAAATTATTGCATCTGTGCAGGAAATCGAATGAACCGCCAAATCACAGAAAATGAATGGTCATTCACAACGAAAAAACCTTTACTGCAAATATGAACAGGTGTCAACCAATTTGTATAAAGACAAATCGTGACAGCACAATTTTTTGATCAACCTAACCCTCTAAAATGTTGGTCACTGTTGCAGGTACCGAGCGTATGGCTTCACCAATTTTATCGGTCAGGTTCCCACCTGCCTGGGCCATATCCGGTCGCCCACCACCTTTACCACCAACTATTTTTGCAGTTCGATTGACAAGTTCTCCTGCTGAAATTCTATTGGTAAGATCCTTGGTCACAATGGCCAGCAGAGCAGCCTTGCCATTAATCACTCCACCCAGTACCGCCACACCTGAATCGAGGCTATCACGGACCTTATCTCCGACTTCTCGCAGCGTCTTGGGACTGTCGAGTACAATTTCTGCGGCAATAACTTTTATTCCGCTTACCTCCATTGCGTCCTTAACCAAAGTTCCCACATCGGAACCGGCAAGTTCACGGGAAAGTGCAGCAACCTGTTTTTCCAGTTTCTTCTGTTCCTCCATGAGATGGCTCACCTTCTCATGTATTTTTTCAGGTCGACTGTTCAACAATTCAGAAATAGCCCGCTCTCTCCGACAAATCGACCAGATATGGTCAAATGCAGGTCTTCCGGCGATTGCCTCAATCCTTCTGACCCCCGAGGCAATTCCACTTTCGGAGAGAATTTTAAACATTCCTATATCGCCAGTCGCGGCAACGTGCGTGCCGCCGCAGAGCTCCTTGCTGAAATCACTGAGATTGACGACGCGCACTTCATCATCGTACTTTTCACCGAACAGCGCAGTTGCCCCCTCCGCAATAGCCTCCTCTCGACCCAGGAGCCTGGTTTCAACCGCTATGTTCTCGCGAATTTTGCTGTTTACCAGTTCCTCAACCTGTTCAATCTCCTGTTCTGTCATGGGTGAGAAGTGGGTAAAATCAAAACGCAGGCGCTCTGGACCAACAAGTGAGCCAGCCTGTTTCACATGCTCTCCCAGTGTTTTACGAAGAGCCGCCTGAAGCAGATGGGTTGAAGTATGATTGCACGCAGTTTCCATTCTCCTGTTTTTTTCTACGGCCATGGAAAGAGACAGACCCGGTTTGAGTTCTCCTTTAACAACCTTGACCTTGTGGAGAATTAAATCACCTTCAGACTGGGTGGTGACAACTTCGGCAGAACCCTCTGGCCAGGATATTTTTCCGGAGTCTCCTAACTGGCCGCCAGATTCCGCATAGAAAGGGGAAAGAGGAGTGAAAAGCTGGCCCTGTTCCCCTGTTCCAAGTTTATCTATAGTATTGCCACTCTCATCGAGCAAAGCTTCTGCAACCGTCTCGGTGGCAAGAGAGGTGTAACCCTGAAATTCCGTGGCACGCCCGGCCTCCAAAAGCCTTTTTACCCCCTCACCGCGAAGTCTGATACCCTCACCCTTCTGTCCCGCTCGTGATTTAGCACGCTGTTCTTCCATGCTTTTGGTAAAACCAGCCTCATCAAAATCAATGCCTCTTTCAAGTGAAATATCTCTGACAATATCTACGGGAAAACCGAAGGTATCATAGAGCTTGAATATAAAATCACCGCTAATTTTTCCCTCTTGAGTTTTCTGTAACCGTTCCACTTCTTCATCGAGCAGTACCAGACCGTTCTCAAGGGTTTCGAGAAATCGCTCTTCTTCATTGTTGGTAACTTTTTTCAACAGCACCTTGGCGTTTTTTAAATGCGGATAGGCGTGTTCCATGGAATCAGATACCTTCGCTGTCACTTCATCCATGAATGGCTTTTCCAGACCGAGGTTTTTGCCAAAGCGTACAGCCCGACGAATAATCCTCCTGAGAACATACCCTCTGCCCTCATTCCCTGGTAATACCCCGTCGGCAACGAGAAAAGCAGTAGCCCTGGCATGATCGGCAATAACACGCATGGCAACATTGGTTTGTTCGTCACTTCCATACTTTTTACCGGACAACTTCTCCAGCACTTCCATGATCGGCAGGAATAAATCGGAATCAAAGTTGTTGAACTTGCCCTGGAGAACAGCGGCAACCCGCTCCAGCCCCATCCCTGTATCAATACTGGGCTTGGGCAGGCGGGTCATGGTACCGTCTTCAGAACGGTTAAACTGCATGAATACCAGGTTCCATAGCTCCAGAAAGCGGTCACAGTCACAGCCCAGCTTACAGTCAGGTTTACCGCAGCCGGCCTCGACACCCTGGTCAATATGGATCTCAGAACATGGGCCGCATGGTCCGGTATCTCCCATTGCCCAGAAATTCTCCTTTTCACCCATACGTACAATCCTGCCGGGTAACAGGCCTTCAACTTTTTCCCATAGCTCCATTGCCTCATCATCATCATCAAAGATAGAGACCCAAAGCTGATCTTCAGGCAGCCCCAGCTCTTTCGTCAGAAACTCCCAGGCAAAACGGATGGCATCTTCCTTGAAATAGTCGCCAAAGCTGAAATTACCAAGCATCTCAAAGAAGGTGTGATGCCTGGCCGTGTAGCCTACATTTTCAAGATCATTATGTTTTCCACCCGCCCTTACGCAACGCTGGCTGGTCGTAGCTCGAACATAGTCTCGCTTTTCCTCGCCCATAAAAACGGTTTTGAACTGAACCATTCCGGCATTGGTGAATAAAAGGGTTGGATCATCGGCAGGAACCAGCGATGAACTGTCCACGAGGGTATGATCGTTTTTCTGAAAGTACTCTAAGAATTTGGTACGGATATCATTTCCTGTCATATGCTTTCTGCGTTGTTTTATTTCTTGTAGTTAGCTAAAATTACCTGAAATTTACGTTCAGGGGTTCTCCTTACTGAATTCTATTATATGCGGTAGCAACTCTTTAAACTGGGGTGTTCCCGCCTTGCCAAGCAGCTCATAGACAAGCATCTCCGCAGGACCGACAATTGCCCCCAGCTGCCTGAGCCTCTCAAGAGCAAGAGTGTGGTTTTCAAGACTCCGCGAAGAAGTAGCATCAGCAACGATCCAGGGTGTCAACCCTCTCTGCAGCACGCCAACCGCACTCTGATAGATACAGATATGGGTTTCAACTCCTACCATAATTATCGTCGAAATGCTATCGGAGAGACCATCGACAATGTCCAGGGTCTCTTTATTTTTGTAGGCACTGAATTCCACCTTGTCAGGGCAGGGTATACCCTCGACCATTTCCTCAAGTTCCTCGACATAGGGGCCAAGACCTTTTAAATATTGGGTATTGGCAAGGACAGGTATATCGAGAAGACGAGCGCAGGTAATCATGAATTTGATCACCCTCGTCACCCGATCAGCCTCATATATCTGATTCATCAGGCTTTTTTGCGGATCAATAATATGCAGACAGCAGTCAGCAGGTTGCAGCAGTGTATAGTGACTCATTTCCCCCTCCCCGGCATCTTCTGATCTTAAGGATACGTCATGGACTCGTTTCCAGACGATGATTGAACACCAGAATGGTCTCGCAGTAAACCTTTTTCTCAATCATCCGCCAAGGCTGGCTATCTTTTTGTAAAACAGTGCTTCACGCTTCAATTGACATGGATTTAAGTTTATGCCTCACCGACCCATTTTCCAGCCCAGCCGGCCTGATAAAGCTCATTCAAAGTCTCTAAGCCACCGGAACGGAATTTTTTCACCAGATAAAGAAAGAGATAGGCAGTCTGCATGGCATCTCCAAGAGCATCATGCTCCTTGAATACAGGCAATTGAAATTTTTGACTGATGGAGCGAAGGTTATAGCCTTTATCGATGGAGCCGTGATCATGAAACCAGCCGCTCAACTTCCCCTGGTAGCCTCGGGCCAGCAGCATCGTATCAATGGTCGGATTCGCCAATGTACCGGCATAGAGTCTTCGGCATATCTTGTCGAGAAACTTCATGTCAATATCTATACAGTGTCCGACTATTAATGAATTACCAAGAAAGTTAAGGAACTCAGGCAGAACCTCTTCTACTGAAGGGGCCTCTTTAAGCTGCTCGGGAGTGATTTTGTGAATAAGCGTTGCTACGGTATGCTCCAGTCGACGAGGCCGGACAAAGGTGTTAAATGTCTGCCCCAGGTTTATCTGCAGGTTTTCTATTTTAACAGCACCAATCGAGACAATCTCCCCTCTCCTGGTTGCCAGGCCGGTTAGCTCGGTATCAAATACTACAAACGAGTATTCCGTGAGTGATTTTCCACGGTCAAAACCGTTGAAATATTTTTTGTTGGCCTTCAGAAGAGGTGATGTAGCTTTTAACCAGTGCAGCACTATTCTTTCTCTGCCTTATTATACGTTATCATTATGTACTCTTGTTCCTCTCAATAGAGAACGTAGCGAATTTCCAAAAGAGCCTGGAGCTTTTCTATGACCTCAAAGGCCTCTTTCAGCATGGTCCTTTCCATAGCCGAAAGATTTTGCGGCTCAATATAATTATCCGGTTCCTGCTGCATTTCAATTTGTTCGAGTTGATGAACAATCCTTAGCTGCATTTCCAGCTCAAACGCTTTAACCGCATCATTGCAGAGATCAACAGGGATGTATCCCTCACCCTGCAAGGCTTCCAGCCGTGCAATGGTATTCGTTTCCTTGAGCCCGTGCTGCAATGCAAGAAGTCTGGCAAAGCCAACAATGGGGATGAGCCCCCGGAGTTTAATGTCAAGGCGATTCCTGTGCTCGCCGTTGCGTTCCACAATAAAATTCCTGAAAAACGACAGGGGTACTTTATTTGCCCGGCAGTTACGAGCCAGATGCAGAATAAAACTTTGATTCCGTGGTGCAATATCAATAATGTGATTGCGTAGACTTGCTGCCAGTTTGTCATCTCCATAACCTGCGCGAAAGTCAAAAAAGATGGTGGCATCGAGCAAATCCTCCTGACTCGCTTCTGTGATCCAATGGGTAAAGTATCGCTGCCAAACAGAAAACGGCTGGCACCATTTGGGATTTGTGGCCATTACATCACTGGGACACAACGGGTAGCCGCATCTGGAAAGATGCTCTATGGCTTTGTCTGCAAACTCGTTAAAGTAGGCTTGAACCTGGACTTTTTTCTCTGGGCTATAGGGATCTGCATAGACGATGGCATTATCCTGATCAGTGAGAAACGTCTGCTCCCGCCGCCCTTCACTTCCCATAAAAAGCCAGCAATAGCTTACGGGAGGCTCTCCCATTTCTTTTTCCAGCAGAGTGAGAACCTGACGCACTATCTGGTCATTAAGCAGAGAAATCATCCTGGAAATGCTGCCCGCCTTACCACCCTCTCTAATCAAACTGCGGATAATCCCCGGAACCTTTGAAGCAATAGGATAAATACCCTTGATCTCTCGCTGTTTGATAATTTCCTTGAACAGATAGAACGGTGAGTTGCCCTGTAAAACCATAACATCATGGGAAGTAAGCACTCCGATAATCCGCCCGCCTTTTTCAACAGCAAGATGACGGATGCCGGAGTCCATCATTTTCAAAAGGACCTCGAAGCAAATCTCTTCGGCAAGCACGCTGCACACCGGCATCGCCATAATATTTTCAACCGGTTCATTATAATCTCGGCCGGTGGCAACGACCTTCATACGAAGATCGGTATCCGTTATAATACCTATGACGTCATCAATATTATCGGGATCGTGGAGCAGCATCGAACCAATTCTCAACCTGGCCATTTCAAGGGCAACCTCTTGGATTGTGGCGTTCAATGGCATTTTCTGCGCCGGCTTGGCCAGGTCTCCTGCTGTAATGGTAAAAAGATAGAGTTCTTCGGATGAACGCATGCTCACCTTCTGATGCCTGAGTTCTTTATAAGCAGTACTGACAACCTGATCAGAAAAGCTTCTCAGATAGAAGTGAGAAAAGGCAATGTTGCTTTTCACAAGACCAAGAAAGACCTCACGTGGCAGCAGAAAGCAGAAGGTGTCTTCGATTGTCTCAATATTAAGATTTGCCCGGGTTCCCCTTATTATCCCCAGGGCACCGACATAGGCGCCCTCTCCACGGTAATCCTTGAGCACCTCTTCGCCTTTGGCGTCAATGAGGAACGCTTTTACCCCGCCGCGCTGAATAAGGTAGAGATGGTTTATCACCGTCTCATCCACGGTCATAAGTCGTGAGCCCTTGGGGAAAAAATCGATGCGGCAGTGACTCCCTATCGCATGCAGTTCTTTCTCTTCAAGAATCTTGAACGGCATGATTTTCCTTAGGAAATCAACAATCACATCGGGGGCTACACCATGCGGTCCCTGTATCGAGCCTTGTCCGTTGAAGCCTTTTTTTCCGAGCATATTGTTATTGATGCTATTGGGAGGAAAGGAAAACAGTCCATTTATCGCTTGCACCTCATATGTGCTATACCTATACCATGCTTACGAGATAGCGACAAAATTTAACTTCAAAAGAGCCTATAAAACGAGTATTTTTGTCCAAAATCAATGCATGCGAAAAATTTCACCCCTTACATACAGCTGATATTACACGGATAAAATTCTTAGGTACAACGAAGAGTTTGGCCAAAAAGATATCTCTTCTCTTCAGGATCAGCTTATCACCCTGACGCACCTCCTGACCACCATTTTGTGTCGTAATACTGCAAAAAACTCTTTACAAAATCATTTGGAGTATTAAACTGATCGCTAAAATAAACCTAAAGGTGCAATATGAAAGACGAACAGATTAATGCCGTCGCCAAGATCTTAAAGTCGATGTCTCATCCTATACGACTCAAGATTCTTTGTTTACTACAGGATAAAGAGCTGTCGGTGGGTGATATCCGCAACGAGGTCGAGACGACCAATGCCAACGTCTCTCAACATCTTAATATCCTTAGGAATCAGGGTATCATCGATTTCAGGAAAGATGCAAATTTTATCTATAATCGTATTACCGACAAACGTATTCTCGACCTGATAATGAGTATGCAGAAACTCTTCTGTCCCGACTTCGATAAATAAAAAGGCTGACCATGATCGTTACCGACTGGATACACACTCTTGCTGGCTCTTTTATTCTTATTAGTCTTCTTCTCGGTGTTCCGGCAAGCCCAATCTTCCACAGCACATACTGGCTTTTCTTCACGGCTTTTGTCGGCTTGAATCTTTTCCAATTTGGCATTACCAAATTCTGCCCCCTGGCCTATATCTTAAAGGCTCTTGGGGTCCCTGAACACAGGTAGGCCTTTTAGGCATATCACCCAGTTTCAAGCTTATAAAAAAGATACCACCTTACTCTTTCAGGAGTTGGGACAGCCTAAGTCGTCAGAACTCCAGAGTTTTTAAATCGGCAGGATATGCATCTCCTCCTGAATCTCATGGTTGCCCTGAAGAAGCAGGCCATGTCGTCCATCGATAGCCACCGGATCTCCAAAACGGATACGTTTACCGCCTATTTCACAATACTGGCCGGTTTCATACACCTGGAGGTGCTTACAACCAACTACGCAGGTTTTTTCCAAGCGAACGGCAACCACCGAAGCATGGGATGTCTGACCACCGCGTGAAGTGATCAAACCGTCGGCCATATTAATAATTTTCACATCCTCCGGAACCGTATCCTGCCTGAAGAGAATAAGGCGACTGCCAGGATCTGCCTGGCGCAATTCACGAATATTTTCTTCCGAGAACACTGCTCTTCCGGAAAGAGCCGATCCGGAAACGCCAACCCCCTTGCCAAGAAGGTGTTTGCCAAAATTCTCGGATTCTATAAAGACATTAAGTCGCTCTTTTTTCTTAATCGTGATCATATCGCGGGTCTGCAGGAGATAGAGCTCCTGCGGCGACGGGCCTTCAAAGGTGAACTCGATCTCCTGCGGATTCCAGCGCTTTTCATAGACAAGCTCCCTGGCGATAAGAAGAAGCTCCTGATATATTTGAGGAAACCTCATCTCCAAGGTTTCATCTATGGCGCGTCCATCCAGCTCTGCCTGCTCAACTGAAATGGCACAGCTGGTAACCAGGCCGGAGACGATATCCTCACCCTGATCGCCATAGGCATAGTCTCCCCACAGGGCAACGCGTTGAACCTTGCGGTACGGATGCGAGGTAAACAGCACGCCGGAGCCAGCCGATTCGGATCGATTACCAAACACCATCTCCTGAACGATAACCGCCGTTCCCCAGGAATTGGAGACATCCATAACTTTCCGATAATCACTGGCTTTTCTCGTTTCCCAGGAATCCAGAACCCGTTCAATGGCTCCAACCAACTGAAGCCAGGGATCTTCGGGAATTCCATATCCTCTCTTGCGCACCAGCTTCTGATAGGTCAGGGCAAGATCTTTCATCTGCTCGGGTGAAAATTCTCGTTTCAACTTGACCTTGTGCTTTGCCTTGGCACCGTTCATAAGCTCCTGAAAATCCTCACGATTCATTCCTGAAATCATGGCCCAGGACTGCACAAATCTTCTGTAGTTGTCCCAGCACAAATAGGCGTTGCCATGCTCGCGCACATGTTCGTCGATCAATTCCTCATTGAAACCAACATTGTGAATGGTTGCCATCATACCTGGCATTGATATCGCCCCGCCGCTACGCACTGAGAGCAAAAGCGGTTTATCGGGCGAGCCGTATTTTTTGCCTGTTCGCTGCTCAATTTCATTGAGCGCGGCCCGCACTCTCTGCATAAACTCTTCCCGCGCCCGGGAGAAGCCGAAAACCACGTCACGACAACGAAACACCTCCGTGGTAATGACAAAAGCAGCGGGAACCGGTTTTTTATCGTTGACCAGGTTCAGCAGATTAAACCCCTTATTACCGAGATGAATGAGGTTGTTGGTATAGGGATTGACCGTGTATAACGAAGAAATGGCTTTCTCCGGGTTATAGGTCATAAGCAGATCAATACCTTCTTTATCGAGAATATCTTTTTGATTTTCCAGGGTCTGGAGAATACGCACAATAAAATTATCGAGATGCTGTAATCCGAAGGTAGAGGCGATCAGATCACGAAAGAATGCCTCGGAAAGCCTATGCATGGTGTAGGCCTTATCATCCGGGTCAAACAATGGCGAATACCTGGTCAGCAGATCGTGTGCACCAATCTGTGGAATGATGATGGAAAGATTGTTCTGGTGAATATTGGTATAAAAGGCATAGATGATATCCTTGACACCCTCTGCCATACCCCGGAAAATATCAAGATACTGGGTATACGAAAAACGTCTGACCTTCAGCGAGTTCTTCAGCAGTGAAAGATAAATCTCCAAACGACGAGAGGTGATCCCGTCAATGCGCAGAGCACGCAGATAAAGATCAAGACAGGTGACAACCCGATACAGGGTCGCCTGGGTAATAAAGCTGAGGTTAACCGTATCTGCCAGGTTTTCGAGATATATATTGGCAAGGTTTTCAAGGCGGAAGGTAAGGCTGAGACTGTCAAACTTTCGTTCTCGATAGCGGCCATAGACCGAAGGAATGTCAACTGCGATATGGCGCTTATAATAAATATCTTCCTGTGCCTCAAAGCGTTCCTCGGAAAGGATTATTTTTTTGAGGATTTCAAGACGAAGCAACAGCGCACGCAGGCCATGCACGGTATCCCGGCTTTCGATATCATTTAGGAGACCATCCATTCCTTCAATACCGTCTTTTGCAGCCTGCTGCAACTCTGAGCGCAACTCCTGAAAACCGAGGTTGTACTTTTTATCAAGCAGCTTGTACATATGAACAAGCAGCTCGAAACGTCGTCTTTCCGGCTCGGAAATATCACCCTGTTCATCAAGAAATTCTTTGCATTTTGTACTGTCCAGATCGAGAATATCACCCATGCTCCAGACATCGAATTTTGCCGTAATTCGAGTTGCCAGGACATGCTGCTCGTCAAAGAATTTTCCAGAGACTCTGACCTGATTGAACACCTCTTCCGGCAAAAATGGCCTGAGTTCTTCACGGTCCCCGGTTTTCCAGAAGACGAAGATTGCCCTGATGAAATTGACAATCAGATTCGAGCTCTCCACATGGCTCTGTTTTCGCAAAAAATGAATGAGTACATCCTTGCGTTTATGCAGCTCATCAAGCTCGGTGGAGACATCACGAAGCTCGCCCTCTGCACCGATCTCATTGAAAAAAACCGGCATAAGTTTGGTGAACTGTTTTGCCAGATTATAAATTGGCTCAATTGGATGATTGAGCAATTCGGTGATATCACGTTGAAAAAGATCTGTGTCCTTAACGCAGGTGCCGGTAAGTTTGAGATTGATGATGAGTGCTGAAAACAGTGTCGAACACCATTTGGGTTCCTGTTCAATAAGCTTGAGCCAGACCCTGATATTGCCAAGATGGGCCGGATTGATAAGAGGCTGCCAATCTTCATCAACACCGATGACATTGGCATACTGAAAACCAAAATGCACTACACTGAACAGGAAGGCCTCCACCATCCTGCTGTTTCCCCGGTTAAAAACCTCGCCACCGAGCACCTGGATGCATTGCAATGAAGTGTGCGGATATTTACTGACATTAGCTTTCAGGAGTTTGAAAGTGGTGAGAAGAAATTCTTCAATCTCTTCAAAGCTCTGTTGGCGAATAAGCTGGACCAGACTGCGATTGATTTCCCGAAGCGATTCCTCATGGATGAGATAGAGCCCCTCGGTGTCCATGATCTTGAACAGGAAAAGCAGCTTCCAGTTCTCAGCAATCGCCTCGGTTCCATTCTCATGTCGTTGAGGGACCTCTTCATTTTCGGCACACTCGGCCAAACTCGTGGGAATATATTTATAAAAGCGGACAATATCTACATGCGCGGGCAGCGCCAGCATCTCCTCCAGTCCTCTGGCTGCATCACTGTCAATATCAATTGCCTCCAGCTGGACCTTGTATTTTTCTATGGCTTTGTGGCTAATCGAGCTGAACAGTTCAGCAGATTGAAAATCCCCCTCCGCGATACCGCTACGTTCCAAGAACCAGTGCATGGGATCAACTTCCCCCAGCCAGTAGCCATAATTTTTAAGGAGCACGGTTCGCATCAACGCTGCAAGAGGCTGAAAATCAAAGGTAATTCCTTCCTTACCTACGATCTGATAGAGAAGAGTTGCCAACCGCTTCATGGGATGCTGACCCTGAACAATATGAAGCATAACCGGACTCTCGCCATCTTCAAGACTGCGCATCTTTTCAAAAAGCTCATGCAGAACCGACTCATAGCGAAGAAGTGCCTCTCCGTCAGAGAGCTGAATGAGCTTCTCGATCCAGGCCAGCTTGGCTTCGATTATCTGGGCAAGAAGGGTACTGTTTTTCTCCGAGTCCTTGATAGCCTCGAAAAAGATCTGTGCCAAGAGCCGCACGGCCTGCGGCCCGCCTTCATGACGAATGAAATGACTACTGTTGCGTAGCACAAAACTGCGAAACAGAGGTATGATAAGGCTCCAGTTACGAAACGGATGGCAGATCTCATAAAGCAGACTCTCCAGACTTGAATGGATTCCCTTGAACCTGCTGACAATATCAAGAAGTGGCTGCAGCTCTCTGGCAATAACCACTTCACCTGCTGTTTCCTGCAGGTTTACCCGTAAAGCGTCCGAGTCTATACCGCTTGCAATCCTCTGTCCTTCAATACCACTTTCAACCATGCGTTTCGTTCCACTCCATAATTAGTACTTATTTATGATTTTTTTTTGGGATCTTACCTTTATGCCATTACTCAATGTCATCATTCTTTCCCAATAATGGTGAATAAATCCGTAATAGGCAAATAAAAAATCGGCAGATTGCTTCCTGTACTTCCACCGTAAGTACATTGACACCGGAAAAAAATAATTTAACCATTTTTTTCATAGCAAAAAAATGAATTACACGACAACACAAGAGGCAATACAATATGCACGTTAGGGAAAAAGGAGGCGAGACATGATTGCGAAAGAGGTTTTATTCATCATGGATGCAGCTGAGTTTACGAAGGATTTGTATCGTATGGGCAATGCAACTAGGCCGACATTCACAGAAGAAAAAGCGAGAGTTGATGTAATTATTATTTCTCGAGACGGAATTGACCGAATGATCGCAAATGGCAATAACTTCTCGGCTTTTGATCATTTGACAAAAATAATGATGTAGCCTGGAAAAAAGGTGTGGCGTATTCGAAAAGGGGCTATCCTCCCGACTGAGCGTTCACTTGTCAAAGACCAAAGGCCTGGGCATGAGGAACATTATATGATTGCACCAGCTTATAGCATGCCATTGAAAAAGTATCGTGGTGCCTTAGAAGAGTTGGGGTTAGACAGAAGTAGAGTTCAGCGAGTATCACCAAAGGAGTTATCAAATGTCACGTAAAGGTTTCTCTCCCATTGTTAGTGAGTATCACATCTGGTGGGAGGCACTGAGGTCCTATGAGGAAAGGCTGGAAAAAATGTCTTCTATGACAACCGACGAAGATCAACAGCTTAAATAGTTCTACAAACATCTGCCTTGAAGTGGCCATGAGAATTGCATCTCTCAATACACCAACATGTATTATAAATCATCAAGCGGACTCAGTACACCATACCCTCCTCGCTGTACAACATGGGTGTAGATCATTGTCGTGGACAGATCCTTATGGCCAAGTAATCCCTGAATAGTGCGAATATCGGTGCCCCGCTCCAAAAGATGAGTTGCGAAACTGTGTCTGAACGTATGTGCGGAGACTTTCTTTCGTATCCCGAGTTTTTTGGTTGCCGCTTTAATCGCTTTGTTGACCACGCTGGGATCTACGTGGTGCCTTCGTGTGATACCACTCCGCGGATCAACAGACAAATTCCTGGAAGGAAAAACATACTGCCAGTTAAACTCTTTTTCGGCATTGGGATACTTGCGAGCAAGTGCATATGGCAAATAAACACGGCCATACCCCTTTTCCAGGTCCTGCTCATGTAGAATTTTGATCTTTGATATATGATTTTCCAAAAGAGGTATGATGGTACCAGGAAAAGTAGAAAATCTGTCCTTCGCTCCTTTTCCGGATCGAACAGAGATTTGCTTCCTGTTGTAATCAATATCCTGGACACGTAGCCTGACGCCCTCCATGACCCGTAATCCGCACCCATACAATATTTTCACAATCAACTGTGGAGTGCCCGCCATCGTATCTAGTATCTGCTTGACCTCAACGCGAGACAGAACAACAGGAATATTTATTTTTTGAGGAGCCCGGACAGCATTGATTTCCTGATCAAGAGTGGTTTTCAAAACTTTTTTATACAGAAACACTAAAGCGTTCATTGCTTGGTTCTGGGTAGCGGGTGCAATATTTTTTTCTATTGCAAGGTGGGTTAAAAATTGCTCGATCTTCTGCTCTCCGCCAGCAAGATCGTCATGCGATTTCATCTTGTGAAAAAATACAAATCGCTTGATCCAATCACAATAAGATCGCTCAGTGTGGATAGAGTAATGTTTCAGCCGCATTACTTCCCTTACCTGGTCCAGTAATTTTTTTTCATTCCTGCTTGACACGCATCACCTCCTCGGGGTATTTTGTTAGGAGTAAATTTACTTGATACTTTAAAACATTGCAACTTATCAAGGCAAAATGACCTGATAATAAATGGTTGTCGACTCCGCTGCGCGGACTCGACAATGGCCGAGCTGAGCGGTACCCGACTCGA
>JBNKDO010000009.1:0-18446 GCA_050288305.1 Desulfocapsaceae bacterium | reverse complement strand
TCGAGAACAAAGCCCCAGGAGTTGACACCATAGTAGGCACCGGGAGTGGAACCGGAAGTACCGCCAGGCATTTGGTTGAATTGCGGGTGAGTCTTCATCACCAGTTCACCGAACGGGCTGACAAGACGAGTGACATTCATCCCGTACTCTTTCAGGCCGGAGGTAAATTGGTAGGCCGTGTTTTTGCGAATGGCCTGCTGAATTCCCAACATGAACAGGTTACCAGCGAATACCATTTTTTCAGAAGAACCCACACGGAAGATCTGTTCCATCATGGTTTCAACTTCCAGCATAGTAATGCCGGTGGCCGCGGCAGCAGGCGTCAGAACGTTGGCAGTCGGAATTTGACTCAGAACGCCACCAGTGGTGCGCAGCGGTTTACCATTCAGAGTCGTTTCATTCCGTTTACCGAACCAGAAGGCACGTTCGATACCGCCGGAGTGTATTTCCAGACATTCACGTTTTGCCTCTTTGATGGAATCACCAGTACGCAGGCGGGTTTTCATTGCGGTACGGGTGGCTTCCAGAGTATCACGGAAGATCTGGGTGTAGTTGTATTGTTTAGTCGGATCATAACCAACGCCGGTAGGAGCCAGAGAACCTTCTTCATAGGCAGAACCGATGTAGATCAAATCCGGGTTGACACTATCGTTGGTGATAGTAACGGCAGCTGCAGTTGTGCCGGAATAACCACGAGTGATTGAAATTGCGGTATCAGCCGCGGGGTCTGCAGATACACGAACAATCTCGCCGGAATTGGCAACATAGAACAGGTCACCTTCTTTGTAACCAAATGCACCACCACCGGTACAGGCTGCAGTGGTTGCAGTTGAAGTTAGCGCAGTTGTCAGCGCCAATCGACGATTGTTCATTGACTTTTCCCACCAAGAGAATTCCGGATCATCAACAGTCCGGGATTTCATCAGGGAGGTAAGAGCGAACAGCGGGAATGTACCATTCGGGTACAAAAGCATAATACCTTCTCGCCAATTTTTCGGGCGTTGATCAGTAACAAAGTTACTGGTATCGCGAAGTCCTTGAATAGCCATAGATTAATCTCCTTAAAACAAAGTAGCCATGATGTCATTTACAGAAGCAGTCGGCCCTCGTGATCCTTGATCCAGGATTGGGACTTGTTGCTGCTGCGTTTGTTGCTGCTGCTGTGTCGCCGGCATCTTAAGCAAAGCACGTACACGGGCCGCAATAGCATCACGCAATTCGGGAGACCATTCAGTCATATTTTTCTCCTGCATTACTTGGGGAGTTATGACTTTAACAATCTCATGAATGTCAGGAGTATCAAATTCTTTGTATGTCCCGTAGAAATCCTTGCGAATTTCATTACGCAACTCTTGCAACTGTGAGTGTTGCTCCAGTTGTTGAGGAACATACGCGGCCATCATGTTTCCCATTTGTTCCAGCATTTGCCGGTGAACATTCCGGGAGATACCTTGGGCCAAGTATTTAATACCCTGCACACGCTCAGCAGCATCTTCAGATTCAATGAGGCCGATAAGTTGTTCTGGCAACTCATATGAATACTCAGGAATATGTTGCGCGTATGGATCTTGCGTTTGCTGTGATTGTTGCTGCTGTTGTTGCTGCTGTGTCTGTGTTTGCTGTTGTTGCTGCATTTGTTGAAGTTGCGTATTGGCATCAGCCAATTGCCTCATCAACTCTTGCACTTCTGGCGACACTTGAAGTGTCTCGGTGGAAGTGGTTACTTCATCAGTCTGTTCGGGGTTCTCGGAACTTTGTCCGGCAGCCGAAGTCGAAGCTTCACCTTCCGTTGTAGTTGCAGTTTCACCAGCTTCTTCCGGCTTCACCGCAAATGCGTCAAACTCAAGCATGGAAGTAATAGTATCCATGTCAAGAGTTTCATCACCAGCCGGTTGTTGTTCGCCGGCCGGTTGTTGTTCCTGGGACTGTTCTGCGCCTTCAGTTACAGTTGTTTCAATTGCTTGTGCTGCGTCAGCCATTGTCTTTTACCTCTTCTTGACTTGCCTCAATTATTGTAGTCACGGCCTGCTTGAGTCCCTGAACTACACCTTGAGCCTTCAGCGCCTTTGCCAGTCCCTCTTGCCCTTCTAGGGCGTATGTTGAAAGTTTATCCTGCATATCAGCAAAAAGCAAGATTTTATTCAACACCCGTTGCAAGGACTTGTTACTGAGCAAGACCCTAAGCTCTTTTACATCTTCTACAGAAAAAACTCCTGATTCTTTAATTTTCTGAAGCATTTTACATACTCCCTATTGGAGCACCGGAAGTCGGGCCACCTTGAATCGGAACAAGATTTCCAGCTTGTGCTTGCTGATCGATAGCTTCAGTAGATGCCGGTGTGAGATTTATCTTGAATTGATCTATGTTTCTTGCACCTCCAAGTTCAGCAATATGTTCAAAGATTTTAACAACAGAGAATTGTTGACGAAGTTCTTGGTCATTAGCAATTCCCATGAAGATTTCTTTCCACACGTCAAGAAGAGCAACTTTATCCAGCGGAAGTGTTCCATCATGAACCGGATAGTAAAAATCACCACTGAGTTGTTCCGGACGAACAACCAGAGGATTCTTTTGCATTCGATCCCCAAGTACATGAACATAGAATTCTTCATCAAGATTCTGCTGCGTGTTAATTGCCATCTGTTCAGTGAGATCGATGATTCCCTGCGCGGAATACAAACGTGCATGTGCTGCAAGACGGCTTGCGGCAGCTTCCCCTGAAGTTCGAACTTCAGTTGCAGTTTTACGTGAGCCGGAATCCGAAAGTCCGCGAAGGTTATCAGTGACAGAACTCATTGCATCACCAAGACGCATGAGGTTTTCAAAATCACTGATATGGCCGCGTGTTACATCGGCAATCTGAAGTTGTGAAAGTGCACTACGAACATCCCGACCATAGAAGGCTTCCTTAAGTCGGATGATTTTTCCAGCGCCCGGCGTTTTTAAATCCTGCATTTCAATCATTGAGGGATCGACAATGAGCATATTGTTAAGTGTCGTGCGAACATTGTCAATATGTGAATTGATGAACCAGCTAAGGGTATCCTGCATTGGGGCAAGATAATCCATCATACCAAGATTGCCGAAACCATAACCCTGTGTATAAGGTTCACTAACGGCAACCGGGTGCATCCCGTGATCTACGTCAAGAGGAGCAGCGCCAATAATTTGACTCTTGTTGAGAATCGTAAACAACCACTTCTCAGGCCGTTTACTTTCCCCAAGACCAAGCTCCGCAGGAATAATTTCAACAGAACCTTGGTCGATTTGATAGAAGTCTTTAATGCCTGCTTGACGATAGTACGAATAAGGTGTAGAAGTACCTTGACTATTTAACTGCCGATTTGAATCATTTCCAGAATAAATATTCACTGGAAGTTTAGTAGCCGCTTCATCAATCCACTTGAAGACACCATTAGCTTCTTCACGCTTCAGTGTATGCTTACCATCATAAATGCGCCAGAAGACAAACTCCCCACGACGATTGACTTCAGTCATAGGAACACGCGGATCTGGGAAAAACATATAAGGATCAACAGAGGTAACTTCATTACCTGCATAAGTAACCCGTTCTTCTTTCACCTTTGTAGCTTTTCCCTGAAATACATGATTGAACATTTTGGAAATAGTGCCTTGCCGCCAAACAGTACGTTTGCTAGTCTCCCTTCGCCATTTTGTCTTGAGAATACCAACACCATACATTTCACCATCCTGGAAAAATTGAAACAGATGTTTGATAAGACGTGTATGGTCAGCTTGGTATTGCAAAGCGATTTCCATGGTCTGAGAACTATCCGCGGTTTCCCCTTTATAGGAACCAATTTGAAACATTGGCTTCCGTCCGGTGAAAGTTTGCATGAGATAAGTGACAATAGTGGAGATTGTCGCAAAAGAATAAGGCACAGTAATGCTGACAACTTTCGCCGGAGAACCGGAATCGTTAAGATTCTTTAGTTCTTGCTCCCAATTCGGAAGATTGATATAGGCCTGATATTTTTTCTCATTCACCTGCCAACGAGGATAAAATGTCGTCATAGCTTTTTCAGACATTTCAAGCCGCTTGATTAGGTAATCAAGAACTTTTTTATGGAGATCACTATTCGGAGCAAGGCGTTCAATCGGAGAAAGATTTGCCTGAGCATTACCTTTCCACTCTGTTTGTGCTTCCTGCCCCAATCCGGCAGTATCTTTATCATCTGTCATTGAGGCATCCCTCCACCAAATAGCATTTGTTCAAGACTAGCAGTATCAGTTTGTTGGGGTGGCGTGAAGAGGTCACAAAGACCGCCCGCGCCAATTGTCCCCTGAACTTGAGTGCATGATTCAGGATCAACAAAATTCACACAAGCAGCACAAGAACCTTCCGGTGTACCTTCACGATAGTTTACTGCTTTTTGTGTCTTCTTAGCCATTATTGACCACCATTAAGTTTTGATACCATGACAAGAACTGTAAGCCCCCAGGAGATAAGACTACCGATTGAAACAATAATTCCAACAGCCCACACAACAGAACGTTTCATGGAAGAGAACTCTTCCTTAGAAACAAAATCCTCCCGCATTTCTTCCCGTAGCACTTGGGCGAGTTTCGATACTTCCTCAGAGCGGATATGTTGATCTTTCAGAAGCTGATCAAGTTTCGCAAATATCTCTGCCTGGGTTTTATAATTAACTTCACTGAAATTTTGAAACGCCGTTTCAAGCATTTCAAGCTTCACCTGATTCCGAGCATTTTCAATAAGGTGCTCAACTTCTTCCGCGGAAAAAGAATTTTTCTCAGCCATTAATATTGTCTCCAATCTCCAGCAAATTCATCTTCAAGTGATTTGTATTGATCGTCTGAAAGTTTTTTCCCAGAAGCAAGACCAGGTATAAGCATTACATCTTCGCCGAGAAGAGAAAGTGCCATTGCTGCTGCATCAGGAAAGTCTTTTTTACCTTTAGGCCAATCAAGAAGTTGTGTCTCAAGTTCAGGAAACTTCCGTTGATGAGTGATGAAGCCGTTAGCGTAGCGTGGTTGAAGAACACCTTCTACTCGCGGAATCTTTGCGGTGTTTCCATGAGTAATGCGAGTTATCTCGAAATAGAATTTTTCCCTGAACATTCGTTCTTGCATTGGCTGTACAAGAGATGCCTGGAAAGCAATAGTCTCCACACCAAAGCGATCAGCATATGTCATTTGCCATTTACGGAGAAGCTCGAAATACATATCCAGTTGATCTGCGGGGGAAGCTTGCACTCGGCCCCAGGTATCACAAATGTGAATACCACCTGTACGTTTTATTCCTACAACAGCAATTGATGCATAGTCTGATTTTGGGTCTTCAGAAATTGCCGGGTCAAGGACAATAGCTTTGCGTACCAAGTCTGAAGGAAGAATCGGTATGTAGATAAAGAAATTTGGATGAAACTTTGATTCCTCAAAATGGCGAATTTCATTAAAGTACTCGAGATAAAATGTAGCAAGTTCCCCTTGAAGAGCATAACTTTGCTTCTTAGCTTCAAGTTTTTCCTCATCCATAAGTTCAGGCCAAAGGGGATCACCATCTCTATCCAGAGGGCCGAATTTAATCACAGTCCATGAAGGGTCAACCATAAGGTGAGTGCCGAGGGAATCGGAATGAACAAGGTTACAAAGCATTGTTGCTGTTGCTTTTGGATCAAGTTCAGGAAGAGAAGGAAGTACGTCAGAGAAGAACCACTGACGGGTATCTTTTCGGCGCTCATCAGTTTTTGTATTCTCTGTGTCTTCAATGTCGTCGATATTCAATCGATCTGGGCGTTGTGCATCTGTTAGTGAACCGCGGATTTGTCCACCAGTACCAACCGCCATGACAGAAATACCATTAGACATCTGTATAAAACCGTCGGATTCAGACCACTTGAAACCTTCCTCATTACGTTGTGGCGGCTTGAGATTACCAAAGATCTCAAGAAGCAGCGCATTTGTGGTAAGTTGCTTTGTGATAGAAGAAAGTTGCTTAGAAGCATGACGTCCAGTTTTTGAGATATATACTGGGAATTTACATTCTTGATAAACACTGAACCAGATATTAATTGCATTGAGGAGAGTTGTTTTTGAAAACCCACGAGGCATCATGATAAGAGTATACTTTCCAACAACAAGGTCGACGGAAAGCACTTTACCGTTCTCATCTCTCTTTGCAATGAACACAGGTTGTTCAGGACAATCAGGGTCATTCGGATCTGCTTTCCAAACAAAGTTCTTGATTATTTTCTCAAGCCAAGCTTCATTGTATTTCTCCTGAAGACCATTGACAGTGAAACCAAAGTCGAGGAGAAAATCTGTCCGGCGGGTGAGAATAGCAATTATTCCATAATGCACCCACGGCATAGTTTGTGGAAACCATTTCTCAAGAAAGAAACGACAGAACCACGCAGGATTCTTAAAACCCCGCGATGCAAGTTCTTGCCGTTCCTGTTGAGAAATTTGAGACATGATTTAAATGCCTTGGACTGGTTGAGCAGGTTGTTGTGGTTGCCCCATTTGCGGTTGAGGCCCTTGCATACCATTTTCTTTCCAAATACGAAGTGCGCGAAGATAATCCAGCATGGAACCTGAACCAGCAAGCGGATCTGCAGAATTTGGATTTTGCGGTTGCTGCTGAGAAGGATTAACCGGCGGCGCATCCTGCTGAAGGCTTTGTGCAATCAGTTGTGGCACTATCGGAAGTTGTCCAGGCATCCCTGCAGCAAAAGGCATACCTTGTGGAGCAACCGCTCCAGTGGCTGCTGGATTAAGTGCCATTTGACCTAAGGCCTGCGCGATAAGACTTTGCTGT
Source organism: Desulfocapsaceae bacterium (assembly GCA_050288305.1). Taxonomy (GTDB): domain Bacteria; phylum Desulfobacterota; class Desulfobulbia; order Desulfobulbales; family Desulfocapsaceae; genus Desulfopila_A. Next base: position 11,643 of record JBNKDO010000009.1, on the reverse strand, counting down.
TGTGGTGAAGACTGGATAGCCATACTTTTCTCCTGTAAAAGTCAATACCGAAGTTATTTTGATTTACCTTTTGCTTTCTCAACTGTACGCATACCGGCCAAACCAAGCATTGCGTAAACAAGTTCAGTGAGATGGTCAAGAGGCAATTGTGGGCCAGCGCTAGAAGTAGCCCATTGAATGATGGGATTGATTACAAAAGGAAAAGCCAAACCAATTGCACAAATCCAACCAAGTGCTGGACGCCAACCAGCAACAAAAATTGAACGATGTCCCGCTTCAATTTTGTTCAGTTCTACTTGAAGTTCACCAGGGTGCTGCCGTAGCTTTTCCAGCACTGCTTGCGCTTGCATTCGTTCTTCATCACTGGTGAAAAGCTTATCAAAAGCATTACCAATAGCTTCAATTGGTTGCGCGGCAGTATTTCCAAGAATTGTGTCGATAAAACTCATTATTCACCTCATACTATGTAGGTTGGATTTGTCTTAACCTGAAGTAACTTTCTCATGGAAAAATTACTATTCGGGTCAAATTTTGCTGGAGCTTGTCGTGTAGGATATTTATCATTCCAGGCTTTACGTACAACACGATGCGTACCAATCATATCGTCACCGAAAGTGAAAGTATCTTGCAACCAATTTATAACCTTAGCAGCCATTGCATATTGCGCAAGAGGAAATTCAGCATCCGGCGTAGCTTCCAGTTCTATACCAAACATGAACTTATTGCAGTATTCACGTTCTTTGAAAATACTCCGACCTGCATGCCACGCTTCATGCGTGAGAGAAACAAGCTGATAAAGTTGCCCTTCACGACCTATTTGAAAATGGGCAGAGACTTTGTACTTCTCGTAAATACCTCGGATGAGTCCATAGTCATACGGACGGGAGGGGTCAACGCCAACTGCAGATGTATGATGAAGAAGAACTCCCTCCTGCATCCGCAGTTCTTTCCCGAAACACCATTCAGGAAGATAATCAACAACAGCAAACGGGCAGCGTTCAATCATGATATTTTCCTACATGATAGATTCGGGGGAGCAATCAGTCATTTCATCTTCCCCGGTTTTCTTAGACTTCCACTTGATCTCGTGGGCAAGATCTTCAATCAGACCTTCTTCCTTTGCCTCTGCAAGCGTGTACCCGAAAAATGTTTCAGCTTCATTTTGTGCTTCTTTCAGAAGCTTTTGACCTTCCTCGGACTGTACAAATTCAAGTGGCTTGTCGATGGTCTTACCTTCAAGCTTCATGATGAATTTCTGGCGAATAGCATTACGAAGAATATAATGCTCTTTCTCTACATGTACAGCGCCCATCGGGTTATCCTCCTAACCAGTGAAGTGTTGCTTTGTTTTTCAATTCTGCAAAATTACGAATAAGCGTTGAATCTTTGTGGACAAGATTCTTACAAACTTGAATTGTAATCGCTGGACGCTTGAAGGTGAACTCAAGCAGTGGTCGGTAGAGAAGTTCAAGTTGTTCCTTTGCAGCATCTGTCTGTGTGAGTTTTGCCTCGAAGATAAGCACCGCGGAATCTTGTACTATGAAGAAATCCGGCTGCGCCCATCCAGTTCCATTCTCATCTTCAAACCAAATCCAGTGTTTTGAAAAAAGCTTCCCTGCTATAGCACCCGACTCCACTAGGCGAGTAAGGTGCTTTCCAAGCTTTTTCTCATAGGTCAAGCCCTTCGAGCGTGAGCCCTTGAGACGTTTTGGTTCCGGCCACGGGCCTTGAGGAGTCAGTATCGTTTTGAACACTCCCTGCACTCGCCGGCAAGGTTTTCGCGGGACGCCGTTCGAAGACTTGACCTGAACTTTCGGCATGAACAGATTCCTTTATTTTAGTCAATTGCTCAGAGTCGAGAATATGTACATGCTTCTTCTCACTCTTAGTGACAGGGGCGTATCCACCGCGGTCAAGAGATACCTTCATGATCTCGGTAAGGTCTTTGGTTGTGAGTTCTTCTGGGGAATCAATGATTCGATCGTTGAGTTCCTCCGCCGCTACCATACCCAGCATTGCCATGCGATCTTGCACAACTGCGAATCGTTCTTTCTCAGCAGTCTCATAGTGTGTGATGAGATCTTGAAATGCTGGATCATTTTTGAGAATGGACAGACGAGATACACAAAGTCCCACGTTCATAGAAACTTCCGCATCTTTCATACCTGTAGCAATCAACCGTGCCGCGGCATGATGAACAGCTCGAATACGTTTTAAGTGCGGAGTGGTTGACCCAACTGATGAAGTTGCAGCGAGAGCTTTATCCTCGGCGGAAAGTGCCCGACCGATTTCGGCATAGAGTGTCTGTGTTGCAAGTGCTGGCATAGCGGCAGGGCCGTTTGTGCTGAATGTAGCCTAAGTATATGGTAGTGAGCCGGGCGTGTCAATCGGGCAGGCGCCGGAATCGGGGGCGGGTGTTGCCCCGGTATTGCCCTTTCGTTCAGGTGCTGCAGTTTGGCGGAAGGGTACTCCGGCGGATACGGGGTGGTTCCCAGGGGGGTGGGTGGGGGTCAGGCGGGATGGAAGAAGAACATTAGCTTTTCTTATGTGGAATAAAAAACTTTTGGGGCTTTGGTATTGCCCCGGGCTTGACATTCCGCTGGAAGCATATATAATCACCATATCCCCCGCAATTGGTGCGAGGGTTTTAAAGGAGCCAACATTATGTCAAAGCAAATCACAATCAAAGACGCACTGATTGCACAAGGCGTCACCGAGGTCGCATTCGCAACCGGTGGTATGAGCTACGCCACGAAAATCGAAGACCTGCCGGAAGAAACCCTCTTGCGGATTTTCGATTACGGCAAGCGGATTTTCAACGATGCCGTAAATGGTGCAGTGAATCAGGGCAAAGACCGTGAAACCACGGTTCAAGAATGGCTGGCAAAGGCCAAAGATGGCAACCTCGGAAGCCGTGCCGGTGGTGTATCGCGGATTAGCCCCCTCGCCCGTGAAATTCGCAACGTAGTTGAGGACTTTCTCAAAGCTGGTGGCTTTAAAGCCGGTGATGCGAAGAAAGCCGCGACAAAGCCGGAAGAGGCATTTAAAGAACTTCTGGCCTTGCAAATCGCACGGGGCAAGGGTGTTCCAGTTGCCGCAGTAGACGAGGCAGTAATCACCGCCGCCTTCGAGAAAAATTGGCCTATGATCACCGAACGCGCTCAAGCCCGCGTAGATGTGATGAAGGGTGACTCCTTCGAAGTTGATATCGACTAAGGCCACGGATGCCGGGACGCAACCAACGGGGGCAGAAATGCCCCCTTTCTTTATATACAGGAACCACGGATGCCGGGACGCAATCGGCGAACGGCACAACGGCAATACACCCATACCGCAAAATCCCGAAAGCCGCCCACACGCCACGACAGGCGGTCTGGTGGCATTTACCGCAAATGTCCCGCATTACTCACCAAATGTCGCGCATATTTCTGGCAAATGTCCGGCAAATGTCCGCAAATACCGCAAATGACAGTTGACCGCTTTCAACCCATTTGGAATTTGAGCCATACAGTCTCCGGTCAAGACTTTTCTATTGGAAAAGGCCATACCGCAGTGTTCGGTCGGCTCTTCTTTTTTTCTCAGTTTATTATATATTTTTTTTTTTTTTTTTAAGAAAATTCAGAAACGAGAGAAGGAACATAAGAAGCCTCGGTATGGCCCGTTTTTCACATGACCCGAGAGCGCCCTCATGTCATTTGGCGTATTTGGGGTCATTTGCGCGACATATGCGAGACAATTGCCAGTCATTTGCGGTCATTTGCGGTAAAATGGGAGTCAAATGGGTCATGCCCCGAGGGTTTGACTTCCCCCGCGAATTATGGCACCATGGCGGGGACAATCGGGGAACCATCCGGCCCCAACCAACAAAGGAGCCTATCATGTCTGAAGCCAAGCGTGAATCAAAATACGCAAAAAAAGTCCGCAGTGGAAAAATGATGTACGGTCCCTCCCACGGAACAATGCAAGACAAATACCCAAATCATGTAGTAAACAAACCTGATCATAATCACTACTATTGGGGTAAAGAGCGGGAATATCAATCACGCCGCCCGCCTGCCTTTGACATTGACCTTTAACAACAGGAGACTGCAGCCATGCAAACAGAGACGCCAAAAGAAATTAAAGAGTATGTGCGGTGGATTATAACAAAAAAGCCGATTCATGCGGATACCCTCGATCTTGCTCATGCAGTGATTAATCTCTGTGAATACATCGAGGAACTTGATGCCTTTATTCACAGACACATAAACACACAAGACGCACATAGAATATAGGAGCCAACTGGTAGCACAATCTAAGCGAGTGTTTCCGCAAGCTCGCTTATGTAGTCTTATCAACGGAGCCAACCAATGAGAATGTGGATGATATCGCCGCGCCTTATGTGTAACAAGCACCTGCTTGGTGAGCACGGCGAATTACACAAATTCCTACACAATTGGGAAAAGAAGCACAGCATCGCTGGACGTGTTGCAGGTAATGCAATAGAACCGCTTGCCTACAAAGTACGGCATGATGCCCTCGCCTTTGAAATGACAGCCCGCGGCATGAATCATAAAAGCCCACTTGCACAACCAAACTTTGACTACCTTCCACTTGAGCACCTCTTTGCAACAGTGAACGTAGAACAAAGTTTGCTTCTTCTCCACGATCGCTGTGAAGCCTGCCGCGAACGCATTAGAAAAGACGCCGGATTTTTAACCCAGGAGCCAAAAGCATGAACAACTTACTTGACGATATCGATCTCGATGACATCCTTTCCCAGGCAGAAATTGACGCTGCGATTCGGGAGGGGAAGAAAAAACTCACACACCCTGAAGAAAAACCTCAGCCCGACCCAAAAATAAAAGTCAGCCCTTGGCATTGCACTGCAGCCATTCTTGTCATGCAACGAGTGACTTGCAAGTGTGGTGAACAATACACTGCCCCGGCAGCCAAGACTCTCCTCGCCCATTTTGACCATAAGCGAGACAAAAATAAAATCTGGGAGATCGTTGCGCATCCCAGCACAATTAATCCTAACCTGCCGAGACAAATCCGTTGGATGGATTCATCTGTGGAAGTCTGCCCGGCGTGTTACCTACGGAAAGAGCTAGTAGTTGAAATGGACATGGAACAGGTAGAAGAAAAAGTCGTTGCCCTGTTCCAAGACCTTGAAAATCATCCTGGATTACAATAAGGAAAAACTACCATGTCAGTTAAAACAAAAGTAGACATTACTCTGGTTAAAAAGTACCAGAAAATTGTGAACCTCCTCCGTAATCCACAGAAGGTAAAATCTGAAAGCATGATTTTACTGAACAGATTTATTAAAAGTTTGCCGTCGTATGAACGGAAAATTCTGGAATACAATAGTGTATTTGAACAGTTTAAAAAATTAATTCCAGGCATTTCCCTCGGAGAATACACGATGAATTATTATCTTGGTCTCGGTCGTATTGACTTTGATCTTTCCAGCTTTCAAGACGCGACTTTAGGTTCAGACCTTGATATTACACTAGATAGAACTTTCTACACGTATATCAACAACACTGGATACGCACTACGTATCTTAGCTTACCATCGAATTTCAGCCGAAGAAGAATTACTTCTACGACAAATCGGTGTAATTCGTACTGTAATGGAAGACACACCACAAACAATTGTACAGTGTAAATTGCCAGATGCTCCTCCAACACCTGTAACAGACGATATCCAATTTTAAAGGACTATTCTCATGGAAAATTTAACTGAGACAAACGCAATCGCTGCCGCCAAACCGTGGCCTTATCCTGATTTTGATTGCCGTTACTACATGTTCTTCGCGAGAAACAACCTTCTCAATGAAGCCCGCAAATTCATCGAGAAAAATCCTGTCCCGCAATATTGGGCAGGCGGGCCGTGGGCTTGGGCACATGCGGAAATGGAAGATGTTCCTGGCGTGGATTTTGAAGCCTTGGATTACGATCGAGGAAACACCAATGACTGACCAACAAGATACAATATCTGTGCCTATACGTGAATTAAAGAAACTGGAGGAGGCAAGAAAGAAGATATACGAACACTTAGGCGCTTGTGTGGCGCCTTCCATACTGCAAAAACTTACTGAGCAGATTTGGCTAGACGGAACAGAGACAATGTCGTGCAATAAATATGCCGTGTGTCTTTCTTATGATTCTTTGCTGGAAGAAAACAAACGCCTCCACGCCGAACTGTTGGAAATCCACACCATCGCGCAGTGCGTCGCTGAATGCTCCGAAGTACAGGAAGGCGACTCGTTGACAGTCAAAGCGGTGAAGGGGATGGTGCATCGGATTTGAAAGTTTGAACAGTATCGTGCTGCGCTGGAGAATATAGTGGACTTTGGAGATAACCGATACGCCGGGGCCGGGGTGAGGTATCTAGTCAGCCTAGCCAAACAAGCATTAGAGGAGAAGTGATTATGGAATTTACCGTCCACGACAGAGAGTACGATCTAATCGGTCATTTGAAAAAATGGAAACACGCCCGCCCAGACGCTTACATAATGGAGCGGTTCATCACAGCGGCGGTAACCAAGGAGGAAGAAATCACATCCCTCCGCGTACAGGTAGAAGAACTGAGCAAGTACCCGGAGGAGGCGGTGCGGGCAGTCTGTGAAGCGTTACTTGAAAAATTCGGAGAAATGCCAATTGAAGAAGGTGAATGGCAAGCAGCAAAAAGAGCTGTTGAAACCGCATTCAAAGAGAAACAGGGAGCGGGGGCATGACATTTGACCTATTTTCTGCTATGCAAAAGCTGCAACAGCATTTCGGGAACAAAGCGGAGATACTGGTGCAGTACGATGAGGCGAATAGACTCTACAGGGTGAGAATAAACGTGTTCAAAGGAAACGAATTTCACGCTGGATTTTTATCTGGAGATAGAATGTGGGACAGATTTTATGAGGCTGTGAGAAGAATAGACTACGAAATCGGTTTTCAGTCGCAGAGAAAACCATGAATATCCTACTCACCATCCTCGGCATCCTCCTCATCTTCGGCGCTTCGATCCCCGTGCGCCATGTTCCGCAGACGGGTGACAGGCTGGCGTCATTCACGGGGTTTGTATTGTTATGTATTGGTATCGCTCTGATAATCGTTGGGGCGAGTTGAAATTGTGGAGGGTAGTGGAATGAGTGGCTATGGCTACCAATGTAACATCCAGCATTTGACTGCATCCACCATTCATGATACATTGATTCATCAATTTTATAAGGAGTCAGCAATGGTCAACACACCAAAGAAAAAGACTATGAAATTTGAGGTAACTGTCGAGGTTTTCCCTGAAGTAGAAAACAAACAGGCCGCGGATTTTATTCGTAATGCCATTTACGGTGAAACGTATAGTATCTCAACTATCATTTACAAACCAGAAAACCCCAAATCCATCCGCGTTCGCCGGATTGCAATCTAGGAGCCATCAATGCCAAATCCAATTCCAGGTTTCAACAACAAAGCATCTGTCATTACAACAACTGCATACAAACTTGCCCGCAAAGAGCTCGGCGAGAATTATTCAGACATTTCCGTCTGTAATTTCATGGTAGGGTACATCGCTGCGCAAGTAGTCGAGCTTCAGCAAAAGTACCAACAACTTTTCGAGGACATCGAAAGTCTCCTCGATGAAGCGCAAAACAATTGCACTGACGTTGATTGTGCTGTCAGTGTTATTTACGAAGGGCTTGTCCAGGTTAAAAAGGAGAATCAAAATGGATGATAATTCAGCAAAAGCTCAACAAGAATCTTCAGCCAAGATTCTCATTCACCAAAACATCGGTATGTTAAATACTACACGTCGAACCCTTGAAGGAGCGCACCGGCGACTTATGCAGGAGTGTGTAACTTATGAGCATTCTCCTGCATACCTTAAAATGCAGATTGCTCTTTCGGATTTATCAACAACACTTAAACGACTGGAATCTGCGGAAGATGAAATTAGTTTGTTGCACAATTATTCGTTACAGGCAGGAAAAATAATTCCTGTAGATAAACTATGACCTACATAACAATTACAACACACAGGCTTTTTCCATTAGCCGCGATTGCTTTTGTTCTCGGTCTTTTTTGGGGTGCTGCTTGGCTACACACTGCATCACAAGACATAGCATATTGTACAGCTAATGGAATGAAATTTGCTGGAACATCACTCATGTTAGAATCATTTTGCTTTGATCCTATCTACGGTGATATAGCCATAGACTACATCGGTAAAAACGGGAGCACTTTTTCCTATGAATACTAATCGAATTCAACATGGAACTATAGAAATTGAAATAGCTTGTTATGGCTTAACTGGAACATTAACGGTACAATATGAATATGAGCCAGGTGCTCCCGCAATAATTGAGGGGCCTTCACATAAATGGGCACCAGAAGAAGATGATATTCTTTCTATTATTTCTGCAAAAACAAAAGCAGGAACAAATATTTTAGAAACACCTGGAGATATGTATACTGTCTTTTATACTGCTATCGAAACCGCCGTTCGTAAACAACTCGGAATTGAACTATGAAGTGGTGGGAAGAGAAGAACAGATCACATTGCCTCTATGTCCACTACACTAAATGGGACGCGGAGAAGCAATGTGATGTTCCCTCTAATGAAATTAGTATCAGCGTTCTAACCCCAACCGGTACAGGCGGGGGAACTTTTGTTTACTATCACACAAAAGACATTAACATGATTCGAGAAATATCTCATGCGCTTTGTGAAGACTTCCTCGTTGCCATGAAAAAGTATTTCAATTGGGAGTATATTCCGCCGACTAAAAAGAAACCTACACAAAAGATTGACATCAGTCTTTCCGACCTTGACCTTGATTTATAATTGGAGAAACAACAATGGAAAACTTTAAAATTGATCCAGCAGTTCGCCAACTTCTCGATGAGAAGACCACAGAGTTCCATACATTCTGTGTGCAACATCAAATTCCTCTCATGATTCTTGCAGTAACGGAGCATAACAACAATACCGTAGATTTTGCTTACGCAATGGCAACACGAAACGGGCGTATACCCTGGATGCTAATGTGTCTACGTGAGTTTGCAAAAACTGGACCGTTTGACAGTGAAGGTATTATAGATCATAAACGCTATGCATCTGATCTCGCAATGACAATGATTCAACATTTTGAACAACGCTATATTGAGACAGTAGGTATGCCTTCTTTATCAAAACACAAAATCAACTGAGGATACTATCATGTCATGGAGCCAGAATCAAGAAAATATTTTCGCCACCATACCAGAGAAAACATCTCTCATCATTGAGGCTGTAGCTGGTAGTGGTAAGACAACAACTATCGTTGAGTACGCGAAGCGCACTAAAGCTTGCCGCGGTCTTGCAATAGCATTTTCCAAGCGAATCGCAAGTGAACTTGAAGCACGAATGCCGCGACACTTTGAGTGCAAAACGATGAATGCGCTCGGTCATCGTTCTTGGATTGCGGCATTGCAGGGTAAGAAGATCAAACTTGATGCCAATAAACTTTTCAACTGTGCTAAAGATCTCAACATCCCCTCCGAACTTATCGGTGATGCTATGGCTCTTGCTCGTATGGCTCGTGTCAATGGAATAGTTCCTCGACAAGAAACACGAAATAAAATCGAGGGCTTCATGCCGGATGCCGCTGACAGTTGGGAAGAACTTGCGGATACTTTCGACCTGGAATACTCCGCCGATCTCCTTGTTTACTCCCGTGAACTTCTTGCAGAATCCATCAATCAAGCATTCAATGGAGTGATTGATTTTGATGATCAACTCTACATGACTGTACTTTTTGACGCCCCGTTTCCACCCTATGATATCATCATCATTGATGAGGTACAAGACCTATCCCCGCTCCAACATGAAATGGTAGCCCGATTTCGTCATAAAACCTCTCGTATCATTGCGGTAGGTGACAGTCATCAGGCCATCTATGGTTTCCGCGGTGCTGACAATAACTCCATGACAAACTTCCGAGACAAATTTAATCTGAAAGAATTGCCTCTTACAATTTCCTACCGCTGTCCAAAACGTGTGGTAAAAGAGGCTCAGAAATATGTCTCTCATATTGAGACCAGTGACACCGCGCTTGATGGTCAGGTCTACCATAACACTGACAAGATCAGTCTGTTTGATCTCGATCACGGTGCGGCTGTCCTTTGTCGCAACACTGCTCCACTTGTTGAAACAGCCTGGAAGCTTATCCGCGCCGGTATCTCTGTCAATTTCCTCGGCAAACAACTTGGTAAAGGTCTCACCCGGCTTGTTACAAAACTTGCGCAGTCTCCAATCTCTATTGACATCTTCAAAGAGAACCTTATCAAATGGTCGAAGCGGGAGATCCAGCGGCGTCCAAGAACTGAACCACAAATTCAAGACAAGGTTGATACACTTCTTATCCTCAGTCGTGATTGCCAAACTACCGCGGAACTTCATCAGAAAATTGAGCGTATCTTTGAGTCAACAACAGGAGCAATTACCCTCGCCACCATTCACACAAGTAAAGGTTTCGAGTGGGACACTGTATACATTCTCAACAAACATCTCATTCCAAGCGTGTATGCTACACAACCGTGGCAGTTGGAACAAGAAGATAATCTTATGTATGTAGCAATTACACGGGCAAAGAACACTCTCGTGTATATTGATTCAGACGATTTAATGCAAGACTAGGAGACAAAAGAATGGGACAAGCTCAAGGCACTAACGCATACCCCTCCGCTCGTGTGTTACTTGACCGCGCGTTGGAATCTGAAAAGGGTATCCGCGTAAAATTTGAATCAGCAAAGAAAGCCTTTCGCTTTCGTATGAATTGCTATACAGTGCGAAAGCGAGAGCGGGAGAACAGTGTAAGAATTTATGACAGCACTCACCCAATGCACGGGCATTCTCCTTGGGATCATCTTGAGCTTCTTCTTGAGGAAGAGTTTCTTATTATCCGGGTGACGCATGGTGATGACGAATTTTCTATTCAGGAGATAAAGTGATGAATAAATTTCATTGTACAGAATTACAAAAAGGAGATCATGCTTGGGCTATTATGGATAATAAATTAGTTATGGTTATGTATGACGGTAATTATGGCTTTGATGTATGTGGCCCTTGGGAAGGTGGTGTTTCACATAAAGATATTTTTCTTATAGAAAAAGTTGAAAAACCACAAGGCTATGAATCAACTTTACTTTATTATGATTAGGAGATAAAGTAATGGGGCAATTACAAAAGTTGCTTGAAGCACTCGATAAAGTAGACCGAGTTCATGTCGAAATTGAAAAGCAAATTCTTAAGCTCGAACAAGAGCGTGATATGCTGCAAGCTCTTGCACAATCCGCGATAAATTATATAGACAAAAGTCCTTGTAATCCTAATATGTATGAAGAACAATTCAAAGCTTGGAACAAATACAAGGATACAATACACGCATGTCAAGATGCTGGGGTCTTGCCTTTTCCCGTGGAAAAGTAATGACCATAACATATGAAAAAATTCTGCAAAATGGTAGCACACAGGGCTTGACAATGGCGGCACCATAACATATCATGGCATCGTGTAATGAATTATTCACACCCAACCAACAGAAGAGAAGGAGCAAGACACAATGAATATCAATCCCGATTCCCCGGCTAAGGAGATCACGATTGCCGGTCAAACGTTCATCGT
>JBNKDO010000008.1:0-2176 GCA_050288305.1 Desulfocapsaceae bacterium | reverse complement strand
GCAAAACGATCCGGACATCCAGGATATCCGCTGGGCTGCATATATCCTGGCGACGGTGCACAAGGAAACTGAGTTTTCATTCAAACCTAAAGAAGAAAATGGCAAAGGCGGAAATCGTGGATATGCTAAGCCTCAGCAAGTCATCGATGTCCTGGGCTGCCGCGGGCCTAAGAATGCAACTTACACGAATGCATACTATGGACGGGGATATGTCCAGATAACTCACGCAGCCAATTACAAGGCTATGGGTAAAGCCTATGGCATCGGTGATGAGCTGTACATTAATCCTGACATGGTTTTGGAGCCCAAGATCTCCTATTTTATTGCTTCCTACGGTATGCGACATGGAACGTTTACATCAGGCATTCACACGCTCAGTACGCACATCAATGGAAAAAAGTGTGACTACAAAGGCGCTCGGCAGATTATCAACGGCCATGATAAGGATGTAGAGATAGCTGAAATTGCCGGAAAGATAGAGATTCTTTTGCGACTGTACTGATGATAATAATATGAATGCACACCATGTCCAATGCTTTTTCTTGTTATAGTTGGAAAAATATTGAGGAATCTATGAAAAAACACAGTGACTATTTCTACTACACATTAATATGTGGCCTGTTGATAACCGGGCTTGTATTTGCATGCGGAAAAACTTTAACATCGAAATCCTCCGAAACCGAGAAATTTGAAACGCGCTGCGGTTGGTTCGATAACCCTACACCCAGCAACATCTCTTTGTACGACCGTGATAGCGAATGGATTATAGGGGTGCAGGGAGGGCACCAGGTTAAAAAAGACTGGGATTGGCCCGCTTTCGTGCCGAAACAATGGATTCGAACAAATAGTAACTACGGTTATGGTTGCGTGTGTATGCAAATCAAGATCAACCGTAAGACGCATGAAGTCTTGGAGATCAAAGATGCCCAAGCACAGTCGTTGGCGATATGCCGTCAGGACCAAGCACTAGATAAATGGAACTCCATGTTCAAATAATAGGGTGTGGAAATGCCGTCATGAACATCACGCTCAACCGTCAACCGCAACCGTCATTCAGTAGCGAACAGAACCAGCGAACCGAGGTCGAGCCGCGCTAACCGGCTTCAACTGCAATCCTGCCCCCTTTTTACGTTCTCCACCTTTAAAGGGCAAATTCCTTGAAAAAAACATCCAATAAGGAAACATATCAACCTGACCATTACCTAGACTTGTTTGTTGTTGCCAGGAGTAAGGTAAACAATGTAAAGTTAATGATATACAGTTTCTGGATAGCTAGCAAATTGCTCATTATATCTAGCGTAGCTGCAGCTATGTCGTTGATTTGACGTCGGGACGATTCTAGCAATTTCGGAGTTATCTAGAAACCGGAGAATAACTTGCCTTAAAAGGGTGAAGCATGAATAAGCTTATTGGTTTTTTGTTACTTATGTTCTTGATACCGTTAGCTGCCATATCTGAAGCTGGCGATCTTAGCTATGACTGTGTAATCATCAATGTGTATGACATCGATGATTCAGGAGTTCTTAAAACATCCGGTTGGCAAGAACAATTTAAAGGCGATAAATTTTCAGTGTCTCGGAAAACTGGAAAGATTGAAGGGCAGACTTTAACAACGGTTCTTGCAAAGAATACGCGCGTTATAAACCATGGCTCTAAAAAGAACTCGTTTAAAGCAGTAGCCGAATTTGAAGGTCAGATTCAAGTAATTGAAATTCAAGAATTTAAGGAAGACTCAAAGAAGCCATTTGTAGCAACATCCATGGGTGGTGCTGGAATCGTCACAGGGATATGCCAATAATGGCAAAAAATGCGCTCGTGCGGGACACTTTGCCTCAAGGTGAATCCGTGCGTCCACAGCTTAGTCGTTATGCTTGTAAAAAGATAATTGGATATACACAATGAAGTTTCAATAGTGTATTAGGCACTGTTTTATAAATTTTTCGGAGAATTAAGATGACAATTGTTCAAGGTGAATTGGCTTTTAAACAAAGGTTAAAAAGGATTCTTTGTTACCCCACCCTAACTTTTCAATACGTTCCTACCCATCTGCCGTCAACATCAAGCAACCTATCCTTTTCCATCCGTCCTTTCAAGCAATTTTGTGCTTTTCAAGGTACTTCCCAACAGCTTATGTGGAAAATCTGTCTTCTCACCGCCATATCCACCAATTTTGGAC
>JBNKDO010000007.1:0-10205 GCA_050288305.1 Desulfocapsaceae bacterium | reverse complement strand
TTTTTTCTCAGATCAAGGCATTTTCAGGAAATCAAGCACAGCCATATGGCTGATATCGGAGTCTGCGCTTACCTGCGAGCATTGATTTTCGGAAAATAACGCCGAGATGGGGGAAAAGAGCTTTCTCCGACAGGCTCCTAGGCGCCCGGATGGTCTCTGGAAAAAGCTTGATCTACAACGATGTCAATCGAGCTATTTCGGGTCCATCAACGATAACAGTAATATAACCATAAATATCAATCGAATAAAATCTTGTAAAAAACATTTCCCTAAGCAGTCAAATTCCTTCTTTCGCGAAGATGAGCTCTTGACCTTTTGTTCAGGCTTTGCTAGGAAAAGTCACAGGGATTGCTTGATTTTTATACATCAACCAGGGATAAGGAATATTATGAAACTTCGACTTGTATTGCCAGTTTTTCTCCTGATCTGCATCTCCTTTACACATAATGCACTTTCCATGACCATAAAACTAGGTGTAGTCACAAAACCTGGCTCTGCCCAGAACATTGTTGCAGAGAAATTTAAAGAGATGGTGGAGAGGGAATCAAATAACGAGATCCAGGTAAAGATTTTCCACTCGAAATCCATGGGATCTGAAACTGAAATTCTCCAGCAAATCCAGTTAAATACCTTGCAAATGGGTATTATCACAGCCGGAGTTTTTGACACCTTCGATCCCTTAGTCAGGGTTATCAACTATCCCTTTCTTTTTAAAGATCACGCCCAGGCTGATACTATCCTCGATGGACCTCTGGGGCAAAAGATTTTGACGAGCCTTGAATCCTATGGTTTCAAGGGACTCTGTTTCTCTGAAAACGGTTTCAGAAACCTCACCAACAACCTTCGTCCTATTAAAAGCCCAGACGATATAAAAGGTTTGAAAGTCCGTGTTATGGCTTCTGCTCTCCATCGGGCAATCTGGCAGGCTCTGGGTGCAAATCCAACCCCCATGCCCTGGCCAATTTATACAGAGCTTGAACAGGGAGTCATTGACGGCCAGGAAAACCCATTGTGGGTAATGGAGGTATATAAACTCTATGAAGTTCAGAAATACCTGACCCTCACTCGTCATGTTTATTCACCGCACATAGATGTGGCTTCATTACTGTGGTGGAAAGCCCTCGATAAAGATACTCAGAAACTGCTTCAACGCGCCATGTACACGGCTGCCCTTTATCAGCGCCAGGATAACCGCAGCAAAAACGAGGCTCGCCTGGCGCTCCTCAAGGAAAAAGGCTTTCTGATCGAAGAGAACCCTGATTTCAAGAGTTTGCGGGCAGCAGTAGCTGATCTTCAAGAGATAGCTCTATATCAGGAGCCACGGGTCAAACACCTTCTCACGGAAATACTCCAGGCCACCCGCTGACCCTATGCGTTACAATGAAACTGCTTAAAAAAATCAGTTCATTCTGTAATACCTGGGTTGAGCGCAGCCTAGCCATCCTGGGAATTACCATGGCCTGCGTTGTCATTCTTCAGGTTATTTTTCGCTATGTCCTCAACCATTCGTTATTCTGGTCTGAAGAGCTGGCGCGATACATCCTGGTCTGGCTCACCTTTCTTGGAGCAAGCTGTGCTTACTACCGCAAGGTCCATCCCAGCATTGACCTGATTACCAACCGTCTGCACCAAAAAGCCCAATCTGCACTGAAATTTGCTGTCCATGCAATTTCTCTCTGCCTGTTTGTGGTCATGATCTATCATGGAACTCTCTTTACCTATTTTGTCAGGATGCAAATCAGCCCGGCCATGGCCATTCCGAAATGGATTATTTTCAGCGTCATTCCCTTAAGTGGTTTGCTCTTTAGTCTTCACTGTATCACTTTTATCTTTTCGACCATCACCCGGCGAACTCATCATGACCGCTGAAGTCCTGCTGACAAGCATGCTGGTGTTACTATGCATGAATACTCCAATAGCCATAGCTATAGGAGCTGCGAGTGCCATTGCCCTACTCTTCCAGAGCGAGTTCTCGCTGATGATCATCATTCAGAAAATGTTTGGTGGAGCGGACTCTTTTCATCTCATTGCGGTGCCGCTGTTTATGTTTACCGGAGGAGTCATGGCAGCAGGAGGAGTAAGCCAGAGACTTATAAATCTGGCAAACAGTTTGGTCGGCTGGTTGCCAGGAGGCCTGGCCGCAGTAACAATCGTCTCCGCCATGTTTTTTGCCGGTATTTCCGGATCAGCAGCAGCTGATGCTGCTGCTGTCGGCGCAATTCTCATTCCGGCTATGAAGAAATCCGGATACCGCTCCGAGTTTGCAGCAGCCGTTCAGGCGGCTGGGGGATCCATTGGAGTTATTATTCCGCCATCAATACCAATGATTATTTTCGCATACCTTACCGGTGCTTCAGTAGGCCGGCTTTTTGCTGGAGGCATCCTTCCTGGAATTTTAATCGGAATAAGTCTTATAGCGATGGCAACCTATATTTCGTGGAGGCAGGGAGATTCCCTGCAAAACACTTTTTCATTTTCTCAGCTGTGGCATTGTCTGAAAAGCGGACTCCTTCCCCTGGGCACACCGCTTATCATTCTTGGCGGTATCCTCTCAGGTGTTTTCACGGCCACAGAATCAGCCGCTGTTGCCCTGGGATACGGTCTTTTCCTTGGGCTTGTCGTCTATAAAGAGATATGCATCAAGGATCTCTCCCGTCTCTTTACAGAGGGAGCCATCTCCTCTTCTATCGTTATGTTTATCATTGCGGCTGCATCGGTATTTGGCTGGATCGCAGCGATTGAAGAAATTCCAATGCAGCTCAGTAATGCTCTACTGCATATTTCCGACAATACTGTTGTCCTCCTGCTGGTTATCAACCTGATACTGCTCATTGCCGGCACCTTCATTGAAACAACAGCTGCACTGATATTGCTAGTCCCCATGATAGCGGCCATGCAACCGACACTGGGAATAGACCTTATCCAGCTTGGCGTCATTGTCGTGACCAATCTTGCCATAGGTATGCTGACTCCGCCCATGGGAATCTGTCTTATTGTTTCCGCATCTATCTCCGGCGACAGAATCAGTGCGATAAGCAGAGCAATCATTCCGTTTTTAGGAATTTTATTGATTGATCTTATGATAATAACCTTTTACGCCCCATTGACCATGTTCATAGCCAACCTGGTAGACTAACGAGTTGATGTTCGACCTTCTTTATGTAGGAAAGAGTAGCTTCACCTTTGATTAAATAGATTGATTTCATCGTTGATTGTTGTACTTTCAAAAGGCGATGAATTTATTCGTGGCATATTTCTTATAAAAAAACGATGACGTAGCAGCAGCATGGACAAGTCAGATGAATTGATTAGAATAATAATTAGTCAATTCAATTTTTTATACGATATTTGAGTTCAAAATTGCGGATAAAACACCATTAGCCTCACGTTTTCTCGCACGGTGATCAACATGTACGTGTTGTGCAATCGTAACAGACGGTGTATGTATCCGGTTCACTTTGTTTTCTGTTCTGTAAAACATTGCTGTGGGTGTTCTATGATGGAATACCCAACGGCGAGGACCAAAGCAACTACTGATTTGGAACCATGAGCCCCAAACCCAACATTCTCAGTACCTTTCTTGACCGGGCAGCCCCACCTCTTGGGCTTACGTTGATCATACTTTCAGTAGCTATCGGGGCCACCACTGGATTGGCCGCGGTCTTTTTTATCAAACTGATTTACGGAATTCAATACTACTGCTACGCCTATCTTCCAAAAGTTATTCCAGCACTTGATATCTGGGCATATCTGATCATTCCAGTCATTGGCGGAATTCTCGTCGGTCCTCTGATTTACTTTGCCCACGAGGCAAAAGGACATGGTGTTCCAGAGGTTATGCAGGCTCTTATTGTTCAAGGCGGCAGAATCCGTGCCCGGGTAGCCGCGGCAAAGATACTTGCTTCTGCACTATGCATCGGTACCGGTGGTTCAGCTGGCCGAGAAGGCCCTATTGTCCAGGTTGGTTCCGCCTTGGGTTCCAGTCTCGGACAAATTCTCAATCTCTCTGATGAGCGAATCCGGAACATGGTAGCCTGTGGTGCCGCTGCAGGCATTGCTGCGACCTTTAACGCGCCGATTGCCGGAGTCATTTTCTCCATAGAAGTTCTAATGTCGGGTCTGCAGGTTCGGGCATTTGGCAATGTTGTTATTGCCGCCGTATCCTCATCCATTGTTTCGAGAATTTTTCTTGGCGCTCGCCCGGCCTTCGAAGTACCGGATTATACCCTGGTTTCACCCCTCTCCATTCTGCTCTATCTTGCCCTCGGACTACTGGCAGCTCTGGTGGGAATAATGTTTATCCGAATGCTTGATCTCTCTGAACGGGTGTTTGATGGCTGGGATTTCCCACAGATACTTAAACCTGCTGTCGGTGCTTTATGCTTAGGCATCATCGGCATAGTCTATATGTTCATTCCGGGAGTGGGTATACCCGAAGGCGTTCGTGAGCAATTTGCAAATCCAATATTACAGGGACTGCCGCACATGTACGGTTCCGGTTTCGGCTATATTGGAACGGCAATACAGGGAAATGGAGGGCTTTGGGTTCTTTTACTGCTCGTTTTCCTCAAACCATTGGCAACATCATTTACCCTTGGTTCAGGGAACTCTGGTGGTGTCTTTGCGCCTTCGCTCTTTATCGGCGCCATGCTCGGTGGCGCGATGGGCCATCTTTTTGAACTCTGGTTCCCTTCTATCTCTGGTGGTGCCGGAGCATACGCCCTGGTTGGCATGGCTGCGGTTTTTTCCGCAACGGCAAGAGCGCCGCTGACAGCGATGCTCATCGTCTTTGAAATGAGCAATGATTATTTGATTATTCTGCCATTAATGGTTGCAGGGGTTACGGCCTGTTACTTTGCCCAATGGCTGCATCCCGAATCAATTTATACCCTCAAGCTTTCCAAACGCGGCATACGGTTCTCGGAAGGACGCGATATGGACATCATGCAGGGCGTCCGCGTCAGTGAGGTCATGAAGGTCAATCCAGTGACGATTCACAAGGACAAACCTCTCTACGAACTGATGAGTCTCTTCCAGGAGAGCAACTTCCTGGGCTTTCCGGTAATGGCTGATTATTCCAAACTATACGGAATTGTAACCCTTCAAGATATTCACAAGCTGCAAACACGGGAAGATTTTTCTCCGAGAAACATGACCGTTAAGGATGTTGCCATAGAATCGCCGATAACGGTCTATCCCGATGAACCCATATGGGCGGCTATCCAGAAAATGGCACCACGTGACCTGGCACGCCTTCCGGTCATTGATCGAGATGGCTCCAAAACGTTACTTGGAGTAATCAGCCGAAGTGATATTCTTCGTGCCTATGACGTCGGCGTTGTCCGAAAACAACGGGGCCAAATACTGGAAGGCCAGACATCGCTACGCAACCTCAAGGAAAATGGTTTTGTTGAATTTGTGCTCAAAGAGGACGATAATTGCAACCTTGCTCAGGTAAAAGATCTCCCTCTGCCGAAAACCCTCAATCTCGTATCAATCCGTCGCGGGGGCAGCATCATCATTCCCCGAGGCAATACCAGACTTCACTCCGGAGATGTGGTAACCGTCTTTGGCAAGCTCAGTGATGTCAACAGTCTCAAGGATCTGCTGAACTCCTGTGAACTCAAAACCTCGGAAAAATAAATACCCAAAGACCAACGGTTGTTCCTTTACCATCTGATGAGGAAAAGATCAAAATATCCGTCTAAAAGCAGTGGCTTTAATTGCTGCAATCACAGTACATCCTTCTTCGATTTTCAATTCACGCACCGATTCAGGTACAATCTGGGCAATAAGCTGGTCCGCCCCGGACTGCAGTTCGACACGGACTCTGTTTCCCGAGGTAAATACTTTGTTCACTTTGCATTCCAGCAAATTTCGTGCACTAGCTGCTTCGGGATGACGCTTAAAAAGAATGATTTCTCGGGCATCCAATTCAAAGAGATTTTCTTTTGCCAACCCCGGCTCGGTCAAGACAAGCCTGGTTTGTCCCCAATCATAGGCAAATAAATCATGATATGTTGAAGAACTTCCGAGACTCAAAAGGTTGACATATCCTTTACGGCCAGTATCCCAGGAATCCCTGGCAAACTCTTCGGTTGCCCGCTGCTCTCCGATTTTCCCCTGGTCAATGACCACTATTTCTCGGGTCATCAAACGCATCTCAATCAAGGAATGACTTATGAAAAGCAGAGGAATCTGAAACTCTGCAAAAACGCGATTAAGATAGGGAATAATCTGGAACTTAAGCTCTTCATCCAAACCGCTCAGAGGCTCATCCATGAGAATAAGGCTTGGGCAGGTAAGCATGGTTCTGGCAAGTGCTACACGCTGACGCTCACCACCTGACAGGCTGCCAACCCGACGTTTCAGGAGTGCGGCAATACCAAGGGCCTCAAGAAGATCTTCCGGGTCGATTCGTCTATTTTCTTTTGCTGTCCGCCTATATCCATAAAGAACATTTTCTTCCACATTCAGGTGAGGAAAGAGATGTGCGTGCTGAAAGACCACTCCAATTCTACGGTTTTCGGGTCTGACATTGATTTTTTTAGAACTATCGAAAAGGAACCTGTCATCAAGACGGATGAAACCGCTGTCTGCCTGGATCAAACCAGCCAAAAGGTTCATTAGTGTTGACTTGCCACTGCCGGAAGGTCCAAAAAGCCCTGTTCTGTTCTTAGAGAGTGTGAATTCCGTGTCCAGGTAGAACTCGCCAATTTTCTTGGTCAGTTTGATTTCGAGCTCCACATTCTACCTCTTTTTAAATCTTCGCGATGCAGCTTCACTCACAAGTAAAACAACAAAAGACAGGCCAATAGAGACGAGACAAAGGCTCAATGCCATGCTGTCCCCCCCTGGAACATTGGTGTATTCATAAATGGCAAGGGGTATGGTCTGAGTCACTCCTGGAATATTGCCTGCCAGAATGACTGTTGCTCCAAATTCCCCAAGGCTGCGGGCAAACATAAGGGTCATTCCGGCAAATATTGCTCTACGACTCAAAGGCAGAATGACGCTAAAAAAACTATCCCACCAGCTTGCCCCCAATGTCCGTGCAACATTGAAGTAAGCAGGCTCTATGGATTCCATGCCAATTCGGATGGAGCGAACCAGCAGAGGAAAGCCGACGACAGCCGAGGCGATGACAGCTCCCGTCAAGGTAAAAATAATTTGAATATCAAATCGACTGAGGACTTTACCGAAAACACCATTCTGGCCAAAGGCCAGGAGAAGAAGATAGCCAACAACCACTGGCGGTAAAACCAATGGCAGGTTGATTATTCCCTCAAGAACAGCACGACCGCGAATCTTTTTCAGGGTAAGAAGATACGCAACGGCAATCCCTAAAGGAGTTGAAAGCAGCGTCGCACTGATGGCAACCTTGAGAGACAGTTCGATCGCAGAGAGATCCTGTGGTGAAAATGTCAGCATGAGTAGAGTGTTGGTATTGTTGCTGTTTAGTCAGGTGGGCTGAAGCCATATTTGACAACTGTTTTAGCTGCGTTGTTAATAATAAATTGGTACAAGATCCGAGCTTCTTTCTTTGATGCCCCAGTGTTTGTCAATGCCATGCGGTAGGATATTCTGCTGTAAAGGTGTTGTGGAACCTCAAATACTATCACTGCATTTCTGGCAAGAAGGGCATCCGTTTTATAGACGAAAGAGGCTGTTGTTTCTCCTCGGTCAGCATAAATAAGGGCCTGACGCACATCTTTTGCCATAACCAGTTTGCCTGCCTGTAAAAGGGAATCATAGAGTCCTAACTTTTCCAAGGCCTGTCTTGCATACTGTCCGGCAGGCACGCTTCCCGGGCTGCCGATGCCAATTCGTTTCATCTCGCTAATTTCACCTAAGCTCTTGATCTTGTCAGTGTTCATTCCGACAAGAACAAGCGAATTATGGGCCAGCGTATAAAGACTGTCATTCTCTATCTTTTGACTCTCAACGAGATATTCCATCCACTTGGTATTCGCGGATACATACAGATTGACAGGGGCTCCCTGATAGATTTGTTTCGCCAGCCCTCCTGAAGAACCGAAATTCGGCAGTACTTTAATATCTGGATATTCCCTGGAAAACTCCTCTATTATGTCCTTGAACACATCGGTCATACTTGCGGCAACGGCTATACGAAGATCCGCCGCCTGCAAAGATACAGCCAATGACATGAAGGAAAAAACTGTAAGAATCCCACACAAGATACGTCTTAAAAAACACATATACTTCCCCTGATGAAATATTTGAGTTGATCGCTCAACACTAATTCAGGTTAAAAACAATCTCCAGCAGAAAAGCGACAATAAACGAGCTGGCAATAAATCTTGCCATTGAAAAAAGAAATTAACGAGACAGTTTGACTCAACGTTGCCGGAGGTGAGACAAAAAGATCAACATTTGAGCTCAGCCTGTTTACATGCTCGACGCTTTTTCGGGTATCTTGAGTGCTCTAGCATGTTAGTCCCCAGCTTTCGTTATTGAGGTAATCAACAGCATATTTACCCAGGAATTGAGCCGAGCTATGTGCGCTGAAAGGACAAACCTCAAAGAGGTATTGGTCGATAGCGTAGTTTTGATTTAGCCTTGATCATAAAAAGGAGTAACATTTCAAGGATTGTTGCATTGCAAATTTGAATCAATAAATTCCAACTGGATTCATCCTCTGAGCGTTTAACACACAAGGACATCTCTCACCTCTTGCCATGCCTTTCCTTGCAACCCCTTGCATTTTTTTCCTGCCTCACATGGTTCTCCACTTACGAAAACCACCTTCATATCTCGAAAGATCTTCTAAAGATTGTATACAGTGCAAAACCGAAGTCATTACCATTTCAGCAACGTGTGTCCCCTCATTAATATACAAAAAAAACCTCTCTGAAAGACATTTTGGCGACTTATTCTTAAATCTGATCGAAAATCCAATTTCGGAAAGCTGCTATTCGCGGTGCATTGAGTTTTTCGTTTGCGCAAACAAGAAAATAGGATCGCTGCGCCGGGTAGTGGATACCGAAAGGGTCAACCAATGCCTTACTTGCTATCCTCTCAGAGATAAGGCAACTTCGCCCCATTGCGAGCCCCATTTCATCCATTGCAAACAAATATGCCAAATCTGCTCGATCAAAAGAATAGCTATTTTCATAATCAATATCTCTCAAACCTGCCTGGTTTACCCACATTTCCCATTCCGAAAAGTACTGAGCCTTTGGCCACGGCATTGCATCATGGAGCAATAGGCACTCTGAGATACGTGAGATATCCTGGCGGAGATTATGTTTTTCAGCATACTCGGGAGAACATACAGGAAAGAGTTCTTCATCTTTTAGTTTTTCCACTTTTAGACCTGGATATTGTCCATCTCCGTAATAGATTGCAATATCGATTGCTTCAGTGCGAAAATCAACCAGATTGTTCCTGGTTTTTAAATTGATCTTGATATTGGGATGCTTTTTTTGGAATGCCGATAGACGTGGAAGGAGCCAACACTGACCAAAAGATGGAACAGTCGTGATATTAAGAATACCGGCGACTTCGCGAGTGAGAATATTGTTTATCTCAAAATCAATTGTTCTCACCATCGGTTCAAGGAGACTAAAGAGTTGTTGACCTTCCTCTGTGAGGATAACCTTTCTGGTCAGTCGTTGAAATAATTTAACCCCTAAGCATTCTTCCAAGTTTCGTATCCGGTGGCTAATTGCACTCTGAGTGAGAAACAATTCTTCCGCCGCTTTTGTAAAACTCAGATGACGAGCAGAGTATAAAAAGCAGGGGATGTTTGAAAAAACAGTGGCTATTTGATGACGATTCATGGATTAAAAATATTCATGTATTTTGCGAAAATAGATCATTTGTCAAGCAATCCCCCTGATGGTAAAAAATGAGAAGGTCAAGTGCGCTTTAGCGCTATTCCCATAACTATATCGTACAAACAATCAATTAATGACAATCAAGAAATTGTTACTGCATCACAGGATGCCTCATCAACTGAGCTGAATATAACTTTAAATTTATTTAAGGACAATAAATTCTAATTCATAAAGAAAAAGATGTTCATTTTTGTTCAGGCAAAACTTGTGACAACTTTTTAGCGACAGCGCTCTTCCATTTAAAGGAATTTCGCACAAGCACGATGCCCCCGAGTAAATACGATCGGGATTTCTGGCGATTGACTCCTGTTTAAAAACGGGAGAATAGATTGTGAAATGGTAAAT
>JBNKDO010000006.1:0-160637 GCA_050288305.1 Desulfocapsaceae bacterium | reverse complement strand
GTTACTAAACGCTCGCTAGGAGCCTGTCGGAGAAAGCTCTTTTTCCCCATCTCGGCGTTATTTTCCGAAAATCAATGCTCGCAGGTAAGCGCAGACTCCGATATCAGCCATATGGCTGTGCTTGATTTCCTGAAAATGCCTCGGAGTCTCGCAGGCTCGCTTACCTGATCTGAGAAAAATAGCAATTCTCCGACACACTCCTAGAATCATTTTAACATCCATAACTTAAATCGAAAGCATTTTCAATGTGTTCAATGTGAGGATGCCTTCCATCTTTGATTTTGATGGCTATCACATCAAAGCGAGCTTCGCTGTCAAAAAGATTGTTGCTGCGAAGATATTCCTGGGCAACCATGCTGATTTGACGTTGTTTTTTGATGGTTACGGCAGCAAGTGGTGATTCAAGAAAATCACTTTTTCTGGTCTTTACTTCGATGAAAACCAGAATCTGACCATTACGGGCAATTATATCAATCTCTCCACGACCGGTCCGGTAATTCAACTCCAGAATACGATACCCCTTTTTTCGTAAAAAACGGGCGGCCATCTGCTCACCTGATTTGCCGAGGGTGAGTCGTTTAAGAGACAAATTCACGTACTCCTTTAAAGGTCTTGCGATGAAAAGGGCATACGCCGTAAAGTGCTATAGCCTGACGATGTTTTTTGGTGGGATATCCTTTATTCTGCTGGAAATCGTACTGGGGATATTTATGGTGAAGAATATCCATAATCCGATCACGGTATACCTTGGCAATGATTGATGCTGCGGCTATCGAGCCACTTTTGCTTTCACCTTTGATCAAAGCGAGCTGCGGGGTTTGCAGAGGGACTTCAAATTTGCCATCGACAAGAAGAAAGTCAACGGCTTTGGCGGAGATGGCAGCATGATTAAATACTGCAAGTTTCATGGCAAGAAGGGAGGCCTGAAGGATATTGATGGTATCGATCCGTTTATGGGACACTACGCCAACACCAATAGACGATCCATTATTTCTCAGGATATTGTAGAGATGCGCCCGCTGTTTCGCTGAAATCTTTTTCGAATCAAGAAAAGGAGTGGGATCGCATTTCTCAGAAAGAGAGACACAGGCAGCGACAACAGGACCAGCCAGAGGACCTCTTCCAGCCTCATCTGTACCCGCAATACACTTCCACCCCCTGGATTGCAGCTCTCTTTCAAAATGAAAGTTGTCCTTCTCAGCACCGAGAATTGTCAGTGGCGGAAACACCTGGCCTCCAGAGAGATTCTTCAGAGGAACCTCTCACTTGTTTTGCAAAGTAAGAAAGGTTTCCTCTGAAGTTTATAAGGTGTTTATCGGGTGCTGCGTTCGCGAATTCGTGCTGCTTTACCGCGACGACTGCGCAGATAAAAGAGTCTGGATCTGCGTACACGGCCACGAGAAACTACTTCGATTTTCTCGATTCTGGGATTATGCAGAGCGAATGTTTTTTCAACGCCAACACCGTGAGAAATTTTACGCACGGTATAGGAGGCATTCATTGTACCTCGTTTGCGTTTGATGACAACGCCTTGAAAGATCTGTACACGCTCTTTGCTTCCCTCAATGATGCGGATATAAACCTTTACGGTATCACCAGGTCGAAAATCCGGATGATCCATTCGCATCTGCTCTGCCTCGATTTTATCAATGATTGCACTCATAACTTTTCTTTAGGTTAAGCTTTTATGGTTTTTGCTTCTTTATCTCTAACAATATTTAACAAATTCATTACCCAAGTAATCTGTCACAAATAATGGCAACAGCTGCTCGAACCGAAAGATGGTTGTAATCAGTAGGTCCGACAATTGCGGGTAATGTGTAATCCGCTTTTTCTGTAAGCTCAGGAGCAAGACCGTGGGCTGTACCAAACAGCAGGAGAGTTGGTTCTCCAGACTCAATTCGCTGACGGCTTTCACCGAAATTGATACTTTTTTCCTGAGCAACCGCGCTTGTTGTTACCATCATCGGAATCCGTTGCTGACGGTTGTGGATGTCACCGATGACTTCATCAAGCGATTTTGCAAGTTTTACCAGACTAAAAGCCTCTTTGCGAGCAGGGTTATAGGTTGACCCGTGCCCTTCCTGCCAATGGTCAATAATTTCAGTCACAAGCTTTTGCTGGTCAGCATATGGTGTAACGATGTAATAATTGCCCACCCCATATGTTCTTGCTGTTCTTGCAATATCATGGAGGTCAAGATTAGTGATGGCGGAACCGATTATTTCTTTGTTCCTGCCGAGCACCGGATGATGGATGAGAGCAATATCAACAATTGCCTTGTTGTTCTCTTTCATCATCTACATTGACCTGCCTGGACTTCTTTCACTTGATCATACAGTCCGTTTTTTTTCAAAAGAGTAATTTCAGCTTTTGAAAAACGCTCACGGGCGATCAGTTCCGGCCTTCGATCGAGAGTCCGCTGCACCGAGGCAAGAAAACGATGTCTTTCAATGCGCAGATGATCACCTGAAAGCAAGTATTCCGGTACAGCATCTCCTTCAAATTCCCTTGGTCTGGTGTACTGCGGATGTTTCAATAAATTTCTGCTGAATGTGTCATTTTCGGCCGAAGCCGCACATCCGAGCACACCTGGGAGTAGTCGTGTTACCGCATCAACAATGACAAGTGCACCAAGCTCACCGCCTGTCAGAATATAATCTCCCAGAGAAAGCTCATCGGTAACATAATGCTTGCAAAACCGCTCATCAACCCCTTCATACCTTCCGCAGACAAGACTAATAACAGGTTCTTTAGACAGTTCTGCAGCAATTGCCTGGGTGAACGTCTTTCCCTGCGGTGTAAGCAGTACTACTCTATGATCCAATCTGCCACCGTGGCAACTTTTAAGAGCTGCAGCGAGTGGCTCTGGTTTCATAACCATGCCTTCTCCGCCACCAAAAGGGCGGTCATCGGTAATGGCATGTTTATCCGTGGCGAAATCACGAATATTAGTGATTCGTATTTCTACATGGCCTTGCTCCTGTGCTCTTCGGATAATGCTTTCGCTGAGCGGTGATTCAAGCAGACCAGGAAAAATCGTCAATATGTCAAATATCATAAAGGGTAGTCCCTTTATTCATCTACCCCGCGCTGCATTTCCAGGAGCCCAGGGGGTGGTGTGATGACAACACCTTTTTTAGTATGCTCTTTGATGATAGAGTCAACTATGGGAACAAGCAGTTCGGTGTTTCCATCCTTAACAACCATAACGTCCTGCGCCCCGTTTGAAAAAACCGAATCTATTATTCCAACCTTCTTGCCGTCTGCTGTTGTCACTGGCAGTTGTACCAGCTGGTACCAGTAGTACTCATTTTCCGCAAGTGCAGGCAGATCTTCTTTTTTGACAATAATTCCCTGCCCATGCAGTTGTTCAGCCGTGTTCCTGTCGTCAACGCCTTTGAGTTTTATGACGACTGTTTTCCCTTGTAACCGACATTTTTGAACCTGCAGATCAGGAGACAACTGACCCTGATCGTCTACAATGACCAATCTGGAATATTCTAGCATGGCGTCGGTAGTATCCGAGAAACATTGAAGTTTCAAATCACCTCGCAGACCATGAGGTCCTGCTATCCTGGCAACCAGGACGTAGTCTTCAGGAAAGGTGAACTCAACTGCCATCGAACGTGCTGCCACTATTCAACAATGTCCAGCCGGGATTTCTTGTCAATTTTTTCAGCAGCAACAGATAGCAGAGTCCGCATTGCTCTTGCAGTTCTTCCCTGTTTGCCGATAACCTTGCCTAAATCTTCCTGAGCTACCGTAAGCTCAATCGTGACATTATCATCCTCGTCGACGACCGTTGTTTTAACTTCTTCCGGTTTATCAACAAGTGCTTTGGCTATGAAGGTCACAAGTTCTTCCATTATCTCTTCTACTCACTCACGGCGGCTTTCTTGATAAGACTCTTTACTGTTGTCGTGGGTAGCGCGCCTCGGCCAATCCAGTCCTGCAGCTTATCGTTGTCTATCTTGATGACAGCAGGATCCTGCAATGGATCATAGGTGCCAAGGATGTCAAGAAATTTACCATCGCGTGGACTTTCACCATCAGCAACGATAATACGATAGAAAGGTTTTTTCTTTCTGCCAAGTCTTGTTAAGCGAATACGAACTGCCATTCTAGAGTACTCCTTCAATTGTAGTAGCGGCCACTGTCATGGGCCTCGATTACATGTATAATAATACGTTTATTTTCGTAAACCTTTCGGCATCTTTCTGCGTTTTATTCCCGTGGCCTTACCGGGTTTGCCGCGCATTTTTTTCATCATTTTCAACATTGTGGTGTAACTTTTTATTACTCTGTTTACATCAGCAACACTGGTCCCAGATCCATTAGCTATTCGCTGCCTTCTACTCGCATTGATTAAACGATGATCGCGCCTTTCCTGTAAGGTCATTGAACGGATAATGGCTTCTGTTTTACCGAGCTCTTTTTCATCCGGCTGAGGGGCATCTTTCATCTGTTGTTTCAATTTATTGATGCCTGGGATCATCCCCATAATCTGCTCAAGAGAACCCATTTTTCTGATTTGCTGGATTTGATCAAGAAAATCTTCAAGTGAAAACTGACTCTTTTTTAACTTTTGTGATAATTTTTCGGCTTTTTTCTTGTCAACGACTGATTCGGCTTTTTCTATCAGGGTGAGCATATCACCCATGCCGAGGATTCTGGAAGCTACACGATCCGGGTGAAAAATTTCTATGGCGTCCAGGCCTTCACCGATTCCTACAAATTTGATCGGTTTCCCGGTGATATGCTTGATAGAGAGGGCTGCACCGCCTCTGGCATCACCTTCCATCTTGGTGAGTACTACACCAGAAATTTCCAGATCCTGATTAAACTGATCGGCAACTGTGACGGCATCCTGACCAGTCATTGAGTCAGCGACAAAAAGAATTTCTGAGGGGTTTATTGCAGCTTGAATTTCCTTGAGTTCCGCCATCATCGCCTGGTCCACATGGAGACGGCCAGCTGTATCAATGATGAGGGTGTCATAGCCCTGGTTATTTGCTGCGGTTATTGCCTGATTGCAGATAACAGTGGGTTTTGTTTCAGTGGTGGAGGGATGTACAGGTATTTCAAGACGTTCACCAAGCACCTGAAGCTGCTCAATGGCTGCGGGTCTATATATATCAGCAGGAACAAGGTAAGGCTTGCGCCCCTTGTCCTTCAACATTTTTGCGAGTTTTCCAGAAGTAGTTGTCTTACCTGATCCCTGCAGACCTGCCATCATAATAATGACCGGTTGCCTGCCGTCGAGTCGTATCTGTTCGGTGTTGCCACCGAGGAGTTCTACCAACTCTTCATGAACAATTTTTATTACCTGTTGACCCGGGGAGAGCTTGCGAGAGACTTCTCTGCCAATTGCCTTCTCCGTGACGGTGGCAACGAAATTCTTGGCAACTTTATAGTTGACGTCGGCCTCTAGCAGAGCCATGCGCACTTCGCGCATTGCTTCATCAATATTTTCTTCGGTAAGAATACCGTGACCACGAAGTTTCTTGAAAACACCTTCTAGCCGGTCTGTCAGGTTCTCAAACATAGTTTTGTATATATGTTCCTATGACGCTATACAGTTGAATGATTCCGGAATTATATTTTTTAAAACGAGAGAATCATTTTCATCCCCCTGGGCTGATGTTTACCAACATAACCGTTCGGGGTATTCGTAACTATTCAATAAGCCAGGACAAAACATTACCAATTTCCTTAGTGTTCCCGGGTAAAAAGGCAATAAGTCCTGCGTCAGAATGTATAAAGACATCGAAAATACTTTGAATTTGATAATATGTCAAGAAGTGAACGACGTCAATTTTTAAAATGCCTAAAATTGAAGAGAATCCGTCATGCACAATGATGAAAACTTTTCATGTGCAGTTAAGACTAAATTGATTGAGCCTCTCTCTTGAAGACATAATTTCCGCTTGCCACCGTTTTTTGATCTAGAGTTTTTATTTTGAATTTACCTTGAATGGTTGCTTTATTCTCTTCCAAACTGAGGTGAAATTGAACTTCTTCGTCCGGCGTTATCATTGATTTAAACTTCGTGCGGGAATATCCCAGAACGCAAAGTGGATGCTGCAGCGCTTTTTCGGCAATACAGCGTATGGTGGCAAGTTGGATTACCGCTGGAAGTATAGGTCTTTCTGGAAAGTGCCCTTGAAAACCGCTGAATGCAGCTGGGAAAGAGCAGTTTGCATCAATCGTTATAATGGCACCATTTGTTTCCTTCATGACAAAAGAAGTGATACAGGCTGGCAGAAGGTCTGCGATTGAATGAGGCATTGGTCACCTTGAATATGTTTTGCTAAATTTCTTTTGGAATAGGGAGTGAGATGAATCGTGTATGAATTTTACACGTTAAAAATTGAGTTGCTTTTCTCCTCCCAGAGTTTGAGCTTCACAGTGGCAATACATGTCGAGTCAGCAAAGACTGAACCAGCAATAACCTGCATCTGGCCAAATTCCATTTCTTTGACGGCCACGACACGAAACAGGTCTTTTTCCTTTGGTTCTTCATGCAAAAAAAAGGTTTCGATGCCAACGAGAAAACCGTCTTTCACCGGGCCATTATCAAGAAGCGCATCATAGCCGTTTGCTGCTGCCATGGTTTGTGCGACCAGTTCAATAAAGTATTCGTTGAGGAGACCACGCTCTTTTGAGAGAAATATATTATCCGGAGCAAGTACAGCTGAAGCAACAGCTTTATCTTTATCGCGTTGAAGGAGGCTGTCGATAAGCATCATCGGAGGTCTGTGCGGAAGCAGCTGCTCCGCCTGACAGGGGAGAATAATAGTTTGTGTTTGCTTTTGATTCATTGCTATACAGCGAAGTTACTAACGCATTATTTGGTCAGCCAGACCGGTTAATACAGCATATTCTTTGAAATTGTATAAATGCTGCTCTTCCTAAATTTAGATAACCACTATTTGGCAAGCTTAACAATTGTCCCTTCAACCTCCACCCTTACCAGCATCATGCCAACAAGGCAATCATATTGATCCACAGAAGGGCTCTTGCGATTGTTAAGAGTGGAGGTAATGTTTATAACTGCATCGCCACCACGGTCAAGGGCTGCTTGTTGCAGGTCGACAAAAGCTGAAGCCAGTGCCCATTCACATGAATCATATTTATCTTTTAAAAAGCTGTTGGTGATTCGCAGGGTTTTGGAGATAGCAAATTCCTTTTCAACTGGAGGGTGATCATTACCGACGAAGAAGAGATCAACTCCTGGAAGAAGGGCCCCTTTTACATTCGTATTTTCCATGGCCAGCTCAAATAGGAGATGACGCAGTTCATCTCTCGCGAAGGCTAGTGATACAAGTGAGAAAAACAACATAATGGTTAGAACACCAACTTTTTTCATAAACAACCTCCCATATATTTCAATCGTAGAGGAAACGTACCTATTTCCAAGTAGTTTGATAATTCCAAAGAACGAATTCTAGCATCTTCTTGCACTCTCAAAGAGTTAGACTGTCTTCCATGAGATAACTGCCTGTAATTGAGAGTGATTGACGTGCGCTCAGCTTGCTGGTGAAGGTACAACATTTTCTCCCTTTGTTCTCAATGTTTAAAGAGTAGATATACTCGATTACATACATGTCTCATCCAATTACCGGCTGCACGCCAGATATTTATCTCAAATGATGCCAGCAGATCCTGTTAAGTAGTGCACTCGTAATGTTAACGTCTTAATAAAGAAAATCAACAGCTTTTGTTCGCCAGTTGTAATGCCTTGCTTTTTGCACGAGGGCGTCGCACTGCCCTAAAAATGGTTGAGAAGACAATCAGCCGCAAAGCTGTCCTGTTATGTAGATAAGCGAGTTAATCTATCTTGAAGGAGAGAGTATTATTGCTTTTATCTTGATCTGAAACCGTGTTTGGGGAGATAGTACAGAACTGCAGGCCAGAAAAAAAGGATTATGGCTATCCAAAGGTATTTTGCGACAGGATTTGTGAATTTACGATATAGAATATCTCGAAGCACAACAAACATTAAACCGATATTGATAGTAACACCTGCCAGACTAAGAGGCAGAAGAATCCGTAACTCTCTTATTTCTGGATAGAGAGTGAGGGCAGCTATAAGACCAATTGCGAAAAAAACGGCAAAAACCGAAAAAATCTTTTCTGGAATATTCATATCTCATCTTGTGGGAAATAGGGTGTAAGCGAATCAAAAAGCCGATGTGAAAATAAAATTTTCCGAAATTTCTTTAAATCTTCGTGGAATATTCGAGAGTCGTCATAGATCTGAAAATCTTTTTGTAAAATCGAATAGATTTTTCCGGTACCAAAGCCAAGTTTGTCTGCATTCCTGAAAGAAAGAGCCTGCAAATCTGCAAGTATTTCCAAAGTAACAATGTGCTTGGCGTTGCTTACCAGGCGAAAGGCCTTACGCGCGGCAACGGTACCCATGCTGACCACATCCTGGTTGGATGCATTGCAGGAGATGGAATTGACACTCATTGGTGCTGCCAGCCCTCTATTCTCTGCCGTAGATGATGTAGCCAGGTATTGTGCTCCCATAAAACCCATATTCAGGCCGATTTCACCGGATATGAGATGCTCCGGTAAACCTTCATTGAGAGTTTTGTCCAGCAGCTTATTTGTTCTTCTCTCAGAAAGGTTGCACAATGTTGAGATTGCAATACAAAGTGAATCCATAGCAAAACTGATGCTCTGGCCATGAAAATTGCCACCATGGAGGATCTTTTTCTTCTCCGGAATGATGATGGGGTTATCATTTGAAGAATTAGCTTCAGTTTCAATGGTTTGAATCACGTAATCGAGCGTTTCCCGGACAGGAGCGAGTATCTGTGGCGTGCATCGGATTGAGTAAACATCCTGTACATTTATGTTGGTTTCATAAACAGATGCGTTGTTGTCACTTTGACTGCGAATTCTATCATGCATTTCCTCTCGTATCGTTATGTTGCCGGTACCTTGGTATAGCTTTTTGATGGTTGTGGCAACATGAATTTGACCGGGATGGGGTTTGACCAAATGAAGGTCTTCGTCAAATGCATCATCTATCCCTCCAAAGATCTCTACGGCGAAGGCTGCATTGACACAGGCGATATTGTAGAGTTTTTCTGCACCAAAAACGGTAAAGGCGGCTATCGCTGTCATGGCAGCAGTTCCATTCATCAGAGCTAAACCTTCCTTGTAGCTCAAGGTGAGAGGAGTGAGTCCTGCAAGTTTAAAAGCCTCTTCGGCATCCATTAGTTGCTTGTCCAGATAAACTTTGCCTTTGCCAATAATGGCAAGTGACATATGGGCGAGATGAATGAGGTCTCCAGAGGCTCCCACACTGCCGCTTTCTGGAATATATGGAGCAAGATTAGCGTTTATCATGTCACGCATAAGCTCAAGGAGTTTCAGACGAACACCTGAGTATCCTTTGACGAGTGTGTTCAGCCGGACAACCATTACCGCCTGAGCGATGTTAGGGAGCAGAGGCACTCCCAGCCCTGCGGCATGACTGATGATAAGATTAGTTTGTAACTTTTCTATATCACGGTCATGAACTATCTTGTTACACATCGGTCCATACGATGTGTTGACGCCATAAATGATTTTCTTCTGGTTAACAGCTTCTTCCAGAAATTCTCGGGACGCACGACAGCGTTCAAGTGATGATTTATCCAGGGTAATTTTCCTGTCACCTACTCCAACAGCAACAATATCTCTGAAGGTAAGATCCTCGCCGTTGAGGCAGAGTATGGATTGATCACTCATATTGATTTTATATACAGTAGCGGTTATGTGGTTAAGGTTTCTCGGTAGATGCTTTGATGGACGAGAAATACAATTTAATGCAGAAAAGTTTAATCATTAAATTTAATCCAGACCTATGTTCTCCAACTTTGACAACACCGTTGCTTTTTGTCGTATCATTAATTGCATTGACTATTTATATACAGAAAACCAGTTCTAAAAGAAACGTCGGAGCCGATCAGGTAGCGTAACGAAAAAAATCGTTTAAAAATGTGTTTCGCCATCCATCCATTTGTCTAACCATCTCCGATTTGCTTGATTTGCTCAAGATCTTCACGAGTCGTTTTAGCTCTGAGCTGTTGCCGATAAGTGATGGATCAATGCCTTGGACATTGCTTTTCAGTTGAATAAACTCGTGTAATCTCTCAAGCAATTGGGTGTTTTTCTTGTTGAGCCGAACCGTTCGTTCAAGATTTGGTTGATCGTTTTCTGGACAGGCGAGACCGGCGTGGACCGCTGAAACAAGTTGTGATCCCCAGCGCTCGATAACCTTCGCTGAGAGGGATGTAACCTCGAAGAGCTCTTCAAGGTGGAGGGGGCGTGATTTACTGATGTCGATGAGGATGCTGTCTTTGACGACATGACCTCTGGGGCGATTGATTTTCCGGGCAATACGTTCTCTCCGAATGACCAGTTCACGCAGGACTGCCAGTCCAGAGCGATCCAGGCTCTTTGCTCCTCTGATTTTTTTGTATCGGTTATCCTCCGTTAAACCATTGTAATTTTGAGGACTGTTAAGTAAATCCAGCTCTTCCTGGAGCCATGCCTTAATTTCCGGACCAATTATTCGGTTGATGATAATTACTCGTGCAGCACGTAGGTACCTGACATCGTCAAGAGCATAATTTATCTGCTCCTCATCAAGTGGTCTTTTGAGCCAGTTAGTGAGGGTCGCTGTTTTTTCAAGCTTGATATCAAGTAATTCCTCTATCAGATTCCCAAGCGATAGCGATGCCGGGAGACAGGCAAATCCGGCAGCAAGGCGAGTATCAAAAATATTCTTTGGCACATATCCAGTCGCCTTATACAAAATAGCCAAATCCTGGGGTGCATCGTGCAATATTTTGATTGTCCTCTGGTCAGCCAAAAGCTCTCCCAAAGGGGAAAGATCTTCAACTGTGAGAGGATCTATTAAATAACACTCTTCATCCGAGAGAGCAATCTGGATAAGTCCAAGGCGAGGATAGTAGGTGCGGTTCCAGACAAACTCAGTATCAAGTGCCACGGCATCTTTTGATCTCGCTTTTTCGGAAAGGTCGCGGAGATCTTGTGTTGAGGTGATCATAGGCATGGTTATTTCCCGCAGTAATAATTGTTAGACACTATGAAAAGCATGAGTAACCTATCCCTTTTAGAATTCATTTCACTACTGCAAAAGTAGATCTCAGCTTCTAATTAGCACTGATACTAAATAATATGAGGAACCAAGCATAATGCTGATGTCAGACAGTCTCAACACTTTTTTGCAAGTGAGGCCTGTAATTTGCTAATTATTGTGGATTAAAAGAAATTACGTAATGTTTGTATTTTTCTGCATGTTTATATAATGTTTGTTATTTTAGTGATATATGAGAAGTGTCCACTCTCGTTCAGGTTCTTTAGCGGAAATTGAATGAGCAAATTCATCGAAATTAATAAATAGAGGAATCATCTTGATACTGTTTTTTTTCGTTGGCAAACCATTGCGGGATGCTATTGATTCAAGTAAAAGATAGAGGTCGTTGCATCTGTACCAATATATTTGCAAAAAATTCATAGATATCTATATTGACACATGTGGATTGAGCCTATATGTTGTTTTGTCTTTAAAAATCTATGGCAGGGACAGTGTATCTGTAAACAGTTTATAGCGAGCTCAGATGCTGCTGCTTACTTAACCAATTTGTTATTAAATATGCAAAAAAACCCAATCAGTAAACTTGGTGAAAGAGGGATATTTATTCTTGAAGACCTCGGTAGGATGGGTTTTTTCCTGTTCAAACTGATTCTGGGCGTTTTTAAGACGCCTTTTCGTCTGCACGAATGCAATAAGCAGATCCATTTTATCGGTGCAGGCTCAGTTGCAGTTATTTTTTTCACTGCAATTTCCACTGGCATGGTTCTTGGACTTCAAGGATATTATTCCTTAAGCAAATTCGGGGCGGAGGGCATGTTGGGCTCTGCCGTTTCTCTGACTCTGATTATGGAGCTTGGACCTGTGCTTACAGCACTGATGGTTGCTGGGCGAGCAGGGTCAGCGATGTGTGCAGAACTGGGAATTATGGCAATTTCAGAACAGATAGATGCTCTTGAATGTATGGCGGTTGATCCTTTCAGGTATCTGATTAGCCCTAAATTTATTGCCGCCCTTATTTCCATACCACTGTTAACGGCGCTCTTTGATGTTGTTGGTATTGCCGGGGGATACATTGCCGGAGTCCAGCTCATGGGAGTTAATCCGGGAAGCTATATAGAAGGAATGAAAAACAGTGTAACCAATCATGATATTCAGCTTGGATTTATCAAGTCCGTGGTATTTGCTGTTCTCGTCGTTTGGATCTGTACTGGAAGAGGTTTTTTTGTCAGAGTGATTCGGGGGGCTGGTTTTGGAGCAGAAAGTGTTAGTAAAGTAACCACCCAGGCGGTTGTTCTCTCTTCTATTTCTGTTTTGATTTTCGACTATTTACTCACCGCGGTGCTGTTATGACGGAAGTGGCCATTGCTTTTGAAAACATTGTCAAGACTTTTTCCCATACCAGTGGCAGAATGCAAACCGTTCTGGATGGCGTCAATTTCTCAGTTCCTGCCGGAAAAACAACAGTAATAGCTGGGGGCAGCGGCCAGGGGAAAAGCGTTACTTTGAAGCTTATTCTTGGTTTAATGCAACCGGATGAAGGAAGGATACTTGTAGGTGGCCAAAATATTGTTGGCATCAGCGGTCGTGAGCTTGAACGGCTTCGTATGAAATTTGGTGTTCTTTTCCAGGGATCAGCTCTTTTTGACTCGATGACGGTGTATGATAATGTTGCCTTACCGCTACGGGAGAGAACCAGAATGTCTGAAGAGGAAATTCATAGTCAGGTTCGTAAGACATTGGAGCAGCTTGAATTGGAGGGGACGGATGAAAGGTATCCGGCTCAACTCAGTGGTGGCATGCGCAAAAGGGTAGGCCTTGCCAGGGCCCTGCAACTGGAGCCTGAAATTATGCTGTTTGATGAGCCAACCACAGGGCTTGATCCTGTGATGACCCAGGATATTTATCAATTATTTGCCCGGACTCAAAAACGAGTGGGCTTTACTTCGGTTATTGTCAGTCATGACATCCCGAGAGTTCTTAATCTTGCAGATCAGGTCATTATTCTCAACCACGGATCAATGGATATCTTTGAGAGTCCTGAAGAAATTCAGTGGTCGAGCAAGGAGCACATCCAGGAGTTTGTCAAAACCACAATGGGACAGATTTATCAGAGCGGATTGGTGGAAAAATGAAAAAAACAAGCATTGAAATAATTGTTGGTCTCTTTATGGTTGCCGGATTTTTGGCTTTCGCTTATCTGGCTTTTAATCTTGGAGAGGTGGATTTGCTGAGTGGTAGTAGAAATTATACCGTCAAGGCAGAATTCGCGAATGTTTCTGGTATCAAGAGAGGCGCGACGGTTCAGGTTGCCGGGGTTGTTGTTGGAAAGGTTGCGGAAATATCACTGAAGGATCAATATGCCATGCTCGCTTTGGAGATCCCAAAAACAGTAAAAATACCAACTGATTCTATTGCCTCTGTAAAATCTCAGGGAATTATTGGTGATAAATTTATTCAAATTTCATTGGGTGCTGACGAAGAAATGCTTGCCGAAGGAGGGGTAATCGTCGATACTGAATCCTCTGTTGATATCGAATCCTTAATTAGCAAATTTGCTTTTGGTACAGCAAAGTAGACCAGTATGGACAAGGTCGCCTGTAATAATTGTGATTATCCCTGGGGAAAAGCATGAAAAAAATATTGATTTTCTACAGCTGTATCTTCCTTGTTATGGGAATAGATGGCAAACTGCTGGCAGCTGATAGAACCGAATATCCCGATCTCCTTCAGGATGAGTCCTTTGAGGACGATTTTGCCAATAATCCTGAAGAATATAGTGGACAGGGGGACATTTATGACCCTTTGGAACCACTTAACAGAGTTTTCTTTGAGTTTAATGACAAGTTGTATTTTTGGGTATTAAAGCCGGCCACAACAGGATACTCCAACGTTGTGCCTTCGGAATTTCGTCAATGTTTCAGGAATTTCTTTAATAATATATTTTCTCCGATCCGGCTGGTAAACAATCTCCTCCAAGGCAGATTTGAGGATGCAGGGGTTGTCTTTTCCAGACTGCTGATTAATTCAACAGTAGGTGTGCTCGGATTCGCTGATGTCGCTTCCACTGAATATGGCCTGGAGCCTCGATACGCTGATTTTGGGCAGACCCTGGGGACATATGGTTTTGGCGAAGGGATATATATTAACTGGCCGGCGTTTGGTTCTTCGCATATTCGAAGCTCTGTTGGCTATATTGGTGACACCCTGGCAAACCCGGTGTCCTATCTCGACATGACAATCGGTCAGAGAGTTGCCTATGTTACAACAAAAAGGGTAAATTCCATCTCTTTGCGTCCAGCGACATATGAGGATCTTATAAAATTTTCTCTTGATCCGTATGTTACCGTACGACAATCCTTTTATGATTTTAGAAGAAATATTGTCAAGAACAAGAGTGGAGACAAGTTAGATTAGAAATAATGCCTGTCCTTATTCATTTTGGGGAGGGCTGAAACAAATTACCAGGATATTATCGAAAATCCAGATTAGCATAATATGACATCAAACGCTTAATGATCATGAAAACACTACTATTAAAAAGAGCGGTAATAAAGTTTGTTTCCACAGCTTTGCTTTGTTTTGTATTTACTCTGCCAGCCCATGCAATCAACGAGGGGCCGACAGAGCAACTTAAACCGACACTCGAAAAACTCATCGATATTGTCAGAGATCCATTGCTGCAAGGGGACAATAAAAAGCAAGAGAGACGGCAGACAATTATGGCAATCGTATCTGAGCGCTTTGATTTCGGGGAGATGTCCAAAAAAGTTCTTGGCCCGACCTGGAGGAAAATTGATAAAAAAGAGCAGGAAGAATTTACCCGACAGATGACGAAACTTCTCGAAAACAATTATATAGGTCAACTGGAGAATTATTCCGGTGAAAAGATTGAGTATGTTGGCGAGCGTGTGAAGCAGGAAAGAGCACAGGTTTCTACATTGATCGAAAATAATGGTGCCAAGTATCCGGTTCATTACATTATGACAAAAGATGGCGATAAGTGGATGGTCTATGACATTAATATTGAAGGGGTAAGTCTTATTAGCAATTATAGGGCGGAATTCAACTCTATTCTCCTACATCAGAATTTTGACGGTTTATTACAGACGCTTATTGCTAAAAACAAATCATTCGAGCAGAAATAGAGCGAGGGCGATAGTCATGGTTTTAGCAAGTTTGACTACAACCGAGCATGATGAGCTCAGTCCATATCTTGAAGAAGTGCGCATCAGTAGTGGAGAATACCTCTTTCGTCCAGGTGACCTCGCTGATGCTGTCTTTTTTTTGAAAAGCGGTAGGGTTGGGGTACAGACTTCAACAGGGTTTGAAGATAGACAGCAGGTCGTAGCTCTTCTTGATCCTGGAGCTGCTGTTGGTGAAAAAGGGCTCACAGCCAAAGGGTCCAGGGAAATGGCAGTGATTGTCATTGAAGATAGCGTTCTCTATTCTCTTGGTATGGATGCCTTTTCAAAACTTGAAAAATCTCATCCCGACTTAGCTTTTAAAATATTAAAAAGACTGCTCAACATTTCGGCCCTCAGACTGCGGGCAAGTTCGAAGCGTCTCGCACACGTCCTCTAAAGTCAATTTGGAATATTTTGGCATATCGGTTTCTATTTCGAAGTTTCTTCAGGAAGGCTTCTTTTTATATTCGTTTCTTCAATTTTTGCCTGGATAGTTTTTTTCCTAGCCATTCTATCCAAAATTGATTACTTTTGCTCATTTCGTCTTTCGTTTATTGGTCCATTAACGTTAGAAAAGTATGAAAATAGTATTCAGTGATATTGTACCAGGTGGAATTCGACGTATTATCAGAGATAACGGCTGGTCGAAGGGTTCAGGTGTGGAGTTTAAGCAACCTCCTGAGGCTGATATATCTCTTCTTTTGACAGATGAGGTTTCTGTCGAATTAAAAGGTAAACTGAATGCAATAATTGATGGCCAGTGTTCTCGCTGTGGCTGCGCCACTTTTTGTGAAGTTGATGAAGAATTTTATTATACCTTCAGGTTGGAAAAAGATGGTACTCATGATCTGGAGGAATTGGAGTGCAGAGACGAAGATATCGAGACTGTCTATTTAGATAATCCCGAAATATCAATTGATGAGATCTTGCTGGAGCAGCTTATACTTTCTATCCCGGAAAAACTGCTCTGCGGCAAACAGTGTAAAGGGATTTGTCCCGGATGTGGCGCTCTTCTCAATATTGAGCAATGCAACTGTGATGATAACGTTGCCAATTCACCATTTGCTGTTTTAAAAAATCTCAAGAAATAGCAGGTTGTACCTGGAATATACATTGGAGGAAACCATGGCATTACCAAAAAGAAGACATTCATACTCACGCACACGCAAAAGACGTTCGCATGATGCACTGAAGAAACCCGGAATATCTGTTTGTTCTGAATGCGGCGAGCCCAAAGAGTCTCATCGCCTTTGTGGAAGTTGCGGAACGTATAAGGGCCGCACTGTATACCAAATGGATTCAGAAATAGAGTAGAGGTATAAAGTGCATATAGCCCTGGATGCCATGGGTGGAGATTTCGGCCCAGAAGAGTTGATCACCGGGGCAATACTAGCCATCAAGCAGGCTGGCATCAAAATCACCCTTGTCGGTGATGCTGGCCTTCTACAGTCATACGTAAATAAAAACTCCGAAGGTGCCGGATGTGCGCCTTTATTAGAAATAGTTCATGCCTCTGAGGTGGTTCATATGGATGAGTATCCAGTTGATGCCATTCGTCGTAAAAAGGACTCCTCAATTATGGTTGCATTTGAACTTGTCAAGCAAGGTCAAGCTGACGGTGTTGTCAGTGCGGGCAATTCAGGAGCAACTTTGGCAGCAGCATTACGTAAACTCGGTAGAGTGAAAAATGTTTCTCGGCCAGGCATTGCCTCGATGTTTCCCACTTTGAAAAAGCCAGTGACAATAATGGACATTGGTGCAAATGTCGACTGTCGCCCTCTGCACCTTTTGCAATTTGGAGTAATGGCCTCAGCATTTTCTGAGTTATACAAGATCAAAAAACCCCGAGTGGGTATCCTTTCTATAGGAGAGGAAACAGGAAAAGGCAACAACCTCGTCAGAGAGACATACGAGCTTTTGGAAAAAAGCTCGCTTAACTTCATCGGTAATGTCGAAGGGCGTGACGTATATAAGGGAGATGTTGATGTTATCGTTTGTGATGGATTTGTCGGCAATAATATCCTCAAAGTAAGTGAGGGGCTGGCGGATGCCATCTTGCAAATGTTGCGCAGTGAAATTTCCAAATCACTTTTGGCAAAAATTGGTTATTTTCTGGCGAAACCAGCTTTCAGACGATTTAAAAAACGGGTTGACTACACGGAATATGGTGGTGCACCATTGCTGGGAATTAACGGTACAGGTATAGTTTGTCACGGTAAATCCAATGCACAGGCCATTAAAAATGCAATTTTAGAAGCTGTTCGTATGGTTGAAAACAATATTAAAGACAAGATTATTGCAGACCTTGCAAATAATCAGTTTGGCTCGGTGGAAAAATAATGGGTAGTATTATCCTTGGAACGGGCTCTTCACTTCCAGAAAGAGTGCTTACCAATAAAGAACTGGAAAAATCTATAGATACTACCGATGAATGGATCAGGACCCGGACTGGAATAAAAGAACGTCATATAAGTGGTAGTGGAGAATACACCTATTCTCTTGCTAGTCGTGCGGCTAAAAAAGCACTTGAAATGGCCAAAATTGAGCCTGAAGAGATAGATCTGATCATAGTTGCCACCATCAGTTCCCATATGCTTATGCCCTCTACTGCGTGTTTTGTTCAGCAGGAGTTGGGCGCGAGTAATGCATTTGCCTATGATATAAATGCCGCGTGTTCAGGATTTGTCTATGGTATTGATCTTGCTGATAAATATCTGATTGCTGGCCGAGATAAGAAAATTTTGGTAATAGGTGCGGAGACGCTGTCTAGTAGAGTGAACTGGCAGGATAGGAATACCTGCATTCTTTTTGGTGACGGTGCAGGTGCTGCAGTAATTGGGTATAGTGAAAATGATGATCGGGGAATAGTGGACTCCAGTCTTTTTTCAGATGGTAATCTCTGGAAGCTCCTTCACATGCATACAGCAGAAAGCTGCAACGACGATATTAGCGTGAAGGATTGGTCCGGAGCTCATATTGTAATGGAAGGCAGAGAGGTTTTTAAACATGCTGTTAAGGCCATGGAGGATTCGATACGTTGTCTTTTACAGAAGACGGGGCATCAACTTGATGCCATAAAATTGATTATTCCTCATCAAGCCAATGTGCGAATATTGAACAGGTTGGTCGAAAGACTTGAGCTTTCTGCAGATAGAGTCTTCATAAATGCTCCGCTGTATGGTAATACATCGGCTGCATCAATTCCGATTGCTCTTGATGAGGCGAATCGTGGAGGAAGGATCACCAGGAACGATTTGATCCTGTTCTGTTCATTTGGTGGTGGATTTACTTGGGGTGCTTCCCTGATAAAGTGGTAAATAGGAGAAGATGATGGATTATTTTTTATCTGAAGAACAGCAGATGATTGTTGATATTGCCAAACAGATCACTGACGAACGAATAATACCAAGTAGAGCGGAACTTGATGAGAAACATGAGTTCCCACGGAAAATACTGGAAGAAATGGCTGGCGCCGACCTTTTTGGTGTTCCCATTCCTGAAGAATATGGCGGTTTTGGCGGCGGTTGTTTTGAAATAGTCCTGGCCTTAGAGCAACTTGGTAGAGGATGTATTGGCGTAGGAACAGCTTTTGCCGCAAGTTCACTGGGAATTTATCCTCTTTTATTTGCTGGTTCTGAAGAGCAGAAGAAGAAATATCTTCCTCAGGTTGCCACGGGTGAGAAGTTTTCAGCATTTGGTCTAACAGAAGCTAATGCTGGCTCTGATGCCTCAGGGATCAATACCACTGCCGTC
Organism: Desulfocapsaceae bacterium; assembly: GCA_050288305.1. Taxonomy (GTDB): domain Bacteria; phylum Desulfobacterota; class Desulfobulbia; order Desulfobulbales; family Desulfocapsaceae; genus Desulfopila_A. The sequence continues at coordinate 141,575 of JBNKDO010000006.1, read as the reverse complement.
CTCGATGGTGAAGAATGGGTCCTGAACGGAACCAAACAATGGATCACTAATGGTGGTGAAGCCCAGATTTACACTGTTGTTGCCATGACAGATCGGAGTAAAGGGGCACGCGGTGCATCAATGTTCGTTGTAGAAGAGGGCGATCCCGGCTTTAGTTGCGGGCCCAAAGAAAAGAAAATGGGAATTAGAGCTTCTTCTACTACGGAACTTATCTTTAAAGATTGTCGTATTCCCAAGGACCGATTGATTGGAAGAAAGGGAACAGGGTTTATTACCGTCATGAAAACATTGGACGCTTCGCGACCAGGCATTGCCGCATTAGGTGTAGGCCTTGGACAGGCAGCACTGGATGAGGCCGCCAAGTATGCAAAACAGAGAGTGCAGTTTAATAAGCCTATTTTTGCATTTCAAGCAGTCCAGCACATGCTCGCTGATATGGCAATCAGTGTTGAAGCTGCCAGGGCATTGACCTATGGTGCGGCAAGGTATATTGATTCTAAACCGAAAAATATATCAAAAGCATCTTCAATGAGTAAGGTGTTCGCCACTGACATGGCTATGAAAGTGACAACCGATGCTGTTCAGGTCATGGGCGGCTATGGCTATATGTGTGAATACCCAGTAGAAAAAATGATGAGGGATGCCAAAATTCTTCAAATCTATGAAGGGACAAATCAGATTCAACGCAATGTTGTTGGCCAAGAGTTGAATAAAGAATATGCGAGCTAGACAGTTTAAGGAGTCGTTGTCTATCTAATTGCTTCTGAAATTCAATAGTATCCAAATGTGTAATTACTCTGCACTTTGTCATATAGGTTAATCATGAAGATAGTTGTATGTGTTAAGCAGGTACCAGATGCAAAGGATGTTCGCCTTGACCCTAAAACCAATACTTTGGCAAGGGAAGGGGTTCAATCCATAATGAATCCCTATGACCAGCATGCTCTTGAAGAAGCCGTGAGACTCAAAGAGCAATTAGGAGGCGAGGTCACTGTTATAACCATGGGCCCCCCCCAAGCAGAAGAGATGCTGAGGTTGGCAATATCATGTGGAGCCGATAAGGCGGTTCTTGTTTCTGATCGCGCCTTTGCAGGCGCAGATACCTGGGCGACGGCTTATACACTTGGAAAAGCCATAAAGAAACTTGGAAACTTTGATCTTATTCTCTGCGGTAAACAAGCCATAGATGGTGATACTGCTCAAGTTGGTCCTGGGCTTGCAATGAGAATGGATATGCCCTATCTGACCTGCGTCCAAAAAATCCAATCAGCTGATACTGAAAAAATAGTTGCCGAACGAATGATGGATGATGGACATGATGTTGTTGAAGTCCGTTATCCTGCTCTGCTAACTGTTGTTAAGAATATCAATGACCCCCGTGTACCTTCTCTTAAAGGGAAAATGAAAGCAAAGAAAGCTGAAATTATCAAACTTTCTGCGGAAGATATCGGTGCCGAAGCCAATTGTATTGGACTTGCAGGATCTCCAACTCAGGTTGTCAAAGTTTTTCCTCCTGAACCACGTGGAGAAAGAGCGGTTTTCAGTGGAACACTTGATGAACAAATTGATCAGTTGGTTGATAAACTGCAACCCTACCTTTAAACCAGGACAAATTTATAATCACGAAAATATGATGTACTTCAGAGAATAAAAGAGCTTTTCATACTTCCATTGAATCTTTTAATACTTTGAAGGCTCTCATCAGTAAAGAGAAGGGCGATGTTAAAAATTAATAAAGAGCTATGTATCGGTTGCGGCATATGTGAGGAGCAGTGTGCCTTTGGAGCTATAGAGATCGTTGATGGCGTTGCTGAGGTCGGTGATAACTGTACTCTTTGTGGTGCTTGCGTTGAAGCTTGTGACTCGCAGGCAATGGTTATCAAGTTGGAAGGTGACAACCTGAAAACCGACTTGAAAAGCTGGTCTGGTGTGTGGGTATTTTGTGAATTTCGCAAATCAACATTGGCAACTGTTTCTCTTGAGCTCCTTGGGATAGGACGAAAACTCGCTGATAAACGAGGTGTCAACCTTGGTGCCGTTCTGATTGGAAACGATACAGGGGATATCGCGAAAGAGCTCATCGGTTATGGTGCAGATACTGTTTATACAGTGGATCATGCCGATTTGGAATTATTTACCGAAGATAGGTATGGAAAAATTCTTACCCGGTTGATACGGCAGTATCGACCCGAAATAGTTCTGGCCGGAGCAACAGCCATAGGTAGATCCTTTATACCAGGTGTAGCTACTTCGTTAGATGCTGGGCTTACCGCAGACTGTACAGGTCTTGAAATACGGGCGGAAGATGGTGCGCTGCTTCAGACTCGCCCCGCATTTGGTGGTAACATCATGGCAACCATCGAATGTCCTCGATCACGACCTCAGATGGCTACGGTACGCCCTAAAGTTATGAAATCTAATGAGTTTGATTCTTCACGGGTGGGCGAGATAGTCGAGGTGAGCCCGGAGCCGGAAGATTTGACAAGTAGGGTTAAAGTTATAGAATCTGTCGTTTCATCACAGGGGAATGTCAATATTCAAGAGTCTGATATCCTTATCTCTGGCGGTCGTGGGCTGGAGAGCGAAAAGGGGTTTGAACTTATTCGACAATTGGCGGAGGCAATGGGGGCGGATGTTGCAGCTTCTCGTGCAGTGGTTGATGCCGGCTGGATTCCCTATCCCCATCAGGTTGGCCAGACTGGTAAGACGGTTGCGCCAAAACTCTATGTAGCCTGCGGAATATCGGGTGCTGTTCAACATGTTGCTGGAATGCAGTCAGCAGAAGCGATAGTAGCAATAAACAGAGATAAAGATGCGCCTATTTTCGACGTAGCTGATTTCGGGATTGTTGGAGATATCAATGAAATCATTCCAAAGCTCATCACAAGAATAGAGGAAAAACGAAAATCATGAGTCTGAAAGGGAAAGTAGCCTTGGTAACCGGTGGAAGCAGGGGAATAGGAAGAACAGTGTGTCTCCGCCTGGCCAGTATGGGAGCATTTGTCTACATAAATTATGTTAGCCGACCAGAAGCAGCTGAACAAACCAAGAAACTCATTGAAGATGCTGGTGGATGCGGAGAAATTATTGGATTTGATATCGCCAATGGTACCCAAGTTCAGGATAGTCTTAAAAAAATAATTGAAGATGCTGGCTCATTGGATATCCTCGTCAATAACGCAGGCATAACCCGTGACGGCCTTATTGCCAGGATGAAGGAAGAGGACTGGGATGCCGTTTTGACGACCAATCTTAAAGGTGCTTTTCTCTGTGCCAAAGCAGCATCAAAAGCTATGATGAAAAGGCGCTGGGGACGTATCATTAATATTACCTCTGTGATCGGCTTTTCAGGTAACGGGGGACAGACAAACTACGCAGCAGCAAAAGCCGGCCTTGTTGGACTCGCTAAATCACTGGCAAGAGAGTATGCGTCTCGAAGTATTACCGTTAACTGCGTTGCACCTGGATATATTCAAACTGACATGACTGAATCTCTCAACCCTGCAGCCCAGGAAAAGATACAAAGTGAAATACCCATGGGAAGTCTTGGGACAACAGATGATGTTGCGGCTGCAGTGGCTTTTCTCGCTGGCGACGATGCGCGCTATATTACAGGACAAACTATCCATGTAAACGGTGGGATGTATATGTAGCTGCGGAGCGAGTATTTTAGCTTGCTATAGGCTAAGAATATGTATTACGGTAGGGCTGGTTTTTAAATAGTGTTTTACTTAAAAGAGATGGCGATACCTCAAGATTATGATGTTCGCCTGTTTATTTCAACATTTAGGAGATTATGAAATGGCTATAGATAACGAAATGGTCGATATCATCGTAGAACAGTTAAGTGTAGAGAAAGATAAAGTAGTGCCGAATGCCTCGTTCGTCGATGATCTTGGTGCTGACTCTCTTGATCTTGTTGAGCTTATTATGGCAATGGAAGAAGGATTTGATATTGAGATTCCAGATGAAGAAGCAGAAAAGATTGCCACTGTTCAAGATGCCATTGATTACGTAAATAATTTGAAAAAATAAATTTACTTCAGAATCTTAAGGAGACGTGGGAACTTTAAACACTTTTGTATTGTTAATAGATACATAGAAGTGAAAAAGGACTGTTACTGTCCCTAAGGGATGATGTAGAGAGTACAGCTTAAAAAGCTGACTCATGTCTCCAGGTTTTTTGAAAAGGAGTAATCATAGTGAGTCGCAGAGTTGTGGTAACTGGAGTAGGTCTTGTCACTCCTCTTGGGATTGGTGTCGACACCGCCTGGAAAAACATTTGCGATGGTGTCAGTGGAATAAAATCCATAACCCGGTTTGACACCAGTGATTCACCGGTGAAAATTGCCGGCGAGATACAGGATTTTGATGTTACCAAATACCTAGATACAAAGACAGCAAAGCATATCGATCTTTTTGCTCAATATGGTCTTGCCGCCTCAATTGAGGCAATGGAAGACAGTGGTTTTGTTGTAACCGAGGAAAATGCCGAGCGCACCGGTGTAATAACCGGATGTGGAATGGGCGGTTTGCCGACAATCGAAAAATATCATCGAGTACTCTTTGAACGAGGTCCCAGAAAGGTCACTCCATTTTTCATACCAATGGTAATCCCCAATATGCCGGCTGGTCATATTTCCATGCATTTTGGTACCAAAGGACCAAATCTTGTCCTTACCACAGCCTGTGCTGCCGGTACTCACGCTGTTGGTGAAGCATATCGACATATCAAGCATGGAAAATGCGATATGATAATATCCGGTGGCAGTGAAGCTGTTATCTGCGCAATGGGTATTGCCGGTTTCAGTTCCATGAAGGCGCTTTCTACACGTAATGATGAACCAACTCTAGCGTCCAGACCATTTGACAAAGACAGAGATGGTTTTGTTATGTCGGAGGGGTCGGGTATGTTGATTTTAGAAGAGTTGGGATCAGCTCAAGCTCGGGGCGCAAAAATCTATGCCGAGATTATCGGCTACGGTCTCAGCAGTGATGCCTATCATGTTGCCGCTCCTCCTGAAGATGGTGCAGGTGCTGTGCGAGCGATACGAATGGCGATTGAGGATTCTGGCCTTGCTCTGGATGAAATAGATTATGTTAATGCCCACGGAACCTCCACTCCACTCAATGATCGATGCGAAACCGCAGCATTGAAGACAGTTTTTGGGGATCATGCCTACAACCTGGCCATCAGTTCAACAAAATCCATGACGGGACATATGCTTGGAGCAGCCGGAGGTATTGAATCTGTATATACTGCATTGAGCATTCATGATCAGATAGCTCCGGGAACAATTAATATTGTTGAACAAAGTCCTGAGTGTGACTTAGACTATGTTCCTAATACTTCAAGAAAAATGAATATTCGAAACGCCATGTCTAACTCCTTTGGATTTGGCGGTACAAACGGCGTTGTGATAATGCAGCGTTTTAAAGGGTAATCTCTTTTCAGTGAAGGTTATGAAAATAGCTATTGGTGCTGACCATGGTGGATATGAACTCAAACAGAAAATTATTTTACTGCTTGAGAATTTGAACCATGAAATTTTTGATGCTGGTTGCCACTCGACACAATCTGTTGACTATCCGCATTTTGCGGAGGCAGTTTGTGAGCGGATTATACATGGTGACAGTACTGTTGGTATTCTTGTTTGCGGTACGGGAATAGGCATGTCAATAGCTGCCAATAGAAACAGGAAAATACGCGCTGCGAATTGCCATAATGAATTCACCGCTCGCATGAGTAGGGAACACAATGATGCAAACGTTCTCTGCATTGGTGCGAGGGTTCTTGGTGAAAGTGTCGTTGAAGAAATCGTCAAAGTCTGGCTTGAAACCGATTTTGCCGGGGGAAGGCATCAGCAACGTATTCAGCAGTATAGTGAATGATGAGTTTTGATTGAATTTTATTACAAGGCTGGTAACTTCCGTTTGGAATTACCAGCTTTTTGTTTTAGGTGTTCGTCAGCTTTTTTATACATCTTAACTTAAGTAAGACAGTGGTCATTGGCGACATTTGGTCTGTTTGCAATCCTTACTCATTATTAATGCCATGGCACCGTGGATAGCAAGATTTACTAAAAAAGGTAATAGACCTGAACTGTTTTAAAATTTTACTATAACTATTATTTAATACATTTACACCCGAGGACTAAGCATCTCTATGAAAACATTATATGAAATAGATCCTGAAATTTATAACGCTATTCAGGCTGAATATGATAGGCAGGACAAGCAGGTCGAACTCATTGCCTCTGAGAATGTTGCCTCCCAGGCTGTGCTGGAAGCACAGGGTTCTGTTTTCACCAATAAATATGCCGAAGGATATCCAGCAAAACGCTATTACGGTGGTTGCGTGAATGCCGATGTCGTTGAAAATCTTGCCATTGATCGGGCAAAACGTATTTTTGATGCTGAATACGCAAATGTCCAGGCCCACTCTGGATCACAGGCCAATATGGCAGTGTATTTTGCCACGCTTAATCCTGGAGATAAGGTACTTGGCATGGATTTGGCGCATGGAGGGCATCTTACTCATGGGAGCGGCGTAAGTTTTTCAGGGAAGCTATTTAATTTTATCTCCTATGGTGTTCAAAAAGATACCGAACAAATTGACATGAGTGAGGTTGAGAGAATAGCCTTTGAAAACAGACCTAAAATGATAATTGCCGGCGCTAGCTCATATCCTAGGCACATTGATTTTGCTGGATTTCGGCAAATTGCCGATGCCACCGGAGCCCTGTTAATGGTTGATATGGCACATGTTGCAGGTCTGGTTGCTGGAGGTGTTCATCCTTCACCTGTTCCTTATGCTGATTTTGTGACATCCACAACGCATAAGACTCTTCGTGGCCCTCGCGGTGGGCTTATTCTTGCAAAATCTAAATGGGCCAAAGCCTTGGATAGCAATATTTTTCCTGGAATTCAGGGCGGTCCAATGATTAACACCATTGCTGCTAAAGCGGTCAGTTTTAAAGAAGCAATGAGCAGTGAGTTTAAAAGAAGTCAGCAGGAGGTCGTAAATAATGCTAAAGTCCTTGCTGAGAATCTTGCAATAAAAGGCTATCGATTAGTATCAGGCGGAACAGACAATCACCTACTTTTGCTTGATATGACCAGTAAAGATATAACAGGAAAGGAAGCTGAGGAAATATTGGGAAGGGCGGGTATAACAGTTAATAAGAATGCTATCCCGTTTGATACTCAGTCACGATTTGTCACCAGCGGAATACGTTTAGGCACACCTTTAGTAACTACCCGGGGGATGCGGCAAGCTGAAATGGAATTTATTGCCGATTGCATAGACCGTGTTATTACAGCTCGTGATGAGAAGGTGATCACCACGGTTCGCAATGATATTATGAAGCTGTGCGAAAAATTTCCTTTAAGTTCGATTGTGTTGAAGAAAACATCTTGAATCCATAAGACAAGGACAAGGAGGGTGTATGAAATGCCCCTACTGCGGTCATTTTGATAATAAGGTTACAGATTCACGGCTAAATAAGGACAGCACCATTACGAGAAGAAGACGGTCCTGCCTATCGTGCAACCAAAGATTTACCACTTACGAACGCCTTGAAGTGATGATGCCAATGCTTGTCAAAAAGGATGGTCGCAGGGAGAGTTGGGACCGGCAAAAAATGGTTATTGGCTTGGAAAAGGCCTGTGAAAAAAGGCCAGTGAGTGTCGATAAAATAGACGAATTTGTTGATAATATCGAACGAAAACTCCAAGATCTCGGAGCCAAAGAAGTGCTTTCGAAGGTCATTGGCGAATGGGTTATGGAAGATTTACCATCGCTTGATGAAGTCGCATATGTGCGCTTCGCCTCTGTCTATCGTCAATTTAAAGATGTTAACGAATTCATGGCTGAACTAAAGACTCTACTTGATTCCAGAGATGATGATGAATCAAAGAAAAACGGTTCCAATGAACATTCAGAAAATTGATGAAAAATTCCTGAAACTTGCCATAGACGAAGCGATAAAAGCTTTAGGAAGAACATCCCCAAATCCGTGTGTAGGCGCTGTGATAGTCAAGGATGGGCAGGTAGTCGCCACCGGATATCATAAAAAAGCTGGAACTCCTCATGCAGAGGTTCATGCACTTCGCAGAGCTGGAGATAAAGCACAAGGAGCAACATTGTATGTTACTCTTGAGCCATGTAACCATACAGGTAGAACTCCCCCATGTAGCCATGCCGTTGCCAAGTGTGGGATTAATAGGGTAGTTGTCGGCATGCTTGATCCTAACCCATTGGTTTCAGGAAGTGGTATCCAATATCTTCTTGATCATAAAATCGAAGTGACCAGCGGCATTTTAGAAGCTGAGTGCCGGAGAATAAATGAACCTTATTTGAAATATATAACCACTGGGTTGCCACAGGTTGTTTTAAAAGCCGGTATTAGTCTTGACGGCAGGCTAAGTTATAAAAAAGGTGAAAGCGGATGGATAACTGGACCGGAATCATTGGAAATGGTCCACAAAGCTAGAAATCGTTTTGACGCAATATTGGTTGGGCGTAATACTGTAACTATTGATAATCCTTCACTTACAACACGACTCAGTAAAGGAGAAGGAAAAGACCCGGTCCGGGTGATTCTTGATACGAATCTTTCTCTTTCAAAGACTTCAAAAGTTTTACATCTTTCATCAGAGAGCTATACCTGGGTCTTTTGCGGGAAAACAGTTTCTCAGCATGGTATTGCAGAGTTACAGTCTTCAGGCGTGAAGGTCACTCAGGTTCCATGTGATCAATATGGACTGCTTGATTTGACCAGTATCCTGGAAAAACTCGCCGAAGAGGGATTAATATCACTCCTTGTTGAAGGTGGAGGGAAGGTTCATAGTTCCTTTTTACAACAAAGGCTGGCTGATAAGGTATATCTCTTCTACGCCCCCATTGTTGCCGGCAGTGGAGGAGCATCATTTGTCAGCAATTTACATGTTGATGGCCGGGATACAGCAATCAGGTTAACCGAGGTTCATTGTACTCGTTGCGGTGAAGACGTTTTGGTTGAAGGGGTCCTTCATTATCCTGAAAACAAAGAAGGATTGTCTGCGAAAAAATCGGAGTAAATAAAGAGAAAACTATAAAATCTGATCAAAAATGTCACGTCTATCCACTTAATCACTCAGGTAACGCTCAAGACTTTCCCATCTTTTCCTAAAAGCCTCAAAACCGTGAAATCGGACACTCATGGTTACTTCGTCTTTTTCAAAAGAACTAGATGGTATGATGGTAATATTAGCCGGGAGTTTCAAAGTTTTTATCTGTTGTTCAAATATATCTCGAGAAGAAGTCAATAGGGGCTGATACAGGCGTTGGATGTGATCTAAAAGTCTGGATGCCTTTTCGCTTTGAGAAAATTCGTTGTCAATCAAGAGATCTTGTATTTCCTTGCATTCTATGAAACTCGCAAGAGAGATCTCATTTCTTCTGAGAACATCTTGTAATTGGAGGATAAGTTTTTTTTGATTGTTCCCGCCCATATGTGTGGATTCAATTAAAGAGAGCAGGATTTTTTGATCATCACAGGTAAAACGCAGCAGGTCTGTGACAATCTTTTCGCTCATTATGCCATGGTGAATTGCAGATTGTATTGATTTCTCCAATTCGGCCAGAGAAGTGAGATAATGATTACCTTTAGTTATTCTCCCCGGAAGAAGGTTCTTAAAAAATGCGTCTTGACGATAGTTGTCTGGAAGCAGCTGATTGCATATTTTTATGAAACATGCCTGTTCAATAATGGTTAACGGGCCTTTTGCAAACTGATCTTCTAAAATTATGGTAAGTATGGTTTCAGCAGAACATTGATCGTGAAGGATTTGACAGTAGCAGTTTTTTCTGTCTAATGCTTTTATGCAAGAAATGCGTTGGCGTCCGCAAATGATTTCATACTTGCCTCCAGTTTTTTCAATTACCACAGGAGGTGTAAGAAGCCCGGTTCTTTGTATAGATCGAGCGATATGATTGTTCACTTGAGTATCTTCAAGAAAAGGGTGGATATCGTAGAGTCTGATATCCTCAATATCTTGAAGCTGAACAACCTTGAAATATTGTTTCATGTCTATTTAAGAAGATTTTGAGATAAACTGTCAAGAGCCTTAATTGTGGTGAGAATTGTAAAGAATATGATCGAAAAATAAAAAAAGAGAAAGGCCCCCCTTGATAAAAACAAGGAGAGCCTCTCAATTCTGTCCATCTTTAAGGGTGTCTCTTTGGCATGATCTTTATTTACTATTTTATTGCCAATGAAATAGAGCAAGCCTGGACACGACGATTTAGAAGGAAGAAGATAACTTTTGCAACTACTAACTTCAGAATCTAATTATTAATCTTATCCCTCAAAATACCTGATGGTTTAAAGGTGACAACTCTTCTTGCGTCAAGTGTTAGCTCTGCACCTGTTTGCGGATTTCTACCTCTTCTGGAGTTCTTGTCTTTGACATTGAACTTGCCAAAGCCACTGAGAAGCAGGTCGGAACCAGATATCAGTGAATTTTTTGAAATTCGCAAAAAGGCTTCAACAGATTCGGTCGCCTGAGCTTTGGTTAGATTTTCGTGTCTTTTATAAACCTGCTGTACCAGATCAGCTTTTGTCAGTGTCATGATTTCCCCTTATAAGATGAATTAGTCTGATAAACTCCTATATAATCATATACTTTGAGAAAAGAATGTCAACTTATGCGTTCTTTTTTGTTCACTATTTCAAAAAAAACAGATTTTCAGAGGCGCTAATAGTAATTTTTCGAATTCTAATCTCATTTTACACAACCGATGCGATCTTGAATATAGGCAGATACATAGCGACAACAAGACCACCAATCATACCGCCAAGAAACACCATCATAAAAGGTTCAATCATCGCGGTCAGGTTTTCAACAGCTTGATCGACCTCTTCGTCATAGAAGTCAGCAATTTTTTCAAGCATAGTATCCAAAGCACCAACGGATTCACCAACATTGATCATCTGTATAACCATATTGGGAAAAACGCCGCTCTCTGTAAGAGGTTCAGCAATCGGGCGACCTTCAGCAATGGCATCTGAGACACGAAAAACTGCGCGCTCTATCACTTTATTGCCAGACGTTCTGGCAACGACATTCAGTGCTTCGAGAATGGGAACACCGCTTTGCAGCATTGTGCTCAGGGTTCGGGTGAATTTGGCAACAGAAACCTTGCGAATCAATATACCGACAACAGGCGCCTTCAATAATCCTGCATCAATTCTGAATCGCCCACTTTCTGTATTGTAAATTTTTTTCACAATGTAAATAGTCAAGGCGATACCAAGGAGAATAAAAATAAAGTACGACTTGGCAAAGTCACTCATGGCAATAACAATTTGTGTCGGAACCGGTAAGGCTGAGCCAAAGCTGGTAAACATCTCCTGGAAAACCGGAATGACAAATATGAGGATAACGGCAAGTATGAGCAGGGAAATCGCTATACAGATGATAGGGTAGGTCATGGCACCTTTAATTTTCTTCTTCAATGCCATTGATTTTTCCATAAACCCAGCAAGTCTCGAAAGAATGGTATCAAGGATACCGCCAGTTTCCCCAGCTTCTATCATGTTAGAGTAAAGATTGTCAAAAACCTTTGGGTGCTTACGCATTGAGTCGGCAAAGGTCGTACCGGACTCGACATCCAACTGAACGTTCTGTAACACTTTTTTTAAACTGGAATTGCTTTGTTGCTTGGCAAGAATTTCCAAACACTGGACAAGAGGAAGACCAGCGTCAATCATCGTGGAGAGTTGACGCGTGAATACCACAAGATCCTTCCCAGTTATTTTTGGTTGGAAGAATGCGACATTTTCGAAAAGATCTTTGGGCTTTTCCTTAATTGTTGGATCGGCTATACGCATTCGCTTTAACTGACTAAGCGCTGCAGCCTGATCTATTGCTTCAAGCTCACCCTTTCTCTTTTCGCCATAGGTATTCTTGCCTTTCCAAACATATACTGGCATTGTTTTCTTCTCCGACTATGATCCTGACAAGGTGCCTTTAGCAATTCCTAAAGAAACGTGATTCAGGATGTGCATTAAAAATTTTAGATGCTGATCTTTAACTCTAGTAATTGTTAAGACCATAGTATTCTGTCGAGATTGATCAATTACTCAATTGTGTCTTGAATGTCTGTTTGGTATTTCAATTACAGTCAATGGTAATTAAAAACGATTGATCTTATTACAATTACAAGCCATTCTATCTCATCGTCTTTAATAAAACAAGGGTTGCATAAATTGCAACAAAAATCGAGTCAAATATCTGATATGGAATGCTTTATTTTAAAGACACATGGTTTATATAACACGTCTACATCTATAATATTTCATGTAAAATACTGTAAATACATAAAAAACAATTCATCGCAGGAAGTTTATGGTAACTTGCAAGAGAGAATCCATTTATTCATGAAATATTGGTTGTAGTTAAAATTATTGATGCTCATGGATGAGTTTATTGTTGATTTTGCGTTGAACAGTAAATATGCTTGTGGAAAAAATAGTTGTTGAGTATACTGCAAAATTGTCTTTTGTAGCAATGGGACGGTGTTGACTAAAATACCAAAAATTTAGCCTTACTAGGCAATATTATATAGATAATCAGGAGGATGTTATGCAAAAACAGGCTACCGTTAAATATAGTGATGGAAAATTTCAACCTGTTATTGATGAATGTCAGGGTTGTGAACGAATTGTCGAGGAGGAGGGATCTGCATATTGCCGCACCTACTTGTCTCCAAGTGCGAAATGGCGTTTAGGCATCTGTAATTTTGCCACCCATAAGAAACCTGAGATAAAGGTTCTTAATATCAAAGTCAATCCATTGAAAGCCGCGAAAAGGGCTTCCAAAGCCAATAAGTAATATTATAAAGAATAGTAGAGATATAGAAATTGTCAAAACCTGCCCAACTTGCTGGGCAGGTTTTTTTTATTTATGATCTGCCAACCCCTGTATAACTAAACCCACTCTTTCGCACTTTGTCGGGTTCATAGACATTGCGCAAATCAATAAATATTCTATTTTTCATTATGCTAGCCAGTCTCTCAAAATCCAGAGCGCGATACTGGTTCCATTCGGTCATAAGAATTACGGCATCAGCGTCAGTACATGCTTCGTATGCACTTGCCGTATATTGAACGCCTTCTGGAAGATATTTTTTTGCTTCTTCCATTCCCTGTGGATCATGGGCTTTAATGGTGGCGCCTTTTTCCATAAGGGCTGGCAGTATGGTGATCGATGGTGCATCTCGCATGTCATCCGTTTCAGGTTTGAACGTGAGACCAAGCACAGCGATAGTTTTATCAGCTTCAGAACCGTGAAACATATCGCGTATCTTTTTAACCATTTTGGCTTTTTGGGCAGAATTAGCTTCCACTGCAGCTTCAACGACTCTGAGGTTCTGTCCGTATTCCTGGGCGACTCTCATGAGGGCGAGAGTGTCTTTTGGGAAACACGATCCTCCATATCCTGGGCCTGGATGGAGGAATTTATTGCCAATTCTTCCATCCATACCAATTCCTTTTGCTAATGCCACAATATCTGCGCCGATAGAGTCGCAAAGAAGAGCCATTTCATTAATGAAACTGATTTTAGTCGCCAAAAATGCATTAGCGGCATATTTGGTCAGCTCTGCCGTTTCTATATCCGTCTGTACAATCGGCGTTTCCTGAAGATAGAGGGGGCGATAAATAGCACGAAGTGTGTTTTCCGCACGCTCAGACTCTACACCAATAACAACACGATCAGGTCTCATGAAATCAGTAATTGCGGCACCTTCTCTTAAAAATTCTGGGTTGGAGGCAACATCGAAATCCGCATCAGGGTTTGCTGTTCTGATGATTCGCGCGACTTGTCTGGCAGTTCCTACAGGGACTGTACTTTTATCTACTATTACCGTATAGCCTTGAAGATAGGCGGCAATTTCTTTGGTTGCATCGAATATGTAACTAAGATCAGCATAACCATCGCCTCTCCGACTGCTGGGGGTGCCAACTGCTAAAAAAACAGCTTCTGCAATAGAAATACTTTTCTCAAGTTCTGTGGTGAAGGTAAGCCTTTTCTCATTTACGTTCTTTGAGACTAGAGCGTCAAGACCTGGTTCATAGATGGGGATGATACCTTGTTTGAGTTTGTTGATTTTATCGATATCCTTATCCACACAAATTACACTGTGACCAAACTCAGCAAAACAGGTTCCTGTAACTAAGCCAACGTAACCTGTTCCTATGATGGTTATCTGCATTTTAAAAACCTCATGTCCTTTCTAATTGAAAATCTATTAATAGAATTTCTAATAGATCTGATCTATCTTGAAATAAAATGAAACCAATAAAAAGTTATTGCAGTTTTAGCGTTCAATGAAAAAAATCGACAAAACAAAATATGAAGTATTGTGTTCCATATTGAGAAAAACCATTAATGATATGTTTCTCTAGAGGTACTGGATTTATGTCAGTATGGCCATGACTTTAAAATTGCAGCAACTTATAGGGTATCTTTATTGGGTGGCGTACGTTGCCCAAAAATAGCGGTTCCAATACGCACCAAGGTTGCTCCTTCTTCAATCGCGATCGCATAATCATGAGACATCCCCATCGATAGCTCAATTTTAGAATTGTTGTAAAATAATTTTTTACTACCCAAGGTATTTGCCAACTGTTTCAACCTTTTAAAATGGATGCGGGAGCCTTCTGGGTTATCTGAAAAAGGAGGCATTGTCATTAATCCCAGTGGTCGAAGCATATCTAATTCCTGGACTCTTTTAAGCAACTCTTCTGTCTGTTGAGGTGTAACCCCTGATTTAGTTTTCTCACCGGCAATGTTAACCTGAATAAGAATATCGAGTTTTTTGTTTAAGGCATGAAGTTGATTATTGAGTATTCTGGCTAATTTTATTCGATCAACTGTTTCAATCATTGAGCAAATACGTGCAGCTGTTGAAGCTTTGTTGCTTTGCAAATGCCCAATAAAATGAAACTGGACCTCACCATTAAGTGCCTCATGCTTCTCCTGCATTTCCTGAAGGTAATTTTCACCGAAAAAAATCTGACCGGCATTCTGTGCTTCTTTTATGGCATTGGCTGGAAAACGTTTTGAAACAGCAACGAGGCGGACATCTTGACCGCTTCTTCCATTTGCTTCAGCAATTTCTTCTATCTTTGCTTTGAGGTAATGTATGTTCTCGTGAATCATGTATCATTTCTCCGAGGCTATCCTGAAATTGAAAAGTCTGCTTGCATTTAAAGTTGTTGCTTCAGCAATTTCTTCAATGTTCGTATTGCGTAATTTCGCTACTTTCTCAGCAGTATAGAGCAAAAGTAGCGGCTCGTTTCTTTTTCCACGATAAGGTTCAGGAGCGAGAAACGGACCATCTGTCTCCAGAAGAAGTGAGGATAATGGTATATTTTGGGCTACAGTATGCAAAACGTGTGCGTTCTTAAAAGTGACAATTCCAGGGATAGATATATGGAATCCCAGATCAAGGACTTTTTTCGCATATTCAAGGTCTCCGGAAAAGCAATGCATTACTCCACCACTGTCAAAAGGAGCAAATGTTTTGAGAATAGCAAGGATATCATCATGAGCTTCACGGTCGTGGATAATTATTGGTAGATTATGGCTTTTAGCAAGTGCAAGTTGTTCTTTGAAATACAGCTTCTGGAGATCTGGTGCGCTATATTTTTTTACATAATCAAGGCCAATTTCACCATATCCGACAATATTGTCTCTCTGCCTATCAATTAGAACAGATATCTCTTCAATGTCCTTTTTTGTTATATTTCCAACGTCATGTGGATGAATACCAACGGTCGCACTAACCATTTGATGTTGAATTGCCAGTTGAATAGCTTTTTGGGAGCTCTGCAGATCTATGCCAATGGTGATTACGTTTTTTATGCCATGAGAGAAGGCAGAATGCAAAATAGACGTCAGATCATGTTGATAATCCTCCATATCCAGGTGGCAGTGACTGTCAACAAGAGCAAATTCACCGTTTAGCGTGGGCAGCAGTGGTTTCTTCTTTTTTGTCACACTTTTTCCTCCATTTGTCTCATAGCAAATAAGATGTTTTACTGCAATCGCGATTTAAGCAAGAATATCGGTCAATAGGGATTGTTCTTAAAAATTAAGGTATATATTTAAACTTTCTTGTTGAGTTGTAAATATAGAGTTGAGAAGGATAGTGTTCAATGCAGAATAATCAATCTAATGTGTTGAGAAAAAGAGAAAAGTATGGTTAACACCTACAAAAACTGTTGGGCGTTGTAGGAGAGTGCTTGAAAAAGATATGAGATATTAGGATACTAAAACTTATTAAGCCTTATTTGGTGTTGAAACCAATTTGAATGTTTTCCAATTGAAGATAAATTGGTGGCACGGAAATTGAATTAGTTCATATTTTAAGAATTTATAGGTGATGATTACAATTTCGGTATTGAATTGGCGTTTTGGAAAAAAATAATTAAACATTTAATATTATTGCATAAAACATTAAATAGATAGAGGGAGATCTGATCTAGAGGTTATAAATAACTATTTTTTTGGTGGAATTTTGCAATAAATATGAAATAATGTTAGAAATATATAGCTGTTGAATTTTTGGTAATTGGATATTTGGATAAATCCCTAATGCCATTACCATAATGTTTTGCACTCTTTGCCTCTGGGGGGAGCATTATCGTGCAATTAAAGCGGTAGCTAACACCTGGCGCATATCAAGTTTTTTGACCGGACTGCGAAGGTGTAGATTGTATACGGATTCTCTATAGAGGGCAGTATAGTTGAGAGTTCAGTCCAAAAGGGGTTAAAGCAGAAAAAAGAAGGGCTGTTTCATCTCATTCAGCAGATAGTCCATTAGGCGGCTAATAACAACAACGAGGGAAAAGGCATGAACTACGGTATTGTCAGTCAAGAGCAGCTTGAACAGATCGACACAATATTATCCGAAAAGCTGATAAAGCTGGGAGTTGACTGTGTAATCATAATAGACATGGCGGGTAATATTATTACGGCCAAGGATAATGGCGAAAATAAATATGATGTCTATTCTTTTGCAGCTTTAGCCGCTGGAAACTTCGCAACAGTTGATGCGATGGCCAAGCTGGTTGGAGAACAGGAATTTTCACTTCTTTTCCATAAAGGGCAGGAGTCTAATATCCATTTCAGCAAAATCGATGATGAACTCCTCCTCATATCCATGTTTGGGCGTGAAATCTCTCTAGGTTTCTTGAGATTAAACGTTGTTGATGTGATTGAGAAAATCCGCAAAGTTTGGGGCAGCAAATAGCACCAATGCAGATACCTCATACGCACCGAAAATAGAAAAATCGTGGATTTCATAAAGTGGGGGGCAAGAATTGAGCTTCATCAATCTGAAAGAAAAAGTTGTCCAAGTAAAGATTGTTTACTATGGCCCGGGACGTTGTGGCAAAACCACTAATCTTGAGTTTGTCAATCGCACCTATAAAAAGCAGATAGTCTCTGAAATGGTGAGCCTGAAAACTCACGGTGACAGAACATTGTTTTTTGATTTCCTGCCATTTGATATGGGCAAAATCAAAGGATATGACATCAAAATCCAACTTTATACTGTCCCAGGACAGGTAAAATACAATGCCACTCGTAAATTGGTTTTAAGAGGGGTGGACGGGATTGTTTTTGTAGCTGACGCTATGGCAAAACAGCGTTCAAAGAACATTAGGTCTCTTAATCAACTCCATGAAAATCTTCAGTCGTATAAAGAAAGTATTTTTAACATACCACTAGTGTTGCAATACAATAAAGTGGATTTGAAAGAACATGGTATTCCCATTCTACCCACCTCCGTTCTTGAGAAAGACTTAAACAGTCGGCTTAAAGTACCCTATTTTGAAGCAAGTGCCATCACAGGGTATAATGTTGCTGCCACACTGAAAAAAATCATTTCTTCAACGGTTGTGTCTATTCAGAAAAAACTACTCTAGAGAGAAGATTCAGTGGAACATTTTAAAGAAGGCCAATATGATGATGACCTAACTCAGGGAAGCTATGATGACGACCTGACAGCGGACATAAACGAATATGATGATGACTTTGATACCGGTGATATTGACCTTTTTGGTTTTACCGATGATGAAGATTCTGTTCTTGGCAGACTCAAATCTATTATCTTGTCCATTGAATGGGAAATCACCAATGATATTTTACGTCAATTCAATGAGGAACTCATTGAGCTGAAAAATATCTGGGTTGGTAATAAGGTCAACCTCATCTATGTCCAGGCTCTTGAGAAACTCAGTAAATATATTTACAAAGAGAAATCATCTGCACATCCTCATGCCATTAAACTGCTGCTGACTTTTTATAGCAATCTAGAAAGAATCGTTTCTGACGATTCAATTTCCGATCATGAGAAAAAACGAATCTTACGAACAGATATTGAATTATTTGAGAAGTTAAAAAAACAAATCAGTCAAGCTATACCTGCAAAAGCAGATGTATCAGTAGAAAGCGAACCATTAGTTGCCTCTCCAGTAAAAGAAGAAGAGAGCATTTCTCTTCAAGAAAAAACTGAGCCAAAAGATGAGTCTCCTGTTGACGGGGGTGATATAGGAAAAGATGACCCTCTCCTCAATCTCAAAGCAATTGTTTATGGAATTGACTGGGAGGTTACCGAACATGATCTCAAGAGTTTGAGCCGTGAGGTTAAACATCTGGAAACTCTCTTCAGTGAAAGTAAGGCAAAAAAGATTTTTCTCCAAGGCATAGGCTCTCTGGGATCATATATAAATTTAAAACGAAGCGATGCCCATGCCGATGCTTTTAAACTGCTGCACTCCTTTTTCGTTGGTCTTGAAACAGTTGTACGCAACAATCTAAGCGGTCAAGCGGAAAAAGATGTACTGTTACCCCAAGTTGAGAAATTTAATGTCTTTAAAAGCATAATCGCTGATACAATCTCGCCAGAAAGAATCTCTAAAACATCATCCGTAGAGGAAGAAGTTGAAGACGATTTTGAAGATGGTGAAATTCAACCTGCCTTCGCTGATGTACCTGAAGATGTTCAAGGCTTTCAAGCAACTCAGGAAGATGTCCAAGAGGAAGCAGACGAATATTTCAGTGAAGACAATGATGATGTCAGTGAGGAAACTCCCGCCGATAGCGCCCTTGCAAGCGAAATGGAATCTCGACTCGACGGTATGTTCGATGAACCACTTAAAGAAGCGGCTTTACAACTTGATAAGAACAAAGCATTGCAAGGAGTCAATGTTGAAACTGAGGATGATGATGATAGTGAGGAGGAGCCATTGCCCGAGGAGGGTGGTGAACTTGCTCCAGCTCTTGCTGCGGAAGAGCCATTCCCTGTAGAAGAATCTCCAGCGGTTTTTACTGATAAAGATGAGGAGTTATTTGAATCGACAGAGGTGGCAGAACCTGAATTGCTTGGCAGCGAAGTCCCAGGTGTTGATGTTGAACACGAGGCCGATGATGATTCAGATGAAGAACCCCTGCCTTTTGATGGAGATGAGTATGCTCCGGCTCTAAGCGGCAATGAAGGTGATGTAGCGGGTAAAAGAAAACCTGTAGACACTGAGAAAGGCGATATAGATAGTAGACTAGATGACTTTTTCGGTGATTCCGTTGATGAAGAGGATGCAGAGCCCCAAATTGCTGAGTCCATCAAAGTAGAACCTGAGGAAGAAAAAGTTGAGCCAGTGGAGGAAACCGATGAAATAGCTGGTAGGATTAGTGATTTCTTTGGTGACGCTGCTCCTGGAGACGCTGCAGGTGCTATGGAAGAAGCAATAAAGGGCGTGGATGTTGAGACAGAAGACGATGACGATAGTGACGAAGAGCCACTCCCAGTTGACGGAGATGAATTTGCACCAGCCTTGAGTGGCGAAGAAGATATTGCAGACGAATCCGAAGATTATTTTGGGGATGATGACGACGAAGAAGAGCCTGTTGTCGAAAGTAAAGGTGATCTTTTCACCGATACTGTTGAGATCGAAAATCGTGAGACCAGTGAAGATATCGATGATCGTTTTGACCAATTGTTTGGCGAAGACGATGGTGTAAAAGAAACTGTTTCTGAGCTGGATACGGAAGAAGATAACTTTGTTGAAAAGACTGAAGAGCCCTCATTTACTTTTAACGAGGAAGAAGATCTAGGTAGATCCGGAGATCTTGATGAAATTTTTGCAGCTGAAAAGGAAGACAGTATTTCTGAAGATTTAGATCATCCGAAACTCGACGATTCAGCGATAACTGAAGAGGAAGATCAAATATTTGAAGCCGAATTGTCAAGCAATGATGAGACTTTAGAGGAACCGTCTATTTCACTCCAGGAAGAAAAAGATGAACTTTCAGCTGGAACCTCAGATTATGAAGCTGCCGGATTCGAAGAGATATTTGATGAGGAAATAGAAGAATTCCCAGAGGAGATAACCGCTACAGAAGAAGAGGCACAAAGAGTTGATTCCCAAACAACTAAGGATCAGGAGGATATTCTCGCATATTTCAAAGAAGATGATCAGGATGAGCTCTTCGAAGATGATCAAGATGAATTGTTTGAGGATGAAGATCAACCCATAGCAGCCTTTTCCGACGATGAGTTTGAGGAAGACATTCCTCAGATGGAGGTGGATGATTTTGCAACTATTATAGAGGATGGTAGTGGTGTATCTGCCGCAGGCTCGGTTCCTGCCGGGTATCCGTCTACAGAGGAGTTGCTTCGCGAATTTGGTGATATTGCTGGAGAGGACTTGTCTGAAGAGACAATGTCTGAGGAAGCTGATGAGGATTTCATTATTGGAATTGAACAACCTGATACGGTAGTTGATCATGAAGATGAAGTCGTTTTTCAGGCGGTTGAAGAGCCTTTTGATTCAGTTTTGGAAGAGCCAGATGAGCAGGATGAAGATGATACCTTTGGTATTACCCTGCTTGACGATGAGCAGTATTCCACCAGAAGACGTGTAGAAGAGCCTGATCATGACAATGAAATCTTTCAGACGGAAGAGGCAGCAGACATAGAAGAAGCAGAAATACAAAAAGTCACTCCTTCCGCTGCGTATGTCAGACCCCAGGGAGATGCACCGCTCCATGAGAGTTTAGGGGGGATGCGTAACTGTATAGCTTCTCTTGGTCTTGAGATTGATACTGAAATTCTCAATAGTCTCAATGGGGAAATTGAAAAACTTCGACATGTATGGATGGATAAGCCAGCAGAAAAGACTTTCATTCAGCTACTCTCAACGATTACCGGGCACATTAATAGATATAGGTATGAAGCGGATCAACAGGCAAATAAACTGTTGCTGTCTGTCTTTGATAAGCTTGAGCTCACCGCACTTGGTCAGGCGAGCGCAAATGAGATTCAAGAGGCATTGCTTAACGAAACAAGCAAAGTTCTGCAATGGCAGGCACGGCTTATTGATCGGTCGCCAATATCAACAAATGGATCTGAAGAAGCTCTGTCTGAAACAATACAATATGGACAAGAGGATACCCTTCTTGGTGAAAGTGGTGGAGATGAGGCCTTCAGTATTGGTCTTGATGACATGTCCAGAAAGGTAGACGAGATAGGGGACGATATGGTTATGCGGAAGGTTTCCAGCATAATGAAAGGGGAGTTGGAGCAATTGAAAAAAGACTTCCAGGCTGAGTTGCAGGCTCTGAGAAAGGATATACTTAGAGGAAGTGGTAGAGAGTAACTCGGTGATTTCTTAAATCTGATATAAACCTATATTGAGAAACAAAAGCGGCTTTTCCTTGCAGAGGAAAAGCCGCTTTTGTGTATTTCATAGAAAGTGAGACTAAAAAAAGACTTCAATTATTTTGTACTGAGAGTTTTGCTATAGGACAAAAAAAGGATTATTTAAATTGAAATTTCTCTTTGAGTTGGTTTTCAACATGTAATGGCACCAGATTCTCAATATTGCCTCCATGGCGAGCTGCATCTTTGATTATGGAAGAGCTGATATAAATCCATCGAAATCCAGACATAAGAAAGATGGTTTCTACCTCTCGTTCAAGCCTTCTATTCATAAGTGCCAATTGGAACTCATAATCAAAATCTGACACGGCTCGTAATCCTCTAACTATTGTTTTAGCTTTGCGTTTACGTGCATATTCAACTAAAAGGCCGCTAATCGGATCAATTTCTACTCTTGAATTCGCGTCGGGATAGCACTGTCGGATCATCTGCGTTCGTTCCTCAAGAGTAAAAAGCGGCTGCTTTGAGGGATTAATGGCAATGGCAATAATAATCTTGTCGAAGAGGTCAAGTGCGCGGTCGACAATGTCAAGATGACCATTGGTGATTGGATCAAATGTTCCAGGGTAAACTGCAATCTTTGGGTCCATTGTTATGTTTTTTCCTTAAGGTAGTGTTGATGGGCTTTTTGTAATCAATATAAACAATTGAGCAAGTAAAAAAATGATATGTTTATAATGCAATGATTTCTTTGAGATGAGGTTGAATTGTAAAGTTCTATAAAAAGAAAGAGTATGAGAGAACCAGAGTTATATTGTTGTATATATCCAAAAAGCTGTATCTCCATATTTCCGTGTATCAATACATTGGAGATGTGTAAAGGTGTTGGATAATACGACCTTTGATCGTTCTTCCGCTACAACTAAACAATTATTATTTAAAAAAGCGCTGTTATCTAGGTCTTCAAGTGTTTTTTGTGCTAATCCTTTGCCGTACGGCGGGTCTAAAAAGATAATATCAAAAGTCGATACGGTATCATCTAAAAACCGGGCTATTGCATTGAGGCCTTTTCTCAAATCACTGTTTATAATTGTAACTGGAGGAGAAAAAGCTGGGTCATTAGGATGGTATCTCTCAAGGCGCTGGATATTTCTATGGAGGAGAGAATATGCAGTTGGGCTGTTGTCAACGACAACGGCCGTTTGGGCACCGCGACTCAGAGATTCGAGTGCCAAGGCTCCAGTTCCTGAATAAAGATCGAGAACTCGGGCCTGGGTTAGTTTGTCCTGGATAATGGAAAAGAGCGCTTCTTTGCAACGATCGGATGTCGGCCGAATGGCATTACTTTTACCAGGAGGGCTGAGGATCTGCATTCCTCGAAATTTGCCACTAATTATTCGCAATTGATTCTTTACTGGAAAAAGAATTTATTAAGATCACTTACATGTTGAGATAGCCTATGATGGTTTCACCGGCACGGACTTTCATACCTTTCTCAACGGCCAGGGAAATTTCAGCGGGGACATAGATGTCAACTCGACTGCCAAAACGGATAAGGCCAAATCGTTCACCTTTTGTCACAACATCACCAATTTCCAACCAATTAATTATTCGTCTGGCAATCAGTCCTGCTACCTGAACAAAAGCTATTTTGACTCCGGAATCACTCTCCACAATGGTTGTGCATTTTTCATTGTGCAGTGCTCCTTTTTCACTATCAGCGGAGTAAAAAGTGCCTGGTGAATAGAGTATCCGGCTAATGTGCCCGCTGTATGGGATGCGATTAACATGAACATTAAATACGTTCATGAAGATTGAAATTTTGTAGGCTCCTTCTTGAATAAATTCAACATCGTAGACCTTTTCAATAGCTATTACCTTGCCATCGGCAGGGCACACAATAATATGCTCTTTATCTGGAATAAATCGTTCAGGATCTCGAAAGAAGTAGAGAACAAAAGCGGTAATGGCCAAACCCAGATATGCTGCCCAGGAGCAGCTTATCAAAGTGACAATGAGTGTTGTAAATGCTGCAAAAAAAATAAAAGGATATCCTTCTTTTGCTACTGGTATTTTGGGTGTCTTCATTATGTTAGGTGGGTTATTTTTTGGATCGGGCCATCGCGATTATTCCCGTTCGTACGATTTCTTTGATACCTATGGGGCGGAGGATATCAATAAAAGCTTCGATTTTTGCTGCTGCTCCAGTCACTTCAATGGCATAGCTCTTAGGGCTGACATCAACGACTTTGCCTCGGAATATGTCAATTATTCGAAGAACCTCTGCTCTGGTATTTGCTTCTGCCTTAACTCTTAAGAGTACCATTTCTCTTTCTACATATGCCTTTTCACTGATATCACTGACTTTAATGACATCAATGAGTTTGTGAAGCTGTTTGGTTATTTGCTCAACAATGGTTTCATCTCCTTTTGTCACCAATGTTAAGCAGGAGACGCCTTCTTCCAAGGTTTCGGCAACACAAAGGCTCTCAATATTGAAACCTCGACCGCTGAACAGTCCCGTTACACGGGAAAGAACGCCTGGTTTATTCGTCAGAAGTACAGAAATGGTGTGTTTCATTTATAACCTTAATAATAATTAAAAAAATGCTGAAAGTGATGCAACCTATTAATTTTCGCTAAACGGTTGCAGGATGGGCAACAGAATAAGCAAATTAGAAAAAAGGTGCAGATTGCAAATTTATGCTTCAGAAGATGCCTGGCTAAAAAATACAGTATCAAGCCGTCATGTACGAAGAAACGTATAAATATTGTTCCGTTTATACCAGCAACATTTCAGTATTGGCTTTGCCTGCTGGTACCATGGGATACACTCCCTCCTCGGGTGCAACAGCGAAATCCATAATAACAATTTCCTTGGTCGAGAGCGCTTCTTTTATTACCGGTTCCACTTCACTTACTTTCTTCGCCCTTAGACCGATGGCGCCATAAGCTTTAGCCAGTTCTACAAAGTCTGGACTTGTATCCATAACAGTTGAAGAGTATCTCTTATCGTAGAAAAGCTCTTGCCACTGACGCACCATGCCTAGAAAACCGTTGTTGAGAATAGCTACTTTAACAGGGCATCTGTATTGTTTTGCTGTGGCCAGTTCCTGTATGTTCATTTGTATGGAACCATCACCTGCAATATCAATAACGCACTTCTCTGGAAAGGCTATTTGAGCGCCTATGGCAGCTGGCAGTCCATAACCCATTGTGCCGAGTCCCCCAGAAGTGATAAAGCGTCTTGGCTTGTTAAACCTATAAAACTGAGCCGCCCACATTTGATTCTGCCCAACTTCAGTGGTAATAATGGCATCGCCTCCGGTATGCTTATTAAGCATTTCAACTACATACTGTGGTTTGATGATATCGCCGTCGGTGCAGTAGGACAAGGGGTGTTTCTGTGACCAACCCTGAATAGTCTCTAACCACGGTAAGTGTTTCTTTGCTTCAGAATGGAGAGAGAATGTCTTTTCGTCATTAAAAAGAGTGTTTATGGCTGCAAGTGCTGATTTGCAGTCGGCAACGATGGGAACGTCAACTTTAACATTTTTACTGATGGATGTCGGATCAATATCAATATGAATGATTTTCGCATTTGAGGCGAATTCATCAAGTTTACCAGTTACCCTGTCATCAAAGCGGGCACCCACGGCTATAAGGAGATCACATTCAGCCACTGCCATGTTGGCGGTATAGGTACCGTGCATGCCGAGCATTCCCATGGAGAGATCATGCATCCCTGGAAAAGCACCCAGGCCCATAAGTGTCATGGTTACGGGAATATTCAATTTGGTGGCCAATTCTGTCAATTCTTCACTTGCGTTGGATAGAATAACTCCACCACCAACATATAAGACCGGACGTTTAGCCTGGATAATCAACTTACAGGCTTTCTCAACCTGACGGTTATGGGGAGTGTAGTTCGGCTGGTAGCTTGGCATCCGGATTTGCTTTTTTTCAGGATAACTACTTGTTCCGGCAACTACATCCTTTGGCAGGTCTACAAGCACCGGGCCGGGACGACCTGTCTTGGCAATATGAAATGCTTCTCGTAATGTTGGAACCAGCTCATCAGTACTTTTAACCAGATAATTGTGTTTGGTACACGGTCTGGTTATGCCGACAATATCTACCTCCTGAAAGGCATCGTTACCAATGAGTTTTGTCGGTACCTGACCGGTGAGTACAACCAAGGGGATGGAATCCATGTATGCTGTGGCTATCCCCGTAACACCATTAGTTGCTCCAGGACCAGAGGTTAAAAGGGCGACTCCAACATCGCCGGTTGTACGGCTGTATGCATCGGCAGCATGGACTGCGCCCTGTTCATGGCGAACCAGGATATGTTGAATCTCTGAATCAAATATCGCATCGTATAGATCAAGCACAGCTCCGCCAGGAAATCCAAATATGGTTGTGATGCCTTCCTCTTTAAGGCATTTGACAATTGCCTGGGAACCAGTGATCTTGCTCATAACAGCTTTGTCCTTCATTTAAAAAGATGATGAATTAACAGAATATGTTTCCTGAGATGCCTAAAAACAGTACAGTTCGTAAAATATAGAGGTGAAGCGAAAAGATGTCAACTACTAGATCATTTGCAACTAAAAAGATTGATATTCCAACATATTTCAAAACATACTTGACATTATACTGGTAGAATGAGTACTTTGCTCTGAACAAGCTATCATAAAGTAAGAAATAATATCAGATTTATTATTCGGAATATATATCATGGAAAGTTTATCTCTCGCTCTACTACTGCTACTAGGAATGACGCAAAGGCGAACTGCGGCAGCAGAGGAGGAGATTGTGACGAATTAATCACTATTTTAAGAAACCCCAAAGGCCACGGTTCGCAGGAACCGTGGCCTTTTTTTTTGTGAGAAAAAAAGGAAGTAGAAAAGTGTACTTTCACAATCAGCAGATACCTTGATTATATATTATGAGGCACTTGACACCTATTTCCAGCACATAAGGAGAACACCAGATTATGAAAGCAGAATTGGTAGCGAAATATAAACCATATCCTCAGGTCGATTTACCCGATAGAACCTGGCCGTCCAAAAGAATTGAAAAAGCTCCTATATGGTGCAGTGTTGATCTAAGAGACGGTAACCAGGCACTTATACAACCTATGAGTCTTGATAAAAAGCTTGATATGTTTCGTCTTCTTACCAAAATAGGTTTCAAGGAAATTGAGGTGGGTTTTCCGTCTGCTTCTGAAGTGGAATACGAGTTTACCCGTAAATTAATTGACGAAAATCTCATTCCAGATGATGTCGAGATACAGGTTTTGACCCAGGCAAGAGAACAATTAATTCGTAAAACGTTTGCATCTCTTCAAGGTGCTAAAAAAGCAATTGTCCATCTTTACAACTCGACTTCAGTTCTTCAACGTGATGTTGTCTTTAATATGAGCAAAAAGGAGATAATTGAACTTGGTGTCAGAGGTGCCAAAATAATCAAGGAGGAAGAAAAAAAATACCCTGAGACTCAATTCCGCTATCAATATTCACCTGAGAGTTTTACAGGGACAGAACTTGATTTTTCTTTGGAAATCTGCGAGGCGGTTATGGATGTGCTGACACCAAC
Organism: Desulfocapsaceae bacterium; assembly: GCA_050288305.1. Lineage (GTDB taxonomy): Bacteria > Desulfobacterota > Desulfobulbia > Desulfobulbales > Desulfocapsaceae > Desulfopila_A. Next base: position 114,259 of record JBNKDO010000006.1, on the reverse strand, counting down.
CCCGGAAAATCCTGTCATTATTAATCTGCCTGCTACTGTTGAGATGTCAACGCCAAACATTTACGCAGATCAGATCGAGTGGTTCTGCCGTAATATCAAGAATAGAGACAGTGCTATTATTTCATTACATACCCACAATGATCGTGGTTGTGCAGTAGCCGCGACGGAGCTTGCCTTGATGGCAGGAGGCGAGAGGGTTGAAGGTACACTCTTTGGTAATGGTGAAAGAACCGGCAATGTTGATATAGTTACTCTCGCTCTCAATATGTTCACCCAGGGAGTAAATCCTCAACTGGATTTTAATAATATAAATCGGCTGATTGATGTTTACGAACGGGTTACCCGTATTGACGTACCAGTTCGCCAACCATATGCCGGTGAACTGGTCTATACAGCTTTTTCAGGCTCACACCAGGACGCCATCAAAAAAGGAATGGATAATCTCGAAGCACATAGCTCTTCTCTTTGGGCCGTACCGTATTTACCAATAGATCCCAATGATGTTGGACGAACCTATGAGTCCATTATTCGAATCAACAGTCAGTCCGGCAAAGGTGGGGTCGCTTATGTGCTGGATAAAGAGTATGGGTTTAAGATGCCAAAGGCAATGCAGCCTGAGTTCGGTGCTGTTATTCAGAAGATGGCAGACAAGCTGGGTCGAGAATTATTTAACCATGAGATAGAATCTGCCTTTACTCAGGAGTATCTTTCTGGCAATCACCCCTATGATCTTAAAGGCTTCAATGTGGTAAAACGACATTTTGGGTCGTCTGAGTCACGTTCATTTGCAGAAATTGAGGCCTTTCTGAATATTTCCGGAGAAACGATGGTTTTGAAGGCAACTGGTAATGGTCCATTAGATGCCTTTTGTAACGCTATCAAGAAAGAGATTACCGGACCGTTTATCCTGAAAAAATATCATGAACATGCACTCAATTCAGGGTCCAATGCAACTGCGGTAACCTATATTGAAATAAAACACCCAAACGGCAAGCGCTTTTGGGGAGCAGGTATAGATACTGATATTATTGTATCTTCAATAAAGGCAGTGTTGAGCAGTCTTAATAGGGCAGCAAATTAATTTGTAAAATTTAGGATTACATGTAAATTGGAGAAAGGCATCGTTTGTGCTGGGGTGCCTATACATACATTTATAGATCAGTTAAGGGAAAAGATACAAACAATTCAAATATAAACAATACTATAATAAAATATGAAAAAAGCACTTATAACTGGAATAACCGGACAAGACGGAGCCTATCTTGCTGAGTTTCTCCTCGACAAAGGTTACGAGGTACATGGTATTAAGAGAAGAGCTTCTCTTTTTAACACTGATCGTATAGATCATCTCTATCAGGACCCACATACCGAAAACAGGAAATTTATCCTTCATCATGGAGATTTGACGGACTCTTCAAGTCTGATTCATATCATCGGCAAGGTACAACCTGATGAAATATATAACCTTGCTGCCCAGTCACATGTAGCAGTCTCTTTTGAAGAACCGGAATACACAGCTAACTCTGATGCCCTTGGAACACTGCGAGTTCTAGAGGCCATCCGGATACTTGGATTAGACAGGAAGACCAGGTTTTACCAGGCTTCGACCTCTGAACTTTTTGGCAAAGTACAGGAAGTCCCTCAGAGTGAGACCACACCTTTTTATCCCCGCTCTCCCTATGCCGTTGCTAAAATGTATGCTTACTGGATTGTCGTTAATTACCGGGAGGCCTACAATATGTTTGCCTGTAATGGTATTCTATTCAATCATGAATCTCCATTACGCGGTGAAACATTTGTTACCCGTAAAATTACCAGGGCAATGGCTCGTATGTATCTAGGACTCCAGGAATGTCTCTATCTTGGTAATTTGGAAGCCAAGCGCGACTGGGGGCATGCCAGAGATTATGTTGAAATGCAGTGGCTCATGCTTCAGCAGGATGGACCAGAAGATTTTGTGATTGCTACTGGAAAGCAATATTCAGTTAGAGATTTTGTCAACGCTGCTGCCGCCGAACTTGGTATTGCTTTACGCTGGCAAGGCAAGGGGGTTGAGGAAATTGGAATAGTTGATAGTTTTGAAAAAGAGATATCCGATTGTGGCGTAAAAGTGGGCAACACAATTGTCAGAGTAGATCCCAGGTATTTTCGTCCGACTGAAGTCGAAACCCTTCTTGGTGATCCAACAAAAGCCAAAGAAAAACTGGGTTGGCAGCCAAAAACATCATTCCAGCAACTTGTTGCCGAAATGATGCGCTATGATCTTGATGAAGCACGAAGAGATGAACTCTGTAAGAGTGAAGGATTCACCATTCTTAACCATCATGAATAGGCAAGATAAACAATGACTTTTGATGAGCGAATTTATGTTGCCGGGCATAGAGGTATGGTTGGCTCAGCGATTGTTCGGCAATTGAGCAATAATGGTTATAAAAATCTCGTCACTCGTACTCATACACAACTGGATTTGACTGATCAGACGGCAGTTCGCACCTTTTTTCAGAATGAACATATTGACAGAGTGATCCTTGCTGCGGCCAGAGTGGGTGGTATTTATGCTAATAACACGTATCCTGCAGATTTTATCTATGCGAACCTGGCTATTCAGAATAATGTTATCCACGAAGCTTTTAAAGCTGGAGTAAAGAATCTTCTTTTTCTTGGAAGTTCATGTATTTATCCTAAATATTGTCAACAGCCGATGCAGGAAGAACATCTGCTTACCGGTATTCTGGAGCAGACCAATGAAGCCTATGCCATTGCCAAGATAGCAGGAATTAAAATGTGCGAAGCCTATAATAGTCAATATAATACTTGCTATCGTTCTGTAATGCCTACGAATCTCTATGGTCCTGGAGATAATTATCATTTGGAAACCAGTCATGTTTTACCGGCAATGATTCGTAAATACCACCTGGCGAAGCTTGCTGAAAATGGTGACAGGGATGGGATAGTCGAAGACGAAAAACACCATGGGAAAATTCCTGTGAATATTGCAGAGGCCATAGGCTACAGCAGTCAAAGCAGGACTCTTGCTGAAAAGCATCCTCCCGTTGTAATGCTTTGGGGATCTGGTACCCCTCGGCGTGAGTTTCTTCATGTTGATGATATGGCTGCAGCGTGTATCTATGTGCTGGGGTTAGATCAGTCACATTTTTGTGGTGAGAACCCATCATTTGTTAACATAGGTACCGGCATAGATCATACAATCAGAGAAACAGCAGAACTCGTTGCCGGAGTGGTGGGCTTTAAAGGTGAAACATTATTTAATGCTGATAAACCTGATGGTACTCCAAGAAAATTGTTGGATACAACCAGAATAAACAGCCTTGGTTGGCAACCGCAAATCAGTTTGTTGGATGGAGTGAAAAGCGTCTACCGATCGTATCTGGCATAAGGTGAGATGTAACAACCTGCATGTTTGCAAAATCAAACAAATACCGTTGAATCTCAAAATACGCCCAAATACCCCATATTCCGGGCGGATAATCACGCCTCAGACAGGTGATATGATTCAAGCAGGTCATTAATTTTGTTATTGTTTACCTTGATCGCAGTACAAATTGAGTCTATTTCATCGGCCGTGAGGTTTGCAGCTGTTAGTGCTTCATACTGACGAGTAAGATCCCTTATGGCGCGCGAGCGTCTGCCGAGTTCTCTCATGTCACGCGAAAGCAATGAATTGAATGTATTGATTTGTTGCGCCAGGTCTTTGCCCTCATCTTTTTCCCGCAGGTGAATTGTGCAACTCAAATCTTTATGCACCATGCTGTTCAAAGTTTTTTCAAAACGAAAAAGCGGGCCGGCAATACGATGGGTGCCGATCAGTGCAGCGATTAACAGTAATGTGCCAAAAGTAACCAGAAAGACCCAGTTTGCTGCAAGGGCGTTTTTGAAAAGCATTGCTGGCGTTTTATCAATAAGCAAGTCGTTGTTATCATATGAGATGGTTAAGGAATCAGCTGAGAAAAAACCTACAATAACACTGAAAAAGAGGCAGGTTACAACAACTATCAGAAAAAGAGTAAGTATAATTTTACCCTGAAAGTTTCGATTAATGAAAAAGTTCTTTGCTCTCCGATTGTATTTTCGCCCCATAATCATTCCTGATTAATATGATAGGAAATTTCGGCCTGGCCGCGAAGCTTCTCAAGCCAAGTATTAAAATATTTCTCTTTTTTTATCTGCTGAAGCTGGTTTTTAATCTTTTCTGTATCAAAATCGGGAGGTAGTATTGTTTCCCCCTCTACCTTTTCAAGATAAATAGCAATTGTATCTCTACTGAATGCGTAGGTTCTGGCTACATTTCCTGTCTTCATCGTGGCCAGCGATTGCCTCAGTGCACTGCCTAACTCCTCAAAACGGGAAACATATTTAGTACCCTGACTCACAATACTTTCAATTGCGACAGGCCTTGTCGTCTTTAATATGTAGAACGTGTATGTTTTCCCAAATGCCAGGAGGTAGTTATTAACTTCTTCTTTACTCACTGTAGTTTTAATTTCGTTATTTACCTGTTTCTGGAGAAGCTCAATTAAAGAGTTTTCATACAATGTCTTTAATGCAAGGCGAAATTCCGGCTGCTGGTCTATATGGCGACGCTGTGCCTCAGCAAGAAGGAGCTGTTTGGTAATTATTGTTTCGACGTAGTTTTCACTGTCCGTATCGCCTGGATCTCGTTCTCTGTGGTTTTGAAAAAACTGCTTTGTCAGTGTTCTACCGTTAATAGTTACAACGGCATCGTTCTTGCTCTTTTGTTGTTCAGGCCAAATGAAAAACAGGGTAACCACTGTTATCGCCGCCAAAATACTCAATATGCTTAAAAAATATTTCATAGTGCAGGTTAGATATAAATAGAAAGAGAAGGCGGCCTGCTTGTATTTCTTGAGAGAACTGGCATCTTTCCTTGAGTCTGTTTAAGAGTAGTAACAGCTTAAGGAATGCCTAAAGTTCACTCAAAAGGAAAAAGAAACAAATATATTACTAAAACGCCAACTCATTATCCAACGAACGTAATGAATTTGCAAGGTTTTTGTAGTGATTGCGCCGCTTATCAAAAAGATGTGAAGAATTTCATCTACAAGTGAAATAGTTCTTTTTAAATACATCTCCCTTACTCTATCGGCAGATTAAGAGATAGTGTTTAAAAAAAAGTGCCGCAGCTGGATAAACCAGCATGCGGCATAAAAAGAGGATATGAAGAGTGTAATCCGAGTTACATAAATGCCATTACAATGACATGGTTGTTACTTTCAAACAGTGCTATGGTTGTTCAGGCGTATATGTCTATGCGCCCGAGTTTGTCACCGTCGGCCTGTTGAACTGGCCGCGGTTCTAGAGGTTTCTGGATTTTCTGGATGGTTTCTTCTTTCTCTCTCGCTTGCTGGGTCAGGTCTTGATCCATATGAGCTTTATTTGGAACAAGTTCTTTGGCAGCAAATCCGCTTGCATTAATTTCCATGTCATGCCTCGCTTTTTAATAGCATTCTCGGTTTCTCTTCGACTATTACAAAGCAAGATATGTGCCATTTGTAGAGCGTTTACACCGCTCTCGTTAAAGTCATGTTACTGATTAAGGAGATAGAAGAGTATTCCTGAGGCAGCAAGCCAGAGGTTCGTGATATTTGAAACAGTAATATTGAGTATCGCAGAAGCAGGTCTGTTACGGTTAAGAAGAGCCAGAGAAGATTTGAATTCCGGCCAGCTTGTCAGAGTTGCGAGGACAATAAAACCAATAACTCCCTTAGGGGCATGGGAGTGGTGAGCTGCAAATGTAACTACAGGATCGAGGAAGTATCCTGCAATAGTAAGAACCCCTATGGAGGAAAACAGCCAGAATTTTGACCCTGCAACAGCTCCCTTTTCCTCATGCAACAACGGTTCAGCCGGACGATAAAAAAAGAGAATAAAGGAGAGTAGCACTGCAATAATAACCCACAGGAGATAATATTGAGTTGGAAGTATATAAAAGGTGAGGGCAATTATGGCAGTTAGCAAAACGGTGAGCATAGTATAGATTCTATGTGTATGAAAAACCAGGAGCAAACGACCACTTACTATAGCGGCACAAAACAGCAGGATCGGATTCATAAAGTTTGATCCCAATGGTGTTGACGAGGCAAAGATGATATCGCCGACCATCAGGCCTACAATGAGGCAGACTGCCTCAGGTCCATTGGTGATAAAACCGGTTATGGTGCCTATTCCCTTCGCGGTTTTGAGAATTTCAATAATAATTTCGATGGATATCCCGATCAGCAGCATCTCGAAAATTATTCCACCTGAGCCGATAAATGCCATTTGAACATTGCCGTCAAAAAGCACTGCTGACCCACAAAAAAATAAAATGACAAGCATCCAGATAGTCAGGTCAAGTCGACCTACAGAGCTAAGAATGAAATCTTTCATGCCTTTGATTGGGTGTTTTGTTTTGAGTGCTGAATAAATTTCTTTATCTGCTTTTTGGTGAGGTAGATTCCACTCAATGTTTGCTGATTAATCTGCAGAGCGGGTATCATATGAATACCATTTCGCCAGATTTTTATCGGCTGGGCGGTAATTTCTATGTTCGTGACCGTTATTGATGGGTCTTCTTCAATAATTTCCTTGAGATATTTCCCCGCCATATGACAGCGGGGACAGAGAAATGATTTATAGAATGTTATATTCATGGTTTGTCTGTCTTGTGGTTTAACCATACTTGCATTATCTGTCTAAAGCGGCTGAGCTGCTTTTGTTCACTATACCCCGTGGGTACACTATCAATCACCCCTCGGAGTTTGTAGTTTAACTGAGGGGAATAAGTGTCTTGGTTGTCGAGAGAGTATTATCGTTTCAAGACAGTTTCCATTTTTCTGTTTTTTTGACAGCTTTCCAGAAAAAAGACACTTAATGGTCATCGTATATGATATGGCATGAGAAACTACATTATATATCTTACTGTTACAAGAGATGATTGGACAGTATGAACTCTTAGAAATTATACTCTTGAGCCGTTTGATATATAAATGATGTAATGGAAGCCTATGGATTTCAGATATTACGGAACATAATCTAATCATTAAGGAGATAGTTGCAGTGTGTAAATACCCATGGAGGCAAGTATTACTTTTTTTAAGTATTTTTATTTTTACAGCGACGTGGCTGCCTGTTGCCGAAGCAGAAGAAATTGGGGCTGTAAGGACCAAATTTAAAGTTCTTGGTGCCAATGATACGATTGTCATCGAGGCTTTTGACGACCCGGATATTCCTGGTGCTACCTGTTATTTAAGTCGTGCTAAAAAAGGAGGTATCTCTGGTTCTTTGGGACTTGCAGAAGATACCAGTGATGCATCTTTGTCCTGCCGACAGACTGGCCCTATTGTCTTGCCGGAGAAAGTCAGTTCCGGGAATGCGGATAGTGAAAAGGTTTTTAGGAAGTCAACGTCTCTTTTATTCAAGACTTTGCAGGTTGTCCGCTTTTATGACAAGAAACGCAATGCCCTGGTGTATCTGACATATTCAAATAAAATTATAGATGGATCACCTAAAAATTCAGTTTCCACCATTCCTATTATGCCTTGGGGAAATTTGGCGGGACAATAGGATTGGTACTATATGCATACTGACCAAACACACTGTAAAAGATGTGGTATATGCTGCACCAAAGGAGGACCGGCACTTCACAAAAACGATGTTCATCTCGTGAAGCGCGGTGTACTGCCAATACAAATGCTCATCACTATTCGCAAAGGAGAACTTGTCTTCAAACCTGGAGATGATGTTCCGCAGCCTGCTAAATGTGAGTTAATAAAAATAACTGGCACGGGTAAAGACTGGAAGTGCTTTTATTACAATGAAGAGAACCTGGGCTGCATGATCTATGATGACAGACCGCAAAGTTGCAATGAACTGCAATGCTGGAATACAAATGCTGTTGAGCTGCTTATCGAACAGGATACGCTGAGCAGGCTTGACATTGTTGAAGAAGGTGATTCGCTTTATTCGGTTATGCAGGAGCATGAAAGCTCTTGTTCATGCCCTGATATGATATCTGTAAGAGAAGCTCTTCAACACCGTATCCAATTTGATTTAAAAGATCTGGACAAGCTCATCAATGATGACATTGCCATTCGCACCGCCACCCTGCGAAACCTGAATATTTCTCTTGCTGAGGAGTTATTTTATTTCGGAAGACCAGTTTTTCAGCTTTTACAGCAGATAGGATTAAAGGTAAGTGAGAGAGAAGGCAGGTTGAAGTTGCACTGGCCAACTTGATTTGAGTAGATAGTGTCTATTTCCAAGAAAAACATATTGGCTGTTTATCCTTCGAACCATAAACAGCCAATGGTTGTTGTTTCATTGAGATTACGTTACCAGGATTTACGCTCTAATTCCTCACCTCTTGTTGAAACGGTAATTTGTTCAACGGGAACGCTTTTGCCAGCTTTTTCAAATGCTTTTTTCACAATAACATTCATAGCGGAACAACATGGTACTTCAACGATAAGGATCGTAATCGACTTGAGATTTGCCATGTTAACGATGTCGGCAAATTTATTTATGTATCCTTCGGCATCATCAAATTTGGGACAACCCATCATTACGACTTTGTTCTGAAGATATTTCTCCTGAAAACCTGGTACTGCAACTGCTGTACAGTCCGCGGCAATGAGAACATCGGCGTTTTTCAGAAAAGGTGCCGTAGGTGGAATGAGCCGGATTTGAATCGGCCAGTGGGTGAGAGCCGAGGCGCTGTTCCCTTGAGTCATTGGAATGTTGGCTGACTGACATGGGGACTGTGGCGTAAATGTTTGAAGTCTGGCCGAAGGGCAGCCTCCACCAGTAGCTAAAGACATCTGTACGGGAGTTTCCTTGTTCTTCTGTTTTTTCTTTTCGAGGAATTCTTCAACGGCTTCTTCGTCAAATTCTTCAGCTTCACGCTCAATTATTTTTAATGCTCCCTGTGGACATGAGCCAAGGCAGGCACCCAAGCCGTCGCAGAGTTTATCTTCCACAAGCTTTGCTTTACCATTGATTATCTGCAGCGATCCTTCGGCGCAATCGGGTACGCACTGTCCACAACCATCACAAAGCTCTTCATCTATTTCTATAATCTTCCGTATATTTTTCATGGTAACCTCACTCATTTTGACCTCTCTTGAGTTGTGTTTTAGTATGCTATCTGAATCACTCTTGACTATGATGTGAGTATATCATTTAGCACGCTAAAGTATTTGACCTGGGTCAAAATCGCTTAAAATCTTTTAAAATATTTTTTCGAATTACATCTATGCCAATCGATTCAACAAATCGAGCTGTGCGCTGCTTTTTGGAAGCGTTGTCTAGATAAAAATTAAGCATTCTTTCAATAAGAGTGAGAGCGGTATTCTCTCTTGGAGTAACAGTGATCAGGTCAGCAATACGCGGTTTTCCTCCAGCGTTACCGCCAAACAGAATTTTCCATCCCTTTCGGGTTGCGATAATTCCGATATCTCTGACATAGGGCTCGGTACAGCACATTGAACATCCGGATATGGCGATTTTCACCTTATGTGGAAAAGGTTTTGTAAAAGAGAGACAATCAATCTTTCTGCCAAGGTTTCTTGGTTCCAAAATACCATATTTACATACTTCGGGACCAATACAGCATCGCACTGAGGCTGTGGGCGCTCCTGTTTCCTGGGGGCTGAGTTTTCCTGACTTGAATAGCATACGTAATCCCTGATCCAACGATTCAAATTCTTTTTTACAAAGGTCTAGAGCACAAGTTTTTGAGCAAGAGTTCTCTGGCTCAATGCACTTTGTTATTTTTGAGTAATGTTTTAACACTTACCAACTCTTTCTGGGTGATCAACGACATGTTACTATTGGCGAAGATGAATGGATTTCTCTGTGTCATTGGTGGAAAAGGGAAATGTTGAGCTGCGGAGAGTTGGAAAAGGCAGGACACATCTGTTTGCGTATCCTGCCTTTCAGGAGAAATGAGCTTATGATTCTTTTATTGCTTCCAGATGAAGATATCAGGCAGCAAGTATGGTGTTGAGATCTTCTTCAGGAGTTTCGGCAATTGGTTTTATGTCGAAATTCTCCACAAGAACATTAAGCACATTTGGGGTAATAAAAGCTGGCAGACTTGGTCCAAGACGAATATCCTTAATGCCAAGATGTAAAAGGGTGAGAAGAATCACCACGGCTTTCTGCTCGTACCAGGAGAGTATCATTGACAGGGGAAGATCATTCACTCCACAATCAAATGCTCCGGCAAGAGCTACGGCAATCTGAATGGCCGAGTATGCATCATTGCACTGGCCGACGTCGAGCAGTCGTGGAATACCGCCGATATCGCCCAATTTTTTATCAAAGAAGCGGAATTTGCCGCAGGCAAGAGTGAGTACCATGCAGTCTTCCGGAACCTTTTCAACAAATTCGGTGTAATAGTTACGGCCGGGCTTTGCCCCATCGCATCCGCCAACCAGGAAGAAGTGCCTTATTGCTTTATTTTTAACGGCATCGATGACCTTATCGGCAACACCAAGAACAGTGTTTCTGGCAAAACCAACGAGAACACTGCCTTTATCTTCATCTGCTGCAAAACCTGGAAGGGCCAGGGCACGTTCAATAACAGGTGAGAAATCTTTATCTTCGCCTATATGAACCAGTCCAGGCCAGCCAACCAGACCGGTCGTAAATACGTTGGCCGCATAGCTGTCTTTAGGTTTCTGGATACAGTTGGTGGTAAAGAGGATTGCTCCTGGGAACAGGTCAAACTCTTTATGCTGATTTTGCCATGCAGTTCCAAAATGACCATAAAAGTGGTCATATTTCTTCAGCTCTGGATAGCCGTGACAGGGCAGCATCTCACCATGGGTATAAATGTTTATTCCTTTACCTTCGGTTTGTTTGAGCAGCATTTCGAGATCTTTTAGATCATGACCGGTGATCAGGATTGCCTTTCCCGCTTTTGCTCCAAGCGGTACTTCAGTGGGCGTCGGATGACCATAGGTTCCGGTATTACCCGCATCAAGGAGTTCCATCGCCTTGAGATTAACCTCACCACATTTTAGTGCTGCGCCAACGAGGTCATCCAGTCCCAGATCTTTTCTGGTCAAGGCAGCAAGTGTTTCCTGGATATAAGCATAGACTGAATCGTCCTGCTCACCTAAAATAGCAGCATGGTCGGTGTACGCTGCCAGGCCACGCACGCCATAAAGGGCTATTTGTTTGAGTGAACGCAAATCTTCATTGTCATCAAGGCTATTGATAAAATTAAGATTTGTGCCTTGCTCAGAAAGAGCATCCAAATCTTCCGCAGGGGTAAAAACAGCAGTAGCGGATTCAAAGTTGATATTGCCACCGGCTGCAGAAACTTTCCCTTTTAAGGTCTCACGATGAGCAACGGTTGCATTAATCAACACCTGAAAACGGGCAGGGTCGAAGTCCACGTTGGTAAGGCACGAGAAAACAGCTTCAGCGGTAAAACGATCGACTGCATTATCCACAACACCGACCTTGCGGCCTTCGCTAGCCACAAGAGCCAACCCCTGTAGTGCGTAGGTCAGCAGATCCTGTAATGCGGCAACATCGGGTTGTTTACCGCATACCCCGATTTTGTCACATCCTGCGCCTTTTGCTGTTTGTTCACATTGATTACAAAACATGGTTGTTCCTCCTTGGAGTTGTTGTATCGAAACACATAGATACGTTTATATATTTGCCTTTCATTAATCCTTCTTAGGATCTATCAAAACATCCTTTGTTTTGAAGTATGGTTCACTATAGCTTGTAAGGGGATGGAAAACTTTGATCTAGGTCAAAACCGTATGCTTTATTATACGTTATTTAAATTTTTTTTTATATCCGACCATAGCAAATGAAGGAGTTTTGGTTCATAGAAGGCTCAGGAAAGTGTGGAGGTGATGGATTTACGTTAAAAAATAATCTAAAAGCAAGAGCTTGATGAGAATGGATCACGTTCCTTGTGCATGAATATAGAGAACGGTATCCTTCTCGGCATTAAAGGGCTTTCCCGCTGAATTTCCCATTGTTTGTTGTATAGAGAAACCACAGTGGTGCAGCTCTGTTTTCCAGTATTCGTAATCAGGAGTATATAATTTCAGAGTATGCCGGAGATCACGGTTTTTTTCACCACCTCCGGCAGGCCGCACCCGGTAACGTTCTTCAAGACTCAGAATTGCGCTGGATTCGTCTAGCCATTTCAACGTCTCTTTGATAACTTTGCCACCTTCATGATCCTTGAATATGGCAAATTGGAATTGTTTTTCAGTCTCTTTCGTCTTTTTTGTCGCAATGTCAGGATGGTATACCTGGATAGCAAGCCTGCCGGTATCTTTAAGGTGCTTTCTGCACAGTTTCAGGCATCTTTCTATTTTATCTCTTTCGCCTAAAAGGTTTATGGTATTGTAGGGGATAATAATAACATCAAAAGGTATGCTAAAGGAAAGAGCAAGCATATCCATTTGCTTATAGGTGATGTTGTTGAGGGTGTTGCGATCAGCAATTTCCAGCATTTCCACTGAACGGTCAACGCCTGTGATATGCCTGCACGATGCGGCAAGGAGTCTGGTCAGGCGCCCTGTACCACAACCAAGTTCCAAGACTTTATCTTCATTCTGAAGAAGAGCGGTATAGAAGGGGACATCCTCTCTGTAGTCTGCCATCTCCAGATGATAGAATTTGCAGTAATCCTGCTCGTTCAATGGAGAAAAGATGAGGCGTGGTTCGTCGGCATATTCCATTTGATGAGAATATCAGGTCTGAACCAAAGCTACTTTCTCTGGCGTCTCTGAATAGCCGTCAAGACGGATGAGCCAAAAATGATCCGGTTTTTTTTTAATACTCTCCCGTGTATGATCCGGGAGCCAGTGACTGTCATCAATAAGGTTGTAAAAAGTTGTATCAATGCCAATGAATCCATCAATAAAATGGGTAATGATATGTAAAAGTTTACTAGGATACCCACACTCGACCTCTTTGAAATCTTCAATCTGTTGAAATCCGGTCTTGGCAAACTCGTCGATAAATCTATTCAAGGTTTTCCTGTTAGCAGCAATGCTTTGCGAGAGTTCCACCGTAAATTTCCGGTTTTTGCCTGAATAACTCTTCGATCTGCAAATTGTTATCTTATCATAGCGGACCAGAAGGGTGTGATCGAAAAAATCCTGAACTTGAGAACAGGCGTTCTTATAGTTCTTCGCGGAAACAAGGATAGTGTGGCTTGATAGTGGCTGCATGCAGACAGATCACCTAAGGGGGATAAATACCATGATCTCATTGACTATCATGCCGGAAGGAAATTACCACGGTAATATCTTCCGGCATTAAGCATGTTAATAGGAGAAATTATTTTTTTTGGCTTTGAGTTGTTTGCCAATTGTTCTGCCCAGTTCAACACATTTTTGCAGATCGTCTTCTCCCGGAACATATTTCACGCGGAAACCTTGGTCGACAATATCAAATTTCATCTCTTCCATAGCCTGATTAAGGAGTTTTACCGCCTCTCCCGACCAGCCAAAAGAACCAAATGCTGCGCCAATTTTATTCGTCGGTCTCAGCCCCCTCAAATACATGAGAAAGCCAGCCATACGCGGCAGCAGGCCGTTATTGAGCGTTGAGCAACCAAGAATAATGGCACTTGCGTTGAGGACTTCGCGCATGACATCGCTACGATGATTGTAGCGAAGATTGAGAAGACGATAGGAAATATCTTCATCCTGGAGACCGGCACCAACTTCTTTCGCCATTTTTTCGGTAGAATTCCACATGGTGTCATAGATGATAAGCGCGTTACCATCACCTATGTTTTTACTCCATTTGTCATATGACCGAAGGGCAAGTCCTGGATTGGAGCGCCAGATAACACCATGATCCGGAACTATCATATCAATCTCAAGGCCAATTTCATTTACAGTTTCAATTAGTTTTTTGACCTTTGGCGAGTAGAGGGTGAGGATATTAGCATAATATTTAGTCAACTCCTCCATGAGGATTGCCTGGTCAACCTCATCGTCAAAACGTTCAGATGTCGCCAGATGCTGTCCGAAAGCATCACTTGAAAAAAGAATCTTATCCTCTTTAAGATAGGTGAACATGGAGTCTGGCCAATGCAGCATTCGTGTTTCCAGAAAAGAGAGGGTTCTTTCTCCAATTGATATGTCTTTTCCTGATTCTACGACTTCATATGGCCAGTCTTCTTTATGAAAATGCTCAATCATGGCTTTCTGGCCCATTTTGGAGCAAATAATTTTTTCAGGCTTTATCAGGTCGACGATATCAGGCAAAGAGCCCGAATGATCCATTTCGACATGGTTGACAACGATATAATCAATCTTTTCCGGATCAACAACTTCTCTGAGCCGTTCCATAAAATCAGCCTTGAGAGAACTCTTTACCGTATCGACAAGGGTAATTTTTTCATCCATAATGAGAAAGGCATTATACGTTGTTCCACGGTTCGTTGAATATCCATGAAAGTCGCGCACATTCCAGTCGATGGCTCCTATCCAGTATATGTTATCCTTAATTTTTACCGCATTCAATGTTACAACCTCCGAATTTTTGAAATTTATTTGTATACCTAAATTGTGATTGGTTAAAGTGTTCAGCCATGTATTTTAAGGCTTTGATTGTCCTAAAAATAAACAGGTGCTTTTGAAGCATCGGTAATATATTTAATATTTAATGAGATAGCTGGCAATTCATTTCTTTACGTTACGAGCCTGGTTAAATTGCTGCAGAGCTGTCTGATCAGTTCAAATCGAGACATATAGAGATAAAAAAAAGCAGCTATTGAATAGGAATGAATATTATTAGTGTTTAGAATTGTTGTCAAGGCGCAGAACATCAGCTGAGATGATCGAACAATTTTAAATAGGTTTTTGGCAGGTTGTCAGAGGAGGCATAATGGCAGAGAGAATACCGATGGTGGATATAGGTAGATGCACGCTTTGCGGGGGGTGTGTAGAGGTGGCACCTAACGTATTTAGATATAATAGTGGATTTGGTTATATCGAAGTTATCGAACGTGAGAACTACCCTCCCGAAGAGGTTGACGAGGCAATAAAAATTTGTCCAGTTGATTGTATTGAGTGGGGAACGTAGGAAACTTTTGTCCTGGTTAAATGGAATAGAGTTCTGTTGAGGTGTCTCTTGATAGTTAAAAATGATGAAAGACTATCTTGCTCAAAACTCTAGTGGAAAAGGAGAATATGTGAACAATAACACTATAAAAAAACTGGCTGTTGTTGCCGTTGCAGGCCTGGTCATCATTCTTTTTTTAGTCTTTGATCTCGATAGATTTTTATCGCTTGGTTATATAAAAGACTCTCAGTTTCATCTGCAAAATCTTTATGCCGAAAACCCTGTTGGCATCCTCCTTGCGTATATCGCTATTTATGTTGCAGTAGCAGCACTGTCACTACCAGGCGCAGTTGTTCTGACTCTTGCAGCTGGAGCACTGTTTGGACTTGTTGCAGGTACCGTTGCTGTCTCCATCGCTTCTACAGTGGGCGCTACCCTGGCATGTTTTGCCTCAAGATTCATTTTGCGAAATTGGGTTCAGCAAAAATTTGGTGATAAGCTTAATGCAATCGACAAGGGAGTGGAAAAAGAAGGCGCTTTTTATCTTTTCAGTGTTCGCCTCATTCCGGTATTTCCTTTTTTTGTAATTAATCTTGTGATGGGATTGACCAAAATGCCTCTACGCACATTTTTCTGGGTATCTCAGTTGGGCATGCTCCCCGGCACCATTGTTTTTGTTAATGCAGGTAAGGAACTTGGGCAGATAGAAACGGCAGCAGGAATACTTTCTCCCTCGCTGCTGGTATCTTTTGTAATCTTGGGACTCTTTCCAATCACAGCCAAAAAAATTATGAAAAAAGTACGTAGAAAGGTCATTGATACAAACGAAAGCAAAGTTGAAAATGGCAAAATCTAATGGTATCCGGGACAGTGAAAGTAGAAGAACAGGTTACAAAAGCCATTCGATTTTGCATGAATACCCGTAAAGGAGTATTAAAGAAATGAATCCGAGAGAGAATTATGTAGCTATTGGAATGAAATTAGCGGCAGTCTTGTTCATATTTTTCATGGCAGTTCAAACTGCAAAGGCTGCCCCGTCTGCTAATCTTCATTCAATCTGGTCAGAGTTGCTCGGTAAACATGTTATTGCCGGCGTGGTTGATTATCAGGCCTTGAAAAAAAAGGAAAGTCGGCTTGACGAATATCTCGCCATACTTGATGCAACTGAGCCAAACCAATTACAGAAAGCGGACCGTTTGGCTTTCTATATTAATGCGTATAATGCCTACACGGTAAAGCTTATACTCTCAAATTTAAAAAACGACGAACCGGTACGGTCAATACGAGACATTGGCGGCATTTTTTCTGGACCTTGGGACATACAGTTATGCCGAATTGGCGGAAAGATTTATACTCTCGATAATATAGAGCATGATATTATCCGACCAATTTTTGAAGACCCCAGAGTACATTTTGCTGTCAATTGTGCCTCACAAAGCTGTCCTCCGCTCATTTCAGAAGCATATGTTGGTTCTCGCCTCGAAGATCAACTTGAAGCCAATACCATTAATTTTATAAATAATGATGAGTTTAATCGCCTTGACGGTTCCACCCTCTATGTATCAAAGATATTTAAATGGTTTTCAGAAGATTTCAACAATGATATTATTGTTTTTTTTCGTCAATATGCTCGAGGTGATCTGCAGAGAAAAATGGAGGCACTTGGTAATGATATTTCGATTAAATATCTTGACTATGACTGGTCCCTCAACAACAATTGAATGTTCATTGTCACCTTTCTGCCGCTACGAATCTGAACGTTAACTCTCATACGGCTTGGCCACTCAGGATTTTTTATGGGTTCAGCTCCAGTTCAAATTTATACCGACGGTTCCTGCAGCCCTAACCCTGGCCCTGGGGGATGGGCTGCCGTTTTATTATTCGACCATGGAAACAGGATCATTGAACTTCACGGTAATGAGAATCAGTCGACAAACAATCGCATGGAGCTGACAGCAGCACTCAAGGCTCTGCAAGCCCTTGAGGGAAAAAATGATGTTGAGATCCTGACGGACTCAAGATATCTTCAACGCGGTATTTCAGAATGGCTGGCGAAATGGAAGCAAAACGGCTGGATCACGGCGGAAGGAGCTCCGGTAAAAAACAGGGATCTCTGGCAGGCATTTTCCGTACAGCTTGAACACCAAAATATTTCTTGGACCTGGATAAAAGGGCACAATAAAAACAGCTACAATGAACGAGCCGACGCACTTGCTGTTGCTGCACGACAGAGACTTAATACATCCACAGTCACCTTGGATCCCGAGGGTGTACATCTCTATGCCGGAGTTACCTGGAAACACAGTAAGGCCACCGGAGCCTGGGCAGTCGTATTGAATTATGGCTGTCATTACAAAGTTATCGGTGGGGCAATCAGCAATACCACGGCAAACAGATTATATCTTCATGCCGTTATTGAAGGTATACTCTCCCTCAAAAGAACAATTCCAGTATATATCTATACTCGTTCAGGCTATCTGCGTGACGGGTTTGAACTCTGGCTCGATTCCTGGCGTAAAAGAAACTGGCTTACCCGTGATGGTGCAACGGTGAGTAATGTTGAACTGTGGCGTCAGCTGGCCAGCCTTAAGGAAAAGTATTCCATAAAAATCGTATCTGTATCCCCAGAGATTCCGCCATGTCATCTTCAGGAAGCTAAAGAAATGGCACGTGAATTTGATGAATAGCATTTTTAATGTGGAGATGTTAGAATTTTTGCATATCTGCAATAACGATTCACTCACCGAAAGAGTGTGTATGAGGATATACTTTTGTGACAGCCTTTCTCTGTTTGGCAAGGTACCATTCCTGATTATAGAAGGTATATGTTGTTGTGTGGCGATACTCTTTGATAGCAAACTTTATATTTAGATCATGTCGTACTATCTGGATTTAAAGTTGTGATATATCTACACATAGGAAAAGATCGAACGTCAATGTGCTTTGAGATGACCTTCTTGCCACAATTGTTACAGGTAAACGGCATTAGCTATAGACAGCTTTGAGACTGCAGTGGAAATTCAATGATAAAGCAGTTCACAAACAGGATAAAATCAAGAGTTGCCTTCAAGCTTGCTCTCTGGGTGATATTTCTCAGCATGCTTATTACCTTGTTGACGAGTTGTATCCAGCTATATTTTGCCTATAAACGAGATCTCAGCAGCATTAAGCAATATTTCAAGTCGATATCGACTACCCAACTCAACAGTCTGTCCCAATCGGTCTGGATAATGGATGACGCCCAAGTTCAGGCCCATCTTGACGGGATACTCAAAGCCCGGGACATCGTCTATGCCGCAGTAGTGTTAAACGGTGATTCTCTTTGGAGTAGTGGGGTCAATAATGCCAGGGAGACCATCCGATTTAACTACGATCTTAATTACTCGTACAAAACTTTTAATTACAGCCTTGGATCCTTGCAAATCGTTGCAAGCCTTGATGCTTTGCAGGAAAGGCTGCTGCATACTGCCAAAGTAAATTTGATGTCCAATGGTTTGCAGATTTTTCTTTTAGCCTCCTGTATCCTCCTGCTTTTTCGACTTCAGGTTACCAGGCATCTTGAGAAACTTGCCTCGCATGTGGTCAATATCGATTTTCGTCAAAAACATTCGTCAATTAAGCTTGATAGAAATACGGTTGGTGCCGAAGATGAGTTCTCGCAAATGGTGAGTATGCTCAATAGTATGCAGAGACGCGGATATAATGCTTTTAATGCAATGGAGAAAAGCATTTTACGCCTTCGGCTTTTTTTTGATGCAACTGAAGAAGGGATTTTCGGGATAAATTCCGAAGGTCGCATTTCTTTTGCAAACAGTGCCTGTCTCGCGAAAATCGGTGCTAAGAATTCCTATGACATTGTCGGTAAATACATAGAAAGTATCTTTAATTACTCAAGTATTTCAGATACTTCAATTGTGAGCAGTAGAGAGATGTTCCTGCAGCCTCTGGTGAGCGGCAGATCACTAATAAGTGATGATGGTTACCTTGAGGTGGTGAATGGCCCCGCCTTTTATGCCGGAGTAAGAACCTATCCCATTTTATCTGGTGAGCTTAATTCGGGCGCTGTTGTCTTTTTTAACGACATCAGTGAAAAAAGAGAGATCATCCAAGAAAAGAACCTTTTAAGTCAGGCTGTCAGGCATTCGCCTTTGCTGGTTATCATCTCCGATAACAAAGGACGGGTTGAGTATGTAAATCCAGGGTTTGAACAGCTTACCGGATATAGCCAAAAAGAGGTAATTGGTAAGAAATCCTATATTCTCGGGCATCACAAGAGAAACAGAAAAGTGCATCAACGTATCCGGGAAAGACTTCTGCATGGAAAGAAGTGGCAGGGAGTATATTATGTGAGAGCTGCAAACGGAAATGAGTACTGTTTTGATTCCCTGGTTTCGCCTGTTTTCAACAGTCAGGGAGAGGTCGTTAACATAATAGCCCTATGTCTAGACATTACCCAGAAAGTCGATTTGCAGAATCAACTGCTCCATGCCCAGAAGATGGAGGCCGTGGGAAGGCTCTCAGCCTCCTTTGCTCATGAGTTTGGTAATCCTCTGCTTGGTGTTCGATCCGTCATAAAAGATATCAGCGAACGCGTCGCCATGGATGAGAGTGATAAACATCTGCTTGAACTCGCGTACTCAGAATGTGAAAGAATGAAGGCGTTAATCCGTGACTTTCAGCGATTTCAGAGCAGTAGCTCTGATGTTAAGCAACGCCAGGATATCCATGTTATTCTTGACAATGTTCTCTTTTTTTATAAAAAGCATTTTGAAAATAACAATATAGCGTTAAAGAAGTGTTATCAATCTGGTCTTCCGTCACTCCTGCTTTCAAAAAACCAGATTGCTCAGGTATTTCTTAACCTGATTATTAATGCTGTTGATGCAATGAAGGAAGAAGGTGGTACTCTTGAAGTCACAACACGTTGTCTTGGTGATCAGGTTCAGGTGGATTTGAGGGATTCTGGAACAGGAATAGCAGAAAGTGACAAAGATCTCATCTTTGAGCCTTTTTATACAACGAAATCAGAAATTCAAGGCTCCGGGCTGGGACTTTCTGTTTCCTACGGAATTATTGCAGGACATGGTGGTAAAATCAGTGTCGCTTCAACCGTCAATGAAGGTTCGATTTTTACAGTTCAGTTCCCGATTGATCCATTTAAAAACTAACAGCGCACGTTTGCTGCATTCACAAATTTCCTTGCTGTCCTTACATTTCCACTGACAATTGTTATTTTCTGGTATAGACTTGTTCGCCTGGAAGATGAAGAACAGGATGGTAAAGAAAGACCTGTTATAGATCAAAATTTACTGGCGGCATCGAAACAAAAAATCAAGTCATCTGTCGTCATATGCGATAGGATGTCTCAAGCCACGCTCCAATCTCCTTGATCATCCTCTTTTATCAATTTTTGATGAAAAACGGGTCAGGAGGAGTTGAATATAACGAAGGTAGTAAAGCAGGTTTATGGTGGAGAAAAAATTTAGAATCGTTGCACCATATAAAGAGGCCGGGGATCAGCCGGCTGCAATCCAACAGCTGACTGAAGGAGTAATAAGAGGGGAGAATAGTCAGGTTCTGCTGGGGGTTACCGGGTCGGGTAAAACCTTCACCATGGCCAGGATTGTCGAAAATGTGCAACGACCAACCCTTATTATTGCCCCCAACAAAACACTGGCTGCCCAGCTCTTTTCTGAGTTTAAGGAACTCTTTCCTGATAATGCTGTCGAGTATTTCGTTTCCTACTATGATTATTATCAACCAGAAGCGTATGTGCCGCAGTCAGATACCTATATAGAAAAAGATTCATCCATTAATGATGTCATTGACAAGCTGCGCCATTCTGCCACCAGATCGCTATTGACCCGCCGGGATGTGCTCATCGTTGCCTCTGTCTCCTGTATTTATGGTCTGGGTTCTCCGGATGAATACAAAAACATGCATCTGTTCCTTAAAGCCGACAGTGAATATCCCATGGAGGAGGTTAACCGTCGTCTCATCTATATGCTTTACGAGCGCAATGATACCTCTTTCCATCGTGGCACTTTCAGAGTACGCGGGGATGTCATTGATATCCATCCTGTTCACGAGGAAGATAGGGCCATTCGTCTTGAGTTTTTTGGCGATACCATCGACTCCATTGCTGTTATCGATCCTCTCCGCGGTGTTGTTATTGAGCGTTTGGAGGAATACACGGTTTTCCCTGGCAGCCACTTTGTAACCACAAAAGACCGATTAAATAACGCAATCGAAACAATTAAAACAGAGTTACGGCAGCGCCTTGATTATTTTCACCAAAACAACAGACTGCTTGAAGCCCAAAGACTGGAGCAGCGAACGATGTTTGATCTGGAGATGATCCAGGAATTAGGTTACTGCACCGGAATTGAAAATTACAGCAGGCACCTTACCGGCAAACCCAAGGGAGCTCCTCCTCCTAATCTCCTTGACTATTTTCCTGAAGATTATCTTCTTTTTATTGATGAGTCACATATAGGTGTACCACAGCTCAATGGCATGTATAACGGTGACCATTCTCGTAAGAAAACACTGGTGGATTATGGCTTTCGACTCCCATCCGCTCTCGATAACAGGCCCTTGCGTTTTGATGAGTTTCGGCAGCGGGTCAATCAGGTTATCTATGTTTCTGCCACTCCGGCCGATTATGAACTTGACGACTCAGGAGGTCGGGTAGTCGAACAGGTGATTCGTCCAACCGGGCTTATGGACCCGCGCATCGAAGTGCGTCCTGCATCGTCTCAGGTCGATGATCTTCTTGAGGAAATCAGAAAGCGAGAAGAAAGAAACGAGGCTGTTCTGGTCACAACCCTTACCAAAAGGATGGCTGAAGACCTTACTGAATATTATGAAAAACTTGGGGTAAAGGTTCGTTACCTGCATTCAGACATCAAAACCCTGGAACGGGTAGAGCTTATACGGGATCTGCGCAATGGTGAGTATTCAGTGCTTGTTGGAATCAATTTGTTGCGGGAAGGTCTTGATATTCCAGAAGTTTCATTAGTGGCTATTCTTGATGCTGATAAAGAAGGTTTTCTGCGTTCGATCCGTTCACTTATTCAGACATGCGGCAGGGCAGCTCGTAATGCCGAAGGCATGGTCATCATGTATGGCGATGAGATTACCGCATCCATGCGCAATACTATTGAGGAAACTGAAAGGAGACGGGCAATTCAGGCAGAGCACAATCGGTGTAATGATATTGTACCTCGTACCATAACCTCTGAGGTGAAAGATACTATTCATCAGTATTTAAATGATTCCGGATATATGCTTGAACAGCCAGTAGAGGGCTTAATGACAGCGGAGGAGCAGCCTGTCTTTCAGTCGGTAGAGGAACTCAATAAACATATCCGCGAACTTGAAAAGCAGATGGGAAGGGCTGCCAAGGAACTTGCCTTCGAGGAAGCGGCCGAGTTGCGTGACAAGATAAAGGCCTTACGCTATCTTGAAATCGAATTACGATGAAAAATGGTTTAGCAAGGAAAATATCACTGTATATTGTTCCTCTGATCTGCGCACCAATTATCAGAATATGGTATTCAACCTGCCGCCTGCGTGTTCATAATATTGTCTGGAGAAGGGAGGCTGAGGACAGCGGCCAGCCAATAATACGAACAAGCTGGCATTATTGTGTACTCGGGCTTTTTGCAATTTATAAACACAATCCTCTTGTACTCATGGTCAGTGCAAGTAATGATGGCGATTATTTGGCAAGACTCGTCGAAAAACTTGGTTTTTCTGTAGTGCGTGGGTCGAGTAATAAGAGAGGCGCCAAAGCCGCGATAGAACTTATCAGGGAGTTGCGTTCAGGCAAGCATTGCGGGTTAGTAGCTGATGGGAGCCAGGGGCCTGCCAGGATAGCTCAGGCTGGTCCTCTGCTTCTCGCTGGAAAAACGGGAGGCATGGTTCTTCCTATGGTTTATTCTGCATCCAGTTATTTCACTTTTAAAACCTGGGATAGGTTGATACTCCCCAAACCATTTAGTAAGATTGATGTTTTTTACGGCAAACCTTTTATGATCCCAAAGGAAGTGAAGGCAGGTGAGTTGGAGGTTTATCGGCCAAAGTTGGAAAACAGTCTCAATGCACTGTATGGAGACGCCTGGAATATGTATGGTAAAAACGAGCATTGAGTTAATAGGGACAGGAAATTGATAAACGAGGTAAAGCTTCAGAACACTGCAATTGACATGAAAACAAAAGGAATCGTAATAGCAGGGCTGGCAGGAGGATCTGGCAAGAGTGTCGTCTCCGTTGGCTTGGCAGCATATCTGGCGCGTCAAGGTATTAATGTTGTTCCATTTAAAAAGGGCCCTGATTATATAGATGCCGGTTGGATGGCTCTGGCGGCCGGTCGAAAGTGCTACAACCTTGATCCCTATCTGATGACGGAAGAAACCATTAAAGCCTCTTTCACCATGCATAGTAGAAACGCGGAAGTGGTTATTGTCGAAGGGAATCGCGGGCTGTATGACGGTGTAAACAGCAGTGGGGGGTATTCTACAGCTGAGCTTGCCATATCTCTTAAGCTGCCTGTTGTTCTTGTTGTTAATTGTACCAAAACCACCCGAACGGTCGCTGCAATGATTCTTGGCTGTAAGATGCTGGATGAAAGGGTTAACATTTGCGGAGTAATTCTTAACCATGTAGCTACAAAAAGACAAAGTGATCTGATTACCACAGCGGTGCTGGAGGCAACCGGAATTCCTGTTCTTGGAGTTATTCCGCGAATGAAACAAGATATATTCCCGATGCGTCATCTTGGCATGATTCCGCACCAGGAATATTCACACAGCGATAAAGCTCTTCAATTTCTTGCAGATACCTTTAGTAATTCAGTCGATATCCAGGCAATTAATAAGGTGATGGCTGATGTTTGCCCGGAAGAACAACAAACAGATCCTGGAAGCACGTCCCAAAAGACAGCTTCAACCTTACGTATCGGCGTGATTCAGGATGCCGCCTTTCAGTTTTATTACGCCGAAAACCTTGAGGCTCTGGAGGCCAAAGGTGCTGAAATTATCCCGGTAAATGCTCTGACAGATCAATCTCTGCCTGCCCTTGACGGACTTTATATCGGTGGTGGTTTTCCCGAGACAAGTGCAAGGGAGCTTGCCGCTAATATTCGATTTCGGAACTCTATCAAGCAGGCCGTAGAATCAGGATTACCTGTTTATGCAGAATGCGGAGGGTTGATATATCTGGGTAAATCAATTCGACTGGATGATCAGGAATACAATCTCTCTGGAGTCTTCGATGTTCGTTTTGGGATGTCAGCAAAACCCCAGGCCCATGGATATTCAATTTTTGAGGTCGAAAAGGACAACCCCTTCTACTCGCCGGGAACAATCATCAAAGGGCATGAATTCCGGTACTCCACTATTTTAGAGTGGCATGGCAGAGAGGAAGATCTCGCCCTGAGGATGAAGCGCGGTACTGGGTTCATGGGAGGCAGAGACGGATTGCGCTATAAGAACGTCATGGCTCTCTATACCCATGTTCATGCCGGTGGCACACCGGAGTGGGCTTCAGGATTTATGAGCTATTGCCGGAAATGGTCGGGAAGAGATTGAACGTTTTTCAACCTTTTCCTGAAAACCAATTCTGGATGCAACTAATGAGGTGATGAGCCAATTACCTTGAGATGGATACTCTTTTTGGTGTCAACATCCGGTTCCGGTTCCACCCAGTGGATGAATGTTTCTGTGACTCTCATGAATGCGCCATTATCTTCCTTGCACTTATCGCACACGGATTCTGCACCGTCCCTGTATATAATGAGCTTCGATGCAGGTTCTCCATCTGCCGCAACAGCAGCCATCTTTCTGCAGCCACATTCCAGGCGGACGACGACAACTCCAATACCATCTGGACTTCCTTCGAGAATTCCTTCTATCATCGCCAGTTCTTTCTTTTGGGCTATTAACTGTTTTTTACTCTTTCCCTTGTTTTTCGCCATTGTATCCTTCTGTAATGAATTAATTATTAGAAAATTCGCCTATACCTGTTCTGAAGTGTTGTAAAAGACACCTGTAGTACAGGTAATTATGTAAAAATATGCACACTTTAAATTCGTTGGAATCCAGCAACACTAGTCATTGTAGAGTTTTTTAGCAATCACTATTAGAATAAGGACATCTGATGTAGGGGTAAAGTATTATTTATGCATGTCTAGTGTAGCTCATAAAGACGCTAACCTCCTGGTAAAACACGTTGGTTCGAAAAAGACCGGGTTAGGTCAAAAAACCTCTGTAATAATTTTCTTGACAAAAAAATGTGCTTTAATTAATAGAACATAACGTGCGATTGGAGACAACGGAATAAAAGTATTATACTTTTGCGTTATATTTATAATTTCTTTTTGGAGGTGTATTATGTTTGAAGTAACAGTTGATAAAGAAAAATGTACCGGATGTGAAGAATGTGTAGCTGCATGTCCTGCTCAGGTTTTTGAGATGGAAGATGGCAAGTCTGAGCCTGTTGAGGCAGAAGAGTGTCTCGGTTGCGAAACCTGCGTTGAAGTTTGTGGTGATGAAGCAATCACTGTAAATGAGCTATAAGTAATTCGGTAATAGTTTGGTTTGATAAGCCCATCTCCGTAAGGAGATGGGCTTATCGCGTTTAAAGAGATGGAGAAACAGGTGATCTACGTTGTTGCGTTTTATTAATCGATTAAAACCAGGCGGATCTACCACCACACATCTTCTTCTGGCAGCAATACTGTGGACTGCTGTGGGTTCGGGGCTTATTTGCCGTGGGGGCATTTGGCTCATTGAAGTTGAAAAAATCCGGCTGTTTTTTCTCGCATGGCTGCTTGGTACCCTGAAATCATTCTTTATACTTGATAAATCTGCCAGAAAAAGTATAGACCGGATACTGCAGTTAGCCGATGGTTCATGTCTTGGTGGAGTGTATTCATTGAAGACATGGCTATTGGTTGTGTGCATGATTTCGATGGGTTACCTGTTACGACAACTCTCTGTCCCTCATGAGTTTCTTGGGGTTCTCTATATAGGTATTGGCTGGGCCTTGATCTTATCCAGCAGAATTGGCTGGAATGCCTGGCGGAATAAAAAATATTAGTTCAGAATTACTTGAGAAATGGCAAAGTCAACATTCAATCAGGTCGCTGTTGAACTCAAATCACTTACTGGTAATTATACTTTCCTGAGTGGTCTTGCCGGAAAGGCTGATTTTCTCGCTATGGTGAAAGCTGATGGTTATGGCCATGGCATGGTTGAATGTTCAAGAGCTTTGGCAAAGGCCGGATGCTCTTTTTTTGGTGTTGCTGAACTCGATGAAGCAGTGGTTCTAAGGCAGAGCGGGATATCCGGCACGATTTTTTCAATGATTGGCTTTGATCCTAAGGATGCCCAGTATTTTCTTGATTTTGACATTGTTCCAGTAGTATACGACGCAGCGTCTGTTGCTGCACTGTCCTCAGTTGCCGTGAAGAGGGGAAAAACAATCGGGGTTCATGTCAAAGTTGATACCGGGATGAACAGGCTTGGCGTCCTGCTTGAAGAATTTGAACCTCTGCTTGCATACATAGAAAATTTACCTGGAGTGTACCTTGCCGGCATTGCCAGTCATATGCCATGTGCTGATGATTGTGATTCGGATACAACGTTGAGATGCTACGATAAATTTGCTCAGTATCAGGCGCATATCAGTAATAGTGATCAAATCATCCATCATATTGCCAATTCAGGAGGCACGCTCTATTTTCCAAGTACCATAGCCGATATGGTACGATGCGGTATTTCCCTCTATGGTTATTATCCGGAAGGGCGTGCATACCTCAAGTCGGATGAGCTTCAGCCGGTTATGTCATTTACGACCAGAGTTCTTCAGGTAAAGGAAATTGCCGAGGGAGTCGGGGTGAGCTACGGGCATACGTATATAACCGACAGAACGACTGTTTTAGCCGTTTTACCCGTTGGCTATGAGGATGGATATTCAAGAAAACTCTCTAACTGTGGAGAGGTCTTGATACGCGGAAGAAGAGCTCCCATTAGAGGCAGGATCTGTATGAACCTCTGTATGGTTGATGTTACCGATATTGATGGAGTTTCCGTCGGTGATGAGGTTGTTCTTCTTGGCTCCCAGGGAAATGAACGTATTACAGCAGATGAAATTGCTGCACGAATTGATACCATCAGCTATGAAGTTCTCTGCATGATTGGCAACAACAATGAAAGAACATACGTCTAGGGTTACTCGTTTTATAAAACCAATATCAATCCGGACAACACTAATATTTTGAGAGAATCGATGATCAGATCACAGCTTAAAGAAATACTCGACAACTGTTTTAAGCGAGGAGCGATTGAAGGAAAATGGGGTGATTCCGGCTTGGGAAAATATACCGTAGAGGTTCCCAAGCGGGAAGGACAAGGTGATTTTTCAACAAATATGGCCATGGTGCTGGCAGGATTAGAAAAACGCAACCCACGTGAGCTTGCCGCTGAAATTCATAGTTATCTTGCGGAAGATACGACATTTATTGATAAAGTTGAGATAGCCGGTCCAGGTTTTGTTAATATCTATGTCAAGCTGCAACGATGGTACGAGGTGATGACCGAAGTCATGTCGCAGCATAAGAATTATGGCCGTTCTCAAGTTGGTGATGGCAAAAAGGTCATGGTGGAATTTGTCAGTGCCAATCCCACCGGTCCGCTGAGTATTGGGCATGGCCGCCAGGCAATTCTTGGTGATAGTATTGCCAGACTCCTTGAAATAACCGGACATTCCGTTTATCGAGAATATTATTATAACGATGCCGGCAGACAAATGCGGGTTTTGGGTGAATCAACCCGGGCGCGATATCTTGAGGAACTTGGGTTGCCTTCAACTTTTCCGGAAGATGGCTATCAGGGAGAATATATAAAGGATATTGCCGCCGACATCATTGCTGAAAAAGGGGATGAGTTGAAGGATGTTTCTGATATCACTCCTTTCAAGGAAAAGGCTGAACAGCTTATCTTTGAGAATATATCCGCAACACTCAAGCGTATGGGTATTGTATTTGATAATTATTTTAATGAACAGTCTCTCTACAGTGACGGCCATATTGATTCGGTGGTTGAGGAACTCCGCAGCAAAGGGCTTGTTTATGAGCAGGACAATGCTACATGGTTTAAGACGACTGAATTTGGTCATGACCAGGACAGGGTGATTATTAAAAGCAGTGGTGAGCCTACCTACAGATTACCGGATATTGCCTATCACAGAGAAAAGTTCAGAAGAAATTTCGACTGGATTATTGATATTTTTGGTGCAGATCATATAGCTACTGTTCCCGATGTTCTTGCCGGGGTCAAGGCACTTGGCTATGACGAGAGTAAAGTTCAAGTATTACTTCATCAATTTGTGACCCTGACCAGAGATGGAAAACAGGTAAAAATGTCGACGAGAAAAGCCACCTTTGTTACTGTCGACGAGCTGCTTGACCTCGTTGGTGTTGATGTCGCCAGGTTCTTTTTTATGATGCGCAAAGCAGACAGTCAGCTGGAATTTGATCTGGGTTTGGCGACCCAGGAGAGTCAGGAAAATCCAGTCTACTATGTTCAATACGGTCATGCCAGACTCTGTTCGATCATACGTCAGGCTAATGAGAAAGAAATTCCGTCGGTTCCTTTAGAGGAAATTGACCAGACGCTGTTGAATCAGCCGGAAGATTTAATTTTGCTCAAAAGTATGGCAGCTTTTCCCGGAATGATTGAGAGTGCGGCACTTGATTTGGCTCCTCATCGGGTTATTTTTTACCTGATTGAGCTTGCCGGACAATTTCATAGCTATTATAACAAGCATAAAGTAATTTCAGACGATATTTCCCTGACCCAGGCCCGATTGGCGCTTGTTAGCGCATTACGGACAGTATTGGCAAATGGTCTTGAGTTTGTAGGGTTGTCGGCACCGGATTCGATGTAGGTATTAGGCCCATGGCCGCTGGAAAAAGAAAACTGGTAAAAAAATATAAGTTTGAACTGACCGGCGGTGCAATTGTTGGTATCGGTGTGGTCTGTTTTTGCATTTTTTTGTGGATGTTTCTTTTTGGTGTTTGGACTGGTCAGTCTTTGCTTATACCGTCTTCTCTTGATCCGCTAACTGATATGAGCGGTGGTCATGAGATTATTGATTTATCCGAGCAGAAAAAACATCGACCGTGATCAATTTAAAACTATTTAGAAACAAGTCTCTTGTAAAACTGTCTTTTTGTCCAAACTTTGCGTTATGCTGAAAATTTTATCAACGAATATCAATCATATGTAGGTTGTAAAATTTTTCGCATGCCTTAATTTTGAACAGAAATTCTAATTTTGCAAAAGGGTCAAACGTTGTAAATTTATATGATTTTCAGTTCATGGCCGGTTCATTATGGTGACAGACAGTGACAACCGCGCTCTTGAAAATCACGGATAGATAGAATGATACGATACGCTAGGATGGATGATGTTAAGGAAATCCATACTCTTCTTAATTATTTTGCCAAACAGGGATTGTTATTAGCCTGTTCAATCAGCTCTCTTTATGATCGGTTACGGGATTTTGTCGTTTATGTGGACAGGGACAATGCTATAATTGGTGTCTGCGCATTACACATAACCTGGGAAAATCTTGCTGAAATCAGGTCATTAGCGGTTGTTGAAAATTATCAGAGCAAAGGTATTGGCAGCAAATTGGTCCAGCAATGCCTTATGGAAGCGGATATGCTGGGCATATCAAAGATTTTCACTTTGACCTATCAACCCGGATTTTTCCGTAAACAGGGCTTTGCCGATATTGATAAACGCAATCTCCCTCATAAAATTTGGAGTGACTGCATAAACTGTCATATGTTTCCAGACTGCGACGAGGAAGCATTGATGTTCGACCGCGGAGAATTGTAACTCTTCCGGTCCATACTCTTTCATCATTAATTATAAAGACTATTCGAAATGATACAAAAAGCTTTGACAAAGGTGTTCGGCAGCAAAAACGATCGTGAATTGAGAAAACTTCAACCCCTTGTGGATCAGATTAACGGTTTGGAAGAAACCGTTAAGAACCTTGATGATGAAGCTTTGGCTGCGAGGACAGTTGAGTTTAAAGAGAGATATGCCAATGGTGAATCGCTGGATGATCTTCTGCCGGAATCCTTTGCGACAATGCGAGAAGCTGCCAAAAGAGTTCTTGGCGAACGTCACTACGATGTGCAGCTCATTGGCGGTATGATTCTTCACCAGGGAAAGATTGCCGAGATGAAGACTGGTGAAGGTAAGACTCTTACCTCCACACTTGCAGTTTATCTCAATGCTATCACTGGTAAAGGAGTTCATATTGTCACTGTAAACGATTATCTCGCTGCTCGCGATGCTGAGTGGATGGGGAAAGTATATCGTTTTCTTGGTCTGAGTGTTGGGAAAATAGTCCATGGTATGGACGATCAGGAGCGACGTGAGGCCTACCATTCTGATGTTACTTATGGAACCAACAATGAATTTGGTTTCGATTATCTCCGTGACAATATGAAATTCGAGATGAGTGAGTTTTGTCAGCGGGAGTTCAATTTTGCCATCGTTGATGAGGTCGACTCCATATTAATCGATGAAGCACGTACTCCACTCATTATCTCAGGTCCGGCCGAAAGCTCCACCGAGATGTATAATACCGTTGATAAGATAATCAAAAAATTCAATAAAGAAGAGCATTATACCTTCGATGAAAAGGCAAGGCAGATTGCTCTTACCGATGATGGTGTCGCACTTGGCGAAAAGCTTCTCGGTGTCGAAAATCTCTATGATCCTAGTTCAATTGAACATCTTCATCACCTCAATCAGGCCCTCAAGGCACATGTGGTTTTCAGCAGAGATGTCGACTATATAGTTAAAGACGGTCAGGTCGTCATTGTAGATGAATTTACCGGTCGTACCATGGAAGGAAGGCGCTACAGTGATGGTCTTCATCAGGCGCTTGAAGCCAAGGAAAAAGTGAAAATCGAGAGGGAAAATCAAACGTATGCCTCTATCACTTTTCAGAACTACTTTAGAATGTATGACAAGCTTGCCGGTATGACAGGAACTGCTGATACTGAGGCTCCTGAATTTAAAAAGATATATGATCTTGATGTTGTCATAATGCCGACGAACATGCCGATGATAAGGATTGATTATGCCGATGTTATTTATAAAAACATCAATGCAAAATACAATGCAATTATCAAGGAAATCATTGCAAAACACACTTCCGGTCAGCCTGTTCTCGTCGGCACGATCTCAATTGATGTCTCCGAAAAGATTTCCATAATGCTGAAAAAGAAGAACATTCCGCATGAGGTTCTCAACGCCAAACATCATGAACGCGAAGCTGAGATTATCGCCAATGCCGGTCAGAAGGGTAAGGTAACCATTGCCACCAATATGGCTGGCCGTGGTACTGACATTAAGCTTGGTGAAGGAGTTGTTGAGGTTGGCGGGCTCCATATTCTTGGTACATCTCGGCATGAATCACGAAGGATAGATAATCAGTTGCGCGGACGATCCGGACGGCAGGGTGATCCAGGATCTTCGCGGTTTTTTCTCTCTCTTGAGGATGATCTCCTGCGTATCTTTGGTTCCGGTAGGATCTCTGGAATTATGGACAAGCTTGGTATGGAGGAAGATGAGCCAATCGAGCATGCCATGATTAGTAAGGCTATTGAAAATGCCCAAAAGAAGGTTGAAGGACACAACTTCGATATTCGTAAGCACCTGCTTGAGTACGATGATGTTATGAATAAACAGAGGGAAATCATCTATCAGCAGCGCCGGGAAGTCCTTAGCAGTGATGATGTTACCGGTGTCCTTCGTGATATGATTGAGGATCTTATCGATGATGTTGTCGATGAATTTGCTCAGGATAAACTAACCTCAGATGATTGGAGCTGGGAGGGATTTGAGGAACGTATGGTTGAGTATTTTCATATTCAGCCAAACTGGTCGGAGGATGATAAGAGCGATCTTACCGCAGAATCTTTTCGTGAAAAGGTTACCCAGCTTGTAGATACTGCCTATGCCTCCCAGGTTGCCAATAATGGTGAGGAAGCCCAACGGCATCTTGAGAGGGTCATCCTCCTGCAGATGGTAGATAATCACTGGAAAGATCATCTTCTTTCCATGGATCATCTCAAGGAGGGGATTGGTCTGCGTGGCTATGGTCAGAAAAATCCTCTGGATGAATATAAGAAGGAGGGATTTAAGCTCTTCCACAGCATGATAGATACGGTCAAAATTCAGACGGTTTCAACCCTGATGCGTGTTCGTGTTGTTCGTGAAGAAGACGTTGATAAATTCGAAGAAGAACGACGTCGCAAACAGCAACAGCAGATAGAGATGAATAAGGGGGCGGCCGGTACCGACCGACCGACCCCACAAACGATAAAACGCGATGGCGACAAGATTGGCAGAAACGATCCTTGTCCGTGCGGTTCAGGGAAAAAGTACAAGAAATGTCACGGAAAGCCTGCTTAAACGTGAGCGAATTATTGAGTCGCAAATAAATAATAAAGGGGAGATGGACTACGGTCCATCTCCCCTTTATTCGTTTTAGCCGTATAAATTGGCAGGTTTCATGAGATTTTCTTCCATGTGTTTCAATTCATCAATACCGGTCACAATGATATCTGGATCGTATCTCAACTCTTTATCAGAAAGCTTTTCGGCGTACTGCATATGATTAAGCAGATATTTCATGCAATTGATACGGGCCAGTTTTTTGTTATCTGAACGAACTATGGTCCAGGGTGCAATTGTCCTGTTGGTTTCAGATAGCATCTGGAATTTGCGAATGGAGTACTGATCCCAGTATTTCTGGGCCAAGTTGTCAACAGGGGAGAGCTTGTAGTGTTTTAACGGGTCGGTTTTTCTTGATTCAAAACGTTTTTTTTGCTCTTCCTTGGAGACGGAGAAATAAAATTTGAAAAGTCGGATACCATCCTTGACCAGGAGCTCTTCAAGCATTGGTACATCTTTGAGAAAACGTTTGTTTTGTTCATCCGTACAGAAACTCATAACCGGTTCAACCATGGCCCGGTTGTACCAACTACGGTCAAAAAGCACGATCTCTCCAGCAGCAGGAAGATGAGGAATATAGCGCTGGAAATACCATTGGGTGCTTTCTGTTTCATTCGGCCTGGTGAGAGCGACAACACGGGCATGTCTGGGATTGAGGTGCTCAACAAATCGTTTTATGGTACCGCCTTTTCCTGCAGCATCCCTGCCTTCGAAGAGGGCAAGAACACGTTCGCCACTGTTTTTCATATGCGTCTGCAGTTTCATCAGCTCAATCTGCAGCTTCTTTAGCTCTTTTTCATACTGTAGATGCCAGTCTTTCACCCAGACGGCTGTTCTTTCTTTTCCCTCTTTCCTCTTTTCATTCTTCAGCGCTGTCGTCTCCAGCAGTTTTATCTCCTTGCCAGCTTTGTTATCCATATCCTTTTTTTTGACTTTATCTTCCTTGGGGCTCATAATGTTACCCTTTTCGTGATAGTATCCAGTGCCCAAAAGAATTTGGCTGGAGCATTTATTTTGCCTCTTGACCTAAGGTTATAGTATAAATACTCGTATGTCTAAGATTTTTATCGTAAAGCAGTACCGTATTTTTTCTGCTCCATTTTCATGTTTTTAAGTTCTACATCTCCGGGAATGACAATTTTAGGGTTAGGTGAGAAGTTTAAAGTTCTGCTCCTGCCGTTATAACGTACTGAACTTAATATCAGCTTCATGGTTTCCTTGCGGGCTAGATGTTTGTCATCGGAGCGGATTATCCACCATTTTGAGTTATTGGTGTGGGTCTTCTGAAGCAGTATGCGCTTCTTATCGGTAAAGTCATCCCAGAGATCCTGAGCTTGAAGATCAACCTCACTGAGCTTCCACTGGCGCAGCGGATCATTGTTGCGTCGCTCAAATCGCTTGGCCTGTTCTTCTTTAGAAACTGAAAAATAGAGTTTTAAAAGAATGGTTTTACCGCCATCGAGAATGAAATTTTCTTCATAGGGGACTACTTTTTTAAGGAATCGCTGGTATTGCACTTCGGTACAAAATCCCATGACCGGTTCTACCATGGCTCGGTTATACCAGCTTCTATCAAAGAGAACAATCTCGCCGGCGTGGGGAAATTGTTCAATATATCGCTTCATATGTAATTCAGTTTTTTGGATCTCACTGGGCTTTCCCAAAGCGCAGACGCGGTAACGTTTCTCGTTCATGTACCTGATAACTCTGCGTATGGTTCCGCCTTTGCCCGAGGCATCCCTGCCGTCAAAGAGAATGATCATCTTTTTGCCGGTTTTCTCGAGATGCTCATGCATTTTGATTAATTCAGCCTGATAAGGTTTGAGCTCTTCAGAATTGTAGTGTTTTAATAATGCCGCACGAATAATACCCTCTTTGTCTTCTTTATTGAGTACTTGGGCAATCTTATCAACGTGTCGATCTGGAGAATTTTCAGTAATGTCCTGGTCGAATCTTTTGAGCAGATTTTTAAGGGTGGAAGGGGCTCCGATGGTGTGTTTTGTTTTGTTAGGTGATTTTGACTTCATGGAGGATTTTGTGTGCTGATATTTTGTTATAATATTAAAATATTAAGAAAATGTTTAAAGATCGTAGTGTTACATAGCAATGTAGGAGGGGGAGGGAAAAAAAGCAATCATTTATCTTACCGGTTGAGATACTGAATAACTCTCAGAAGGTGTTATCAGGGTACCAAAAAAATAGAGGGTATTTTTTAAGGGGTTTCTAAAATGTAAATTTAATTGGTTTTTTTTCCCAATCTGTACATTTCTTCATAAATTGTGGGAAGGGATGCCTGACGAAGTTGTTTTACAGTTTTTTTTATATTATAGGCAATGCGGTGATGATGAACCAGCAAATCTCTACCGGTAAATTCTAAAATTGCACAGGAAGCTTCAGGATTACCGTCAAACATTCTGCCAACACTGCCAGGATTGATAAAGTGTCTGTTTCCAATTTTTTTATAGAAAGGATCATGTGAATGACCGAAAACGATAACCTCTGCTTCACATATTGAGGTGAGTTCAAGAAACCTTCGATCTGATGTTGTGTTAAATAAAAACTCATGCGGCCTTTCCGGGCTGCCGTGATACATCCCAATGGTGTATGGTCGTTGATGTCCTTCAGCTTTTGGTGCAACTATGAGAGTCTCTTCTTTTTTCAGGCTAAAAAGATAGCGTTTTGATGTGCTATTCAGCTGATCAGCTGTCCAGGTATACATTACTCGTTTATCCGGATTCGATGGTTTTACAAAGCTTTTTCCTTCCAGCAGTGTGATCACCTTTTTGTCGGTGTTGCCAAGGATGGAAATTGCCGCATTACTCTCCAACCAGGAAAGTGTTTCGTTTGGAAAAGGGCCGTATACGAGTGAATCTCCACAATTCATAATGTAATCAAAAAATCGGCCACGGAAACGATGTTCTATTGCTTGTAGCGCTGGAAAATTTCCATGTATGTCAGAGATAAGAAGAATGCGTATCATAGGAGTGGGCCAATAAGAAGGGCAACGTTCTCCTTTAGTCTGACAGTTAAAGGTCTGGCTGAGAGATCTTTTAATGCCAGATGGTGAGACTGCTGTTCATACTGGTTCTGTTTTTCGCGTATCTTCGTCGTGAATTCTCTATTATATATTATCAATGTTGCTTCAAAGTTCAGCCAGAAACTGCGCATGTCGAGGTTTACCGAGCCAAAGAGGGCCAGGTCACCATCGACCGTAATGGTTTTTGAATGAAGCAGTCCGTCTCTGAAAAGAAAAATCTGCACTCCTGATTTAATCAGGTCCTCAAAATGAGCCTGACTGGCAAAATGAATAAGCTTGGAGTCATTTTTATGGGGAAGAATGATGCGAACATTAACCCCTCTCTCAGCAGCTGATTTGATCGCGGTGAGCAGAGTATCATCGGGCACAAAATATGGGGTGGTTAATATCAACTCTTTTCTTGCGGCATATATAGTTGTTATCAAGAGCTTGTGGATCGCATCAGGTACAAGTCCCGGACCAGACGGGACGAGCTGAACTGCAATATCCCCTGCCTTTTTACCGGGATAAATATCTGCAGTCTGGCGTATATATGAGATATCTTCTTTGAGAGATCTTATCCTGCTCTGATCGGCATCAGTCTCAAGAAACCAGTCATTAATAAAGGTTCCTGCCAGGCTTTCAACGACGGGACCCTGGATACGCACCATCATATCGACCCAGGGACCAACACCTTGACCCTGTTTAAAAAAAAGAGGATCGACGAGATTCTGGCTGCCGGTATAGGCAATGGTACCGTCAATGACCACTATTTTGCGATGATTGCGAATATCGATACGTGCAAAGAATGCTTTGATTATCCCCGCAGGAAGAGATTCAAGAACCTTGACTCCGGAAGAGCGAAGCAGTTCGGCATTTTGTCCGCCGAGAAATTCTCTGCTGCCAATGGAATCAAGAAGCACCCTGCACTTCACACCTCTTTGCGCTGCTCGAATGAGGGCAGTGACAACATCGTTGGCCATACCGCCATCATGCCAGATATAGAATTGGAGATGGCAGGTTGAGTGAGCCTGTTCAATATCTACAAGAATAGAACGCATTATTTCCTCAGGAGAAGTAATGAGTTCCAGGTCATTATCAGCCATTGCCGGAATACCAATTAGCTTGCACGCCTGTCTGTTAAGAGGCTGACACTGTGGATTCATCGCGCTCCAGTCAACCGGCGATCGGTCATGCAGGGATTGCAGCCATGCTTGATAATGCTTCAGGGTTTTCTGGGCACGCTCAGCACGTTTCTCGGAAATTCTGTTCTCACCGAGGAGCAGGTAGATGATTGCTCCGACAAATGGAAGGAGAAGAATGACAATGAGCCAGGCAATAGTGACGCCGTATGGACGTTTTTTGGAAATAGCACGGGCTGAGAAACCAATCCGAATGGCAAAGTCAGCGATGAAAATAGAAGTGGAAACTAAGTGATAGCTCCAGCTATGTTCCAGACCCATAGTGATCTATTAAATAGAGATTGTCAGTAAAAGTTGAGCATTTGAATGAGTAATATCCGCCTATAGTAGTTCGTTTTTACCGATATAGCAAATTATTTCAGGAAGTTCGCTGTGCGTAAACGTGTTGTGCGTATTCCCATTGTTCTCCTTCCATGGTGAAAAATTTATTGAAATGAACATGGGAAGTTGGAAATAGCGCGTCCATCACTATTTTTTAATATGAACATTTATCACTGGTTATTCACCATGGAAAAGTGCTAGATTTCTTAATCCCAGTATTTCACATGCAAGCTGAATTTATAGGAGAAGCATTGGGGGAACTTTTGCTATTTATGAAATAGTAGGCTGAAAGTTATCTGCAGGGAACCCGTTAAACAGACAAGCAAGCGAAAAGGAAGAGTGTTGAGCATAGATGATTTCTATGTATGATCTTTTTTACCTAAAACACAACTATAGGACAATTTATGCAGATTGAAGGATTTCTCACTTCTGCTGTGGCAGCTGGAGTGAAATATAAGGACCGGCTGGATCTGGGGCTGATATATAGCAACGAACCTGTAGTCACAGCTGGTGTTTTTACTCAAAACAAGGTTATTGCTGCGCCGCTGGTAGTGGACATGGAGAGGCTCAAGCAGGGAAGGGCTCAGGCTATTTTGGTAAACAGTGGTTGTGCCAATGCCTGCACCGGAGAGCAGGGGATGGAGGCGTGTCGCAGAACGAGCAGAATGGTCGCGGAAAGATTGAAAATCAGCGAAGAGATGGTTCAGGTTTCATCCACAGGGGTCATTGGAGAGCAGCTGAATCTTGAAGCCTTCAATAATGCGATCCCACGATTGACGGATGGGCTTGCTCCAGACAATTTCGATGATGTTGCCCGGGCTATCATGACCACCGACACGGTAAAGAAAACAGTTTGCCGGTCAGTAATAATCGCCGGAAAAGAGGTGAAGTTCATGGCAATGGCAAAAGGCTCGGGGATGATCATGCCTAATATGGCCACCATGTTGGCTTTTGTTCTTACCGATGCTCAGATAGGATTTGTAGAACTCAACAAGGTGCTGAAGACAGCGGTAGAAAAATCCTTCAACCGGATCACCGTAGATGGCGATACCAGTACCAACGACATGGTTTTAGTCATGGCAAATGGTAAAGCTGGTAATCCATGGATAGAGGAGGTTGGCGGCGAAGACTATAACACTTTCTCTTCTTGCCTTGAGGAAATTCTTAAGGAACTTGCACTCATGATTGTCAGTGACGGTGAAGGGGCAACGAAACTCATCACTATTAAAGTGAGTGGCGCCAAAGAGAAGGAAGATGCCTTGCAGATTGCAAAAACTATAGCAAACTCCAGCCTGGTGAAGACGGCATTTTTTGGTGAAGATGCAAATTGGGGTAGAATATTTGCGGCAATGGGTCGTTCTGGTGTGAAATTTAATCCCGATTTAGTGGATATATATTTTGATGATGTAAAGATAGTTCACAAAGGTATGGCCGTTGGTCAAGAGGCGGAAGTTCAAGCAGAGCCTGTACTCAAGAAAAAAGATATCTGTGTAACCATAGATATGAAAGAAGGCAGTGCTTCTGAGGAGGTTTATACCTGTGATTTCTCTCTAGATTATGTGAAGATCAATGCTGATTACCGGAGTTGATCCATGAGCAAGGGGACTATGTCAAAACATGAATTTATTCTTGCCCGACAGACAGAAATTGAACCCTTGCTGCAACATGTTGTGAAAGTGTATCAATATAATGAAAGACAGCTCAGCAGATCTAATGAATTCTACTATGATACCTTTGACTGGAGGCTTTACAGAAAGGGTTATCTTTTGAAGAAAAGGGGGAGATATTTATATCTCAGTTCAATGGATGGTGAGATTCTACTCAAACAGCCCGGTCTCGCTGAAAAACATTTTTTTGCCTGGGAGATAGAAGAAGGTTCTCTCCGCCGGAAAATAGAGCCAATTGCAGGGCCTCGCGCCATAAGTGAGATACTTTTTTTAAAGAAAAAGAGTCGCCAGTTCAATCTTCTAAACAAAGACAGAAAAACAGTTGTACACCTATTCCATGAGCAGGGCCATGCTGGTCTTGAAAACAATGAGAATAATGAGTTTTCGGTCCTTCGGATTGAGTCGGTGAGAGGTTATGAAAAAGCCTATAACAATGCCTTACAGATAGCAGAACAGGCAGGATTGCATGATAAAGCAAATGGTCAGTGTCTTTTTCTGCACGCATTGGCTGTGACAGGCCGTTCTCCGGGTGATTACACTTCGGGATTTGGTGTCTTGTTAAAAAGAGAAATTACTTTAGCGGCTGCGCTCAATCGTATTGGTCTTATGCTCCTCGCCACCTTAGAGCAAAACTATCAAGGAGTGCTTGAGGATATTGATACTGAATTCCTCCACGATTTTCGGGTGGCAATCAGGAGAATACGCTCGTTTCTCAGTAAGTTTAAAAAGTATTTTCCAGCAGATGAGATGGATTTTTTCCAAAAAGAATTGAAATGGCTTGGTGCCATTACCGGGCCGGTGCGTGATCTTGATGTTTATCTATTGACGAAAGATAACTTCGTATCAATGCTTCCTGCGGATCTTCATAACGGGCTGGAACAGTTTGTTGTTGAGCTAAAGAAGAGTCGACATGAAAAATTTTTGGAGATGAAGCAAGGACTGAGCTCTGAGCGATACCGCAAGATCATCTCTGAGTGGAAATCATTTCTTAAACAGCTTGGCCATATTGATCAGCAACAAGCTGCGGCAGGTCATCTCTGCCGTCCTTTGGCCATAAAAAAGATTCACAAGTGTTTTGAAAAAATCTTGAAAGACGGCAGTAAACTTGACGAAAACAGTCCGAATGAAGAGCTGCATAGGCTACGTATTCAAGGGAAAAAGCTACGGTATCTTATAGAATTTTTCCGCTCATTTTTTGCTGCGGAAGAGATTGAGTCCTTTCGGAAACAGCTTAAGAAATTCCAGGAGATGCTGGGAGATTTTAATGATATCTCTGTTCAGTTGGTGATGCTGATGCAATTTCAACAGGGTCTGACCGGACGAAGTAAACGCTCAATTGTCATTGCTGCAGCCCTTGGTGGCCTGATAACTCATCTTACTACGGAACAGGAAGAATTGAGGAAAAGGTTCTCCACTGTCTTTACAGAATTTGCTTCAACGCAGAACATTGAAAAATTTAAGACTGTCCTTGTCTGACAGAGACGGCAGTGACAACACATTAAGACGGACAATGTATGAAAATCATTGCAATTTACTGCAGCAAGGGTGGGGTAGGAAAAACGGCCACTTCGGTGAATCTGGCCTATACCGCATCTCAGCAAGGTTATTCGACCCTGCTCTGTGATCTTGATCCCCAGGGAGCATCCTCCTATTACTTCAGAATCAGGGCCAAAAAGAAATTTAACAGCACGAAACTTCTAGATGGCAAGATCGGTAAATATATCCGTGGTACCGATTTCGATGACCTTGATTTATTACCTGCTCACTTTTCCCACAGGAATATGGATCTGCTGCTTGATCGCGAGCAGAAGCCGTCCCTGTATTTATGTGATGTTTTTGCAACTGTGAAGGATGATTATGACTTGATTCTGCTGGACTGTCCGCCGAATTTGACGCTTCTTTCAGAGACCATAATAGATTCGGCTGACATGGTTATTACCCCGGTTATTCCAACGACATTATCAATTCTTTCATTTGAACAACTCATAAAACTCTTTAAAAAAACAGGTGCGGATAAGAAAAAGGCACATGCTTTTTTTTCAATGGCGGAAAAGCGCAAAGCCATACATCGTTCAATTATTTCCAAGTATCAAAAGTACCGGATATTCATGGAGACTATCATTCCTTATCTCGCTGAGATTGAAAAAATGGGCATAACCAGAAAACCTGTTGGCACAGCCTCGAAAAAATCAACTGCTGCGGCCGCCTATGATCATTTGTGGAAAGAAATTGAGAAAAGAGGCCAGCTGCGATGAAGAGACTTGTGTTGATCAGGCACGCTAAATCAAGCTGGAGTGATCCCGCAGCTGCAGATTTTGACAGAAAACTCAACAAGCGCGGAAAAAGAGATGCGCCATTTATGGCCGAAAAACTTGCCAACAGAGGTGTCCATGCCGATCTGATTATTTCAAGTCCGGCCAAAAGAGCAAAAAAAACAGCGCAGTATATGGCAAAGAGGACTGGCTATGAATGCCGTAAGATTTATTATCCCGTTGAAGCGTATTCTTTTTCGGCATCAGATTTGTTCGAAATAATCCGAAAGATTGATGATAACTATGGTGAAGTACTCTTTATCGGCCACAATTATGGCATCACCGACCTTGCCGCACAGCTCACGGGTGAGACGCTCATGAGCATACCCACCGCAGGCATTGTTGCCATGACCAGTAAAATAGCAAGCTGGTCTAAGATAAGGCCTAACTGTGCTACATTGCAATTCTTTGATTTTCCTAAAAAATACCTCAGACAACAATGAAGCTATGCTGCAATCAGAGAATTCACCCGGGCAGGATCAATATAGGCTCGGTAGAGCAGTTCAGGGCATACTTTTCCTTACCTTTCTCTTTTTTCTCAATTTCCTCTCTCGTGTTCTTTTTTCGCCATTACTGCCGCTGATCAAAGAAGAATTTCTTCTCAATAATGCCCGTTCCGCGTCACTCTTCTTTTTTATATCCTCTGGATATTTTATTTCAGTAAGCATGTCGGGTTTTGTCTCAGCAAAAATTAATCATGCCAACACTATTTTTTTATCCTCCTGTGGTTCCGGAATAGTACTCATATTCGCTACATATTTTGATTCCTATGCACCATTTTGTGTAGCTCTGTTCGTATTGGGAGTAGCCGCGGGGCTCTATCTGCCTTCAGGGTTGGGCACTATTTTTTCAAGCGTACCGCATGGCTTTTTGGCAAGAGGTATCGCTATTCACGAGTTGGCACCCAACCTCGGTTTCATCGTGGCCCCTTTATTATTGCAGGCTGTGTCAGGTTTTTTTACCTGGAGACAGTGTTTGATAGGCGTTGCCTGTGCATTGATTCTCACAGGAGTCTTGTATCGCGTATCAGGATTTCCTCTGCGCAGCAAAGGGGTACGTCCTGATTATAATTTGCTACACCGACTTTTTTGGGACAGACATTTTTGGCAGCTGGTTTTTTTCTTTTCCTTTGCCATCTGCTCCACTCTTGGACTGTATGCCATGCTGCCACTGTTTCTGGTCAGTACCCATGGTATGAGTGTCGATTCAGCAAACTATATTGTAGCTACAACGCGTATTGTTTCTTTATTTACCCCATTTATTGGCGGTTGGCTTGGTGATAGATTGGGCAACAGCAGGGTTATGGCAGTAATACTCATCAGTGGCGGTGTGCTGACGAGTATCATGGGATTAAGCAGTGGCGGCGCACTTTTCGCCTTGCTCGTTCTGCAGGCCATGGTTTCTGTTTGTTTTTTTCCATCCGGGTTGGCAGTGTTATCATCATTTAGCGTTGATGGTAAGCCCAATGTTGCCATACCCTTTTGTATACCCATTGCTTTTGTAATTGGAGGCGGAGTGCTTCCTTTTCTCATAGGAGTTGTTGGTGATATGACCTCTATTGGCATGGGTATTACTCTTTCTGGAGGTGCAATATTTATTACCGGAGTTATTGCATTGCTCACACTTCGTAAGACTGCTCTAAGATCTACTTGAAAAAATCAGCTTGTAAGGTATTGTCGTGAGGTTTTCTCATAAGAAATTTGGGTGAAGAGTTCTTTTTAGTAAACCTGATAGACACAGATACAATTGCAGATGAATAAAGAAATGCCCAACTGCTATAAATGCCGTTTCTTTTACATAACTCACGAACCGGCACGCCCTTATGGCTGCCATGGTATGAGGTTTAAGTCGCGTCAGCTTCCTTCACGTGTTGTGTTTATTTCATCCGGTGAGCATTGCCGAATGTTTTCTGGAAAAAGTGATTAGAATTCCTATAAGTCTCTTCCGCATTGAAATATAAATTTGGATTTACGGTTTGAATATTTTGAATGTATATGTGCAAAAATCTGGAATTGTGACCAGAAAAGTTATAATTGAGGCCCTTGCAACCAGTTGGGAGTTGCTTAAAATTACCATTCCTGTGGTTATCATCACCAAAATGCTTGAAGAACTCGGGATGATATCTTTATTAAGCGCCTTTATGGAACCGGTGATGGGATTGATAGGTCTTCCAGGGTCCCTTGGCATAGTCTGGGCAACAGCGCTGTTAACCAATCTGTACGGTGCGATGGTGGTTTTTGCTACACTTGTTCCGAATCTTGATTTGAATGTGGGCCAGGTAACAACTATCTGTTCTATGATGTTGATTGCTCATTCTCTGCCTCTTGAGCTGACTATTACAAAAAAGGCTGGAGCGCCTTTCACTCCAATCGCACTGTTGAGATTGACTGCGGCATTCATATATGGTTTTTTGCTCCATATACTGTGCAACCAGTTTCAATTTTGGCAGGGGGCTGCCACGATCCTGTTTGAGGTTGAACCACAGGCTGTAATTTTATGGTCCTGGGCCGGCAATCAACTGAAAAATTTTGCACTGATAATTGTGGTGGTATTTTGTATCACTGTAATAATAAAAATTCTCAGGGTCACTGGGGTTTTGTCACTGTTCGAACGACTGTTAGAGCCGGTTCTGCCATTATTTGGTATGAGTAAAAAGGCAGCGCCGGTAACGGTGGTTGGCATGATCATGGGCATCAGTTATGGGGGCGCTCTTATTATTCGTGAGACGAACAGTGGATCGATGGATAAGAGAGAGGTCTTTTTTTCTCTTGCTTTGATGGGGCTCAGTCATGCACTCGTCGAAGATACCTTGCTCATGGTTGCTCTCGGCGGTCATTGGGGTGGGATACTTGTCGGCAGGCTGTT
Organism: Desulfocapsaceae bacterium; assembly: GCA_050288305.1. Taxonomy (GTDB): domain Bacteria; phylum Desulfobacterota; class Desulfobulbia; order Desulfobulbales; family Desulfocapsaceae; genus Desulfopila_A. The sequence continues at coordinate 70,246 of JBNKDO010000006.1, read as the reverse complement.
CTTTTCGCTTATAGTTATTTATTTACTGGCCCTTTTCATTGGCAAGAATAATAACTAATAAATTTTTAATGAACTGATTCAAAGATCCTCTAGCGGATAAAGATACTATGGAATTTTCAAAATTCGGAAATAAATTCGGCGGTGATGCCGGTATACTTTCACTGATGAAGGACATGGGAGAGGCTCTCGCCGGAGGCGGTGAAGAGTTTGTCATGATGGGGGGAGGGAACCCCGGGCACATTCCGGAGTTTCAGAAAAAAATGCAACTCAGGCTGCAGAAACTTGCTGCAGATGATGATTCCTGTAAGCGACTCATGAGTGTGTATAGCGCTCCGCAGGGAGAACCCACATTTATCAAAGGGCTTGCTCAACTCCTGTCAAAACAGTATGGCTGGCAGATTGGTCCGGAGAATATCTGTTTGACCAATGGCAGCCAGACCGGTTTTTTTCAACTGTTGAACATGTTTGCCGGTGAGTTCTCCGGTGGACGAAAAAAGAAAATTCGTTTACCACTGGCCCCGGAGTATATCGGTTATACCGATATCGGACTCAGTGGCGACTTTTTTGTGTCGACCCGTCCGAACATTGAACGTTTGGAGCCGAATCTTTTCAAGTATCGTGTTAATTTCGATGAGATTTCCATCGGCGAAGAAACTGGTGCCATTTGCGTCTCCAGGCCGACAAACCCAACCGGCAATGTGATCACTAATAATGAGGTGCACAGGCTCGACTGTCTCGCACAAAAAGCAGGTGTACCTCTTATCATTGACAGTGCCTATGGAGGTCCATTTCCAAATATTGTCTTCTCCGATGCCACGCCATTATGGAACAACAATATTATCTTGTGTCTGTCACTCTCCAAGCTTGGATTACCGGCAGTCCGAACCGGTATCATCATTGCTGATAGTGAGATAATCCGACGGATCTCCGGTATGAATGCGATCATGGCGCTTGCGCCTACGGGCTTTGGCGCAATTCTTGTTCAGGAAATGGTGGAAAGCTTTGAAATATTGGAGGTGAGCCAGAATATTATTCAGCCCTTTTATAAGGATAAAGCAAACGCAGCCTGCCAGAAAATTGCAGAGCACTTGAGCGGCACTCCATATAAGATTCATAAACCTGAAGGTGCCATGTTCCTTTGGCTGTGGTTCGAGGATCTACCTATAACCAGCAGGGAATTATATGACCGTCTAAAGAAAAGAGGAGTTCTCGTTATCAGCGGGCATTACTTTTTTCCAGGGCTGGAGAATGACAACTGGCAGCACAAAAATGAATGTATCAGAATAAACTACTCCCAGGATGAGGGGCAGGTCGCGAGAGGAATAGAAATAATTGGTGAGGAAGTAAGGAAGGCGTATGGTGTCGAGTAAGGAGCTGAATTCTGTATTACATCTTAATAACATGGAGATTCACCTGTGAATAAAGGGTATCACTACATTCTTTGTTTTTTGCTTTTCAGCACTACATCTGCAGCATATGCTGCTCAGTGTGTCGAAGGAGACTGTAAAAATGGAACGGGAACCATAATCCATGAAGATGGCAGAAAGTATAGCGGCCAATTCGTTAACGGAATAATCCATGGACACGGGATTATGCACTCCCCTGACGGTTCTATTTATGATGGTGAGCTGAAAAATGGCAAAATGCATGGAAAAGGCGTTCTTATAAGTCCTGACGGTCGACGGTATGAAGGAGATTTCAAGGATAATATTATCCATGGTAAAGGTACACTGACGTACAAGGACGGGAGCCGTTATAGCGGTGATTTTTATCAAGGGCGCTATAATGGTCAAGGTGTCTTTCTTTTTCCAGACGGCAGAAAATATCAGGGCGATTTCAGGAATTCTATTATTCATGGCCATGGAAAACTGAGCAATCCTGACGGTACCTGGGTTAGCGGAGAATTTCGCAATGGCAAACCATCGGGAAAGGTGGTCATGCAGTATCTTGACGGCAGTCGCTACGAGGGAGAGTTTTCTAATGGACTTCGTCATGGTAAGGGGAAATATATGGCTGCCGATGGAAGTATCTATGAAGGCTCTTTTAAAGAAAATAAATATGATGGCATAGGAATGTTCACCTTTTCCGATGGTCGCATCTATACAGGAGAGTTCAGAAATAATAGTATTCAGGGAACGGGAAAAATAGAATACCTTGACGGCAGCAGCTACCAGGGACAGTTTGTTGATGGGGTACCGACAGGCATTGGACTGATGAATTATGCTGATGGCAGCAAATTTGAAGGCAGCTTTAATGGCGGGGTGAGAGACGGAGATGGCATATTTACTTTTAAAAATGGCGACATGTATGAAGGTTCATTTGAAAATGACAAAATGCATGGCTACGGTAAGCTGAGCCGTGAAGGTAAAGATTTGTACGCCGGTGTGTTTAAAAACGGAAGACCGGTTGAGAAAGAAGCCCTAAGCTATTTCGAAGAAGGCTTTTTTGAGTTGCAGGAACGAGAAAATGCAACAAACTCGGAACAAAGTGTAACGGTTGGGGAGAATCTTGAAGAGTTACAGTCTGTTGATGGCTTGCTCGTGGCTGCAAATGGTCCTCAAAAACCATTTACAGGAAAAGGGCATTTTATTTTTACCAACGGGGATGAATATACTGGCGAAGTGAATGATGGGGAAATTACTGGCAGCGGCAAAATGATTTTCGCAAGTGGTGACTGGTATAGCGGACAATTTATTGCTGGCAAGATGAATGGAAGGGGCAAGTATACATATAGAGACAATCGCCTCTATGAAGGTACTTTCGTTATGGGATTGCAAGAAGGTACCGGAGTTTTGCGCTATCCCGATTCAAGCAGTTACTCTGGCTCTTTTCAAAATAATGTATTTCATGGTACGGGTGATTATATTTTTGCTGACGGTAGCAGATATAAGGGCGACTTTCAGCAGGGGAAATTCAGCGGCGAGGGGGAATTGGTATATTCTGACGGTTCCCGCTATAAAGGAAGTTTTAAAAACGATAAACCCGATGGCTATGGAAGGCTTTATAGTCTGGATGGAAGTTTTTACGAAGGGTCTTTCCATAAAGGCAAAAGAGATGGCCTTGGAAAATTGACTTTGGCAAGCGGTGCTACATTTGAGGGTATTTTCAAAGATGATGAATTTACAGCTGCCCAATAATTGAATCGTGCTGCAAGTTCAATCAGACAAACCATTCTGAAAATCCAGGAGAAACACATATGCGCTGGTGTTATAAAACAGTTCATTTTGACCTTAAAAAAGAGGGTTTTCTAGGTAGTGCCTTTCTTGATGAAGCAGAAGTTGAGCAGTCATTAAATGAGTATGGGCAATCGGGATGGGAACTGGTCTCCATCGTGGAAACACAGGATGGTCTTATTGCCTTCTTCAAGCAAGCGCTTGAACCTGTAACTCAAACCAAAGCTCTTCATTCGGTGGAAGAATATGAAGTTCTCGATGAAGAAATAATTACCCCACTGCAAAGGGAAAAAGGGAAAAAAAGGGAATCAGATCTGCGATATGATGACGATTATACCGAGAAGAATCAACCGGAAATTGATTATGACCCACATACCATACGTATTGAATAATGATGTCTGCTAATACTCCTGCTCCAGTCTTTGCCATTGGAACAGATCTTAAAAGTTGGCTGGTAGATATTCGGCGACATATTCATTCCAATCCTGAATTAAGTTTTCAAGAGTATGAAACAGCTGCATTTATTCAACAGAAATTGAACGAGATCGGTGTTACCAGTGAGGGGGGTGTCGCGACCACCGGAGTGATAGGTTCTCTTCCCGGAGCTTCCTCAGGAAAAGGAGTGGCTCTTCGTGCCGATATGGACGCGCTGCCGATAACCGAGGAGACGGAGCTGGATTTTCGTTCTAAAAATATTGGGGTAATGCATGCCTGCGGACATGATGGTCACGTGGCGATGCTTCTGGGGGCTGCTGCTCTTCTTAAATCGATAGATCTTCCTGGAAACGTAAAACTTATCTTTCAGCCGGCTGAAGAATATGGCAATGGTGCACTTCATATGATTGAAGCCGGTGTCCTCAAAGATGTAGAGGCAGTATTTGCCGGACATATCGATACGCATTTGCCGGTTGGCACCATCACAGTTGATGAAGGTATTGTCTGTGCCTGGGCAGATCCTTTTCAGATACATCTGCATGGCAGAAGCGGACATGCCGCCAGACCGCACGAGGCTGTCGATACCGTGGTGGCCGCAGCAAATCTCATACTAGCCGCACAAACAATCGTTTCCAGAGGTGTTGATCCAAACAAGTCCGCCGTTATCTCAATAGGTACCGTACATGCCGGCACTGCTCAAAACATTATTGCCCAGGATGCCCTGTTGAAAGGAACGGTACGTTCAACGCATTATCAAACCAGAAAAACGACCCTTGAAAAGTTGAAACGAATTGTCGAATCCATTGGCCTCATGCATGGAGTCGAAACAACTCTTGATTTTCACAACTGTATTCCCGCTGTCGAGAATGATGGAGAGATGGCCGGATATGCCAGAGAGTCAGCGCATTTAGTAAACACAGTGACCTCCGTGATCAGTCAGGGGGCTTCAAGCCTGGGAGCCGAAGATTTCTCCTTTTATCAACAGATGGTACCCGGTTGTATGGTCAGGTTCGGTGCTTCTTTGGGAGCCCGGGCAGGTGTGTCCCATAGCGGAACTTTTGATTTTGACGAGGATGTTCTTGCTATCGGAGCCAGCTGGTATGCAACCACAGCCTGGAGATGGTTTCATCGTCATCATGTTGAGATGACCGGTTAGTATCGAAAAGATTTGGTTCGGCTCTCACTCTCTTTTGACCAGATGTATTTGTAAAAACCATTGATTAAAAGATGTGATAATTTTTTTTCATTGCACGAAAGCTCATTTTCTTTCTTAAAAAATTCCGATGGGAATGAAAATATTACAAGTTGTCTTCTGTATAAACACAGGGTGATTCACGGTGAAGTATGCTAAAGGTATTGTTTCTTCAGGGCATAAGCTGGTAAGTGAAGCGGGTGCCACGATTTTACGTGAAGGAGGCAATGCTTTTGATGCTGTCGTTGCTGCCGGGTTCGCATCCACGGTTGTTGAACAAACGTTGACAAGCCTTGGTGGCGGAGGATTGCTTCTTGGACACAGTGCAACCAAGGGGCAGAATCTTTTTTTTGATTTTTTTGTTGATACTCCAGGATGTAACCAGCGCAGTAACATCACTCGGAAACATTTTTTTCCGGTGACCATACAGTTTTTAGGCGCGCCGCAAATTTTCAACATAGGACTGGCTTCTGTTGCCGTGCCAGGAGTGACCAAGGGATTGTTGCATATCCACAAGCGACTGGGCCGTATGCCATTGCATGAAATTGTCACTCCGGCTGTGGAGTATGCTAAAGGGCATCGGGTCAATCATTTTCAGGCCGATTTTCTCCGGCTTCTTACGCCGATCATGACCCAATCGTCAACCGGTCGATCATTGTATGGTACCGGGGAAGAATATATAAGACCTGGAGATCTGTTGAAAAATGAAGAACTTGCTGATTTTCTACAGCTTCTGGTTAAAGACAATGGTGATAGCTTTTATCGTGGCGATATCGCTCGGGCAATTGTTGCTGAAATGCGTGATCAAGGTGGGTTGCTCACAGAAAGTGATCTTGCCTCCTATAAGGTGGAAGAACGTAAACCGCTGGCGGTAGGCTATGGAGATTATCGTTTAATAACTTCATCTTTTCCCTCAATAGGAGGGGCTTTGATCGCACTGTCTTTGATACTGTATAGCAAATGTGAAGAACCGGTTGATAGCTGGGGTAGTAGAGAGCATCTTTTACAGACCCTTGCCGTGATGAAGGAAGTTGAACGACTTCGTGAAGAGGGTGTGACCTCTCTTCAGGCAATTTCAGGTTATCTGGAGAAAGGCATCGTAGAAAGTATGGCCAATATCCGACTTTTCTCCAGGGGAACAACCCATTTAAGTATTGCTGACAAAGAAGGGAATTGTGCGAGCATGACCTGTTCTAACGGTGAAGGCTCAGGCTTTTTTGCACCTGGTACCGGGGTCATGCTCAATAATATGATGGGGGAAGATGATCTGCATCCAGGAGGTTTTCATACCTCCCCGGCGGGACAGCGCGTGTGTTCGATGATGTCGCCATCTCTGCTTATGGGCGAAGATGGTGTCGGTCTGGTGATTGGCAGCGGTGGTTCGAAGAGAATACGCACCGCCATTACCGAGGTACTTCGTCAAGTTGTTGATTTTGACAAGGGGCTGTCCGAAGCGGTTCTTGCACCTCGCTTGTACTGGGATGGCCAATGTTTGCAGGTCGAACCCGGTTTTGCTGAAGATATGATTCGCTCGCTTGGAATTGAGACAAATATTTGGCAAGCAATGGATGTCTATTTCGGTGGAGTCCACGCCGTTATTCCAGGACAGGAGGGTGCTGGAGATCCGCGTCGCGGTGGATTTGTTGTCGAAGTCTGAAGCCGGTAAAAGCTTCGTGTACTCTGCTTAACTAAACAGGGTTATGAAACACGGCTCAGTCGCTGCAGAAGAGACAAATTATAAAATAGAAGGGATAGGAAAAATCTGGGAATATTTCTGTTGGCTTCTTGCTCATTACTATAGTCCGTGGTTCCGAAAATTCTTATACATGCAGTAGAAATTTATATTTGATAAAGGGAATACCGGTATGCAAAAGTTTCGCAGAGTAGATAAAAAGAGATTTAAAGAGCTGACATATCCGCATCTGGAGTTTCTCTATAACGTTGCCCTTAAATATTCCGGCAGGACATATGATGCTGAAGATCTGGTTCAGGAAACAATGTACACGGCATATAAAAAGTTTTCACAGCTGAGAGAGGAAAACAAGTGTCGTTCCTGGCTTTTCATGATTTTACGCAGCCATTTCCTCAAAGAAAAACGTCAAGAGTCCAAACGCCCGATTCTTGATGATGGCAATGGTTACTTGAGAAATATCACTTCTGGAAAAGCTAATGAAATCGCAAGTAAATATGAAACTCTAATGACCAAAGAAGAAGTCACCCAGGTTTTACGCCTGATCCCTGAAAAGTTTAAATCTCCACTCATACTTTATTATATGGATGAACTCACATATCAGGAAATATCTGAATATTTGGATATTCCCATAGGAACAGTCATGTCTCGATTGGCCCGTGGAAAAAAATACATGAAGAATGAATTAGTACGTCGCGCCAAAGATACATCCGTTATTAAAAAGATAATCCCAATAACAAGCTTTTGGGCTTGAGGAGGTAAGTATGGATTGTCTAAAATTTTCCGATTGGCTAGAAAACAGAGATCTTTACGATGTCTCGGAGGCCGATATTGCCGTAAAACATGCTGAGTCATGCAAAGAGTGTCAGGCAAAACTACGCTTTGATGAACAGCTCGATAAATTCATTTATAACGCCCTGAAAAAAGAAGATATGCCGCGTTCGTTGCCAGGCAATGTTGATTTGAGTCTAGAGAGGATGTCGGATAACCGCTCCAAGATGAGTTATCGCTGGTTTGGTGCTTTTTCTGCCGCTATTGCCGTTATGGTTGTTTTTGTTCTGACGCTGTCTTTTTCTCCATCCATCCCTTCAATCGATGCAATGGGGCAGTATGTAATTGCGGACCATAACCTCCATGGGGACGATGTTCTCGTGGTTGATAAACTCGACCAACTGGGGACTCTTGGCAAAGTTGAGGTGTCGTCAAAGGAAATTATGGGCCAACTTCCCCAAGGTTACTCATTTGTTGGGGCACGTATTTGTCCTCTGGGAGACTGTAAGGCAATTCATATGGTTTTTCGTCATGATAATAAAAGGATATCTCTGTTTCTCATAAACACCGAAGACGTGGATTTTTCGTTGTCTCCTGAAAGGCGCTACAGTTTGGCAGATGGAGGCCAGACTATTCATTTCTGGAAAAAGGGAAAGTATGTGTATGCTATGGTTGGGTAAAAAATACTCAGATTGATCCAGCGTTGAGGAGTTTTTATCCAAAAAAAAAGTTGCCAGCATAAGTATCTATTCTTGGTAGTGAATAAGATATAGTAATTGCATTTTATTTTAAATAGTGAGGGTGGCATGCTTGTTGGATAAAAGAATCTGTTACCAAATTCTTCTGCTCCTCCCCCAATACGTTCTTTGGAGTTATCTTCAGGGAGCGTATTGTCCTTTTAGCGTGCATCGTTCATCTGATGGATGAGTACAGTTATTGACTGGATTTGCGATATCCGATACGCTCTGAGAGGATCTTTATGTGATGGAAATACATCGCTCTTTTTAAATGCACCGTATCAACATCTTTTTCATCTATATTTCTCATGCTCCTTGCATTTCTCTATCGTTTGTTGTGTAGAGCAATTTGAACAATCATTACAGCACCCAGATGTACTGCTGGGGTCAGTAGCATTTTTTATCTGCCTGATAATTTTTTTGCCTACAATTACTCCACAAATCATGACGATGATTATTACGATAATGTTTTCGATCATGAGGTGCCTCTTTTCTTATCTGTTGGATATTAAATGAGAAATTAATGGAGATATTAGAGGTTTTAGAGGTCTCCATATTGCAAAAGGTGGGCCATCGAAGTCTTGATATCTTGTCTTGAAGATGAAAGGTGCAAAAACTAAAAACAACTGCTATCCGTCTTTATAATCAACTCTTTTGCAGGTTATTGTTGTTGGTTCGCCTAGGTTTTGTTGATGAATGAAATATCCCAAGGCATAAAATAGGGCAGCAGTAAAATATGCGCACTATAATATTTTAGGGAAGGATAAATCGTATCGCGATGGTTTTATCAAGCATTCCTTTTCACTCAATCAGATGAAGATTGACGATGGCAGGGAATGCTTGAAATGACAAAGTTGAGACGATATGACTGCTACTTTTGCTGTTTCACCCATGAGTCGCGGAGTGTGACCGTGCGGTTAAAGACAGGTGCTCCCGGTTTCGATTCTTTTGAGTCAATGCAGAAATATCCCTGGCGTTCGAATTGGACACATGTTCCAGGTGCCATATTGGCAAGAGATGGCTCTGCTTTACAATTATCAAGAACGATAATCGATTCAGGGTTGAGATGTTCAATAAAATCGGTCTCTTTGTCTGCATCTGGATTCTCAATGGTGAACAATCGATCATAAAGCCTCACAGTACAGGAGAGGGCGTGATTGGCCGAGACCCAGTGAATAGTTCCCTTTACTTTTCTGCCGTCTGGCGATGACCCACCTTTGGATTCAGGGTCATAGGTGCAGTGGAGTTCCAGAATTTCTCCGCTCTGTTCATCTTTTACCACAGAGGCAAACTGAATATAGTATCCATAGCGCAGGCGCACCTCACGACCGGGACCAAGACGAAAGAATTTCCTTGGCGGCTCTTCCATAAAATCAGAACGCTCAATATATATTTCCCTGGAAAACGGCAAGGTTCGCGTTCCCATTTCCGGTTTTTGAGGATGATTTTTGGCTTCGACCTCTTCGACGGTGTCTTCCGGATAATTATCTATAATCACTTTAAGCGGATCAAGTATTGCCATTGCACGTGGTGCTTCCGCATTGAGATCTTCGCGAATAGAATTTTCCAGTACACCCATATCTATCCAGCTTTCTTTTTTGCCGATACCAATGGTTTCACAGAACTGGCGTATGGACGCCGGTGTGTAGCCACGTCTTCGAAGGCCTGAAATGGTGAGCATTCTTGGATCATCCCAACCGTCCACATATTTTCCCTGGACGAGTTTCAGAAGTTTCCTTTTGCTCATTACCGTATAGGTAAGATTTAACCTGGCAAACTCGATCTGACGCGGATGACAGGGCGTCTCAAGTGTTTCCAGGACCCAGTTATAAAGTGGTCGGTGGTCTTCGAACTCCAGGGTGCATAGCGAATGGGTGATTTTCTCAATGGCATCTGAGAGACAATGGGTATAATCATACATCGGGTATATGCACCATTTATCTCCGGTCCGGTGATGTGGAAATTTCATGATCCGATAAATTACCGGATCGCGCATGTTGAGATTGGGTGAAACCATGTCAATTTTCGCCCGCAGGACATGGGACCCTTCAGCAAACTCACCATTTTTCATCTTTTCAAAAAGGTTAAGATTCTCTTCAACGGAACGCTGGCGATATGGGCTTTCTTTTCCCGGTTCCGTGAGCGTCCCGCGGTATTGGCGAATCTCATCGGCTGATAATTCACAGACATATGCTTTTCCTATTTTGATCAATTTTACAGCAAAGCTGTAGAGTTCATCAAAATAATCAGAGGCATAAAAAAGATTATCCTGCCAGTCAAATCCCAGCCAGGACACATCCTCTTTGATCGAATTGACATACACATCTTCTTCCTTGGTCGGATTGGTATCGTCAAAACGAAGGTGACAGGGGCTGTTGTTTTCAACAGCTATACCAAAATTCAGACAAATTGACTTTGCATGGCCAATATGGAGATAACCATTTGGTTCAGGTGGAAAACGAGTTACAGGGTGAGAATGTTTTCCGGTCTTGAGATCCTCAGCAATTATCTGCCTTATAAAATCCAAAGGTTTTGTCTGACTGTTATCATTTTTTTCCATGAGTATGTCTCTTTCCAAAAGTGAAATTATTTGTAGAGATTTGCTGTAGACCGTAGCCGCTCAACAACTTTATCCTGCCCTATAGCCATGAGAATATCAAACATGGACGGACCGGCAAGCTGACCTGTAACAACGGTGCGCATACCGTTTATGAGGATACCTGGTTTTATATCCAGTTCTATGGCCATTTCTCTCGCAATTTCTTCTGCTTTTTCGGCTGTAAAAACATCAAGAGCAGCATATTTTTCAGCAAGCTGCGGTAGCCATTCTGCCAATTCCGGAAATTTGAGGATGTTTTTATTCAGGGGTTTTTCACAAATAGAAAAATCGTCGGCAAAGTAGGCTCTCCCCATTTCTGCAAAATCTTTCAAGGTATGAAATCTGGGGCGGATAAGGTCGAGGGTATCCAGGAACCATTTTCTTTTATCTGCATCATACGCATTCTTCCATAGGCCTTCTTTTTGAAAAACATCTTTCACAAATATCGCCAGTTCTTCAATATCCATCATGCGAAGGTGGTGCTCATTTATAGAGATGGCTTTCGGGTCAGTGAAAAATTTTGGATCATTTTTTCTATAATTGAAGATGGAATGGGAGGTGTTGATGCGCTCAAGAGAAAATTGCTCGATCAATTCCTCACGAGTGAAAATTTCTTGATCATTGCCTGGAGACCAGCCGAGCAGGGCGAGAAAATTATTGAAAGCCCATGGAAGAAATCCTTTTTCACGGTAATACTGGACGGCAACCACCTCGCCATGACTTCGTTTGGAAATCTTTGCCCTTTTGGTATCCATGGTTAAAGGAATATGGGCAAAAACAGGTAATGGGGCGTTTAAAGCTTCATAAATGAGCACCTGCTTTAAAGTGTTTGTCATATGGTCCTGCCCTCTAATGATATGGCTGATTCTATCTCGGATATCATCAGCGACATTGCAGAGGAGATAGAGGGGTTTGCCGTTGGAACGGACTATAACAAAGTCATCGAGCTCTTTGTAGTCAGTTTCGATTGTTCCAAGAACCTTGTCTTTATAACCTATCTTGCCCTGTCGTTCGGGTATTTTGAAACGGAGGACAAAAGGCAGTCCGGCATCTTCTTTTTGACGAACCTGTTCGTCGGATAAGTTTCGACAGGTGCCATCATACCCAAGCGTCTTTTTTGAGGCTAACGCTGCTTCTCTTTTGGCTTCAAGTTCTTCTTTGGTGCAGAAACATTTATAGGCATGGTTATTTTCTAGAAGCTGATGGGCTACACGGGCGTGGTCGTCACTGAACTCAGATTGAAAATAGGGACCCTCGTCCCAATCAATACCAAGCCATTTCAATCCTTCGACGATTCCCTGGATTGATTCATCTGTGGATCTTTCTGTATCGGTGTCCTCAATCCTTAAAATGAGTTTTCCTCCAGTTTGTTTCACATAGAGCCAGTTGTAGAGAGCAGTTCGTGCTCCTCCTATATGAAGATAGCCAGTTGGGCTTGGTGGAAAACGTAATCTGGTTTCACTCATTTTTATTCCTCATATTGATAAACTAAAATAGGGATTATCTGTGTCTGATATTGTAACACTATCCGGAAATATTAAAAAAGTTGTTTTCAATTAATGTACTATTGAAAGGTAAAACATCTCTACTGAAGGGCAAAAAAACTTTGAGACAGGTTTTCCTTGGGTTGCCTCCCCGCATTGGTTTATATTTTTAATCGTACTTGAAAAACTCTCATTACAAAAGGTACCTGTATATCTTTTTCGAGCTGAAAGTTCAACCGCTTTAATCATTTCCTTGAGCGAAAATGAGCTATAGCAAATAAAATAATAATAGTAATTTATCTTATTTGAAAGGAAGAGATTTTTGGTTGTTCTCATGATGCAATGAGGGTATAGTTTCTGTCTTGATTTATTATGTTCACAACATGCTTATCTCGCTTCTATCATCGTGGGATACTGATATATTGTGGGTTTTTCTGTGTGCATATGAGTTCCCATGAGCCTGGGTTCAGGAGATCGGGATTTTGGAGTTGAGTATCTGTGAGGGGCGTAACTTTATTCTAACTTTATGCTGTAAATCTTTGCTTATCTGTTTATGGACAGAATTTTTTAGGTGCTTGGTAGCTGTCGATATTCGATGCACTTTTAAAAGAGAGTATGGGAAAGGGTAATTAATTTTGAAAGGAGTGGTGATGAAGGTATTAATAAGTGATAATTTGGCTCCGGTAGGGGGAGAGATAATGGCAGAGGCGGGGCTTGAAGTGGACTTCAAGCCAGGTCTTTCTCCTGAAGAGCTCAAGGTAATTATTGGCGAATATGATGGTTTGGTTATCCGCAGTGCCACTCAAGTTACTGCTGAGCTCCTGGAATCTGCTGCGAAATTGAAGGTGGTTGGCAGGGCTGGCATCGGACTCGATAATGTCGATATTCCGGCTGCAAGCCAAAAGGGAATTGTTGTTATGAATGCTCCTGATGGAAATGCAACCACCACAGCAGAGCATGCCATTTCCATGGTAATGGCTCTCTCCCGCAACATTCCACAGGCGACAGCATCTATGAAAGCTGGCAAGTGGGAAAAGAAAAAATTCATGGGACGTGAAGTCACCGGAAAAACACTGGGTATTGTCGGAATAGGTCGTATCGGAGGAATAGCAGCAAGCCGCGCACAGGGTTTGAAAATGCGAACTATTGCCTATGATCCCCATATGCCAAAGGAAATGGCCGAAAAAATTGGTGTCGAGCTTGTCAGTCTTGAGGAACTTGCCAGAAGATCCGATTATATCACTGTGCATGTGCCAATGACAAAGGAGACGAAGGGACTTATATCCACTGAATTTTTTAAAAATATGAAAAGAGATGGCATGTTTATTGACTGCGCCCGTGGTGGTGTCTGTGATGAGGATGCCCTTTATCATGCATTGAAAGAGGGTGAAATAGCGGGTGCTGCTCTTGATGTATTTGCAACGGAGCCGACAACTCTGGATAATTGTCCATTGCTTGCTCTTGATAATTTTATTTGTACGCCTCATCTTGGTGCCTCTACAAGCGAGGCCCAGGAGAACGTTGCTGTTATCATTGCCGAGCAAGTTGCCGCCTACCTCAATAAAGGTGAAGTAACAAATGCGGTGAATGTTCCATCTGTTAGTGGCGATGTTCTTACTCAGGTAGGACCTTATATCACCCTTGGTGAAATGCTTGGTAGTCTACAGATGCAAATAGCCAAAGGTGGGGTGGAGGAAGTTACCATAGAATATAGTGGTGAGCTTGCTGATCTGAATACCAGTCCAATCACCATAGCTTTTTTAAAGGGACTCTTTACTCCAATCCTCAAAGATGCGGTTAATTATGTTAACGCACCCATTATTGCCAAGGATCGAGGAATAAAAGTTGTCGAGGCAAAGTCTGAACATTCATATGACTTTATCAATGTATTGTCAGCAACTGTTCGAACAAGCGAGGGTGAAAACGTTACCGTAGGTACGGTATTCGGCAAAAATGAGCCAAGGCTGGTTCGCCTTAACACATTTCGTCTTGAAGCACTTCCCGCCGGCCCGATGCTCCTCGTTTACAATAAAGATGTACCTGGAGTAATAGGCGCGTTAGGTACTACCCTCGGTGAAAACGGTGTCAATATTTCAATGATGACAGTGGGTAGAGAAGAGGCAAGTAGGCAAAACATTATTTTCCTCTCCACAGACACACTTATCTCAAAAGAATTATTAGGGAAGGTCTGCAGCATTGAGCATATAACCGATGCTGTACCATTGGAATTGTCCGAATATCACTCGTGATCGTTTGACAATACAGGGCAAACGCTTATTTTTCACTGCAGACATGTCATTGGAATTTGGTGCTTTGCCCCTTTGAAATTTTTGTCTTGTGACAATGAGAACGGGAAAGCGGCCAGCAAAAAAATCTGAAGAGCACTTGAGAAGGGGTGGAAATTGATGGTAGAGAACAAGAATGACGATTGCGCCTGTCGAGAAGGTAAAGTCCCGAATAAAGAAGGTAAATGTGTTATGCCTGAGGTTACATTTTCGGCATTTGTAATGTCGTTGAATACTTCAGTGCTCTTTCATTTGGGTGAAATAGCGGATCCGTCAACCGGAAAAAAGTTGATTGACCTTGATCTGGCCAGACACGGTATTGACACACTCACTCTGATTGAACAGAAGACGAAAGGCAACCTGTCCACGGATGAATCAGAAATGCTAAAGAATATTCTTTATGATCTGAAAATTCGTTTTGTGAAGGTCGCTAAGAAGTAAAAAAGTGTTCATTTGTGCATGATACATCACAATTTTGGCAGTGAATTTTATCAATAAGCAGAAAATATTGCATATCCAGGCTCCTGCCAAGATAAACCTGATTCTCCGGGTACTTGCAAAAAGAGATGATGGCTATCATGAGCTGGAGACATGGATGCAGAAAATAAGTCTCTATGATACTATTGCGATAGAGATACATGATGTGCCAGGCATCACCTTAACCTGTCAAAGCTCAGAGGTACCAATAGATGAAACTAACCTGGTCTGGCGGGCGGCAGATACCTTTTTAAAGAGAAGTAAAAACGCCAGAAACAAAGGTGTCTCTATAGATTTACATAAAAACATACCTGTTTCTGCTGGTTTGGGCGGAGGCAGCAGCGATGCGGGAACATTGCTGAAAGGGCTTAACGATTATTTTGCAAAAGAGTTCAGTTCTGCTGATTTGATCGACATGGGAAAATCACTGGGGGCTGACGTTCCCTTTTTTGTTGTCGAGGACAGAAGCGTATTGGCAACAGGAATAGGGGAAAAAATGTTACCTGTTGAGCCGCTTGATAATTGTACATTTATTCTTGTAAACCCAGGGATAAGTGTTTCTACCGCATCGATTTTTGAAAAATTTGCATTGACAAGGATAGATAAAAATTCTACATTGACGGGTTTTCGTAATATACATCCGGAAGATTTAACACTATCAGCTCTTGAGAATGATCTGGAAAAGGTGACAATAGATATTTTTCCGGTGATTGAAGAAGTAAAAGAGAAGTTAATATCCGCAGGTGCTGATGCTGTACTGATGTCTGGGAGTGGACCAACCGTCTTCGGCGTGTTTGCTGGGGCTCCGGCACATAGTAATGGTAGTATCAAAAATACTGTCACGGATCTACGTCAAAAGTACGGAGATAAAGTTTATATAGCAGATTAGAGGGTTGGGGTGTAGCCAAGTGGCTAAGGCACCGGGTTTTGATCCCGGCATTCGTAGGTTCGAGTCCTACCACCCCAGCCATTTTATTTTTGTTGAATATAAATTCGTTTCTGCTGAACAAAAGGTAACAATGGTAAACAATTTAAAAATATTTTCCGGAAATGCCAATCTTGAGATGGCGGTTCAGATTGCCGCTCATCTTGAGCTACCTCTCTCTAAAGCTGATGTTAAAAAATTCAGCGATGGCGAAATATTTGTCGAGGTTAAGGAAAACGTTCGTGGTACGGACGTTTTCGTCGTTCAGCCGACCTGTACTCCAGTGAACGACAACCTGATGGAACTTGTCATCATGGTTGATGCTCTGCGACGTGCTTCTGCGAGGCGTATTACTGCTGTCGTGCCATATTATGGCTATGCCCGCCAGGATAGAAAGGTCGCTCCAAGAGTTCCGATTTCTGCGAAGGTTGTTGCTGAGATGTTCATGGCTGTCGGAGTACGCAGAGTATTATGCATGGACCTGCATGCCGGACAAATCCAAGGTTTTTTCAATATCCCAGTCGATCATCTGTATGCGGCTCCGATACTGCTGCGTCATATTGGTGGAAAGTTTGACAATTTTATCATGGTGTCTCCCGATGCCGGTGGTGTTGAACGAACAAGGGCTTTTGCCAAACGATTGAATTGCGGCCTGGCAATTATTGACAAGAGACGTGACCGGCCAAATGAATGTGAGGCAATGCATGTTATAGGTGATGTCGAGGGAAAAACAGCTATTCTGCTTGATGACATGGTTGATACTGCGGGAACATTATGCAGTGGTGCTGCTACTCTGATAAATGCCGGTGCTAAAGAAGTACATGCATGTTGCTCCCACCCGGTACTTTCAGGTCCTGCTGTGCAGAGGATTACCGATTCAGTTATTAAATCTCTGGTGGTTACCAACTCCATACCATTACGGGAAGAAGCTAAAAAATGTGAAAAAATCAAAGTTCTTTCAGTATCTGAACTTCTTGCAGATGCAATAAAACGAATACATAATGAAGATTCAGTAAGCTCACTGTTTGTGTAGCTCAACAAAATATAAAAATTACGTAATTAAGTAAAACGCTATATTGCTACATAAAATTCCGCTAGTGGCAATACAAAAGGCGAAGGAGAAAGGTAATGTTAAAGATAGAAATTAATGCCTCCATTAGAAAAGAAACAAAAAAAGGGGCAATGCGTCAATTGCGTATGCAGGGAATGACTCCTGCTGTTGTTTATGGTGGTGGATCTGAAGCCATACCTTTAAAGCTTGAAACACAACCGTTTTTTCAACAGCTTCTTGACGTCTATCGTAAAAACGCAATTGTATCTCTTAATCTGGATGATGGTTCGACAAAACATGTTTTAATCCATGAGATACAAACTGATCCTATCAAGGACACACTCGTTCATGCTGATTTTATTGAAATCGATGTTGAAAAACCTCGTGTGTTCGAAGTACCAATTAGCTATAAGGGCGCCGCACCAGGGGTTGAAATGGGCGGAATCCTCAACGTTATCCTTGATACCCTTGCCGTCGAATCTGCGCCATTGAATGTTCCCGATGAATTTATTGTTGATATCTCAGCGCTAGGTATGAACGAATCGATTCAAGTCGGTACAATTGCTATTCCGGAGAACGTAACCTTGGTCACAGATCCTGAAGGAAGTTGTGTGAGTGTTGTTGCCATTGCCAAGGAGGCAGTAGGGGAAGAAGAGGGTGAGGAAGCCATTGAGGATGCTGGTGGGAGTGAAAGTGATGCCCCATCAACTGAGGCAGAATCGGGAGAGTAATTAAAAATCACCTCCTCAGGCTGAAGTTGCCTGATAGCATGCTTTTTAGAATAGAAGTTGAATCCGGTGGAAAATTATTTTCCACCGGATTTTCTGTTTATTCTGATTATTACCAAATTACCAAAGGGCATTCATGGCATCTGATCCATATTTAATGGTTGGTTTGGGCAATCCCGGGACCAAATATCACGGGACACGACACAATATTGGTTTCGAAGTTATTGATGCTTTCGCACAGGAAAACAATGCAGATCTAGCTGTAGAGAAGTGGGACTGTCTTACCGGTAAGGTAAAACTGGGGGAGACAACGGTCCATCTCGTTAAGCCAATGACATATATGAATCTCAGTGGCAAGGCGGTGGTCAGATTTATGGATTTCTTTAAAATTCCCATAGCAAAGATTATTGTGGTTCACGACGATTTGGATATGAAACCGGGACGTATTAAGCTGGTTGCTGGCGGAGGAACAGGTGGCCATAACGGTATACGTTCCATCGTCAGTCATCTTGGCACCAATGGCTTTTATCGCCTCAAAATTGGTATTGGTCGTCCCGGAGCCGGCAACGCTCATGCGGAGATACCTGTTGACCGATATGTGCTTTCCTCTTTTCAGGAAGATGAAATCAATGTCATTCAAAGCAGGATTGTGGAAATGTTAAAAGGGTTGGAACAATTCTTTGCAGGGGAGGTTTCTGGGGCTATGAATTTTCTCAACAGTTTTAAGTAATACTCTCTTGTTTTTCGCTATTGCCTGTCATTAAATGGTTTTTTTCTAAAACCAGGGGCATTTTTTTCACATATATGTTATGTTCTGTATGTTATCCCACATGGTATAGCAATATTTTAACTGGAAGCCTGAGTGTTTTTTGGTGGAACACGTTGTTGGTATTTCGTCGTTTTTATTTATACGAGACGAAATACTTGGCATTTGGTGGTTCTCGGTTTATGAAGATGAGGAGATTGTAGTGTTTGCAAAAGGTGATATGGCTGTCTATCCAGCCCATGGTGTTGGCGTAATTAAATCTATCGAAACCCAGAAGGTAGGAGGGACTGATCAGAAATTTTACGTGTTGCAGATTCTCGACAACAACATGACAATTATGATACCTACTGTCAGCAGTGAGAATGTAGGCTTACGTGCTATTGTCTCTAAAAATGAAGTTGATAAGGTTCTTGATATTCTAAAGGACCGAGGTATTGAAATTGGCTCACAAACATGGAATCGGCGTTACCGTGATTATATGGATAAAATCAAAACTGGTTCAATCCATGAAGTAGCTGCAGTTTTACGTGATCTATTCTTATTGAGTGTCGACAAAGATCTTTCATACGGTGAAAGAAAAATGCTGGACACAGCCAAAGGACTCTTGGTGAAAGAGTTGTCACTTGCAAAAAAAGTCGACGAAAGCAATATTAGCAACGAGATTGAAACCATTTTTGCATAAACCTCGATTGCCTTGCACCTGCTGATAGAATTACCCACTTCACGCCTGTCTGATGGAATCAGAGCCTTTCAACCACTGTGGAAAACATACACCTGAAAAAGACTTTTCCTTTTCTGTTTCTGAAGATGAAGTAGGCTGGAGGCTAGATCATTTCCTTGTTCATCATCTGCCTGGCGTTTCTCGTTCTCAGCTAAGTGGTGCAATAAAAGCAGGATCTGTTTGTATTAATGGTGAAACGGCAAAAGCGAGCAGGAAGCTGCACAGGGAAGATACAGTCCATGGGCAGGTCAGTGAAAAAACAGAAACGGTCGTTATTCCCCAAAAAGTAGATTTTCAAGTAATCTTTGAGGATGAATATCTGCTTTTGATAGCGAAACCGCCAAACTTGGTGGTGCATCCTGCTGCTGGCAACCATGATAATACTCTGGTCAATGGATTGGTGTATCATAGCCGAAAGATACTAGAGGTCGGAGATCCGATAAGACCAGGCATAGTACATCGGCTTGACAAGGATACTTCTGGAATAATGGTTGTCGCTAAGACTCCGGAGGTCCAACGCCGACTTGTTGACGCATTCAAGCAGCGCAGCATAACCAAAAAGTATCATGCCCTGGTCCACGGAATCATCAAGGAGAGCAAAGGACGGATTGTCGCTCCAATAGGAAGACATCCGGTTAACAGGAAAAAGATGGCTATTCTGGCTCAAGGCGGTAAACATGCGGCAAGCAACTGGCGAGTAGAAAGATATATTCATGAGAAATACTCGTTTGTCGAAGTTGAAATTGAGACTGGAAGAACCCATCAGATTCGTGTCCATATGGCATCAATTGGTCATCCGGTTGCCGGTGATGAAATATATGGTCCAGGAAGAGATAATAGACCTTTTCCCAGACAAATGTTGCATTCTTCCGAATTGAGTTTTACTCACCCCATTACCGGGATGCAAATTGATGGCAAAGCCCCTCTTCACGAAGATTTTCTACAGTTTTTAAGTTCAGATATCAAAGATGGAGACAATAGTTGATAATCGCTATTACCGGTAATGTAGGGTCTGGAAAAAGTGTGGTGGCTAGCTATCTCACAAAAATCATCGGCGCAATGCATTGCGATACAGATTATGTTTGTCGGAAATTGCTGGAGAAAGATCAACCTGGTTGGATTGAAGTAATACAACAGTGGGGAGAGCGTTTTTTAAACCAGGACGGTAATATAGATAGAAAAAGGTTAAGGGCGGCTGTATTTGAAAATGATGTACTGCGGCGTGAGCTTGAAAATATTCTGCATCCTCATGTCTATGAGCATGTTACCAATCTTATACAATCCTGCAGGAGAGAACGAAAACTGCTGATTGTTGAGGTTCCGCTACTGTTTGAAGTAGGGTGGCAGCATGATTTTGATTATGTTGTAACCGTATCAACGGGACAATTAGATGCAATGGAAAGGGTTGTAACAAGAGACAAGGTTTCTGCTGAACATGTTGAAAAAATGCTTAATACTCAAATGAACATAACCGATAAAGCACAATATTCTGATTTTGTGATTGATAACTCAGGTTCACTTGAGAACACGTATGCTCAAGTTGATTTGCTTAAGGCTAAAATTGAATCAAAACAGGGTGACGACTGAGGCATGTTTTTTGCCGGAAAAGTCTTGACAGTTGAGATTGGAAAACGTATAAGGAAACAACAGTCGAAATGAGTGTCCTTCCCTGGATGAATCATTGCAATTTCTGTCCCGAAAGTAAAATCAAGTAACCTTGCCTCCAGCTGGGTTAAAAAATAGACCTGTATCGAATAATAACCGATTCTTCACTAATCTATACAAACATCCAAAACAAATCATTGATTTTAATCAGAGCTAGCCTTCCCAACATACTGTTGTGCTGGCCGAGGAGCTTTGGGGAAAAGTCTGTCTGGGTTACCTTCTGAAGAAAATACATTTGTAATACACATACATACACCGCTACACCTAAAAGGAGAATGTGATAGATGAATTTGGCGGAATTAAAGGTCAAAAAAATTGGTGATTTAGTTAAACTTGCCCGTAAATTCAAGGTAGAAGGCTATAGCTCTATGCGAAAACAAGAGCTTATTTTTGCGCTTTTACAAGCCCAGGCTGACAAAGAAGGTCAGATGAGAGGCAGCGGTACTCTCGAGATTCTTCCGGATGGCTTCGGTTTTCTTAGGGCACCTGACTATAATTACTTGCCTGGCCCTGATGACATATATGTATCTCCATCGCAAATAAGAAGACTTAACTTACGAACCGGAGACGTCATAGAGGGCCTCGTAAGAGCACCAAAAGAAGGCGAACGCTACTTCGCTCTTCTCAAAGTAGAGGGTGTTAATTTCGATCCGCCAGATGCCGTAAAACAAAAAACCATCTACACGAACCTAACTCCTCTTCATCCTAACGAGAAACTAAATTTGGAATGGCAGCGTGATAACTACTCTATGCGACTGATGGATATGTTTTGTCCCATAGGCAAAGGGCAAAGAGGGTTGATAGTTGCACCACCGAGGACTGGAAAAACAGTACTCATGCAGAAGATTGCAAACTCTATCGTGCGTAATCACAAAGAGGTATATCTGATTGTTCTGCTTATCGATGAGCGACCAGAGGAAGTTACTGAAATGGCACGTTCAGTCAAGGCTGCGGAAGTGGTGAGCTCAACTTTTGATGAACCACCTCAGCGGCATATACAGGTCGCTGAAATGGTCATTGAAAAAGCAAAAAGACTGGTAGAGCATGGCAAAGATGTGGTTATCTTGCTGGATAGTATAACCCGTCTTGCCAGAGCATATAACACGGTAACACCATCAAGCGGAAAAATTCTTTCCGGTGGTGTGGAGGCGAATGCATTACACAGACCAAAGCGTTTTTTTGGTGCTGCCAGGAATATAGAAGAAGGTGGCAGTCTTACCATATTAGCCACGGCACTTATCGAAACCGGTAGTAAGATGGATGAGGTTATTTTCGAAGAGTTTAAAGGTACCGGAAATATGGAATTGATTCTTGATCGAAAAATGTCCGATAAACGGATTTTCCCAGCGATTGACATCAAACGTTCCGGCACCAGAAAGGAAGACCTATTGCTGGGTGACGATATAATCAATAGAATATGGATACTCAGAAAACTATTGTCTTCCATGAATCCGGCGGATGGAATGGAATTTCTTGTTGATAAATTGAAGCATTCTAAAACAAACAATGATTTTCTCGATTCGATGAATGGTTAGAAGTGCCAGTTAGCTGACGCTGCAATCATATCTCCAGTGTAAGTTATATTATTTTTGTTGAAAAAATATCCCCGCACGATATATTGCGCTGTTTACAATCTGCATTGATGTTGATAATGGTTATAATAACATCTTCTATATATGAATTTTCCGAAGGAGTAAGGAAATATGAAAGCTGATATACATCCCGAGTACCATCAGATTAAAGCTTCTTGTGCATGTGGTCACGAGTTCGAGTTAGGTTCTGTGAATAAGGAGATGAAGGTGGAAATTTGCTCTGCCTGTCATCCTTTTTTCACTGGCAAGCAGAAGCTTATAGATACTGCTGGTAGAATTGAAAAATTCAAGAAGCGTTACGCCAAGCATTTCGAGAATCAGAAAGCATAGTTTACCATAGCTGGGGCCTGACCCATGCTCGGTAAAATGGTTGAAGTCCACAGCAAAATTGTATGCTGTGGACTTTTTTTATTCTTTTCTCACATTTCAGTTTGCTGGTCGTTAGATTATGTTTCATAAATTTGAAGATCTCGAAGAAAAAATATCTCACCTGGAAGGTCGTCTTTCTGATCCATCTTTGATGAACAATCAGAAGGAATATCAAAATGTTGTGCGAGAGCATGCACATTTGTCCAGGCTCAATGAACTCTATTGTGAATTGCAGGAAACAGAAGAGAATATTGCTGATAACAATGCGATTCTTCATGATGCCCAGGAAGATGGGGAGTTTAAAGAACTGGCCAGAGATGAAAATGAGATCCTGATCAAAAGAAGAAAAGAGCTTGAAGCTGCACTCAAAGTATTATTGCTTCCCAAAGACCCCAATGATGAAAAGAACATTTTTCTTGAAATTCGTGCAGGGACAGGTGGTGATGAGGCAGCTCTTTTTGTTGGCGATCTCTTTCGGATGTATTGCCGTTATGCCGAGAGTGAAGGTTGGCGAGTCGAAACGATGAGTTCCAGTCCTCAGGGAGTTGGGGGATTCAAAGAGATCATTGCATTGATTAGCGGCAGCAATGTCTATTCCAAGCTGAAATATGAGAGTGGAGTTCATCGGGTTCAGAGAGTACCAGAAACGGAAACGCAGGGAAGGGTGCACACCTCAGCCGTAACTGTTGCCATCTTACCCGAGGCCGATGAGGTTGACGTCAGTATTGACATGAACGAATTGAAATTCGATGTTTTCAGATCCTCCGGTCCTGGCGGACAAAGTGTCAATACAACCGATTCTGCCGTTCGCATCACCCATCTGCCGACTGGCCTGGTTGTTACCTGCCAGGATGAGAAATCCCAGCACAAAAATAAAGCTAAAGCTCTGAATGTCTTACGGGCCAGACTTGCCGATCAAATTGAACAGGAACACCATGATAAGGTGAGCAGCGAGAGAAAATTGCAGGTTGGTAGTGGAGATCGAAGTGAGCGGATAAGGACATATAACTATCCTCAAGGCAGAATAACGGATCACAGAATACAACTCACTCTCTATAAGCTTGAACTCATTCTTAACGGCAGGCTTGAAGAGGTGGTAGATCCTCTCATGGCCCATGACCAGGTGGAAAGACTCAAAGAGATCGAATAATGTCTGGATATCTGCCTATCTTGTTTCGCCATATTAATCCATATTGCTCTTGATGTTCAGAAAATATATCAGCTATGCTCGTCTCAGAACTCCTGTACGAAGGAAAAAATAAACTGCAAAAGGCCGGAATAGTTGGGTTCGAGCTTGATAGCATAATTCTGCTGGGACATTGTCTTGAGTTGAGCCGAACTGAACTCTATCTTCAAGGGTCTGAGCCGGTTAATGATTCCTGCCGTAAACGTTTCCTTGATTATATAGCAAGACGAATTCAACATGAGCCAGTAGCCTATATTTTGCAGGAAAGGGAGTTTTGGTCCTTGAATTTTGAAGTGAATCGTAATGTACTTATACCACGACCAGAAACTGAATTTTTGCTTGAGATTGTCTTTCAGCACCTCAAAAAACTTGATTATCGAGTATCTCGCAGTGTCGATCTGTGTTGTGGCAGTGGTGTCGTTGCAGTTGTGCTTGCCCATGAATTAAAAACTAAAGTTTTGGCTATTGATTGTTCGCTTGAAGCTCTTGATGTAACCCGGAGGAATTGTAAAAAACACCATGTCAGTGATCGTGTTGAAGGTGTTTGTTCAGATCTATTTGCGGCAGTGGCTAATTCAACCCTCTATGAGTTGATTGTGTCTAATCCTCCATATGTTAGCAGTGGGGCGATTCTAAATGAACTCGATGCTGAAGTGGCAAATTTTGAGCCAAAACTGGCTCTTGACGGAGGTCCGGATGGACTGGACTGTATTCGACGAATAGCAGCGCAGGTGGTATCATTCCTGGCCCCCTCTGGTTTGTTTGCAATGGAGTTTGGTGCAGAGCAGGCTGAAGGAGTGAAGAGTATTTTTTCGAGTGTCAATATTGATGGGAAATATTTTAAAAATATAGATACATTTCAAGATTATAGCGGAAGAGACCGAGTCCTTGTCGCTCAAATAAATGCATATATCTAAAAGATCATGGAAAAATTAATAATTGAAGGTGGAATTCCATTACGTGGAGAGCTGAAAATCAGTGGTGCTAAAAATGCTGCACTACCTCTTATTGCAGCTACACTACTAGCCCCTGGAGTACATACTTTAACGAATGTGCCCGATCTGCGTGATACTCGTACATTTCTGAAACTCATGGAAAAACTTGGCATTACCTGGGATTATAATGGTCATGTCTTAAAAGTGGACAGTACTCATCTTACTTTTTCGGAAGCATCGTATGAGCTGGTGAAAACCATGCGAGCATCGGTACTTGTGTTAGGACCCCTACTCGCCCGTCTCGGCAAAGCAAAGGTTTCACTACCCGGTGGATGTGCCATTGGCGAGAGACCGATAGACTTTCATATCCGTGGTTTTCAGTTGATGGGAGTTGAAGTCAAGCTCGAACAGGGATATGTTGATGCTGAAGTCCACGATGAAATGCGTGGTACAGGTATTTATTTCGACATTCCTTCGGTGACTGGTACAGAAAATATCATAATGGCAGCCTGTCTGGCCAAGGGGGTAACAACAATAAAAAATGCAGCAAAAGAGCCTGAGGTTGGAAATCTCATTGATATGCTGACCGGAATGGGAGCGTTGATAGAAGGAAAAGGTACCGATACTCTTACTATTGAGGGTGTCGCACAGCTACGTCCTGCAGATTGTGAAATTATTCCTGATCGCATTGAAACAGGAACCTATCTTATTGCCGTCGGGGCAACGGGAGGTGAGGCCACGATAACTCATTGCAATCCATCTCACTTACCATCGTTGCTTGAAAAGTTGCGTTTCGCTGGTTTCAAAATAGAACAGGCAGTAGACAGCATATATATTAACGGTTCAAGAGCAAAAAACGGCCAAGCTTCCATCGTCAGTACGGACATAAAGACAATGCCCTATCCAGGCTATCCCACTGACCTTCAAGCGCAATTCATGGCATTGATGACCTTGAGTGACGGGGTATCTGTAGTTAATGAGACAATTTTTGAAAACCGGTTTATGCATGTTGCCGAACTGCGCAGGATGGGCGCACGTATTCAGATTGATGGGCATGCTGCAGTGGTAAAAGGCGGAGGCATTAACGGGCTGATAGGAGCACCGGTAATGGCAACCGATTTACGAGCCAGTTCATCCCTTGTAATTGCTGGTCTTGCCGCCTCAGGAAAAACTGAAATATCCAGAATATATCATCTTGAAAGGGGATATGAAAAGCTGGTGGACAAATTGAGTAATCTGGGGGCGAGGGTCTGGAAAGAGCAGGAGTAGCGCTCTTCCCTTGATTGATATGTTATAAGTAGGGTAGAAAAATAGTGAATTTAGCTCCACCAAGAGATGACCTCGAGAGCTCGATTGTTCCCCGGTGACCTTCGATAATCTGACGAACGATCGCTAGTCCAAGTCCCGTTCCATTCGCTCGATTGGTATAAAAAGGTTCGAAAATTTTTTCCTGTAACTCGTCATCAATGCCTGGCCCATTATCTTCAATGGAAACAACGAGAACCTCCCTGTCCTCCTCAAGAGTTAACTCTTCTGCCTGAATCTGAATTATTTCATGTCCTTCCGGACAAAATGCCATACCATTTTGAATGAGATGGTTCATAACGGTAAAAAACTGCTTTTCATCGGCCCATATATCCATTCTTGAATCTATTTCGATATCAATAGTGCTGGTAGAAGGCCATTCGGGATCTGCACGACAGACCTGAAGTACTTCTGAAATACAATTTGTCAAAGAGAACCATTGACGATTTGCAATATCAGGTCGTGCCAGTTCAAGAAAATCCGATATGGTCGAAATTAACCGGTTGGACTCGCGCATTATGATTCCAGTAAGTTCTAGATTTTCGCTTTTCTCCTCAGAATTACCTGTTCTAAACTCATTCGCCAGTACTTGAGCCGATCCTGAAATAGCTGTGAGTGGATTTCTGAAATCATGGGCAATTCCAGCACTCATCATACCGATAGCGGCCATCTTTTCCCCCTGGCGCAACTTACGCTCCATTTTTTCAATTTCACTGATATCCTGAAGGGTGACGAGAGTTCTCTCTTCTTCATATTTAGGGGAAGTATTTTCTTGGAGCCCCTCGCGAGATGGCTTGGGAAGAGATGTTATCGAATATCCTATGCGTGTTTCAACACCGTCTTTTTTGACAAAATCCATTGACTGGCGAATACTTTTAGTATGAAGGTCAAGACTTGGGAAAAATGCGTTCAACTTTTTGCCAAGCAACTCATGGAGGCTGTATCCGGTGATACTCTGGGCAGCGGTATTTGCTGAAGTGATGATATCGTTATCATTTGCGGTAATGATACCCGTGGAAATGTTATCAAAAATAGTTTTGTAAAGATGTGAAAGCTTATCGAAACTATGAATTGTGTCAGAGAGTACCTCTTCCGTTGAGGTAAGGCGAAAGCCGAACATGGCACTGAGAAGTGCTGCAAGAAAAAAAGTCAATCCCTTTACCGCAAAAAGATTAATGAGTTCCAGCTCGTTTTGCATCGGCCTGTAATCAAATATTATGAAATAATCGGGTACCAGACCTGCATACTCCAAAAAAAGGATAATTCCAAAGAGAATTGTTGAGGCCGCAGCTGCTATCAGTCCTCCTTTGCGGGGAAGAATAAGTCCACCTGAAATGATGGGAAAGAAGAAGAGGGACGTATATATAGAGTTTGAAATTCCAGTAGTGTATATAAGCAAGCTGGCAAAGAAAGTATCAAGAATATTCTGTATAAAACCGAATTTCTGCAGATTGATTTTCTGTCTGGTGATAAGCAATGCCGAAACAATGGAGAAAACGTAGACCAAGAGCAAGATAAGAATGAGAGCAGATCGAGGCAGAACGATAACCCCAAACTTAAATTCGCTCAGGAAATAGGTGATACCCATCAGCAGAGTATATAAAACAATGCGGAGCATCAGCAGCCACAGAAGCTGCTGCCTTAAAATACGATCGATTTCATAGGTCTTAGGGCTTTCCGGAAAGAGAAGAGAACGGAGATTTCGCATGGATCAATCTATTCCGTATTTTTTGGTTTTATATCGAAGAGAGCGGAAACTGACCTGCAAAAGATCAGCAGCCTTCATTTTTGATTGGCCGCTTTTTTCCAAGGCATGCAGGATAAAACGTTTCTCAAGGCGGGCCATCACTTTTTCCAGACCGGTATCAAAAAGCTCCTGTTCATTTTCTACTGCCTGAAATAGATCTGTATTTTCATTATGTTGCTGTTTTTCTGCTTTACTTCCGGTACTGAGAGACAAACTCTCCGGCAGGATTATATTGGTACTCGCAAGAGCTACACCGCGCTCAATAATATTTTCAAGTTCCCTGACATTACCTGGAAAATTGTAGTTCATAAGAACCTGCAGAGCATATGACGAGATTTTTTGAACCTCTTTACCGAGTTGCTGCGAATACTTTTTTAGAAAATAGTCCACCAGCAGGGGAACATCGCTTTTCCTTTCCCTGAGAGGAGGTACACGTATGGGCACAACGGCTAGTCGATAAAAAAGATCTTCGCGGAAACGATTTGCGGCAATTTCATCTTCAAGTACTCTGTTTGTAGCGGCAATGATGCGTACATTGATAGGTCTAATTGTTGTTGAACCAACTGGTTTGATTTCTCTTTCCTGAAGTACACGGAGTAATTTTGTCTGTATGATTGGGGTGAGTTCACCAATCTCGTCAAGGAAGGCAGTTCCATTCTCTGCCTCAAGAAAAAGGCCGGACTTATCGGCAATAGCGCCAGTGAAGGATCCTTTAACATGGCCAAACAGCTCACTTTCCATCAATTCTTCCGGAATGGCACTGCAGTTAATTGGGACGAAGTTGTTTTTACTGGCCGCACTGTGTTCATGGATTGCTTTAGCAACTAATTCCTTACCGGTTCCGGATTCACCATAAATTAAAACGTTAGCAGGTGTCGGAGCAATTCTGCTGACAAGGTCAAAGATCTTCAGCATTTCTTTGCTGTTTCCGATAATTTTGGGAAACGATTGGGCAAGCTGTTGACGTGATTGGGTTTCTTCCTTCTGGGAGGTTGCAGCTTTAATGACTGATTTTATTTCATCAACGTTAAAAGGTTTTGAGATATAGTCGAAGGCTCCGTTTTTCATTGCGGTAACCGCATCATCAGGAGAGGCAAATGCCGTGATCATGATCACGGGCAGGTCGTCAAATTCTTCTTTAATCTGCCCAAGAAGGTCAAGGCCACTCAAACCGGGCATGCGAATGTCACTGATAACAAGGTCGAATGAATTATTCTGGAGTTTCTCCAGGGCGGTGTCAGCATTGTTAGCCATTTCAACGCCATACCCTTCTTTATGAAGGAGGATCTTTAAAAAATCCCGCATACTTTGTTCATCATCAACAACTAAAATATTTACCATGTCAGTTCCTGAGAAAGCGTTTTACGGCCTACAGAAGTGTTAAGATTATAATGATGCCATAAGAGCGAATCTGAGTTCTGTTAAAGGATAACTCCTGTTCATACTATCGTATCGATACGAAAAAACCAACCTGGAAACAATCACAGATTTTAAAAATGCATGTGTGATTAATTGCTTATTGACAAGGTGCAGTAAAGGCAAGTGCATGTTTTTGTTTGCAGCTTAATTTTTTTAGTTCTCTTTCCCTTTTGCTGGCCAGGGAGCGATTAGCAACTTTTTCAGAATATACCAATGAGACAGGTTGACGGCATCGAGTATATTTGGCTCCGTCTTTACTGCTGTTATGTTGATCAATGCGTCTGTTAAGGTCAGTGGTAATTCCAGTGTACAAAGTTGAGTCAGAGCAGGAAACCATGTACACATACCATGTCTTTTCAGAATTGCTCATAGCTTAGATGTTTGAGTAAAAGATAGCGGGTGAATTCCGACAAAAATTTTATCTAGAATAAAACGATAAATTTGCACCATTGCAAGAAGCATTTGCAGGTCTCTGTTCTTTATTGAATTATGACGGCAAGCGGGATATTGTTCAAGGTGTTGTTTTGGAAAATTGAATGTTAGATCTTTTAGGAAGCACGCTCTTGCAAATATGATACGCAGCTGGTAAATGAACGATGGTCATACAATAGCAAATAGCGGTTGCGTAACCAATATACAAAGAAATGGAAGAATCAAAAACACAAAGCGAATTTGAGGATCAGTCTCTTACCGATCATTTACGTGAACTGCGATCCTGTCTCATTATATCATTAGTTGCCGTTTTTGCAGGATTTTGTCTTGCGTATGCGTTTATTCGTCCAGTCGGGAGTTATTTTTTTCGTCCGCTTGTGAATGTCCTTCCTCCAGACACCTCTCTCATCTTTACATCATATCAGGAAGGGTTTTTTTTTATCTAAAGCTCGCAGTGGTGTGTGGAATTCTGCTGGCATCTCCCGTAATTTTTTCGCAAATATGGCGTTTTGTCGCACCGGGTCTTTTTAAACATGAGAAAAAAGTTCTGCTCCCTTTTACACTCTTGTCCACAATATGTTTTATCAGTGGTTCCGCGTTTGGATACTTTGTTGTATTCCCACCGGCATTTAAATTTCTCGTTGGATATAATAATGAATATCTCACTTCGCTCCCAGCTGTGAGTGAATATTTTTCTCTATCGATTCGTTTACTGATCGCCTTTGGAGTTATTTTCGAAATCCCAATTTTAATGGTGTTTCTTGCAAAGATTGGTCTCGTCAGTGTCGCTTTTCTCAATCGTAACAGGAAGTATGCCTTTCTTATTAACTTTATTATTGCGGCAGTATTGACCCCCACACCTGACATCGTTAATCAGTTGATGATGGCTGTGCCATTAATAATTCTTTATGAAATAAGTGTGATTGCTGTCTGGATTTTTGGCGGGAAGCAGTTTCAGGGTTTTTCTAAAAACACCTCAACTGCCGAGGAATAACTCAGGTTATTTCATTACGTTAGAAAAAAGAGGGCTAGATTTATGCTGCAGTGTGCATTATACAGTCTATGATAAACATAGGCGTACTCTTAATTGTTATTTTACGAGAATTGGATGTATTCTGATTGTGAGGATACCGTTTTTCATGTAGTTAAGCGGGGCTGCACGTTTGCCAGTTACGTTCAAAATTACTGAAACAGATTTTTGTAAACATAATAATACAATCCAGCGAGATAAACCGTAACCTGAAATGGAGGTTTATATGAGTGACACTACATTTGCCAAACTGCTCGATATCGGTCGTCCACCTAATGTAAAAAAGCTTTTCCCAAACTCTCATGCCTTGCTCGTCAGCGGTAAAGTGATCGATAGAGCGATGCGGAAGAAGAAAGCGGCAATTTCAATCGCTGCCAACGGTCGCTCCTATTTTGCTCTTCGTGGGGCGCTTCAGGCAGCTCAACGAGCCAACTCAGTAATAATTATTGAGATAGCCAAATCAGAATCCACCTATTGTGCTGTCA
Organism: Desulfocapsaceae bacterium; assembly: GCA_050288305.1. Classification (GTDB taxonomy): domain Bacteria; phylum Desulfobacterota; class Desulfobulbia; order Desulfobulbales; family Desulfocapsaceae; genus Desulfopila_A. Next base: position 39,047 of record JBNKDO010000006.1, on the reverse strand, counting down.
ATTTCTGGAATATGGCCCGGCATGTCGATGCTGTATGCAATGAGTTAGGAATTACTGTACCTGTAGCAATTCATGCCGATCATTATGGTATTAAAAAACCTGAAGATATACTTGCTGCCAAAGTTGAGATTCCATCAATGTTTGATGCCGGTATTACCTCTATTGCCATTGATGCTTCACACATGCCGGATGATGAGAATCTGCTGGCTAATCTTGAATTATATGAGTTTATTCCCAAATGGGCATCACTGGAAACGGAAGTTGGTGAAATCAAAGGGGCAGAGGGGCTTTCAACGGTAGATGACGCTTCATTTCTCATTAAAGGGCTCAATGCGCATAATATTTTTGCTGACTGGATAGCTCTCAATAATGGCTCAGTACATGGCATAGAGGCGAGCGGTCAGGGAATCCAGGTTGAATTGACTGCTGAGATCCATCGACATCTGCAGCCCTATGGTATTTCAGGGGCACAACATGGGACTTCCGGAAATAGTTCTGAGAGACTTCGCCAGATTGCAAATAAGACGATTACAACGAAGGCAAATGTAGCAACAGCCTTGCAAATGGTGTCCTGGGGACTGGAAGTCAATGATTATGGGAATGCGATTCTGGATACCAGCGGTAATTTCAAGAAGGTTAAAGGCGAAGGTGTAACCGAGGAAAACTGGGAGAAAATGGTAGCATATGCTGCAAAACAGGATTGGAGCAGTGGCAACTTTAAAAAACTTAACCTCCCTTTTGAAAATGTATTGCTTGGCCAGTCAAGAGACGTACGTGAACGTATGTGCAGGCGTGTAGAAGAATTTGTGTATAATATGCTGGTCAATGTTTTTAACGCGGCTGATTCAGCAGATATAGCCAATGATATTATTCTCCAGGCTGGCTCTCATGATTTAGGAGGTAAGGCAGAGCGCATTGAAGATCCGCAAGAATGGACCAAAGAAAAGATTATTGAAAGAGCGAAAACCCTAACAATAAATGCCGGGCCGCAGGGTGATTTTGATGATTGATCTTGCAACGATATATTTATCAACAACTTTAGATATGGCAAGCTAAATAACCTCAACCCAACAACACAACATGAAAAAAATTCTTATCACCGGTGCTGCAGGATTCATCGGTGCACATCTGGCAAAAGAGCTTATCAAGAATGGAGCCGAAGTAGTGGGGCTTGATAATATTAACGATTATTATGATCCACAGCTGAAAAAAGATAGAATGGCTGCACTGGCTGAGTGTGATAAGTTCTCCCATGTCAATCTGAATCTGGAAGATAGGCCAGGGATGGAAAAGTTATTTCAGAATCATAGCTTCGATGTTGTTGTCAATCTGGCTGCTCAGGCTGGAGTCCGCTATTCGTTAATCAACCCGCACTCCTATATTGATACAAATATAGTAGGCTTTGTAAATATTCTCGAAGGTTGCCGTCATTCCGGTGTAAAGCATCTGGTGTATGCTTCTTCGAGTTCAGTGTATGGCGCGAATACCCGCATGCCTTTTTCAGTGCATGACAATGTGGATCATCCTGTCTCGTTATATGCCGCTTCAAAGAAATCCAATGAGTTAATGGCCCACACCTATAGTCATCTCTTTGGCTTACCGACGACAGGATTACGGTTCTTCACCGTTTATGGACCATGGGGAAGACCGGACATGGCCCTTTTCCTGTTTACTAGAGCAATACTTGAAGGTAGACCCATTGATGTCTTTAATAATGGTAACATGGAACGTGACTTTACCTATATTGATGACATTGTTGGTGGGGTTGTCAGGGTGATTGATAAAATTCCTGAAGGAGACTTCAACTGGCAGGGTGACAGCCCTGATCCGGCAACATCATACTGCCCTTATCGTGTTTACAACATTGGGAATAACAATAAGGAGCAACTCTTAAGATATATACAGGTCTTAGAAGACTGTTTAGGCAGAAAAGCAGACAAAAATTTTATGCCACTGCAGCCAGGTGATGTACCAGCAACATATGCAAATGTCGACGATCTCGTTAAAGATTTTAACTATAAGCCTGATACCTCAATAGATGATGGAATCGAGAGATTCGTCCGCTGGTACAGGGAATATTACCAGATCTCATAAGCCAGAAAAAACACCGGAAAATAACAGGTTAACAGAGTATTGGACACAGTTAAGCCCAATGCTCTGTTCATAAAGTCGCGCGTTTCTGCAGATCACTATGAGTCCACCACGAGAAAAGAGTAAAAGACAGGCCCTCAGATTTACAGCAACAGGACATTCTGTGTACTATAAAACTGAATTTGAGGACGGCCAGGCATTCATTGAAAATGTGTCTACCGGCGGATGTGCCATGAGCGGTCTTGATGTGAAACTCTCTTTTGAAGAAAAGATACTTATACTCCTTAATCTCAACGAGGAAATTCTTGAAATAGGAGCAAAGGTAATACGGGTTGAAGATCGTACTGTCGCTGTACAGTTCACTGATATTACAGAGGATTACGGCTCAAAAATAGTGAAATATTTTGCGAAGAAACAACGGGAAAAAAAACGCACCTGATACTCTGCGCAATGGATGGAAGCATATGATATGTGGTTTTATCCATTCCTTCACCTTGAAGTACTCTGATTAATTCATTTTAGAATTTCTTTGTCTTGAGTTTCACGACTATTTATGAAAAACTGTATTGAGATATCTAGCCAGGATTGGTTTTCCATGTGTTTTCAGTACAATTGAAGAATATGGCGCATAACAAATAAACCGGGTTCTAACGAAAGTATTTTCATGGGAATCGAGACTCAATAAATGGGATGAAATGGATTTTTTTATTGCCCGGCAACCAATACTGACAGTTCATAAAAAACTCCACGCATATGAGCTTCTTTATCGAGGTTATAAAGACAACACTCTTGCAGAAGTAAATGGCAATAAGGCCACTTCAAGTTTATTAACCAGCGTGTTTTTGACAGAAGGTTTTGGTGTAATATCTAATTCAAAGCCATGTTTCATTAATTTTACCGAAGAATTGCTTCTTAAAAAGATAGCGTATTCATTTCCTCAAAATCAGATTGTAATAGAAATACTTGAAAATGTAAGGCCTTCCACTGCAATAGTTGAAGAAGTGGCAAAGCTCAAATCCGCAGGTTATACCATCGCCTTAGATGATTTTGTCTTCGCAAAAGGTCTTGAATCCCTTATTGCGCTTGCTGATATAATAAAGATAGATGTCCGTTTAACCCCACTTCCGACTATCCTAAAAACCCTCCGATACCTTTCCCGTTTTAAAATTAAGCTGTTAGCAGAAAAAGTTGAAACAAATGACGAGTTCGAAAAGGCTAACAAACTTGGTTTCCACTATTATCAGGGATATTTTTTCAATAAACCCGAAAAGATACTCATAAAAGAGCTCACTTCCCTGAAAATTTCGCTGTTTAGCCTTTTAGCCGAGATAGCCAAAAAGAAAACCACTCTGGAGAGACTGCATCATATCATTTCCAAGGATCTAGCGATCAGCTATAAACTCCTGCGCTTCCTCAATTCGGCCTATTTTTACCGACTTGAAAAGGTGAAAAGCGTAAAGCACGCCATTGCCTATCTTGGAGAAAAAGAACTACGCAGATTTCTAATTCTGGTCATTGTCTCCGAACTGGCCATGGAAAAACCCTCAGAGCTAGTTCGTCATTCTCTGCTGCGGGCCAAGTTTTGTGAACTGTTGGCTCGAAAAAGTATATTTGCTGAATACGATCTCGAAGTATTCATGGTGGGTATGTTCTCTTTTATGGATGCCATGCTTGATATTCAAATGAGTGAGGTAATGGAAAAACTACCGGTTTCAGATGAGGTTAAAGATGCTCTGGTTCATCAGACAGGAATTTTATCGCCATTTCTTGAAGCCGTTGTTGCCTATGAAAGAAAGCAACATCAACTCTTTGCAGAAAAAATGGAGGAATTGCACATAGACTCAGAGCCGGTACCTGATCTCTACCTAGAAGCTGTAAAATATTCCAATGGCATGGTGTGAAAGCAGGAAGCAGCTGCGTTCATAAAAGGATCGCATTAGAATTGCAATTCAGCAAAAAGCTATTTCATCATCTCCAGGGCCGTCTGGACAATTGATTTAGTGTCCAAATGATTGTTTTTCAGCAATACATCCTGCGGGCCGTGTTCAATGAAGGAGTCCGGGTGTGCCAGAATAGTCGTTTGAATCATCCCCAGATTACATCTATTGAGCATTTCTAAAACAGCACTACCGAACCCACCTTGTAGACAATTATCCTCAATGGTAATGAGCTTTTTAGTTTTCTGAACCCAGGTGGCTATGAGTTCTTCATCAAGCGGTTTAATAAAGCGTGGATTAATAACGGCTGCGTCGATACCCTGTTTTTTCAGATCCTTAGCTGCTTGCCATGCAACGTGCACTCTGGAGCCGACCGGTAGGAGAAGAATGTCAGTGCCTTCTTCGAGCAGTTCACCTTGCCCTATGGGGAGTTGTACCGGGTTTTCCGAAGGTTGGGTTCCGGGGCCCGATCCACGAGGATAGCGAACGGCCGTGGGGCCATTGTGTTGAACTGCTGTGTAGAGCATGTTCTGAAGTTCATCTTCGTCTTTAGGCGCCATTACAATCATATTGGGGATGAAACGAAGATAGCTGAGGTCGAAAACTCCATGATGCGTTGAGCCGTCATCGCCTACAACGCCGCCTCTGTCAATAGCCAGTGTGACAGGAAGATTCGGAATACAAACATCGTGAATGATCTGGTCGAGTGCGCGTTGAAAGAAAGATGAATAGATTGCGACTACCGGATGAAGTCCTTCAGCTGCCAATCCTGCGGCAAAGGTTACAGCATGTTGTTCAGCAATACCGACATCAAAGAAACGTTTCGGGTATAGTTCAGCAAATTCAGAAAGTCCTGTCCCTACAACCATGGCAGCAGAAATCGCCGCTATCGTTTTGTTAGATGCTGCCATTTTGACCATGGTTTTACCAAAAATGTCAGTGTAGGTAACCGCAGAAGATTTTATCGGTGTACCTGTTTTGACATCAAAAGGTCCCAGGCCGTGGTATGTTCCCGGATTGTTTTCAGCTGGAGGATAGCCTTTACCTTTGGTGGTTAGTACATGCACAAGTACAGGTCCAGAGAGGTTATCCCGGACACTTGTCAACGCTTCAATGAGGTCATCGAATTGATGCCCCTGAATGGGTCCGATATAATCAAACTTAAAGGCCTCAAAGAGCATTCCAGGGGTAAAGAAACTCTTAAAACTTTCTTCACTTTTTTTAAGCACATTGAGGATGTTCTCTCCTACATTTGAGAGCGATGTTAAACGTTCTTCCAGATGATCTTTGACCCGCCGCATTGTCCTTCCGCTTAACTTACGACTCAAGAAACTGGAAATGGCTCCCACATTAGGAGAGATGGACATTTCGTTGTCATTGAGAATAACTATAAGTTTTTTATTGAGATCTCCAGCGTGGTTAAGGGCCTCAAATGCCATTCCAGAGGTCATGGAGCCATCACCTATTACTGCAATCGCTTTATCGGAACACTTTTTCAGATCCTTGGCCAGGGTCATCCCAAGAGCGGCAGAAATGGAAGTTGCCGCATGCCCGGTTTCAAAGGCATCGTACTCGCTTTCTTCAACTTTTGGAAAACCGCTTAACCCTTTATATTGGCGGAGGGTGTGAAAGTCGTCTTGTCTGCCGGTGATAAGTTTATGTGCATAGGTTTGATGTCCTACATCCCAAATTATTTTATCTTTTGGAGTATTAAAGACATAATGAAGCGCCAATGTCAGCTCAACAACGCCCAGGCTTGGAGCCAGATGCCCACCGTTTTTCGAGACCGTGGTAATAATGCGTTGGCGTATCTCAGCAGCAATAGATTCAAGTTGCTCGATTGAAAGCTCTCTTAAATCCTTAGGAGAGTGGATGTCTGAAAGGTGTACTATTTTTAGCCCAGTTGTTTCTGGTGTTAACATATGAAGATAATATCCTCTATAGCATGAGCTTTACAAGCAGTTCTGCACTTTAAAACATGCGACCATATAGTAAGAGTGATTTACGAAAAAAGAAAGCCCGTACTTTGTGAATCGTAAATTAACAAGGAAAATCGAAAGCGGCTGAGCCGCATTTGTTAATAATACCCTTAGGGGTTCTTTTTAGTCCTCCCTCTGTGTCTGTCATTTACCTGAGTCGGAAACGTGCCTTGGTTGCCGAGAGAATTTTGTTTTATCGTTCCAGGATCGTCTCCAGTTACTTGTCTTTTTGACAGCTCTTCAGAGGTAAGGTACTAATGCGATCGTTCAAAAACATAATCGGCAAGCAGGCGAAGCGGTTCAGCATTACTGCTGAAGTGAGCAATGGCCTGTTGCGCTGAAACTACTGCTTTTTTGGCTTTAATCCTGGTTTCTTCAACACCAAAATACGCTGGATACGTTGCTTTTCCAAGAATTTCATCACTTCCTGCTTGTTTGCCGAGTTGTGATGTGGTTGCGGTGGCATTTAGAAGGTCATCTACAATTTGAAAGGCCAGACCAAGATGTTTTCCATATTCAAGAAGCGAATCGATTTGACCACGGTCTGCGTTACATCCAATGGCACCGCAATGAATGGATGCGATAATTAAGGCTCCGGTTTTATTGCGGTGGATGGTTTGCAACATTTCAAACGGAAACACTTTGTTTTCGTGGGCTATATCAAGTGCCTGTCCTCCAACCATGCCAAAAGAACCTGACGCCCTTGCGATACTATACGCCATCTGCAGACGTTTTTCAGCGCTGAGTGAAGATGTGTTCGGATCGGTAAGAAGTTCAAAAGCGAGTGTCAATAATCCATCACCAGCGAGGATAGCCCCAGCTTCTCCATGCAGAATATGGTTGGTTGGTTTGCCACGCCGCAACTCATCATTATCCATTGCCGGCAGGTCATCATGAATAAGAGAGTAGGTGTGGATGCATTCCAGAGCACAGGCAACAGGAAGAAGATTTTCAACTGCAGCCGGATCGGAACATACGGCTTCGCCAGCGGCAAGGCAGAGGATTGGCCGAACCCGTTTACCGCCGGCAAAAAGGCTGTAACGCATTGCTTCAATGTGTTCTGTGAAAGGAGCAGTTGGCTCAGGAATGAACTGTTGCAACGCTTTTTCAATCCTGCTTTTCTGACTACTCAGGTAATTCTTTATCTCCACGTTCAGCCTCATCAAAAGGTTGTGCTGTCAGTTTACCATCTTTCTGCAATAGCAGTTCGACCTTGGCTTTTGCTTCACTCAATTTACCATTGCAGAAGTCGGCAAGCTGAATTCCTTCATCGAATTTTTTAAGACTGTTTTCCAGACTAAGATCACCGTCTTCAAGCTCCTTAGTGATTTCTTCCAGACGCTGCAGTGCTGATTCAAATGTTTTTTTTGCCATATTTATATTATGATCTGATAAAGTTCACGGTTAGAGTGTTTTGTGATATGGAAGAAATTTCAAAGTGATATTTTCCACAGGTACCATATTCTCTGATAAATACTTGTCCCGTTCTTAGAGATTGATGAATTATTGTAGTTTAACGCAAAGAATATAGAACATATTGCGATATACAACAACCCTGCAAAATAGCAGATTATTCAACTTAACCGATCAAGACAATTATAATGGATCAATTATCTGATTACCTGAAGGATTTTCAACGCTGGCTGGAAGCAGAAAAAGGGTACTCAGAAAATACTGTCGAGGGATACCTCCGAGATCTCCATGAGTTTAATGGAAGTCTTCCTGAAAACACTGAAATTGGCAGCATTTCATCCAAGCATATACGTTCTTTTGTCGTTAGTCTTCATCATAAAAACAGTTCCTCTTCAGTTGCGAGAAAGCTCTCGACCCTGCGAACCTTTTTTAAATTTCTGAAAAGAGAAAACAGGATTCAGCATGATCCGGTTGCAGGTATCAGTGGCCCTAAAATTGGTAAAAAGATCCCGGTGTTTCTTACGGTGGATGAGGTCTTTCAACTTTTAGAAGAGCCCGGAGAAAAAGACCGTTTTATGCGGAGGGACAGGGCGATACTTGAATTCCTCTATTCAACCGGAATACGGGTTGCGGAACTGGTTTCCAGAGATCTGTCGGACCTTGATTTTGCCTCCGAAGTGGTTAGCGTGAGGGGCAAAGGAAATAAGGAACGGCTTGTGCCTGTTGGACGCCATGCCAAGGCTGCGGTCGAGCTCTGGCTGCTTCAACGTGAACAGTTGATGCGGGACAGGGCAAATCGAGGTCGGCAGGTTGAACATGACGCCTTGTTTCTCAACGGGCGCGGAAGTCGGTTAACAGTAAGAAGTGTGGAGCGAATGGTTAAGTCCTATGGAGAACGTGCTGGGATTAGCCAGACAGTGACACCTCATGCTCTCAGACACTCTTTTGCCACTCATCTGCTGGAAATGGGTGCCGATCTTCGCTCTGTTCAAGAGTTGCTCGGGCATTCCAGTCTATCAAGCACGCAGCGTTATACTCACCTGAATCTGGACCACCTCACCGAGGTTTATGATAAAGCTCATCCTCTTTCGAGTAAAGGCTTATAAAAACCTGGGTGCGTCCAAATAATGAAAAGAGAGATTATGAAAATACGATCAACAACTATTATTACCGTGCGACATAAGGGCGAGGTTGCAGTTGCTGGAGACGGTCAGGTATCACTTGGTAATACCGTTATGAAACATCAAGCCAAAAAAGTGCGGCGATTATATCACGGACAGGTGATAACTGGATTTGCCGGTGCAACCGCCGATGCCTTTACTCTTTTTGACAGGCTTGAACAAAAACTTGAACAGTACAACGGCAATCTGATGAGATCGGCTGTGGAATTGGCCAAAGACTGGCGCATGGATAAATTCTTGCGCAGGCTCGAAGCGATGTTGATAGCCGTTGATAAAGAGCACTCTTTACTCCTCACTGGAACAGGTGATGTGATCGAACCAGACACCGGAGTTCTGGCCATTGGCTCAGGAGGCCCCTATGCCCAAGCAGCAGCTCTTGCTCTCACCGAAAACAGTGATCTTGGCGCTGAAGAGATTTGTCGCGTATCCATGAATATTGCAGCTTCAATTTGCGTCTATACTAATAATTCAATCATTATTGAAAAAATATGAAAAATGTCCATTCACTCACCCCACAAGAAACACTCATTGAACTTGATAAATATATAGTAGGCCAGGCAGACGCGAAACGCTCTGTTGCTATCGCACTGCGCAACAGATGGCGCCGACGTCAGGTTCCTTCTCCTCTGCGGGAGGAAATTGTTCCCAAAAACATTATCATGATCGGTCCCACAGGTGTAGGTAAAACGGAAATTGCCAGGCGTCTGGCGTCCCTTGCCCAATCGCCTTTCATGAAAGTCGAAGCCTCTAAGTTTACCGAGGTTGGATATGTCGGCAGAGATGTGGAGTCCATGATTCGTGACCTCGTTGAAATAGCAGTAAATATGGTAAAGACAGAGGAGAAACAACGCCTCGAAGGGGTGGCTGAAGCGAATGCAGAGGATAAAATCCTTGATGTTTTATTACCAAAGCCTGGAAGAAGTGATTCAAATCTTGCCAGAGGGCCTGAGGGTAAGGACTCCTTTTCCATTCAGAATAGCCATACCCTTCCCAAACAAATTGATGAGAGCGGTGCAAATTCCACCCGGGAGAAGTTTCGCCGTATGCTCAGGGAGGGGAAGCTTGATGATCGTGAAGTTGAGCTCGCTCTCCAGGAGTCAAGGGGCACTCCAATGGTCGAGATAATGACCGGTGGCGGTATGGAGGATATGCAGTCGAGCCTGAAAGATGCACTTAGTAATCTTTTTCCCAAGAAGACCAAAAGAAGAAAACTGAAAGTTCCCGAGGCTCTTGATGCTCTGAAGAAAGAGGAGATGGAGCGCCTCGTAGATATGGACAAGGTTATCAAGGAGGCTCTTAAAAGAACGGAAGAATCAGGAATAGTATTCCTTGATGAAATCGATAAGATTGCCTCAAGAAACGGTGGCGGAGCCCATGGACCCGATGTCTCAAGGGAAGGAGTGCAGCGTGATCTTTTGCCCATTGTTGAAGGAGCAACAGTTTCCACAAAATATGGAATGGTGAAAACAGATCACATCCTTTTTATTGCCAGCGGAGCCTTTCATGTCAGCAAACCCTCTGATCTAATACCGGAGCTTCAGGGACGGTTTCCAATTCGAGTAGAGCTTCATTCCCTTGGCAAGGATGAGTTTGTCAGAATCCTTACCGAACCGGAAAATGCCTTAATTAAGCAGTATACAGCATTGATGGCCACAGAGAATATACAGCTAAAATTTGATGATGCGGCCATTCAGGAAATAGCCGAGATCGCAGTTGCCGTTAACGAAAAGACGGAAGAGATTGGTGCCAGAAGACTCCATACTGTTTTGGAGAGGGTGTTAGAAGAATTGTCATTTGATGCCACCGAAAGAGAAGACGAGGTCTTTGTGGTGACCGCTGAATATGTAAGGTCGCAGCTTATGGATATCGTTGAAGATCAGGATTTGAGCAGGTTTATACTCTAATCTGATCGTCACTCCATGGTATCTTCTTTTTATACTCCCTCACACTGTTTTGTGAGACTATCATGTTTGAAAGTGATTTGAAATATTGCCCTGAATGCAAGGATGAGTACCGGTCGGAGATCTTGGTCTGTGCATTGTGTAAATGCGACCTTGTAAGCGGTGCGCAAATGCTTGAGCAGGCAGCCATGTCTACTCAAGAAAGACAGCCCATGGTGGAAATAGAATCTGGTGATAAGCTCTTGCCTGTTCTAAAGGGCAATCCGCTTGAGATGAAGAGGGTGAAGAATCTTTTGGCAGAACAAAATATTCCGGCATTACTGGTAAAAGATGAACAGTGCAGAAGTGGATGTTGCGGCGCAGCAGAGGTGGTCTTGCAGATTCGCCTGGACGACAGGGAGAAAGTAGCTGTTTTTCTGCAGCAGGAACATGAACGAACCACCGGTGTGAAATTCAGTCAAGACCAGGATGAAACGTCAATTTTTAACCCGGACGCCCAGTTGGCAATATGTCCGGCATGTGGACATAAATTTTCCCCAAATGGTCCAGAATGCCCAGATTGTGGGCTTTGTTTCATGTAAGGCTATAATAATATCGAAGTATTCATTGAAATCTTATATGTACTGATGGATTGGTTTGGCTACCAAAACAACTTTTAAAAAGGTAGACGACAATTCTTCAGCTCTGCTCATTTACTGGAAAAACTGCAGTACCAATCATGCACATTTAATTGGCTTTTGTACCATTGTTACCATTCTTACCGTTCCACTTTTTTCTACCGTTCAACTCAATAGGTTTTTTTCTATAGTTGAGTGCCTGATATCCCAGAGTTGCTTCAATTTTATCGGAGAGTTCTCGACATGGACGTATGGTAAGATCCTTGATGACATCTATGTCAACTTCACCTTTCCCGGCAAAATGGAGGGTGAGAAGCAGGGGCGTGTTTCCGTGAAACTGATAGAGTACTTTCTTCAACTCGGTTAATCGCTTACGGGTGACATTCTCTGATTCGAGGCGTATTTTGACAAGCTCTGTGAATTTTTGTCTGGCTTCGGAGAGTGACAATAATGTTTCAGCAATTATCTTCGCACCTCTTTCGTCCTTTTGAATGTATCCCTCAACAATTATCGGCTCCGTTGAAGATAAAATCTCATGACATCTGGAATATGTTTCTGGAAAAACAATAACTTCAACTGATTCAAGAGTATCTTCAAGGGTGATAAAAGCCATGGGATCACCTTTCTTGCTTTTCAGCCGTCTACAGGCTTTAATAAGCCCGCCGATACGTACCGCTTGCTCGTCAGTGGTTTCCGTAAGACTTGGTATATCGTTGGTAACAATGGTTTTTATGTCATCAATGGTGTTATCGAGGGGGTGCCCGGTTATATAAAAACCAACAGTCTCTTTTTCGTAGGCTAGCCGGGTCTTTTCATCCCATTCCGCAATATCAGGCATGGAGATGGCGGTGGTCTCGCTTGGATGGCTCTCGGGAGCTACTGAAAATAAAGACATCTGGCCGCTTTGCCTATCACGTTGAATTGCCTTGGCCTGCTCCATTGCTTTATCGACAGTTGCCATAAGCTGTGAGCGTTTACATCCCATCGAGTCATAAGCACCCGCTTTTATGAGACTTTCAATTACACGAGAATTAACTCTTCGAGAGTCGACACGAGCGCAAAAATCGCTTAACGAACTATACTTACCGTTATCCTCCCTTTCTTCAATAATCGAATCGAGAGCAGAGCCGCCAACGTTTTTAACCGCCGCTAAGCCAAATCTGATCCTGTCATCTATAACTGTAAAGTCTTTGAAACTTTCATTAATGTCTGGAGGAAGTACCTCGATTTTATGATCCTTGCACTCACTGATATAGCGCACAACTTTGTCGGTATTGTTCATATCACACGACAACAGCGCGGCCATGAATTGTGCAGGATAATGCGCCTTGAGATACGCAGTCTGATATGAGATCAAGGCATAGGCAGCGGAATGGGACTTGTTGAAACCATAGCCGGCAAATTTTGCCATGAGGTCGAAAATATATTTGGCCTTATCTTCATCAATACCATTTTCTTTGGCACCGGCCATGAATTTGACCCGTTCCTCGTCCATGACCTCCGGAATCTTTTTACCCATGGCACGACGGAGAATATCAGCATCTCCTAGAGAGTAGTTTGCAAGGATATTGGCTATTTTCATAACCTGTTCCTGGTAGACGATCACGCCATAGGTTTCTTCCAGGACAGATTTAATCTGAGGCAGAGGGTAATTTGGGGTGGCTCTGCCGTGTTTGGTTTCGACAAAATCATCAACCATTCCTGAATCAAGTGGGCCTGGACGATAGAGAGCGACGAGGGCGATAAGATCGGTGAACTGTTCAGGCGCCAGTTTCACCAGAAGTTCGCGCATCCCAGAGCTTTCCAGCTGAAAGACCCCAAGTGCATCGCCTTTGCAGAGAAGATCGTAGGTTTTGACATCATCCATGGGGATTGCGTCAATGTCCGGTTCTTTGCCAATATCAGCCTTAATATGCTTAAGTGCCTTATCAATGACCGTGAGCGTTTTCAGGCCGAGAAAATCAAACTTGATGAGTCCGGTCATCTCGGTATGTTTCATGTCATATTGAGTCAGGGTTTCATCTTTGCTGCCTTTACAGGTCGGCAGATATTCAACCATTGGTTTGGGTGAAACCACAACACCTGCGGCATGTGTTGAAGTATGCCTGGCCAACCCCTCAAGTGTTTCGGAGACCTGGAGTAATTCAGCTATACGGGGATCATGGTCTGCCACATCTTGAAGCTTGGGCTCTTCCTTGATGGCTTTTTTGATTGTCATCTTCAGCTGATCAGGGATCAGTTTGGCGATTTTATCAACTTCACCAAAGGGAATATCCAGGGCCCGGCCAACATCACGAATTACTCCCCGTGCTTTCATCGAGCCATAGGTGACAATCTGGGCAACATGCTCAGCACCGCCATATTTATTACGGACATAGTCGATTACTTCACCACGTCGGTCCTGGCAGAAATCGACATCAAAATCCGGCATTGATTTTCGTTCAATATTAAGAAAACGTTCAAAGATGAGGCCATACGGAATTGGGTCGATGTTGGTTATGCGCATGCAATAGGCGGCAAGACTTCCTGCACCGGAACCACGCCCGGGGCCTACGGGAATGCCGTTATCCTGAGCCCAATTGATAAAGTCGGCAACGATAAGAAAATATCCGGGAAAACCCATGGTATTGATAACACCTATCTCGGTATTAAGTCTTTCCGTATAGGTTTTTTCAATTTCCTGGGTAAAGGTGCCAGCTTTCTGCATTTGGGCAAAACGTTGTTTTAAACCTTTTTTACATGCAGTAGTGAACATCGACTCAAGTGTTTCCCCTTCGGGTATGGGGAAACGGGGAAAGTGGTAGTCACTGAAATCCAGTTCAAGATTACATCGCTCTGCAATTTCGACTGTCGTGGCTATTGCCTCGGGGCAATGAGAGAAGCTCTGTTTCATCAACTCTGGTGATTTGAAGTAGAACTCGTCCGTTGGCAGACAAAAATGCTTTGGATCTGTTACCGTTTTCCCTGTTTGCACACAGAGCAATACTTCATGAGCGTGGGCTTCCTCTCTGTTCAGGTAGTGACAATCATTGGTGGCGACAACCTTTACACCAAACTCCTTGCTGAGCTGCAGCAGTCCCTCGTTAACCTCTTTCTGTTCTTCCATGCCGTTGGCCTGCAACTCGAAATAGAGACGGTCACCGAATATGTCTAGATATTCCTGAACTTTGGCTCTTGCCGCAGCCATGTCCTGATGACGGATGAGCCAGGGTATTTCGCCTTTCAGGCATGCGGTAAGAGCAATGAGTCCTTCACTGTGCTTGCTGAGAATTTCTTTATCAATTCGTGGTTTATAGTAGAACCCTTCAAATTGGGCAATTGAGGCAAGTTTCATGAGGTTGCGATAGCCGGTTTCGTTCATGGCCAGCAATACGAGGTGATAGGCGCTGACGCCGGATATTGCTTTCTTGTCCTTTCTATCTTTTGGGGCTACGTAAAATTCGCAGCCAATAAGTGGCTTTATCCCTGCTTTCTTGGCCTTAACGTAGAACTCCAGGGAACCGTACATTGCTCCGTGGTCAGTGACAGCTACGCTGTCCATCTCATATTCCTTGCACTTTTCCAAGAGATCAGGAATACGAATAGCTCCATCAAGGAGGCTGTATTGAGAATGAACATGGAGATGAACAAAACCAGCACTCATAGTAATTTACCTTTTGAGTTATTGATGCAATAAGATGGGAACAGCACGTCGCTCGGGTTGATCAGAGGGTACTGATCAAGGAGCTTTTTGTCGCGGACAAAAAATTGGGGTATCCCTCGTTTCAGGGAAAATAGACTAGCATAGACCAGCCACTTTTGCACCTTGAAAAAGTGGTTGCTTAGATAGTGGGATGATTAATCGTGTTTCGTTATGTATATGAAAATATTATATATTATATTGTTTTTGTCGAATAGTCTTCAATTGGGAAATCATGAAAATTCTCGTTGTCGGGAAGATCTGCAGAGATGTTAAATCTCTCTTTAATTTGTCTGTAGGAAACAAATTCCTCAACCCTTTCAGAGGGAGTGAGAAACGAATCAAGCTTGGTTTTGAGAATAACAGGATTAATTTCCGAATCGATGGCGATTATACCTTCGGTGATGATTTTTTGAAGAAGGAGTTCCTGGTTTGTTCTTTCCCTGAGGTTAGCAGCAAATGGAAGAAAGAAAAAATTTGAAAATATCAGTCCATACAGGGTTGAAGTCAGAGCAATTGGCACAGCCTTAAGGATGACGGCAGTGTCTCCTATCCCGTTTAACATGGTAATAAGACCCACAACCGAGCCAATGATTCCGAAGGTGGGAAAATAATCTGCAATGCTTTTAAGGACTCTTTCGAGATCATCTCTTCGTAGGCGAAAGAAGTACATTTCCGTGTTGAGAATTTCTCGGATCTGGTCGACCCTATAGCCATCGACCAAACAACCCAGAGCACGATGAAGAAACAACATGGATGTTTCCTTCTCTTCATCCTGCAAGGAGAGAATTCCTTCAATACGCGATTTTACCGAAAGATCCACGAGTATCTGGACTATCTCCTTTTCGGTCTTCTGCCTGCTTCTATACGATGAGGAAACCACGCGGGCCGCTATCGAGAGCTGTTGCCAGCGAAAGCTGAGAAGAACGGCAGCAAAGGTACCGCCGAGGACTATCAACAGACCGGACAGATTGAAATAGAAACTAAGATTTCCGTTGACGATGAATCCCAGAAAAAAGAGTGCGGAGCAAAGGAATAAACCAATAATGTTTTTGCGTATCATAAAGCTTGGATCTCTGTAGATGAAGGTTGAAGCGTTGCCACAGTGGTCTGTTGTGGTGGTTGAGTGACCACTATCTCCACACGACGATTTTTGGCCATATTCGCTGCACTCGAATTAGGCACAACCGGTTTATAGGAGGCGTATCCGCTGATGACAAACTGGCTAGGGTCCATACCCATGTCTTCGATGAGAAAGGTGGCCACTGCATTTGCTCTGGCCATGGATAATTCCCAGTTATTGGCATATCGACCGGAAAGAATAGGTACATTATCGGTATGACCTTCTATGTGAATCTGATGTTTTGAATTGCTGATTGTCTCTGCTATTTTCTGTAACGAAACAACAGCATTATGCGAGAGGGTGGCATGTCCTGTTTTGAAGAGAAGGTCACCCGTAAGGATTATTCGAATGGCTTTGTTTGGAGTAAGTTGAATGGAGGCAAATTCACCCAGATTATTGGTGTCAATTGTTCGTTCACTTTGATCAAAAAGTGTCTCCATTGAGTTGACGGCAACTTCTTTTACAGAGGTTTGAGGCGATTGACTTACTGCTGATTGTTGAGGTCGGCCTGACTCTTCGGTGTGGATGGGAGAAAATGCAGCTGCAGTTATGGCAGCTTGAGGCTCGCTGATATTTTCTGACAACTCCTTAAACGCTTTTTCGGCATCGGCTTTGGAAAATGCTGATTCAAGGTCTACCTTCTGGAGGGTAATTGATTCGACTCTTGGTAACTCTGTCGAGGTAATAAAAGAGGCTGCAGGTTTAATTACCGGAAATGGCAGAGAAGCTTCATTTTTTTGAGCGACATCCATGGCCGGAGTGGCATCTCCTCCGATTATTTCATGTTTGTCTCTGATCAGAAAATCCTTATGCGCAGCCTGATAAACAAAAAGCGAAAGAAAAAGAATAAACATGGTCATCATCAGATCCGACCAGGCAATTGACCAGTGACTGCTACGCTCAGAGGGAGGGCGAAGACTTGATTGGTCGATGCGAAAGATATCATGCCTTTGGGGAGCTATATCATTGAGTGAGAACTCAGCCTGATATCTTCTCAATGTTTCATTTACAGGAATGGTTTCCTGAAGTATTGTTCGAAATGGAGTTAAGGGAATTTTTGCAGTCATGAGTTTAGGATCATTCACAATTATTTGAGAGTGCCTAAAAAGAGCACCCAGTCATTTTTTTATCTGTACATATATATCGGCCGGTCGTTTCTCCATCATAAGCAAAAAGAAAAGATCAATTGAATCTAAAGCAGCTGAGCTGCATTTGTGTATGATACCCTATGGGGTACTTCAGAGTTAGATTTTCCTGGCGTGGAGAGGTCTCTTGGCTGTCTGAATCGTTAAAAATATACAAAAAAACGATGCAGATGACCGTTAGGTGCGATGGAAACAATTACAGAGAAATAACGCGCAATAACAGAGAACTGTTACAACAGAAAATGAAGCAGGGCAAAAGAGATTAAAAAACCGGTTTATAGTCGAAGAAGTGAGTAGTCTCCAATTTTCTATAGGTATAGGTTTCAGCGCGAGCAATAAACGAACTTGTAACCGCACCATCGGAGGTAAATCGTACACCTTCTAAAAACTCACCGTCGGTAATTCCTGTTGCCGCAATGGCAACTTCCTTCGAACGAATAAGATCCTCGACCCGGTAAATTTTGGCAAAGTCATGTATATTATGCTCCATGGCTTCTTCACGGTCACGATCATTTTCATAGAAAATTTTCCCTTCAAAATAACCGCCCAGACAACTGATCGCTGCAGCAACAAGAACACCTTCAGGGGCATAGCCATATCCCATGTAAATGTCAGCCTTTTCACCAATAATGGCGGAAAGGCAGCCCGAGATTTCACCTTCTTCGATGAGCTTTATTCTGGCTCCACAGCTGCGAACCTCTTTGATAAGCTGCTGATGTCTTGCCTGGTTGAGGATACAGACAGTGACGTTTTCCGTGTATTTCCGTAATGCTCTGGCAACACGTTTGACATTAACCGTGGGTGGTTGATTGATATCTATTACCGGTCCGACTTTTTTTCCCACTACGATTTTAGACATGCTCAAATTCGGTACTGACTGGACAGATTTGCGTTCGGCAATAACCGCATAGGAGGTGGCATTGTTCAACCCATCAGCTGCCGAGTGGTGTCCTTCCAAGGCAACGGCCATAAGGTCCATATCTGGCCCCCCTTCACCGAGGCATTCCGGAATTTTTATGGTTCCTTCACGATTAGTGAACCTGTCATTGATAATGTGACCGCTGATCTGCAGCCTGTTCAGCGTTTTGGTTATGGCGGCTCTGGCGGTATTGAGAATTTCGTCCTCATTCCCAAGACCTTGGATTCTGGCAGCTGTAAGTGCGGCTATTTCTGTGGCTCGCACTATTTCCATCCCGTAATTTTTATTCATGTCGATATGTGGTTGCTAATATTGATGAAAAAGATTTTACAACTTAAAGCTGCGCACAATTTTCATTAACTTATCGCGCTCTGTTTTGAGTACTTTGCCTTCAACGGTATCCTTCTTTTTCATGGGTTGCCTGAACTCATCTATGATTTCTATATCCAGTGGCGCCGATTCCAATTTCTTCTCAGCTTCCTTTATCTCATCCGGAGTTGGCAGAATAATCCCATAAATCTGGTGGGGAGTATGGACCAGTGCGTGGCCTCTATTGTAATAGGCGGCCGCAAATCCACCGTCAACATTAATGGCAATTCCATCATCACTTGCCATTTGCCTGCCCTTAAGATAATCAACCGGAGTGTGTCCAAAAACGACGCGTTGTACTCCAAATTCGTCCTGTAATTTCTTTTTAAATTCGTCGGTTTTGAGGTTTTGTTTCCAATAAAGGGTTCGTTCTTCATGGGTTTTCTTGTCTTTTAGAAAATATCTATCAAAAGTCTTCATGGCGTGTTTTCCAAAAAATGGAGACTTAGGTCCGCACCAGAGATAGAAAAACAGGGCCTGATCCTTAGGGTCTTGAGGAGTGTCATCGATATAATGTCTGCCGACACGGCGTATGGTTTCCTGGATGAAGTCGAGAAGTACTTTTCCTCGTCTGCCAAGAAATTCTTCAAAATTGCCTTCGGCATCCGAGGGAACGAGGGCATGAATGTTTAAAATATTGTTGAGTACACTATAGGTTCGTCCCCTGGTAAAGAAGTAGGTAAGCAATCGCTTCAATTTGCTGTTGTGCTTGAATTGATCTTCAAGGTCATCAATAACCTCCTGTTCTTCCGGAGTAAGCTGGCCGGGATTGTCAAGATTGAGCGTCGGGAAGTGGGTATCATTGAGACCGCTGACGCTGTCGGTTTTAAGCATTTCCGCAAGTCTGTCGAGCCAGAGTCTTGGTTGCATGTCGTAATCGGGAAAATCGCGTATGGTCTGCTCTTCAATTTTAAATTGGATAACAGCGAGAGCTTTTTCCATAGATCTGCCCATATCCGTCTTGGCCTTGAAATTCCCGGTAACTTTATCCGCCGGATAAGTAGCCATGGCAAATTCAGCAAGTTTCGAGGTATCGAAGCGAAGTCGTTCCATGAGCTCGAAGTGGTCATAGCGGCAGGTTATACGGATGGTCTCTGCAATGAGTGATTTGTTTCCTGAAGCCGCTCCAAGCCAGAGAATATCATGGTTGCCGAGAACATAATCAACCATATTCCGGTAATAACTTGAAGAGAGGATACGGATAATTTTATCCGGTTGTGCTCCCCGGTCGAATATGTCGCCTAATACTTGAATTCTATCAAGAAGAACCCTACGAATAGCGTCGGAGAGGTGGGCTATCAGTCTTTCTGAAATGATGTTTTCTTCGAAGATTGGATCAGGAACCGGTGATCCGGAGAGCAGTCTGTTGATGATATCGTAAAACTCAGGTTGAAAGATGTCGTCAATATGATAGCGGATGTTGGTCAGCTTATACCTGAGCACCTGAATAAGGCAGAAGATAACATCCTGACGGTCCATGCGGATCTCGTCATCGTGAAAAAAGCGTTTTTTCCTGATAATTGATACCAGGTATTGTATTTTGATGGGGCTAAAGGTGTTTGGCAAGCCCTCCCGGCATGTTTGATAGAGCATACCGAAACGTCCCCTGAGTATTGATTTGAACCGATCACCTTCACCATGCAGATCACTGATCCACAAGGTCGTGGGAATGTTACAGTTCAGGTCAATATCCATCTGCAGGAGTTGGTTCGTCAGCTTGTCGAATTCACTGATTTGAATATCCTGTTGAACATTTTCCTGAATTGTTTGAATTCTATGGGGGCCTTTGAGAGTCATAAGAGACATTTCCTGAACTGTGCCTGAACATATATCGCAGGCGAGATATAATTGTTTTGATTACTGTATTTCTGGATAAAGCAATGCTATAGTGTATTCGTTTTCCGATGAAAAGCCAGTAAAAATACTGTAAAAATATTAAAATTATAGAGGTGTTGCCAACACAGGCGTATTCTTTACAGAACGCACCGACGCTTCAAAACAGGGAACGCTATCCCTTACTCTGTTAGGTTATCGTAGAAAATGGAGAAAATCAATATAGTCGAAACATATTCATGTTGTTCTTGCAAGCTGAGGCTTGATGGTTACGTGTGGAGTTCTAGACAATAGCTTCACAACTATTAAAAAACAAACAGCAAATGTTGACAGAAAAAGATCAGGCATCATTGCCAAACGATATATTTGGACATTATCAAAACACCTTTATTGAAAAAAAATTTCATGGGGTTGGTGGAATACAGTTGCGCTACATCCGGCAAAAACAAATTTCTTCATCAGACGCTCTGATACTCCTAGGTGGCAGAACTGAATTTGCTGAAAAGTATGCAGAACTATTTTTCAACCTTCGTCATTTGAATATGGCGATTTACAGCTATGATCACCGAGGCCAGGGGTTATCGGAGCGGATACTCTCCGACTATAACAAGGGATATGTAGACCGTTTTGAAGATTATAGCGAGGATCTGAAAATATTTATCGATAAGGTGGTTTCCAGGGGAAAACACCGACGCCTGTTCGTCCTCTGTCATTCCATGGGAGGCGCAGTCTCTGCTCAATTTCAATTAAAATACCCAGGTATTATTAATGGTTTGGTTTTCAGTGCCCCGATGTTTGGTATTAACACGTCGCCGGCTTCTCCTGCATTAACTGAGTTTGTAACGGGAATGATAGTTAAGCTGGGTGGGGGAAAGAGATATATCTTCGGAGGCAAAGCGGGTGCATGGAGGATAGGGTTTACAGGCAATCCTTTGACCTCATGCAGACAACGTTTTGAGAGAAATCTCAAGTTTCTTGAAAACAATCCGCAGCTGGAACTTGGCAGCCCTACATTCAAGTGGCTCAAAGAGTCAATGGCGGTAGGCCGGGAGATTCTTACGAAAAGCGAAAAGGACGCTCTGGGAGGAATTCCCATGGCCATCCTGCAGGGCGAAAAAGACAGAGTGGTTTCCGCCGAAGCCCAAAAACAATTCAGCCGGAATATACCATCCTGCAAGCTCCATGTTGTCGCCGGGGCGAAACACGAGCTGCTCATGGAAGAAGATGACAAACGCAAGCAGGCACTCGAAGTGATCTACGACTTTCTTAAGCGGCATCGCTCCGTTTGAATAAAGACCTCCCATAAATTACAATGATTGAAGGAGTACCTTAGATTTTGGCTGCAAGTTTGGCGGCGTCTCTTATTGCTCTTTTGGCATCGAGTTCTCCGGCGTGTCGGGCTCCACCGATAAGGTGAACTGTGACACCTACTGAGCTTAGATCCTGGAGCAATTCCTGCTGCGAAAGTTGACCCGAGCAGATGACCACGGTATCAACTTCAAGAAGCCGGGGAGTACCATCGACTTTTATATGCAGTCCTTGATCGTCAATTTTTTCATACGTTACTCCACCAATCATTTCAACTTTGCGCTTCTTCAAGGCGGTGCGATGTATCCAGCCGGTTGTCGGCTGCAATGATTTGCCGAACTTTCCGGTTTTACGCTGAAGGAGATAAATTTTACGGACAGAGGATGGCTTTTGCGGTTTGACACCCTCCACACCACCAGGATGAGATATTGTTGTATCGATTCCCCATTCCTTGAGCCAGAGATCCAGGTGCAGGCTGTGTGAGGGAGACGCATCTGCGAGAAATTCACAGACATCATAGCCAATGCCGCCTGCACCGACCACAGCAACCCTGTCGCCTGCAGCTATCTTTTTTGAAAGAATTTCAGGATAGGTAACAACTTTTTCGTGGTGAATGCCGTCAATATCAGGAATTCGTGGTACAACTCCACTGGCTAGAACAATTTCATCGTAACCTCCTGAAATAAGACTTGTACAAGTTTGGCGATTGCTCGTTTCTATGGAGACGTTCAAACTTTTTAGACGGTTGGCGAAAAATCGCATGGTTTCATGGAATTCCTCTTTTCCAGGAACGTTTCTGGCCAGATTGAACTGACCACCAAGCTCTTTTGCCGCCTCGAAGAGGCTAACCTTATGTCCGCGCTGAGCGCTATAACTGGCAAAGGCCATACCGGCAATGCCACCGCCGACGACTGCAAGCTTTTTGGGTGTGGCAGTTGGTGGAAAAAGTAACTCAGTTTCATAGCAGGCCTGTGGGTTTACCAGACAGGAGGCGCGCTTATTGCGAAACACATGATCGAGACATGCTTGATTGCAGGCGATACAGGTGTTTATTTCATGAGCTTTTCCAGCTGCAGCCTTGTCAGCAAAATACGGGTCTGCGAGAAAAGGTCTGGCCATGGAAATCATATCGGCGTTACCCTGCTGTAGGATTTCTTCAGCAATTTCCGGAGTATTTATACGATTTGTGGTAATGAGGGGGATGTTCACCTCTTTTTTCATGCGGGCTGTGACCCAGCTGAAGGCGGCTCGGGGAACTGCCGTGGCGATGGTGGGAATTCTGGCCTCGTGCCAGCCTATGCCCGTATTGATAAGGTTTACCTTTCTCCTCTCCAGTTCCTTGGCAAGCTGTACTGTTTCTTCCCATATACTGCCTTGTTCAACAAGATCCAGCATGGAAAGTCTGAATATTACGATAAAGTTATCGCCAACTCTTTCACGGATAGCAGTGACAATTTCCAAAGGGAAGCGAATTCGGTTTTCATAACTGCCACCCCAGTCATCTTTTCTTCTATTGGCTCTACGACAGATGAACTGATTAATCAGATATCCCTCTGAACCCATAACCTCCACACCGTCATAACCTGCTTTTTGCGCAAGTGCGGCTGTTGATGCAAAATCCGCGATGGTCCTTTTGATTTGTCTGGTCGACATTTCTTTTGGTGTAAATGGATTAATAATTGCTTTGACAGGAGAAGGTGCAACACTGAAAGGATGATACGCATATCGGCCACTATGGAGGATCTGCAGACAAATCTTGCCACCTTCCCGGTGCACAGTGTTTGTAATAGTTCTGTGCTTGCCGACCTGCCAGGGAAAGCTGAGCTGGCAACCGAAAGGAGCCAGTCTTCCTCTGAAATTTGGTGCAATTCCGCCGGTTACAATAAGCCCAACCCCTCCGCGAACCCGTTCTCTGTAAAAAGCGGCGAGTTTTTTAAAGCCGCCTCGTTCTTCTTCAAGCCCCGTATGCATTGATCCCATAAGAAGCCTGTTTTTTATCTGGGTAAAACCAAGATCCAAACTGGAAAAGAGATGAGGGTATAGAGTTGTTTTCATAATATGCTGTTAATAAGAGAATAAGAGATAAAGGTTGTTGCCCACAGCCTCAGGGCAGAACCATACCTCATGGCAGGCCATCCTAGCAATTGATTTTGTTTAAGGCGCGGCAAAGATTGTTCGTAGCATATTTCATTAATAATATTTTGATCATTTTTTCATAAGTGTTTAATCTTTCATATCAACACCGGTTTTTATGGTTCGTGAAATATTCAAAGGAGAGGGTATATGAATATATGTGTGGCAGGTGGAACCGGGTTTGTCGGAACTCGTCTCACTCAAAGGTTGATGAGCCATGGACATGATGTAACCGTCATCTCAAGTAAAGGGAAATCATCTTCAAAGAATGATCAATACCCCCATTCTTTACAAGCTGATACTACGAAGGGGGGAGAATGGCAAAAAGAGCTGGGTGGTTATGAGGTAATTATTAACCTCACTGGTAGAACCATTTTTAATTATTGGACAGAAGCCTATAAAAAACAAATCTATTCAAGTAGGGTGGATACCACGCGTAATATCGTCGATGGCCTGCCGGAACAGACAGAAACCATTCTTCTTAATGCCTCTGCGGCTGGCTTTTACGGAGACAGCGGTGATACCGAGCAGGACGAAAGCAAATCCGCTGGTAAGGATTTTCTCGCCACGGTCTGTCAGGACTGGGAACAGGAGGCTTTGCGTGCCAAGGATAAAGGCGCGCGTGTCGCAACCATGCGTTTTGGTGTGGTTCTCGGCAAAGGGGGTGGCGCAATTGAAACCATGAAAACACCATTCAAATTTGGCCTGGGAGGTCCGATCGGTAATGGCAGACAATGGTTCCCCTGGATACATATAGATGATCTTGTCTCAGCCATTCTCTTTCTCATTAACGGCGCTATTTTACAGGGCGCTTTTAATTTTACGGCTCCCGGGCAGGTTCGGCAGAAGGAATTTGCCAAAAAACTTGCAGGGGCTCTGCACAGACCGGCTTTTTTACCCGCACCATCGTTCTTGATGAAAACTGTTCTGGGCGAGTTTGGTAAATCCCTTCTCCTCGGACAAAAAGTCGTGCCTCAAGCATTACAGGAAAACGGATTTGTTTTTCAATATCCTCAACTGGAAGATGCTCTCGAGGAGATTTTGCATGGCTGATATCGAGAATTTCCAATTTCAGTCCACTTTCCCCTGTGGTGTTAATGAACTCTATAATTGGCATGCGCGAAACGGTGCTCTTGAAAGGCTTATTCCTCCGTGGGAGAAAACTACTGTAGTTCGCAGAAAAGGTGATCTCGATCCAGGTGGTGAAGTTGAGTTACGCATGCATGCTGGCCCTATCCCGTTTCGCTGGATTGCTCATCATATAGAAAATCTGCCTGGTCAGAAATTTCGCGATATTCAGCACAAGGGACCATTTTCTTCATGGTCGCATACTCATATTTTTAAGGCCGATGGAGAAAAATCACTCTTGGAAGACAGGATAGAATATTCCCTGCCTTTTCATTTTTTGCTGCCTTCCTTTATTAAACGGCATGTTGATACTACCCTGCAGCGAACCTTTGAACATCGACGCCGGGTGCTTACTGCAGATCTGCAGCTGCATATGCAGTGTGGGAAAAAACCTTTGAAAATACTTATCTCGGGAGCAAGCGGTGTTCTTGGCCGAGCCTTAAGACCGTTGCTTACCACCGGTGGGCATGAAGTATGGTCGCTGGTGCGTAGAAAACCAGAACCAGATAAAAACGAATTGTACTGGAATCCGCAAAGGGGAGAAATTGATGATCTTCCAGATTTTGATGCGGTCGTTCATCTGGCCGGAGAGTATATTGGCCTTGGTCGATGGACCGACGAGAAGAAAAAGGCTATTGTCGAATCGCGAACCAAAGGAACCTCCATATTGGCCCGGAAAATTGCAGCCAAGTCTACTCCTCCCCAAGTGTTTCTCAGTGCTTCAGCCATTGGCTATTACGGTGATACAGGAGACACGATACTAACAGAAACTTCTCCAGGTGGAGATGACTTTATCGCTGAAGTATGCAGGCTCTGGGAAGAGGCTGCTGTACCTGCTAAAAATGCAGGAATTCGCACAGTCCTGATGCGGATCGGGGTTTCATTGTCACCTCAGGGCGGCGCTTTGCAGCGCCTCTTGTCCACCTCACCCCTTGGTCTTATCCGCAGTTTTGGCTTAGGGAATCAATATATCAGCTGGATTTCCACAGATGATACCATCTCTGCCATCTATCATGCAATGTGTTGTGAGAGTCTGCATGGCCCTGTAAATATTTGTGCTCCTAATCCGGTCAGCAATGCCGCTTTTATGAGAAAGCTTAGCGAAATTTCCGGACGTCCATTACTGTTTTCGGTACCGACGATGCTTCTGAAGGCAATTTATGGACAAATGGCCAGAGACATACTATTGTCAGGTTGCCGGGCAAGTTCCCGAAAACTACAGGATTCCGGTTTTGTCTTTAGACACTCCTCACTGGATGAGGCATTAACTGCCATGTTAGGAAAATTTATCCCCGTCACGGGCTTAGAGAGGGAGAGTAGAGCGTGAGCAGCTGGTTAAAAATAGTTTTAATGACAACCATGACGATCGCACTTGCCTGCGGTTTTATGCATCATCTGGTGGATCCAGCGATACTGAATTTTGAAAGACTGCATATCTTTCTTTTCAATCTGTGCAGTGGTGGTACACTGCTCGTATATTTCACTGAGGACCGACAGGAGAAAACTTTGTCGATCAGGGGAAAATTTTTCTTTGGATTATCGTTATTATTTGCCTTCAGTGCCTTTTTTCACTGGTATGCGATTACCCTGGTAATTCCAGTACTTCTCGCCCTCATTATCGAGAGTGTTCGCATTGATCGATTCGGCAGTATTCTTCCCATAGGATTATTTACAGTTCGTGAAAGTGTGTCGAGAAAATTTCATCAGGCGGCCTTGCTCTGTCTCACTCTTGGTTTGCTTATTTCAAGTCCTGTAATTCTAAATGATGTGTATACTCATTGGGTAACGCTGGAAAAACTCAAACTTGATACTTTCTTCCTCGGTTTTTCGTTTCCTCTTTCGCTCATCAGTATGTCGGTCATTTTTGCCTTGATGAAGGAGGATAAAATACTTCTCATCTCCTCACTGAAGCAATCTGTGTTCTGGACCATCAATCTTGGTGTTATTGTCTTTTTTATCTTTATCCTGGCCCAGGTATATATACCGCAGGTTGCGATTTCCATTACCCTCTTTTGTACAGTTGCCCTTGTTTTATATCTCTATTGGCATGAAGGCATACGTCTGCAACAAAAGACATTTCTTACTTCCGGAATATTATTTTTATTATTCACTTCTATTACCGGAATAATCTATATCTTTCTTGCGTTTTCGGATAGTTATGATCCAGCAGAGGCCGTTCCGCTCCTCAGGATTCATGGTTTTACAGCCCTGTACGGCTGGAATCTTAGCGGTCTTGCCGTCATCAGCAGGCATGGAGATTTTCCAATTAAGCTGCATTCCCGTAAAGTTATTATGCTGCATTGGTTGACGGTTGCCGTTCTTTGTCCTGTTGGCTATTTTTATCCGCCGGTTTCAATTGTTGCCGTTCTTTCATACGCCTGGCTTCTGCAAATGCTGCTCTTTAATGACGGACTCGTTGATAGGTCGCTTGTCGAAGCTGAACATGGCGCTTTTGAACCGCAACCTGAGGCAGCTAAGTAGAATTGAAATTTCATCAATATTCAAAAGCAGTGCTCTGTGAAGTCGAGGATTTTTTTATTTTCAAGAAGTCATCTCGATTTTTCTTTTGTATAAGGACTTTTTAATGAGTGAACATCGTAAAATCCATAAAAAGACAATCTGTCCTTTAGATTGTCCTGACAGCTGTGCCATGATTGCCACCATTGAAGACGGCAAAGTCGTTGGCCTTGCTGGAGATGTAGAACACCCATATACACAGGGAATCATCTGTAGAAAGATGAAACGCTACCACGAGCGGGTGTATTCGGAGAAACGGATTTATTATCCGATGAAAAGGGTCGGCAAAAAGGGTGATGCGAAATTTGCCAGGATAACCTGGGATGAGGCCTACGTTATTCTCACAAATCAGATTACCGCCACAATAAAAGAATATGGCGGTGAGGCCATTCTTCCCTTTGTGTATGCCGGAAATATGGGGATGGTAAATCGTTTTGCGGGATATCCGCTTTTCAATAAACTAGGCACTTCCAGACTTGAGGAGACAATCTGCTCGACCGCTGCCAAGGCCGGATGGAAAAGTCATTGCGGAGATGTGCCGGGGGCATGTCCGGAAATCGCTGCAGAGGCGAACCTCATTATAATCTGGGGTAGTAATACCAAAGTAACCAACCTGCATTTCTGGCCTTATGTTGCCAAGGCAAAGAAGCGTGGGGCAAAGCTCGTAGTTATAGACCCCTATCGTAATATTACTGGTGCATCGGCAGACATCCACCTCAAGGTTCAACCCGGAGGAGACACCGCTCTCGCCTTGGCACTTCTCAAAATTCTTTGTGAACAGAAGCGGATTCATCGTCCATTTATTGATTCATCAACGATAGGGTTTGCAGAACTTGACAAATATCTTCATAAAGCAGATCTTGCTGAACTCGTACAGGGAAGTGGTGTACCTGAAGATCTTGTCAAGAAACTTGCAGCTCTTTTGGCTGATACACCAAAGTGTTTTATCCGCCTTGGCATGGGTATGACCAGGAACAGTTGGGCTGGCATGGGCATTAGAGCGATTACCTCTCTTGCCGCGGCATTGGGCCTTTTTGACGGTGCGGAGGGGAGAGGAGTGTTGCTGACCTCAGGAGCCTACAAAGGAGACCCGCAAAAACTCACCTGGAATTCACTTGCCGAAACAAAGACGCGTATGTTCAACATGGTACAGTTAGGCAATTGTCTGCATACGGCGTCTCCTCCAATAAAGATGCTGTTTATCTATAATTCCAATCCTCTTTCGGTTACGCCGGATGGAAGTCTGGTGCGTAAAGCCCTCGCACGATCAGATATATTTACGGTTGTTCATGAACAGGTTATGACTCCGACAGCCAGATATGCAGATCTTCTTCTTCCTGCAACCACATTCCTTGAAAATAAGGACATTTTTACCGGCTATGGCCATTTTTATATGTCTGTTGCAGATGCTGTCATTGAACCTGTCGGGGAGGCTAAAAGCAACTTCGACTTCTTTCAGGAGCTTGCGGCTAAACTTGGCTATACAGAGACACCTTTTAGACAAACCATTGAAGAGAGAATGGTTGATTATCTGGCCACCGTCGAAGGACTTCCTGCAACCTTTCAGCTTGACGCAATTGAATATGGCAGGGCCTATCTATCAACAAAAGCAAGAAAAGGCCAGCCTCTCTATGGTAGCGGCAAAGAACGCTACAGCTTTGTTGAGACATCTGACCCGTCATTGCCAGTGGTTCCCTGCATTATTGACGGCAATGAATTTGATAATGCCGATTATTTGGCACGATATCCTTTCAAACTTATTGCTCCGCCGCATCTGGATTTGCTCAACTCTACTTTTGGTGAACGCTACGATGGTATGCCTGGAGAGGTGCTTATCCATCCACATGATGCCGAAGTCCACGGAATTGATGATGAGGATATCATAACCCTTTATAATGATAGAGGGTGGGTGAGAAGGAAAGCTAAAGTAACCACTGACACCCAAAAGGGGCTGCTTGTTGCCGAGGGCCTATTCTGGGAATCAATTGCACATCCTTCCGGTATTAATGATCTTGCCTCCCAGAATCTAACTGATATGGGACGCGGCGGTACTTTTCACGAATCACGTGTTGCCATTTTGGAAAAAGCCTAAATTCTCAAGCTGGCAATATTTATAGAAATATAACAACAGGGACAAAATACATGAAAACCATAGGTCTGCTTGGTGGAATGAGTTGGGAGTCAACCTTAGAGTATTATAAAGCCTTGAATCAGGGTATACAGGCTAATCTCGGTGGGCTTCATTCAGCAAAAATTGTTCTTCATAGTATCGATTTTGGACCGATGGAGAGCCTTATGCTAAAAGGAGATTGGGAGAAAATTGGGACCCAGCTTGGAGATGCCGCAGTAGGACTCGAACGGTCCGGAGCCGATTTTTTTCTAATCTGTACAAACACTATGCATAAGATTGCCCCTGCCATTGAAAGCCGGGTAACTATTCCGCTATTACATATTGCTGATGCCGCAGGGCAGGCCCTGACTACTGATGATATTGGCCGGGTAGGCCTCTTGGGAACTTCGTTTACCATGGAGCAGGAATTCTACAGAGAGCGGCTGAAAACAGGATATGATATAGATGTACTTATTCCGAATGAGCAGGACAGAAACATAGTTAATGCTGTTATCTTTCAAGAGTTGTGCCGTGGTAAAATAACGCCGGCAGCCAAACAGGAGTACATTCGTATAATTGAATTATTGGAAGCTCAAGGTGCCGAGGCCGTTCTTCTTGGATGTACTGAAATTGGCATGCTGATCCAGCCAGGTGACGTCAGGACCCGTCTTTATGACACAACACCCATACATGCCGCCACGGCCGTGAAGATGGCGCTTGATAATGAGTGAGAGAGTACACTGCTGAGCGTGAGTTTTGGTCCTTGATTTCCTAAGGAAAAATCCAGGATAAATGTGCTGCAGGGCAATTAGATTGCAGCCATTTCCACCCTGTTTCGACCTTTGCCTTTGGCGAGATAGAGTTGTTTGTCTGCCTGATTTATCAGCGCGTTCAATGTTTGACCGGGCTGATATTCGGCAACGCCAATGCTGGCAGTTACTGAGACTGAATTTTCTTCATAGGTAATAACAAGGTTCTCAATGGCAATACGCAATCTTTCTGCTGTGGTTTTGGCAGGTTGACCTGAAGTTTCCGGCAGAAAAACAAGGAATTCTTCTCCACCCCAGCGAGCCACAGAATCTCGTTTCTGAGTGTTTTCTGTGAGGACTCTGGCAATTTCTTTCAAACAATGGTCCCCGCACTCATGACCATAGCTGTCATTGACAAGTTTGAAATTATCAATATCAGCTATCAGCACGCTGAAATTTTTGCCACTTCGTTCAAATCGTCCCAATTCATTACGCAGGCTCTCAAACATATCTCTGCGGTTCGAAAGCCCGGTCAGTTCATCTTTTCTGGAGAGATAATCAAGCTTTCGACTGAGGTTAAGTAGCTCCCTTCGCCCATCTTCACGGGAGTATTCATGAACAACAGAGAGAAAACTTATAGAGAAGAATGCACCAAGGAAACGCTCTATAAAAATTGTTGAGTACGCCGTATGCAATAAAACATTGTCTGGATAAAGGGTGATGTAAACGACAACGACAAACAAGATGCTGGTAAAAAGAAAACCACGAAAAAGCCCGAGTATGTAAAAAATGAGAGAAGGTAAAACAAACAACCACATAGGCCCTGTATTTTGACTGCCACCTGTACATAGAAGATAGAGGCAGAGCAGGGTCGTCATCAGTAGAATAACAAGAGAAGAAATATTGTAATTACCTGTTTTACATAGAAAAAGATAATTACATCCGCTGACAATGGCTGCCGAAAGAACCACGGCGGCCAGTTTCATTTCGCCACCGCTTATAATTTCGATACCGTAGCCGATGAGGAGTATGAAGCTTATCAGGCTGAAGAGCGAACTGATGATAATCTGTTTACGGACTTCAGCACTATCTTCATCAACATATCCGGCATAAATAATGTTTTTTATCCACGCCCTGAACATAGAAAACATCTTCCTTGGGTGATAGTGTATTGATGGAGCGTTCAAACTTAGACAGTTTTAACAACCATTCTTTGAAAATTCAATGATTTCCATTGTTATCGATATGTTTAGGCTATAGACATTTTATCGTCGAGAATGTGGGAATTCTCGCTTAACTACAAGATATGATATAAAAACTGCCATCCTTGCAATGTGGATTAAGATAGAAATTCATATACCCAATCCCAGGGCCATATCCAAAAAAGCAGAGCATGAAAAAACACGCCCCAAAATACGTCGGTCGGATACACATAAAGATACAATAGTCATTAGCTTTGCCCATGAGGGCCGAGCCGGATAAAACCCCTGTGAGGCTTAATATTTTCCGAATGTTTTAATTTTCGATGTATTTTTCGATTTGGATGTCCTCTTTAAAACCTTTCTTGAATTTTTCAATAAACTCATTCTGGGAAGTACTCAGGGATTTTGTAGATAACCAGGAACTGCACGTATAGGGTGGTATTTCCATGGCATACAGAACGTGCAAGAGATCATGCATTGAGGTAAATGTACTGAGCTTTCGGGCCATGTGGCATGATGCGGTAGAAGAGTGTTCAATAAAATCCTGCACATACCATTTGTTTTCGTAAATGTTCATAGCAGAACGTTCTAAATCAACGGTATTGTCAGAAGACCTGTAGATCCAGTGCTCAGGATCATTAAAATAATCAATATTGTTTTCATTGGGGTTATGCAATACATGGTGAATATAAATCACCTTATGGTTTTCGTTATCAAAAAACTGGTGTTCCCATTCGCCGAGTTTTCCTTTAGTGTACAGAAAATCCCGGTTGACAGTTATTTGGACATTTGGGCTTTGAGTGGAAAAAAAGACATTATCCTCAAGAAGCCCTCTACGTGGAATGGAACATCCTGAAATAACAATGCAAAAAAACAAAATAACTGGAAACGCACGGACTATAGATTTCATTATTTTTCCTCTGATACAATTCTAGTGTTGTTCAATCAATTCAACCTTATCTATATCTATCTTCATCTCATGTACAGCATTCAATATTTGGACAGTCCGTTGGGGATTCTCTGGAAATTGGATGTATATCGGAAAAATTCTGGCACTGCCCACGCTTGCATCAACTGCACTCCAGCGGCCATTGTGAAAGACTTCGTTCCAGGCATGCAAGCCGAACCCTTTACACCAGTCTCCCATATAAACAAGTCCTGTTGCTTCCCGGCAAGGTATGTCTATAGAATTCGACAACGCACAAAACAACCGGGCATGCTCGCTGCAGTCTCCCTTTTTCCCTTTGAGTATCTGTCGAATATCTGATTCAAATATGTATTCGTTGCTTATGTATTCATCGACAAACTTGACGAGCTTGTCGATTTTCGCGCTGTTGTTTGAAGCATCCCCGACAGCGTCTATTGCCATTTGCCTGATTTCAGGAAGATTGAATTTTGATCGATGGTTAAACCTGGGATTACTGTCGGGAACATTGGTGGATAAATCGGCTAAGCTGTTATTGTTCTCCACGGTATCAACTACGAGAGAGATGTGTTGATCGTCATTTCCAGGCGATACATTCTGAATAGCACCTGATTCAAAGAGAGTTGCACTCTTTCCTTCAACAATGAGATGTAATCGTTTAATTCTCTCTGGACGGCCAATATTCTGAGTTATCGGTACAATGTTGTGGACATAGAGGTCAATTTTGCCAGTGGGAAGGTCCGGTTGGGTTTCTTGAATATTATACTGCAACAAGCCATCTTTACTCATGTAGTATAACTTCCCGGTGAGGTCAAAATCGTGAGGACTCTCACGGCCATTGTTCTCTTCGATGCCAATACTGACAACGGTATTGTTTTTCCCCTCAAATGTATCTTGTCTGATCTGTTTTACGTGTGCTTTTAGGATTTCGATTTTTGGTGATAAGGCCCTTGAGTCATTAAAGTAAGTAATATATTTGAAGTCTTTGTCATTTGTTACCGAAGCAGCCCACATTTCAAGTTCCAGCTCTTCTTCCAATGAATATGACGAAGCAAGAAATGTATCATGCTTTGACTTGCCATTAACAGTAAAGCTTATTTCATAATTACTGGACTGCTTGTGGCTGATATGCAGAGAGCGTGTGTTCTTTCCAGAAATTTCTATGAGATCGTAAGAGAGGAGGGGATACGGAGGAGAAGAGGAGAAGGTTTTTATGACAGTATTGTTTATCTTGTTAGTAGTTCCATGGATTTGCAGCAGCAATTGCTCTTTATGAATAAGTTGATAAACAATAGTGCCGTTTTTACGGGAAATTTTTCTCTCCCTGCTGGCCCGTCCTACATCAACACCATAACATTTTACTTTGTACCAGTTTTGGCCCAATGTACGCTTGAATTGGACCACCCAGGGAGGATCGTTATCATTTATCCGGGCAAATCGTCCTCCCAAAGAATTATTTGTACACCCGTTTAACAAAACACAAAGGGAAAAAATGGGAAACAGAAGCTTTATCGAACTATATGGGAACCGAAACAATTTAGCACCTTATGAATAGGTAAAAATTCTGAATGCGATGAATAACATCCAATTGAATAGAGCAAGAGTTTTTTTAACAAATAAATCTCATGGTATTTTCAGTCTCAACGAAATCTAGGCGAGGAAGGTTTTGTAGAATTACCATTTTCTCTCACGTCACCATGGACTCCGATATCAATCAGGGAAGTAATGCGTGTCTATGTAAACAGAAAGAGAAAGCTTCATGAGACGTTCTCAGAATTTTCAATCTCTCCCCTGAGGAATATTCTAATAACGGGTAATCCCGCATTTGAAAGTAAACATTGACCCCAAGAGCGGGTTGAGTTCTATAACCTTATGTATTGTTTCGGGTGAAAAGGTTGTGTCATATATATCTGGTATTACCGAACTTCCTATATTGGCAGCACATTCACATTTCTTTTTAGAAAATCTGCCCGAATAGTACTTTATACAACCATCAACAAAACTAGGTTTTCCAGGTGTTACTTGTTGTTTCCTTTCTATATATTTTACTATATCGGCGGCAAGTTTCTCTCCGTGGTGGGTACAGCCGATTACTTTCGCAGTTTTTTGTCCTACAATAGCCGCTGCTGAATTTGAAAGTTGACTTTTGGTGGTTTCTCCGGTCCTGGAGTTACCCCATTGTCCACCGAAGGTTGCGGTAAAGCCATGAGAAAAAAGGAAATCTGTAACCTTTGATCTGGATTTCAAATCAGATGGATAACCGCATTCATGCAATAAATAATCAGATATTCCTAAAATATATGATTGTTCTACTGAAGAAAGCCGGCGATGACATGGTTTTTCAATGGAAAAAAGGGCATTTCCATATTCATGATTTTGATAGGATTCTGGTAACTGTCCGCATTCATCTAAACCAAAATTCCTTTTTTCATATTGTTGGGTGTGGTTCTCTTTATCCGGACGTCTTTCGATCTTTCTTGCTTGTTCTCTGAGGTCTTTTCTCAGCTTTTTCTGCCGTTCATTCCATTTGGCCATCTTTTCTCTTTCTGCAATAATATTTTTAAACGAATCACGGTTTGCACGTTCAATATAGGTTTGCCAGATTTTTTGATTCTGATTTGGCTGGGCGGAAGTCACAAATGGGGTACTCAGTCCAAATCGTATCCAGGCATTTGGGTAACATTTATTTAGCTTGGTATAAATCCTGCTTTTTTCTTCCTGGCTAAGGTGAGAATAGCTTTTCCCAAACACAGGTTTAAAGACATCATCGTTGAAGGCTGGTGAAAGTAATTGCGCTATTTGTAGAGAGTTAAGCCGGCCAAGATTATGTCTTCCTTGTAATGATTTTATCGTGTCCATCCAAGGCTCAAAATCCTCACAGCTATAATAATTACCACCCAAGCCAGCACATCCTGTTAGAAAAAATATCAAAACCCCAAAACAGCTAAAAAAACGCAAGGCTTTATAAAACATAGAAATATCGTACCCCATGTTAGAGATTCGTAAAATAGAATAAAAATAGTATTAAGTGCAGGCAGAATAGAATTAAACCAATCAATTACGACAGTTATCAGATAAAAACCTAACTGGCTATGTGCGTGTAAAGATTGTTAATCTCTGCATATCTACAATAAGCAGAGGAATAGAGTCAAGAGGTAAAAAGGAAAAAGGTAAAAGACGCCATCGGCATATAGCTTTCGTATCCAGTTAGCGAAGGCCATATTAGGCGAAGGACATTATCCTGTCGTGCAAAACGGGCAGGGGGGGAAAACGAGCATGGCGAATCGAAATCACCGAGTGAGTTCTGTGTATTTGAAATCATCCTGTTTTGCAATTGCCAGTTTGCGGACAGTCTGATCGTCAACCCGTCTCAGTAAAGAAACAAGCAAGATAATCTTTAAGGCTTTTCCGGCCCTGTCCATCAAGAGACGGACAACTGTTCTGGTCGAATACCCCATCGACTACACGTGACGCAAAAACCATGCAGGTCCCAACCCCACAGAGCTGGCAATTGGTTTTCGGCAACAGTTTCAACACTTCAAGTAAAACCGGCTGAACAAAAGATTGAGTGTTTGGAACTATTTCACTGCGTTTTTCCCACGTCTCGTTTATCTCACGTTGTAACCAGGCAACAATTGTCTCAGCTTCGTCCCGATCATGCAAAGCGTTTATGGCAATTTTACGTGGATGAAGTGTAATTAATTTTCCGTAATTTTTCAGAGTTAAGGAAGGGGGCTCATCGGTATACCTGAACCCACCCAAGGATGAGTTCAGATAGGGGAGAACGGCACTGATATCACTGTCCAGATGGGCGAAACAATGTACTCCCGTAGCCCCGGGATTGCATTTCGATTTGAATATTTCCAATGTGTATCCGGTAAGCAACATTTTCTTCAACTCCTCATGTATTTTTTTTCAGTACGGTTCTCTATTCCGCTCTCTTCTGACTGCCCCGCTACGATATATTGCATCCGGAATGTGACAAGACCACGATATGCATATCAACCACAACAGCAGGGCCTGTCGATTCTACAAGAGGAAATGGCTACCTGTTGTGAACCGGCAAGCTGTTCAACAACCCACGAGGCCACTTCCTGGGCAGTCTCAATGCGTTGATCAGCCGGTACATCATCATAATCGAATATATCGCTGTATTTCTGGTGGTGCGCCATAGCGTCAAAACGTCTCAGTTTTTCCCGATCGATTATATGTTCCAGAAGCCGACCGTGGCAATTCAGGTAACAACCGTCAATCAACACGACCTGTTCTGATTGTCTAACCCATTGGGCGATTGCCGACTGCGGTACGGTTAGTAATTCACCGTGGCATGCTCGCCCATAACCCTTCTTCCTGGCTATCAGGTTTGCAGCCAAACGGGCAATTTCACCACGAATGCATGCACCTTCGCATGACAAAACCGGAATCTTCTTTTCGGCCAGGTTCTGATTTCCCACGAGTTCGCCGATTGGGCAATGATGGTTGGTTTCACTCAAGGTAATGGTTGTTGTTTTGTTAACAGACATACACTTCTCCTTCTTAAAATTTGTCTCTTTGTTGATTTTCCGGCACGCCACATGTCACCATGTACTAAGCCTTCCGGACACAACATGTTTAGACGAAGAAGGGTAGATATGAGTTACAACTTTTTTAGGGGAAAGTATTCTTACAATGAAATTATCTACTGCTGATACTTGCGGTCACAGGCCAGTGAGCCACTGGTTTGATCTATATAGAACCGGCATTGTTGTTCGAGAATTTTGCGAAGCTTCTCTCTGCCCCGATAAATACGGACTTTGACTGTCTCTAGGCTGAGATCGAGTATTTCCGCTATTTCATCCTGAGTCAGATCATCAAGTGAATTGAGCATAATCACGGACCGGTACTTTTCAGGTAGTTTATTGATCTGCTCCTGGATACAACTCGTCATTTCCAGATGAATCAAATGGCGCACGGGACCACTATTATCACACTTTGACATAGTGCTGAAAGATACCGTTTGGCAGTCAATATCGATGTCGAGTACTCGCTTGTCCGATTCTCTTCTAATACTTCGAAGCCAGTCTCGACCCGTATTTACCGCAATTCGATAAATCCAGGTGGAAAGTTTTGAACGATGCTCGAATGCCGGCAGCCCTCTGGCTATTTTGACGAATACCTCCTGTGCCAGATCCTCGACCTGCTCTTTTGGCACCATTGTCCCAAGAATGCTTTTCACCTTTTCATAGAACAGCTCGCAAATCTCTTCAATTGTCATTTCGTAATCGAGCATGTCATCCTTTATCGGTAGCAGACAAAACACAACCTGATTATCCAGGAAAATGTTGAGACAAAACGGTCTTGCCGGGCAAGATATGAAACCACTAGGAGTGTAAACGAGGTCGGCAAGGTGATAAATAGCCAACTTTTACGGCTGCACTAAGAAGTAAGTTTTCTGCCCAAAAACACTCCAATTGTGAATGCCATCGTAGCCATTTCACCCTGATCTTGCAAGATTTTCTCCTCTTATCCTCCTACTGTTTTCTCAATTTTGGATTGTCAACGATTCTTTCACTCAGGCTATCTCGTTAGGAGGGGAGTGATGGTCCGAAAATAAGGTTGACTTCTGGGACCATGGTGAGAGTTTAACTAAAACTTATTGGCATATAATTGGAATCCATATTTCTTCACATGCCTTTTCATCTAACGGATTATAGTTTTCTGGTAGAATTTCAAAATGCTCTCTATCATCAAGCCTGTAATCTGAATTTGGTAACCACTTTACAAATATATATTCCATCGTTGTCGGTGCTGTAGCGGCAGGACCTTGATGAATAAACACGGCATATAAGCCACCATTTAATACATGAGTTTGCATGCCAGCTGGAACTTCCGAAAACTCCGAAACTTCAACAGCTGCCCATTTTTGAAATGGCTTATGTGGAGAGAAAGTCCAATTTTTTTCATAAGTTTGCATAGAAAAATAATCTTTGGACAATCTATTTTTAACTTCATTGCGTCTTGGCATAAACATTTGCCAAAGCATACCGGTTTTATTCTCCGATAGTGACATTTCCATTGGAATACCAATGAGTTTTTTAGGCTCCACCATCTCGATTCTAGGTTCAATGTTCATTTTTTTTAGGTTCATGAAAGGCTAAGTTTTTATCTCCTGTGGTTGACGATTTGATTACAGATTGTCGTGTCCTTGGTATATACCAGAGTTTTATAAATCACGCTGAGATTGGTTGCATCATCGTAATAGTAATATCCGGCGTTTTCAACCTGAGTCCTCGTGTAAATTGAAATAAATATTGCAATCATCAATAAGGCAATACCGAGGACTACGAATACACTTCTTAATGAGAGTTCGTCTTTTAGCAACAAACGATGGTTTAATGTATTCAAATATTGTGAAAATATGAGAAGCTGGCAATGAAATTGCGACGAACTACATCTTAACAGGTGATTTGAGACCATGTTGATATAGGAGGGTGGCCGTGGGTGATGGGTAAAGCTCAATGAAATGTTCTCTTAAAAGGATTATCTATATTGTTGCTAATGCCAATGGTTGTATCACTTTCAAATATATTGACAACGACACCGGCAACAGCAAATATCGGACGCTGAAGGAGGAAGACTTTTTACATCTGGTGGTGCAGCATGTCTTACCCCGCGGATTCAGAAGGGTCTGGGATTATGGCTTTCTGCATGGCAATGCCAAAAGGCTACGTTCTCTCATACAGCTCATACTACGGGTGCGGATATTACCAAGAAAGCCCAGGCTACGACCGGCATTCAAATGCTCATGC
>JBNKDO010000005.1:0-34465 GCA_050288305.1 Desulfocapsaceae bacterium | reverse complement strand
AGCTCTTTCTTTTTGATATTATTGTGTTTTTCGCAAATCCACTATATATCATAAGTCAGAGCTCTTCAATCTTTTTGTCTCAATATTTCAGTATGTTGAGCGGTTTTTTCTTTGTCTTCTTCGTAAGTCCGAAAGTTGAGTTAATTACAGTACTGAGCTGTATCGCAGTAACTGGCTTATTAACAGATTTTGACAACCTAAATGCTCAAATTTTTATTACTGCTTTTGCTATAATTTTATTTCAGTACCCATTTATAAACAAAGCGAAAACTTGGAAAGTAAAATGCCTATTTTTTTATTTTAGTTTCTTGGTATTTTGTTACTCGTTTACTTTTCAAAATATATGGCAAGAATTAGATCAATTAAATGAATTCGAGTCTATTATTGGTTTATTTTTACGAGGGTTTGCATATGTGATATTCGGTCATATATACGGACTTATATTTGTACCTTTGATTATTCTTGTAAATTATTCGTTAGAAAAGTACTTCTTTGTCAATAATAACAATGGCTAACGACTAAGGTTAGATTGTGGTTCGCTGCGCTCTCACGATCTAACCTTAGTCGTTATTATTACGGCTGTATCGAAAGAGCATATCCTTTCGATCAACTGGTATGTATTTTTCTTGCGATTTTTTGTGAAAAAATCATTTATGCGTTTAGCGAAAACGTTTTTACATTCCAACTATCTTTAAGGCTGATCTATGAAAAATTATCTGATGAAGATTGTTCTGCTGCTGTTTCTTTGCATCTGGCCATCGAGCCTGGTTTTGGCCGAAGGCTCCTGGTGGGACACAGGAGTTGATATCCTTAAAAGTATAAGCGGAGAGAGTCAGAGCGAGGGTGCAGCAGCAGGTGGATCGGAGCTCACGACCTCTGACATACGGGATGCGTTCAAACAAGCCTTACGGATTGGTACGGAAAAGGTGGTTGACCGGCTTGGCGCCACAGGTGGGTTTAACGCAGACCCTGTTGTTCATATTCCTCTTCCTGAACGGCTGCAAACGGTAAAATCGTTGTTGGACCAAATAGGTATGTCGGCACTTACCGATGATTTGGAGCTCAAGTTGAACAGAGCAGCAGAAGCTGCCACTCCAAAAGCCAAGGAGTTGTTTTTTCAGGCGATTACAGAGATAACCTTTGAGGACTTGAATGCAATTTATAATGGGCCACAGGACTCAGCGACACAATATTTTCAGCGAAAAATGTCTGAGCCGCTGAAACTGGAGATGAAGCCTATCGTAGAAAAAACGCTAGCCCAGGTGGGAGCTGTTAATGCATATGATCGATTTATAGAACAATATAAAAACATTCCTCTGGTTCCGGATGTCAAGGCCAACCTTACTGAACATGTTTTACAGAAAGGTTTGGAAGGGATTTTTCATTATCTGGCAGAGGAGGAGGCAGATATCCGTCAAAATCCCGCAAAACAGACTACGGCATTATTGAAAAAAGTGTTTGGGGTTGAGTGAGGCCCCGGAAGTATTCCAATATTACCGCTATGGCAGCAAAGAGGCGACTAGCAGTCAGTTGCCGGAGTAACATAACGAATTATTAGTTCGCCTGTTGTCCTGTCCCTCTGGTAAATCGTCTCACCCCCGCAGAGACGAGGGGCAGGTTCTTTCTCCGCTGGTACATATCGAGTCTTTATTATGGTTTTTTCCCGCACTACAATTGGTTGGTTTTCATTTTGAATAACTACCTGTTTTGGATGAGGTTGGTAATATCTGAGATACGGTGAGATATGGTATCCATCCACATACAGGAAAAAGTGATTTTGACCACTAAATGAACCATGGTATTGTAACGACCTGAAATGCTTTCTCGATGAATTGTGGTTGTGGTGACTCGATGTCTCCATGATTTCTGATTTCAACGAATGATTTCTGTTCTCAGCTTCTGCAATGCTAAGGGGTAAAACGAAGAGAAGAAAAATGAGCAAAGAAAAACATTTCATAACTGGACCCTCTGGGCTGGTTTGGCTATTCGTGAGACCTCAACTACATAATGTGGACGATACCGGTTGCTGTCAAATTGGTGATGTCGGGCAATTGTTACATTTGCAAATAAAACAAACTCTTGGCTGATGTCTTTTGATTAAGAGGGGGGCAATTCTGGGGATATGACTTCTTCGCCTAACAGTATAGTCTTAAGGTAGTATTTTTATAAAAATGGACACAGAGAGCTTTGACTTTCTCTGCAATACCGTTTATGAAATGAGGCTATTTTTTGATGAAAATATTGTTTTCTTGGATATTTGGAATTTTATGATATATGACTCACAGAGAATCACTTTTTCACCAATAAAGGTTTTGCCGTTTGATATGAAGTATTCTTTCCAGTAGGGGATTAAAAAGTGAACCTCAGCGACAGTGAACTACGAGAGTTTTTTGAGAGCCTCGATGAAGAACTCGTTCATTTTCCCCTCACATATAAAAGGATGATGAATGCATATTTCCTCATCACTGAATATTCAGAAGGCAAACTGATAGCCCTTGCCGGTGTGGAGAAAAAATACGGAGTTGTTAGATCCTGGACAATAGTAAAAAAAGAACATTGGCATAAGGGCATTGGATCCAAACTTGTGGCGAGACGAAAGGAAATATGCAGCCGGGATAAAACATGTCATGTGCTCCTTGGAATAGTAGATGAGACGAATGTTGCCAGCATAAATAATATTACCAAACAGGGTTATAAATATATTGGTCAAAGGGAAAATTTGAAATATTATTTACAACCGATCAGACCAATTGGCAACGTTGTGATTTTTCTTGCAAAATTAATTTTTCCACTGTTCTCAGTTATCGATAAAATCCGCTCCTGAACCAGGAAAAAATCAATAATCTCCTGGCCGCAAACATCCCTTAATTCTTCAGTTTGTGAAGAAAAAGGGATGCTGCTGCATTGTTGAAATTCAGTTTCTCTAATCGGATAAAAAGTTGCCAAATACTGATCCCCTTTTTATCTGCCGATATATCGATACTTCTTTAAAACACAGCAAATTGATTTTTCTTGTAAATCTTTCCGGATTTGCTTGAGCCTTTATGCACCAACAGGAATGATTTGGTTTTTTGCAGACTCAGTTATCCTCCAGCAGATCTCCCTCAAATGACGAATATCAGTCCCACAGCAGCCTCCAAAAATATTGAGGTTTGGCAGGAGCCCAATAAGATATTGATATTCACAGCCAAGTTCTGCGGGGTTTCCTGAATCTAGTTCTTCTGATTCATCGAGCTCAGCGTGACTTTTACATGAGGAGTTTGCTCTCATGGCGTAGATTCTCTCTTTCCACACTGCATCAGTTAAAAGAACATGTTTGAAATGAGTGGGGTGAGCACAGTTGATCATGTAATATGCAGGGCCATT
The DNA here is from genome assembly GCA_050288305.1 of Desulfocapsaceae bacterium. GTDB lineage: Bacteria > Desulfobacterota > Desulfobulbia > Desulfobulbales > Desulfocapsaceae > Desulfopila_A. Next base: position 31,099 of record JBNKDO010000005.1, on the reverse strand, counting down.
CTGGGTTTTTTGATCGACCTCTTCAATTGCCGCACTCAGAGGCTGTCCGGAAGGCAATCTACCGTCGGTTTCAAGAGTAAAGGAAATAACTACTGGTATCTCAAATTGCTGGGCGGCTCGAGTTATGCCAATAGCCTCTTCTGAATAATTAATGGTAAAAGCAGAAATAAGGTCGGCTTCCGTTTTACTTAACGTTTGTATTTGGGCGCTATGGTATTGCTGGGCTTCCCATGGGTCCATTTTTACAGCAGGTATATAGCCATCACCTCGTGGACCAATACAGCCGCTTATTAGTATGGGGGTAGTGTTGTTCTCATGAGTTTTCCGGAGATTGGCGAGAAGCTCAATGCCTTCATAATTGGCTTTTTCCAGATCCTGCGTGTTGTAACCAATTTTTTCCCCCCAGTCCTTGCTGGCTCTCCATGTGGAGCTTTCAAGGATAAAGCCGAACTGGTTTTGTTTTGCCAGATCAATATAAGGAAGATAGTAATCATGCATAGCCGTTCTTCCTTTCTTATCCTTGAGAAGGGTGAACGAGGCAAATTCAGGGAGGTCAAAACCATGGTCAAAGACCAGCGTTGTTTCCAGACCGCCATCGGTGAGAAAGATTCTCTCTTCAAGCAGTGATAAATCTCTTCTATATGTTTTCATGATATGGTCCTTTCAAAGAGTTTTGGGATGCTTCTGTTTTTAGTAAAAGTGAAGACCTCTGAAATAAACACAATACCGGTTGAGGTGTTTGGTCATTTCACCCAATAGGCGTAAAAACCGACATTACATTGTAAGACTTGTAATAAATGGCAGTTATAACAGGAATGATTATTGAGGCGTTAAGAAATGATCCAGACCGTTTTGTCAGTTGGTATCAAAATGAGATATGAAACAGGGGAAAAGCGGTTAAATATGTTCAGCGGAGTATCCATTCTCTTGGGGTTTCTGGGGAGTAGCTGCAGAACACACCCGTTCGCACCGAGTTGGTAAGATGCTTTCCCAATGCAGGATGGTGCTCAGTCAGTCTTTTGACCGCGCTGCGAATTCTTAGGGTAACCGCCGCCCTTGCACGTTCGGTTGGAGACTTCAATTGTCGGGAACGCTTTCCCAGGCCAAGATTTTTTGCCAAGTGATCAATCACCTGGTCTAATTCTTTCTGAAGTGCTTCTTTTCTGCCAATATCGTTATTTTGTTCAGCTGCTTCAATATCCTGTTGTAAATCATCAATATGCTTTTTATATGCCGATTTGGCCTGCCCATCAATAGCAAAATCGTTTTCCGCCATACTTCCTTCAGAGCCCATAAGTTCTGTGCAGTGAATTTCAATTTCCGGAGCAGCAAGGAGCGATGAGATGTCATGGAAACCTTTGAGATCTGGCATTGTTGTTTCAAGACCATCAAACTCAAAGTGCCATATTGCCTGTTCTTTTTTAAATATTGATCTCGATTTCAGCTGAGATGGCTGAAAAGGTGTGGGTGCTTCCCGCATGGTCGAGGTGCAAACATCTTCCAAGCCAGCAAGCTGAAGCCCTTCAATATAGCAAGCAATATCTTCCTTGTAACGGAAGGGGTTAGCCTGCTTCAGCCAGTCAATAATTTCCCTGGCATTGGTCTTTTTGCCTTTGTTAATCGCTTGGGTAAACTCCTCTATAAAAAGATGCAAATATTGCCTGGCCATATCGAGCTCATCCAAATGTGCATAGGCTGCGGCTATTTCTCCGGGTAAATCCACCCACACCTTGTCGATTTGGCGTTTGAGAGCCATCTCGATGGCTAATGCATATTTTTTCTGAACAAAATAGGTGAACGAACCGTATTGATAATACCAGAGATTGCGGTATGGGTTGAGTCGAAGTGCTTTTTGAAATAATCTCTCACCCTCTGCAGCCCTGCCGAGAAACGCCATGCAGGTTGCCAGCTGGACGAGAGCATCGGCATCATTGCTGTTGAGCTCAAGAGATCTGTCTATATGATATTCGGCTTCATCAAACTGTCTTCGGTAGATGTAAATACGGCCAAGAATCATTTGAACGATATGATCACTTTCGTCAAGTTGGAAGGCTTTTATTGCATAATGATACGCGCTTGCTTCAGACTGTTCGTAGAGCTCCCAAAGCTGGCAACTCCACTCATTGAAATGGGACAGTGACAGGCCGACATAGGCCCGACTGTAATTGGGATCAATTGTTAGAGCTTGATTGAAAAATTCCCTGGCTTCATGGTCCGATTCCAGAGTGCCGAGACGTAGGCGATCCATACCGCGGAGCCAGCATTCATAGGCGGCAAGACTGGTCACAGGCTTTACTCTGGCGCTCTTGAGCAGGTTATTATCAACCTCTGCTGATATAGTGTAGACCACGCGCTCAACTATATTTTTCTGGATTTCAAAAATTGAATCTAGGGGAGAGTCAAAGCGTTCTGCCCAGATTATTTTTCGATTGTCGGTATCAACTAATTGGGTCGTTAAACGAATCGAATCCGGTTGAAGGTGGAGGCTTCCTTTGAGTAGGTAATCAATGTTAATTTTTCTGGCTTCTTCTGTTTCGTCCAGATCGGCATCATTCAGGCGACTGGAGGTGTAGGATGAAATGATTTCAAGGGCGGGAAAGTGAGATAAATCTATTATGAGCTCTTCCACCAATTCTCTTGAAAAATAATTATACCGATCTTCTCCGGAAAGATTTTCAAACGGCAACACGGCAAGAGCGGCGGATGTGGCAGCAGACCCGTTCCTCATTATCCGGGACCTCATAGAGATTTTGAAAGAGTATCAAATTGACTTATCAGCACCATTACTTTCTTTACAATATTACAGGCGATAACATAGTCAATCTCATGATCCCGTGCTTGAGTTCTCTTTTGATCGAGCAATTTTGTAATTTCTCTTTAAGGTGCTATAGGAGGAGTTGAATATGCAGTGCGTTCATGAGCATGCCAAGAGGTCCTCCGCCCCCGCTTCTTCCGATGAAGAGAAGAATACCGCTCCAAGCGGCAATTACGAAAAAAACTATTAGAACAAGGAAAGAAAGAAACAGGACAATACGTTCATATCGGCTGAGATTATTTTCAATTTCTACTAACTGTTCTTCATCTATTCCCGTATCTATATGAAGTGTTGTTTGCACCGGGTGCTCTCCTGCATGTTGAGGTGAATCTTAATGATTGTTCACTCAATATGCGTAAGATCACAGCTTACCCTGTAAGATGAGGCAGCTTCGTCCTAATATTTCATATGTCTGTCAGCTGCATTTGCCTCTTTCTTTCCGCTTTTTAATTTTGTAGTTGAATTTAAGAATTCCCGATGAAAGAATAAGTTAACATAATTTTATGTTACTAATAATTGGGCCATAACCAGACTAGGAGCGTTCCTGAGAAAGCTCTTTTCCTTTATCTCTTCGTTATTTTCAGAGAATCAATGATCATAATATCACCCATATGGCTGTGCTTGATTTTCCGAAAATGCCTTGAGCTGGGAAAAAACAGCAATCTTCCGACTCGCTCCTGGGGAGCCAAGAATCACAGGGTAACACAGTAATGCCGCAGTCATCGTTTTCGACCATTGAGATAGATGGTTATTCCATAGCCTATTCCAGAACTGGAGAAGGTGAGGTGGTGCTTCTTGTTCACGGGATTACGACCTATTCTTTTATTTGGAGAAAAATTATCCCCTTTCTTGCTCAGAAATATCAGGTTTTTGCCATTGATCTTCCCGGTTGTGGGTTTTCCAGCAAACAACTTACGAGAAAATACTCCCTTAAAAATCATGCCCATTTGCTGAAATCGTTTCTCGAGGAGATGAATATCCGTAAAGTTCATCTGGTTGGTCATGATGTCGGCGGCGGTGTCTGTCAAATATTTGCTGTGAATTATCCGGAAAAGCTCTTTGATCTTACCCTCATAAATACGGTGGCCTATGATTTCTGGCCGGTGCAGCCCATTATTACCATGCGAACGCCTATTATTCGCCAGTTTGCTATGGCAACACTTGATTTCGGCGCATTACGTATGATTGTCAGAAGGGGGCTGTATCACCCGGAATCGCTGACTCAAGAGCTGATGGACTACTTTTGGGCTCCCATGAAGACCCAGGAGGGTCGGAAAGCATTTCTCCATTTTGCTGCAAGCCTTGATAACAAAAACCTCACCGAAATAAGTGAAAAGCTTCACACGCTCAAATTACCGGTTCTCATTATTAGAGGAGATGGTGATCCTTACCTTAGCGGTGTCATTGCAGAGAAACTTGCAGAGAATATTCCCAACACTATTCTTGCGAAAATAGACACGGGGGGACATTTTATTCAAGAAGATGAGCCCCAGTTCGTCTCGGAAAAAATGCTGCAATTTTTCAAAGGCAACGATGAGTTCTGAATTGCAAAAAAAAATTGAGTCACTTGAACATACTCTTCGTGTTCTGAATGAAGAAAACAGCCAGCTTACAGAGAGAGCTGAAGATTCATTACTTCTTGGACTTATCTCGGAGTCCACACAATCGGCTACCACATGTAACGAAGTACTCGATAATGCCCTGGAGAAAATATCGATATTAAAATCATTACCTTTTGTTGCATGCGTTAAATGTACTGGCGGCAAGACTGAACAGTTGTGCAGTTACGCCAGTTTTTCATCCACTCAAGAAAATGGAGGTACCTTCAGTTTTCTGAAGATGTTTTACAAAAAGGGAACGGAGGGCCTTTCGTCGTTGCGACCGGTAAAGAATTCAAGGTGAGTTTTACCAATGACACCTTTCAGCCAGGGCATGCCGCCTTGATCCCATTTTCGTGTCAGGCTGTTGGTAAGGGTGTTTTTGTTTTCATGGTTGATAAAGACAACGAAGTACGTCTTAACTCCATGTTGCCGCTTCTCAGCCGTGCAACAGAAATGACCATTGCCAAATATGATAATGTGTATCTTCTCCAGGCTCTTACAGAAGCCAATAGAAATCTTGAATCACTGATTGAGAAACGAACTGCGGACCTGGTGGAAGCAAATACAAAGCTCTATACCGAAATGCTTGAGAGAATGGCTTCGGAGCAAGCTTTACACGATTCCCACCAGACAATGAAAACTGTTCTGGACAGTGTTGATGCGATGATTTATGCCGCAGACCTGGAAAGTGGCAAGATATTATTTATGAACAAAAGTTTGCAGGATGAACTTGGTTCCGATTTGGTGGGCAGCAGTTTCAGGGATGTTTTTTACTTTGATAAGGAGAAGGAAATTGGTGAGTATAAAAAGAAATATATTGATGAGAACGGTACTCCTAAAGAGGCCATGGCCTGGCAAGTACACAGTGCTAAAAGTGGTAGGTGGTTTGTTATTTCAGACAGAGCGGTTAAGTGGACCGACTGCAGGTATGTCATGCTGCGAATCGCCACCGATATCAGCCTGGTTAAAGAGATGGAGAATAAACTCCAGCATGCGTTGAAGATGGAGTCCATCGGCACACTAGCTGGTGGAATTGCGCATGACTTCAACAATTTGCTGATGGGTATACAGGGGAGAACTTCGCTTATTGGAACTGTAGTAGAATCCACTCATCCGGTGATGGAACATGCGAGATTCATTGAAGAACATGTTAAGAGTGCATCCAATTTGACCAAGCAGATTCTTGGTTTTGCCAGGGGAGGGACTTATCTCGTAAAAGTAGTAGACCTGAATGTGCTCGTCAATAAAAGCTGCGAGATGTTTGGCCGTACGAAAAAGGAACTTGTTATTCAAACTCTTTTTCATGAAACATCACTTAAGGCCAAAATTGACGAGAGCCAGATTGAACAAGTTCTACTCAACCTTTTCATTAACGCCTGGCAGGCGATGCCAGGAGGAGGTGAGCTTTATATCGAAACCGGCCAGATTCTTCTTGAACAGGAGGATGCTGATCTTCATGGTCTGCAACCAGGGCAATACTGCTGTATTGCGGTAACCGATAACGGTATTGGTATGGATGAAACAACCAGGCAGCAGGTGTTTGATCCATTTTTTACGACCAAAGAAAAAGAAAGAGGGACAGGACTTGGCCTGGCTTCGGCATATGGTATTGCCAAAAATCATCAGGGTATAATTACAGTGGAAAGTCGTCCAGGTGAAGGCAGCACCTTTAGAATTTTCCTGCCTTTTTCAACCGAGGCAGTTGAACTATCAACTCGTGTTGATTTGGATGTCGTTCGAGGAAAAGAAACAATTCTTCTTGTAGATGATGAGTTGATGATTCGTGAAGTTGGCCAGAAAATGCTTGAGACTCTGGGGTATACGGTTCTGCTGGCAGAAAATGGTGAGAATGCCATTGATATTATGCGAGACAACAATGAGCAGATCAATCTTGTCATTCTTGATTTAATCATGCCGGGGATGGATGGAGGAGAAACACTTGACAAGCTGCTGGAACTCAATCAGGATATGCCTGTACTATTGTCCAGCGGCTACTCGAAAACAGAGTATGCCATCTCTGTAATGGCGAGAGGCTGCTGTGGTTTCCTGCAAAAACCCTTTCGACTCAATGATCTTTCAGTATATCTGCGTAAAATTCTCGATCAATAGTACCCAGATCAAACCAGTCAAAAAACAATGTGGCTTCGATGAATGTGATTTCGTCCGCCCTATTTTGGGAATTCCTTCATATTTTACTGTGTGCGTACAGTGGTAGATTTGGTGATGTAGTGTTCATGCCGGTAAAATAATGGTGATAGTGCATCCAGACTTCTCATTATTCGTGGCCTGGACGGTACCGCCCAAAGCGGAGACAAACTTTTCGACGAGGGCGAGACCGATGCCGGTGCCCCCAGTGGTTCGGGTCAGGGCGTTATCCACCCGGTAGAAATCGGCAAAGATCTTTTTAAGAGCATGACGGGGTATGCCGGGGCCTGTATCGGCTACGGCGAGACGCACACCTTTATCAACGGTGTCCGCCGTAATGGTTATTTCTCGCTGTGCTGCTTTCTTGCCAAATTTCAAACTGTTTTCAAGCAGGTTTACCAGTATTTGAATTACCACTTCACGATCATAGGCAAAAGGTGGGATGTTTGACCTGCTGACGGTGAGAGTGAAACCTTCATTCCTTATTTTATGGGCCATAAGCGTCTCGACCTCGGTAAGCACATCATCAAGATCCCCTACCTGGAGATGAAAATTACGCTGTTTTCTTTCCAGTTTGGCAAGTTCTAAAACGTTGTTGATCAGGCCGGATAACCGAGCACTCTCAGAGCCGAGAATGCTCAGGTATTGCTGTTCTTGCTCAGGAGTGGAGGCTATTCCCTGCTCCAGCATTTCAATATACATTCGGATATTGGTCAGTGGTGTTTTGAGTTCATGGGTTACCGATGATACAAATTGTGAGCGTCTTTCCGATAACGCGACAATAGAGCGAGCACTTTGGTATATGGCTATAAGTCCCAGGAACATGAACGTACCAAGTACGCCAAGCGCCACATTCAGAGTCAGGCGGGCAGGAGACGGTGGAATTGTCTGGGCTGTGAGGCTGACACTTAGAAAATCAAAGGGTGCCGGGAAGAGGTGTCGATTGACAAAATCATTTGTTGCAGACACTGCTCCAGATTTCATGATCTCACGAATTGTTCCCTGGTCTCGGCGTTGGAAAATAAGTGCTGTAAATTCAGCAAGCGGCTGATTTGCAAAATGTTTATTGGTCAGATGCTGCAACAGCGGTTCAATGAGGAGGACAAAACCCTGCCTGTAGATTTGGTTATTAATGACGATACGCCGGAATACAAAAACGTTGTTATCCTGAAGGGCTATTGATTGAAAAGGGGCTACTTCAACTTGAAATTTATTGGCTGATGAGTCCTGCATTGCGGGCGCCGGCATCTCGGCAATTGTATCGTTTTCCGAAGAGTTAAAGAGATGCATTGATGACATTTTTGTACTGCCCGTTGCCTCTGATTCAGGGGCAGACATGGTTATCTGCTCCGAAAAGTCAGGCGATGCAGAAGGCTCATATTGCTTTCTTACCTTGTCCTCACGGGCGATGTTCAGCACCTGCTCAGCTGTTATTTCCTCAACGCGTTGCTTTTTTTTTCCAAGATAGACGCTTTTCTGTTTTGGCATCTCCTGCTTGAGGAAACGTCCGCCAAAATCGGTCTTGTCTTTTTCCAAAACGGTTTCCTCCGGAATAATTCGTTTTGGTTTCGCCGGAGGTCTGGGGAAATTAAGCTTTCTGTTATTGAAAGACTCGTTCGCTGACCTCAGTCTGGCAACGATATTTTTTTTCTGTTCCGGAACGTTACCGAGGTCCTCGATGAGAGGAGTCTGCATTGAGCCATCAGGATTGTTCTGCAGATAGCCGAGAATATAGTCGGGGCTGTCAAGTTGTGCCAACGGAGAGAGCTGGGGCTTGCCTTGTCCTCTCTCCGATGTCTCGGCCAGGAAATATTGATACTCATCAACTGCACGAAGCTCTTCCGCCTGGATCAGCTCTGCGAGGTCCTGCTCTATCGTGTTGAAAAGTGTGGTGGAAAAAAAGCGCAGCTGTGCCCGTTCCTCCTGTTGTAGTCCACTGTAAGATTGATAAATAACGAAGGTCAGCGGTATTGAGGTGGCGACTAGAAATATGAGAATAAGAAGTTTAAGCCTACTCACTGCGCAACCGGTATCCTTCGCCGCGCACGGTTTCGATCAGTTCCGGCTGATCTGTGAGCACGGTCAATTTTTTTCTCAGTTTCAGCATGTGAATATCCACAGTCCTGGTTTCTATATCAGCGTCCACATAATGCCATACTTCGGTGAGGAGTTCCTTTTTGGTGACAATGCGGTCCTGATAACGATGGAGATACACCATAATATCCATTTCCCGGCGAGTCAGGTCGACGACCTCTGAGTTTGCCTGAGCACGCAGATTCCTGCCGTCGAAAACGATACCATGCCACTCGATACTCTCATCACCAAGGTTTTTGCCACTGCGCCTCAAAACTGCTTCAACCCGGACAATAAGTTCACGTAAAGAAAAAGGTTTTGGTACATAGTCATCGGCCCCGGACTTGAATCCTGTAACGATATCATCTTCTGAGCCTTTGGCTGTGATCATGATAATTGGCTGTGTTGGTTTTGCCGCGCGTACCTTAGTACAGACGGAAAAGCCGTCCATTGTGGGAAGCATCACATCGAGAAGAACCAGATCGAATTGTCTCTGAAGAATCATTTTGAGGCCATCGCCGCCATCTTCAGCCTTTTCCACAGAATAGCCGTTAAAGACCAGAACATCGCTCAAACCGTTTAATATGGCCTTGTCATCTTCAACAATGAGAATATGCGCTTTTGTCGTGTTCATCTTCATTCCTTGGCTTTAGCAATTTCCAGGTCCGGTGCAGTTGCGGGAATTATGCAATTTCACTGTATGAAACCTTACCTCAGGGTTGTCGGTATGCAAAGTAAAACTTATGCAAAAAAGTGAGGCTTCACTTTTACATTAGTTTGAATTGTCTTTGCGGCAGAACCTCCTATGATCAAAGGAAAGACGAAACAGCAATCATCAATCTCAATCACAAAGGAGCTCACCATGAAGACAGCAAGTAAAAAATTTTTCACAACTCTGCTGACCTTGGGGATTACCTGTGCATCTTTTATCTCACCTTGGACAAACACAGGTAGTGCCAAAAGCAATAACCCGCATTTTGCAATTGATGCAGCACTGGCACAGAATAAGGTGCTGCAGGGAGATAGCGGCAATATCTCCGTGGCCCTCACCCTTTCTGGATCTGAGCTTATTCAGCAGGGAAATTCGACCATACAGCCGGTGGATCTGGTCGTTGTTTTGGATCGTAGTGGTTCAATGGGAGGACAAAAAATTGCCGATGCCCGTAATGCCGTTATACAGCTGATCAACTACATGGGCAGAGATGACCGTATGGCCATCATAACCTACTCGAACGGCGTGGAAATGCTTTCTCCTCTGGTTCGTCTTGCCGGTAGCCAGCGTGAGCACCTTTCCCGGCTTGTCAGGGGGGTTACCGAAGGTGGAGGAACAAATCTGGGCGGTGGCTTGCAGATGGGCATAAATACACTCATGCAGCGTGACGTTTCCAGCCGCCAACGCAAGGTTATGCTTATTTCAGATGGTCTTGCCAATCAGGGCATTACCTCGCCGCGTGATTTGGGAGAGATGGCTGCCCGGGCCACCGAATGGGGAGTGGGAGTCAGTACTGTAGGTGTTGGATATGACTTTAATGAAGTGTTAATGACAACCATTGCGGATTATGGAGCCGGAAATTATTATTATCTCGAAGATCCCCGAGCTTTTGCAGAAGTCTTTAAAAAAGAGTTCGAATCGACCCGTAATGTTGTTGCCGGAAATACAGAACTGAGAATCCCCTTACGGGATGGCATAGAGTTGATAGATGCTGGAGGTTATCCTATAACCATGGAGGGGAACGTTGCAGTTATCCAATTAGGAGATCTGCTTGCCGGTCAACAGCGCAAAATATATCTTACCTATCGTGTTCCCACCAATTACCTGCACAGTTATGAGCTTGGTGATATGAAGATTAACTATCGTTTTAATGGCGAACAGCTTCAGGCAGCGGGCGACCAACGTTTCAAGGTCGACTGCGTGGAGGATAAAAAGGCCGTTATCGCCAGTATCGATAAAAAAATATGGTCAGAACAGGTTGTCAAAGAAGATTTTAATAAACTCAAAGACACAGTGGCAAACGCTGTTCGAAATGGCCGGAAGAAGGAAGCTCTTAAAGCGATTGAGGAATATGAATCCAAGACAGGTGAGCTCAATGATAGTGTAGGATCAGCAGAAGTATCCAAAAATCTGGAAAACGATATTGCCCCACTTCGGCAGAGTGTGGAACATACGTTTGCGGGGGCTCCGGCTGCCGTGGCAGAAAAGCGCAAGCAGCAGGCCAAAGAATTACAGTATGAAAGTTATAAGGTACGACGGGATAAGCAATAGTACATGAAACATGCGAAGTAGGTTAAACATGGGGTTGATCTACTTCGCAGATATGACCCAGGAGTCAGATATCTCTCCAGTATCATAGTTCTATGCATTCCCAAGATTAACTGGAGGGATGAAAGAAGCGCATCAATACGAACGAAAGAAACGTGTCAAGCTGTATGGCGATCTATCTTATAACACCTGTTTGAGAAAGAGTTTTGTGCGCTCTTCTTGAGGATTTTTAAAGAAATGTTCCGGCGTTCCCACCTCAACGATTTTGCCTTCATCCATAAATAATACCCGATCGGCTACCTCTCGGGCAAAACCCATTTCATGAGTGACGACAACCATTGTCATTCCCTCGTTGGCAAGCTGTTTCATGACGTCAAGAACCTCACCTACCATTTCAGGGTCAAGGGCTGAAGTCGGTTCATCAAAGAGCATGACTTTTGGGTCCATGGCCAGAGCCCTGGCAATGGCGACTCGCTGTTGCTGGCCGCCCGAAAGCCTTGAAGGATACTCATTTTCTTTTTCAGCGATACCAACCTTTTTTAAAAGCATTCTGCCTTTTTCATCAGCCACCTTTCTATCTCTTTTCCTGACCTTGATCTGAGCCAGGGTAAGATTTTCGAGAACCGTTCTATGAGGAAAAAGATTAAATTGCTGAAACACCATCCCAACTTCTGCTCGAACTTTATTCAAGTTTGTCTTCTTATCGGCAAGGTCAACACCATCAATAATAATGTGTCCTTCATTGAAGAACTCAAGTGCATTAATACAACGGAGAAAGGTAGATTTTCCGGAGCCTGAAGGTCCTATAATAACGACAACTTCTCCCTTCTCCACTTCCGTCGATACACCGTCTACTGCTCTAACGGTAATACCCCTGCCACTGAAAACTTTTACTACATTGACGGCTTTAATCACTGATTGCGAGCCTCCGTTCCAGATAGAAGACAAATTGAGACAATACAGAAGTTACGATGAGATACATTGCCGCTACCACCAGCCATATTTCAAAAGTAGCAAAGGTTGAAGTAATGATCTCGCGTCCGGATTTGGTAAGATCGGTTATCGCAATTACTGAAACCAGGGAAGAATCCTTGATAAGGCTGATAAACGTTCCTGAAAGCGGTGGCAGGATCTTTTTAAAGGCCTGCGGCAAAATAATTTCCACCATTGCCTGAGGTGTAGACATTCCCAGTGATCTGGCCGCTTCCATCTGTCCTTTTGGAATGGATTGGATGCCGGCTCGGATGATCTCTGCAACATAGGCCCCTGCAAAAAGTGCCAATGCTCCGACTCCGGCAACATTTCTGTTGAGGTTAAAAACCGTTCCGAAGAAAAAGTAGGCAATAAAGATCTGAACAAGTAATGGTGTTCCGCGAATAACTTCGACATAAATCGCGGCGAGATTACTCGCGGTGAAGTTTTTCGAAACCTTTGCAAGTCCGGCTATCATGCCCAGGAAAAGGGCGAAGACACTGGCAACAGCAGATATCCACATTGTGGTCCAAAGGCCATTGACAAGAGGACCAATGCGCCAATGGTAGGTGTAGCCAATGGTATCCCCCTCAAGTAAATCTTCGTTGAGCTCAACCCTCAGAGTGGAACCATCAACTTTGATTATTTTTACTTCACCCGTTTCAGAGGTAAGAGTCACCTTCGCGTTTTTTCCACTTTTATCAATGGCTGTAACAGTACCATCAAATGGAATCTTATGCGGATTGTCGGCTTTGTAGAAAAAATATTGGGGAACTCTGTTCCATCGCCATTTATAGTCGATTCGTTGAACGGAACCCCAGGTTGCGGCGGCCAGCCCGATAAGGATGACCGCCAGCAGGATTTTCCAGGGCCACGTTTTTTGTGTGGCATTCAAAGTAATATACCTTTTTTTACTGGATTTCTTTTAACCAGGCATCATCCTGGAACCACTTGTGATAAATCTTGTCATAAACGCCGTCGTATTTGAGCTGCGCCATGAAGTTGTTTAGCCAGTTAAGAAAATCGGGATCACCTTTGCGAACGGCCCAGGCAAGTGGTTCCTTGGTGAAAGGGGTGTCAAGATGAACAATTTTGCCCTGTCCCTTTTCACTGAAGGCAATTGCGTTAAAAGGCATGTCATAGATCCATGCGTCAATTTTGCCATTAACAACTTCCATAACACCTTCCTGCTCTGTTTCATAGGAGATGTATTTCGCGTTAGGGATCATCCTTTTGGTCGCCTGCTCGCCGGTGGTTCCAAGTTTGGAAGCAACTTTATATTTTGGATCATTAAGGTCTTTGTAGGAGCTTATTTCGCCTTCAAATTTCTTATTTAACAGTATTGACTGACCAATAAGGATATATGGAGTTGCAAAGTTGATGCTGAGGTTTCTCTCTTGAGTAAGAGTCATGCCTGACATGAGGATATCAAATTTTTTGGTGAGCAGCGCCGGAATAATGCCATCCCATGCTGTGTTGACAATCTCAAGCTTTACGCCCATTGCTTTGGCCATACGCTTTGCCATGTCTACGTCAAAACCGATCACTTCACCTTTTTTGCTCATGAGTTCAAACGGCATATAGCCTGGTTCCATACCAACACGTAAAACACCGCGTTGCTGGATTTCATCCAGAGCCCCAGCCATTGCGACTCCAGTGGTGATTGTCATAGCTGCAAATAGTGCAACCAATAACAGTGCAAACTTCTTCATAATCTTCTCCTTTTTTAAATGCATTGCAATAACGGGCGTTTTAGTGCCCTCCCCTCATAAATATATTGAGCAGCCTGAATTGATAATGTGAAGTGATTGGGAAATACGAGGAAGGACAAAAACTCAGAGATACGTTTTTGTCTCTGCAGAATGTTACATATCAAGTCAACAGAGCGTAGCGTCATTTTAAGTAAAATGTTGTGTACTTTGACGTGAACTGAAAGATACAATTTCTCTTTCATACCATAGGTCAATTCTGAGGACAACTTACTTTTTAATAAATAAATATTAAGCTTATCTTCAGTCCCCCAAAACATCACGCCATGCTACGAGCTTTTGTTGGAAATTCATACGTGCATTTGCCGGGCTTGTGGAGGGGAGTCGTATCTTTTCGACAGAGGGTGGAATGAGATTGTTGTCAACATAACGATTAAAAGATTGCTCGGCCTTGGCTCCGTTAAAGCAGATTAAAAGGAGCTGCGGATGGTGTTTCATGAAACGGGAAAAATCATTGACTATAATTGTAGTTTCTTCGATATCAGCATCGAGGCTTGTTTTCCTTTTGCAGCTCCTGATGACATCCCAGAGACCAATGCCATTATTAATTAGCATCTTCAGCCGATCAGCATAGGAGAGAGCAGGGGATGCTCCATACATCTCTGTCATGATCGGCCAGAAAGCGTTCCTGCCATGCGCATAATACTGACCTGCGGCAAGAGAATCTTTTCCGGGCATGGAGCCAAGAATTAAGGTTTTTATATCCTCTTTGGAAACAGGCGGAAATCCATGCAGCATAGTCAAGCAATGATGGGGTGCCTGTGGAGTCATCAACCACCCCTTGTGTTATTATCTGTTGGGGACAACGAGAACGGGAACCCTGGAAAGGCGATTGACCTGACGTGTGGTGGAACCCATGACCCGGTTGCCACGAACCTTGTTTGAGGATTTTCCAACCACGATCATATCAATATTTTCCTCTTCAGTGATACGCAGGATCTCTTCGCTGGGTGTTCCGGCAACAACACTTATTCCTTCAATTGGTTCAGCTTCCAGGCTTTTTCCACACTCATTTCTTAAAAAGCTATCAACACGCTTTTTCATATAGTTAAAAACTTTTTCCATGCCGTCCTTCTGGATTTTTTTAACATCGGCATCAGACATATATGTCTCAATAACCGCTTGTGCAGTCTCAGAAATAGGCTCAACCACATGCAGAATGGTAAGGGTAGCATTATTGTTTTCCGCCTGCGCTAGAGCATGAAGAAACACGGGAATGGTATGTTTGCCAAGGTCTGTACAATAGAGGATTTTTTTAATTACTGGTTTTTCTAACATTGTAGTTCTCTCATAGAAGATTAATGATCATCGGGAAAGTAAATTCAAGATGACCTGGTTTTTGTTTCATGGGTTACGGCAGACTATAGTGCTTTCTGGCCTCATGTCCAGTCAGTTCTAGGATCGCAGAGTAGGCTCAAGGCCGCCGTAAGGGGAGAGTTTTTACCAGAATTGTATATATTTCTCAATCAACAAATTGCCATAAGCTGGCTAAAAATCGATAATAAAACTGTAGGCATCCTTTTCAAGAGTATGGGAAACTTTATGACCGGCATGGATGAAGATGCTCTGCATGCGGTCATTGCTGCGCAGTACTTCGGCGGTAAAGCCGGCTATGCCGTTGCGTTTGGCGACTTCGGCCAGATGATTGTAGAGGAATGTGCCAAGTCCCTGGTTCTGCCAATCGTCACGGATGATGAAGGCAACCTCGGCCCGATTAGTCTCCTCGTCAAGGAAAT
The DNA here is from genome assembly GCA_050288305.1 of Desulfocapsaceae bacterium. Taxonomy (GTDB): domain Bacteria; phylum Desulfobacterota; class Desulfobulbia; order Desulfobulbales; family Desulfocapsaceae; genus Desulfopila_A. The sequence goes on along the minus strand of JBNKDO010000005.1, from coordinate 15,728 downwards.
ACCGGCCCACGCAGATAATATCGTCACCATGTGCTTCGGGGATTGTACCGACAATAGCCACGTCCTTGCGATGATCGATATAGACGAAATCCCGGATCTGCCTATGGGAAAATTTGTTCTCCTTGGTCATGAACCGATAGTAAACGGTCTCTTTCGAAAGGTCATAAAAGAGGTTTTTCATGCGCGGTTCATCGGTTGGATGAATAGAACGAAAATACACCTGAGTTCCGTCTTTCAAAAGCATGGTGGTGCGCATGAAATCGTCTCTTGGCATCATGAAACCAGTAGTTATGTCGGCCATTTCCGGATGGATGTAATGGGCTTTGACCGCTGCCTGGAAAAGTTGTTCCCGGAAGCGTGGATGAGCAATGGATATGAGTGCCATGACCCTTTCCTGCACGGATTTCCCATGAAGGTAGGCGACACCGTACTCAGTGACCACATAATGGATTGTACCGCGAGTTATGCTGACTCCTGCTCCTGGACTTAAATTGACTACGATCCTGGAGCGTTTACCGTCCAGGCTGGTTGAAGGCAGGATGATGATGGTCTTGCCGTTTCTCGACCTGGCCGCCCCGCGATTAAAATCAACAAGACCACCGATTCCCGAATAGAATTTGCCATCAACCGCATCGGTACAGACCTGCCCGGTAAGATCGATTTCCTGGCCGACATTGATGGCCACCATCTTGGTTTGCTCCCGGATAATGTTTGAATCATTGACATAGTCCGTCGGACGAAAGCAAAATAGTGGGTTGTTGTTAACATAGTTGTAGAGTTTTTTGGTACCCATGCAGAAACTGGTGACAATCTTGCCTCTGTCCGTACTTTTCCTGAGTCCGGTGGCTACGCCGGATTCAACGAGATCAATTATGGCATCGGTGATCATCTCGCAGTGGATGCCGAGGTTTTTCTTTTCAAGCAGATAAGGGATTGCCGCATGGGGAATCCGGCCGAATCCGGGAGTTCTGCCCAGGCCGAACTGTACCGTTGCTCCGTCAGGGATGAGTGCCGCGACATTTTTGCCTATGGTCAGACTGACTTCAGGTAATTCTTCCTCTTTGCGTTCAATGAGCGGCATGTCAACGGGTACGAGAATGTCCAGGTCATAGACATCCACCAGACTGTCACCAAGGGTCCAGACCATTTGCGGATTGACCTGGGCAATGATCAGAGAGCCGTTTTCAACGGCACTTTTGACAATATCAACTGAGATTCCGAGACTGACTTTGCCGTTGACATTGGGTGGGGTGACCTGGATGAGAACCACATCAAGAGGAAGCTGGCCTGAATCGAAAAGGTGCGGGATATTGGAGAGCAGAATGGGCGTGTAGCTGCCGAGTCCTTCCTGGTTCATATCGCTGACATTCTGACCGATAAAAAACGAGTTGACGGTGAAGCTTGAAGCATGCGATTTCTGGGCATAAAGGGCATCACCTCTGGTGAAGAGCTGGACAATTTCCACGTCGGTAAGTTCTGCCGATCTTGCTGTAAGGGCTTTCACCAATTCGGTGGGCTCCCCGCAGCCGGTGCCGATGAAGACACGGTTGCCGGAATGCACCTGTTTGAGTGCCCTTTTTGCTGTACTCACCATTTCTTTGTAGCGATCCCGCCAGTTTGAGTCGTAGTCCATGGGCTGATTATCCGAATGCTATTCTGTTTCTTATACGTTTATCACTGTTATGGAGACAAGTCTGTTTTTCAGCTTAGATAATAATGTGCTTATCGGCAGAAATCAAAGTCATGCTGCCGTCGGCAACCACTGGGTCAGTACCGGTTTCTCCGACAATAAACGGATTTATATCAAGCTCAATTATCTCTGGAAAGTCAGTAGTAAGCTGGGAAATTCGCTGCAATCCCTTCGCTATCCCGACGATGTCCACACCTTTTTGTCCGCGTTTGCCTTTGAGAATATCGTAGGATCTGGTGGATTTAAGCATTTTGATGGCCTCCTCCTGGGTTATCGGAGCTAGGTGAAAGGTTACATCCTTCATTACCTCGACAAAGATGCCGCCAAGTCCAAACATCAGCATTGGGCCAAACTGCGGATCTCTGCTGACGCCAATAATAACCTCCAGACCGGGGTCCACCATTTTTTCGACATAAATACCTTCAATCACCACACTGGGTACCTGCTGGAGAATCCGCATCATCATCAGATCAAAACCGTCTCTAACCTGTTGTGCCGTGGTAATGTTGAGTTTGACGCCGCCCATATCGCTCTTGTGGACAATGTTTGGCGAGACGATCTTCATGGCCACGGGGAACCCGGTACGCCGTGCCTGCTCAACGGCTTCTTCTGCATTGGTAACCAGGCGGCCGTCCGGGACGTTGAAGCCGTAGGCCTCAAGAATTTTTTTGGATTTGACCTCATTGAGCTGAAGCGTATTGAAACGTCTGCTCCGGGTGATGATGCGCTCCACCCTCCTTCTGTTCACCCGAAATCGGGTAACCATGCGTGGAGGCCTGTTCAGCCAGGTATAGTATTCATACATGACCTTCAGGGTGGCGACAACCCGCTCAGGGGATTCATAGTTGGGCAGTCCGGCCGCTGTGAGCTCCCGACGGCCAGGAAGTACTTCACGGCCACCCATAAAGGAGGCGAGAACCGGTTTGTTGCCATCTATGGCCCGGGCGATTGCCCTTGCTGTTTCCTTGGGATCTGACATTACCTGAGGGGTAAGGATGATAATAATGGCATCAACGTTGTCATCTTTCTGAGCGGCTTGCAGAGTTTCCGTATAACGTTCCGGTGGTGCATCGCCCAGCACATCGACGGGATTTCCGAACCTGGCCTCTTCCGGCAGTTTGCCACGTAAGGCTGCAGCAGTATTGGAAGCAAGATCCGCGACTCTCATACCGGAGTGTTCTACGGCATCTGCAGCCATGGTTCCCGGACCTCCGGCGTTGGTGATTATCAGTACCCGGTCTCCCTTGGGCAGTGGCTGCATGGACAACGCCGTGGCATAATCAAAAAGGGCCTCGAAGGTGTCGGCACGAATGACTCCAGATCTCTTAAAGGCAGCACCATAGGCGGTGTCGGTGCCTGCCAGTACGCCGGTGTGACTGGCTGCCGCTTTTTGTCCTGCCTTGGTGGTTCCTGATTTCAGTAGCACCACCGGCTTTTTCGAACAGATATTTTCCGCAGCTTTGATAAATTTTTCTCCGGAAACGATGTTCTCAAGATATCCGGCAACCACTTTGGTGTCTTCGTCTCCCGCGAGATAGGAAAGCAGGTCGTTTTCATTGATGTCGGCTTTATTGCCGATACTAATGAGTTTGGATAATCCCAGGCGTCGGCCTTCGGCAAGATCGAGCATCGAAGTGCACAGGGCTCCGGACTGGGAAAAGATGGCGATACTGCCGCGGGCTGGCATGCTGCCGGCAAAGGAGCTGTTGAGCTTGTTTCTGGTGTTGAGAAGACCAAGACAATTAGGTCCCAGGAGACGGGCGTTATGTTTTCTACAAAGTTTGGTTACTTCCTCTTCGAGAAGTCTGCCTTCTTTGCCGCTTTCCTTGAATCCGGCCGAAATGAGAATGACTCCTTTTGCATTTTTTGAAAGAGCATCTTTTACGGCAGCAAGAACGTTTTTTCTGGGAACGGCGATTATTACCTGGTCGATATCATCGCCATAGTTTTTCAAATCATCAATGACGGGAAGATCAAAAAGAGTTCCACCTCCTGGGTTTACAGGAATAATAGTACCCTTGAATCCTCCTTTGATGAGGTTGGCGAGAATATCATGGCCAACCTTGCCCGGAGTTGCAGATGCTCCAATAATGGCAACACTTTTGGGAGAAAAAAGATCTTCCAGCATGATAACCTCGAAAGTGTTTTTAGGCTGAATAGCAGCCCGGAATGATATGCATTCTTTCCATTATACCGTCCCGGAGATTGAGAGCAATGGTAATTGCTATACACCGCAGACTTCGCTCTGTGGAGGTTCCCGTGAGGTAATATGTCAGCATGGTCGAAACTGTACATATTCTCAAGTAATGATTACACATTGTAGCAATGTTAAAAACAGACATATGATCCAGGTAATCTCAGAGGAGTTGAATAACTGTCATGAATACTTCCGACGCAATCAGGGACAGAAAGTCCGTTCGTGCATTTTCCAAAGATGGGGTGAGTCGAGAGCTTATAGAGAGGATTCTCGATACAGCAAGGTATGCACCATCCGGAGGAAATTCACAACCTTGGCAGGTGGCTGTGGTAGCTGGCAAAACCAAGGAAAGACTCAGCAAGGCCCTGATTAATGAATTTCGCAGTGGCAAAGCTGAGGAGCGCGATTACGAGTATTATCCAACCAAATGGAAGGAACCTTTTAAGACTCGGAGGATTGCCTGCGGCGTTCAGCTCTATGACACACTCGGCATTGCCAGAAATGATCGTGAGGGTAGAATGGCACAATGGGAGGCAAATTATCGCGGCTTTGATGCGCCGGTGATACTCTTCTTTTTTCTCGACTCCTCACTTGCCATCGGCTCCTATATGGATAGTGGCATGTTTATTCAATCGGTAATGCTTGCAGCACTTGACGAAGGTCTGGCAACCTGCTCGCAGGCGGCGCTCAGTGGTTATACAGGAGTTGTCAAGGAGATCCTTGGGTACCCGCAAGAAACCATACTTCTCTGTGGCATGGCATTGGGGTATGAGCAGAAAGACGCCCTGGTGAACAGTTACCGTACACCTCGTGAAGAGGTTCAAAATTTCACCCGATTTCTTTATTAATGTCAGCAGTTATTCTGTCTGAAACTATTTCTTCCAATGGAATCCCCGTTCACCGTCAAGGTTATTGAGATTATAGCTGCTATACCTCCTGGAAAGGTATCCACATACGGGATTATCGCCGCCCACGCCAACAACAAGAGAGGCGCCAGGCAGGTTGCGAGGATTCTCCACTCCAGTTCGGTAAAATATGACTTGCCCTGGCACCGTGTTGTCAACAGAAATGGTCAGATTTCACTGCGGCCGGGCCACGGCCATGAAAGGCAAATGAAGATGCTTATGGCCGAGGGAATCATCTTTGACGATCATGAACGGATAGATTTTTCTCGATATCTCTGGTGGCCGCGATAATATGCTGTTGGGGGTCATCCTCAAAAACGAATTTCAATCATTGATCACCTTCATGTCTCGGCGTGAATTAGCGGGAATAAGCTGCTATTTGATGTTCTCATATGGAGAACAGCAACTTTTAAAAAAAGGAATAGGAGCGATGACACAGAATATTCAGCTTTGGAAGGCCAATGTCTTTCCCGAAAACTACATACCTCCCCAGCCAAAGACAATCTATGATCTTGTTGTGATTGGTGCGGGCACCGCAGGACTTGTCACTGCCGCCGGAGCAGCAGGGCTCGGCGCGGATGTTGCTTTGATAGAGGCGCATGCCATGGGAGGCGATTGTCTCAATGTCGGTTGTGTGCCGTCAAAGGCCCTTATTGCAGCTGCTAAAGAGTTTCATCGTCAGAGCCTGAGCGGTATGAAGGGAGATGGTGTGGACGCTTTTGACAAGGCAATGAGACGGGTCAGGGAGAAGCGGGCTACTATCTCGGCGAATGATTCTGTCAGACGATTTTCGGAGATGGGAATAGATGTTTATCTTACCCGGGGGCGATTTAGTGGAGAAGGGGTAATTGAGGCGGGTAAATTCACACTGCGCTATAAAAAAGCGGTCATAGCCGTTGGTGCCAGAGCCTCTGCACCTCCTGTCCCAGGGCTTGCTGAGACTCCTTATCTTACCAATGAGGATATTTTTGAACTGCGTAGACGTCCTGACAAACTGACGATCATAGGTGCCGGGCCAATTGGTGTGGAAATGGCCCAGGCGTTCAGGCGATTTGGCACTGATGTACAGCTCGTGGAAGTGGCTCCTAAAATTTTGATCCGCGAAGATCCACAAGCGGCCAAGGTGATTGAAAAAACTCTTGTAGACGAAGGAGTGAAGCTTTATACCGGTGCCAAAATATTGCACGTCACAGGTGATGCTCAGGTGCAAAAAATAGAACTTAAGGTTGCTGGAAAGCGACTTTCTCTCGAAAGTGATTCTCTCCTTGTTGCTGCAGGCCGAAAACCCAATACTGCCGATCTTGGCCTTGAAGCTGTTGGTGTAGAGCTTAACGAACGGGGCGGAATAGTCGTTGATGACAGGCTGAGAACGACCAACCGTAAAATATTCAGCTGTGGCGATGTTGCTTCTCCCTTTCAGTTCACCCATGCTGCTGACTTTCTGGCCCGGATTGTTATTCAGAACAGCCTGTTCTTCGGCCATAAAAAAGCCAGTGATCTGCTCATTCCCTGGGTCACCTACTCAGAACCCGAGATAGCCCATGTGGGAGCTTATGGGCATGAGCTGGAGCAGTCAAACACACCTTTTAAGAGGTTCGCCCTGGACTTTAATGAAGTTGATCGCGCAATTCTTGAAGAGAAGGAGGGGTTTTGCGAGATACTGACCGATGCTAAAAAAGGGTATATTCTCGGGGCAACCATTGTCCACGATCATGCTGGCGATATGATTTCCCAGATTACTCTTGCCATGCAGCAGAAGATCTCACTAGGAAAAATTGCCTCTGTGATCCATCCCTATCCAACCCAGACAGAAATAATCCGGAAAATTGGCGATCAATACAATCGAAGTAAACTGACACCGTTGGTTTCCAGGATTTTGAAATATATCGCAAAGCTGTAAATATCATCCGCGGTTGCTGCGCTCGATCCTTGAAAGTCATGGGAATTAGTGTATATTCTAGGTGCATGTCGGAGAAACGAGCTTTCCCCGACATGCATCCAGCCTGACTATTTCACACTCTTCCTTTAATATAGGTAAAATATGCCACGTTACTGTTTCGTTCGTTATTTACTTTTCATTCTTACATGTATAAGTGTTCCTTCTTCTGGCTTTGCGGCAACCGCCGAAACAATGAACCAAAAACTCGTATCCTTTCTTGATCCGCTCGCCACCTTTTTTTCCGACAATCCCTGGATTAAAGGGGCTGTTGTTATCATTCTCACCTTTACTGCCGCTTCGCTCATAACCTGGCTTCTTTTTAAGGTACTGCGCTGGGCAGCAAATAAGAGCAGTTTTGATCTTGATGACAAGGTCGTTCTTCTATTGCGTCCGCCCGTATATTACACCCTTCTCGTTTGCGGTATCTATGCAGGTATCGAGGTTATGCCCATCTCGGATAAAATAACCATATTGCTTAGCCAGGGTATACGAACTCTTGGGCTGATTGTCTGGATTTTCTTCTTTTCGAGGCTGGCAACGCTTACTCTCGGACGACTTGCCAATGTCTCCCATAAATATAGTTTTATCCAGAATCGGACATTGACTCTTTTTGACAATGCCGCCAAGGTATTTATCATCGGGCTTGGTATTTACGGGGTTTTTGTGATCTGGAAGATCGATATGACCGCCTGGCTGGCGTCAGCCGGGATAGCTGGCCTTGCCATTGGTTTTGCTGCTAAAGACACTCTCTCCAATCTCTTTGCCGGAGTGTTTATTCTGGCGGATGCCCCCTATAAGGTTGGCGACTATATCGTGCTTGATGGTGGTAACAGGGGGAAGGTCATGAATATCGGCCTGCGCAGCACCAGGGTTCTTACTCGCGATGACGTGGAGATCACCATTCCTAACTCGATAATAGGCAACTCCAGTATCACCAATCAATCCGGCGGGCATCATACAAGAATGCGCCTGCGCCTGAAAATAGGCGTGGCCTATGGCTCTGATATCGATCAGGTCCGGGCGATTCTTCTTGATATTGCTGAAAAAGAGCCGCTTGTTGTCAAGTTGCCGGAACCGCGGGTACGATTCAGGGTTTTTGGAGCTTCAAGTCTGGATTTTGAGCTGCTCTGCTGGGTGAATGATCCCGAACTGCGGGGGCGTGCAGTAGATCGGCTCAATGATGCAATCTACAAACGATTTAATGCCGAGAAAATCGAGATTCCCTATGCCAAGCAGGACCTCTATCTGAAAGCAGTACCTTCTCAATGGAATTTTCCGATTGAGACAGAAACGGATTCTCTTTGAAGATTTGATGGTGAAGGGCAGCTGCTGATAGAGAGTCTGGTGGCAATATTCATCTAATCTCCCTCTCTTCTTCGACAGACCTGACGAAAGAGCCTATAGTTACTTGAAGCCATCGATGTAACCAACTATCTCAAAATCACAGGAGGCAACATGCAATCTGCAGAAATATTTAACCAGGCATTGGCGTTTGAGAAAAAGATCCGTGACCTATATCGTACAGCTGAGTCAATGATAGATGACCAGAGTGGGAAGGCTATCTTTCGAAGTCTTGCCGATGATGAACAGTCTCATATAGATTTTCTTGAGGCGGGTTTGGAAATCCTTCAAGAAAGAGGCACAATCGATGCGAGCCGGCTGACCACGGCAATTCCTGATATGAAAGTTGTGCAGAGCAAAATCGAGCAGATGAAGACCAGAATACCAGAAAAGATGCTCGGTGATATCAAGAGTGTGCTAAGAAGTGCCTTGAAAATGGAAGTCGAAACCACGGAATTTTATCAAAACGCCTATGATAATACCGAGGGTGATATACAGAAAATAATGGGAAAATTCATGGAAATAGAGCAGCGCCATACCGATGTGGTTCGTATCGAGCTCGATCATGCCTCACACAATGGCTTTTGGTTTGATTTTATGGAGTTAAGCATGGAAGAAGGATGACATAGAACAAACAAAGGCGCAGCGATGAATATACGATCACAACTTATCCTCAAAGATGTCTGTGCCTGGCCGAATCTGATCCGGATTTCCGATAAGCAGATTGGTGCAGTCATTTTCAATCGACCAAGTCATGGTCTTGAAGAAGGAAGCCTTGAGCTTTGGTCCTGTGATACGGGTAGTTTTGAATGGCAATATGTGAGCACACCATGTCCATGTTTACCGGGACAAAACAGAATGCACAGCGCTTGCGGGGTGACAGGTGAGGGTGGAATACATGTTCTCTCGACAGGATTTTCAGTTTCCGAAGGCAAATTCCTGTCACTGGAACCCATGTGGCATTCATATTCCGCCGATGGAGGTAAGTCCTGGGAAATATCAAGAGGAGTCGAAATTGACGGCCTTGAGAGTTCTTGCATTCCCCATGGAGTTGTGGTCTGTGAAGACAAAGATACTCTTTGGGCGACAGTCTATAGGAGTTATGGTAAAGGGAAGCCAAGCTACACGTGGCTTATCCAGAGTAATGATGGCGGACAACGCTGGTTTAAACATAGTCGGCTGGGTCAGGGAGATACCAACGAAGCGTGTATCGTCAAACGAGATACGGAAATGATAGCCGCGGTTCGTACCCATGTTGACCATCATACCACTCAGTTCAACTGGGTATCCTCAAATTCAGTGTGGGTGGATAAAGGACCGCTAACCCTGCCCATGCAGCACCCTGGCCATCTCCTGCCTCTTGGCGGGAAGAATCTTCTTTTGACCTATGGCATACGCAATAAAGGACTGATGGCAATAGGTGGCAGGTTTTCAGCCGACTTTGGTGAGAGTTGGCATGCACCTTTTATTCTCCATCAATTCCCCAAGAGCGCGACGGATTGTGGATATCCTTCAACTGTTACCCTTGAAAAAGATCATCTTCTAACAGGGTATTACACCAATGCTTCGAGGAGTTATTCAGGATACCAATTTGGAGTGTTATCCTGGAAACTCCCGGATGTGCTCAGTCCCCAGGAATTGTTATCCATATCGGATGGGGAACAAATGCAGCTATAGGTTTTGAGCAACGCTATAACTGCATTTTTATGTTGTAGGATGGTGTATCGTCTATATTTGTACTCTTCTATCTGTTCACCTCGTAGTTCTTTATCCAAAATTACTTTTCGACCCTTTCAAGAACCATGGCCATACCCTGGCCGCCCCCGATACACAAAGAGGCAAGACCGAGCAAGAGATCATTACGCTGCATCTGATTCATCAGGGTTACCAGAATCCGGGCACCGGTGCAGCCGATGGGATGCCCGAGTGAAATACCGCTTCCCAAGGCATTGGTCCTTTCCATATCGCAGCCGAGTTCACGGACGCAGGCGATCGCCTGGGCGGCAAAAGCTTCATTGAGTTCAATTCGATCAAAATCATCGATGGTGAGGTCATGACGACTGAGTATTTTGCGTACAGCGGGGATGGGACCCAATCCCATATATGCCGGATCAAGACCTGCAGAAGCATGTGCCTTGATTTTGACAATAGGAGACAGTTCCAGCTCATGAGCCTTGCTCTCGGTCATGATCAAGAGAGATGCCGCAGCATCATTGATGCCTGAAGCATTTCCAGCGGTTACCGTGCCGTCTTTTTTGAAAGCGGTTCGCAGCGTACCCATTTTTTCAGCACTGGTTTCCATGGGGCGTTCATCTGTGTCGAAGATGACTGCATCTCCTTTGCGTTGCGGAATAGTCACCGGAGCTATTTCTCCAAGAAAGGAACCACGGTCAATTGCAGCCATGGCGCGCTTGTGACTCAATGCTCCCAGTTCATCCTGCTCCTGCCGCGAGATCCCATATCTCTCAGCAATATTTTCGGCTGTTATGCCCATATGATATCCGTAGAATTTCTCGAACAGACCGTCGTAGACCATTAGGTCGATTAATTGGCCATCGCCCATGCGCTGGCCCCATCGTGCCCCAGGCAGTGCGTAGGGAACCATAGACATGTTTTCCATGCCGCCAGCAAGAACGACTTCAGCATCGCCAGAGCGAATTGCCTGATAGGCAATGGCAACTGCTTCCATGCCGGAGGCACAGAGCTTGTTGACCGTGGTTGCACAGGTTTCTTTGGGAATACCCGCCATGATCATGGCTTGCCTGGTAACGTTTTGTCCCTGTCCAGCGGCGATGACATTGCCCATGATAACCTGATCAACCATGATTGGCGTAAGGTTGATATCATAATCATGATATTGTGACTCCAGTTCGATGGTTCCATCGTCACGGATAGCGTCCGCACCAAAATTGATACTTTCGTCGCTGGCCACTGGTCGAACCCCAGCTTTTTTAAGGGTTTCCTGGAGGGTTATTGCTCCCAGTTCCATAACTGATGTGGATTTAAGCGTTCCTCCGTAGGCTCCTATCGCTGTTCTGCTTCCGCTTACTATGACTACATTTTCCATGAATTGCTCCATTCGTATCGTTTCTATTTAGCCTTTAGAACCTAATCTGAGACCACCGTGGATAAAAACTGTCTCTCCGGCCATAGCCTCATTGCGATAGAGTTCTGCTACCAATGAAACTACTTCCTCTGGTTCGACCAGGCGGTTGATGGGAACCTGCTGGACGATGCTATCGACAATTTTTTTGTCCATGTTTTTCACCATGGGAGTGCCAACATAGCCTGGGGCAACGGCCATGCAGCGGATCTTATCAGCAAAACCGCGTCTGAAAAATTCTGCAGTTATCACCTTTGGCATAACCGACATTGCCGCCTTGGAAGAAGAATAGTTGATCTGGCCGGCCGTTCCCAGTGAGCCGGTGGAGGATACCAGGCAAATCAAACCTCGGCAGTTGTGGTTGATCATTTGTTCTGCACACTCACGAACGGTGAGGAATACTCCGGTAAGGTTGATGTCAATTACCTTTTGAAACTGATTGAGCGACATTTTACCACTTACTTTTCCCGTCTCACGATCCGTTTTTATCATCAATCCATCACCAGTGATGCCGGCAAATGGGGCAACCAGATTGATCTGGCCAAATTCCTTGATCGCAAACTCTGCGAGCTTGCTGCAGTCTTCTTCAGAGGTAACATCGCATTTGATGCTGACCACGTTGTCATTGATTGTTTTCAGCTCAGTGATCGCTGTTGCCAGCATATCTTCCATGATATCGGCAATAACGACCTTGCCTCCTTCTCGGAGCCAGTATTCGGCAAGCGCCTTGCCAATCCCACCACTTCCGCCAGTGATAACTGCCACTGAGTCTTTTATATGCAACATAAGCTATCTCCTCAATTAAGGTGAAACAATTAGATTTTGATTTTTAAGGCAAATCTTGAGACTATTAAGAGAATGTTCCTCTCTGTTGATAAAATTCAGCTGGTTGCAAAATATGCGCCAGCTATTAACAATTCCCTTACGGTTATCAGGAATATGGTTCTTCTTCGGCATGAACTTTGCAAAAGTGAGATTGGTGTTGTGTTGCCCCGGGGAACGGCGGCTGCAATGAAAACTCCAGCAGTGTTAATTGTATCAAAACTTGAGAATAAAACCAAATATTTATGAAACAGGTGTCTTTATGAGTACTCTCCCGGAAATGGAGTCAGAGAAGTATATTAAGAGGAATAAAGTTGTCACTGCTGCAGAGGCGGCTTCAAAAATCAAAGATGGAGCGACCGTCGCCACAGGGGGATTTGTTGGCAATGGTTTTGCTGAAGAAATAGCTGTTGCTGTCGAAAAGCATTTCCTTGAAACCGGCATGCCGCGAGATCTGACGTTAATGTATGCAGCTGGACAGGGCGATGGTAAGAAAAGGGGACTTAATCATTTCGGTCATGAAGGCATGGTTGAGCGGGTCATCGGGGGACATTGGGGGCTCGTTCCTAACCTGCAGCGTCTCGCGGTGGAGAACAAAATAATTGCTTATAACCTCCCCCAGGGGATTATCTCCACAATGTTCAGGGATATTGCTGCCAAAAAGCCACGGACGATCAGTCATGTTGGCTTAGGTACCTTTGTCGACCCGAGGAATGGAGGAGGGAAAATAAATGAGATTACCACCGAGGATATTGTCGAGTTGCTCAATTTTGATGGCGATGAGTATCTTGCTTACAAAACCAGACCCGTTGATGTCGCTATTTTGAGAGGTACAACTGCAGATCTGGACGGTAATATTACCATGGAAAAAGAGGCACTTACCCTTGAAGTACTGGCCATTGCCATTGCTGCAAGAAATTCTGGGGGAATCATCATCGTTCAGGTGGAAAGAGTTTGTGAGCGTGGCAGTCTTCATTGCCGGGATGTGAAAATCCCTGGAATAATGGTGGACTATGTCGTTGTCGCTTCTCCTGAAAACCACTGGCAGACCTTTGGAGAACAGTACAATCCGTCCTACAGCGGAGAAATTCGTGTACCCATGGATTCGCTTCCTCCGCTGGAGATGGGAGTGCGTAAGATTATTGCCAGACGAGCAGCTTTCGAGTTGAGAAGAGGAGATATTGTCAATCTAGGCATTGGCATGCCTGAAGGCATCTCAAATGTTGTCAATGAGGAGAACATGCTGGGGCAGATAGTGCTCACGGCTGAACCCGGGGTTATCGGCGGAGTCCCTGCTGGAGGGTTAAGCTTCGGTGCCGCATCCAATACTGACGCCCTGATAGATCAGCCCTATCAGTTTGATTTCTATGATGGCGGCGGGCTGGATATTGCCTTTCTTGGCATGGCCCAGGCTGACTCCTCCGGCAATGTTAATGTCAGTAAATTTGGACCCAGACTTGCCGGTGCCGGTGGATTCATCAATATCAGTCAGAATGCTAAAACAGTCGTTTATCTTGGTACATTTACTGCCGGTGGATTGGATGTTGTTATCGGGGATGGAGAGATTCGCATAGTCCAGGAAGGCAAGGTTAAGAAATTTGTTAGCGATGTGGTGGAGCATATCACCTTTAGTGGTGAATATGGATTAAAAAAAGGTCAGCGGGTAATCTACATTACCGAGCGCTGCGTTTTTGAGCTGACAGCCAAGGGAATGGAACTCAAAGAAGTTGCTCCAGGGATTGACCTGCAGAAGGATATTCTTGAGCAGATGGATTTTCAACCTATTATTCATGGTGAGCCGGAGCTTATGGACTACAGAATTTTACAAGACAGTCCAATGGGATTGGCGGATGGCACGTCAAGTCGAGTGGTAAATCTGGAGCTCCTGGTTCCCAAGGAATTTAAGGAAATATAACCCGGTTTTCTGCCGCTTATTCAACATTCAACGCCAGGTTATACTTCTGCATCTTTTTATAGAGCAGGGTTCGGTGAATTCCCAAGAGCAGCGCCGCCTGGGCCTTGTTGTGCTGGGTCATTTTCAGCGCATCGAGAATGGCTGTTTTCTCAGCTTTTGCCACTACTTCCTTGAGAAGAGAGCATGTGGTGCTGACCGAGTTGCTCTTGGCCTGGTGCAGATAAAAAGGCAGGTCCGCAGGGGTTATCAGTTCATCTTCATTTGTTGCCAGAATCCTTTCAATAACATTGTTCAGTTCACGGACATTTCCAGGCCAGCTATGGCGTAACAGAATAGCTTCGGTCTCGTCACTAAAATCAATCCCCCTGTGTAGACCTTCTTCCGAGGCAAGTGAGAGGAGGTGTCTCGCTAAGGGAAGGATGTCACTCTTTCGCTCACGAAGCGGAGGTAGGTGGAGCGGCACAACATTGAGACGATAGAAGAGATCGGCGCGAAATTGTCCTCGGCTTACCATCTCGGTAAGGTTTTGATTGCTTGCTGAAATGAGACGGAAATCTGTTTTGATGATCTGGTTGCCGCCAATCCGTTCTAACTCTTTTTCTTCCAAAACCCTGAGGAGTTTGGGCTGCATTTCCATGGGCAGATCGCCAATTTCATCGAGAAAAATTGTACCTTTATGGGCGAGTTCAAATTTTCCTGCTTTGCCTGTAGACTGTGCCCCTGTAAACGCTCCTTTCTCGTAACCGAAGAGTTCCGATTCCAGAAGATCTTTAGGAATTGCCGCACAGTTCAGGCGAATAAAAGACTCCGCCTGACGTCTGCTGCTGTTGTGTATGGATTGAGCAAAAAGCTCCTTGCCTGTGCCTGATTCACCACTGATAAGTATGGGAAGGTTGGTAGCTGCAGATTTACGTGCTTCCTCTATGAGTGAGAGGATTTGAGGGCTTTCTCCAATAATATTGTCAAAAGTATATCGGGTTGAACGCAGTGAGCTAAGTTCTTTTTGGTAGCGTTTTACCTGGGACTGAAGTTCGGACAGTTTGTTTGCTAATTTACCGATGTCCTTGATGTTTTTAAAAAGAACATGGCCGAACACCGCAATCACCTTACCTTTTTCCTTGATCGGGATGCGCTGAACCAGCATTTTCTGGCCACGGATGGAGTGACTGACATTGATCTCTGCCTTGCCGGTTTTGGCAACAATATGCATTCTTGAATTCTCTACAACATCTGTCACATGTTTACCTATCTGTTCAGATGGGTCTAACCCTAAAAACCGGCCATACGGTTCGTTAAAGTGGGTAATATACCCCTCTGGATCAACGACCAATGCACCATTGTCGATATGGTTAAAGACGTGTTTGAGGACTTCCAGCTGTTGGGTGCTTGAGAGAAGTTGCGGAGTGTGTACCTCGGATTTCATAAAAAAGCCTCAGTAGTGCTGTATTAAAAATTCTACATGTAGAAAAAATGATACGATACTGTACGGCAGTTTTGAGCTAAAAAGCAAATTTTATTTTGAAGAAAAGCAAGATGATGGATAATGCGAGAAGAACAAATAGCTGAACATGGGACATGATCTGTCCACAATGAAGGAGTATTCCGGGAGTATCCCCACGATACAAAATGGCAGAGTTTCGGTATCGTGAGGACGTATTTTTATTTCATCAACTGGCGCCGAAGAAAATACCCGGCAGCCAGGTAACCAGATCTGGGAAAATGGCAAGGATAACCAGGCCCAGGATCTGCAGGAGCACAAAGGGGATAATACCCCGGTAAACGTGGCCCATGGTATACCCTTCCGGGGCAACACCCT
>JBNKDO010000004.1:0-123631 GCA_050288305.1 Desulfocapsaceae bacterium | reverse complement strand
CTATCGTCCGCAGTTCTACTTCCGGACAACAGATGTAACCGGTATAGTAACTCTGCCGGAAGGAGTAGAGATGGTAATGCCAGGAGACAATGTCTCCGTGAGCGCGGAACTCATTACCCCGATCGCCATGGACGCCGGACTTCGTTTCGCTATCCGTGAGGGTGGGCGTACTGTAGGTGCCGGTGTTATTAGTGAAATTGTAAAATAAAGGTGCATAATGATACCTACAGAAAAAATTCGTATTCGTCTTAAGGCTTACGATCATAAGTTACTTGATCAATCGACTTCTGAGATCGTTGAAACTGCAAGAAGAACAGGGTCTGCCGTTGCCGGTCCAATTCCTCTGCCGACATCTATTAATAAGTTTTGTGTTCTCAGGTCCCCACATGTTGATAAAAAGTCACGAGAGCAATTTGAGATGCGTACACATAGACGTCTACTCGACATTCTAGAGCCCACTCAACAAACCATAGATTTGCTGATGAAACTTGAGCTCTCTGCAGGTGTTGACGTTGAAATAAAACTGCCTTAATGGTGGATTTTCATTAGAAATATGAAGCAACAGGTAATGTTATGCCAAAGACAATAGGTATTTTAGGTAAAAAGGTTGGTATGACCCGAGTATACAGTGAATTGGGGGTTGCTATTCCAGTCACGGTGATTGAAGCCGGTCCCTGTAAGGTACTTCAGGTAAAATCGGAAAAAACTGATGGCTATAACGCTATTCAGGTTGGCTTCGATTCTAAGAAAGAAGCTCGTGTCAACAAGCCAATGAAAGGGCATTTTCAAAAGTCAGGCGGAGACGGGTTTTATCATGTCCGGGAATTCAGAGTAGAAGACCCAGAGAAATTTGAGGCAGGGCAGACTGTCGCTCTGGAAGAACTCTTCAATGTCGGTGATATTGTCGATATTCAAGGTCAGAGCAAAGGACGGGGCTTTCAGGGTGTAATCAAGAGACATGGTTTCGCCGGCGGTGGTGCCGGGCATGGTTCCGGTTTTCATCGTGCTCCTGGTTCTATAGGTTGCAGTGCATATCCTGGTCGTGTTGTGAAAGGAAAGAAGCTGCCTGGCCGTATGGGAAATGATACTGTTCTGAAAAAGAACGTCATAGTGATCGATGTCCGTACAGAAGACAATGTGATACTAGTCAAGGGACCGGTTCCTGGTGCTAAAAACGGCCTTATTAAGATCTTTACCAAATAGCAATACTGAGAGATTAGCCGGTTCAAGGAGATTGAGATGTCAACTGTAGATATATACAACATCAAAAAAGAAAAAGTTGGCGAGATAGGATTAAACGAAAAAGTGTTTGATCTTGAAGTCAAGGAGTACCTGCTGCATGATGTTGTTCGCATGCAGAGAGCTGCCAAGCGCGCTGGAACTGCCTGTACAAAAACTCGTGTAGAAGTGCGTGGCGGTGGAGCCAAACCATGGAGACAAAAGGGAACTGGTAGGGCTCGTGCCGGTACCAGGAGATCCCCTCTTTGGAGAGGTGGTGGTGTGACATTTGGTCCTAAGCCGCGGGACTTCAGTTTCAAATTAAACAAGAAGGTGAAAAAGCAGGCTTTAGCAATGGCCATGAGTGCCAGACTACAGGAAGGCAATCTTCTTGTTCTTGATGAAATCACTCTGGAAGCCATAAAGACCAAGGATTTTGTCGGTATCATGAGCACGTTTGAGTTAGACAACTGTCTGATAGTGATTGATGGTGCCAATGAAAATCTGGAAAAATCTTCACGTAATGTCAATGGCTTTAAAGTTCTCCCCGCCGAGGGTGTGAATGTTTATGACATTCTCCTGCACAAGAAACTTTTACTGGTGCAGCCTGTGATAGAAAGTCTTGAAAAGAGGTGCTTGGCATGAAAAATCAAAACGGAGTACTCAAAGGGCCCTGCCTCACAGAAAAGGCTACCCTCCTACAGGAAATAGATGGAAAAGTTGTTTTTAAGGTCCATCCGAAGGCAAATAAGATAGATGTGAAAAGGGCGGTTGAGCAAATGTTCAAGGTTAAGGTTAAGGATGTGCGAACTGCCAATGTTCAAGGGAAGAAGAAAAGGGTCGGAAAACATATAGGTCATACTTCCAACTGGAAAAAGGCATATGTGACCCTTGCCGAAGGCGAAATCAATTTTGCTGACGAATTATAGGAAACCGGATTGGTTCAGCGGAACATGCTGAGGCACACTCACCGATAAAGAATCTATCGATTACAAAGATGATGGAGCGATTGGGAAATCATGGCTATAAAGACATATAAACCAACATCAGCTGGAAAAAGACACCATGTGTCGATTAAAAATCCCGACTTGTCGTCAGCTAGACCTGAAAAAAGTCTGACTGTCAGCAAGTCAAAATCCGGCGGAAGAAACAATTATGGCAGAATCACCGCTAGACACAGAGGTGGTGGTCATAAAAACAAATACCGAATAATTGACTTTAAGCGAGATAAAACAGATATACGCGCCAAAGTCGTATCCGTCGAGTATGATCCAAACAGATCCGCGAATATTGCCTTGCTGAGCTACATTGATGGTGAGAAAAAATACATCATTGCTCCGATAGGATTGAAAGTAGGAGATACTGTAGAGGCTGGTGAGAATGTAGACATACAGCCTGGCAACTGTCTCCCTTTAATTAACATTCCGCTTGGTACTATCATCCACAATGTGGAAATGAAAGTAGGAAAGGGTGCTCAGCTTGTCAGAAGTGCAGGTGCATACGCTCAGCTTATGGCCAAGGAAGGCAAATATGTACAGGTTAAACTGCCGTCCGGTGAGGTTCGTAAATTCAACAAGCTGTGTCGGGCATGTATAGGCCAGGTTGGGAATAGAGAGCATGAGAGTAAACAGCTTGGCAAAGCAGGTCGTAAACGATGGATGGGAAAACGTCCTCACGTCCGTGGTGTAGCCATGAACCCTGTCGATCATCCTATGGGTGGTGGTGAGGGAAAAAGCTCCGGCGGTAGACATCCTGTTACACCTTGGGGCTTCCCGACCAAAGGTTATAAGACTAGAAAGAAAAAGGCTTCTGACAATTACATTGTCAAGCGGAGATCATAATAAGCAAGGAGTGAGGTATGTCCCGTTCAATTAAAAAGGGTCCTTTCGTTGACGACCATCTGATGAAGAAGGTCAATACTGCCATCGAGAGTGGTTCTCGTAAGGTCATAAAAACCTGGTCCAGACGCTCGGATGTAACTCCAGAGATGGTTGGTTTGACCTTTGCAGTGCACAACGGAAAAAAATTCATACCGGTTTTTGTTACTGAAAACATGGTAGGGCACAAACTTGGTGAGTTCTCACCTACACGTACCTATTATGGCCATGCAAGTGATAAAAAAGGAAAAAGATAATTAGGGACGATAGCGTTTCCTAATGACTTACTGGGAGTACACACTATGGAAGCAAAAGCCGTAGGAAAATATATTCGTATTTCTCCACAGAAAGCACGATTGGTGGCGGATGTGGTACGTGGCATGGGCGTTGACCAGGCTGTAACCACTCTTCGCTTTATGCCGAAAAAAGGTGCTTCAATACTGCGTAAAGTAGTTGAATCCGCTCTGGCAAATGCAACTCAGGACGAAAAAATTGATGTGGATAATCTCTACATTAAAAAAATCCTGGTGGATGGCGGACCATCACTGAAGAGAATACGTCCACGGGCAATGGGTAGAGCAACAGGAATTATTAAAAGAACCAGTCACATAACTGTAGTGCTGGATGAAATGTAGGGAACTCTGAAGATATTGTTAAATATCTTTAAAGTCAACCTGTCGTTTGAAATCAACTTTTGTTGGAGGATTGAATTTTGGGGCAGAAGGTTAATCCATTAGGACTGAGATTGAATATCACTCGGACGTGGGATTCGATATGGTATGCGGATAAAGAATATGCCACATATCTTCTCGAAGATCAGAAGATTAGAAAGTTTCTCAAGAAGCGTCTGTATCATGCTGGTCTTTCTAAAACTATCATTGAGCGTACAGGTGAGAAGGTTCGTATTAAATTATTTACTGCTCGCCCAGGCATAGTTATCGGCAAAAAGGGTGCAGAGATAGAGAATCTGAAAAAAGAACTTGAAAAGCTCGTTAACAAGAGTGTTGCTTTGGACATCCAGGAAGTACGCAGGCCTGAGGCAGATGCCCAGTTGGTTGCTGAAAACATTGCAACTCAACTTGAGCGCAGGGTTGCTTTTCGCCGGGCCATGAAAAAAGCAGTCAGCTCTGCTCAACGCTTTGGAGTTAAAGGAATAAAAATCTCCTGTGCCGGACGTCTCGGTGGTGCGGAAATGTCACGGTGTGAATGGGTGCGGGAAGGAAGAGTACCGTTGCACACCTTACGTGCCGATGTCGATTATGCCCTGGCCAATGCCCATACAACCTATGGAATTATCGGTGTTAAGGTCTGGATTTTCAAAGGTGAAGTACTAAGTGATATGGAAGCACCTGCTGTATAAATTTTACAGCAATGTCTTACCTCATTTAGTGAAATTACGGAGTAAGAGATGTTAAGTCCAAAAAAAGTAAAACGTAGAAAAGTCTTTAAAGGCCGAATGAAAGGAGTTGCTCTGCGAGGCAGCAGCATAAGCTTTGGATCGTTCGCTTTGAAAGCTCTAGATTGCGGTAAACTGACTTCGCAGCAGATTGAAGCCAGCCGTATCGCCATTAATCGTAAAATCAAGCGTGGCGGAAAGGTGTGGATTCGGATTTTTCCTGATAAGCCAATTACCAAGAAACCAGCTGAGACTCGTATGGGTAAAGGTAAGGGTAGCCCTGAATATTGGGTGGCTCCAATTAAACCCGGCAGAATTCTTTTCGAACTTGACGGTGTAGATGAGAAATTGGCGGTGAGGGCATTAACTCTGGCAGGTAATAAACTTCCTTTTGCAACAAAAGTAATATCAAAGGAGAAGACATTATGAAATCGTCAGAGATGAAAAATTTGTCCGAAGAAGAATTGATCAAAAAAAATAAAGAGTTGCGCGAAGAACTGGGCAATCTTACTTTCCAGCATAAAATCAGGCCGCTGGAGGATACTTCCCGGTTAAAAAAAATACGTAAAGATATTGCTAGAATTGCTACAATTAATCGAGAAAAAGCTGCCAACTAGATTTTCTGGCCATCTGAGTATTGAAGGGCCATACTTCTAAAGACACATTTTAAAATTGATACATTATGACTGAAAATACTAAATCCAGAAAGACGAGGACCGGTTCTGTTGTAAGCAATAGAATGGAAAAAAGTGTCGTCATCCGTGTAGAGCGTCAGTTCCGACATAAGCTCTATGGCAAATATGTGAAAACCAGTGTTAAATATCTTGCCGATGATCCTGAGAACATTTGCAACATCGGAGATACGGTTCTGATAGAGGAATGCAGGCCACTCAGTAAACGTAAGAGATGGCGTGTAAAAAAGATACTCGAACAGGCAGTGTAAATTGGTCTGTTTTTTTGAAAGATCTGTAACTGATGCATAATCAGGTGAAATTATGATACAAACAGAAACTGTACTTAACGTTGCTGATAACTCCGGTGCTAAAAAAGTACTATGTATTAAGGTTCTTGGAGGTTCCAAGAAACGATATGCAACCATTGGCGACATTATTGTGGTAACGGTCAAAGAGGCAATACCGCATGCGAAGGTCAAGAAGGGTGAAGTTATGCGGGCAGTTGTTGTTCGCACAGCAAAAGAAATGAAACGAATGGATGATACCTGGGTAAGCTTTGATGAGAACGCTGCGGTAATTCTCTCAAGCAATGGTGAGCCTGTCGGTACCCGCATATTTGGGCCGGTTGCCAGGGAGCTTAGAAACCTTGGGTTCATGAAAATAATTTCATTGGCTCCTGAAGTACTTTAATTTTCCCTGGTGAAAAGAAAAGGTAAACAGATGGCAGCTAGAATAAGGGTATTGAAAATGGCAAAGGGTAAGACATACCTGAGAAAGAACGATCAGGTCGAAGTTATTGCTGGAAAAGATAAGGGTCGAGTAGGCAAAGTTCTGAAAGTCCTTCCGGCAACGAATCAGGCTGTGGTTGAAAAAATCAATATGATAAAGCGTCATACCAAGCCTGCAGAGATGAACCAGCAGGGACAGATTGTTGAAAAGGAAGCACCTATCGATGTTTCTAATCTGTTGATGATATGTCCTGAGTGTACCAAGACTGGTCGGATTGGAAGAAAGTTTCTCGAAGATGGCACTAAAGTTCGTTTTTGCAAGAGTTGTGGTGAAGCTCTCGAGAGCAAGGCTAAATAAATGAATCAGGCTTACGTCAGGAGTTATAAATGGGTGCGCTGAGAGAATATTATAAAAATGAGTGTATACCAGCTCTTCAGAAAGAGTTTGGTTTTAAAAACATCATGGAGATCCCTCACATTGAGAAAATTGTTCTCAATATGGGACTTGGTGAAGCTGTACAGAATCCAAAGATTATCGAAGGCGCTGTAGAAGAGCTTACCAGAATCGCTGGACAGAAGGCCGTTGTTACCAAAGCGAAGAAATCAATTGCTACGTATAAGCTGCGCGAAGGAATGCCCATCGGCTGTCGTGTAACTTTGAGGGGCGATAAAATGTACGACTTCTTCTCAAAACTGGTCAATATCTCACTGCCTCGAGTTCGTGACTTCCGTGGTTTGTCGCCGAAAGGATTTGATGGTCGCGGCAATTACTCCATGGGAATCAGGGAACAGATTATTTTTCCTGAAATTGAATATGATAAAATTGATAAAATTAAGGGTTTGAACATTACCATCGTGACATCAGCCCGATCTGATGAAAGCGGTCGTTTTCTTCTCAAAATGATGGGTATGCCCTTTCGTAAATAATTTTGGTCTTTATAAATTATACAAAACTGAGTGTTACTGGAGGTTGGTTTGGCTAAGAAATCAATAATTGCAAAAGCGCAACGCAAACCAAAATTTTCTGTCAGAAAATATAATAGATGCCCTCTTTGTGGTAGACCACGAGCATTTATTCGTAAATTTGGCATATGCAGGATCTGTTTTCGCCAACTTGCGTCTAAAGGTGAGATTACCGGTGTGACGAAGTCAAGCTGGTAAAATAATCTATTATTAAAGAATTTTTGTCTAAAGTTTGGAAAGATAAGGAGTGTTCGCTATGTCAATGAGCGACCCCCTGGCAGACATGCTGACCAGGATACGAAATGCAGTAATGGTAAAACAGGATAGTGTCGAGATTCCCAAATCTAATACCAAGGTAGAAATTGCCAGGGTGCTTAAAGAAGAAGGATTCATTGTCGATTATCACGTTTCCGATAAAGGAGCGCAGGGTACCCTGAGCATCGATCTGAAATACAGTCCAGATGGTGGTTCTGTTATTTCAGGAATTAAAAGGGTTAGTAAGCCCGGATTGCGCAAGTATGCCAAGTCAAATGATATTCCGCAGATTTTGAACGGTTTGGGTATTTCAATCGTTTCGACATCAAAGGGAATTCTTACTGACAGGAGCGCAAAAGCCCAAAACACAGGTGGAGAGATACTTTGTGAGGTGTGGTAAAACTCACAAATAATCGGAGGAAACTATGTCTCGTATAGGAAATCAGCCAATCCCTGTACCTTCGGGAGTGAGCGTCAAAATAGATGGTCAGCATGTCACCGTCAAGGGTAGTAAAGGTGAGCTTGAACTCGATGTGCTTGAAAATATTGAAGTGGTTCAAGACGATGGGATCATTACACTGAAGAATCGCATAGAGAGCAGGAAAATAAATGCTTTCAGAGGTCTTACCAGAAGTTTGATCAATAATATGATTGTAGGGGTAGATAAAGGTTTTCAGAGAAATCTGCTTATCGAAGGCGTTGGCTACAAAGCCAGTACCAGCGGGAATGAGCTGACACTCAATGTCGGATACTCTAATCCTGTTGCCTTCACTATTCCAAAAGGTGTAAATGCTGCTGTTGACGGTAACAAAATCACATTGGAAGCAATTGATAAAGACTTATTGGGACTTACCGCTGCAAAGATTCGTCAAATACGCAAGCCTGAACCTTATAAAGGAAAAGGGATTCGGTATGAAGATGAACAGATTCAGCGTAAAGATGGTAAGTCTGGAGCCAAGGCATAAGAAATTCAGTGATCTTTTGGTCACCTCTTAGAAAAAATGGAAATGAGTTATGGCAAATAAAAATTCCAAAATACAGGCGAGAGCTAAACGCATTAGCCGAATCAGAAAGAAAATCAGTGGTACTACCGAAAGGCCGCGTTTACGTGTTTTTAAAAGCAATAAGCATATTTATGCTCAGATCATTGACGATTCGCTGGCGAAAACTCTTATCTCCATGTCTACTCTTGATAAGAACTTTGACCAGGGTGAAGAGAAAGGCAAAATCGGTGCCGCAAAAATTGTTGGCAGCCTTATCGCCGAAAAAGCAAAAGCTGCTGGGATTGAGAAAGTTGTCTTTGATCGTGGTGGATATCTTTATCATGGTCGCGTTAAGTCTCTTTCTGAGGGTGCGCGTGACGGTGGCTTAAAATTTTAAAGAATTTGTAATAATGGGGGTGCCCCTTGGCTGATTTTAAACGTTCTAAAAGTGATAATGCTGAAGAACTGATTGAAAAAATTGTATTTATAAACAGGGTTGCAAAGGTAGTTAAAGGTGGACGAAGCTTCAGCTTTAGTGCAATCGTAGTTGTTGGTGACGGCAAAGGAAAGGTAGGCTATGGTCTCGGGAAAGCGAATCAGGTTCCTGATGCCATTCGTAAGGGAGTTGAGAAAGCCAAAAAGGATATGAGGGCGGTCTCAATTACTTCTATTACCATTCCTCATCAGGTTACTGGCAGATATGGTGCAGGCAAAGTTCTGCTTAAGCCTGCCTCTGAGGGTACCGGGGTTATAGCCGGTGGACCAGTCAGGGCTGTACTGGAAGCTGTAGGCGTGAATAATGTCCTCACCAAATGCCTTGGCTCGCATAATCCTCACAACATGGTTAAGGCCACTTTGGAGGGTTTGAGAAGTCTTCGGACTGCAGAGGCAATTGCTCGCTTACGCGGTAAGACAGTCGACGAGATTCTGGCTTAAAACACATTTAAATATTATTAAATATTTGAATTAATATATAATTACTCATTCTAAAAGGTAACAAAATGGCCGAGACAATCACATTTACTCTGGTCAAGAGTGGAATAGGCAGTACCAAAAAAATCCGTGCCACTCTGACAGGATTGGGGCTAACCAAAATGAATAAGACCGTGACTCGCAAAGATACTCCTGAAACCAGGGGAATGCTTTACAAGGTCGGGCATCTTGTACGAATCGAGGAGGTGTAAAATGATTACATTGGATAAATTATCTCCTGTAAAAGGTGCTAATAGAGAGAAGAAACGTCTTGGCAGAGGGCCAGGATCAGGTCATGGTAAAACAGCTGGCCGCGGTCATAAAGGTGCCAAATCACGATCTGGATACAAAAGTAGCCCCGGATTTGAGGGTGGACAGATGCCACTGCAGCGTCGCCTGCCGAAAAGAGGCTTTCACAACAAGTTTGGTGTCGACTATAGTATCGTCTCTCTTTCCCAGTTAGAAAATCTCGCTGATACCGTTGAAATTACTAATGATGTTTTGGTGGAAGCTGGAATTATCAAGAAAGGCCAACTGACCAAAGTTTTAGCCAACGGTGAAATTAGCAAAGCTGTGAACATTTGTGTCGATAAGATAAGCGCACAGGCTAAAGAGAAGATCGAACAAGCTGGCGGAACCGTTAAAATCACAAGTACCGAAGAGTAGCAGCTTCTCATGATGTTCCTGAGTATTGCCCAAAGGTATATAATAGCTACGAAACAAGGACTTAATTTATGAGTGGATTGCGGAGCGCTGCCAACATCCCCGAGTTACGCAGGCGGATAATTTTCACACTGCTGATGCTGGCGATTTATCGCATGGGTGTCCAGATACCTACACCTGGTATTAATGGTGAGGCTCTGGCTTCGTTTTTTGAACAGAGTTCTAACACCTTGTTTGGCATGTTCAATATGTTTTCTGGTGGAGCACTGCAGAATTTTTCCATATTTGCTCTTGGAATCATGCCTTATATCAGTGCTTCAATTATTATTCAGCTGCTGACAGTTGTTATTCCACAGCTGGAAACATTGAAGAAAGAAGGTGAGGCAGGACGTAGAATAATAACCAAGTATACCCGCTACGGTACAGTTGTTCTTTCCATTATTCAGGGAACGTTTATTGCCGTAGGCCTTGAAAGCATGTCCGCTCCTGGTGGCGCAGCCATTGTTTTGATCCCTGGTCTTGAGTTCAAGCTAATGACCATGTTAACCTTGACTTCCGGGACAGCTTTTCTCATGTGGCTAGGCGAGCAGATGACTGAGCGGGGAATAGGAAACGGTATATCCCTTATTATTTTTGCTGGTATCGTAGCACGTGGACCAGCCGCCATAGTTAACTCTGTTC
Organism: Desulfocapsaceae bacterium; assembly: GCA_050288305.1. GTDB lineage: Bacteria > Desulfobacterota > Desulfobulbia > Desulfobulbales > Desulfocapsaceae > Desulfopila_A. The sequence continues at coordinate 113,221 of JBNKDO010000004.1, read as the reverse complement.
AGTTGGTAAAAGCGGGTGAGATTGCAATCTTTTTCGTTCCTTTTCTGTTGTTGTTCATGTTTATTGTTATGGGGACCATTGTCTTTTTTGAAACATCACAGCGCAGAATACCAATTCAGTATGCCAAACGAGTGGTTGGCAGGAAAGTATATGGCGGGCAGAGTTCACATCTGCCATTGAAAATTAACGTTGCTGGTGTTATACCGCCGATTTTTGCGTCTTCCATCATGATGTTTCCTGCTACAATTGGGAGCTTTGTTCAAATTGACTGGGTTCAGCGAATGTCAGCAGCTCTGCATCCAGGAACGGTCTGGTATTACATGGTTTATGTTGTCATGGTAGTATTTTTCTGCTTTTTCTATACCGCCGTGCAATTTAAGCCAGACGATGTTGCTGAAAACCTGAAAAAAAATGGCGGTTTTATACCAGGAATTCGTCCAGGTAAGAGAACTGCAGATTTCATTGATAAGGTTCTTACCCGAATAACCGTAGTCGGTGCTATCTATCTGAGTGTGGTTTGTGTGCTCCCAACGGTTCTCATTTCCCAATTCAACATCCCGTTTTATTTTGGGGGAACGGCATTGCTCATTGTCGTGGGTGTTGGTATTGATACAATTTCACAAATCGAATCTCATCTCGCCATGCGTAATTATGAGGGTTTTATGAAGCAGGGCAGGATTCGTGGCCGGCACTAATCTAGTGTAAACATCAATGGGTGATGAGCAGAAATCAATGGTGGTGAAGAGCAGCGACGAAATCGCCATCATGCGGGAAGCCAACCAGATAGTTGCAGAGACGCTTGCACGTATTCGGAAGTACGTAGAACCAGGGATTAGCACTTGGGAACTCGATCAGATTGCTGAGGACATATGCATTAAAAAGAATGTACGGCCAGCTTTTAAAGGTTATCGAGGGTTTCCGGCAAGTTTGTGTGTATCCGTAAATGAACAGGTTGTTCATGGTATCCCTTCAAGGAAATGTAAACTGAGAAAAGGGGATATTATCTCCATAGATTTCGGAGTAGAACATCGGGGATATTTTGGTGACTCTGCTATTACGCTACCTGTTGGTAGAATTGATGCCCAGGCACATAGGCTTCTTGAAGTTACAAAGAAATCGCTGGAACTTGCCATTGAGCAGGTTCAAGTTGGCAATCGGATTGCTGATTTATCTGGCGCTGTTCAGAGATATGTCGAGGATAATGGCTTCTCGGTAGTACGTCAGTTTGTTGGGCATGGGATCGGGTCTGCTCTTCATGAGGGGCCGGAGATTCCGAACTTCGTTCAGAATGAAAGCTCACCAAGAATCGTAGCAGGATTGGTTCTAGCTATTGAACCTATGGTTAATGCTGGTACTCATAAAGTAAAAGTACTCAAAGATGGTTGGACAGTGATAACTGCTGATAAGAAGTTGTCTGCGCACTTCGAACACTCTGTCGCTGCAACGAATGCTGGGCCCGTAATATTAAGTTCTCGTGAGAATTTTGAGTAGAATAAAAAATTCCTTCTCTTTTTCAACGGAATGAATTATAGTAACGAGTTTTTGAATTAATACTTAAAGCAATCGGGAGCCTCCATGGCAAAAGAAGAAGCTATTGAAGTTGAAGGCACTATAATCGAGCCATTGCCCAATGCAATGTTTCGAGTGGAACTTGATAACGGTCACAAAGTGCTGGCTCATATATCTGGGAAAATGAGGATGCATTTTATAAAAATCCTCCCGGGCGATAGAGTAACTGTCGAGTTATCACCGTATGATCTCACTCGTGGAAGGGTGACATTCAGATCTAAAAACTCGAAAAAAAAATAGCAGGTAAACACAATGAAAGTACGATCATCTGTAAAAAAAATATGCAGTGCATGTAAATTATATAAACGTAACGGCATCGTTCGCGTTTCTTGTAAAATTAAAAAACATAAGCAAAAACAGGGATAAAACTCTCGTTAGTTAGAGAATTCCCACTTGTTTAAGGAGATACATTTTGGCACGTATAGCTGGAGTTGACCTACCAAAGAACAAACATATCGACATCGCCCTTACCTATATTCACGGTATCGGTTTGACTTCCGCCAGAAAAATCCTAGATAAGGTCGATCTGCCGTATACCATGAATAGTGATGACCTCGACGGTGATGATATAAATCGTATCCGTAAGGTCATTGAGAATGAGTATATCGTTGAAGGTGATCGCAGGCGAGAAGTATCCATGGATATCAAAAGGCTGATGGATCTAGGATGCTATCGCGGTCGTAGGCATCGCATGGGATTACCTTGTCGTGGCCAGAATACAAAAAACAACTCACGTACACGAAAAGGTCCGAGCCGAGGCGCTGCACGGAAAAAATAAATAGAAATATACAGGTGTAATAATGGCAAAAGGTAAACGTACAGAGGCACGCGTAAAAAAGAAGGTCAAAAAGAATGTGCCGGAAGGTATCGTGAGTATTTATTCTACCTTCAATAATACCGTCGTCACCATTTCAGATAAGCAGGGAAATGTTATTTCCTGGTGCAGTGCAGGAGTCTTAGGTTTCAAAGGATCACGTAAAAGCACACCCTTTGCTGCACAGAATGCTGTTGCAGATGCTGCCAAAAAAGCTGCTGATCAGGGTATGAGAAAGATTGAAGTTAAAGTAAAGGGACCAGGACCAGGAAGAGAGGCGGCACTTCGTGCATTGATCAATACTGGTTTTGAAGTTAGCCGTATCTATGATGTAACTCCGGTTCCTCATAACGGATGTAAGCCTCCTAAACGTCGTCGAGTATGATATCTGACGTCGATAAAGGTATATAAAATAAGAAGAGCGGAGGACAAAGTTGGCTAGAAATATAGGCGCTGCATGTAGACGCTGCAGAAGAGAAAATCTGAAATTGTTTCTCAAGGGTGACAGATGTTACTCTGATAAATGTTCTTTCGAAAGACGTGCATTTGGGCCTGGTCAACATGGCCAGTCTCGTTTTAGAAAGTTGTCCGATTATGCCGTACAGCTTCGTGAGAAGCAGAAGGTTAAATCGATGTATGGCATGCTGGAAAAGCAGTTCAGATTGACATTTGAAAAAGCTGAGAGGCAGAAGGGTGTTACCGGTGAAAATCTTCTGATGCTTTTAGAGCGAAGACTCGATAACACACTTTTTAGGATTGGTTTTGCATCCTCAAGAAGTCAGGCTAGACAGTTGGTCAGGCATAAGCATGTGCTGGTAAATGGAAAGAAGGTCAATATTCCATCCTTCCTGGTTTCCGAAAATGATGTTATTACTTTGAAGGAAAAGAGCCGTGCTAACGCCATGATAAACGAAAGCCTGGAGGCTGTAGCTCGGAGGGGAGTGCCTAGCTGGCTGGAACTTGATAAAGACAGCTATAAGGCCACAGTGAAGGCCATGCCGAATCGCGAAGAGCTGACCATGCCAATCCAAGAGCAGCTGATCGTCGAACTGTATTCAAAATAAACAGTCGTAATGGCCGGTAAAAACATTATCCGGTACATGAAAAATGAGCGCCTTATTGGTTGGAGTTGGTAGCGGTTTAAACGCAAAACCATTGTCTGACCAATAGGGTTTTTACGCTTTATTCAAGCCGTAAAAATAATAGGGAAGGATTTATATGACCCAGATTGTCGAGGAAAATATACCATTTTATCGGAACTGGCATGAACTGATAGCACCTGAAAAACTTGAGGTGGATAAAGAAAGCCACACTGAATTTTACGGTAAATTCATCTGTCAGCCGCTTGAAAGAGGATTCGCTACAACCATAGGCAATTCTTTGAGGCGTATTCTTCTCTCATCCATTCAAGGTGCTGCAATTACAAGTGTCAAGATTGAAGGCGCTCTGCACGAGTTCACCTCAATGAAAGACATCTCTGAAGATGTCAGCGAGATCATCCTTAATGTCAAGCAGGTTCGTACCAAACTGAACAGTGAAGATTCCCAGGTTATCCGTATTGAAAAGAAGGGACCCTGCATTGTGACGGCCGCTGATATTCAAAGCAACCTCGATCTCGTGGAAATAATGAATCCCGAGCAGGTTATTTGCACGTTAACTGGCGAGGCCACTTTTTCTGCGGAAATGGTAGTCGAATGGGGAAAGGGCTATCAGCCTGCCGAGCAACAGGATAAAGATAAACTTGCAATTGGTCAAATTCCTATTGATGCCATTTTTACACCGATAAGGAGTATTCAATATGTGGTTTCTCAGGCCAGGGTTGGGCAGCGGACCGACTATGATAAACTGACCATTGAAATTGATACAGATGGCTCCGTAAGACCAGAAAGTGCCCTTGCCTTTGCAGCGAAGATACTCAAGGAACAAATGACGATTTTTATTAATTTTGATGAAGAAGCTGCTGAGCCTGAAAAAGCTGATGATGAAGAAGAAGATATCGAACCGCTGAATCCTTATCTTGATAAACCGGTTGAGGACTTGGAGCTTTCAGTACGATCTGCGAATTGCCTTAAAAATGCTGAAATTCACTTCATTGGTGATCTGGCGCAGAAAACTGATCAGGAAATGCTGAAAACCAAGAATTTCGGCCGAAAATCTCTTAATGAAATTAAATCACTACTTGCTGAAATGGGATTGACTCTCGGAATGAAGGTTGAAAACTGGACACCACCCGACAGAGTTCCCGGTGAAGAGGAATAATCAGGACTAAGGGTTCTGCAGTTTTGGAAAAACAATTGCAACAAGCAACATAGAGTTGAGGAAAGATAAATGAGACACAAAAAATCCGGTAGAAAACTTGGTCGTAACAGTTCCCACCGTGAAGCAATGTTCAGAAATATGGTTACCTCATTGTTTGAGCATGAACGTATTGTCACCACTACTGAGAAGGCGAAAGAACTTGGGCCAATCGCTGAAAAAATGATAACCTTGGCTAAGCGTGGTGATCTGCATGCGAGAAGACAGGCCTACAGCTATATCCGCAGTCAGGAAATAGTTGCAAAACTCTTCGATGTAATCAGCGGTATGTTCGCAGATCGTAATGGTGGATATACTCGCATTATCAAGACTGGGGTCCGTCAAGGTGATGCAGCTTCAATGGCAATCATAGAGTTAGTCGGCTATGAAGAAAATGTGGAAGTAGAAGAAAAAAGCGAGGATACTGAAGAGTAAAGTGTTGTATCGATGATTACTAAAGCTGGTATGGAGCATCTGCTCATGCCAGCTTTTTTTTTGCCATTATTCCCCAAGTAGTATTAACAGTTAGAGGTCGTTCATGGAAAAGAAATTTCCCGAGGGGATGGTTCCTATTGGGTCAGAAAAATTTAAATTTTCATGCCATGATGGGGTCGCCTGTTTCACCAGATGCTGCAGACAGGTTGATATGTTTTTATTTCCATACGATATAATTTGCCTAAAAAAGGCATTAAATATGGATTCCCACGAATTTCTCAAAAAATACACTCGTCTGGTTCAGGGAGATAATCCCTACTTCCCTGCAGTTATGCTAAAGCTCAATGAAGAAAAAACATGTCCATTCCTTGGAAAAACAGGATGTGCTGTTTATGATGATCGTCCATCAGCCTGTAGAACCTATCCTCTTGAACGTGCGGTTGACAGGACACCTGATTCCAGAAAAGAGAGCGAATTTTACTTTATGACTCATCATGAATATTGTCTTGGGCACTTCGAACAACATGATTTTACGGTGAAAGAGTGGGTGCGAAATCAGCGCTTAGAGCAATATAATCTGATGAATGATTTATGGGGAGAGCTTGACACACTATTCTCTCAAAATCCATGGCGGGGTGAAGGCTCTGGTGGCGAAAAGCAACGTTTGGCCTTTATGGTCTGCTATGACATAGATGGTTTTCGTAAATTCGTAGAACATCATGATCTGCTCGCAAAATTCAGAATTGATAAGGACACTAAAAAACGAATAAAAGAAGACGATCAGGAACTCTTGAAATTTGGTTTTGAATGGCTCAAACTCATACTCTCAGGAAAATCATCCCTCGTGCAGCGATAAAAACAGACAATGCGAGGAGTTCTTGCATTATGCTGCATCACATGGTAAACAGAGATGTTTACCTTATTTAAGATTGGCAATCTTGCCGATACAAATTTAGAAACCCAAAAACACACATCCCTGAGTTGACTGGTGTCATTAGAAACTTAATGATTAAGATAGGGATGGAGGAAAAACCAGAAAAGGAGAAAACAAATGGCTAACGCTAGTGTAAAAGAAATGCTTCAGGCCGGTCTACATTTCGGTCATCAGACACGCCGCTGGAATCCCAAGATGAAACCGTACATCTACGGTCCACGCAACGGTATTTACATAGTCAACCTGGACTTAACCAAGAAACTCTTTGACAAGGCCGCTGCTTTTATTGAAAAAGAGATAGCTCAAGGTGGGTCAGTTCTTTTTGTCGGCACCAAGAGGCAGGCTCAGGCTATCATCAAAGAAGAGGCTAAACGATGTGGAATGTATTATGTCGATCATCGCTGGCTTGGTGGAATGCTGACAAACTTTCAGACTATTAAAAATAGTATTGACCGCCTTAAAGCAATTGAAGCCATGCAGGAAGATGGATCTATCAATCGTTTTCCAAAAAAAGAAATACTCCTCATGGAAAAAGAGCGTATTAAACTCGAGAGAAATGTTGGTGGTATAAAGGATATGCGTTCTCTTCCAAGCGTAATCTTTGTTGTTGATCCTCGTAAGGAATCCATCGGGGTGAGTGAGGCGAGAAAATTGAACATTCCTGTTGTCGCTATTACTGATACCAACTGTGATCCTGATGGAGTGGATTATGTTATACCTGGAAATGACGATGCTATTCGTTCCATTCGCCTTATCAGTAGCTACATAGCCGAAGCTGTTCTACGTGGTAAAGCGGCTAAAGACGGCGAGGATGCCTCAGAAGAAGCTATGGCTGCTGCACACGGTGATGCCGGTGTCCAGGTGGAAGAAGAGGTCGAAGCATCTGAAGAATAGTGCAAGAGTAAAATGCACGATGCTGTGCAAGTAATTGAGGGGCCGTCGTCAGACCGCCCCTTTGTTCTGCTTTTACAGTATTGCTCAAAGTGTTTTTGAGTATTGATTTAATAATTGAATTGAATAACGTCAAACGGCGTCAAGTAATGGAGGTTTACCATGAGTATTACGAGCAAGATGGTAAAAGAACTGCGCGATAAAACCGCTGCAGGCATGATGGATTGTAAGAAGGCATTGACCGAAACCGATGGCGATATGGAAAAGGCTATTGATTTGCTTCGTCAGAAGGGACTGGCTGTGGCTGCAAAGCGAGCTGGGCGAGCGACCAGTGAGGGCATAATTTCAACCTATATCCATGCGGGTGGAAAGCTTGGCGTAATGGTGGAAGTTGGTTGCGAGACCGATTTTGTTGCCAAGACCGATAAATTTATCGAATTTGCCAAAGACGTTGCCATGCACATAGCTGCTGCAAATCCCGTGTCGGTAACCCGAGAGGATGTGCCAGACACCATTATTGCACGAGAAAAAGAAATCTATATTCAGCAGGGACTTGATTCTGGCAAACCTGAAAATATCGTCGAAAAAATGGTCACCGGTAAAATTGAGAAATTTATTGCCGAGATAGTTCTACTTGAGCAGCCATTTGTTAAAGATCCCGATCGTACTATTCAGGAAATACTCACAGACCTGGTTGGTAAAATGGGTGAGAATATTACCATCAAACGTTTCATACGTTTTCAGATAGGCGAAGAGTAACGCAGGGGCACTGCCTGTAATTCTGCAAGGATAATATTGGTGGTCAGTTTTTCTCTATCCTCATGATATCGGAGATATAGCAATGCACATAGAGTACAAACGGATACTGTTGAAGCTCAGTGGCGAAGCCTTGATGGGTGGGGATTCTTTTGGAATCAATACAGAGGTCATTGATTATGTCGCCAGGGAAATTCAAGAAATTGTTGCTCATGGTGTTGAACCTGGGATAGTTATCGGAGCCGGCAACATCTTTCGTGGTGTTGCCGGAGCCAGCAAAGGTATGGACAGGGCTACCGCTGACAATATGGGGATGCTGGCCACGGTGATGAACAGTCTCGCTCTTCAGGATGCCTTGGAAAGATGTGGTGTTGACACAAGAGTCATGTCCGCAATTCCTATGCAGTCTGTGTGTGAACCATATATCCGTCGCAGAGCGACCAGGCATCTTGAGAAAGGAAGAGCAGTAATTTTTGCGGCTGGAACAGGAAATCCATATTTCACGACTGATTCAGCGGGAGTTCTTCGGGCTCTCGAGATCAATGCTGATCTGATCATTAAGGCGACAAAGGTCAACGGTGTTTTTGATAAAGATCCGATGGTGCATAGCGATGCAGTGCGTTATGAACGCCTCACCTTCGATGAGGTTCTGATTAAGGATCTTCGGGTTATGGATGCGACGGGCATCGCCCTTGCCAAGGGAGACAAGAAACCTATCATGGTTTTGAACATGTTGACTCCAGGTAATATCCGCAAAGCAGTAAGCGGACAAACTATTGGCACTACAATTAGTATCTAACCCCACGTAGTTGAGTAGGGATCTTGGCTATACATGCAGCTTTACGATTTCAAATACAATTCGTGTTTTCTGGTTTTTATGACAGGTTTTGGGGAGTAAGGTACTACATTAAAACATACTGCGCTGGTTTCTGTTCTGAAACTCTATCTGGCGAAGTCAACGCGTATCTCCCAAGTATAAAACTGTAATGAAGAGCTTACCGCAAGAGCCGGTTTATCAACGGTAACTCCCCTAACAGGAGGAAGGAAGAAACGATGAGTGATGTTATTTTAGATATGGCTGAAAAGATGGAAAAGAGCGTCGAAATGTTCAAAGTCGAGCTCTCCAAGATTAGAACGGGTCGTGCTTCACTTGCGCTTTTGGAAGGAATTGTGGTTGATGCTTATGGCTCAACAATGCCACTCAACCAAGTCGGCACTCTCACTATACCCGAGAGTAGGCTTATTGCCATTCAACCTTGGGACCCACAATTACTGGGTGCGATTGAAAAGGCATTGCTTAAAGCAAGTATAGGTCTTACTCCGGTAAATGATGGTAAGATTATTCGTCTGAATATTCCTCAATTAACAGAGGAAAGGCGTAAAGAGCTTGTTAAGCAGGTTAAGAAAACTGCTGAAGAATTTCGAGTTGCAGTGAGAAATTCACGGCGCGATGCGATTGACACTCTGAAAAAGCAAAAACAGGACAAAGAAATTTCAGAGGATGATATGTTTAAATTGCAGGATGAAGCGCAGAGCGAGACAGATAATCATATCAAAATGATTGACGATATAACCGCCTCGAAAGAAAAAGAAGTGATGGAAGTGTAGCTGACTAACCTTCGGGTGACGAGTACATCGCAATTTGGGAATACCAAGGAACAGCGTTGTCAGCTCACTTAATGAAATTCAACTCCTTGTATACCATGCCAACCGATGCCGAATTCGAAAAAGCGCCCTTACCTAAACATGTTGCCATCGTTATGGATGGAAATGGCAGGTGGGCCGAAAAGCGGAACAAGCCTCGCTTGCACGGACACAGGGAAGGGGCCTCTTCAGTAAGAGAAATTGTTGAAACTGCTGCCGAGATTGGTATAGAAATTCTTACCCTCTATGCCTTCTCAAGTGAAAACTGGAGAAGGCCAGAGCATGAAGTCAAAGGTCTGATGACGATCCTCAAGAGCTATCTTGAGTCAGAATTGACGAGAATGCTTAAAAATAATATTCGGCTTTCATGTATTGGTGATCTTGAGAAGATTCCGGATGGCGTTCGTCAGACGTTATTGAAGACCATCGAAAAAACAAAAAATAATGATCGACTCATCCTCAATCTTGCCCTCAGTTACGGCTCTCGTGATGAAATAACCTCTGCGGTGCAGAAGATAGCTCATAAGTGCCAGGAGGGAGAGTTGCAGTACCAGGAAATCAGTCCGCACACCATCTCAGATCATCTTTACACCGCAGATTTGAAGGATCCCGATCTTTTCATTCGAACCGGTGGAGAAAAACGGCTCTCAAATTTTCTCCTCTGGCAGGCATCCTATGCGGAAATAATCTTTACTGACACAATGTGGCCAGATTATCGAAGAGAGGCTTTTCTAGAATCGTTACGAGAATTCCAGCGACGAGAGCGGCGTTTTGGTAAAACCGGTGCTCAGTTGAAAACGGGATAATTCATGAAAAGGCTCATACCTGGAATTTTATTGGCTGCGTGTTGGCTCTTGCTTTTGCTAGCTGGCTCATTTGCATTTTTCTGGCTCACAGTGGTTACAATTAGCCTTATTGGTGCCTATGAATTTCTAAAAATGGTACTGCCATCGGAGACTGGAGAGCTCGATTTTTTCCTGCTCACGGTTTTCATGTCTCTTCCTGCTATTTTTACCGGATTATGGCATGAAGATGGACTGGGGGGAGGGTTGTTTCTCTCCGTGTTTCTATTGGCATGTTATATCCTATTCAATTACAGTAAATTAACTGACAGCTTTAAAATCCTGAGCAGGCTGGTTTTTGGAGCGGTATATGTTGGTTTCTTTTCTGCCCATTTAGTTCTTCTGCATCTCCTGCCGGAAGGAAATATCTGGCTGGTTATTCTTGTTGCTATTACCGCAGGCTCTGATTCAGGCGCATACTACAGCGGTAAAATGTTTGGAAAACATAAGCTTTGCAAGAATGTCAGTCCAAACAAAACCATAGAAGGCGCCATTGGTGGTATGTTCAGTGGTTTAGCGATTGCCGTCATTTTTGCATTTCTTCTTCTTGATTCGATAAACTGGCTGGTTCTGGTTCCGGTATCTCTGATCCTGGTTGTCGTTGGTATTATAGGGGATCTATGTGAGTCGATAGTGAAAAGAGGGACGGGAACCAAAGATTCAGGCACGATCCTTCTTGGACATGGAGGGATTCTCGACAGAATAGATTCTTTGATCCTCGCGGCACCATTTCTCTATTATCTGCGGATATTTACTGGGTAAGTATGAAACAGATTTCTATTTTAGGCTCAACCGGTTCCATTGGCGTTAATGTTCTCAATATTATACGTGATTTTCCGGAACTTTTTGCTGTCGCAGGGCTGGCAGCCGGGAAAAATATCAAGCTTCTGAGTAAGCAGATTCTGGAGTTTAATCCGTTTCTTGTTTCAGTATACGACGAAGGATATGCCGCACAGCTGAAAGAGCTATTGCCGAATCACCTACATCAAAAAATCGTTCATGGCACACATGGGAATGAACAGGTTGGAGCATTAGCCCAGGCCGATTTTGTCGTTTCCGCAATCGTTGGTGCTGCTGGCCTGTTGCCTACGCTTGCCGCCATTGAGGCTGGAAAAGATATTGGCCTTGCCAATAAAGAAACTCTGGTAATGGCAGGGAAAATAGTAATGGACAAGGTCCGAGAAAAGGGAATACGCCTCTTTCCTGTTGATTCTGAACATAGTGCCATTTTCCAGGCTCTTGAAGGAGGCAGGCGGCAGGATGTTAACAAAATCATTCTCACCGCTTCTGGAGGTCCGTTTCGAGAGAAAAGTTTTGCTCAGTTAAAAACGGTGTCACCAGCCCAAGCACTCAATCATCCTAACTGGACAATGGGAAGGAAAATATCTATTGATTCTGCTACATTGATGAATAAAGGCTTGGAAGTAATTGAAGCACGTTGGCTTTTCGATATGCATTTCGATGATATTGAAGTCGTGGTTCATCCGCAATCCATCGTTCACTCACTCGTCGAGTTTCAAGATGGATCTGTCCTGGCCCAGCTCGGTATTCCCGATATGCGTATTCCAATAGCCTATGCCCTGTCGTATCCGCAACGGCTTCCTTTGCAGCTCAATAGGCTTGGATTGTCACAGTGTGATCATCTGCAATTTGAGGAACCTGATTACCAGCGATTTCCAGCCTTGCAACTTTCCTTTGAAGCATTGAAAAAGGGTGGAACCGCACCTGCTGTCCTCAATGGAGCTAACGAAGAAGCGGTTGATGCATTTTTAAATAATCGTATTGCTTTTCCGCAAATAGCTGAGGTGGTTGCAGAGTCTATGGACATGGTGAATGGCGGAGACGAGAACAATCTGGAAGATATCTTAGAGGCAGACCGCGAGGCGCGAAGAGTTGCAGGTAAACTGATAGCTAGGTAAGCAAGTTCTTTATCCCATTTCCTGGATTAATGATTACCATTGATTAATATTAAAACTCAAAAAATGTTGTGCTGATGAATACTTTGTTTTCTTTTATTCTTGTCCTTGGGCTGCTTATTTTTGTTCACGAATTAGGGCACTTTCTTTTTGCCAAGTTTTTTGGTGTTCGTGTCCTCAAATTTTCCCTGGGCTTCGGTCCGAAAGTTGTCAGTAAGGTCTGGGGTGAGACCGAGTATGTCATTTCTGTCCTGCCACTGGGTGGATATGTCAAAATGTTTGGTGAAAACCCTGATGAACAGAATGTACCTGATCAGGAAAAACAGGTTGCCTTTGCCCACAAATCAGTACTACAGCGTTTTTTTATCGTACTTGCCGGACCTTTCTTTAACCTAATTTTTCCGATTGTACTCTTCTTTTTTCTTTTTCTAGCGGTTGGTGTGCCGCAACAGGTTGATACCACACGCGTTGGCATGGTCACCGAGGACTCACCAGCCTGGTTGGCAGGAATCAAGGCCGGTGATGAGATACTTGGCATAAACGGTCAGCCAACTGAAAAGTGGATGGACGTTCTCAACGCAGTAAAAGAGAGTAACGGAGAGAGTATTACCATACGACTGGAGCGCGATGGAAGGCCCATGGAATTGCAGCTTCAGCCAATCCTCGACGATGTCAAGAATGTGTTTGGAGAAGTGGTTGAGGAACGGTACATGGTAGGCATTGTCAAGGACAATGAAATTATCTACAACAAAGTGGGAATTGCCCAGGCTGTAAAGGATGCGTTGAATCAAACGTGGATATTTGTTTCTTTGACGGGGCAGGGTTTTGCAAAAATTATTAAGGGGGAGATTCCGGCCAGTGAGTTGGGGGGGCCGATACTTATTGCTCAGCTAGCAGGAGAGCAGATGCGTGAAGGCTGGATCAATTTGGCTTACTTCATAGGTATTTTGAGTGTCAATCTGGGGATTCTCAACCTGTTACCGATACCAGTGCTTGATGGCGGTCATCTCGTTTTCCTGACGGTGGAGGCCATCAGGCGAAAACCCTTGGAAGAGAAGGCTCAAATCATTGCCCAGCAGATAGGACTTGCCTTTCTCGGAACTTTGATGATCTTTGTTTTTTACAATGATATTGTGAGGCTGTTTCATCCATGAGTAACACCTCTCCTTTACTTCTTGCCCTGGATACGTCGACGAAATGCAGCACAGTTGCCCTGACCAGAGGAACAGTAGAAAACGGTGAAGTGCTGGCCTGTCTGTCGCTGGGGGCGAGCATAACCCATTCAAGAAGACTCATCAGCTCGGTGGACAGGCTCTTTTTGGAAACAGAGACGAAATGGAGTGACATCGATGCAGTTGCTGTGGGGTTGGGACCAGGGAGTTTTACGGGGTTACGAATAGGTATGGCTACGGCAAAAGGGTTTGCCGCCGCTGCTGAGAAAAAGTTAGTAGGTGTCTCAACTCTTGATGCACTGGCCGCAATGTGCGTAACCGAAAAATCAATTATTGCTGTGATGGATGCCAGAAAAAAGCAGGTATACACTGCGACGTATCGTCGTGCTCAAGACAACGGCCGCCTCACCAGATTAAGCGAAATAAAGGTGGTGTCACCTGAGTATGTTGCCATGGAGATCCGTGAGGAGGCAGTAATGATTGGTGATGGCGTCATCGCTTACGGTGAGTTGTGGCGTGAGAAACATGGGGATCTGGTAAGATTTGCCCCCATGCACCTGCATTCACCATCTGCAGCAGCTGTTGGCCTACTTTGCGGCACTCTTTTAAAAGAAGGAAAGTGCCTTGATGTCGGTGCAGCAGCACCTCTCTATGTTCGTGCCTCGGATGCGGAGCTAAGCCTTGCCGATAAAAAGAAGGAGAAACAGCAGGGCGGAGGTGGCAATTGATTGTTCGCAGAAAAACACGAGAGATACAAATCGGTGATGTTACAATTGGCGGCGACAGCCCAATACGTGTGCAGTCGATGACCAATACCGATACTCGGGATGTTGATTCCACAGTGAGTCAGATAATTGAGCTTGAAAAAGGTGGATGCGAACTCATCCGAGTTGCAGTTCTCGACCAGGAGGCAGCCCTGGCCTTAAGGGCAATTCGCCAACAGATTTCCATACCTCTCATCGCCGATATCCACTTTGATCACCGTCTCGCGGTCGCTGCCATGGAAAATGGTGCCCAGGCAATTCGTATTAATCCTGGAAATTTGGGTGGTGCCAAAAAACTTGCCAAAGTTGTCGATTCTGCCAAAACACATGATGTACCTATCCGTGTCGGAGTAAACAGTGGTTCAATTGAAAAGGATCTGCTGCAAAAACACGGTTACCCCACAGCTACGAATCCTGCAGCATTAATTCAAAGTGCGTTGCGCAACGTACAATTGCTTGAGGAACAAAAATTCCATAATATAAAAATATCGATTAAAGCTTCTGACACCATGACCACAGTGTTCGGTTATCGACAGCTTTCCGAGCAGACGGATTATCCTCTCCATCTTGGCGTAACGGAAGCGGGCGGGTTGATAGCCGGAACAGTCAAGTCAAGTGTGGCCTTGGGCATACTGCTTTCAGAGGGAATTGGTGATACCTTTCGAATATCACTGACAAGGCCGCCCATTGAAGAAATACGCGTGGGCTATGAATTGCTGCGTTCGTTGAAGATCCGAGAGCGAGGACCGGAATTGATATCCTGTCCTACCTGCGGAAGAACGGCAATAGACTTGTTCGGTTTGGCAGCAACAGTTGAAGAATATGTGCAAAACATGGAATGTCCGCTCAAGGTTGCTGTCATGGGGTGTGTCGTAAATGGGCCAGGTGAGGCAAAAGAGGCTGATATTGGGGTTGCTGGAGGAAATGGAGTTGGTATAATTTTCAAAAAGGGCAAACTCTATAAAAAGGTAGCCGAAACGGATCTGGTGAAAGTTTTTATGGCTGAATTACAAAAGATGGAGAAGCAGTGTAAAGGTAAATAATATCCTTTCTTTCTCTACACAATTGAGGATAATTCAAATTGATTTAGCCAACAGATAATATAAGAATGAGAGGGCGAAGGAAACTCTTGTTTCGATTAATCACAACCAAATAAAAAAAAACATGCGCTTTTCACAGTCATTACTCCCAACATTAAAGGAAACACCGGCAGAGGCAGAAGTAATCAGCCATAGACTAATGCTGCGGGCCGGTTTCATGAAGAAACTGACTTCAGGGGTCTATTCTTACTTGCCATATGGCCTGGCTGCCATACGTAAAGTTGAGAATATTGTCAGAGAAGAAATGAATCGAGCCGGGGCACAGGAGCTGTTAATGCCGATGGTGCAGCCTGCCGATCTCTGGCAGGAATCTGGAAGATATAAAGACTATGGCCCCGAGTTGCTCCGTTTTACCGATCGACATGAGAGGGAGTCCTGTCTTGGGCCTACCCATGAAGAGGTAATTACCGATATTATCCGCCGTTACGTCCAGTCTTATCGCAACTTGCCTCTCAATCTCTATCAGATTCAGACAAAATTTCGTGACGAAATTCGACCCAGATTCGGTCTGATGAGAGGGCGCGAATTCATTATGAAAGATGCTTACAGCTTTGATGTAAGTGATGAAGCGGCAGAAACGTCATATGGAAAAATGTATGAAGCCTACACTCGTATCTTTACCAGATGCGGTCTTGATTTCAGAGCGGTTGAGGCTGATTCGGGAACAATTGGCGGAAGTTTTTCACATGAATTTATGGTACTTGCCGAAAACGGGGAAGATACCATAGTCGTTTGCAAGGATTGTGAGTACGCGGCAAATATCGAAAAAGCTGCTGTCGCTGCACCTCAGCAGATGGAAGCGGTGACGCAACTGGCACTTGAAAAAGTTGAGACCCCAGGCAAAAGAAAAGTGGCCATTGTCTGCGATTTTCTTGGAATTAAGGCCAGTGAGCTCGTTAAGATTCTAGTGTATATGGCGGACGGCAATCCTATCGGTGTTCTCCTTCGTGGTGACCATGAGCTGGAAGAAGTAAAATTGAAAAATCATCTGAATGTCACGGATTTGATTCTGGCAGATGATAAAGAGATCTTTGATGCAACAGGGGTACCCAGCGGTTATCTCGGTCCGGTTGGTGCAAAAATCCGTCTTGTTGCCGACCAGCAGATTTTGGTCATGAACAATTTTTACACAGGTGGTAACGAAAAAAATTATCATCTGAAAAATGTAAATTTACATAGAGATTTTGAAGTCGAGTCAATTACTGATCTGCGGAAAATAACAGCCAATGACCATTGCCCGTCCTGCGGTGGTTCTCTGCAATTAACCGAGGGAATAGAAGTCGGCCATATCTTCAAACTTGGGACCAAATATTCAAAAGCCATGCAGGCCGTTTTTCAAGACAGTGAAGGACAGGAAAAACCGTTTGTTATGGGGTGCTACGGCATTGGTGTAAGCAGGGTTGTTGCCGCAGCTATTGAGCAGAACCATGATGAAAACGGTATTATCTTTCCCCTGCCGCTTGCTCCGTACAGTGTGATTCTTCTCAACTTAGGCGTTAAGGATGATTCGATTACAGCCATGGCAGAAAAGTTATATGAAGAATTACGTAGCCAAGGGGTGGAAACTCTCCTTGATGATCGGGATGAACGTCCCGGAACGAAGTTCAAGGATGCCGATCTTCTTGGCATACCCTATAGAATAACGGTTGGTAAGCGCTTTTCACAGGAGGGCTTGGTTGAGCTTCGGAGAAGAACGGATGGTGTTACTCAGGAGTTACCTGCAGAGGATATCCTTAGCCTCGTAACTAAAGAAATTACTGAGGCTGTTCTTTGATAAATTGGTAATTGTATGCTGCAGAACTCAATATTAAATACACAGGGATTAAAAATCCTCGCTGGGAACCACCTGCATGGAATTGATCTTTCTCCCATAGATAAAGCCTGGGAGATTGTCGAAGAAGTACATCGAGGTAAGAAACATTTCTGCGGTGAACCATATGTTCTGCATTCTCTAGAGGTTGCTTCTACCCTGGCTTCCATGAAACTTGACCTGGATAGCATTCTTGCAGGCATGCTTCATGGAGTATTAAAAAATGGGGTAACCGTTGAGCGATTACGTTCTGAGTTTGGTGACGCTGTTGCACTCATTGTCGACGGTTCCACGAAGATTACCAATATGCAGTACAATAGCAAGCTTGCTCACCAGGCTGAAAACGTGCGCAAGATGCTTCTGGCAATTGCTACGGACATTCGTGTGTTACTGGTCAAGCTTGTTGATCGTTTGCAGGATATGTGTGTGCTGGATGCGGTCGATAAAAAAATCCAGCGGGAAATTGCCAGAGAAACCATGGATCTGTACGCACCTTTGGCAAGCAGATTGGGTATAGACTGGTTAAAGAGGGAACTCGAGGACCTGTCTTTCAAATTCCTTCATCCGGATGAGTATAAAGATCTCACCCTTAAACTGGAAGGATCATTGGAAGAGAGGCAGCGTTACGTAGACGAGGTCATCAATATTCTCCGCCAGAAGCTTGCCACCAGCGGCGTTCGACCAATCCGGATTATCGGACGTCCTAAACATCTCTTTTCTATCTACAAGAAGCTCGTTGTTCAGAATATTCCTTTTGAGAGAGTCTATGATAAGGTCGCCTTTCGTATCATAGTTAGTACCGTCAACGAATGCTACGAGGCACTTGGAGTTATTCATGCCAACTGGTCGCCGGTCCATGGTCGGATAAAAGATTTCATTTCTGTACCGAAGTCGAATAACTATCAATCCATGCATACGACAGTTGCCGGGCCCCATGGTCATTTTATCGAAATACAGATACGGACCGAACAGATGGACCGGGTTGCTCAGGAAGGTGTCGCTGCACATTGGGCATACAAAGAAGGTCAGAAAGTCAGCCAGGACGATATGAGGCTTTTTCAAAAGCTCAAAAACCTGGTTAATTCACTGCAAGAAGTTGAAGATCCAAGAGAATTTCTTGATAGTGTTGTCGGAGAACTCTATGATCCTGATGTCTACGCTCTCACTCCAGGCGGTGAGGTGAAAGAACTGCCTAAAGAGAGCTGTCCCATTGACTTTGCCTATGCCGTACATTCAGAGGTTGGCGATCACTGCTCCGGAGCCAAGGTTAACGGGCGCCTTGTGCCCCTTAAATATAAGCTGCAGAGTGGTGATATCGTAGAAATCATTACTTCACCCAATCAGAATCCACGCCGGGGTTGGCTGGGGCTGGTCAAGACCAGCCGTGCGAGGGCACGCATTCGTTCGTGGCTCAGGCGTGATGAAAAAGAGAAAGCCTTAAAGCTTGGTCGGGAAATCTGCGAGCGTGAGCTAAAAAGAAACAACTCAACTTTGAAGAAGATGATTAAAGGCGGGCATATCAAGCTTCTTCTCAAACAGCTTCACTGTAATTCGCTCGACGACATGCTCGTCAAGGTTGGCACAGGGACTATCACTGTTCATCTGTTGGAGAAATATCTACAACCAGCAGAAGTTCTGAAGGAAAAAGATGAAGTAGAGGAGACGCTGACATCTGAAGAGAGTAGTGTTTATAAAAACAGTCATCGACAGATAAAAGGCGATTCCGATTCATATCTTCAAATTGATGGCATTGATGACATGCTTATTAAGATCAGTCAGTGCTGTCATCCTGTTCCAGGTGATGAAATAGTAGGTTTTATTACCATGGGAAGAGGCGTGTCTATACACAAAAGAGAATGCGGTAACCTTAGACAGACTGACCCTCAACGATGGCTTGATGTCTCCTGGCCGGAAACAACCTCCAGGAGAAATCACCGGGTTGAACTCTTTGTAAGTGCAGAAAATCATAGAGGCGTTTTTGCCGACATAAGTGCGGCAATCAGTTCAGATAATGCTAATATTGTTGAAATCTCGGCACACACAACCCCAATGGATACAGCCGATATTCGTGTTGCGGTTGAGGTTGAAGATTTGGAGCATCTTCAGACAATAGCCCAGCATCTTCGACAAATGAAACATGTCATTAGTGTCAAGAGAAAATAGGTCAGGCAGCGTGTTGCCATGTTCCGTCTGGGTCCATAGAGCTCTCGGAATTACAGTTAATTGAGTGCACTTTCATCTGAGAGAAGTGCTGAGAGGACACTTGCAGGAAAGACAACATGGATGGCGTGTGTGATATATGCGGAAACGGGATCAGCGGCGGATCATTGACGTGTCCCTATTGTGGATGGAAGTATAAGAACGTCGAGCTGGGCAAATGTGGACAAAATTACCATCGTTTTATCAATATTGAGTATGGTAAACCGACGGTTGAGGTGGCCCTGAAGAAATTGGAAAGGGAGCTTGAACAGGCAAAAACTGAAAAAATTCCAGTATTAACGATTATTCATGGTTATGGGGCCAGTGGTCGAGGTGGAATTATTCGAATTGAATGTCGAAAAAATTTGGATTATTTGGAGAAAACACACAAAATAAGGGGTTACATCTCAGGAGAAAGGTTTTCTAAAAAAGAAGGAAAAACACGAACACTTCTGCGACGTTTACCAAAGCTTGCTAACCATAAAAATCTCAACAAGGGCAACAAAGGTATTACTATAGTTGAACTCTAGTTCTGACATTTTATGAAAATCAGGGCTAGCTGCTATTGTTATTATCTGTATTGCAACGAGTCTGTGTGCTATGTTTTTTCAATTGATTGTACTTGTGAGAATGGTTTCAATGTTTACTGTAGGCTCAATCGAATGAAGGATAGACACTTTAACAAACTAAAGGAGTTTTAGATGAAAAAATTGTCATGGCTGGTCATAGCCTCTATGTTTTTTGCGCCCGCTACTTTATGGGCAGATGATGCGAAGAAAGATGCTGCTGGGCTTGAGAGTTTTAAAGACAAGCTTGGCTACAGCATGGGACTGGATGTCGGAACGTATTTCAAACGAATCGATGATGAAATTAGTTTTGATGCTCTTCTTCGTGGTCTAAATGATGCATATCAGGGAAAGGAACCAGCGCTGAGTGCCGAAGAAATTGCCTCGGTTCAAAAAGCATTTGGTGAGAAGATGCAGGCCAAGCAGCAGGCAGAATTGAGTAAGATTAAAGAAAAGAATCAAAAACTTGGTACTGATTTTTTGACAGAGAACACCAAGAGAAAAGGGGTTATGACAACTGAAAGTGGACTTCAGTATGAGCTTCTTGAAAAAGGTGAAGGTCCTAAACCCAAGGCAACCGATAGAGTTAAGGTTGATTATGTCGGCACTCTGATTGATGGAACTGAATTTGACAGCTCAATTAAGCGGGGTGAACCTGCTGTTTTTGGCGTTGATCAGGTGATTCCAGGATGGAGCGAAGCTCTGCAGCTCATGGAAGTTGGCTCAAAGTATAAGCTTTTTATTCCCTCTGACCTGGCCTATGGCGAAAAGGGTGCTCCACCTGTAATCGAACCTAACTCTGTACTGGTTTTTGAGGTCAGTTTGCTAGGTATTGAAGAGTAAGCAGATACAAGCCTCTCAGCTAGCCTGGATTTTTATGAAATATTTTGGCTAGAATCGAATAGACACATAAGGCCAATCCATTTCAGGAAGGCCTTATGTGTTTATATGGTTTGTCGTTCAAGTCTCTTGCAAAACTTCCTTTGCGAAGTCTGCGCATACCTTGTTTTTGCATAAAAATCTTAATTTTTCAAAAACTTGTTCGAAAAACAGTTTCCTGAATTAATTCAAAAAGCTTGCCTCTGCCTACTTGTTTGACCTTCACTGATGGTTGTAACAGAGTAGTGCTCAGCATTTCCCAGAATTCCATCAGCCATGACAATATGGCCTATCTCCCTCCAGTCACGACCTAAAAGTTGAGTTCCGTAGCTGTCTATTGCCACTGGATCAAATGACGCTGCAATTGTCTTCACGGGAGGAGAGCATGGTGGTCCCCAGAGATGAGCTTTTGCCATACCAATGCTGGCATCAAGTATGGTGTAGTCTGGAGTTCGATAGCGATTAAGCTCAAAGATCGCCTCATGAATATTGGTATGAAACGCCGATTTGTTCCAGGCACCGCCTCCTTGATAATGAGACGGAGGAGCACAACCTATCATATTTTTCATAGTAAGAGTGACACCTGAGAGAGAATGAGCTTTAAGTTGAGGTACTGAAAGGAGAAAAGAACCATCGAGTATCTCGGGAAGATACATTTCCGGCAATCTTGATAATCGTGAATCTTTTCTCTGCCGGAGTTTTGCGGTATTGAGATCAAGAAGGCGGATGTTTTGCTGCAGTGCAAGAGCTGTATACCCCAGTTTCTCAAAAGCGTGGTGGGTGTCATAGTTTGGTGCTCCACAACCCTCGCCGATAACTATTCGATCTGCTGCTATATAATCAAGAAGATACAGAACAATTTGCTCAATCAGATCCACTGGTGTGGTAATTGGAGGTGCTAGAATTTCAACCAGGTTCGGTTTGATGAGCACAGTTTCATGCAGCGCTGCCTGCTTTCCAAGGCCGCTTTGTTCAAGCAGGTTAGGCACACTGCTGTGCCAGTTAATGAATTCGGTCGAATAAATCTTGGATTCTGCCGGGGCCTCGTACATCCTGTTCTTCATAGAAATCCGGACAAGTGTTTTAGAAAACCTCGTAAATAATTACAGTGGATATAGCCTCTATCTGTTTTCTCTTTTGAGTAAGATAAGGCCAATTACCGCAAAAATGAAGTGAACCGCAGATGAAGAAATTAACGGGGAAATGAACCCTGCTTTGGCAAATGATTGCAGTGCACCCCACAATCCCCAGGCAAAGAAGGCGAGCAGGCAGCTTGCGGGTATGGCAATTGCCAAGTCCTGCCCCCATTTGCGATATGAATAAATAAGCACAGGAAGTCCCAGAAGGAGCAAAGGAATTCCTAGAAAAATGTAGGAGAGTCGGCTAGAGAAATTTGCCCAGGCGATGGTCCGTTCTTCATTATTTGTTTTGTCACGCGCTTCATTCAAAAGGTCGCTGATGGACATTTCTGCAGCCCTGTATTCCGGCACGAAAAATTGGTCTGGTGACTCTGGCAAGACTTCCTGGTGTTGGCTGAATGTCTGGTAATGAAAGGTCCCATCTTCCATCAACTGCTGGGTTTGACCGTCATTTAGCGTCCATACGCCATCAGCCCATGTGGCTTGACGTGCACTGAGCAAAAACTTAAGGTGATAGCCATCCCCCCATTGCGAATAAGAAAAATATGAAAAAGAGAAGGTATCGGTGTTGTTCCAACGAAATGAGTAAAATCCCTCCGCACCCTTGTAATAGTAACGTCCGCTTCTGTAGATGCCAAGAGGCACTTTGTCATGTAATTGCTCATACCAGATATGATTGGTGGTAGAAACTGTTTGCGGTAATATGAACTGAGCATTGATCAAAAAAAGTGTCGTGGTCAGAAGTGCTCCGATGAGTAGAGGGGATATGATTCCACTAAGAGGAATACCACCGGCCTTCAGGGCACGAAGTTCGTTGCTGTGATTGAGAACTCCAAAGGTGATAACTCCTGCAAGTAATATAAGGACAGGGCCTAACTGGCTAAGAATGAAAGGAATGTTTAACAGGAAAAATTGAAGAGCAAGTGAGAGAGTGCCTCCGTGTTCATTAAAATTGTCTATTTTTTCAAAAAAATCGACGAGGAGATAAATGGCGACAAAACCCGATGCCACGGTGAGCAAATTGCCGAAAAACCTGGCAAGAATATAGCGGTTGAGCAGATTCAATACTATTCCTCTCAACGCAGATATTTGTAGCAGATGAAAAAACCGCAAGCAACAGCGGCGAGCCCCACAGTGTTGGAAATAAGAAGGTAACTCAGAGCATGGTAGGGTTCATTTGCTTTGAGAAACTGTACTGTCTCTCTGGTAAAAGTTGAAAAAGTGGTAAAGCCGCCCAGAAATCCAGTGAATATAAAAAGTCTGAATTCATTGCTAATATATACTTTGTCAAAATAGCTCCAGCAAAATCCGATCATAAGAGAGCCAAGGATATTGACAAGAAATGTGCCGGCAGGAAAGTTAAACGGCAACCCCCGTTCACTAAGAATAGCAATAATATATCTGCAGATGGAGCCAAGTGCGCCACCACAACCTACGGCAAGAATTTTACCCATATACTTTGACCTTCAGAAGTTAGTTTACCTCCACTTCCCTTACCATGACACGAACTTCTGCGGGTTTTGTCTTCCCCAAAGAGAAACGGATAGGATAGCAGAAAGGTCGCAGGAAGATTGGCATTTATAATTCCAAACGTTTATCTTAGGTACCATTATAGGTTGCTGACGTCAAGGAGAAGGAGAAAAGACATGGTCTGAGGAGCACCAGATCGACCTGTTTTGAATTATTTTCACAGCTCATAAATGGCGATGTTCTATGCGTTTAGACTGAGGTGGACCCGGATGAACTTCTGCTGAGCTTGCATTTTTCTCAAGCAATATGCTATATTACTCCTTTGCGTTTTGTGAAAAGATTGGTTGGCCAGAAGAACTATGAGTATTTTCTTTTGGAAAGAATAACTACTAAAAGTAGGCGTGAATGGCACGTAAAAGAAAAACGGGCAATTCGATTATACTTGAGCAATCTGCCCGTAAGTCAGCGAAGGATCGTCTGCAAGAGTTCTGGGGAGTCTTTGATAAAGAAGATGATGTCTTGGTAATAATCAATGCAGATCCCGATGCACTTGCCTGTGCTCTTACTATTAAAAGGTTGCTGCGCTATCGTACCGGAAGCGTCGTTATTGCCCATCAGAACGAAATCCGCAGGCTCAACAATCAAATAATGGTTGAGCGTTTGAAAATTCCTTTGCAGCGCTTGAAAAATATAAAAGTCTGTGATTATTCCAAGATAGTCCTTGTAGATTCTCAACCTAATCATCTTCCCGGTTTTGAAAAGATCGAATATAATGTAATCATTGACCATCACCCTCTAGGAGGGCAGTGGGAGGCTGATTATATCGATATCAGGCCCGATTATGGTGCTGCCTCAACAATGATGGTTGAGTATCTGCGCGCAGCCAGCATGAAACCGTCAGTTGCCCTGGCCACGGCACTTTTTTATGCTATCAAGGTAGATACCCAGGATTTTGAAAAACGTGGTGGACTTGCCGATGGCATCTCTTTTAGATATCTTTTTGGCATTGCTAATAGGAACCTGGTTCGTAAATTTGAACTCACTGATTTACGGAAATCTGAGTTGCGTTACTTCAGTGAGGCTTTGGCCGCATTGAAATACTCAAAGAGGAGATTCTACACTCATGTGGGCAGGGTTAGAAGCCCTGATGTGCTGGTTATTATAGCTGATTTCCTAAATCATGTGGCGGAGATAGATTGGGTTTTCGTTTCCGGAATACACGGAGAAAAACTGGTAGTCATTTTCCGTTGCGACGGATACAGGAAAAGTGCCGGAAAGTTAGCCACCAGAGCATTTGGCGAACTTGGTTCTGCTGGTGGTCACAAGGATTCCGCACGGGCAGAGGTGCCGCTGAAAAAGCTTGAGATTACTGAGGAAGAATTTGATACCCTCACTTTGAAAAGATTAACCATGCGGCACATGTAGTTATTGGAGTACTGCTTTGCTTCAACAGCATCACTCCCCCAAAAAGGTGTATTTCCTCCTCTTCCGAGGCAGGAGATGTATGTAACGGCAGTTTAACATCGTAGCAGATAAGTACCATTCTCTTATTCCTATGGAATTGTCTATGTTAAAGCCTACAACACTTGCAATGATTTTGGCTGGGGGAAGGGTAGACGAGCTTAATGCCCTGACTTACTATCGCCCCAAATCTGCTGTGCCTTTTGGCGGTTTTGGCAGAGTAATTGATTTCGCCTTGAGCAATCTGATGAACTCCGGTATTGAGCAGATTGCCATTCTTAGTCAATATCGCAGTTATTCACTGATCAATCATATTGGTACAGGTGCGGCCTGGGATATGATTGGCAGGTATCGCCATATTTCCATATTGCCACCTTTTCTGGGAACGGAAGCCACTGACTGGTACAGAGGCTCGGCAGACGCCATCTATAAAAATCTCGATTATGTTGAGTATCATCAACCTGAAGAGATTCTTATTCTCTCGGGAGATCATATCTATAAAATGGATTATCAGGATTTAATCCATTATCACCAGGAAAAAGATGCAGATGTGACCATGGCCTTTATTCAAGTGCCCTCTAACAAGGCTCACCGCTTTGGAATTGCATCTATAGATGCGGAAGATGGCGATCGCGGCGGAAGAGTTACCGCCTATTGGGAAAAACCGCATACTCCGGAATCGGAATGGGCTTCCCTCACAGTATTCTGCTTTAAACCAGAGGTTCTCTACACAGCATTAAAGGAAAACCAGAAGGACAGTTCTTTCGAATTTGGCCGTGATATTGTTCCCATGCTGATCCAGGATGGCTATAAAGTTTATGGATACAAATTCTCTGGCTACTGGGGATATACACGTACTGTTGAGGAGTATTGGCAGTCGAACATGGATCTTTTGGGTGAGACTCCACTGATCGATCTTGAGAAGTGGGGGTTCAGGAGTAATCTCGATCATCGTGGTATTCGTGACTTTCAGCCTGTCCTGACCGGGGACAACGCCCAAGTTTGTAACAGTCTGATTTATAATGGTTGTGTTATTGATGGAGAGGTACGGAATTCTGTTCTCTTTCCCGGTGTACATGTGAAAAAAGGTGCTGTTGTTGAGAATTCAGTGATTTTTTTTAATAATGAAATTCGAGAGGGGTGTCGCTTTAACAAAGTCGTTGCCGATGTTAATTGCAGCTATGGCCAGAATGCTGTCATTGGTGCAGAATCGGGGAGCGAGGCCCAAAAAGTCACGGTCATTGGTTGGAATAATCATGTACCGAGGCAGATACGAATAGAAGAAGGTGCTACTGTTTATCCTGGAATCACTCCTTTACGCTGGCCAGCTGTAGTTTCTTACGGTGAGGTGTTGAGATGAATCGTTCCAAAGATGCATTGGTTCTCCTTTTGGCAGGTGGAGTCGGCAGCAGGTTGAACATTCTGGTAAAACGCCGTGCTAAACCAGCTGTACCGTTTGCCGGGATATACAGGATCATAGATTTCAGCCTCAGTAATGTAATGAACTCCGGTCTCAGTAAAATAGGAGTGTTGACCCAGTATAAGCCGCTTTCGTTAATGAGTCATCTGGGAACAGGTGACGCATGGGATTTTACTGGCAGAAGCAGATGCGTTAAGATTTTACCGCCACGGACCGGAGAAAAAGATTCTGACTGGTATCAGGGAACAGCTGATGCAGTACGGCGGAATATTGATTTTATAGCAGATAATCCTGCACAAGAGGTTGTTATCCTTTCCGGGGATCATATTTATCAGATGGATTTTGATGCCATGATTGAATACCACCGGGCCAAGGGGGCCGATGTTACCGTCGGCATGATGGTTGTCCCCAAGGAAGAGATTCATCAATTTGGCGCTGGAATAGTCGATAGCCACAACAGGATTATCGATTGGGAGGAAAAGCCCAAGGTGGCGAGGACGAATCTCGCCTCTATGGGAATATATGTTTTCGATTATGATTATCTGCTGTCATCTCTGTTACAGAGAAAGGATGATATTGATTTTGGTATGCATATTTTACCACATGGTATTGCCAACGATAATGTTTTTGCCTATCCTTTTTATGGGTATTGGCGGGATGTTGGAACAATACAGGCATACTGGCAGGCCAATATGGATGTCATTCGACCAGATAGCGGCATATCACCGCAGGACTGGCAGGTTCGCACCAACGTGGAGGCGGAGGGGCGTCCTGCTGATCGGGCTCCAGCCAGATTTGGAACTCATGCGACATTGCGGTCATCACTGATTTCCGTCGGTTCAGATATTCGCGGGACCGTGATAAATTCCGTATTGGCTCCTGGAGTGATCGTGGAAGAAGGAGCGATTGTCAAAGACTCCATAGTGTTTACCGATTGTATTATCAAGAAGAATGCTATCGTTGATCTTTCCATCCTCGACAAGAAAGTTATCGTGGGACCGGATTGTCTTGTTGGGCATGGTGAAGGGCATGATAGGGCTAATTCCATAGAACCAACCCATCTATATTCTGGAATCACACTTATCGGCAAAGGTGCTCGGGTGCCAGAAAAGACCAGTATCGGCCGCAACTGTGTAATTGACTCAAAGGTGGATGAGTCGAGATTCCACTCAAAAAACATTGCAGACGGCCAGTCTGTCCTCATGCCTTGATAGTATGTGTCAAATTACTATTTTTTGAATATACTGCTCTTGTAAGTTGCTGAGTTCCTGTCTTGTAATCATGAGAGGAAAAATTGTTGAATAGAGACGGCAGGATAATTGTTCATACGGGTGATGGTAAGGGAAAAACCACTGCAGCACTCGGTACTGCCTGGCGTGCCCTTGGCCATGGTTTGAGAGTATGTGTGATCCAGTTTCTCAAAGGAAAAGGCGAATACGGGGAAAGACTCTTTGGCTCAAGAGTGGAAAATCTTGAATGGCATGTCTGCGGTAAGGGGTTTGTTTTTAACAAAGAGGAAATAACTGTAGACCGGGAAGTTGCCCGTCGAGGTTACGAGCTGGCCAAAGAGAAAGTACTTGGTGATGAGTTCGATCTGATAATTTTGGATGAAATTACCTATCTCCCTCTTTACGGTTTTCTTGAAGCAAATGAGATTATACAACTTCTTAAAGCTAAGCCGAAAAGGTTGAGTGTTATCCTTACCGGTAGAAATGCGGATAAGGCGCTTATTGAAATCGCGGATACCGTAACCAGTATGGAGATGGTAAAACATGCCTTTAAGTCTGGGATAAAAGCCCAAAAAGGGATTGAGTTCTAAGCAAGTCAACATTAAAAGGTATCTTTCCAAGGAGAGTGAAGATGGGGGCACTTGATGGCATACGGGTTCTGGATTTGTCGAGACTTTTGCCTGGACCATATTGTTCCATGATGATGGCCGACCACGGCGCTGAGGTGCTTGCTCTAGAAGACAAGCGGTTTCTCAAGGACAACTCCTACTTTCAAGATCTTTATCGTAATAAACGTCATATGACCCTCAATTTGAAAAGTGATAGAGGGCGTACCATTTTTTATCAACTTTTGAATGATACGGATGTGCTGATCGAGGGATTTCGCCCGGGAGTTATGCAAAGACTAGGTGTCGATTATGAGGCAGTTTCCAGGAGAAATCCAAGAATCATTTACTGCTCAATAAGTGGCTATGGTCAAAAAGGAGTCTGCAGTCAGTCGGTTGGTCATGATGTCAATTATTTAAGTAGAGCAGGTATTCTTCATTGTATCGGTGAGGCAGATGGACCACCTGTTATTCCCGCGGTTCAGATTGCCGATATTGCCGGCGGAGCGATGAATGGACTAATAGGTATTCTGTTGGCTCTTTATGAGCGCGAGCGGAGTGGAAAAGGTCAGTATATAGACATTTCCATGACCGATGGTTTGCTTGGTCTTCTCACTCTTCCCAATGTGCTTGAAAAAACAACAGGAATGCCGCAACAGCGATCAACTTCAATGCTGTCTCACCGATATGGTTGTTATAACACTTATGAGACTGCGGATGGCAGATACATTGCTCTAGGGGCCATGGAGAATAGATTTTGGTGCAATCTTTGTACTATTCTCGGTCTTGAGGAATACCAGACACTGCAATATGATGAGCATAGACGTACGGAAATAATTGACAGACTTCGCACCATTTTCAAAGGAAAGGATCTTGAATATTGGCAAATGACCTTGGCTGATGCCGATGTTTGTTATTCAAAAGTTCAAAATATGGAAGAGGTCTTTGCCGAT
This sequence comes from Desulfocapsaceae bacterium, assembly GCA_050288305.1. Taxonomy (GTDB): domain Bacteria; phylum Desulfobacterota; class Desulfobulbia; order Desulfobulbales; family Desulfocapsaceae; genus Desulfopila_A. The sequence continues at coordinate 84,358 of JBNKDO010000004.1, read as the reverse complement.
CCTCTCTTTAAGGATCGGCAGATGGTCTTAAACCAAGATCGTGAAAATGGCAGGGAAAAAATGTTTGGCATATCGGTTAAATTGAATAGAACACCTGGCGCAATCTCAAGTCGACCTCCGACTTTCGGCGAGAATACACGGGATGTACTTATAGAACTGGGGTATTCGGAAGAGACGATTCTGGAGTTGTATGAAGCTGGCGTTGTATAGTTGTAGCGACATTTATCATTTAAAAATATAGAGGTGTTTTCACCAGATAATAAAGATTTTGCTTTTCAAACCTTCGGTTCTTTAAATCCGATTTTGACAGGAGATGTAGATGATTCTGTTAAAAAAAATTTTTAGCGAATGGAGCAGGTTTTTCACCTCCATCGTTTTACCCACGTTCATCGCCATTGTTCTGGCAACTTCAGCAATTTACATTGTTATTATCCCTGCTTTTGAAGAAAGTTTCGTTGACGGTAAAAAGGAAATGATTCGCCAACTCACCAAGTCAACGCTTGGTATCGTTGAGTTTTATTACGGTGAGGAAGAACAGGGGCGCCTGATGAGAGAGGAGGCCCAGGCGCGAGCAATGGCTGTCCTAAAAAATCTGCGTTATGGAGAGGAAGGTCGGGATTATTTCTGGATCAATGACACCACGCCACGCCTAATTATGCATCCCTATTCTGAGGAGCTTGTCGGTGCTGATCTCAGCACATTTGAAGATGCTTCCGGAAAGTTGATTTTTCAGGAAATAAAGAAAACTGTAGAGCAAAGTGGCAGTGGCTTTATTCATTACAGCTGGAACAAAAAATATTCCAAAAAGATAACGAGTCCCAAACTTTCCTATGTCCAGTTATTTAAACCATGGGACTGGGTCATTGGTACGGGTGTCTTTTTAGATGATGTTGCCGGCAAAACGGAAGAAATTTTCAGGCGCCTGTCTCTAATGGGACTCGCTGCCGTTAGTCTTTTGACACTCATTCTTTTGTATGTTGGCCGTCAGAGCTATCTGTTTGAAAAACAAAGAAATGTTGTGCAGCAGGAGCTTGCAAAATCAAAGGCAAAATACAAACGACTTGTTGAAATGGCCACTGAGCCTATCTTGATGATATATGAGGGGCGGTGTATCTATTCAAACAGGCCATTCCAGTCGCTTACCGGCTTGTCATCGCTGGAGATTGAACGATCCGAGATTACAAGGATTTTTTCGACAACCGAAGATTCAGAACAGCTTCCCTTTATAGAAGACAATAAAATAGTATCAGGACAATTCGATGCTGAACTTTTTACTGCGAATGGTGAATTGACAAGGGTTGCTCTGGCTATTTCGAAAATGGATCTTGATGGGCGTGAGGCTGCTGTGTTGCAAGTAAAAGACAATAGTGGTTTACGGCAGGTAGAACAGCAGCTTGATGAGAGCAGGGAAAAATATCGGCAATTGACTTCCCGTCTTGATATCGCCATTTTTCGGGCGGAACCAAATCGAGAACTCCGGCTCATTGAAACGAACCAAGCCTTTCGTGACTTGCTCTCTGTTGGTGAAGATGAAATAGATATCGGCCTTCAGGAGCTACTCAAGCGTCATGACCTTTCTTTAAACCTCTACGAAGAGGTCCAGGAGAACGGGTATCTGAAGAATAGAATATTGCCCTTACGCAGGGATGATAGAATAATTAACCTGTCGATTTCACTTGCTCTTACTAAAAATGTGCAGGGACAGACAGGGTATTGCGATGGCATTATTGAAGATGTCAGTGATGAAGTCCAGAAAGAAAAAGACAGAGAGCAACTCATAGTCGAACTGCAGACATCTCTTCTCTTTTTAAATCAGCCGGTACGGGATGTTCAGGGGGAGTTTGTTGTCTGCCAGGACTCCTTGCCTGTTCATAGCGGTGCCGTGCTGATGAGAGAGAAGGGCAGCAGCTCGTTGCTGGTAAAAAATCAAGAAGGCGAAATCGTGGGTATTGCAACTGACCTGGCCTTAAAAGAACGTGTTGTCGCAGATCGGATGGATTACGAAGCTCCGGTGGCTGAAATAATGAGTTCACCACTTATCTATATTGACGAAAAGGCATTAATCTTTGAAGCAGTAATGCTGATGGAAGAAAAAAGAGTCAAACATCTCGTGGTCAAAAATGAGCAGGGTGAGGCAACAAAAGTCCTCTCCAACGAAAATCTGCTGAATGTCCATCGGTATTCGTCAACATATCTGGTGGATGAAATTGCTCAGGCGGACACCATTGACGAAATAATCAAGGCCCATGAACGTTTGCCGCGTATTATCAAATCCCTGGTCGATAGTGGCGCACATGCTCGTAATATCACCAGAATTACCAGCAGAGTGTCAGAAACTGTATTGAATAAACTGCTGGATTTCGCCATCAAGGAAATTGGGGAGCCGCCGGCGAGGTTTGCCTTCTTGAGCCTTGGCAGTGAGGGGCGTGAAGAGCAAACCTTGGCAACTGATCAGGATAATGCGCTCATCATTGAAGATGTTGATGAGGAGAAGAAAGAGCAGGTCAGCAACTATTTCCTGGCATTGAGTGAGAAGGTATGTACCTGGCTTGATCAGGTCGGTTACAATTTCTGCAAAGGCGAGGTTATGGCCATGAATCCTAAATGGTGCCAGCCGATAACAGTATGGAAAAATTATTTTAGTCGCTGGATTACCAAAGCTACGACCCAGGATTTACTGGAAGTAAGCATATTTTTTGATTTTCGCTGCATGTATGGAGAAGAAAGTCTGGTTGCCGAATTGCGGGAACATATTTTTCGCAAGGTTGCTGATAAAGATGTGTTTTATTATCAACTGGCCCAGAATGCTCTTTTGTTTAAGCTTCCTGTGGACTTTTTTGGTAACATTTCTGTTGAATCCGGTGGTGATCACGCCAATACCTTTAATATTAAGTATGTGATAGCCCTCATTGTCGGTTATGCCCGTCTGTATGCGATAAATTTCTCTTTTGAGGAGACAAATACCCTGCAGCGTCTTGACCGTCTTAAGTCACGCAGTGTTATCGCAAGAGAGCTACATGAAGATATCACCGAAGCCTATAATTATCTTATGCAAATTCGTTTCACCCATCAGGTCAATAAACTTAACAAGGGTGAGGAGCCGGACAATCACATTTCCCTTGATGAACTCAATTATATGGAAAAAAGCGCATTGAAAAAGATCTTTTCTCAGGTCGGCAGCTTACAGAAAAAACTTCACGCCATTGGCCGGCTGGAAGTGTTTTTCTGATACCAATCCATATGGAATGCACTATAGTGTTGCCCGGAGTTATTAATTAAGGATAGTGCTCGAACCATAGCTGAAAGAATAATCCCCAAAATGATGTGAAAATATTAACTGTATCAGACAGGGTTCAATCTGAACTTCTCCAACCAACCGAGTTTCGACGACAATGCCATGGTGTTGAGCTCATTATCTCCTGTGGCGATCTTCCCCCTGAATTTCTTACTTCGTTAAGGCAACAGTTTGATGTTCCTCTACTCTATGTGCTTGGTAATCACGACTTGCGCTACAGCAAGTCGCCTCCACAGGGGTGCCAGTGTATAGGTGGCGAGATAGTTCGTTGTAACGGGTACTCTATCATCGGTTTTTCAGGAAGCAGGTGGTATAATGGAGGATCAAATCAATACACCGAAACGGAAATGGGCCGATCCATCAGCCGGCTGCGATTTTCGCTTTGGCGAAAAGGAGCTCCGGATATTGTGGTTACTCATGCGCCTCCTCGCCACATTGGTGATGCCGAAGATCCTTGTCACAAGGGATTTAGATGTTATACAAAGTTTATTGATAAATACAGTCCTTCCTATTTTATCCATGGTCATATTCACCGACAGTTTGAGGATGAGAAGGATCGGGTGATTGTTGTCAACCAGACACAGGTAATCAACTCCTATGGCTTCTTCATTCTCGAGATATAATCCAGTTAGAATTTTCCGTAAACTCTTGGGAGTGTCCGACAACAAAACGGCGGAAAATAATTCCCACAGCTTTAGCACCCGGCAGGAAAGTGAGGAGGCATACAAGTCGATAAAGCGGGGAACTTCCATGGTTCCGCTTGAAAAAATTGTCGGTAGTGTGGGGAGGTATCATGATTTTGACAACCAGTTTCGATCTGGAGGAGGAAAACGAGACGTACGGCTTGAAAGCATAATTGAGGTTATGAAATCTGGCAAGGCAATGCCACCAATATCACTTTACCAGATTAAAAACGATTTCTTCATTCTTGATGGACATCACCGCTTTAAGGCGGCACAAGAATTAGGGCTTACCGAGATTCATTCACGAATAGTCGAACTGCTGCCGTCAAAGGACACCCTTGAAAACAGATTATATCTGGAAAAGACTGAGTTTCGGGATAAAGCGCAGCTAGCAAACAGTATAGATTTGACCGAGTTGGGGCAGTATGGTCATCTGGAGAGACAGATCAAAGAGCATCAGGAATTTTTACGACAGGAAAGTGGCGAAAACGTGAGCTATCATGAGGCTTCAAGTGATTGGTATGATACAATTTATCGACCGCTCACCGCTATAATCCGGGAGAAGGAGCTGGTAGCGGCATTTCCCGGGAGGACCATTGATGATCTGTATCTCTATATATCTATACATCAGTGGGAGATAGGCAAAAAGCGGAAGTATGGCATCGGTGTCGATCAACTTATCCCAAAGGATATGGAAATGTTTCGAAAAGAAATGGCACGTCATAAACAACAGACGTATCCGGATATGCACCCGGAAATGACAGTTTTTATTTTGTTGAACGTTGACGGTAGATATGAACAGCGCATTTTTGATAAACTTTTGGCACTCGATGAAGTTCGCGAAGTTCACGCGGTACATGGGTCCATTGATATTATTGTCAAGGTGACTCTGGTCCGTGATCTACTCTCTTCAGACGCCGAATTACTCTCCCAGTTTATCCTTTCCACCATTCGAAAATGGACAGGGGTGATTTCGACGCAGACACTGATACCAGGTATCTCCAAGATAAAAGACACTCATCATTGCCTGATATGATTGTTTTGATAGAGCTGGAAGCTATGAAAAGCACCATTTATTGGTACAATATTATTGTATAAATGAGATAAACATAGGAGGAACAATGGGATTACAGCAGGAGATAGAGTCGCAATTAATTGCTGCGATTAAAGCTAAAGATAAAGAAAGAGCAGGTGCTATTCGGATTCTGAAAGGAGAATTTCAGAGACAGCCTGAGAAAGAATTGAGCGATGATCAGGTTGTCGCAATTATCAAAAAACTCATAAAATCAGAAAAAGAACTTCTTGAGGCTTCAAAACAGGAAGACTCCGCATATATTGGGATTCTTCAGGAATATCTGCCTCAACAGGCCGATGCCGATGAGGTTCGATCCTGGATCAAGGAGAATATCGATTTCAACTCCTTTGCTAACAAAATGCAGGCCATGCGACCTATAATGGCACATTTTGGCTCCGCCGTTGATGGTGCTGTCGTCAAAAAAATATTACAGGATATGGAGTGAAGCGAAATTGGCCGTATAATGATCAGCTTCGCGATCATATTTTTGTCAACTTGCAAAAGTTTAACAGAATTCAGCAAGGTGATACCGGTAAAATACATGCTGCAGTGGCACTGGTAATAACCAATGTCGGAACCGCACCTTTGGTCTATGGTATTCGACAGACTCAAGCCTCTGAAGCCGGTGTGGTTTTAACTCGCAGATCAAAAAAATTGGAAAACCACGCCGGACAGTGGGCATTACCGGGTGGAAGTCTTGACGATGGCGAAACCGCCGAGCAGGCAGCATTGCGGGAGCTGAACGAAGAGGTCAATCTGGATCTGGAAAGTGGTTCTGTTTTGGGCCGGCTTGATGATTTTACCACCCGTTCTGGATACACTATAACACCTGTGGTGATATGGGGCGGGGATAATCTTAAATTGACACCAAATCCCAGCGAAGTTGATTCAATACACCGAATTCCTTTAAAGGAGTTTATGCGTGAGGATGCACCGTTGCTTGAATCAATACCGGAGAGCAATGATCCGGTACTGCTCATGCCGGTAGGTCAGGGATGGATAGCAACTCCCACTGGGGCTATACTTTATCAATTTCGTGAAGTAGCTTTAAATGGAAGGCATATCAGGGTCTCTCATTATGAACAACCGTACTTTGCCTGGCAGTAATGGGCTGTTGCCAGATTCTGCGAGAGTTAGAATGGTGCCCTGGCAAACTTTATCCGACTGGCGGCAGGTTGAATTGTTTTTCAGCCTTTCCTGTATAGATACCCCGCCGCTTGATGTGGCAGAAAAGCATGCTGCAGGGATTGCCCGGAGGTTGGCATCAGTCGATCTTCTTTTCGAGGATTTCTGCAGAAATACGTGCAGTTCCTGTACCGATTCCTGCTGTACCAGAGCAACTGTTTGGTATGATTTTTGTGATCTCCTTTTTCTGTACCTCTCTGGGAAATCATTGCCTGCACAACAGCTCGTTCGACGAAAAGGGCAGAGTTGTCCGCAGTTATCAGTAAATGGCTGCTGCGTGGAAAGAACCCGGCGGCCATTTATCTGCACCTGGTATATTTGTCCCGAGCAAACAAAAATGAGCCAGAGTCTGGGGGAGAGCAGGTATCATGAGCTTTCCACACTTCTGCAAGAGATCAAAATCGAACGTAAGGCTATGGAACGCGCATTTGTCAATGCAGTAACGGCTTGAGAGCATGTCTTGTAGTTTTCCCTGGACCTATGATTTTGACAACCAGTTTTCTTAGAGTATATAATTAATTTATCACAGTTTTTTTGTAGATGATGGTTTACGGTATTTTAATTTTACATTTTGTTGATTGAATATTGGTTTGAACTGAAAGGTTCTGTTGAATATGAAGAAAAGCCATGGAGCCATCATCATGTATTTTCGTCTGATTTCCTTTATTTGCTGCACTGTGTTGCTGTGTCTCCATCCCGTAAGAGCAGATGAGTTAGAGGATAGCGGAGAGACTTCCATTTCTCTGACTCAGGAAGAAAGATATGACCGGTTTCTCCAAACTACTCTGATTGGTGCCGGAGTGGTAACGATCTGGGGTGTAATCAATTGGGATTATTTTTCGAAGTCTCCAAATGCCACATCTGAGGGATGGTTCGGTAACGATACCGAGAGTGGCGGGGCCGATAAGATAGGACATGCCTATACAACCTACGCTTTTTCTCATGCCTTGGGAATACTTTATGAATACTGGGGATTTAATCAGGAAAATGCTGCCCTTTATGGTGCATTGTCCTCCTACGCCATTATGACCTATATGGAACTGGGAGATGCCTTTAGCGATTATGGCACTTCCTATGAAGATTTGATTGCAAATACTGTGGGTGCATTACTGGGCTATGCTCTTTACATTAATGACGATCTGTCCAGCAAGATTGATTTTCGTTGGGAATATAACTTTAAGTTCAGCGATTTAGATATAACGACTGATTATGAAAATTCCAAATATCTCTTTGCACTCAAACTCAACGGATTCGAAACAACAAAAGACAGTATTTGGCGCCATCTTGAATTTCACCTGGGCTATTACACTCGAAACTTTGATTCCGTGGGTGGGGACAAAGAGCGTAATCTCTATGTGGGGATCGGTTTGAATCTTACGGATCTTCTCTATCGCAACTCATGGAAAAAAACGGGCACCGTTCTCCGTTATATTCAACTTCCCTATACTTCTATCAATGCAAGGCATGATTTTAATTAAATTATAGGGCATAGCACACGTTGGAGCTATTTGTTTAATGTGTCTTTCCACGCTTGGCAGCAATATCCCAGAGCAGGGGAATAATGATAATAGTCAGGAATGTTGCTGTGCAAAGTCCGGTGACGAAGGTCATGGCCATACTTCCCCATATCACCGAGTATTCTGGTATTCCGAGTGCCATTGGCAAAAGGCCAAGTGTTGTTGTCAGGGTGGTCAGGAGAATAGGACGTAACCGAATGTGGGTGGCCTTTATCAGGGCATCATATCTTTTCATTCCTTTTTGATAGCACTTGTTAATAAACTCGACGAGTACCAGTGAGTCGTTGACCACAACGCCGGTTACTCCAATTACCGCAACAAAACTGTTAACAGTAAAAAGAGTTCTGGAAACGACTGTTCCGAAAACAACACCGATGAGAGCAAAAACCACCGCAGAAATAATAATAAGTGGCTGGAGATACGATTGAAACTGGGCAGCAAGAATAAGGTACATAATCACGATTGCAATAAAAAATGCGTATGCGAGTGAGGTGAAAGATTTTTGTGTAGATTCGTGCTCACCTGCAAAATTGAGAGATGCTCCTGAGTATTGACTGCGTATTCCTGCATAGAAATCTTCAACTTCTTTGATGATCATAGGACTTGTCAGTGGTGCACCCGGTTTTAAATCAGCAGTGAGCGTTATGGCACGCTGACCTTGAAACCGGTTAAGATAACCAGGCTCCATGTTGAATTCTGCTTTACAGACATCACCTAACCGCAGGCTCCCCTCAGCCGAAGGGATTATTTCCAGATTCATAGCCTCAAACATGGGGAGGTCTGCCGCTTTTTCAAGTTTGAGACGGATGTCGATCGTTTCCTTTGGCAGTTTCATTTCGCCAACGATCTGCCCTTGCAGGGCAGAGGCGGCAAGAGCGGCAATTTCTTGAACAGAGAGATCGTACTCAGCGGCTTTTTCCCTGTCTACTTTAAAACGAAAGACTCGGGCATCGCTGCCCTGATCATCCTGAAGATCTAAAAGCCATGGAGAAATGGAATTATTGTCCCGCAGAAATTTTTCTATCTCAATTGCCAGAGCTGAAACGTTTCTAGGGTTTTGTCCCAGCACCCGTATGTTAAGGTCTTTGCCAGATGGAGGACCATCCTTTTCCGGCCTTACAGAAAGCCCGAAACCTTCCGGAATAAGTGGTGCAACGTTTCTTTGCACAGTATCAAGATGAGCGATTACATCATTTACCGGAAAATCTTCAAACCGTCTTACGTCTGATGCCGGCAGCGTTACGGCGACATAGCCCAGGTTAGAACCATATTGAGGACTGAAATCTTCGTTTATGTAATATCCGGCAAAACCAAGTGCAGACTCTACTCGTTCAGGGCCTTCTTCAGCCTGTTGGGTGGCAATTTCCTTGATTAGCTGATGGGTTCTCTCTAAAGGTGTTCCAGGAGGACCTGTAATTTCAACATAGTAAAGAGAGTAGTTATCCGGGAAAAATTGAATGCGCATAAGGTTGGTCTCACCCTGCATTGATCCAAAAAAAATTACCATGGCACCTGAGAAAGCAAGGAACAGTATTAGCAAAGAAAGGACACGGAAACGAAGAGCCAGGACAATCGCTTTGTGAAATAGAGCACGGACAGTGGTCATGACCATTCCTTCGCGGTGCAACTCAACGGTGATGCCATCACCTAATGTTCTTTTTTCAAAGGAAGAACGCAACTGTGCGGTATGGTGTGGACCGAAATCGCGGTAATGGCAGGGCAGGATTGCAAGACATTCCACGAGTGAAGCAATAAGGGAAAAGGCTATAGTTTTCGGAATAATGGCAAAGAATTCACCTACCATTCCGGTCATAATGAGCATGGGAAGGAAGGCCACAATTGTTGTCAGCGTAGCACTGACAACGGGAAGAAAAACTTCTGAGGTTCCATGGATGATTGCAGATTCCACAGGTTTACCCATCTGGTGGTGACGGTAAATATTTTCAACAACCACGATGGCATCATCGACAATAATCCCGGAGACTAGGACGAAGGCAAAAAGTGATACCTCATTGATCGAATTGCCGGTAATGTACATGATCACCATGGTGACCAGAAAAGCAAAGGGAATACCGACTGTGGTAAGGGCCGCATTCCTGAAACCCATGAACATCCAGATAATGGTGCAGACCAATAGAACACCCAGAAGAAGATTAATGCCGAGTACTCTTATGGAATCTTCAATCCGGGTACTGGAATCCTGTGTAACTGCGAGGGTAATACCTAGTTCTGCGTAAGATGGCGACAGTTCGGCGACGATATCTCTGACTCGATTGGCAATGAACAGGGCGTTGCCGTCCTTATGCTTTAATATCCTCAGGGTAACGCAGTCTTTTCCATTTACGGAGGCCATAATGAATGGATCTCGGAAGGAAAAATAGCCATCCACCATAACATCTTCCAGGCGAACGAAGGAGCCATCACCATCTTTACGGATGATGGTCGAAACAAGATCTTCTCTTTTGCTAAACTGCTCGTCGACTCGAACCACAAACTCTCCGGTATTGGTGTCTGCATGTCCTGCAGGAAGAGCTATGTTGGCGCGGGTTAAGGCCTTGGCTACTTCAGTAAATGTAATCCCAGAGCGTTGAAGTTTCTCTCTTGAGACAATAATGTGAAATTCCTGGGTGTAATCCCCTGAGACCTTAACTTCCCTGACGCCGTCAAGCTGCGATAGAGGTATTTTTATTGTCTCAGCAACTTGGGTCAAGGTTGCGTTGGTGTGAGAACCGGCCACATTAACACTGATGGTTGGAAACCAGTCATTGACATCAAGGAAGTTAAAGACAGGCGGCTCTGTTCGTTCCGGGAACTCACCCATGATGGAAAGTACCTTGAGACGGGCGTCATCAAAACGTTTTTCATAATCACTGTCATCTTCAAACTTAATGACAATGTTTGACCTTTCTCTATAGCTGCTGGAGCGGATGTATTCGACTTTTTCGAGGTCTTCAAGTCCCTCTTCGATCTTTTGGGTGACAAGTGTCTCAATATCCTCGGGAGAGGCACCTGGAAGATAGGTGTTGATATACATCTTCCCAAACTGGATATTAGGATAGCGTTCAACCGGAATGCGCACCAGGGTGAATGCACCAATAACCATCAGCAAAACAAAAAGGAGATTAAGGAGAACCTTTTGCTGGAGAGTAAAGCGAACGAACTGTTGCATCGGTATTTGATGTCCTTCTTGTGACGATTATCGTGTTTTATCTGGTCATAGTGGGAGAAGCGACGACCCTTTCACCGGCCGAAAGATTCTCTCCGGTAATGATTGCATCACCTTCCGTTGCACTTTTGCCGAGAAGGATAACTCTTTTTTGAGTCCCGTCTTCAGAGATTAACCAGTTTGCTTCATAACGACCTATGAGTGCAGTAAAAGGTATTAGAAAAGTATCAGATTCGGTTTTTCCAGTGATCTTGAGCTTTGCTCTCAAGCCTCCACGCCATTGTACCACCTCGGGTTCACTGGTCGTCGATGTTATAAGCTCGATGCGGATTTTCTTTTTCTGCTCATTGAAATCAGGGGCTATCTGGTATATTTCTGCCGGCACCGAGGCGTTAATGTCGGGAAGGTTGAGGTGGATTGTTTTCATGTTCTGGAGAAGATCAATTTCCTCAAAGGTAAGTAAAAATGGAATTATCAATCGTTCAAAATTACCAAATTTGAGGACAGGTTCCCCTTGGCGAATATACTCCCCTGGTTCAATATATCGTTGCATAACCCGCCAACCAAGAGGCGCATGAAGAGTGTGTCTCTTTAGCATTTCTCGGAGTCGTGTTTCTTCCGCCTTTAGATTCTGTAAATTGAGGCGCAAATTATCGGCGTTAAAGGCAGCTTCGTCAAAATTCGCTTGAGCGGTGGAATTATTTTGCATCAGGTTGGTGAACCTAGTCAGTGTTTTTTCCTCCAGTTCGAGCTGACGTATGATCTTTTTTTGTGCGATCCCATTTTGTTGAACGTCAAGACGAATGAAAGTATCGTCGATTTTGGCTGCATCCGGTGAATTGACAGTATCGCCGACATCAAGCAGTATCTCCTTACATGTGCCGCTGACTTCACTACTCAATATCAATTCCTTTGCCGGTCTGGTAAACCCGGTGAAAAGAAGTTGACGCGAATATGGCCGTAGTTCAACGAGCTCCTGTGCGAATACCGGGGACGTATGACAGAGCATGAAGGTTAAAAGGGTGAGGAGAACTGTGCGCATTGAAAGCCCTTATAAATAAAACATAGTCTGACTCGTTAAATATGATAAAGCCAACAGAGATTCCTTATCCTATAGGGATTTTGTTATTTTTACAATATCTTGAGATGTTTTTCGCATGAGCATGAGCCAAGGGGCTCGCCTTGCAGGGGATATGAATATGCCTGATATTCTTTGCAATATAATCAGATGTGGTAATGATGTTAGGATCAGTCAGTGATTTCTCGTGAGAGATTCACGGCAGTTGTGCTACAATTGTAACCGTGCAACATATTCTGCATACGCTTGTGGAGGCATTATGCCGTGCTGCTGTGTCCAGCAAATATTAAGAGAGTAAACGGAGGATTATGATGAAGCGGTATCTTACGGTGTTAATTACAATGTTGATCTGTCTGGCCATTGCTATTCCGGTATTAGCCAAAAACAATGAGAAGCAGGACAAGCATAAAAGCCTGCCACCAGGTCTGCAAAAAAAATATGAACGTACCGGTGAACTGCCTCCAGGTTGGGAGAAAAAGCTGAAGAGGGGAGAAGTTCTTGATACTGAGGTGTATGAATACAGCACACCTGTCTATGGAGAATATGGCGGACACAAGTATGAGGAAAGGCCAGGTACGGAACTTTTACGGATTGAAGATAAAATTCTCAGAATCACAAAAAATACCCGGGAGATTCTTGAGATTATGGGAGTGGGAAAAAGCAACTGAAAAAGAAACGGTGTCTGGATTTGTCTGTGGCCCCATGTAGTCCCAAAATCAGGCTGAACCATGGAATATTGATATTTTATATCGAGGCACCGTTACAATTATCCCGGTCAGAGTGATTTTGAGCCTTTATAAAGTAGAGTCTTGCTGGATTTTCTTGATCAAGTCATCATTTAATTTGACCAGTTTCATGTCTCTACCTGCAAGACTTTTAGATTTCAGGCAAAACTGAATAGCCTGGGCTTTGGCTCCCTGTCTGTACTTTATCTTGCCCATGGTAAACCAGTAATATGGATTACTGGGTTCTATACGCAGGGCGCGCTCAAGAGACAATTCTGCTCTGTTAAATGCTCCTTCAGCCATCGATTGTGCAGCTTCTTCGTACAACGCATTGGCCGGACCGCCGCTGTAGCCTCTGGGAATGGTCGGCTTCCCGGGTCTTGTTTCAAGAGGATAGTCCGGCTCCGGCGGAGGTGGGAATATCTGGCGCTTGGCACAACCATTGAGAATAACACAGAGAAGTACTGCCATGACCAGAAGATGCGGAATAGATGCGCTTTTAATTGCCAAGATACTCTCTCTATTCATTAGAGCCCAGTTAGGTTGAGGTTCATTATTTTATAATCTCCAGCGAGTCAATTATCTCTCTTGCTTTGCTCTCAATCTGCTGCAGACCAGTTTCAAAGGAAGAACTGTTGCCGTCTCCTGTCAGGTTGGTACCACCTATAAATGGAAGAGTCGTACTGTTGCGGTTAAAGATATGGGTTGGCTGCAGGGTATCGACGTCAATTCTGCGCCAGACGATGGCTTCTGGTTCCGGAATCGTCAATGTTTTCGCTTTCACCGATTCCATGATCCGGCCCCAGACCCGAAGCGCCCCAGATGACCCTGTGAGTGAAATGGATTGATTGTCATCATTGCCGAGCCAGACAACCACCATCTTGTCACCCGAATATCCGGCGAACCAGCTGTCTCTCAAGTCATTTGTTGTTCCTGTTTTTCCGGCGAGCTTGAGATCGTCTGGTCTGTTCAGCCGCTGGCCGGTGCCTTCATCCATAACCCTCTGCAGACAATGGTTGAGCAGATAAATCAGCTCTGGCGGAAACCGCTGTTCAACTTGCAACCCGTAGCGGGTGAGCAGACTGCCGTCATTGTCAAAAACTGACTGAATAGCCCGTAGGGGAAGGTAGAAGCCGCCTGAGGCAATAGTCTGATAAATCTGGGTGACTTCAAGGGGAGTCATGTTTAAAGAACCGAGAAGCAGTGAGGGATAGACCTTTTCTGTGTAAGAAAATCCCAGGTTAGCAAGGGTCTTAACGACATTCTCAAGTCCTACGATCATTCCCAGCCGCACAGTTGCCAGATTGTATGACTTTGCCAGCGCTGCATACAGAGCAACCTGGCCATGTTCAATATTGTCATAATTCTTCGGTTTCCAAGCGAGGCCTTCATTTTCCAACTCAATGGCAGTATCACTGAGCGGGGTCGCCAGGGTATAGCCGGTATTCAACGCCGTAAGATAAACAACCGGCTTGATGAGTGAGCCTATAGGCCTGCTGGCGTCAAGGGCACGGTTGAATCCTGATTGTATCGTGTCTTTTCCTCCGACCACTGCCTGTATTTCACCATTTTCCCTTCCGGTGATGATAACTGCACCCTCGACATCGGGGCGGTCCGGATCGTTGCTTAGATTTGTGAGGGCTTGTGCAAGTTGTTTTTCTGCGGCAAATTGAACCTGGGGATCAAGCGTTGTTAAAATTTTGAGCCCTCCGGTTTTCAGGTCTTCTTCCCGGTATTGTTTGATGAGCTGACGCTTGACTAATTCAAGGAAGGCAGGGAACCGGTTAAAGCCTCCCTTCTGAGGTATGGTGTCGGATAAGGGCTGGCTCTGGGCAGATGAATATGCTTTCTGGTCAATGATATTTTCAGCGAGCATGATGGAAAGAACACTGTCTCTTCTGGCCAGGCAATTCTCAGGATTTCGCAGAGGATTATAATATGATGGACCTTTGACCATACCCACCAGCGTTGCAATTTGAGCGATAGAGAGATCGTTCAGGTTCCTGCGAAAATAATATTGACTTGCCAGACCAAAGCCATGAATAGCCCGGCGTCCATCCTGTCCCAAAAACACTTCGTTGACATAGGCTGTAAGGATTTCTGCCTTGGTATAATGATATTCGAGAAGCATAGCCATGACCACTTCTCGAAATTTGCGGGAGAAGGTACGCTCACGATTGAGAAAGAAATTCTTGACGAGTTGTTGGGTCAAGGTACTTCCGCCCTGAACTGTTTTCCCCGCCTTCAAGTTAGCAATAAAGGCTCTGGCAATGCCGCTCATTGAGATGCCGTTATGAGTAAGAAATTTCTTATCCTCAACGGCCATAAGGGCTTTTTTCAGCAAATCTGGAATTTGATCTTCCTGCAGGATTATCCTGTCTTCATGGACAAGAGGGTGAAAACTCCCAATTTTTGCTGGATCAAGCCGGACAAAAGGCAGATTTTTCTGGTTGAGCTGCGATACAATGCGATAAACATGGTTGTTTTGAAACTCAATACTAAGCGCTTTTGCTGGTTCCAAACCGGAGGGAAATTTGAATTCACGGGTGGCAAGGGTGAAGACATTTCCAGATCGCTTATACCCTCCTGGGCTTTCAACGACATTATCCACCCTGTAACCGGAGAGTTGCAGTTCCTGTTCAAATATCTCAGGAGAGAGGCTCTGGCCGGGATATAGTTCTAAAGGACGGGCATACACCACTGCCGGTAAGGCCCAGCGTTTGCCATCGAACTTTGCTCGTATCTCGTGACTGATTTCGTTGATCTGCCAGGCTGCAAAACCTCCTGCCAGCAGGCCAAGGATCAACACAATGGAGATAAGCTTTGAGAGTTTTGGGATATATTTCATGATACCTTTATAACTATCAAGTGCGAATTATCAACTTAAAATGAAAAAGGGTTCTTCTTCAAAACGACTATGTGCATACGAATACGGTACAAAAGAAGAGGTGAAATTTCACAGCTATTATACTCCTCTTGAATATGCGTGCATTGAAAATCATCATGAAATGTATTTGAATGAAAATCAGAAGCAGCAGCCTACTATTGTCCTGTGCCGTCGGATGGAGCACCATGATGAAATGAGTCGCTATTAACGGGTCTTGAGAGATTCTAGTGGATTAAATTGTTAATACATGAGCCCGAAAACCTGGCGTTGCACGTATGTTTATCGAGTGGTTGGCAGAACTGTTTTTCATAGAAACCTGATGGTCCTTGTGTTATACAACCCATTATTTAAAACAGTATCAGTACTCTTTCCAGACGAGAGAATTATTCCTTTTTAGTTCAGATGAAATTTAGAAAAGATATTAATGGATTAAGGGCGATTGCGGTGCTCGCCGTTGTTTTATTCCATTTTAAACTCCTTAAAGTTAGTGGCGGTTTTATTGGGGTTGATGTCTTTTTTGTTATTTCAGGTTTTTTCATGACTGGGATAATCGTTGATAAAATTGCCACGGAATCTTTCTCGCTCTCAGATTTCTACCTTGCCAGGGCTCGCCGGATTATTCCTGCTTTGGTGGGACTTGTCACAGTACTCCTGATTTTTGGATATTTCTGTTTACCGTCTTTTTTCTATGAAGAACTTGGTAAAGAAATTCGATACGCTTTACCCTTTTTATCCAATGTCCTTTATTGGAGTTCTTCCGGATATTTCGATACTGCATCCCAGGAGAAATGGCTTCTTCACACCTGGTCACTCTCCGTTGAGTGGCAGTTCTATATCTTCTTTCCCATTTATCTGCTTATCGCTTGGAAATATTATCAAAAGAGATTCCAGAACACCTGTACACTGCAGACCATGTTCATCCTTTCCCTGGGCATTCCTCTTGTAATTTCTCTGGCGGCAAGTGTTTTTTTGAGCTCGGACAGAGCTGCTTTTTCCTTTTATCTGCCATTTACAAGAATCTGGGAATTATTGGCTGGAGGGCTTGTCTATTTAGTGCAAAAGAGGAGCAAGGTTTCACCTTTTGTGTCGAAATGCCTTTTTACCGTTGGTGGAGTTGTTCTTGTCGGATGCTGCTTTTTTTTCTCCGAAAAATTTTCCTGGCCAGGTGGCTGGGCAGCGATTCCTGTCGTAGCATCCATGCTGATAATCTACTCACAGAGGGACACGTTTATTACCAACATTTCCATAGCTCAATGGTTGGGCGACAGATCTTATTCCCTGTACTTATATCATTGGCCATTTGTTGCAGTACTCTATTATAGCGGATATGAAACTTCTTTTAAATGGATCGTCATTTCCATTATAGGGAGCCTGGTTTTTGCCCATCTCTCCTATTTATTAATCGAAAATCCAATTCGAGCTACATTCAGAACCATTAAAAGAACACGTTTGAAGCTTGTGTGGATAAGCTGCATCCTCATTTTTGGATTTTTAGGCCCGATTGCTATTAAGTCGGAAAAGATAAACATAGGTGACGACAGATTGTTAGGTGCTATAAGTCAGGTTGTGGCAATCTTAAAGGAAAAAAATAATCGGGGATTTGGAACAAACAAATCTATCACCATCGATGAAGATAATAATATTACTGCGCCATTGTACGGAAGCGAAGACATTGGAGCAATGATTATTGGAGACAGCCACTCAAGTGCTGTTGTCACAGCACTTGGTGAGGCAGCCGAAAAGTATGGCCGTGGGGTTATCTATCTCGGAAGAGGAGGATGCCCAAGTATCGATGGAGTAGAAAAAACCGATGCCGATTATAATTGTAAAGAAAGGTACGAGACTGTTTTAAAACAGATTCAAAGCCAGGCACCAGACATACCCGTCGTTATGGTCAACAGGACCTCTTTTTATAATATGGGTGGAAATGAAACTCGTTTTTTAGATGAGCCACAGGGGTTTATCTCTAAGAGAGTATTTTCCAATAAAGTCGAATGGTTCCAAAAGGAGTATCAGGAACATTTGATAAAAACGTTGTGTGATTTAGCCAAATCAAGAGTTGTGTATATCATGAATCCCATTCCTGAAATGGGGGTTGACGTTCCACAAACGGTTGCGAAAAGGCGCTTTCGCGGAGACACTGAAGAGGTTTATATCCTGAAAAAAGCATATTTCAAGCGACATAAGATCGTCCTGGAAGCTCAGGCAAAAGCAGAGCAACAGTGTGGGATTAAAATTTTAGACCCTTTACCGTATCTTTGTGATGAGGAAAAATGCTATGGATCTCAAAATGGCAAGCCTCTCTATTTTGATGATGACCATTTAAGTGAATATGGAAACAAACTTCTAACGCCCATGTTTGAGGAGGTTTTTTCAGATCAAAGAAAACAATCTCCTGGCTCTTCAGATCCCCGTCATGTTGCACGCAATTCCGGTGGAAAATAATTCAAAACAAGGGAGCTTTTTGCAAAAAGTCAGTTTTGCAAAAGGAACAAGGTGATGGAATTCTGTCCTGTTCATCTTCATCTGGAACATCTTTCGGACAACGTATTGGCCTGACAATATTTATGCGCTATGCTGGTGAAGTACTGAACTTGGCGCGTTTTGGATTATTCCATTTTCTGATTACCCCTAAAGCTCAGATTTCATTTTTATTGACTCAGCAAAAGATAAAATAGGACGCCGCCGCTTAGGCCAAAGCAGATGCACGGTGGTATCAGACGCCGCCATGCTTTGCCGACATCTGCACCAAAAAAATTGCAGGTAAGGACAAAACAGATATGGATCGGAGAAATCATCACCCCGGTAAAACCGGAAAAGGAGGCAATGACCAGATATGGGATAATTTGCGACTCCATTCCCATATTTTGTAATAAACCAATGAGCAGAGGGAAGGTTGCACCGACAAAGGCGACATTGATCCCAGCCACCATTCCCACAAGAAATGGGAGAAAAACAGCGGCAGCAAAGAGAGCAACTCCGCCGCCTGCCGCACCTGCCATTTCTTCGACTATACCGGCAGCCTGCATGATATCTTTAAAAATAAATATTGCCGCAATTACCAGGAGCATCGCCCAAAGGCTTTTTTTGCCCAATACCTGCTTGACGAATGGCAGCCCCAGCCGATTTTGCCAGCCAATACTGACAACTGCCACGACCAAGGCAAGGATTACTCCCCATTCGAAAGGAACTGCAGGGGAAAATCGGGCAAAGAGTGTTTCAAGGCCGATAGCTCCCACAATGGCTATCGACAGCGGTAATCCCTCCCGCAGAACAGTAAAAAATCTTTTTTCCCCGGCTTTTGTTATTTTTGGGGCCTGGATATCACCTAAGATTCCCCTGCGCAGGAAGAAGTAGTAGCCGAAAAGGTACATTGCCACGACACCCGGCCAAGTCCTTGAAATAAGTGCACTGATAGGAATATCAGCAAGAGCAACGGTTAAGATAATGCCTGGATAAAGTGGCCAGGCCATTTCCCAGACATGACGAAACCAGTAGTTGATCACGGCCTGATCTTCTTTCTTTAACTCCAGTTCATCGCCAATTGCTTTAACCATGGGTGCAGAAAAAATTGCTCCTCCGGGCATAGGTAGAAGGCCAATGAGCGCCGGAAAAAAGATCAATCGTAAACGAGGGCTGGCCAGATACGCGGATACTGCGCCCATGAGACGCTGCGATTGTCCTGTTCGCTCCAGGCCATCTGAGAGAATCATGATCAGTCCTACAATGGTGACGAGAAAAAGAAATTTTTCCTGAGTCAATGCCAGCACTGCGGTAACGGAAAGACTGTTTATGTCCAGGCCAAAAGACAGTCCCATAAATGCACCGCCGCAAAATATGGAAAGAGCAAGGCCAATTTTATTCCGTATTCCTGTCAACATCAGCGCAAAGGCAACAAGAACCTTGATGAAAGGCAGCAGTGTCGTAAATAGATCCATATTTATCAGCGAATCCCAAAATTCCATAAAAAATCAAATTATTGATAGTGTTTTATAGCAATTATAAATTGTTACCTGATGCACTCTCACCTTTTTCCGGGTGCTGTTCGCACCTTGAAAGACAACTGGTTCACCACTTGTACCACCCTGCGGGTGTGCCCGCCAATAAACAAACCTGGATCCCATATAGTTGTTATGATCTTATACGCCGAATTGACAGAGATGTCACTAGAATTGCAGGGAATCAGAGTGATAGAAAATTTTTTTATCGAGGGTTCCAGTGATTGATGTTTTCTCCTTTGCTACGGTGATATTTTCGATCAATGGGGGCAATGGCTTAACAATCTGGGTGGTAACGCCAGGTGTCAAATCTTTTCAAAAATCTAGGAAAGGGCAAAGCTGGGCTGTATCGTTGAGAAAGGCGGATCTTTTGAAAAAGAGGCAAGGCGGACCACATAAGCGACCTGGTCGCACCTCACCACTCTATATTACGAAACACCTTTTATTTTAAAAAATTCTTTATACTTCATGTCTTCTTTAAGAATATGCTGAACGAGCCATTGTCTCAAATAATCCAGCAGTGCCTTTGAGAGAATATTGGCTCCGACATCAGAGGCATCAATAAAGTGCTGGATGTCGGCAATAAAGGTTTCATGCTGGGAAACCTGCCTGTCGATGTCATCATAATCATACTCGGACAAAAGAAACTCTTCGGCACGAAAATGTTCACCAGCATAATCAGTCATTTCAGTTATCAACTGAGCAATCGTCTCTGGGACGGTGAGAACTTTTTGCTCACTAATAAGACGGTTTATCATTGAGATGAGTTTTTGGTGCTGTTGATCCATCTCAGCAACCCCTACGCTCAATTCATCAGTCCACTTGATACCTTCCATCACAATACCTTTTAAAGTGTTGTTATTCTTGTGTATATGTGTTTGCTTAAAAAATGGTTTAACATAATACCATGGTCTAATATCATTTCAAGTGATTTGTTTTTTTGTGGACTGCAACCGGTTCCATTAGAATATGATGCTGAGCTATTAACTGCTCTTTTTAAAGAAAACGGCTTTTTTCTCGTATTTCCTTGTTCAAAATTCTGTCATTATCAGAGTAATCAATCGGTACTTCAATGAGATGAACACCGGGGCTGGAAAAACATTTTTCCAGCAGAGGTAAAAACGTCTCGCACGATTCCAGCCGATAGCCATGAGCCCCGTAACTCCTGGCGTACATGACAAAATCCGGATTATTGAAATCAAGTCCGTAATCTTCGTATCCCATGTTTACCTGCTTCCATTTGATCATACCGTAGGCTTTGTCACAGAGAACCAGAATAACAAGATTAAGTTTGAGGCGAACCGCTGTCTCCAGTTCCTGTGAGTTCATCATGAAACCACCATCACCGCAGATTGCCAGGACATTTCTTTGTGGATACACCATTTTAGCAGCCATGGCAGATGGCAGGCCAGCACCCATACTGGCCAGGGCATTATCAAGGAGGACCGTGTTTGGTTTATATGCTTTATAATTCCTGGCAAACCAGATTTTATAGACACCATTATCAAGAGCTACGATACCATTCTCGGGTATGGCCTGACGGACATCATGGACCAGGCGCTGAGGATAGATCGGGAAACGATTATCATCAACACCTTCCTTTATGTGGTCCTCAAGACTGGCCTTGATCTCCAGGAAGTAATTAAAATCCCATTTTTTCTGGGGTTTGATTCTCTGAGAAAGTTGATGGACGCTGTCGGCTATATCACCAATGACACCGTACTGGGGATAATAAACAGGGTCGATTGAAGCGGTAAGGTAGTTCACATGGATAACATTGAACCCACTTTGATGCATGAAAAAAGGTGGTTTTTCAACAACATCATGGCCAACGTTAATGATAAGATCGGTATGATCAATGGTTCGATGCAGAAAATCATTGGCCGAAAGGGAAGCGTTACCAAGGAAGAGCGGATGTCGCTCGTCCACCACACCTTTCCCCATCTGGGTACTGAAAAAGGGAATACCGGTCTTATCAACAAAATCTCTGAGCATTTTGCTGGATTGTTTGCGGTTGGCGGCAGCACCGATAAGCAATAGCGGTCTTCGCGCTTTCTCGATAATTTCAACCGCAGCGGCAATGGCTTTTTCCTCAGCGACTGGTCTGCGTGAATAGCTCTTGGTAATCACTTCAGAACTGGTTTCCTCGATGGCTATGTCCTCGGGAAGTTCAAGATGGGTTGCACCAGGCCGTTCTTCTTCGGCGAGACGAAAGGCTTCCCGGATTCTACTGGGGATATTATTGCCGCTGGCAATCTGCTGGGTATATTTTGTCAAAGGATGCATCATGCTGACAATGTCGACAATTTGAAACTGACCCTGTTTGCTGACCTTTATCGGTTTTTGTCCTGTTATCATCAGCATGGGCATTGCTCCCAACTGGGCATATGCTGCTGCGGTCACAAGATTTGTTGCCCCCGGACCAAGAGTTGCCAGGCAGACGCCTGCCTTCCCGGTGAGACGGCCATAGGTTGCAGCCATAAATCCAGCTGCCTGCTCGTGTCGTGTGAGGATCAGTTTGATCTTTGATTTCTTCAAGGAGTTAAGCAGGTCAAGATTCTCCTCTCCGGGGATTCCAAAAATATATTCAACCTCTTCAGCCTCAAGGGCTTTAACAAAAAGATCTGCAGCTTTCATGTACTCTCCTAAACAGTCTTTACAGCAATAAGCTATAGCTCTGAAGTTCCTGAGTTGTTGATCAGGATTTACATCTCATTGAAGCTTCTCAAAAATATGAGTTACATTGTAACCACGATACTGCTTACTGTCTGCCGGGAACCGGAGCTCAGCATTGTTAGTGGTACCTGCAACCTGCAGTTGCACAGGGCTCAATGCTCTTTTGTCAGCACAGAGGAAACATGTGTTGTAAGCAACCAGGAACCAAACGAATAGTTCCTGGTTGCAAAGAGGACACTTGTCTGTCAGCAAATGAACGAAGATACCGCTGTTACTTTAGGCAGCAATGGCGAGTTCTTCACGGTATTGAACGATGTCCTCAATGGTAAGGACCACCATGCAATGTTTATTGGCAAAATCAATAATCTGCGGGAGGAGGGACATGGTTCCGTCTGGATTGGTCAACTCGCACAGGACTCCGGCCGGGGTAAGACCGGCAAGTTTCATCAGGTCAACCGTCCCTTCAGTATGTCCGCGGCGGGCGAGAACTCCACTGGGGTGGGCTCTAAGAGGAAATACATGTCCTGGATGACAGAGATCCTCTGGCCTGGCACCAGATGAAATCGCAGCCTTTATCGTCGTCACCCGATCGACAGCAGACACACCGGTGGTGACTCCTTCTTTGGCCTCGATAGAGATCGTAAACGCCGTCTGGTTGGCGCTATTATTGTGCTCTACCATTGGAGGCAGTCCAAGCATTTTGACTTTTTCGTCAGTTAGGCACAGACAGACTATACCGCTGCATTCCCGAATCATCAAGGCCATCTGTTTAGGAGTCAGATGTTCAGCAGAGTAGATTAAATCTCCCTCATTCTCTCGATCCTCATCATCAACAACAAGAACCCCTTCGCCTGCCCGTAATGCGGCAAGTGCTTTTTTAACCCGCTCATGCGAATTGCCAAATTGTGAAATCAACGACTGATTCATGGTAATTCTCCTTAAATATTTACCAGAATCAGGGCATAAAGGAGCAAAGAACAGCTATGTGAACACATAACTGTACCAGCGGAACACTGGAGACTCTTATCCTGCATTCCACTGTGCTATCCTCTCCCATCCGGACTTTAACCGTCGGCTCTGGATTTACACCAGATCTGCTGGACCCTGCTGGATGACAACAGGCGCTCGCGGGCTTTCTCAATATTGAGATTACCGCCGGTGGGGAATTTCACCCCGCCCTGAGAATAGTTTGCGTATAATATCAGGTCTTCTTGTATAAACCATCAATCATACGCGCCAATTGTAGTAGTGCATGCGAAACACGAAAGACAGATTGCGAATGCATGCGGCATCTATATTACTAATGCAGGGGTGAATGTCAAGTAAAGCTATTATCTCTTGCTCTATTGTAGAAATCACCCGCACTTGCTCTCCGGTTTCAATTGCACCCGCATATCAAAAGAACCGGAGAGAATGTAATTTGACTCGCAATATAAGCTACATGTTGCGGCGATACTGACCGCCAACCTCATAAAGAGCATTGGTGATCTGGCCAAGGCTGCAGGATTTCACCGTGTTCATGAGTTCAGCAAAGAGATTGTCGCCATTCAGGGCGGCCTTTTTTAGATTTTCCAGGGCAGCAGGGGCTTCATCTTTATGCTTTTCCTGGAACGCTGCCAGCCGTTTCAGCTGATCCTGCTTGATTTCATCGGTGGCTCTGGCAAGTTCCAGTGTGGCATTTGCTTCATCAAAGTTGGCATTTGGATTTCGGAAGGTGTTGACTCCGATAATGGGGTACTCGCCGGTGTGCTTGAGGTTTTCATAGTACAGTGATTCTTCCTGGATTCTAGAGCGCTGATACCCTGTCTCCATCGCTCCGAGGACGCCGCCACGTTCACTGATGCTGTCAAATTCCTTCAATACAGCCTCTTCGACAAGATCGGTAAGCTCTTCTACGATAAAACTCCCCTGATTCATATTCTCATTTTTACTCAACCCCCATTCTCGGTTGATGATAAGCTGAATGGCGAGTGCCCTGCGCACCGATTCAGCACTTGGTGTGGTTATGGCTTCATCGTAGGCGTTGGTGTGCAGACTGTTGCAGTTATCGTAGATGGCACAGAGAGCCTGCAAGGTGGTGCGGATGTCATTGAACTGGATGTCCTGGCTATGCAGGGACCTGCCCGATGTCTGTATGTGATATTTCAGTTTGCATGATTTTTCTGAGGCACCGTATTTTTCACGCATGGCAACGGCCCATATACGTCTGGCAACCCGGCCGATAACGGTATATTCCGGGTCCATGCCGTTGGAGAAAAAGAACGACAGCCGTGGGGCAATTTCATCAATGTCCATCCCACGGGCGAGATAGTATTCGACATAGGTAAAACCGTTTGAGAGGGTAAGCGCAAGTTGGGTGATCGGATTGGCACCGGCTTCAGCAATATGGTAGCCTGAAACGGAAACTGAATAGAAATTCTCCACGGAATTGTCAATAAAGAATTGTTGGATATCCCCCATCATTTTTAAAGCAAATTCGATTGAAAAAATGCAGGTATTCTGTCCCTGATCCTCTTTGAGAATATCTGCCTGTATGGTCCCCCGGACGTTGGCAAGCACCATAGCCTTTATCTCAGCATATTCTTCGACATTCGGTGAGCGGTCTTTATCAGCCTTAAAAATTTCAACCTGCTGATCGATTGCAGTATTCATAAACATGGCCAGCATGATTGGAGCGGGTCCATTAATGGTCATGGAAACCGATGTCGTCGGCGAACAGAGTTCAAAACCATCATAGAGTTGTTTAACATCATCCAAAGTGCAGATTGATACTCCAGAGGTGCCGACTTTTCCATAAATATCAGGACGAAGGGCTGGATCCCAACCATAGAGGGTAACGGAATCAAAGGCCGTGGACAGCCTTTTGGCTTCGTAATTTGCGGAAAGAAGTTTAAAGCGGGCATTGGTTTCTTTTGGCCCGCCCTCTCCGGCGAACATGCGAGTCGGGTCTTCGGCGACACGCTTTAGAGGAAAAACCCCACCGGTAAAAGGGAAAAATCCAGGAAGATTTTCTCGGCGCATCCATCTATAGATCTCGCCTGGATCTTTAAACTTCGGCAGACTTATTTTCGGCATTTTTGAGTGCGACAACGTCAGAGAATAGAGAGGCACCTTAATCTCTCTGCCTCGGACTGTATAAACAAACTCATCACCGGAATAGGATTCTTTGATTGTTTGCCAGGATGATACCAGCCTGTCAGCTTCGCCATTTATGTTTTCTGAAGCAGCATCAAGCTCGGTTTTTAAGAGGGATATACCCGCATCATTTTCAGCTTTTTCTTGCAGCAGATCGAGACATTCCTGGAGATGCCACCTTTTACGTATCGCATCAGCCTGGCTCTCGGTGGACGCATGGTATTTTCGCAGAGTGTCGGATATTTCGGAAAGGTAACGGATCCTCTGGCCGGGAATAACGATTTCTTTTGAAGATGAAACTTTCTGTTCAGGCCGAAGCAGTGTTGAGTCATGTTTGAAAGAAGTTTTGGCTCGGAGGGTATCTAAAAGACCATGATAAAGAGCGGTTACTCCGTCGTCATTGAACTTCGAGGCAATGGTCCCATATACTGGAAACTCTTCCTGGGCCTTCTGCCATTCTTTACGGTTACGCTGCACCTGTTTTCTGACATCACGGAGAGCGTCATCACTGCCTTTCTTTTCAAATTTGTTAATGACAATGAGATCGGCATAATCGAGCATGTCTATTTTTTCGAGCTGTGATGGAGCACCGAATTCACTGGTCATTACATAGATGGAGATATCGGCTAAATCAATGATCCTGGAATCCCCCTGGCCGATTCCGGCGGTCTCTGCGATTATCAGATCGAAACCAGCGGCTTTAGCCACCTCTATACTTTCAGGCAGTGCCTCGGATACCTCAAATGCAGAGTCTCTGGTGGCCAGGCTGCGCATGTAGACACGATCTGTGGTCGTGATCGAGTTCATGCGTATTCGATCGCCAAGCAGAGCTCCTCCGGTTTTTCTTCGGGATGGATCGCAGCAGATGACGGCGATTCGAGTATCCCTGGTGTCGTAAAGGAAGCGAACAATCAGTTCGTCGGTGAGCGAAGATTTTCCGGCACCGCCTGTCCCGGTAATGCCTACCACGGGCGGATTTTTACGTTTTGCCAGCGGAGCGAGCGTTGTCATGATTTTCTCAAGTTGCTTGCTGTCGCTTGTTTTTGCTTCTTGAACAGCGGTCATGAGTCCGCCGATTCGGTTAACCATATCCGGTTGTAAATCTTTGGGATCGAGATCATGAAAGGGCAGGGTGGAAAAATCGAGGATACCAAGCATATGGTTGATTATTCCCTGTAGTCCCATGGCGGCACCGTCTTCAGGCGAATAAATTTTTGCCACACCATAGTCCATCAATTCCTTGATTTCTTCCTGGATGATGACACCGCCGCCCCCGCCAAAAACCTTGATATGCGCAGCCTTTTTTTCCCTGAGCAGATCAACCATATACTTGAAGGCCTCAACATGGCCGCCCTGGTAAGAGGACATGGCGATGCCCTGTGCATCTTCTTCTATGGCAGTGTCGACGAGTTCTTCAACGGAGCGGTTATGGGCAAGATGAATAACTTCGACCCCGGAATCCTGTAAAATACGGCGGATGATGTTAGTGGAAGCGTCATGTCCGTCAAAAAGAGATGTGGCAGTAATAACGCGGATATTGTTCAGGGGTTTATAAATTTCGACTGGGGCATTCATGTTCGCTCCTTCACTAAAACCTTTTAAATAACTGAAAGTGCATGGAAAAACCGAAAGTATGAAGTCCCCTTGAGCGGAAAAACGATGACTTTATTTTTCCGGTAGGAATCCCATGATAAATTCAGTTTGCTTCTCGATATACTCTTCAATCGTGAAATTCTTGGCGAAATACCACCTTCTGTATGCCCAGGTATGGCCGATAACTGAAATATTATGACCAACCAGATTAATGGTTCCATCGTCAAGCACTAGTTTTCCCTCTGCCTTCAACTGCAGCATGGCGTCAATAAAGAGGCTGGTGATACGCAGTTCGGCTTCCAGTACTTTCTTCTGCCATTTCTCAGGGAGAAAGTGGGTCACCTGATACATAAGTAGAACATGGTCGCTCATCCGGTTGCAAACGAGAAAGTAGGACCTGATAATCTCAGCCAAAGCTTCTCTTCCGGCAGTGGTTTTTGCCAGAGCCTTTTTCAGAGCCTGTTCAACTTCAGTATGAATTGCGATGCAGACCAGGTAGAGGACGTCATCTTTTGTTGATACATATTCATAAAGTGATCCGATAGAGAGTCCGGTCTCCTTTGCCAATATCCGTGTGGTGGTCTTATGATAGCCATGTTTTATGAAAAGTTTAACAGCGACATCGACTATCTGACGTCTTCTTTCCTCAACCAGTTTTTTGTTTTTTATCTGGGTGGCTACTTCTTTTGTATCCGGTGTCGCAATTCTCATCCGCTGCTGCTCCCTGCTATTATGATAGTGATATTTTTAATATTTATGTCCATATATACATTTTATATATACATTTTTTAAAAAGAACACTAGCAAATTGTGAGCCACCGCTCGGCAGAGAACCGGTCTGAAAGCAACCAATGATCTCAAGATTATTGGAGCTCTCTGTTATACTTTATCCACTAAAGCAGGAATAAAATGTTTAAGATCAGCGACAACTAATACATCAGCAATTTCGCCAATGGGTGCGTCCCTGTCAGTGTTAATGGCAACAATAAATTCCGATTTTTTCATTCCTGCCAAATGCTGAATTGCTCCGGAAATGCCGCAGGCCATATAGAGTTTAGGTGAGATGGTTTGACCGGTGGTCCCAACCTGGCGATTGTGCTCGGCCCATTCCGCATCAACGACTGGTCTGCTGGCACCATACTCTCCACCAAGTTTTTCAGCGAGCCGGGAAACCATCTCAATATTCTCAGGTTTGCCAATACCACGACCGGCGCTGACAATAACTTCAGCTTTGGAAAGATCAACACCGCCTTTTTCGGCGGCTTCATAACCCGAAAAAGTTATAGTTTCCAGGAACTCACCATTCACGTCAATAATTTCAGGTATTGCGTTACCGCCATTAACCGCAGTAAAGGCTCCAACCTGAAGGGTAACGATATATTTTGTCCCTTTCGGTTTGACGGTCCTGCTCATTTTTGCATTACACACGGGAACCACAGGCCGGTCATTTTTTATGGCAACCACCTCGGATATCTGCGGCAGTTTCAGGTGGCAGGCAATCCGTGGAGCGAGATCCCAGCCGTAGGATGAATGGCTAAAAGCGATAATATCCGGTTGTTCCTTTTCGATTACCTGGAGAAGCAAGCCTTTATGGACAGACGGATTGAAATCTTTATATTCCTCTGTTGGGGCAAGATAGAGTTTGCCGGCAAAATCAGGAAGAACAGTTTTGTTACCAACTGCAAACATGACGCACTCGCTATGCATATCTGAGGCATAGCTTATCAGCTCACGATAGCTTTCCAGTAATATGCCATCTCTGTATTCTGCAACAACCAAGGTTTTCATGCCGTCCCTCCCGTCAGCTCAGAACTGTTGTTTTCTCTTTGATGATCCGGATTAATCTCTCTGCTATTTCAGCTGGATCTCCTTCTAAGACAACACTGCTACCTTTTTTCTCAGGAAAGAACATTTCGGCTGTTTCCTGAGCAGATGAAACCTTCAGCAGATCAGTTACCGGCTGTGAAAGCAGTTCTTTCTTCTTGGCCTTCATAATGTTGGGCAGGGTGGGGTAGCGTGGAGTGTTGAGACCAAGCTGGCAGGTGAGAAGGGCCGGTGCTTTAGTTGTAATCAGAGACTTGACTCCCCCTTCAAGTTCTCGTTTTACCTGGATATCTCCATTGTTAAATTGGAAATCGACGATGGTTGATACGCTGGGGATACCTAGAATTTCGGCAACATAGATTCCAACCTGGGCACTGGCCCTGTCCTGTGACTGCATGCCGCAGAAAAGTAGATCGAAAGATTTGTCGGTTGCGAACTGAGCGATGATTGATGCAATCTCAAAAGGATCACGTTCTGCTACATTGTCGTCTTGTATATGGATTCCGCGATCACATCCCATCGACAGAGCCTTCTTTATGGTTTCTTTGACTCGATCAGGCCCAATGCAAAGGACGGTTAAATCAGCGTCTCCAATCTGTTCTTTGACCTGAACAGCCTGTTCCACGCTATACTCGTCATATTCGTTCATACGCCAGGCAAGATCATCGGGGTCATACCAGGTGCCATTTATTGTAAACTTAGAATCCATATCAGGAACCTGTTTAATGCTGACTAAGATTTCCATGCAGTCCTCCTGTCAATCGTGTTCATACCTGCTTATTCGGCTTGGACCCCACAATTTTATTTAGTCAGCGCGGAGCCGATCACTATCCGCTGGACCTCACTGGTTCCTTCATAAATCTCGGTGATTTTGGCATCACGCATCATTCGTTCAACCGGATATTCACGGGTGTAGCCATAGCCACCAAGAATCTGTACAGCCTGGGTGGTGGCTCGCATGGCTGTTTCGCTGGCCATCAGTTTGGCCATGGCAGAGTCCTGGGAGTAGGAGAGTCCAGCACTAGCCCTGTATGCGGCATTATAGACCAATAATCTTGACGCTTGGATCTGGGTTGCCATGTCGGCAAGCTTGAACTGTACACCTTGAAACTTGGAAATAGGTGTATCAAACTGCTTTCTCTCCTTGGCATATTTCACCGCTTCATCAAGTGCTCCCTGAGCTATCCCGAGGGCCTGAGCTGCAATGCCAATTCTGCCGCCATCTAATGTTTTCATGGCGATTTTGAAGCCCTCACCGTCGTTGCCCAGGAAATTCTCGTGGGGTACCCGGCAATTCTCAAAAACTAGCTCCATGGTGGGTGAACTGCGTATTCCCATCTTGTGCTCTTTTTTGCCAAAGGAAAATCCGGGAGTGCCTTTTTCAATGATAAAAGCGCTCATACCATGATGCTTCCGGGCCTCCTTATCGGTCCTGGCCAGAACCACATAAACTTCTGCTTCTCCACCGTTGGTAATGAAAATTTTTGTGCCATTAATAATCCAGGTGTCGCCATCACGCTTGGCTGTTGTTTTCGTTCCTCCTGCGTCTGAACCGGCAGAGGGTTCGGTTAACCCGAAGGCTCCCATTTTCTCGCCAGTTGCCATTGGCACGAGAAATTTCTGCTTTTGTTCTTCAGTGCCAAAGAGATAGATGGGATTGGAACCAAGCGAGAGGTGAGCAGAGAGGGTAACACCTGTGGAAGCGCAGACCCTGGAAAGTTCTTCAACTGCAATGGCGTAACTTATGTAGTCGGCTCCTGCTCCACCATATTCTTCAGGAAAAACAATACCCGTAAGACCAAGGTCGGCCAGTCGTGAGAACATCAGCTCCCTGTCAAAGCGTTCTTCTTCATCACGTTCCTGAGCCGAAGGAGCTACTTCGGTTTCTGCAAAACTGCGGACCATGTCGCGAATCAGGTTTTGTTCTTCGGTCAATTCAAATTTCATCTCTCCATCTCCATCTGTCTTGTCTTTTAATGATCTGCAGGCATATAGACCTGCTGATACCGGCGTCTCAAAAGTTGTTAAAATTCTTCGAATTGATAATCTTGATGTGCAACTGTTAGATGTTTAAAATGCGTTTTCACATATTCCGACAGGAGAAGTTGAAAGTTCCTGCCGGAATATCTTATTAATCTGGTTTTCTTAATGAAGAACTCACTTAAAATGCAAGTGAAAAGCTACGTAAACTATGTGTTTTTTGAGCTTAATTCCGGGAAATCCCAGTAGAAAAATTCGAGATCAGCGGAGGTTGATTTTGTTTCCTGGCGCTTAATTTCATTTTGCCGCAATTCTACTCGACGAATTTTCCCACTCAGTGTTTTAGGTACCTCAGGAACAAACTCGATAATTCTTGGGATTTTAAATTTAGCTAAGACATTGATGGTGTGATGGAAAAGTTCAAGAGCCAGTTCACGAGACGGCTCTACCCCCTGTTTCAGAATAACAAAGGCTTTAACAAGCTGATGTCTTTTCGGATCAGGGACACCAACAACGGCGGTTTCGGCGATGGAAGAATGCTCCATCAGTGCACTTTCCACTTCAAATGGTCCAATTCTGAAATCAGAGGACTTGATGACATCATCACTACGTCCTACAAACCACCAGTAACCGTCTTCATCGTAGGAGGCTCGATCACCTGTGTAATAGTAATTGTCGACGAAAACATCTGCCATTTTTTCCGGATTGCCAATGTATTCCGTAAAAAGTCCAATTGCCCGCCAGTTATCCAGTTTGACGACAATGTGACCAACCTCATCGGGTCTGTTGATTTCAAAACCATCGTCATCAACCAAGGCAACATCATACATATAAGAAGGGTAGCCGAAAGAACCACTACGCATTTTCCCTTTAATCCATGGAGGATTGCCGATCATCGCAGTTGATTCTGTCTGGCCGTAGAAATCACGAATCTCTGTTCCGGTCAGCTCTCTCCATCGTGAGATTACCTCTGGATTAAGAGGTTCTCCTGCACCAATTGATTGACGCAGATTGGACAGATCAAACTGGCTGGTATCAAGATTGATGAACATTCTCCAGGCTGTTGGTGGTGCACAGAACGTCGATATCTTATGCCTGGAGATGGCTGCGAGGTATTTGTCGCCATCGAGTGCGGTAAAGTTAAAGCCGGTTGCCGTGGCACCTACATTTAATGGAGCAAAAAAGGAGCTCCATGCCCATTTGGCCCAACCGGGGGCCCCAAGGTTGTGGTGGATATCATCGGTGCGAATTCCAGTGATAACAGAGGTGGAAAGATGACCCAGCGGATAGGAAATTGCCGTGTGGCCAACTCTTTTAGGCAGCCCGGTTGTACCCGAGGTAAAGAAGCAGAATAATAGATCATTTGAACGTGTCTTGGCCGCATCAGCTTGCGGGGCAGCGTTATCAAGATCTGAGTAACTGGTCCAGCCTTCTTTATTCCCGATAACTATCTTTATTTTGGGTTCAGTCCCTTTCGCCTTGAGAGCTTCATCTATCAATTCGGTATAAACTTCGGCGGCAACGATACAGTCAGGAGAATAGGTTTTAAACCTGAATTCCATTTCCCGTTGGGTCATTGTGGTGGCTGTCGGTACGGCGACAAGGCCACCTTTAATGCAGGCATAGCTGGCAAACCAGGTTTCAGGAATGATGGGAAGCATCATATACATGTTGTTGCCCAATTCCACACCTGAATCACGCAGGGTGTTCAGACATTGGTTGCCTTTGGTGCTGAATTCTTTATAGGTAAAACTTTTGCTTTCTTCGGTGAGAATATCGGCCCAGATCAGAGCAGGCTTATCGCCGCGTTCTTTGACATGGAAACCTTCAAAGATCTCGGCAGCCCAGTTAAAATATTCCGGGAGTTCCATGCGATTAAGCCGTTCGAAAAATGATTTTGCAGAATCATTTTTGCGGCTGTCATCTTCCATCATATTGATATCCATGACTTCTTTGTAAAGATTCACCATACTCATATGAGAGATCCTCCCGTTCTGATTAAATGAGAATACCTGGGTGAGTGACAGCACCCTTTTTGCGTTAGCAACTGAGCGCTCGCTCGGATGGTATGAGCACTTAATAATATCTTGAGGATTTTGTCAAAGCTTTTTTTGTTTTTCAAACTTGCTAATGACAACTATAAGTGATAGTTGTTTTTTGCTGTTAAGGACGATAGTGGTGACATATGTAATAATTATTCATATGACTGGAAAGAAAAGAATAAATATACCAAATTGACAATGGATATTCATTTTCCGTCATTGAAGCGAATGCTTTCCAGCCAGTAAAAAGAGTGTCAGGACGAGGGGACGGTTCCTGGGTCACTTGAGTGAAAACCCTGGGAATCCTGTCTCAAGGATTGTGCAGGTTTATTAACGAAAGGACTTTTTCTGTTTGGGTTATGAAATTTATTTGATCTTGCTAAAATTGGTTGACAAATAGTGTCTGAAAGTGAATCATAAAGAAAAGCGATTGAGCGCTTGGTCGGAATCTCAGATCATGCTGATAATAAATGATTTTCTGCTATGAGATGCTAATCGAAATACAAATACTCCTATTGGAGAGGTACATTATGAAAACTGCCGTAATAGTAGAAGCCGTCCGAACGCCGCTGGGAAGTTTCGGGGGAACATTGAGTACCATTGGCGGAACGGACCTCGGTGCTCATGTCATTAAGGAAGTTGTCAGGCGTGCAGGGATTGATAAAAAAGAGATTAATGAATGCATCATGGGCATGGTGCTGCCCTGCGGATATGGTCAGAATCCAGCCAAACAAGCAGCAATTAAAGCCGATTTGCCGCAGGAAGTTGAGGCTGTTACCATCAATAAGGTCTGTGGTTCATCATTGAAAGCTGTAATGCTTGCTGCCCAGGCCATCCAGTGCGGTGATGCCGATGTGGTTATCGCTGGCGGTATGGAGAATATGTCCATGGCCCCGTATTATATGGAAAAGGCAAGGTGGGGCCATCGTATGGGACCGGGTAAGATCGAGGATCATATGCTCCACGATGGTTTGTGGGACATTGTCAACGACTTCCATATGGGAATGTCAAATGAACTTATCTGCGAAAACTGGGAGGTAAACCGGGAGCAGCAGGATCGCTTTGCCGTGCAATCCTATGAAAGAGCACTGGCCGCAATCGCAGCCGGAAAATTCAAATCGCAGATCGCGCCGGTGACAGTTAAAAACCGAAAGGGTGAAAAGGGTGATGTTCTCTTCGATACCGACGAGTGCCCGACAGCGTCTACATATGAAAATCTTGCCAAGATGCGACCAGCCTTCAAAAAAGATGGGGTTGGTACAGCCGGAAATGCATCTATCATCAGTGATGGTGCTGCAGCAGTATTGGTGATGAGTAAAGAAAAAGCCGAAGAGCTGGGCTGTACCATTCTTGCTGAGATAGGTGCTCAGGCTTCAGCCGGGATTGAACTTCAATATGTGCTCATGGCCCCAATCCTGGCAATTCCTAAAGTATTAAAGAAGGAGGGAATATCTCTCGCTGATGTTAATCTTTTTGAAATAAATGAGGCCTTCAGCGGAACTTCGGTGGCGATCAACAGGGTGCTTGAGTTGGACAGTTCCATTGTCAATGTTAACGGCGGCAGTGTGGCTCTTGGGCATCCCATTGGTGCCAGTGGTGCAAGAGTTCTGATCACGCTTCTTTATGAAATGCGTGACAGAGGCGCAAAAACAGGAGTTGCCTCCTTGTGCTTGGGCGGTGGAGAAGCTGTGGCGCTGGTATTGAAACGCTGAAAGTAACGCGGTGAATTACACCAATATCATTATTTCTCTCGGGAAGGAGTAGAACCATGGAAGTGAAAAAGTTCGGTGTGATTGGTTCCGGGCAAATGGGCAACGGTATCGCACAGGTTGCTGCGGCAAGCGGTCTTGACGTGCTCATGAGCGATATCAAGGAAGAGTTTACCGAAAAGGGTAAGGGGAATATCGCTAAAAATCTTGGTCGTCTGGTCGAGAAGGGCAAACTCGATTCAGCGGATGCCGATGCGACCCTGGCCAGGGTCGCAACCACTGTTAATCTTGAAGATATGCGGGATGTTGATTTCGTTGTTGAGGCAGCGGTTGAAAGAGAAGATCTCAAATTCAAAATCTTTCAGGATTTGGATCGCATTTGCAAAAAAGAAGTTATCCTCTCAACAAATACATCTTCGATTCCCATCGGTCGAATAGCTGCCCAGACGGAAAGACCGGATAAGGTTATTGGAATGCATTTCATGAATCCTGTACCGATCATGAAACTGGTGGAAGTCATCCGCGGTCTTGCCACTTCTGAAGAAACCTTTCGCCTCACCTGGGCGCTTTGCGAGAAATTTGGCAAAACTCCAGCTGAAGCTAATGATTTCCCAGGATTTATAGCCAACAGAATTCTCATGCCGATGATCAATGAGGCCATTTTCTGTCTCTATCAGAGTGTTGGCAAACCGGAAGATATTGATACCGTAATGAAACTTGGAATGAACCACCCTATGGGCCCCCTGGCCCTGGCTGACCTTATCGGCCTTGATACCTGTCTTGCCATCATGGAAACGTTGTATGACGGGTTCAAGGATTCCAAATATCGTCCATGTCCATTGCTGAGAAAATATGTTGAAGCCGGTTGGCTGGGCAGAAAGACGGGTAAGGGGTTCTACGACTACAGCCGTTGATTGATATACAAGGGAGGAAAAATGGAACAATACACAGTTGGTCCGCCGGAGGTCGAACTGGCGGCAAGAATAGGTAAACTCCAGTCAACTCTACAGAAAGAAGATGTAGACGGCGTACTCATCCTCCAAAAGACGGATCTGTATTACTTCTCCGGTACTTCACAGCAGGGCTGGCTCTATGTTCCTGCCGACGGGGTACCGTTGTTAATGATTTTCAAGGATTTTGATCGTGCCGTAGTCGAGTCATGTCTTGAAAATGTAGTTTCTCTGGTCAGCCCAAAAAAGATACCGCAGATGCTGGAGGACCAGGGCCATCGTATACCATCAACTCTTGGGTTGGAACTTGATGTCCTGCCGACCAATCTCTACTTGCAGTTTTCCTCAATCTTTGAGGGTGTAAAGATTGTTGATGTTTCAACGTCTATCCGTATGACCCGGGCTGTAAAGTCAGCCTTTGAGCTTGAGAGAATACGGACAGCTGCCGCTTTGTCCGACAAGATTGCTTCCAGATTTACAGAGATTCTTGAAATTGGCAAAACCGAGGTAGCACTGGCTGGTGAGCTTGAAGGGTATGCCAGAAGTCTTGGACACCAGGGAATTGTCAGGATGAGGATGTTCGGCAGTGAACTTTTTTATGGCCATCTGCTCTCAGGTCCTGGTGCTGCGCTGCCTAGCTATCTGGCTTCTCCCACCGGAGGGCCCGGGGTTAGCGAAACCATTGGTCAGGGTGCAGGGTTCAAGAAGATCGCCCGTGACGAGGTGGTGCTGGTGGACTACGTCTTTGCCTATAACGGCTATATCTCTGACCATGCAAGAATTTTTGTTGTGGGGGAGCTTAGCGATGAACTCTATAAAGCTCATGATGATATGCTGGCCATCCAGGAAAGATTGAAGAAAGAGGCTGTGCCCGGTGCAGTTAGTGGAGAGCTCTATCAAATGATGGTGGACATGGCTACAGAACAGGGTTACGGTGATTTTTTTATGGGTGTTGGAGAGCGCAGGATACGGTTTACCGGTCACGGTGTCGGACTTGAGTTGGATGAATTTCCTTTTATTTCCAAAGGCCAGAAACTGAAGCTCTCAGAGGGTATGGTCCTCGCTCTTGAGCCTAAAGTCATCTTGCCAGGCAAGGGTGTTGTCGGTATCGAAAATACCCATCTCGTTACCTCTAAAGGTCTTGAACCATTGACCACGTTCCCAGATCAGGTTTGCAAGATTTCTTGATATGGCAAAGAACATGGAGTGCATATATGCAAAATGCAACACGGCCGGAAGCATTAAACAAGGAAGAAAGAGCTTGCCTGATTCTTGACTTCTTCCATCGCACCATGATCCACCATGCCTTATGGTATTCGGAAGTGAAGCATCAGCTGGGGGAGGAAAAGGCCCTGGCGATGCTTGAGCTTGCTTCCAAAAAAAGCTATGAGATTCAGATGCATCACCTCTCCAGGATTTTGGGATTTGAGATGATCGGTAATCTTCCGGCGCCGCTTGTGGAGATGTCCGAGGATGATCAGAAAATTCTGCTCGACCGGCTGGCGAAAAACTGGTTGGTCAGCGATGGTGTCTGGTTCCAGACCGTGGAGTCTGCAGAGGGGATGAACGATGCCAAGCGCTGTAATGATTCCTGCTGGGCGCAATTCTCCCCAGTTGAAGCGGCTTCCATCAAAAATCTCCTGAGTCTTGATGAAAAACCGGGGTTGGAGGGGCTGAAGAGAGCGTTGGCTTTCAGGCTTTATGGTATCATTAATGAGCAATCGATCAGGAATGAGGAAGCAAACAGCTTTATCTTTCAGATGGACAAATGCCGGGTTCAGGCGGCCAGAAACAGGAAAGGCCTGGCGGATTATCCATGTAAGTCTGCAGGACTTGTCGAATATACCTATTTTGCCAGAGCTATCGATAAGCGAATCACCACCGAATGCATAGGCTGTCCGCCCGATAAACATCCGGAGGAGTGGTATTGTGCCTGGAAGTTTGAATTGGAAGAAGAGATGAATACCTGAACGCCCATCTACGAGTACCCAGCGAGTACACTGCTGAGCGATTGTGCGGACCAACTATTTTTTGAATCAATCAGTAACAAGTTTTGGTTAAAGATCCTTTTGTGAACCCATATCAAACGAGGTTATATCATGAACTATGAAAATATCCTGTATGAGGAAAAAGGCAGTACCGCAGTCATCACCATTAATCGGCCGAAGGCACTTAATGCTTTGAATTTGCAGACCCTGGAAGAGCTGCGGGCATGTCTGACTGGAATAGGTAAAAACGACAATATTGGAGTGGTAATCCTTACCGGTGGTGGGGAAAAATCGTTTGTTGCCGGGGCCGATATTTCTCATATGCATAATCTTGATATACTTGAGGCACGGAGTTTTGCCAAACGAGGCCATGAAGTCGGCAAACTGCTGGAGGCCATTCCGCAGCCGGTTATTGCTGCGGTTAACGGTTTTGCCCTGGGCGGCGGTTGTGAACTGGCGATCGCCTGCGATATCCGCTATGCAGCAGAAAATGCCAAATTCGGTCAACCGGAAGTCAATCTTGGCGTTATTCCAGGATTTGGCGGAACTCAACGACTGCCACGACTTGTCGGCAAGGGGTTGGCTAATGAGCTGATTTTTAGTGGTAATATTATTGATGCAGCGGAAGCACTCCGCATTGGTTTGGTAAACAAAGTCTTTCCTCAGGAAGAGCTGCTCCCTGAATGTCTGAAACTTGCTGAGACAATTGCATCGAGGGGGCCACTGGCAGTCAGATTATGCAAGGAAGTGGTCAACCACGGTATGGAAATGGACCTCGCCCGGGCCTGTCAGTATGAGGCGGATCTTTTTAGCCTCTGTTTTTCAAGCAGTGAACAGAAAGAAGGAATGACCGCGTTTCTTGAGAAACGGGCCCCTAAATTTAAGGAATAATATTATGTATCTTGATCTTACCGAAGAGCAGAAACTTATCCAGGAGACAGCCAGAGATTTTGCTGTTGCTGAGTTGGAACCGGTGGCGGCAGAGTTGGATCGGAACGGGGCAAGCGACATTTTCTACACCCATTTGAGAAAACTCGCCGAACTTGGTTTTATGGGCCTTAATGTCAGCGAAGAGTATGGCGGTTCTGAAGCGGGTGTTATCGCCTTCAGTGTGGCTTTGACAGAGATAGCCAGAGCTTGCTCGTCAACAGCAGTAACGGTTTCGGTCAATAATATGGTTTGTGAAGTTATTCAGGCCATAGGCAATGAGGAGCAGAAAAAAAACTATATCCCTAAAATCTGCACTGGCGAATTTTTAGCTGGTGCCTTTGCTCTCACAGAATCTGGGGCAGGCTCGGATCCTGCAAGTATGACGACATCTGCGGTGCGCCAGGGTGATGAGTGGATACTTAACGGTTCAAAAATATTCATCACCAGCGGTTCCTGTGCCGGTGTGTTTGTGGTTTGGGCTGTTACCGACCCCTCTGCGCCAAAAGGAAAAGGTATCAGCCTTTTTCTGGTTGAGGCCGAAGCTCCTGGATTGGAAATTGGTAAAAAAGAAGAGAAGATGGGGCAAAACGCTTCGGCAACCAATGAGCTTCTTTTTCAGGATTGTCGTATTCCTAAGAGTGCGTTGATGGGTGAGCTGAACAACGGTTTTCGGGTTGCCGTGGGTGAATTGGCTGGTGGTAGAATCGGTATCGGTTCACTTGGGCTTGGTGTAGGTCTTGCTGCCATGGATTATGCCACCAGATATTCCCTGGAACGCAAGCAGTTTGGCCAACCCATAAGTGGGTTTCAGGCAATTCAGTGGAAGATTGCCGATGCCTATACTGAACTTGAGGCAGCACGGTTGCTGCTGATGAATGCTGCTTTTAGAAAGGAGCAGGGACGCAGTTTCTCCAAAGAAGCTTCCATGGCCAAGCTGTTTGCCACCGAGGCAGCCAATCGCGCCTGTTATGAAGCTATCCAGATCCTGGGTGGATATGGATATACCGTCGATTATCCTGTGGAACGTTATGCTCGTGATGCGAGGATTACCACAATTTACGAAGGAACCAGTGAAATCCAGCGGTTGATCATTGCCCGGCAGATTTTAAGCGATTTTTCCTGAAAGTATTTTCAACACATCCAAAGAGGTTGAACAATGTTTACTCAAAGAAGAAGTGTTCGTAGATACAAAAGAGATGCCATCGATGATGCAAAGCTTGAAAAAGTGCTGGAGGCTGCACGCTGGGCACCATCTTGGGCCAATACCCAGTGCGCCGAGCTTGTCCTTGTCAAAGATGCCGAGGTAAAGAAACTGTTGGCCGAGACCCTGAGCAAAAAGAATCCTGCTACTTTGGCCGTGCAGAATGCACCGCTGGTCATTGCGGTCTGCGGCAAGCTTGGCACTTCCGGTTTCTACAGCGGTAAGGCGCTCACTAAATTTGGAGACTGGTATCTCTACGACCTGGGCCTGACCACAGAAAATATCTGCATGGCCGCACATGAACAGGGGCTTGGTACCGTCATTGTGGGTGCCTTTGATCATGATAAAACAAAAGAGATTCTTAGTGTGCCGGAAACCCATGAAGTCGTTGCCCTGCTACCTATGGGGTATCCGGATCATGAGCCACCGGCCCCAAAAAGAAAACCCATGGAGGAGTTTGTTCACTGGGACAAGTTTTAAAAACAGCAGAGCACATACTTTTCTTTCAGTACTTTTTTCTTTTCATCATACCATCTCTTTCAATATTGAGTTTTTTATGTTACAAAACCCAATTTTTGCCATAATGATCATGAAATATTCAGTGAAAGAGAATGAATTCTACAAGCCACACCAATCTCGACAACACCGGGACCTGGACCAAATATACCAGGAAACTTTGCAATCGCTGCATGGGCATCTGCTGCAGCATGCCGGTGGAAGTCAAAGTTCAAGATCTCGTCCGCATGGGACTCATGGACGAGTTTGAACTTGCAGAAAACCCAAAGTTCATTGCCCGCCGTTTGCTCAAAGCTCAAATTGTCGAGCACTACCATAACAAGAGCGAAACCTTCACTTTATCACGCATGGCCAATGGAGATTGTCTGTATCTCGACAGTTACAGTCGTCGCTGCACCATTTATGAGAATCGTCCTGATACCTGCAGAAATCATCCCCATGTAGGTCCGCGTTCTGGCTACTGCGCCTTCACTCCAAAGAAAAACTGAACAGGATTTTTCTGTACAAAGAAATCTTGCCAGCAACGGCAATGGAGTTTAGTTTACCCCATATACATTCATCCAGATAAATGGGGATTCTTATGCGCATTGGTATAGCACAGCTGAACACTCAATCGGACAAAGAGGAAAACCTCGCCAGTGCAGAAAAGCTCATTGATGAGCTGGCGCTGCAGGGAGCAGAACTCATTGTCCTGCCGGAACACTTCAATTTTATTGGACCGGAAAAGCTCTTCAAGGAAATGAGCGAGGAGCTGGAATGCTCTCCTAGCCTTGAGAGAATTCGGAAGAAAGCCATTGAACATGGTATTCACATCCATAGCGGTACTCTGCTCGAAAAGGATAGAGATAATCTCTATAACACAGGAGTTGTTTTTAATCCTGAAGGAGAGAGAGTTGCCAGGTACCGCAAGATTCATCTCTTTGATGTTGAGGTCCCTGGAGGTACGAAGTATTTGGAATCAGAGAATATAACCGCAGGCAACGAGGTCACGACCTTTTCCATAGGGGCAACAACCTTCGGGCTGAGCACCTGTTATGACCTGCGTTTCCCTGAGTTGTATCGAGAGCTTGTTGTCCAGGGCGTCCAGGTAATACTTGTGCCTGCCGCATTTACCATGCAAACAGGCAGGGATCATTGGGAGTTGCTGCTGCGGGCACGTGCAGTGGAAAATCTTAGTTATGTTATCGCTGCCAATCAATATGGCCGCTGCCCGCCAAAGCATCTCAGCTTCGGTAGGAGCATGGCCATTGATCCATGGGGTTTAGTGCTCTCGCAGGCAGGGGATGAGGTATGTGCCATAACGGCAGATATTGATATGGACAGGCTCATCCATATCCGCACAACCTTTCCGGCACTGAACCATATCCGCAATGATATTTTCGGTTAGCCCATCATGTGTCATGCAACTGCTGAACAGTGATGAATAATTTCGAACTTCTCGTGCTTCTCCTTTTCTGGATTGCTTGGTGCTTTGTTCACAGCGGCATGATCTCGCTGGGTGCAACTGCCTATTTGAAACGACTATTGGGTAAATCGTTCAAGTACTATCGCCTTTTCTATAATATGACGGCGCTACTGACCCTTATTCCTCTTTATCTGGTGAGCCTGAGCATGAAGGGGGAGTTGATCTTCAGTTGGAATGGTGGGTGGCGTGGTGTACAACTCAGCTTATTTGCGGGGTCATTGTTATTATTTGTTCTTGGCGCTAGGCATTATGATCTGGCAAATTTCCTCGGATTTGCCCAGATCACCACGGGA
Organism: Desulfocapsaceae bacterium; assembly: GCA_050288305.1. Classification (GTDB taxonomy): domain Bacteria; phylum Desulfobacterota; class Desulfobulbia; order Desulfobulbales; family Desulfocapsaceae; genus Desulfopila_A. The sequence goes on along the minus strand of JBNKDO010000004.1, from coordinate 42,447 downwards.
AAGAATAATTCGATCATGTCTGAGAGCGGCCAGCTCGATTCCTCAGGAATTCTTGGTGTTATCCGGCATCCCTGGTATCTTGCGGGGCTCATGCTAATCTGGAGTTCACAGCAGGATGTTTATACCACCAGGTTCTGGATCAATATTATATTGAGCGCTTATTTTATCATCGGTGCGCTGTTGGAAGAGCGTAAACTCAGGATAGAACTGGGCCAGAGCTATCTCAATTACTGTAAGAGGGTATCAATGCTCATCCCATTTAAATGGCTTCAAGCCAGACTTTTAAGAAAATAAGAATCCTATAGCAAATATATGTCGAAGAGCCTGATCTTTCTGCGCAGTATGTAAATGAAGCTGTACTCCAGGATTGATTTTGTGGCTCGATAAGGACAGTAACTTCTTAATTAAACAGCAAAAGGAAACTTAATCCCTGGATAGTGCTGATATCCCTCTAATTCAAAATCGTTGGGGGTCGTCCAGGTTTCCAGATCTTCCAATGTTTTTATGTCCGGATTGATTTTCAGTTTAGGTTGGGGGTACGGTTCGCGTTTGAGCTGCACATCGCGGATAAGTTCGAGCTGATCCTCATAGATATGTACATTAATTAGCTTATGGAATGCTTTTGCAGGTTTGAGGCCGGTAATTTGTGCCATAATCATGAGTAGCCATCCTACTTGCACCATATTAAATGGTACTCCTAGCGGAATATCGCATGAGCGCTGATACGAGGTGAGATAGAGTTTTCCGTCAAGAATGGAGAAAGTGTGGGTGTGCATGCAGGCATTCAGGCAGGCACGATCCCGCTCACCGGGATTCATGAAGGTCATCATCTCGCAGCGGTTGTCGATACCTTGGCGCAAATCATCGTAGAGCATTTGCAGCTGGTCAATTTTTTTTCCTTCAGGGTTGCGCCAGTCACGACCCTGAGCACCGTAACAGCGGCCCATGTCATCTTCGCCTTTGCGGAATGGATTGGCAAGCCAGTCAGGATTTTCATTGGCATTGGCATTCCAGGTATTGCAGCCGATACTGCGAAACTGGGCTGCGCTGGTATATCCGCGCAGATAGCCAAGCATTTCCCCAATTGCGGGTTTCCAAAGCAGTTTCTTGGTGGTCAGTACCGGCAGGGTTCCATCACTGACATCGTATTCCAGATCGGCATTTATTATGGTAAGACATCGTTTTCCGGTGCGTTTATTTCCCACCCAGGAGCCGGTATCGATTATTCGCTGACAGAGTTCAAGATATTCCTTCATTGCGACCTCTTAATAAGCTGTGATTACAAAATATTTTTTGCAGGCAACTTTTTGATGTGGCTGAGTTGCCATTCTACCATATCAGAACGGCACATTCGTAAATTTTTTTCAAAGCTTTCTGGTGGTGCTGTATCAGGCCAGATGTCAATCCAATTGGATAGTTGAAAAAGGATGGAAAAACAGTTTTTCCATCTTGACTTGATGTTGTATTGTTCTATTTTCTGTTAGGAGTGGAACGCTTTCCGTTTTGTTCTCGTCTCTCCTCTCTGTATTTTTTTCCAAATGGCGGTGGCATGCCATGGAAACGTTAAGAAACATATTTTTATTTCTTTGTGTTTTGTCAATGCTTGTCGAGTTGAAATTTATTGTTGTTTTCAGTCTCAAGGGTACGTGCTTGTTTATCATCTCTTTGTGGCACGGTTCTGGCCAGGTGGTCGGCCGAAATGGCGATTTAAGGAATATGTCTCTATATCTGTGACAGGAGGTATACCATGAAACTTCTTCCATTGGCGAAACTTGGAGCTCATGAACAACCGGGCAATGATGTCAGTTTTGGTCTGCTTCTTCCCTGGGTCCGGGCGATGGACGGCAACCGACTCTGGCTCAAGATCATTCACGAGAACGACCAGTTCCTCAAAGATATCCCACCTCTGTATTTCGAATTGCAACATTCAGCGGACCCTGGTTATTCTGATTACTGGTCAACCACGATAACCATCGATTCTACACAAAAGCCGCATCCCGACAGTGCCTGGGGGACACCCGGCAGATATGTTTATCGGTATGCACTTGAAAATCCAAATATTCAGGGTGAGATCGACTGGATAATTGATCCCTTTGCCCGCGAATTCGGTACAGGAAAATTATCGGCTTTTACCTTGGGATATTCTCCTTATCAGTGGAGCGCCGAGGAAAAGCAGTGGAGAACCCCCGTCTTATCAGATCTGGTAGTGTACGAATTGATGCTACAGGAGTTCGGAGGAAGCATCGAAGGAGCAATTGCCAAGCTGGACTATCTGGCTGATCTGGGTGTAAACTGTCTTGAGGTTATGCCGGTATCCAATGTTTCCAACACCATCGACTGGGGGTTTCTGCCGATTGGCTATTTTGGAGTGGATGAACGCTTCGGCAAGAGGAAGGATTTTCAGCAATTTGTCGATGCCGCCCACCAACGTGGTCTTGCGGTAATCCTCGATGTTGTCTACGGACATACCAGCAGTCAATTTCCCTATGCGCATGTTTATCGAGAACTGCAATATCACGAAAATCCGTTCATGGGGAGTTTTGCCAAGGATTATTTCGGCGAGAGCACAGACTGGAGCCGGGAGTTCACCCGCGATTTTTTCTATTCTGTCAATTATCACTGGCTTAATACCTATCATGTTGATGGCTTTCGCTACGATTGTGTGCCTAATTACTGGGATGGGGCTATTGGCGATGGTTATGCAAACCTTACTTATATGACTTTTCAGACCGTAAAAAGCAAAGTTGATGAACAGGAGAGTTATTGGCAGCGCTTCAGCGGTGATAAGGAACTTGCTTTTATCCAGTGTGCCGAGCAACTTGAGGGACCTATAGAGATACTCCAGGAAACCTATAGTAACTGTACCTGGCAGAATGGTACTCTGGGCGCGGCTAACAGTTGCGCTAATGGTAATCGTGATGCTGTAACCGACCTTGGACAACGCCTGGGCTTATTGGGGTATCCGGAGAAGGTGACGCACAATACCGATACTCTGGCCAAGAGTGGTTTGCAATATATCGAAAATCACGATCATCCCCGTTTTATCTGCAATTTTGGAATGCTGGAAAAAGATAACCTGTTACTGCAGGAGGGAGACCGTTCCCATTGGTTCAAAATACAGCCCTACGTCATCGCCATGATGACGGGCAAAGGGATTCCCCTGTTATGGCAGGGACAGGAACTGGGGGAGAATTATTATATTCCCTTGCAAGGGTGGGGACGAGTGATGTTGTATCGACCGGTCCGCTGGGATTATTTCTATGATTCGGTCGGTAATTCGATACTGCATCTCTTTCGTAAACTTCTGGCCTTGCGTCGGCAAAATTCGCAGTTCCGCCAGGGTGAGCATTACTTCTATAACGATTATGAAAAGTACCAGTCGAAACAGGTGCTGATGTTTCATCGCCAGAAACAAAAGGGCTTTAGCCTGGTTGCCATAAATTTCAGCAATGATAGCCAATGGGTGCCTTACACCTTTCCGATAAGCGGATCTTTTCGAGAAGCGCTGCATGGTGAAGAAGATCCTGACTTAAACATTGAGAATGTTACGTCGGGAGAAACCCGCTGGTTGGAGCTGCCGAGCAATTATGGACGGATATGGACCATGTAAAAGGAAGTTATGAGTAAATATCGGAGGAGAGCGTTGTTCAACTTTCTATCAGCCAGAGTGGGTAAAAGAGCTGGCAGCTGAACATGCGTAGGATCCATCTCTCGCAAAACGAAGAGGTTAGATTTTGTCTTTCCATTCTTATTTCGTTCCTGTCAAACAAGCCAAGGACAAATCGTCTGAGTATGGAGCCTGTCGGGGAATAGAGGTTTTCTCCGATCAGCTCCTTTCCAGGGAATCGTTTGGTTAATGAGGTGTTAGGGGCGGCCACCAATTTAAAAAGAGACCCGAGATCAGGACGCAAAAAACAAGAGACAGGTCTTGCTAGTAGACGTTAAAATACAAGACCCTGTTCTCTTGACGTACAACCAATTAACGAATCGCGCCAGCACTGTGCGAAAACAGGGAAAGTTCGATTAATAAAAGGATATTACGATGATTATTTTTGGATGGGGAAAGGTTACCCACAAGGACTACGGGGCCACCATGGCTACAAAATGTCCAAATTGCAACAACGACACTTGGCTTCAATTAAGCAGGTACCGTAAATGGTTCACATTGTTTTTTATTCCTGTTATTCCATATTCGTCGAGGCATCTTCTTTTGTGTGAGGTGTGTTCTCAGGGAGTGGAGTTGAAAAATGAAAAAATTCAAAACGCCAGGCAGCTCAACGAATTAACCCAAGGATTTTTGAGCGAAACAATTCCAGAGGATGAATATTGGGGCAAGGCCAATAAAATAGAGCTTTTTGTATAGCACGGTGATTTTTGGTTTTGAATTTTTTGAGTCGTCTACTATGAATGTGTTTTGCAGGGTTACAGTAGGCTTCTTCTTTTCTCTTTTGGAAAAAGAAACTGTCTTCGGTTTACGCGCAAGTTCAAGACCAAATGTACCATGTCAAGGATGACTTTTGATCTCATAAGATACTTGATGTGGAAATGATGGTGTTTTTCTGACATGAAGATGTTCTGCTGTGGCCACATAGGTGCGCTGATGACGATCTTTTTAATGCTTTGTAGTAGCTACGCAACTATCTATCGACTACGGTTGCGCCCATCCATGTTGTACCGTACAGACGACTGCCAGGTAATGTCTGCCCCTCTTTGTAGAACAATGACCGCTCTTCGGTTATATCTATTGATTCCATTAAGTAATTTAAATTGAGGCTGTGGCAGGAGTCAGCACGCAGTCGAATACACTCATTCATGAACATTCAAGCAGGTATCGTTATCCTGTCTTTCAGAAATTCGGGTTAGGAGGATAAATCTAAATGATGTATATTACTATGCTACCTCTTACTTGAAAGGAGGCAAACCAGGAAAGAAGCAAAAGCACACGTACATATAGAATAAAAAAAGCTGCAAAGTGATACCTTATGACCAACAGACTATCTTTTTTATTTGGGTTAGTTTTCTTGTTCTCCATGTCGGCCAAAAGCGGTTTCTGCGTGGATGGAGGAGACCTGCGATATTATTCAACCCGTCACTCCATTGGCATTGAATGGGATGTCACAAATGATTCCGATCATGATGCAACCTGCACTGTTTTATACCGGCAAAGTGAGACATCAACCTGGAAAGCTGCTCAGGATCTGTTCCGCGTTGATTTCAAATCCTCAAATATGATGGCAGGATCAATATTCTATTTAACCCCTGGTGAAAGCTATGAAGTAAGTCTGCAACTTGCTGATCCGGATGGGGGTGGCTCAACTGCTTCCTTTACCTTGTCAACCCTGTCAATTCCATTACCTCTATCCGGCAGGACTCTGTATGTGATTCCAGGGAGTGGCGGCGGAAGTGGAACGGTATCCGATCCGTTTAGAGGGATTGACGCAGCTCAGTCGGCTGTTCAACCTGGGGACACCGTACTTCTAGGAGGCGGAACTTATGGAGGCGAGTCGGAATTTACCGTTTCAGGACAACCTGATAACTATATTGTCTGGAAAGGATATGGAGACGACAAGGCTATTGTTGAGACCATTCGCGTGAGTGCCGACCATATCTGGTTCGAGAATCTCGATGTTCAGGGAAATCAATATGGTGTCAGGACATATTCCGATCCCAAAGATGTGGTTTTTTCAAAAAATAGATTCACAGGTTGTCATTATTGTATCTATCTCAATCACGGGGGATCTGCCTGGTATATTGCTGATAACACAATAGTAGGAGATGTCGATCCGGCCAGCGGCGATTTTGGTGGTGAGGGGGTCGAGCTTAATCATTCCGACGATCACACAGTCATCTATAATACTATATCAAGGGTTGCGGACGGAGTTTCCTATCCTGGAAAGAACTGTGATATTTCCGGCAACGAAATATTTGATGTTTCCGATGACGGCATCGAAATTGATTATGGTTATGCCAACAACAGAGTTTATGGTAACAGGATTTCCAACGCCTATCATAACGGAATAAGTTTTCAACCTATGAATGGAGCACCCTGGTATCTTTTCAGAAATCAGGTTGCAGCTCCTGTGGAAAGTGCCTTGAAATTCAGGGATGCTGTGGATCGGGCGTTGATCGTTCACAACACCTTTGTTGGCTGGCAGGGAGTGCAGAAATCCGGCAGCAACTATCTCCTTTCCGTGAAAACCAGGAATAATCTATGGATTTCCATGACCGATTTTTATGTCTGGGAAAATGGCAGTGGTGGTTTACCAAATTACAGGACTGATCTTGACTACGATGGCTTTGACTGGGGCGGCTATATCTACGGTTTTAAATGGGGCTCCAGGTATGCTGATATAGCTGCATTTTCATTAGCCACAGGTCTTGAGGCACATGCAATCAGGGTAGACAAGGATACCTGCTTTACCTCTATTGCCATCCCTTCTTCTCCACCAGACTCGATGCCAATGCAAAACCTGACCCTGAAATCTGATTGTAATGCAGTAGATAAGGGTGTTATTCTTGCAAATATCAATGAGGATTATAAAGGGTTAGCTCCCGATCTTGGTGCATATGAAAATGGCGCCGATCTGCCGCACTATGGAGCTAGAGTGGAGCAGGCACCTTCTCCGCCTGGAACGGTAATTATTTCTCCTTTATTGCCGTTGCTTTTTGAGGAATAGGTTTGAGTGGGCTTGGTTTTTTCTGAGGGAGGAGTCTCAGGGAAACAGTATCTGTTTAAAACTATTTTTCTATAAAGAGTACCTGCAAGATAGCCGTTTACTATGGCTTTTTGGTCAATACAGCTATTGTCACCCTGCAACCAGGTTCGAATTTAAATTTGCTGGACAAGATCGTCCCGAAATGAAGTGATGTGAAGTTCTGGCATCAAAGATATCTACAACAGCATAATTGCATTTTCTAAATTAAATCGAGATTGAAGTTCATAGTTATCAAAGAAAAATCTTGTCTGATATATTTGTCCCCTGTCAAGAAATGATAATAGAACTTCGCGGCGTTTTTTCTTGTACATTATTTTGGGAACCCATTTGTATTCCTTCCTTATGCAGTTTTCATAATATTCATATATTTCTGGAGGATAGCCGAGGATCGAGATGTCTATATCGACGAGATATTTGGTATCTGAATCGTTTATTGATCTGTCATGCTTGGTAGCAAGAATAAGCTCCCTAACCTTGTTTATTCGAATGGGTGAAATGCCACAAGTATTCAAATTTGAGGTGGCAAACTCTGCACTTTTTTCCTCATTATAGAGTGACCTGGGATTATAAATAACATCATGAAACCAGATCGCCAGCTCAACCTCTGTAGGATCATTTAAACGGTCTTTTACCCGATCAAATTCACTTAAGCACATCTGTATATGGTTAATGTTATGATAGGCTCTATTTTTAGCGCTGTAGGCTTTGATAAGTTGATGAAAGAGCCCCTCTGCATTTTGGGGGCTATCCGCGTTTTTCCATAGTGTTTCCCAGCGCTCAATCACATCAATTTCTCTCAGTATTTACAAATGAATAGGAATGCTCACATGAAATCCAAAGGTTGAAGATAGTATATTTTCCTTTGCGGGTAAACTTCAAGTGTAAATAAATATGTATATATGTACAGAATCGTATGGATAGTTACTCGGCTAACTCTTTGTGGTCGACGTCCCTCACCATATTGCTGAACTGCAGGCTCTCCATGAAGTGAAAGAGAAGAAATCGGTTACAAAATCTTCAACGAACTCTCCCGATTTTGTAATAATATGGCACTTGCCACACAATTTTCATGCTAATTGAATGGTATCAGCAATTTAGACATGTGCCTGACTATCTAAGCGTGTAAATTGTTTAAAATACCCATTACGCTGTGGTAAAACTCAATCCATTTCATCTTTGCATTCTTTGTTTGTCTGAAACATCTTTAGTTGGATAGGCAAGTGGTAAAAATACCCTATATTAGGCTAGGTAAATATACCTATATTGTTGGCGCTGAAAGGTGTTTTTTTCAAAAAAATGAAAATATTTATTTATATAAAATATTGAAAACACAAGATATATTAAATAGCAATTATTCTCTATTTTGTTGAGTTGTCATCATAATAATTGCTCCAGATATCAGATATGCACAAGAGTGGGTGTGCGACATGGGCGTGAATTCGTTTCGGACATTATTATGTAGAAAGCCCAACGAACATACCACAGGGCGAAACAAATATTTCGCTAGGCCTACAAAACAAAACTCTTATTTTGAGTGAGGCTGTGATTTTTGATTACATATTCACCTGAAAATAGAGGAGACCTTTGCATACTCGGCTGAGTTTTTATGCACAATCGAGTTGAGCTATCTGTGCGGTAATATTGTGTTAGATTTAGCGTTTAAGTAACTGTTAAGTTAGGAAAAAAATCTTGACAGAGGTTGTATATGCTTGGTAATTTTCTGCCCATTCATTCGCTGTTTTTCAGAGAATGATGCTGTGAAAAATCGGCGTGGAGTTTTAGGATTGGGAGAAAGGAGCAGAGCATGTCAGGCAAGGGTTATTTTTTAGCGGAAGCTTGCCTGATCATTGCGCTTACCAGATCATTCCTCATGATTGCCCGCAAAAAACCAAGAACGAATCATAGATAAACGTGCCAAGATTGTCATTACACCGGAGGAACGGAAATTTAGCGTCAAATTCTACCTGATGGCGATATTCTTCCTCGTTTTGGATATTGGAGTGGTCTCCAATTCGTGAGCGTTTTGGTGAACACGACGAAACTTACGTAGTTTTGTTGAAATGGTGGTCGGTTATGCTGATTGTCAACCGGACCAATTTATTTCAGTATGAGAAGAGTGCTCTATTGGCAGTTGAATTTGATGTAGAACATGCGCAAGCGGCGCCTAACAAACTAAAATGTTATATAATTTTTTAAATCAATCAAAATGGTATTGGCGGAAGATTGCTACGACTACTTTCAACGATGCCAGTAATTCGGGTAGAAACAAAATGCGTGTATGCCGAAAACAAAACCTTGTGCAGTGGAAATCTTTCAAAGACTTTGGCATCGTGGGAATGCTGGCGTTTATACTTACATTTTCGGCCTGTGCACAAACCGTCAAAAAAGCGGACTGGCGATTTGAAAAGGAAGCAATTCTCTTTCAAATAAAAGCGGATCATAAGTTAAACCTGTATAACGGCAGGGAACATACGCTGTACGTCTGTTTTTATCAATTGAATGATATCAAGTCCCTGGAAAGAAAAGGCAAAGATAGAAAAGGTATCTATAGATTGCTTGAATGCAAGCTGTTTGATGAAAGCGTAATTTCTGCGGACAGTGATGTAATTCATGCCGGAGAGCATATCTCACTTACCTTTGATCGCGCGGAAGGTGCAAAATACGTTGCCGTTGTTGCCGGATATTCCGGAACGCTGAGCGATGAGAGAGTGCTGCGAATTTTCAAAATCCCAACTTATAAGAAATGTGAAAGCTACTTTAAGAGTGAATATCGCTGTGTTCCCTGTTTCACGGAAATACAATTGTTTTTTGGCCCCAACCAAATTGAACATAGCGACATTTTAGACAGTGAATTGAACTGCAGTGACGAATGTGAACAGGAAAATTGATTCGAATATCTCAGAACATCCTGGGAAACCTATTTTTTGGCAGGAAGGCCTCTTTTTACAGCCTCAACACTTTCAGTGGCAGGATCTGTATTTTCATTCAGAGCTCGAACCGCTAAACCGGTACCTTCAGCCTTCTTTTTGGGGCGTCGGGAAAATGTCGGTACACCAGGAAGCCCTTTCAAATCATACTTTTAATATATTGAGAGGGGAATTCAGATTTCGGGATCTGACGCATGTCATCTATCCAGGCAACGCTGTGCTGGAATCTCGCAATTTTGAAAAAGCCTGGAAAGATAAAGGCAAGCCCTTCAACGTCTATTTGGGTGTTCGTAAACTATCCCATACTGGCAAAAACGTTTCAGATCCACGAGATTATGAATCGTATTCAATGATTCCTACGCGTTTCACAGCGGAACGAAACGCCGAAAATCTCGTCGATCTTTATGAAAGCGGTGAGCCTCAGTCGGTCGAGCGTATGTGTTATGTGCTAAAATTGCTATGGGAAGATGAAAAAAACAGCATTGGCGACTATGAGATAATTCCTATTGCCAGGTTGGATAGCAGAAAAGGAGAAATTATCCTTTCTCCGGATTTTATTTCACCCGTACTGTCCATATCCGGAAGTGATACCTTGATGCAATGCGTCAAGGCCATGAGTGAATTAATTACCTCCACCTCCAACAGATTGGAAACCTATAAGAAAGATAGGGGAGTTCATACTGCTGAATTTGGTACCAAGGATATGGTTTTTCTTTTAACCCTTCGTACCTTGAACCGTTTTTCACCCATTTTTCGTCATATGCTCGGGAAAGCCGTCGCAGTGCATCCATGGTCAGTTTACGGGTTATTATCCCAGCTTATCGGTGAACTTTCGACGTTTTCCTCAAAAATCAACCTGGTGAATATCCTTAAAGACAGTCCTTTCTATCTGCTGGATTATGACCATGAAGATTTGACTCTCTGTTTCAACAGAGCACGCTATATCTTGTCCAAACTGATGGCGGACATAGCAGCAGAACCGGAATATATTGCTCTATTCACATTTGACGGCACACAATTCAATGTAGATTTGGAAACAAGATTGCTGAAAAAACGCCGACGGTATTATCTGGTGGTGGAGACAGAGACCGACAAGGCACAGGTCGTAAGGGAGTTGGAAACCCAGGCCAAATTAAGCTCTCCTATGAATCTCCCATTGTTGATTGCCAACTCCCTGCGCGGTATTGAGCTGACTCATATTGTCAACCCGCCGGCAGAATTACCAAGAAGGACCCTGGGAATATATTTTTCCATCAATCATCAGGGAGGTTTATGGCCAAAGGTCATTGAAGAACAAAAGCTCTCCCTTTCATGGGGAGCACCGCCCGAAGATGTAAAGATTGAACTCATGGTGGCTGGAGGGGACGAATGACACGACTCATTGATTGTTTTATGGAATTGATAACGTATGTCATGTACACGGTGGCATGCATCAAAACCGCTCAACCGGAATTTGAAAGAGTCCTCAACGACATTGATGTCCTGTTGGAGAAAAGCATGAAGTGCAAACAGACAGAGCACTTTTCCGACGAGCAGTACAACTATGCCCGACTCTCTGTTTGCGTATGGATAGATGAAGCGATAATGAATTCGCAGTGGGAGCACAAGGCCCAGTGGCAAAAACAAACACTCCAATGCAGATATTATAACATTACCGACGGTGGTCAGGAGTTTTTCGAAAGGCTGGATAAGCTCGGTCATGAAGACAGGGATATACGTGAAGTTGCTTATTATTGTCTGGCTCTAGGGTTGTCTGGCCGATATATAGAAAAAGGTGATGCCGTGGTGCTGGATCACCTGAAGGCTAAAAATCTCAAAAGACTGTTCGGCAGCTCGGCCGGAGAGCCGACCTTGGATAATAGGCAGTTGTTTCCTGAAGCATATCAAAAAACAATTCACACGCCTGCTCCACAAAGGAAATCTTTTTCACTGAAAGGACTGCCTGTACTCATCGGCCTTGTGCCGATAGCTCTTTTTTTCATATTGTTGGCCGTTTATCACTATCTGCTTGAATTGGATTTGGGAAAATTAGTCATGCCGACATAGATCAACCCTACTGGGTTGTAGAGAATAGAATGGATAGTAAAAACGAAAATAATATTTCGTTCTCTCATCATACAAAGGTGAAAGGGGCGTACCTAAACTGTTATTTGAGTTTTCAATATAGCCATAATTTTTACGGAGCAGCGGTGCAGATTCCATGCGTAATTATAAACTTTCAAAAATTCTGAGGATTACCCTTGTTGCAACACTTGTAGTGCTCACCGCGCTACTTATTTGGGGTATTGTTTTATTTGTCATTGGCCTCAATATCCAATGGTGGGCCAAGGCGATGATTCTAACCTGTTTTGCGGCCACTCTGATTGCCATCGTTCTACTCAGAAAACTGTGGATCAAGCGCAGGGAAATGAAATTTGTGGAAGGTATTGTTGGCACGGACATGCCTGGTAATATTTCGGCACTGGACGATGCGTCCCAGGAGCTGCGCAGGCGGTTTAAAGAAGCCGTTTCCACCCTGAAAAAATCCCACCTTAAAGGTAAGGGCAATCCATTGTACGTCCTTCCCTGGTATCTCATGGTGGGCAGAAGCGGTGCCGGTAAGTCAACAGCCATTAAAAGTGCCAGGCTGCCGTCACCTTTCGGTGATATTAACCGAATTTCAGGCATTGAGGGCACGCGAAACTGTGACTGGTGGTTTTTTGATGACTCTGTCGTCATTGATATTGCCGGACGTTATTCCGTTCATCGGAATGAGAATTTGGATAAACACGAATGGCTTACTTTTCTTGAGCATCTGGTCAAATATCGTAAAAAAGAGCCCCTCAATGGAGTTATCGTAACCGTTGAGGCCGACCACCTCCTTCAGGGCGATCTTGAGAAAATAGAAGAGGAAGGCCGAAGCATTCGGAAACGAATCGATGAGGTAATGAACGTAATGGGTGCCAAATTTCCCATTTACCTCCTGGTGACCAAATGTGATCTTGTTTATGGAATGAACCGCTACTGCCATCTTCTCTCTGAAGATGCAGCGAAGCAGGCCATGGGATGGATGAACCATGATGGGGAAACAGATATAACGGTCATTGTTGACAATACCATCACAAATCTAGTGAACAAACTCAAGGATATCCGTTTAATTCTTGTCAATAAAGAAGAAGTGGGCAGAAAACACTATCTCGATCCGGAAGTTTTACTGTTTCCCGATGAAATGACCCGGCTTGGCAAGGGGTTGCAGGTTTTTTGTAACGGAGCCTTCAAAGATAATCCTTTTCAGGAGCTATCTCCTCTTCGTGGCATCTATTTCTGTAGCGGAGAGCAGACAGGAGTTCCGGTTACCAGCAGTGCTGGAGCATTCAGCAACCTGGGAAGCCAAGAGTTGCCGGGAACCGGAAATGGCTTTTTTCTACATGATTTTTTCGCAAAAATTTTGCCTGCGGATCGTCCTCTCTATTCCATGACCCGGCAAGCGAGAGAATGGCATAGACTCACCCATAACCTGTGGCTTACCGGTTTTGTTACAGCGGTCTTGATCTTCTGTATCCTTTTGACTCATTCATGGAATGAGAACAAAGCGGCAGTAAACACCTTATCTCCAGAATATAAACAAACCATCCTGTTCAAGAATGATCTGGTAACGGATATTGGTATCATGTCGGAGTTTGGTCAACAGATTAAAAAGATCGAACAAATCAATAAAACATGGAAGACTCCCCGGCTTGGCCTGAAGGCGAGTCTCACCCTGGAAAAGGATTTGAAGAAGCGCTATTGTGCACGGTTCTACGAGCATTTTGATGCGGATATAAACATAAAAATCGAAAGTTTGATTGCCAATGGGGGATGGGAGCAGAATGACTTTGAACCTGCCATGCGATATCTCCCCTTTATTGTTCGAAGGATTAACCTGCTCAATGCAAAGTTCAAAGGCTCGGACCAGAAGCAGCTTGCCGCTATGCCTGATCCTGACTATGTATTGATGCTAACCAGCCAGGATAATAAACCGCTGAACCCCGATGTCCTGAAACGCTACAAAGATGCTTATCTCAACTATCTCATCTGGCAGAAAGATGTTGAAGTATTGAATAAAACACTTTCTGGAATGCAGCGCCTGCTCGGAAATTATTTCAATGAAGACAAGGTCAATCTGCGTTGGTTGGCCAACTGGGCTAATGTAAATCTTCGCGGTAAGGCTCTTACCATGAACACTATCTGGAGGGGGCGGGAATCCGATAGTGAACTTTCTTTTATCGCACCAGCTTTCCGTTCTGAGGGACGTAAATTGATCGGCAAATTTGTGACCGAAGAGCTGGAATTGGCCGTGGGTGATAATTTGAAGGTTATTCAACCCAAGGAGCATTTTGTCACTTGGTACCAGGATGCCTATTACGGTGCCTGGATGCAGTTTTGTCTGGATTTTGTCAAAGGTAAATCACTTTTCAAAAACACAGATGAACAGAGTCGTATCATCGAACGGCTTAGCAGCACCAATAATCCATACATGGACCTGATTGAAACCATGGAAAAAGAGTTGTTTCCGCTGCCTGCCGATAACTCATGGCCAAGTTTGGAACTTGTGCCGGAGATCGAAAAAAAATACGGCGGCTGGCTGGAGCATTTGCAGCTTCTGGGACTTATTCGCCAGGCTGCTCAAAGTGACGCGGTTACGGATAATCCTGCAATGGACCGATTGGGCAACAAACTTTCCGGTAAAACCCGTTTCGCTATAATGCTCGCCGGTGATGCCATGGACAAGAGCAAGTTGACCACAGGCAAGGAAGCTTTCAAACGATATCAGGAAGCACTCCAGCTTTTCTCAGGGATTGCCTCTTCCAAAGCCTATGCGTATCAGGTTGCGCGTGGCGGATTTGAAGACAACCCGGCGGAGGCCCAATCACCCTTGTTTTCCGCACTTAAGGCAATGAAGGACCTCAGAGAGATTTTAGATGAGAAAGAGCCAATAAATAGTGAGGATAACAAAGATCCTTTCTGGTGTCTTCTTGAAGAACCTGTGAATGAAGTTTGGGAGTATTGTGTAGAGCAGGCTGGCAGTCATTTGCAAGATCTCTGGGATCAAAATGTCACCGTAAAGATACAGGGTGTCAGTGACCGGCAGCGTATGACGTCCATCATGTTCGGTAACAAAGGATGTGTGAATAACTATATGAACACAGACGCCAAGATGTTTCTCGGGCAAAACTCAACCCGGGGATATTATCCTAAGCAGTTGAACGGCGCCGAAGTTCCTTTTACTAAAGATTTTTTCCATTTCCTCAAGAAAGGAAAAAGATGGGATGCGGCGACAAGCAAGGGAACCGCCGGACAGAGTCAGAGCGTCACAATAATTGCTTATCCCACGGATGTTAACGCTGAGGCCAGAATAAGGCCGTATATGACCCGCCTGGTACTTGAAGGGGCAGAAGGTCCGAGTGAACTGGAAAACAGACAATATCCCATAGAAGGAGTTTTCCATTGGAACGCTTCAAGCAGTGGTGATGTGGCGTTGGAAATCGTTTTTGAAAATATCACCCTGCGGCGAAACTACAGAGGTTATTGTGCATTTGGAAAATTCCTACGAGAATTCGCCAAAGGGCGAAAAGTATTCAAACCTAAGGATTTTCCTTCACACGCAGCGGAATTGGAAATGATGGGTATCGAGGAGATAGAGGTTGTTTATAATTTGCAGGGCTCTCAGATCCGTCCCATTATTCGGTTGTTGGAAACCGCACCGGGCCAGCCACCGAGACAGATCATCGCTTCCTTGAATAACGGATAACGCCAATGGTCAAGAAAATCCAATGGAATTGGTTTGTATGGGGTAAGCATCCTGGAGTGCCGGATTTTATCTGTGCGGGTGCTCAAACCCCGCTTTTCCAGAGCTTCACTCGTTGGGTTGATACCGGATTTTCGAGGATTAGTGCCGAACTGAAAACGAAATCCCGGCATTGTTCCTGGCGGTTCTGGAGTAAAGGGGCAAATGATGAAGTGGTTTGCGGTTTGGTGCGAAACAGTTGTGACAGTTATGGTCGAAGTTTTCCACTGCTTTACCTCGGCTCAGGAGTCCTCAAGGATTGGCAGCGAAATTGCTCTTTGTTGCCCTTTGCCTTCGAGCCGGTATGGAAGCATTTTGAGTATGTTGCGGCAGCACGATATCACAGTGTTACCCGGTTGAATGAAACACTGCAACTCATAGAGGCACCTGAGCCTCGGTGGAAACAATACCAGCAAAGGATCCACAAAGCATCAATCCTGCATACTCATGCCATATGTGACGAGGTGGTTGAGGACGGCAGACGGTTGTATCGTCTCAATTGTCTTGTGCCCGAGGATCTACCTCATGATTTGAGTTTTTGCAGCAATGTGATCGCTGGTGCAGGGGGCGTTCTGCCCACTGCTGTATTCATCAGTGAGATGGAAGAAAACATCGTTGTAGCCATTATTGATAACATATTAAAGCCAACGGAATTTTCCTGGCTATGGTCTCTTCAGAATTCAAATCAGATAGTTATTAACGTGAAACAGTCTTTATAAAGAGAAGAAGTTCATCTGCAGGAGTTTGTAGTGTGTAAAAAATCTGCCGTAGGAACTGCATGAGGAAAAAACGGCATTGCAATCGGTACAACCATTGGTGTAAGCGCAACAGCACCTCTGTAATTGCCAGATCCATTAAGGATTTAGTCGATATGGTTGCGCAGGGATCGGTTAATAATCGTCTCATGACCCCAACAATCATTATGTATTGTTTAGCAAATAGACTGATTTGTAAATGAGTGAACGTAAATATCCATAGAAGCCTAAACCCGGTAAGCGAACATGACTATGAATATACAGCTCAACATGGTTGAGCTTCTTTCACCTTTATCTGAAGATGCGCCAAGCGGAAAAGATTTACGGTATTCCGAGGTGTACGACCTGATAAAAGAAGCACGTCGAGCAGATGATGCACTGGAACAGGGCGAGTGGCAGACCGAGATTAAAACGTCCGATTGGCGGCAGGTTATTGATTTATGTCGTGAAGCTCTGATTAAAAGGACAAAAGACCTTCAGATATGCGCCTGGCTGACAGAAGCGCTGGTTCATCAACACGGTTTTGAAGGATTGGGTTTCGGGTTGCAATTAACAGCCTCTCTCTTACGTGATTTCTGGGAAACACTCTATCCACCTGCTGAGGATGGTGATCTTGATTACCGAATCGGTTCTCTCACTTTTATGAATGAGAAATTGGCGCTGGCGGTTTGCCAGGTGCCAATCTGTGACCCGTCGAACACCAAAGGCTATAATTATCACCACTGTGAAGAATCGCGGTTGGTCGGCGTTAATCAAAACCTGGACAAAGCGCAGCGGGATCGCCGTCAATCCATGATTGATGAAGGAAAGATTTCGGGAGAAGACTTTTCAATGGCCGTGAACGCCAGCACCATCTTGTTTTATAAGCCATTAAATGATGCCTTGAAACATTGCCGGCAGGAACTGCTAAGTCTCGAAAATACAGTCAATGAACTCTTCATGGAGGACGTACCGGGGTTCACCCAACTCACTGAAGCCATCGAAGGATGCCAGCATGTGGTCGAAAGGATTTACAGGGACAAGCAGAAAAGCGAAGTCGTCCGCAATGAGGATATGGAAGGGGAGCGGATAATCAATGATGATACACCGGATATGATGGTTCAGGAAGAAGATGCTTTTCCCTCCGGCATGGAAGAGATTACTCCTCTCTTCCAACAAAACGCCATCAGCGATGTCACTCAGCCCGAAAAGGGACTATGGAATACAGTTGCCAAAAAATTGGAGAAAGGGCAGCTCAAAAATGGTCTGAATCAGTTGATCTCCGCAGCGGCGCTTTCTCCATCACCACGTGAAAAAAACAGACATCTTCTATTGGTGGCAAAGCTATGCCTGAAAGCAGAACGGCCGGATCTGGCCAGTCCCATTGTTGAGGAACTTTATAAAGTTATTGAGACCCTGCAACTTGAGCAATGGGAACATCCTGCATGGATTGCAGATGTGGTTGAAACGCTCTACCGCTGCCTTGTCGCAAACGGTTCAAATGAAAGTGATCGAGCCAAGGACCTCTTTCAGAAGCTTTGCCGACTTAATGTGACCAAAGCCGCCGCATATCGTATGACGGCCTAATGGTTTTAAGAAATAACAAAAAATCTATCCACGAACACTGCAGATATCGGGATAAACATTAACCAGGAGGAAATTATGGCAGATAGCACTCAGGATAAACTCAAACGTATTAGACCGCCTAGAGTCCACATTACCTATGATGTAGAGACCGGCGATGGGGTTGAGCAGAAGGAAATTCCATTTGTGGTGGGAGTGCTTTCCGATCTCTCCGGCAAACCGCTGGAACCTTTACCACCGCTTAAAGAGAGGAAATATGTCGAGGTAGACCGCGATAATCTCAACGAGGTGCTTGCCGGTACCAAACCAAGACTTGCTTTCAAAGTGGACAATAAAATCGAAGAAGACGCTGAAAATCGGATTGGAGTCGAACTGGCTTTTAGTAATCTGGATGACTTCCATCCCGAAAATGTAGCCCAGCAGGTGGAGCCAATTCGCAAGCTGGTCGAGGCAAGGAAAAAACTCTACAACCTCATGGCGAAGCTTGACGGCAACGACAAGCTGGAAGCCCTCTTGCAGGATGTCATTTCTAATACCGATAAGCTGGAAGAACTTGGAAAAATTGGTAATGAAACAATGGCATCCGTAAATGAAACTGAGGAATCATAAGATTAACAGGTCGAGGAAAGGATAAGACAATGTCAAACGAGCAAGTCCAAGTACAAACACAGGCCGATGAAGTTCGTCAGGAAGATGCCAATCTCCTGGATTCGATCATCGATAATAGCAACATGGTGCGGGATGAAAGTCAGCGGTCATGGGCTAAACAGATCATTAATGAATTTGCCAAAGAAGTCATGGATGGTCAGATCAAGGTTTCTAAAAACACGGAGGCCATGATTAATGCCAGGATCGCGGAACTTGACCGCCTGATCTCCGCGCAGCTCAATGAAATCATGCACCACGAGGATTTTCAGGCTCTGGAAAGCTCCTGGCGCGGGTTGAACTACCTGGTCCAGGAGAGCGAAACCAGTGAACGCATGAAGATCAAGGTCATGAATGTGACCAAGAAAGAGTTACTTAGAGACATGGAAAAGGCTCCAGAATTCGATCAGTCCGGAATCTTTAAAAAGGTCTATGAGGAAGAATTCGGAATGTTCGGCGGGCATTCCTATGGCGTCATTATTGGTGATTATGAATTTGGTTTCGGGCCACAGGACATGGCCCTGTTGGAGAAAATATCCGGTGTAGCTGCAGCCGCACACGCACCGTTTATCTCCGCTGCATCGCCAACCATGTTTAACTGGGAAAGTTTCACGGAATTGAGTGGTCCCAGGGATATCGCCAAAATATTTACCTCTGCTGAGTATGTAAAGTGGCGTTCTTTCAGGGAGTCCGATGATTCCCGTTATGTGGGCCTTACCCTGCCCCATGTTCTCATGCGTCTCCCCTATGGAAGCGAAACCATTCCGGTGGAGGATTTTAATTTTGAGGAAGACGTGGATGGTACGGATCATAAAAAATACCTGTGGGGAAATGCTGCATACGCTTTGGCTACACGGATGACGGATGCCTTTGCCAAATATGGATGGTGTGCCGCCATTCGAGGCGTGGAGGGTGGAGGTTTGGTCAATGGCCTGCCGACACATACATTCAAGACCGACGAAGGAGAGGTGGCGCTCAAATGTCCTACGGAAATTGCCATTACTGATCGCAGGGAAAAAGAGTTTGCCGATATGGGGTTTATTCCGCTGGTGCACTGCAAGGGTTCAGACTACGCGGCATTTTTCAGTACCCAAAGTGCCAATAAACCCAAACTCTATGATTCAGACCTGGCCAATGCCAATGCGAGGTTGTCTGCACAACTGCAATACATCATGGCGGTAAGTCGTTTCGCTCATTACCTCAAGTCGATGATGCGGGACAAGATTGGCAGTTTCATGTCACGGGTACAAGCAGAAAGATACCTCAACAACTGGATCAGCAACTATGTCACCCTGGATGATAATGCCGGGCAGGAAGTAAAGGCTCAATATCCTCTCCGCGAGGCCAGGATAGATGTGAAGGAGATACCTGGAAAACCTGGAGCATATAAGGCTGTGGCCTTTTTACGTCCTCATTATCAACTCGATGAGCTGACTATCTCATTACGACTGGTGGCCGAATTGCCACCTCCGGCCAAAGGGTAATTGTCGTAGTTGAGGTGTAGTTGGAATTATTGTAACAAGCTCTGCAATAGGCTGTCTTTGCCAGGGCGAAAAGCAAAGTGCGAGAAAATTTTACCTCTGATATTTGCTTGATATTGTGAGGTTAGAATTTTCTCGCCATACATTGAGGCATGGGCAGGAAGATTTTCGAGGTGGACAGACGGATATTATTGAATAAGTCAGGGTGCTATGAATGAGAGATGTCAGGTCTGGGAGTAAAATAAATATTTTACTTCGAATTCTCAATATTCAGGGAATGATTGCCAATATAATAATGGGCTTCATCCTCAGCATCCAAATGTCTTCCAGAGGTACGTACGAGGACATAAGCAGCAGCATTTTTAAGAAAGACGTACCACTGATGAATTCGAATGCACTTGAATTCTTTTTTAGAAAAGATGTTGGAATATTCATTGTTTTAGTACTTGTCGCGATGCTGATTAAGGAGGTTGTATTTAAGTCATTTTAAATAAATACAGCAATCAACGTTCTTATTATGGCGATATTTCTTACCGCTTTGGTTTCGGTGAACTTACTGTTGTTTACCCCAATACATAACGCTACTTACTGATAAAACTGCTCATATGCACATTGATCGGTGCTACAGAGCAACGATTTTTAGACTCGCGATTGGCAATAATAACAAACGACAGATTTCTTTAATTGATTTTCAAGCATCCAATTTTATTTATTTTTCCTTTCTATCGAAAGGGGAAAACGAGTTTGTAGCGAGCGCTGGTGCTTGTTGCAGATATTACTTTCTTTGAATCAGGAGGATATTAGATATGGCATTTGATGCATTTATAAAGATTGATGGGATTGAAGGTGAAAGTACAGATGATAAACATTCCGGTTGGATAGAGGCGACGAACTACAACTTGGGACTGAGTCAGGCTGTCTCCAGTACTGCCAGCAGCTCTGGTGGTGCCAGTGCGGAAAGGGCCAGTTTTCAGGATTTCTCATTTACCAAGGATGTAGACAAAGCCTCTCCGCTTCTTGCCCTTGCATGCGCGGATGGCACTCACATCAATACGATAACCGTTGAACTGTGCCGCGCCGGTACAGATAAGGTCAAGTTTATGGAGTATAAGCTTACCAATTGCATCATCAGCAGTGTTTCAAATTCTGGTGGTGGAGGTGATTTCCCGAAGGAGTCACTCACCGTTAATTTCGGCAAAATCAATTGGGCTTACACGGTTCAAAAACGTGAGGGTGGCGGAGCTTCCGGAAACGTGGCTTCAGGATGGGATCTTCAGAAAAACTGCAAAATGTAGTTTTGGCAAAGGGCAATGTTTCAAATTTCAGAATTGGTGGTTCCATGAACAGGATTTTTTCGCTGGGAAATGGGAGTTCCATTCTGAATAAATGCTCAACCTGCAAAAGAGGATCATGTACTCAACTGAGTACATTTTAAAACCGGTATAACGGATTATACCGAGATCGTATGTAATTAATGAAACCATAATTTAAAGGAGGTTGTAAGGTATGGCATTTGATGCATTTATCAAAATCGATGGTATTGAAGGCGAAAGTACGGATGATAAACATTCCGGTTGGATAGAGGCGACGAATTACAATTTTGGACTGAGTCAGGCCGTCTCCAGCACTGCCAGTAGTTCTGGCGGTGCCAGCGCGGAAAGGGCCAGCTTTCAGGATTTCGCATTCACCAAACAGGTGGATAAAGCCTCTCCGCTTCTTGCTCTTGCTTGCGCGGATGGTACCCACATCAATACGATAACTGTTGAACTGTGCCGCGCCGGTACAGATAAGGTCAAGTTTATGGAGTATAAGCTTACCAATTGCATCATCAGTAGTGTTTCGAATTCTGGTGGTGGAGGCGACTTTCCGAATGAATCGTTAACGATCAACTTCGGCAAGGTTAACTGGGCATACACTGTTCAGAAACGTGAAGGAGGTGGAGCCTCCGGCAACGTTGCTTCAGGCTGGGATCTGCAGAAGAACTGCAAGATCTGATCACCGAAACAGCGAATTATTGATAACCGGGCACGACAGGTTCGTGCCCTGGCTTATGCGGATGGAATTCATATCAATTAACTGTTGGAATGTGTTGTGTTGGCACTGATAAGGATTTGTTAGGAATATCACGTATATTCAAGATTCAATTGAATACAGTGAGGAACTAAAAAAGTAATTTGGGGCCGACAAATTGAAAAATGTTCTACAACGAGGAAAGAGCAGTTATGCCAAATATAGCTCAACTATTTCAAAAATCAGCACATATAATCGCCTTTAACATTATGTCTATTGCCATTGTTTCGGCATGTTTGTTTATAGCCTGTTCACCTGCTGGTTCCCAAACTGAAAGAAAAAAGCGTGAGTTGGATCCGGAACCGGTGAAGGCTCGCTTAGAAACTCCTCTGGCTCCAGGTCAGGCAGTAGCCTTTTTTAAACTTGATACTGGGGGCGATCAAATGACTCAAACCCCCAAGGAAGCAGGACTTGTGGTTGTGGTACGTATCGGTGATTACGAATACAACCAAACCATAGCAAGTTGCTCGGACCCAGGTCTCGGCAGTGCCCTGGGAGGAGGTACCGAAAGAGAGCTTGAGGTGGCAATTTGTGACGGAGAATATTGGCTAATTAGTGAACCTGGCTTGGTATCTGTTGATCGTATGGACAAAAAGCCAGCAGGCGAGCATATAACACAAATTAAATTGCCTGATTCCGTCCGGGCAAAACGACCTGATGAAAAATAATTTTTCTAGCTAAAATAAGGATGTAGAACCGATGAAAGACGTATTGGCGGATCTCAGCCCACTAGAACTTTCGGCTTTTTATTACCGGCTGGCAGATATCGTAGAGAAGAACCGAGGAGATCTTAAAATGTCTCTTGCGGCTCTTTTCATGAGGCATTGGCTGGAAAATCGTGATCCCAAGAGTACATTCAACTTTGATGCTCCGGGACATTTGATTAACCATGTTCAGATTTTCGATGTTCTTGAATTTCATCGAAAAGTGTATCTCTCACAGGAAAAAGCGCATTTTACCGGCGGCTCGAAAAAACTGGTAGGGGTTCTACCACGTCTTCTTGGCCAACCGCCATTCCAAAAATGGGATGCTAAGCGTCCCCTTACCATGAATTATGAAAGCCTTGTGGAGATACCTCTTCGCTATCAACTCACGGGAAGCGATGGAGATAAAGACCTTCTTTACAGTCTTCGCGGCTTCCAGCTGAAAAGTAGTGTCAACTTGGCAGCAGAGCAACCCCTTCAAAACGGAAAGCTGAAAATCGTTTTCCAGTCTTTTCAAGCGGAAATCCGGGATCGTTACGATTGGGATTATTCTGAGCATATCACTGTGCCGAACCCTGATTACGAAAGTACAAAAGAGGGTGCTCTGGAACCGGAGTTAAAGAGTATCGTTGTTTATCACAAAAATGCGAAACGACTTGAAGACGCAGGGCTTGCAGCTCCGTACGATGTTAAGAGCAAACCATGGCAAGTCACAGACTATAAACTTACTCAGCCTGCAGAAATCAAAATCAAGTAGCCCGAGTCAGCTCCAAAATCGATACTTATGGCACAGCAAAAACAACACGTTCAGCTCTCCGTTTTCGACAGGCTTTTGAACGAAGACGATTATAACAGCTTGGGGGGGACCGTCTCGGATCTTCATGTGGTGCGCAATGCGGTACTTCGGGATGTGGAAAATTTATTGAACACTCGGAAATGCATATATAGGCCACCGGATAGCTATACATATCTGAAAAAATCCCTGTTTGTCTACGGACTTGATGATTTCACAGCAAAGAACCCTAAAAATGTACAGGTACAAAAGTTTTTAAAAGCCAACATTCAGAACACCATAGCCAGATTCGAGCCTCGTCTCCGAGATGTTGCCGTTGATTTAAGGGAGGAAGAGGGGATAAGTCAGAATTTATGTTTTGTGATCCGTGCCATACTCTATGCCGATCCGATTCAGGAACCCATCTGCTTTGATACCTGGTTTTCCGTGAGCCGAGGGGAATATAAAATTAAGGATCACCAGAAAACAATGCGGTGAAAGTGAAATATGGACGACCCTTTATTGCTATACTATGAGCGTGAATTAACTTTCATGCGTGAATCCGGAGCGCAGTTTGCCGAGAAATATCCCAAGATTGCCAGTCGGCTGCTGCTTGAACCGGATCGTTGCGAAGACCCGCACACTGAGCGACTGCTGGAAGCATTTGCCTTTTTAACGGGTCGAATTCAAAGCAAGATCGATGATGCTTTCCCGGAAATGACCGAGTCCCTGTTGCAGGTTATCTATCCGCATTATACAAGGCCCCTGCCTTCAATGACCATGGTCAAATTCATTCCACATATGCAGAATGTACCTCCCTCTGGTCATACTATTGGCAAAGGCAGCAATATATATTCACCTCCGATCAAGGATACAAAGCTGGTTTTTACCACTACCCAGGATGTTTTTCTGCTTCCTGTGAATGTGGTAGATGCCGCTTTTACCTTTCCTCATACTCCTGAGAACAACACATTGGGTGGTATCAGGATTGAGCTGAAAGTTGCGCCGAATCTTTCCCTGGAGAGGGTTGAGTGGCCTGGGTCATTACGATTTTTTCTCAACGGGCATCAGCAGCACGTCTTCAAGCTCTATGAGATGATACTTAACAATACCGTGCAGATACGTGTTGTGTCCTACTCCGAGAAAAACGGTGTAAAACATGAGAAGGACGTCTTGGATCTTTCTCCCGAGCATATATCTCCGGTAGGGTTTGCAGACGATGAAGGGGTCTTGCCATGGCCTCGGCAATCTTTTGAGGGCTACCGGTTGCTCAGTGAATATTTTGCTTTTGCAGAAAAATTTCTCTATTTCGATCTTGCCGGGATTGACCAGGTGCAACAGATGTCTGGCGATCAGTTCGAAATCAACCTGTATTTCAATAAAAAGGGTGCGGAACGGTTGTTCCTTGATAAAGACACCTTTTACCTCTATACCACTCCTGCTGTGAATTTGTTCAAACAAATTGCTCTGCCAGTGCGGGTGGAGCATAAAAAAGCACAATATCCAATCTACCATGATATTGGTACCAAAAGCAGTACAGAGGTGTTCAGTATTGATAAGGTTATCGGCATTACCGATAGCGGTGATACAGACGTAGAGTATCAGCCCTTCTATTCTGTTTCTCATTACGGTCAAAAGGAGGATCAGGGAGCCTACTGGCACCTGTCGCGCCGTCCTTCACCCAGGAAGGATGATAAGGGGATGGATATCCTGCTCTCCTTCACCGATGCAGCTTTGACCAATGCACAACCTCAATGTGCAACCCTGACTGTTCATACCACCTGTACCAATCGGGATCTCCCATCCAGGCTGGCGCCAGGCGGATTGGCAAGAGACTTTTATCTTGAGCAGGAATGCCCCATTGAAGGTATTAGCTGCCTGATGAAGCCATCCCGTACACTTCGTCCCAAACCGGGAGGGCAGATGCAATGGCGGTTGATTTCACATCTGTCACTCAACTTTATCTCCCTGCTTGCCTCAAATGGCAAGGGGCTCAAGGAGCTGCTCAAGCTGTATGATGTCCACGATTCTCCAGTAACCCGTCAACAGATCGATGGTATTGAATCCATTGAATACCGGCACGAAACCATGCGCATAGGTCGTGCATTTTGCCGGGGTGTGGAAGTGACCATCGAATTTAATGAAGACAAGTTTGTCGGCTCCAGTGTTTTCCTGTTTGCTTCCATCTTGGAGCGCTTTCTGGCTCAATATGTTTCCATCAATTCCTTCAGCAGGCTGGTGGCCAAAAGTCTGCAGCGCTCGGAAGTTATCAAGGCCTGGCCGCCAAGAAACGGCAGTAGAGTGCTTATGTGATGGAACCTTGTGCTATAGATATACAGATTTCAGGTCAAAACGCTGTATTTGAGAACCCTGTAAAAACGGCAGTATACCGTAAGGGATATGCTTTTAACTTTTTCCGGGTGGTGTATTTGCTCGAGACCTTTGCCGGAGCCTCTTCACCGGGCAAAGGGTTAAGTCCCTCCCAGGATCCGGTACGGTTTCGTGTGAAGCCCGGACTCGAATTTCCCGCAAGTGATATTCAGGAAATTCGTGAAAGCGATGGTGGTGGCGCTCCAGAGATGGACGTCAACTTCATGGGGCTCATAGGACCTAAGGGCGTATTGCCTCAATGGTATAATGTTCATGCTCAACATCGTAATTATAGAAAAGATTACGCGCTCACAGATTTCTTCGATCTTTTTCACCAACGACTTTTATCCCTGTTTTACCTGGCCTGGAAAAAATATAGATTGACTGAAACGTACACATCTGATTGCAGTGATCCGATTTCATCGGCTCTTTCCAATCTGGCAGGGATCACAGGACATGATTGGGTCGATGCTCCCGATTTTTCCCAGTATGCCCAGAGGTTGCTGATATTCTTTGGAGGATTGGTTTCACGAACTGTTCCCACAGCAGCAGCCATTGAGACCGTGGTTTCTCATACCACCGGAGCTGACGTGAAGGTCGAGCAGTTCGTGGAACGGATGATTCCCATTCACAGTCAAGACCGTACCTGCCTGGGCAAAAACAACAGTACCTTGCAGAAGGATGCATTGTGCGGAAGCAGTATTCGTGATGCGGGTTCTTTCTTCAAGGTGCATATCGGACCTATGTCTTGGCGGCATTATATGAACTTTGCTCCGGCTAGCCGTAACCTGAAAATGATCAGACAACTGATCGCTTACCTTGCAGGCATTGAATATGAATTTGAAATCATACTGATTATCAGAGGCAGGGATATCCCGGCTTTGGCTTTGGGAGCCCGCGAAGAAGAGGCACCTGTTCTGGGGCGCACGATCTTGCTCAGGCGTCCTGATAGACCTTACGAAAAGGATGTGGCCGTCAGGGCAAATTGATGGGAATTTACCTTTGATGATTGGGCTAATAGCACGAACAAAGATAATCTATTTGGCAAAAACGAAAAATAAAAGGCAACCATGACAACACATAATCTAAAATCCCTGATAGCGAAACTCAATCGGCCATGTCGAAAGGCGCTGGAAGGTGCAGCCGGACTGTGCCAGGCCAACACCAATTATGAAGTGGAGATTGAGCATATGTTGCTCAAACTCCTGGAAGACGACAGAATGGATATCCCAATCATCCTGAAGCACTTCGAAATAGAGAAAGCCAGGGTTCAAAGTCGGTTAACCGAGACTGTTTCTCGATTCAAGACTGGAAACGGGCGAACTCCTGCTCTCTCTCCGCGCTTGCCCAAAGTACTGGCGAAATCATGGATGACAGCTTCAGTGGATTGTGGAGATGGGGGAATAGCCTCCGGTCATATCCTGATGACACTGTTGTCCAAACCTTATTTTGCTGACAGTCTTTTAAGCGGTGTGCCTGAGCTTTCAGATATATCCGTGGAGACCCTGACCGCCCATATATCCGAGATTACGGCTGGCTCATCCGAAAAACATCATCTTCCTCCTGCTGGTGGCATGGGAACTCCCGGGAATGCTAATGCACCGGTTAGAGGTACCGGTGCACTGGATCAATACACCATCAACCTTACCCAACGTGCCAGGGCCGGGCAGATCGATCCGGTGATAGGTCGTGACCAGGAGATTCGCCAGATGGCCGATATCCTGATCAGGAGGCGTCAGAACAACCCCATTCTCACTGGAGAGGCGGGAGTTGGGAAAACCGTGGTGGTGGAAGGTTTTGCCCTGCGCATCGTTCAAGGTGATGTGCCTGAGCCCTTGCAAAATGTGGAGATACACACCCTGGACCTGGGACTCCTGCAGGCCGGTGCGGGTATTAAGGGCGAATTTGAAAACCGGCTGAAGCAGGTAATTAACGAGGTCAAAGCTTCGGCCATTCCTATTATCCTGTTTATTGATGAAGCCCATACCATGATTGGCGCCGGTGGAGGTCAGGGTGCAGGTGATGCTGCCAATCTGTTGAAACCCGTTCTTGCCAAAGGTGAATTACGTACCATAGCCGCCACCACCTGGGCGGAGTACAAAAAATACTTCGAAAAAGATGCGGCACTTTCCAGGCGATTCCAGGTTGTCAAAATAGAGGAGCCCGAGCAGGATAAGGCGTTATTAATGATGCGGGCAATCGCGCCGTTATTCGAGGCGCACCATAAGGTTACTATCACCGACGAGGCGCTGGTGGATGCGGTGAATTTGTCTCAGCGCTATATTTCCGGCCGTAAACTTCCAGATAAATCCGTGGGAGTTATTGATACTGCCTGTGCTCGGGTGGCAATGAGTTTGAACTCTCTGCCAGCGCCTATCGAGGCCGAAAAACGGCGCCTCGAACGGATTGATAATGAATTGATTCGTCTCCGCGACGAACAGATAATGGGCCGTGAGCACTCGGAACGTATCCTAAGCCTTGAGCAGGAGCAGGAGCAGGCACGCGAAAAGCTGTCCAGTCTTGAACAGTGCTGGGAGCAGGAAAGACGGCTGGTCGGCGAGATCCTGTCCCTTCGTGAAAAAATCCGATCGGACGCGAAGGAGGGGAAGGATGAAGACCGAAGTGCGGATCAAAAGCAGCTTTTACTTCTGGAAGAAGAGCTCAGGGAGTATCAACGGGATGAACCTTTGCTCAGAGTGGAGGTGGATGCCCTTACCGTCAGTGAAGTTATTTCCGGTTGGACAGGTATTCCCACCGGCCGCATGCTCACCGACGAGATTCCCACGGTTCTGAACCTGGAAAATGAGTTGAAACAACGTATTATCGGTCAGGACCATGCGCTTTCCGCTATTGGTCGCGTTATTCGGACAGCCCATGCAGGAATTGAAGATCCTTCCAAGCCTACCGGCGTCTTTCTGCTGGTCGGGCCCAGTGGTGTTGGTAAAACAGAAACTGCCCTGGCCCTGGCTGAGTTGCTCTACGGCGGTGAACAGAACGTGGTTACCATTAATATGTCCGAATATCAGGAGTCTCACACGGTTTCAGGACTCAAGGGTTCTCCTCCAGGCTATGTAGGATACGGGGAGGGCGGCGTACTTACCGAGGCTGTACGGCGAAGACCATATAGCGTGGTACTCCTGGATGAGATAGAAAAGGCTCATCCGGATGTGACCGATCTTTTCTACCAGGTTTTTGACAAGGGTGTACTGGAAGACGGCGAAGGTCGCAGAATCGATTTTAAAAACACCTTGATCATTCTCACTTCCAATCTGGGGACCGACCTCATCATGGAGCATTGCTACAACAATGCGGACAATGTACCGGACACGGAGTCCCTGAAAACCATGCTGGCTCCCGTGTTGCAGCAACGTTTCAAACCCGCTTTTCTTGGTCGGTTGCAGGTAGTGCCGTATCATCCCATCTCCGATGACATTATGCGGCTGATCATTCACCTGAAACTTGACCGTATAAAAGAACGGCTGCTCAGTGAACGTAAAATCGAACTTTCCTATGCCGAAACCCTTGTCGATGCGATTGCAGCACGTTGCACCGAGGTGGATTCTGGAGCGCGAAATGTCGATCATGTTCTCACGGACGGACTGCTGCCCGAACTCTCCAGGAATATTCTTGAAAAGATGGCTGCAGAGGTCAACATCAACACGATACATGTAAAAATGGAAACAGATGGCTTTTCATTTGAGTTTAATTCGGAGAAGGCGGAAGAATGAGTCCCAATGAAAAATATGTGGTAGCTACAACATATAAAGGCAAAGGTTATTTTTGGCGCTGGTCGGAAAAAAAGGGATTTGTACATATTTATGACGTTTCGGCAAATCAAATTATTGCAAGCAAGAAGATCTTATCGAAGGGTGTTGAGTTTCTCCGGTTAATTCCAGAGAAGGGGCTGTTATGGGCGGCAACGGACAGCTTCGTGGGAGTTAATGTAGATGACCGGGGAGAAATCGCCCTCTACCTTGTCAAGGGACTGGACCCTCTTATTGAAGGGAATGTTGGAAAATGAAAGAAATTGAATCCACATTCCCGGGATTTGTCAGAAAAGTAACCATTTCGGAAGACGGATGCTTTGTCAGCGAGAGGAAAAGAGTCAGGTTGGGCGTGGTGTGGCTACTCTAGTTACTCCCCGGCGCATTTTCGAGGAAAATCAATTCTGGATGACATCGGGATTTCAACACAAAGGAATGGCAATTAGTCACATTTACAGGTGAGTTTGAATAGCGTAGCATACTTTCTCCTATTTCTAAGACAGCTATTAATAATTGTGAGAAATATGTGGGATCAATAAGTTAGAAAAGGGAAAATAATCCATAATGTCTTGGAAAAAAGTAAATAGCTTTTCCGCTTGATTCCTGAGAAATGACAGTTATGGGCGGTGGATGTTGTATGGGAAAAGGACCCGATAAAAAGGGGGAAATTTTTCCGGTGGACCATGTGGAAATAGAGGATGTTATCATCATTTCAACGTTGAAGGATGTTACCTCGGTTCCGGTGTATACGTCCTTCGGTGTGGTAATGCCTGTATTTGTTCGCCAAGACAGGGAAATCCGTTCTCCTATGATGCGTATGTTCTTCATACAGGTTCAAGGGAAGTGGAGATACATCCACAGTAAATAATGAAGTAATAAAACCATTAACATTTGATTTAGATAGACGATGTCGGAAATAACGTCAACCGAACTGGCAGGCTTGGCCAAACAAAGGTTTCGCAACCGGGGAATCGGGCTGCCAATAAACTGGATGGACTCGGATATATGTCCACCTGATGCCTTTGCCCCGGTCGAAAGGAGTGTCCTTGCCAATTCTTCGGATACCCTGTTCAAGGAACCAACGCTCAACCAATATCACACGGATTCTGCCCGTATCACCGGGCAGTTGTTTGAAGAATATCTGGATGGGATCTGTGAAGCCCTTTCTTCTGCAGTTGGCAAGTGGATGAAAATCGCCTCCGTGGTGTCCATGACGACCGCCGGCCCCATCGGAACCCTCATGCCCGGTGGAGTCATCGGACCGGAACTGGAACCATTTATCTACGCAAAAGCACCAAAGGCTACGGAGATGGAGAGAAAATACTCCAGGGCTATTTCAAAAGCCGTGAGCGAAGCCTGGAGCAGCTGGCAGAATGGTTTGAGCGGAGTTTTGAAATATCCGGGGTTTACAGGCGCGCCAATGCCCAATACTCCGGAACCGCTGATGAGTATGGTGTCTATGGGAGAGAGCAGATTGGCACCGCAACGTCTTTCACTTGCCATGCATGACCATTTCGGCCAGGGGGATAAAATGCATTCCGGTGACCTGTTCGCATCGATCTCCGAATCTTTTTACAACCGGTTCCAAGTATTCAAAACCACAACGGTGGTCCTGGGTGTAGTCGTATCGGGAAGCATGGCAAGTGGTCAGGTCGTTCCAACGCCTGGAAATTTCGCGTAAATGAAAATCGTTAATACCACATTGTTTGATATAGCGGCTCTGCCGCTAACAGGAGCTGACGGGGAGCCGTGTCTGACGGTAATCGTCAAAGGAACCTTTACTTTTGATCAGGGCAGGGTTGAACTGGCTGAAGATCAGCTTCCCATTGCCTATGGGGACTTGCCAGCTGATGAGGAGGATGGTGGTTGCAG
This sequence comes from Desulfocapsaceae bacterium, assembly GCA_050288305.1. Taxonomy (GTDB): domain Bacteria; phylum Desulfobacterota; class Desulfobulbia; order Desulfobulbales; family Desulfocapsaceae; genus Desulfopila_A. The sequence continues at coordinate 11,002 of JBNKDO010000004.1, read as the reverse complement.
TCGTTACGAGTCTGACATCGTACCCTTTAAAACCTGCACCGATATTGTGCTTTGGGCTCAGGCCTATGCCCCTGAAGAACGCCCTGCTGAATGGGTAAAGGTCGGCCTGAAGGTGGGGCCGATGGAAAAACAGTTAGTCGTGTTTGGTGATCGTTTCTGGAACCATGCCGGGGTGTTAAGCCGAAAATATGAAAAAACCAGGGCCAAACCTTTTATCCATCGTCCCATTGTCTATGAAGATGCTTTTGGCGGCGTGGACCCGAGCACGGGCAGGTATTGCGAACGAAACCTTTGCGGTAAGGGTTATTTTTCAAAGAAAACCAAGGAAAAACCGGTGGGCAAACCACTGCCATGTGTCGAGGAGCCGCGCCAGTTAATTCGAACTATTGAGGATCATCCCACACCGGTGGGCTTTGGTTTTTATCATAGAGCCTGGCAGCCTAGGGCAGCATATGCAGGCACCTATGACAATGCATGGCGAAAGACCCGCAGTCCGCTTCCGCCGAAGGATTTCGATGTTCGCTATTACAACGGTGCCCATCCCGATCTTCAGGTGAAAGGATATTTGCTGGGAAATGAACCGGTGGAATTGGTCAACCTGACTCCTGAAGGAAAGCTGTCGTTTGCATTGCCAGGTGTGATGCCGAAATGCAGGCTGGAGCGAAAGAAAAACGACGAAGCTGAAGAAGATCCTGTCGAAATGCGTCTGGATACCTTGTTTATGGAGCCGGACGAAAAGCGTTTGTGCCTGGTTTGGCGTGGCAACACGGAGCTGGAGAATATTTCTGCCGAGGAGATTGGGCAGGTGATAATAGATTGTAATGAATTATAGGAGGAAGAAATGCCGGGACAAGGAAGAGTTGGAGATAAGGCCCTGGGAATCGATGGTCACGGCTGCCCCGGGTGTCCGCATGTGGTGAATGGGCCGGCGACGGAAGGCGCATCCGATGTGATCATTAATGGTAAGAGAGCGGTGCGTAAAGGTGACAGTGGCATACATAAGGCCTGTTGTGGAGCCAACCGGTGGACTGCCAATGGTGGGAGCGCCACCGTGACCATCAACGGCAAGCCCGCTTTCCGGCTTACTGATGGTACCGACCATTGTGGCGGCAAGGGAACCCTTATCCAGGGCAGCGGCAATGTAATCGTGGGTGATTCTCAGAGCAGTGGTTTTACCAGGGCAGCCAAAAATCATGCGCCATTCGTCTGCAATTGTAACCAACGGCCTGGTGACAAAACAAAACCTTCTGTGAAGAACAATAAGGCGATCAAGAATGCAAGCGATTCTCAGAAAAACCAAATAGATACGGCGCATAAGAAAGCTATAGAGATGATTAGCAAATCAATTTCTACACTAGAAAAGGCAAAAGACTCACCCAATCCTAAAGTTGATGAGTATTTTGAAATACACGGGACAAGCGAAGATGATAAAAAAAAGTTGAGTGTTTTAGTAGATAGGTTTAGCAATATGAAGAAAGGATTAGAAAAAAATAGCTACAAAGTAGTAAACGAAAAAATTGAACCTGGAAAACCTTACACTGTGGCTTATGTATATACTTTACCAATAATTGGTGGAGTTGGGCCAGTAAATATATGTTTTCCGGCATTCTCTCACGAAGATCCAGATGAGCAGGCTGCTACAATAGTACATGAAATGAGTCATTATTCTTCAGGGACAGAGGATTATGCATACGTTTGGGAAACGAAAAAATGGAGAGGCATGTCACAGAGTCAGAAAATGGCTAATGCGGACACCTTTAGTGAATTCAGCAAAGATATCTTCTAAACTATTATTAATATTTTACTGTTTAGTTGCTCTTAATGCTTGTATGAAAGGAGGCAAAATGCAGTCAGCGAATTTTGAAATGGAAGTATATGATGATGCTCAGTTAGAATTTTCAACTCATAAGAAAGGGTTTGTCCAATATTCAATTATTAAGAATAAAGAAAATACAGTCATTCTTTTTGATCGCGAAGAGAAAGGAGATTCAAGCGCCAGATTAGTGACAGAATTAGCTCTTGAGTTAAAAAAGGACTTCCCAAAAAGTATACCGATAAAAGCCGAAAATTGGTTAGAGCGCGTTCTATTTAGATATGGAGGCCCTATGATCCAATTTGAAAGCTGTGATTGCTTCGGAACCATTACTTTTGAACCAAGGAAAACCACTGATACATTGCATGGCAAATTGTCTCTGACCTTTATTAGGCCAACTATAGATAAGGCGAACATCAAAAAAGCATCTATTGATTTTGAATTCTAATATCATGCACCCTTCGCTTGTGACTGTAACCAAGAAAGTTAGAGCAATACTATGATTCTCAATAGACTTGTAAAATTACTCGTTGACGATCAAGAATATTCTCCTTCGCTCTTCGCGTTGATCGATAGCGGTGTTACCGGTGACGTCATGGATGATGGCGATATTTACAAACGCCTGAGACACCCCGATGTTGAAAAACATATACTGTTTGTAGGAGAAAACTCCTGGACCGCAGATCGGGTAGCCCCCTATCTTCTGCGGTTGGACACCCAGGAGGAACTTGCCTCCTGGCTGCTGGAAAACGGTTGGGGCCACTCCTGGGGGGTGTTTTTTACCAGCAAAGCTTCCGAAAAGACTCTGCTCTCCCATTTCAGACGTTTCTTCGCAGTAAAGGCGGAAAATAACCGCGATCTTTTTTTTCGGTTCTTCTCTCCGGCGGTGTTGCGTGACTTCCTGCCTCTGTTGAATGAGGAGGAGGCCCGCTTTTTTTTCGGAGAGGTAACCCGTTTTGTGATGGAAGACGCTCAGGGTGTTCCCCTGGTTTTCGATAGACCGGAAGGAGTGTCATCCTCCGAACTTGACCCGCACCTTCTGGTCACTTCCAAACGCTCAGGTTTGGCTGCATCGTGGCAGAGGAATCTGCTTGAGCAGCATATGGGAGAATACCGGGAGCAGGGCTTTGAAATCAAGCCAGCCCCCGGAAACAACGCTCTTGACCTCAAGGATGCGGCCGGCACCAGAACACGGCTGGCCAAAACGGAGACCGGCGTTTCCGTTACCACCGGTGAAAACAGGATATTTCAATTCGATCTGACCACCTGTAAAAATCCGTCTCAGGTTATCGATCCGGCTGGCAATATAATCGGGCTCGACGTCCAGGAGCGGGAGAATATGCTCTTCGGCATTCGTATGGAAAACGGTCGTAACTCATGGGTGTTCGATTATGATGAAAAACGGCATCTCAAGTCGATCCTCTATCCGGACCGTACGGAATCAACCTGTGAGCACGACTCCTATGGTAACCTTAGAAAATTCACCGACCGGAACGGTAACTCCTCCGAGTTTGAGCTGGATAAAAACGAACGGCTTGTACGAATAACTGATGCAGGCGGACACTATACCCGTTTCAGCCATGAAGATCATATGGCCCCAGCCCGTATAGAGTTTGCGGACGGCAAGGTGTTCGGCTTTGAGTACTCGGACGACGATATGCTCAAACGGTTTTCCGCAGGAAACGCCACGATAGCAGAATATTCGCTGGACAAGGAAACCGGCTGGTGGGAGATAGGTTATACGGATGGCAGCCGGACACGGCTCAAAGAAGAAGACGGCAGAATCAGGAAGGCGGAAAACGAGGCTGGAACCCTCGAATTCACCTATGACGACCAGGGTGGCATACTCTCCGAGACCTTCAATGGCAAATCCACCACCTATAAACGGGGTGAGACCGGGTATCTAGAAAGTATAATCACCTCAGATGGCTGGACGACAACCATTGGCAGGGACTGCGAACAGCGTGTCAAAACCATACGGGTCTGGACAGGTGAGGAGATAAAGATCGGCTACTCTGCCTGTGGTGCGCTTGCCTCCATCTCATACCCAAACGGCGTGGAACTTCACCAGGAAAGCGCCGCCTCAGGGCTGCCCAAGGTGATGAACCTTGCCTCTCCAAGTACTCCGGAAGCCATATTCAATAAAAACTTTACCCGGGACCAGATGGACCGGGTGACCAGGATCCGCGATGGGGAAAACCAGACGGAATACACCTATGATCTCGAAGGTCGTCTGGTGGAGAGCAAAGACACCGCAACGGATAGGTGCGAAAAATTCACCCTGGATGCCAAAGGCAACCGTCTCAAAGATAATACCGGGAAATACTCAGTAAGCGGGGCGGATCGTCTGCACCAGTATAACAGCACCGATTTCGCCTACGATGCTGTGGGAAACCTGACGGAAGGGACATGCCCCCAAGGCAGTGCCACATTTTCCTGGACAGCTGGCAATCGCTTGAAATCAGCGTCCGTAAAGAACAAGAGAGTAAGCTATACCTATGACCCTCTCGGTCGAAGAGTGGAAAAAAGGCTGGGGAAAAGTGTCACCCGCTATGAATGGGCGGGCGCCCAACTAATCCGCGAAGTCGAGATAACCGGCAGCAAAACCAATCACACCGAATACCTGTATTTTCCGGGTACACCGGTGCTACTGGCCATACGCAGAAACGACAGGATATTCTATGCTCATTTTGGCCATCGCTATGAAACCCTCTGTCTGACCGCATCCGACGGCAGTGTTGTCTGGCAGGCCGAGTATGACGCCTTTGGTAATGCCAGTATCGTTATGGGCGATGACATCCATCAGCCATTCAGGCTCTGCGGGCAGTATCACGACGCGGAAACAGGGCTTCATTATTCCGCTGCACGTTATTACGATCCGCAACTTGGACGCTATCTCAGTTTGGACCCTTTGTTCCGCGAGGGTGGGGGAGAGAATTTCTACGTCTATTGTAACCAGGACCCCGTAAACCATATCGATCCCACGGGTGAGTTTATCTTCTGTGCAATGCTGATCGGGGCCGCCATCGGGGCTGCCGTCGGGGCAGGATTGGAAGCCTGGCGGCAAAATCATGCCGATGAGGGATACGACGGTCTCAAAATTGCCAAGGCCGCCCTTCTGGGTGGGGCCATTGGTGCGGTGGGCGGTGGTGTTGGTGCTGCCGTTGAGGCAGCTGTTGCCGCAGGAGCGAGCGGTACTGCCATGGCAGCCGGAACCCTGACCGGTATGGGGACCAGCGGCTTTCTTGCCGGAACCGCGGGCTCTGTTGCTGAGCAATGCGCCCAGGCAGCTATCATCGGAAATGGAATTTCACCCCTGGAGATGACCAAACAGGCTCTGACTGACGGTGTGATAGGTGCCGGTATTTCAGTGGTGACCTTCGGAGTGGGTGGATTTGCGGCAAGACGGTTGAAAAAGGCAGCGGTCTCTGCCGCCGAAAAAATTCCTACCAAACCCATACGTCAACTGGCTTCCAGGGTAAAGGAAAAAGCCCGCAAACTTGCCAGCAAAGTCAAGTCGAAAGGAGCGAAGAAGAACGGCCGCTCCAACGAGTTCTGTGTCAAAGACCCGGTAAACCCGATTACCGGAGAGGTTGTACTTACCCAGACAGACTTTGAATTACCCTGGCGCTTACCTCTCGCCTGGACACGCCATTACGGCTCGCAAAGCAATTATGACGGACTTCTTGGACTTGGCTGGCAGAGTCCGGCTGACTCCCGGTTGGAGATAGATACAGACGGGCTTGTGACATTTTTCGATGGTTCGGCCAAAGCTGCCGTCTTTCCTGAACTTCCGGAAAATGAAGCGGTTCTTGAGGTGGCTGACGGTGCTGTCCTTGATCTGAATGAAGAGAGTTATCTGGTACGTCTTAAATCCGGATGGAGCTATCGTTTCGCTAAGGATTTCATCAACAATTCCAGTCCGGTCATGGAGATTGCCGGTAGTGGGGGCCGGCGATTACACTTTATCCGCCAGGCAGGTCAGTTGGTGGAGATCCGCTGCGGTGATGAGAGTGTGGCGGTGGAATGTGAGTTCGGCCGAATTGTGCAGATGTCCCACAAAGACCGGCCTCTGGTACGCTATAACTACCGCGACAACGAGCTGACGGCAGCCATGGACCCGTTGGGTCATGCTAAACATTTCGACTACGAGTCAGGGCGGCTGATCCGGCATGCTGACAAGAACAATCTCTCTTTCCACTACCGCTACGATGAGAAGGGCCGCTGTGTCCACACCCATGGTGACAACGGTCTCTATGGCTGCGATCTGGAATACCTGCCGTATCAGCGCTGCACCCGGACCATCGATATTCCCGGGGGACAGGTAACTTCCTTTTTCTACGACAAGGACAACCTACCGCTCAAGGTGCAGGACCCCACCGGTGCCGAGACGTGTTATGAATACGATGAATTAGGACGGGTTGTCAAGGTGATCGACCCATTGGAACGCATCACCGAATACGAATACGATCAGTCGGGAAATGTTGTCGGCATTATCAGGCCCGATCAAAGCCGCATGGCCTTTGTTTACGAAGAGAATCGACCTGTCCAGATCCTGGATCCCAACGACGATATATGGGAGCAGCGCTTCGATGAACAGGGCAGACTGGTGGAGAAAATTTCTCCATTGGGGCACAGCACAAGCTACGTCTATGATCGAAAGGGCGATCTGGTTGGCGTAACCGATCCAGGTGGTCGCAGTACCACCTTCAGCTGGGATGATAGCGGTCTTATCCAGTCGGTGACTGCGCCCGGTGGCGCAACCACCCGCTACCGTCACGACCTGCTCGGCAATATCGTTGAGGTTATCGATCCGGCCGGTCGTATCAGCAAATACATCTATGACGGTAAATCCAGATTGCTTACAGCAATCTCTCCCACCGGATTACGTCAAAGTTTCGCATGGGATAATGAGGATAACCTGCTGCTACATACCGACGCGGCAGGTCGTGCGACTCGTTTCGAGTACACCGGTGTCAACGAAATCGCCCGGCGTATCAATCCGGACGGCACCAGCGTACAATATCATTACGATAACGAGGAACGGCTTACAGGTGTCACTAACGAGAAGGGCCAGACCTACCGCTTCGCCTACGATGACGCGGGCCGTGTGGCCAGCAAAACCGACTATTTTGGACATAGTCATCACTATAGCTATGATGCGGCAGGGCAGTTGATTAAAAGTATCGATCCGCTAGAGCAAACCATAAGCTATAACTACGATCCGGCGGGACGACTCACCGAAAAACTTTTTGAAAGCGATGAGCGGGAATGCTTCCACTGGGATGCGGTTGGGAACCTGATCGGTTTTGAAACTCCCGTCGCAAGCTTTGGGCGTCTTTTCGACTCGGACGGACGCCTGATTGGTGAGAAAGGGCCGGAATTCGAGGTAAACTATACCTTTGATCCAGCAGGGAATCTGACTGAGCGTTCTACCAGCTGCGGTAACACCATCGCCTATGGCTATGACGATAGAGGTGCGGTGAATGAGATCCGCATCAACGATAATGAGCTCATACGATTTAATCGAGACACCCTGGGCAGAATCACAGGCGAACAGTTGGGCGAAAAGCTGAGTCGCATCTCGGCCTACGATGACGAAGGACATCTGGTTCATCAACGTACCAACTCGTCCGCCACCATGATAGAACGCTGGTATGACTACGATCCCGTAGGTCAACTGACCAGCCGCAAGGACAGCGCCAAGGGGACCATGAGTTTTACCTATGATCCGATGGGGCGCATTGTCAAAGCTATCGATCCCATGGGGCGGGTGGACAGCTTCAATTATGATCCGGCAGGTGATCTGCTGGAGCATTTGCCGCAGGAGAGAACGAGTAGGAATACAAAAGATCTTCGTGAGGCTCGTTATAAAAACCGCACCTATCGCTTCGATCCAGCTGGAAACCTTTTCGGTCGCCTGCAGAACGGTGAACTCACACGGTTTTATTGGGATGAGCAGAATCGTCTGAACACTGTACGGACCGGTAGTGACGAAACGATCCGCATGACCTACGACGCCTTGGGCCGCCGCGTCCAAAAAAGCGTCAATGGCGAACGTACCTTTTTCGGTTGGGATGGCGACGTCCTTTTAGCCGAAAAGTTCGAAGATCAACCTGCCCGGGAATACGTCTACTATCCCGGAACCTTTGAACCTTTAGCGGTAATTGACGGAAGTGAAGTTTATTACTATCATAATGATGTCAACGGACTGCCCCAGGAACTGACCAGAGCCAACGGCGATATTGTCTGGTCGGCCAGCTACGACGCCATGGGAAGGATTGAGCAGATTCTGGTGGATGAGGTAGTGCAACCGCTCAGGTTCCAAGGCCAGTACTACGACCCTGAGATCGATCTTTGTTATAACCGATACCGGTACTTTGATCCGCATATCTGCTCCTTTATCAGCCAGGACCCGCTGGGGCTTGCGGCCGGTGAGAATGTTTATGCCTATGCTCCTAATGTTTGGGGGTGGGTTGATCCTTTGGGGTTAGCTTGTGAAGATATATCGAATAAAGGAACGGCCACTATAAGACAATATGAAAACGGCTATCCTGAAGGCCACTTTACAGTTGAAATTGACGATGGAGTTAATAAGCTTCATACTGAACAGGTTATTACGAGCTCTGATTATAGCACGACGACAATTAGACGAGTACCTCCATCAGAACCACCAGTAACCACAAAAGTCATTGAAATCCCAGATGCTTCAGGTGCTATGAATTATCAAAAATCTCTTATTGGTAAAGATTTAGGGCCGTACGATGTTCATACCAATAGTTGTCTGTCACATGCAGTAGATGTAATCGAAAAAGGTGGAGGACAAACGGTATCAAAAACTAGGCTAGGATTGGCGAAGTTTCTTAAAAAACAGGGTTTCGGTTTGTTAAAGTAATAGGATTGTTTATGGGAATTATTTTATGCGAAGATCATGGACGCACCGGGATTAAGACGGGTGTCCTTGATGAAATATGTACGAAAATATTAAACGACGAACATATTGACCAAGAAGTATTCGCTACAATTGTAATTGATTATTTTGATGGCGGGGAATTGTTGGTCAGTGATAAATACCTTGTCACTAAAGATTTTAAAAAGAAAAACAATGTGAGAGATCACTACAAAATTTATTCAGATGAAGATGAAAAAATTTTGTTAAAGCCATTTAGGTCAAGGATTGGCGTCATATGTGGTAAATGTTATGAGGAATATCTAAAAAGACATGGTATCAATGTAGATCATTAGCAAAGCCAGTTGTTCCGTGCTTTTTTCCCATCGTAATTTTTACCAAATTAGCCATCGTAAGATTTCGGGTATTTTTGGCCGTTTTCCCACTTTACCGTCTTAATCGGGGTAGGTTTTCGACGTTTCTGGCAAAATCATATATTCCACCCATTGTAACACATTGATATGACGTAGTTAATTCAGTGCGGTTATTCTCTATTTTTCGCTTCGCTCAAAACGGTTGGGTTTTTAAAGGCATGGGACAGCTCCACAATATTATCGTAATCTGATGAAAAAAGGGGAATGACCATATAGACCATCCCCCTTTATGACGATATTGCATCGCCGTCCACCGGCTATCCCTCGGCGGGTTGCTCCCCAGCATTGCCCGCTTCCGTTTCACCGGATCTCTGATGCAGTTTGCCTTGAACTGTTTCTGATGTAGAGCTTTCAGCTTTGCTCGAAGTTGCTCATTCTCCTTTTCCAGCTCTGCGTTTCTACTCAGTACCTCAGAAATCCTTTCTTGCTGTATATCTCGTACCCGCCAATGCTCGCAATGTTCTTTGTAGGTTCGCTGATATGAACCCCATACCCACTTTATCGACAGGCCATCCATGTGTGGGCAGTAGTCCTTGTAGGGACAGCGAAAATAAGGTGGCGGGTAAACCCTTGGCATAGCCAATTCCTATTTCGACTCAAGCTTGAGAATTTCCCAGTTAACACGGGAAAGCTGCTGGAGAAGTCCCCGTACTCGCTTATTCCGGTCAGTCATGATCTTCACCACCGGAACCAACCCTTTACGAACACTTCGCGTTACCGTTTTTCCATTGATTTTGGTTGTTAAATTATGATTCATCATTTTTGGCGAACATCCTACTGATCCGATAATCAGATCAAGATTGTTGCAAATCTCTGTCTTAAGAAGTTCCTGTTGTTCCTTTAGCTGTTTGAGAGTTTTCATTTTTACATTTTCCCTTAAATTTGTGACGAATAAAGAGTATCATTACTCCGATTAAAAGTAAAACAAAAATAGGATGTTGAATATGATATTTTTCAAAAGAGGATAAAAATCTTTATAAAGGACTAAACTGTTACTGATTGCACAATATTTATTTTTACTCTGATGATCATCTAAAAGGCACCTCCGGGCTAAGCCCAAAATACCACCACGTATGGTATCGTCAAGAGAAGACCAATTCAACTTGACGGAGGTGCCAAATGAAGCTGTACACCGGGATCGATTTACACTCAAACAACAACTGTATCGCAATCATCGATGAAGATGACAAGCGGATCTACAAACAGAGGCTGCCAAACAAAGGAGAAGCTGTTCTTTCGGCGCTGGCACCTTATAAGGATCATATCACCGGAGTAGTTGTAGAATCCACCTTTAATTGGTACTGGCTCGTAGATCTGCTTATGGACAAAGGATATTGCATGCATCTGGCGAACCCAGCAGCCATCCAGAAGTATAGAGGTCTGAAGTACGCTGATGATAATCATGATGCCTTCTGGCTGGCCCATTTACTCCGCCTTGGAATTCTTCCCGAAGGGTATATTTATCCAAAAGAGAACAGACCACTTCGCGATCTTCTGAGAAAAAGGGGGCATCTGGTACAACTTCGTACGTCCCTGATAAATAGCCTGCATGGAATTATTCACCGTAACTGTGGTTTCAGAATACCGACAAAAGACATTAAGGCGGTTAAAGAAAATAATATTGCCCCATTGCTGTCTACGAATCCTGATCTTGCTTCAAGCGGTGAAGTCAGCAAGGAGTGCATCGATTACCTAACAGGACAGATTCACGACATAGAAAGATTGATCAAAAATAAGGTTCGACTCCGACCTGAGTTTCAAGGTTTGCAGACAATTCCTGGAGTCGGCTTGATCCTGGCACTCACCATCATGCTTGAGACCGGGGATATCAAGCGTTTCAAGAAAGTCGGCAATTTTTCATCATAT
>JBNKDO010000003.1:0-5601 GCA_050288305.1 Desulfocapsaceae bacterium | reverse complement strand
TTTTTCTCCTGCTTCCCCCACAAAGTCCCCTACCGACCTTCCCGCAAGACCAGCAAGCCGTTGATGGTCAGTAGCCAGACGGCCATCGTCACCGGTCCCAAGGCAGAGGAGATCCATACCGACGAGCATGGGCGGGTCAAGGTCAAGTTTTTCTGGGACAGGAGCACCGATGAAAAGGGCGACGGTAACATGTCCTGCTGGATCAGGGTATCCCAGAACTGGGCTGGCGGCAAATGGGGCTCCATGCATATCCCACGAGTGGGGCAGGAGGTAATTGTCAACTTCCTTGATGGCAATCCGGACCGACCCATCATCTGAAGTGGTAAAGAAATAATGGACACATTCCTAAGTTTGGATTTGTATTCAACCAGGAGATGTCTCAATGACCAAGAGAAGAAGAAAATATACATAGGGCCAGAGAATGGGGTCAATATTATCCTGCCAATTTCCTTTGGCGGTGAGATGTTACACTGCTCCAGGATATTCTATTCGTAAAGGGCGAGACATAGAACAAAATGTATCATGGAAAATATTATTTTGCAAGACCTGACCCTTCTGACTGACCCTTCTGACCCTTGTTTCTATGGAGATGAGCATCAACAGAACAGGCAATATTTATGTTCAGCCACATCAATGTTTCAATTCAGATATTGCGGCTAAAACGAAAGCTGACGAAACGATAAAAAAATATTGTCTATTGGTATTCCAATGGTAGGCAGGGATTTGCAGAGCAAATTCCATATTATTGATTGAGGGCCAAATGATTTAGGTACCCATTTTCTTTTGACAATTGTTTAAGAATATCTATTGCCTGGCGTGCGCCGATACGAGGATACCGATGGGTAATCATATATGTTACCCGGTCGGGTAAGGGGGGATCAAGTGTTTGGGCAATTAGCTTTTTATTATAGCGGAAATACACCAAAACAGACTCGGGGACAATTGCCCAATGTCTCGGGTCATCAATTATGGCTTGAATGAGAGTTACTGAGTCAAGTTCGATTTTAGGTCTGAACAATGGATTCCAGATTCGTTCATGCCAAATCTGATATGCAGGGCCCCAGTTGATAAACAATTCATGTTCAGGCTCTAGATCTTGAGCTAAAACAACAGGTGGCAGGTTGGACTGGTTTAGTCTTATGACTCGCATCTGTTCTGCTAAAAATGGTGTCAATTCAATGTATTGATTGGGCGTTTCCTGAACTACAAAGGCCACATCAATCTCTTTTCGTTCTATCTTTTCATACATGACCTGAGAGCGATTCGTATAAATTTTCAGATACACAGGTGGAGAATGACTACTCAAAGCTTTGTAGATAGGTGGCAGAATGAAGGTGTTCACACTATCCACAGAACCTATGATCAGTGACAGAGACTCCACATCGTTTTTTATCTGTCTGGTCTCACGCCAAAGTTGGTTCCAACGCTCAGCAACTGGTAGGAACTTTTCCCCTGCCATTGTCAAAGAACTCTTGCGAACGCCCTTATGGCGGTCGATTAAGATCATGTCAAGTTCTTCCTCAAGGTTGCGCAGGCGGTGACTGATTGCGGACGATGTGAGGTTAAGGAGCTGAGCAGCGCCAACAATGGTGCGGCATGATGCAACCGCTAAAAAAGCTTCAATTCCTTTGTCGTACATTACTTATTCCTTCAAATAGTGAAAAAATTTAACATTATATCAAAAATTAAAGCGCTTTATTTCAATAATACTAGGTTTTATACTCAAGTTAAATACCCAAATGAAACAATTCGTAAAAGTTGTTCGGATATTCAAATGGCTTAGGATTTGTCTATGCTAACCAATTAATAATACGAATATAATTAGCCTTATAGGTTCCGCCCGTTTATGTTGTAATGCTAAAGACATTAACCTAAGAAAAGGAGTAATTGTATGAATCCATTAAAACACTGGTTTAAAATTTCTTTGAGCAAAAGAATCATTTTAATGTTGGTTTTGGGGGTAATTACCGGTCTTGTTCTTGGAGCTGATGCAATAATTTTAAAGCCGTTAGGAGACCTATTTATTCGATTATTGAAGATGTTGATTGTCCCTCTTGTGTTTTTCACAGTAACAGCCGGTGTTACAAAAATGGATAGCGCGAATAGTTTAAAAAAAATAGGGGGGTTCATCTTTTCTTATTACGGAATTACTTCATTAATAGCTGCAACATTTGGGACGATTGTAGCACTGATATTCAGACCAGGGCTAGGGGTCCAGGGTCTCCTAGGTGATGCAGGAAAAATTAATGTTGCAAAATACTCAGTTGTAGAAAGTCTCTTAAATTGGGTCCCAACAAATCCCGTAGAAGCGATGGTAAGTATGAACATGCTTCAAATTATCTTTTTTTCGATAATCTTGGGTTCGGTTTTATTGGTTCTTGGTAAAAAGGCTAGCCTTATCACACAATTTGTAAATCAAGGTGCGGATGTTGTAATACGGCTCACAGAAATGGTTATGGAGGTTGCTCCATTTGGTATTTTTGCTTTAGTCTCAATTCTTGCTGGTACGCTTGGAGAAAAAATGATGCTCGCGGTAGCAAAGTTTATTGTTGCCGACTATTTAGCAATTCTTGCCATGATAATGTTTGCTTATCCAGTGCTAATAAAGCTCGTCGGTCGCCTTTCTGTTAAACAGGTGTATAAGAATATGGCGCCAGCAATGGTTGTTGCCGCAACAACAACGTCCAGTGCTGCTACTCTTCCTGTTTCCATGAAAGTTGCTGAAAAAATGGGAATTTCAGAAAAGATTTTCGGATTTACCCTGCCAATTGGTTGCACCATGAATATGGACGGTTTTGCCGCAGCGTTAGGGGTAATTTCAGTATTTGCACTTGATATTTTTCAAAAGCCTCTCGATGTTTCGACCATTTTTATGATTGTCTACCTTGGATTGATTCTTTCCATTGGAGCAGCTGGAGTCAAAGGGGCTGGAATTGTGATGTCAGCAGTTCTTTTTGAAGCGTTAGGTTTACCTTTGACTCTGATCCCTGTTTTGGCGGCTGTCTGGCCAATTATTGACATTGCCCATACTACATGCAATGTCACAGGTGATATAACTGGTACTGTTATTTGTGCTAGTAGATTTGGAGAGATAAATGAGGATTTGATACAGGGACCTGCTCAAGTATCAAGTGAAAATGCGGCGTAATTATAGGGATATATGCTTTTACAATAAATCAGAAGCTGAGCTCATGCTTCTATTGAAGGATTATATTGTGCTGGGGTCAGGCCCCATGGGAGGCTGATGTGTTTCTGTAAATGGGAGCTGAGCAGTTTCTTTTGTAAGTGGAGCGAAACGATAACTATATAGTTTATTTTGATTGCGACCAATCTTCAGCTTAGCGCATAAGGTAGTGACAAGGAATGGTAAAATCACATCACGTAAGGCCATCATGTCAATAAAAATGACCGATAAGGTTGTGGACAGGGCGTCCGCAAGCAGCAGTCAGCAAGGTATGGCCGGTCTTTCGAACGCACTGGCTCTGTGATCTAGCCGAAGGAAGAATGTACATTTGGCACATTCTTTTATTACTAAAAGGTCAGGCTGAGGATTGGTCGTAATCAAATAGTTTATTGCCAGCATTTGGTGGGACCTCATGTGCTTTCTGAACTGAGCTAATAAAAAGTTCTGAGTGTTAAACAAAAATTGTATTCGAATATAATTGCAAAAAATATTTATCAAAAAAACGCCGATCCAGTTGTTGAACAAAATGGAGGGATTGATCGAGGCAAATTTATCCTTCTTTATTCTTGCTGACTAAAATCATTTATAATCATAAGATAATATAAAAGAGGTTGCGATGTTAAATCTTTGTGGAGAGTTATTTCCAGATGGCTTGCTGAGTCAAGTGAGAAACAAGTTTTATAATGTTGCTTTTGATCCAATCGCCAATAAGGAAAGGGTGTTTTTCGATAATGCAGGCGGGTCATTCAGGTTGAAATCTGCAAACGATGCCTTTAAAAAAATAGACGAGCTGCCTGACTGTCCAGAGCATTCGAATTTCACATCTCTATGGCTAAACGATGTCCAGAATAAGGCTTATGATAATCTCAGAGTTTTGTTTAATGCTTCATCTGGGACGTTTGTCACGGCTTTAACTGCATCATCGGCTATGTATGAAATTGTACGAGCCGTAATAGAAAATGTACCCGGAGAAAATGTAGTTACCACCTCGCTTGAACACCCTTCTGCATATGACTCTGTTGTAACGTATGCAAAAAGAGAAGGGAAAAGTCTTCGAGTGGCTGAGCCAAACATTGAAACTGGCGGAGTTGATGTTGAATCCATTGTGGAATTAATTGATAAGGACACTTGTCTTTTGAGTGTTATTTATGCCTCAAATATTTCTGGGTCGGTTTTGGATATTAAAACAATTGTCGAAGAAGCCAGAAAGATCAAACCGGATCTATATATAATATGCGATGCTGTACAGCACGCACCTCATGGTATCATTGATGTCGATACGCTCGGTGTCGATGCAGCAAATATTGCACCATATAAGTTTGGTTGTCCAAGAGGAATTGGGATTGGATATGTATCTGATAGGCTTTCAAGATTACCACATGACAAATTATTAGCCGCTAATGAAAATAAATGGGAACTTGGAAGCCCTGCAGCTGGACACTTTGGAGCAATAAACGAGTATGTAGATTATATTAGTTGGATTGGACAGCAATTTGTAGAATCTGAAGTTCCAAGAATTAATTTTGTTGAAGGGTTAAACAGAATTAAACTACATGAAAGAGCCTTGATGCATTTTGCTCTAGAGGGAACAAGAGAAATCAAAGGGTTACGTCATATTGAAGGTGTGACTATTTATTTGGATCATGGTGATCTATCCATGAGAGATTTTATTTTAGCTCTAAGCATTGATGGGATTAGTCCTACTGATTTGGTAAGAGAATATGAAAAATATGGGATCATTACTTTTGCCCGTATGGATTCAAGTCCATATTCATCCAGAATGATAGAGTCCCTGAAAATTGAAAGTTGTGTCAGAGTATCACCATATCATTGTCACAACACAGATGATATTTTGAAATTTCTTGAAACAACAATTGTCATATCAAAAAAAAGAGCCAAGTAAAAATATCATAACATATAATCGGCAGCTTTTTTTGACAGGGTACTTGTTTTGTGCGGAGAGTTCCGGGGGGGCAGTTTACTTGATTTTCCAGATAAGAATGCCACAACGAACCTTGCCCAAAAGGCCGCGAATGAATGGTTGATATGTCTACTGATAAGGTTCAGGCTAGAGACAATGCCTGACCATCAACGCCCCTTGCAATCTACCCCTGCAGCTATTCTAGCTCATGGGAAATGATGGCAAAAAGGTTAATCAGATGAATCATCCTGGGCTATACAGTTGCATCGTCCCAGGGCAAAGATACTCAGGAAGGTGAATTATGCCTTCTCGTGTTTGAGGTAAATGTTTTCAGGGATAGTCTCAAGTTGTGAAATGTAAGGGGTTAATAAACCCCATCTTTTTTTCGCAATAAAAGTATGTTCCAGTATGCCGAAATTTCTCAATGGAGGCTTATATGGAAGGATGTCGAAATCAAGGGCAGCAGAGCAAACAGAAATTTTGGCGGGTACACATA
>JBNKDO010000002.1:0-3208 GCA_050288305.1 Desulfocapsaceae bacterium | reverse complement strand
CACTAGTGTCCGGTTAAGATCCAAATAATTTCAACTGGATATGCCCGCTAGTAAATTTGGATCTGTAGTGCGATTCATTAACCAGCTGATAAATTGGAACTTTTTCAAAAAGAGCAATACTGATGACCTGTAAAATTGTGTAAAGGCTCTGATCCAGGCCGAGGCGCTTTTTCATGATGGCCACCAGGACATAAATCGATATGGCGATCCAAATTTGCGTCTTCACTGCGTTCTCCGAATAACCAAAAAAAGATTTTATGCGCAAGTGCTGCTTGATCCATTTGAAGAAAAGTTCAACTTGCCAGCGGCATTTGTAAAGATCGGCGATTGTCGATGCGCTCAAAGCAAAATTATTGGTTAGAAACACAAAGCGCTTTTGTTTTTCGCGGTCATAATACTTTATTCTGCGCAGTTTCTCAGGATAGGCTTTGGCAGCATCCGTATTGATCGGCACTACCGTTTGGTCACACAGTACACCGCAGCCCTTGTCAACCTCTGCGGAGTAAAGACGACGAAGTCGGGTATTTCGCTTGGCTCTTAGAACAAAAAAGGACAAACCCTGGTGCATTTGATAAAGCCTGTAGAAGTCAAGATAAGCGCGATCCATCACACATATCGCGCCTGGTTCGATAATCAGTTCATCCAAGATATTGACGTCATGAAGCTTGGCGTCGGTGATCGAAATAAAGGAGGGAATGCTGCCTCTTAAATCAAGGAGAGTATGTAGTTTTACACCGCTTTTGGTGGACCTGAAGCGCGCCCAAGGGAAAAGTGAACGGCACAGATCGATGGTCGATGAATCCAGGGCATATACAGTTTCATCCAGTTCCAGCCCAAAATCTTCATCGATGTAGAGCTTTCTCGCTTGGCCGATGAGAATCTGGGCAAAATCGCTGTAAATGCGCCAATCACGGTTTTCGTTTGCATCAGCCAATGTGCTGCGAGAGACTTTGGATTGAATGCCCACATGATGCAGTTTCTTTTGCAAGGCCCGCAAACATAGAACTGTATCGCGAAGACTATCGCGATACGTCAACTGCGCAAACGCCATGCACAGAAACTGCTCGTAGCAGGTGAATGAGCGGATGCGGTAGTTGCCGCCGTAACGCTGGACGCAGCGGCGAAATGATTTGCGCGGCAAAAAGTCCAATGTCTGTGAGAAAACCGTTCTGCCTTCGTACATGCCCGTCCTCCCTTGGTTTAGTGCCTCCCGAAGGGTTTACGGGCCACATTTGCCGAAATCAAGTGGTTACCCCCATGATTTCGGGCAAATTATTAATATTTACTTTATCTTATAAGCAATCCAATTCGGTTTAACCGGACACTAGTGAGAGCAACGAGCAGTTGGCGACGGTTTTAACGTGCCGGAAGCCAGTACAAAGGAATCGCAGACTCTTTGCAGGGCTTGCCCTGAGCACTGAGCGATGGTGAGATTCCTGAGGGACTGTCGGGGTCATAGAGCGTGGCATGCAGTGAGAGAAGAGTCAGGAACCTGGGAGGCCCTTTTATCTCCTCCTTATGGAGGTAAGATGTATCAACCACAAGAAGAACATCTGATGGGTAAAAGGGAGTCAGATCATTCCATAGTACTCCGAGACGGTAGGACCGATCACATGGGGAAGGGAATGACAGTATTATGTAGCCCGTAAAGGAAACATATGCAGATAAGACAGGCTGATAAACATATGCAAACCTCACTGCGGGGAATAGCAAAAAGAGCAAAGGAAGTTCCAAAATACCGATTCGGTAATCTGTACAGTTTGCTCAACGAAAGCAACCTTCGGTGGTGCTATGGACAACTCAACCGCAAATCAGCTCCAGGAGTTGACGGTGTGGACTGGGAAGAGTTTGGAATTGATTTGGATGGCAACGTCAGCCAGATAGCAGAAGCGTTGAAAGAAAAACGCTACAAGGCTGGTCTTGTCCGAAGACAATATATTCCAAAGCCAGGAGGCAAACAACGTCCTCTAGGTATCCCTGAGACTGGTGATAAACTCGTGCAATATTGCGCAGCGCAGATCCTGTCAGCCATATTTGAACAGGATTTCCTGCCGTGCAGTCACGGATATCGACAGGGTAAAGGCCCTCGTTCAGCGGCCCTTGAGTTGAGTCAACGTATTCATCGGGGCAAGTTTGGTTGGGTACTTGATGCAGATATTAAAGGCTTTTTCGATAATCTTGATCATGATTGGCTCCTGCGCATGCTGGAGCAGCGTATCAATGACAAGTCATTTCTACATCTTGTAAAGAAGTGGCTCAAAGCAGGCATCCTTGAGGTTGACGGCAAGGTAATACTACCCGTTACAGGAACGCCTCAAGGTGGAGTAATTTCCGCTGTCCTGGCTAATATTTATCTCCATTTCGCCCTTGACCTCTGGTTTGAGAAAGTTGTCAAACCAAGATGTCGGGGTGCTGCTTACCTGATTCGTTTTGCTGATGATTATGTGTGCTGTTTTCAGTATCACGATGATTTGATGAAGGTAGTTCGCGTTCTTCCTAGACGCCTGGGCAAGTTTAACTTGGAACTTGCAGCGGACAAAACAAAAGCTATACGGTTCAGCAGATTTGAAACGACCCATAGCAAGAGTTTTGTTTTTCTTGGCTTTGAATATCGCTGGGTACTTAGCAGGAAAAAGAAGCCCCTGGTGAGGATGGTAACAGCCCGGAAGAAATTCCAGCAGGCACTGTCAAACATGAAGGCGTGGATCAAAAGCAATCGGTGTGTTTCAGGAGTCACTGAACTCATGGAACAATTTATGGCAAAACTACATGGACACTACAATTATTATGGTGTCAGTGGTAACTTTGAAAAGATCGGTTCCTTCCACAACCTGAGCTGCAAGATAGTTTATAAATGGTTGAACAGGAGGAGTCAGCGGAAAAGCTTTAACTGGCGAGGTTTTGAAGAACTCTTACGGAGTTTCTCAATTCCCCGGCCTCGGATCACAGGGTACTGGAGCTGAAATGCTTTTGTACGAAGCGAATAATACTGAGGAGCCCTGTGCGAGAATACCGCACGCAGGGATCTGCGAGGGGACGGTCGGGTAACTGGCCGTTCTACCTTAATTAATCAGTAAAAATGAATATTGATGCAGTTACAAGTGAGTTTGGTAAACTAATATCAGTGAAGAAGCATTATGATTCATTCGAAGATAGTTCTGATATAGTTGGAGCGTATCAGTTAGTATTTGAGCATGGTGAATTATTT
>JBNKDO010000001.1:0-115078 GCA_050288305.1 Desulfocapsaceae bacterium | reverse complement strand
AACCGTTCCCATTCCCGATGCTCTATTTAACCTACTTACAACCCAGCTACAAAGGGTCATTGCCTTGCACGAAGAAGATTGTCGCTCAGGGTATTCCGGTGTATTTCTGCCGAACCAACTTGAGGCAAAGTACAAAAATGCGGCAAAGGAACTTGTCTGGCAGTGGTTTTTCCCGGCAAAACAGCTCACTCTCGTTGAAAAAAGCAACGAACGGAGACGTTATCATGTACACGAGTCTCTCTTGCAAAAATCCTTAAGAACGGCTGTGAAGAAGGCAAAAATTCCCAAAAGAGTTACTTCACACACCTTTCGCCATTCCTTTGCCAGTCATCTTCTCCAGGCAAATTATGATATCCGAACCATTCAGGAGTTAATGGGACACTCAGATGTAAAGACAACCATGATTTACACCCATACTGTGAAAAGCATGACGAAGAAGGAGGCAAAAAGCCCACTTGATTTTTAAATATGTTCACCGGCAATCCGGGCTAAAAAGGAGCGGGTAAGGGAGCTGACCGAACGCGGTAGCGGCCGGTCAATTCATCAGATAATCTTCGACTTGAACCAATACCTCCGGGGCTGGTGGAACTACTACCGGCTCACCCAAAGCACCAATCGGTTTCGTTCGCTGCATGGCTGGATCATGCGGCGGCTCCGGGTGATTCTCTGGAAACAGTGGAAGAACCCGCGGACCTGGATCCGGGAGCTGCGGAAGCGGGGGATATCTCATTCCCAGGCCGTTCCTGTGGGCAATGCCCGCAAGGGAGCATGGCGCATGAGCAAGACCAAGTGGGTGATAATCGCTTTGCCGAATGCGTATTTTCGTCGAACGTTGGGACTCTTTCTCCCTGGAGTTCATCTCCTGCCTTGATCAGCCGAACCGCCCGGTACGCGATCCGTACGCCGTGTGTGGTGTGGGAGGGGCACTCAGTGATTACTGATTCGTCTGCACCACCACAATGAATCCAATAAATGACAATCTTGCATTTTGTGTCCGTAAATTTATCTTGAAGCCACTTTTTAACTTCTATCTCACTTAAATGTTCGATGTCGATCTGAGCGACAATATCTGCTTTATTCTTTTGTAATGAATAGTTGTGCCAATACTGAAAAACAATTTCTTTGTATAATTGGGATGTTTTCTTTTCATTTATGGGTTGGATTTTATTCACAATATTCTTAGGCAGAAGATTGTAGTCTGGTTCTGTAAACCTCCAGGATAGAGCGAAATCTTTGAATAGCTTAAAATCTGATTTTTTGAGGTTATATAATTGATTATTCATAGATCTAACAAGTTATTGAGCAGATCTGTATATCTCCCCGGTTTGGGTAGGTATCCTCTGATCCTGCAAAGGCAGTCTCTCTAGCTCCTTTTACCAGAAAGATGTTGTAATGCACTGATATTTAGTGAAAATTTACAAAAAAGCTAGTTATGGTTCAAGATTTACTTTTCTGTATATCATCCAAAATGGACCGAACATCAGCTGAATGGAGAACCTCGTATGTTACAAATAGCACCCCCAGTGATGTCAAGTTTTGAGGTGCGCCTTGCAGCAGAAAATATTTCGAAAAATCTTCGTGGCTACTATAAAAAATGACTTCGCTTCTATCTTGATTTTTGTTCGAAGTATCATCATGAAGCCAACAAAATCTAATCGTATCAGCGAGTTTCAGAAAAAGCTGCTGGAAAAAGGACAAACGGAAAGGCAACAGCAACAGGCTGCTCATGCGGTACGGCACATACCTTCCGGCACAGTTTCGAAAGTCTCACTACGTTCGCTATTGCCAGCCATCTATTGCAGGCTAATGTTGACCTTCGCATGATTCAGGAGCTGCTTGGCCATAGCGACTTGAAAACCACTATGATCTATACACATACTGTTGAAAACGTCACAATCAAAGAAGCGAAAAGTCCTCTCGATTTTTGATATTTCAACGGACAGTGAAAATCAAAATGATTTGTCTGAATATTGAGACTATCCTGAGATGGTGGACATATCTACCACCCCCGAAATTGTTCAAATAGGGAGCAACCGCCAATTGTAGCTTTCCAAAGACACACCTTTCATAAGTGCAACAAAACAGCCACGACAGGTTTCTGCTGAACATCGAAATAGTAATTAGTTCTATGAACCTAACGATAAAACAAATTTGAGCTTTAAGATTCTCCAAGACATTTTTTGTAACTGGTCAGAGTAAGTAGAAATATTCATCGGCATGCGGCAGATAAAATCTGGATTTCTGGGAAAGCGCCATTCAATCTACCTGTAATTGAATATATTTTAAACAGCTTCACTGTAAACATCCATGGCCACAAGCTCCGCGTAGTGGCCGTTCAGGCGCATTAATTCCTCGTGGCTGCCACGCTCGGTGATCTTGCCTTCCTTCATGACCAGAATTGTATCGGCGCGGCGAATGGTGGAAAGCCGATGTGCGATAACCAGCGATGTTCTGTTGGCAAAGCTTTGTTCTATAGCCTGTTCAAGGATATTCTCTGATTCGGTGTCGATTGCGGCAGTGGCTTCATCGAGGACGAGAATTGACGGATTCCTGCAGAGCACCCTGGCGAAGGCAAGGAGCTGTTTTTCGCCGGTGGAAAGCTGCTGGCCGCCATCACCAATAATCGTGTCAAGTCCTTGCGGTAGCCTGTTGACAAAACGTTCTATCCCAGTTTGGGTCAGAATCTCTTCAACCCGAATCCGCGAGGTGTCCGTGTCCATTATGATATTGGCAAGGAGGCTGTCCTGCAGGATGAAGATATCCTGTAGGACCACGCCGACAACCTGGCGAAGATCCGTTAATCCAAAGTGGTTTATATCAATACCATCTATGGTAATGGTTCCTTGCTGGGGATCGTAAAATCTTAAGAGAAGATTGACCATGGTTGTTTTCCCTGATCCTGTTGTCCCTACCAGGGCGACAGTCTCACCACGGTGAATTGAAAAATTAATGTCTTCCAGTACTTTACTCTCTTGGTCGTAGCTAAAGTGAACTTTACTGAATCTGAGATCACCGGTAATACCTTCAGTTGATATTGTTTTTTGAAGGAGTTCACGTTCACTTTTGGTATCGAAAAGCTGAAAAATTCGCTCCGCCGAAGCCATTGCCGACTGGACGATGGAGTATTTCTGAGCGAGTTCCCGTAGCGGTTGAAAAAAGAGACGCATATAAGAGAGGAATGCAACCAGTTCACCTATTGTAAGCTGTTGGTGTAGTATTTCAGATCCACCGAACCAGAGGATCACCGCTATGGCTGTAGAGCTCATAAATTCGGTTAACGGCATAAAGGTTCCGAACAGTTTGATCTGCTGAAGATTTCTCTGCAGATAACCGTAGCTGAGATCTTCGTGGAGCTTGCGGGTTTCTTCTTGTCTGCCAAAAACCTGCAGCGTAGATATTCCCGAAATGGTTTCCGAGAGAAAACTGTTCAGCTTCGCCAGCTGACTGCGTATCCTTCTAAACTGAGCTCTGGCCAATCGAGCAAAAAGATGGGTAATTATGATCGCGATGGGGACAAATATGCTCATTACCAGAGCCAGTTTTGCATTCAAAAGGAAGAGCACCACAAGAATGCCGACAATGCGAAGAAGATCGTTAAAGATGGTCACCAAAACCGAGGTGAACATCTCATGCATGTTTTGGATATCGTTGGTGAGCCGGGTTACCAAACGGCCTGTCGGGTTGGTATCAAAAAAATGAGGGTCCAGGTTGAGCATATGGGCAAAAAGGTCCTGACGAATACGATGCATGATGGATTGCCCGGTATACTCGAGGGTGATTACCTGGAAAAATGTGGCTATGAGCACCGTGACGACAAGGACGAAAAAGACAGCACTTCTGGAGCTTAGTCCCTGAAGTCTCCTGGCCATATCGAGATCGGAATTGGTTATATAGCCGTCAATTGCTGTCTGGATGAGGTAGGGTAAACCAAGAGTTGCCGCAGTAATCAGTAGAGAGAGGGTAATGGCGAGCCCCAGCAGTTTCCAGTGTCTTCTACAGAAAAAAAGGATCCGGCCCCACAAATGATAATCACCGAGAGGGGTCATGCTGCTGTCTTCCTGGTAGCCGAAATCTCTCATGTCGACCTCAGCGGTTGATTCCTGTTTTCTCGCACCTGTTTTTCAAACATGGTGCGGTAAAAAGAACTTTCCAGAAGGAGTTGCTCATGTTTTCCATCGAATGCTATGGTGCCATCTTCTAAAATAACGGTGTGGTCAGTCATGGTCAGCAGTTTTAATCTGTTCGAGACGATGACCACGGTTTTGGCCTGGAGATGATCTTTGAGCTTGGCAAATATTTCGTGTTCAGTTTCCACATCGACGGCTGAGAGGCCGTCATCGATGAGCAGCACCGGTCGATTTATTAAC
The DNA here is from genome assembly GCA_050288305.1 of Desulfocapsaceae bacterium. Classification (GTDB taxonomy): domain Bacteria; phylum Desulfobacterota; class Desulfobulbia; order Desulfobulbales; family Desulfocapsaceae; genus Desulfopila_A. The sequence goes on along the minus strand of JBNKDO010000001.1, from coordinate 110,711 downwards.
AGAGCCCGGGCCAGAGCAAGTCGCTGACGCTGTCCCCCGGAAAGCTTCACCCCTCTCTCTCCGATTATGGTTTCATATTGAGCCGGAAAGGTCATGATGTCATCATGGATGGCGGCAAGCTTGGCCGCTTGCTGCATTTCCTCATCGGTGGCATCGGGGTTGCCCAATTTGATGTTGGCGGCGATGCTGTTGGAAAAGAGTGTAGGTTCCTGGGCCACATAGGCAATATGTGAGCATATTGTCTCAATGGAAAGGGTGTTTATGTCGTGGCCGCCAAAAAAGACACAGCCGTCCGCCACGGGATAAAACCGGGCCAGAATTTTGCAAATTGTAGATTTGCCACTGCCGGTTCTACCGGTTATTCCGTGAATCCCTGGGCCAATGGTCAGAGAAAAACCCCTCAAAGCTGGTGTTTCTGCCGTTGGATAGGTGAAGGTCAGATTACGAAGTTCAAAGTGTGATTCTTCCGGCGGAAGCAGAGGACCTGACGGGTCGGGCAGCTTGGAAGTCTCCTGGAGAAGATTATCAATTCTGGTGAGTGAGGTTATGCCGCGCTGGACAAGGTTGGTAACCCAGCCTATGGCCATCATCGGCCAGATAAGCATATAGAGATAGGTGATAAAGGCGACGAAATCACCCATGGATATCTCTCCGGTGATGACCAGACGACCACCAAAAAAGAGGATCAACAGCATGCCCATATTACCGACCAGAGTGGCTATGGGAAACATCAACCCTTGGATTCTGGCTACCTGGAGGTTGCTTTTTACATAGTTGCGGCCAAGTTTGTCAAATTCTCTGGTCTGAAATTTCTCCATGGTGTAGGCCTTGATAAGCTTTACAGAGATAAGAGTAGACCTTGAGAATTCGGTGAGCAGTGAAAACTGTTCCTGTACTGTATTAAAGCGGCGGTGCAGGCGGGCGGAGAGAATCCTTGTGAAAATCGCCAAGAAAGGCATGGGCAGGAGGGCCAGAAAGGTAAGCTTAACATGGATGACCGACATGAAGGCAATGGCTGCAATACTCATAACCAGAGCATCGACGGCTGCGACCATGCCCATGCCACAGGCCATTTGAATGGCACTGAGGTCATTGGAGGCATGGGCCATTATATCACCGGTAGTTCTTCGTTCAAAAAAGGGAGTATCCAATTTGATAATGTGGGCAAAAATGCGATTGCGGATTGCCCGTTCAAGGTAACGCGAAAAGCCGATGATGGTGTAACGCCAGACAAAACGAAGGACAATGACAAAGAGGGCGATGAGGAGGATATACAGGCCATAACGAAGCAGGATCGCATGACTGGCCGTTTCTACAGCAAGACTGTCGACGCCTTTTTTCAGTAGCCGTGGGATGGTGAGTTGGAGAAAGTCCACAGCAATGAGTGCGGTAAAACCAAGTATCAGCCGTAATTTATATTGCCTGAAAAGAGGAATGAGGTGGCTGAGCAGCTGGGCAATTGAAGTGGAACCTGCTGTTGAGTTTCTATCGTCTTTACGAAGCGTTAGAGAAATGTTCACGAGGAGTGCCGGGCCGCCTTATATCGAGGAAATGCTCTTGTTTCAGTTATATTGTGTTCTTTTAATGTAAATAGAATTGTATATGTACTCCATACAATAGGCTTTTCTCTTTCTTTCACAAGTCCGGAGTGGCGATCTCATTCTGGTGTGCAGAATTACAGGGAGTTAAAAAGCCGGAGATTTGTATCAAGCATGTTCCCGGCCATTAAATCGGTCATTGCCTGGATATAATGTTCTTCCAGGATTTCAGGGAGCAGACCACGTTTGTTTATCTGGGACAGCACCGCTATGTTCTGCATTTTCGGGTCTATCGTTTTCTCGTTTTCAACTTTTATGACGGTTATATTTGCAGCACTGCAATATTCCAGGATTAATTCTTCGCTGACTTCTCTGTCTCTCCCAAGTCGCACACCCAGGGGTTGTAAAACAGTGTTGTAATATATGAGGGTACCTCCAGACTTTAACGCTGTTTCTGCGCCTCGCAGGGCTTCATGCCGTTCCAGGGCGATGACGAGATCTCCTTGTCCAGCCATCACCATAGGAGAATAAACCGCTTCGCCGAACCGCAAATTCGAAACGACTACTCCGCCTCGCTGTGCCAGACCATGGGTGTCCACGGCTTTTGCCTGAAAGCCGGCGTAGTCAACTGCGCGTAGAAGTATTTCAGAGAGAAGGCCGATTCCCTGGCCACCGACACCGCAGAGATATACATTAAATGCTTTCATAGTGTTTTCCGGATAAAAATTATCGTAGTATGGCCTTAGTCGGGCAGGTGGGGATACATGAGCCATCTCCGATACATAGCTCATTGTTGACAGTTATTGTGCCATCTTCTCCACGAGCAAAACTGGGACAGGCAAATTTCTCAATGCATGTATGTATTCTTTCACATTTTTTCTGGTCAATTTTGACATGAAAGGGATTGCTTCCTTTAGCCTTTCTCTGGTTGCGGGCGAAAAGCAGCATACAGGGATGTCTGGCAATAACCACGCTGAATTGTTCTTCATTCACTGCCTGCCGCATAATTTTGCGCAGTTCTTCCTGTTTATAGGTGTCCGTTTCATGGATAGATTTTACCCCAATTCCTTCAAGAACCTGACGGATGGGAATAGCCTCCGAGACTTCGTTGAAATTTTTTCCCGAGGCTGGGTGGTCCTGATGTCCGGTCATGGCTGCAGTACCGTTTTCCATCAGCACCAAGGTGAGATTGTGATTATTGAACAGCGCATTAATGATGCCCGGTAAACCGGCATGAAAGAATGTGGAATCACCCAGAAAAGCAACCACTTTACGGGAAGTATTAAAAAGGGAAAGTCCGGAACCGATTGCCGTGGATGCTCCCATGCAGAGCACCAGCTGACCAAGATTATAGGGCTCCTGAAAGCCAAGTGTGTGGCAACCGATGTCGGCAACGGTAATATCATCTTCAGCAAGTGCCTCACCAATGGCATGAAAGGCACTGCGATGCCCGCAGCCTGGACACATCTGCGGGGGACGTATTGGCGCTGCTTCTGCAACCGCTATTTCATGAGCTTCATCAATTATATCCGGCCAGGTAACATGGAGCATTTGTTGTATCTTGTCGGGAGTGTATTCGCCGATCCAGTCTTCAAGGCTGTTTTTTCCGATGATTCGTGTCGTCAACTGAAGATCATAGGCAAGTGCCTTTACACTTCGTTCAAGTTCGTCATCAAGCTCCTCGAGTATCTTCACTTCATCATGGCTGCGAAGAAAGAGAGCGATAGCCTCTTTGGGAACAGGATACACCATGGCAAGTTTGAGGATATCTGGCTTTTCTTTACTGCTCTCCAGATTCTCAAGAATTTCCATCAAGGAGAGGAAAACCAATCCTGAAGTGATAATCCCGCGTTTGCTACCATTTTTGATCGTAGTATGAAGATTACGTTTCGCCACCCAGTGCTCGATTTCATTAAGTTGCTGAAGTGCTCGTTCCTTCATCGGGAATACAGCTGATACCAGTGGGATATATGGACCATTTTTAACATCAAAACGAGGGGTATTGTCAGGCTCTCGAAGAGGGTAGGCTTGAAAGGCAACCTTCTGTTTGGCGTGGCAAACATGTGTCGTCATTCTGAGGATGATAACTTTGCCAAGCTTTCTGGAGAGTTCAGCCGCTTCCAGATAATATTTGTAAACCTCTTTGGGGTCTGCCGGTTCAAAAACAGGGGTGTAGCTAAGATAAGCGAAGTGCCTGTTATCTTGTTCGTTTTGTGATGAATTCGCTCCGGGATCATCACCAAGAACAACCACCATGCCGCCAATGATATTGAGCAGACTGAGCTGAACAAATGTATCGGCAGCAACGTTGAGTCCTACGCTTTTAAAGAAAACAGTGGAAAGGTGCCCGTTCAGCGCAGCTCCAAAGGCCACTTCTGTGGCTACTTTTTCATTTGTAGAAAACTCAAAGTAGAAGGGACGTTTGTCTTGAGGAATTGTGCGTATAGCCGTGGCGATTTCGGGAGTTGGTGAGCCTGGGTAGGAAGTAATGACTCTTGTCTTTGCTTCAACCATTGCCCTGACTAGCGCAGTGTTACCCATGACAATTTCTTCAAAGGACGTTTGCCGCAGCAGCATTTCACCCATGTCTTTCATGCAGCTTCTCCTTGGTGATCAGGTGATGATAATTGTGGATAATGATTATTTGGAAAGTTCCGCTATTCTAACATGTTTTTTAGCCGGGAGTCAAAAGGTGCTGAGAAATGTCACCTTCTTCCAATCATTATTTTAAAATATAATAACTGAAGCTTAGAGTTTTGTGGATTTCAGGAAATAAAGAAACTTATTTTTATTTTATTGATTGAACCGGGGTTAGATTGATTTTTTTCAGCAACATAAAAATTAAAACTATCTCACTGGTATTTTAGATTAAATGGTTAGCAAGCCCACCTCGTTTGTACAATGATGCAAATAATCCGAAAAAATAGAAGAATCATATGATTTGGGAATAGCATCAGACTGAGGATGCTCTTATCTTCAACTAATAATAGAACTGATTATTATTAACCTTTGCCGATCCTTATATAATACGATAATGCATCAGAAACTTCTTTCAGCAGGTCTCATTTTGGCATGGCTGGTAACACCTGAATCGTTAAGGTTGGTGAATCTTGCCAGTGGCATGACGGGATTTCTGGTTTTAGTCTCCCTGGTTTGTGGCTTTGCCCTCAGCCTGGCAAGTAGCTCTCTCATTCATAGTCCAAAACTTGTCCAGGCAGGATATGGCAGTGACTATAAAGTCTTGAGCCACGTATATGGGAAAACGTTTGGGATTGCAGCTCTTCTCTGTGGACGCCTTCCACTCCTGTTCTTTGCCTCCACAGGGATGCTGGTTACTGCCGGATTTGCCTTTAATGAGATTTTTCTCTACTGGTTCCCCAATTTTCTTTTTGCCTTTATCCTGCTGGTCCTGGTTGCAATCCTGAATATGTCTGACATGCGTTATGGCTATGTAAGCCAGTGCTTCTTTGTTATTTTGACGATAATTGGCATGGTGGTTTTAATTGTTTTAGGGAGTGGGGGGGAATCGGCAGTCCCTGGTAACTATGCCGGGCAGCTGAGAGGGGTAAGCGTGGCATTTCTTGCTCTGGGTTGTCTTTCCTTTCTCGGTTTTGATTTCCATGTATCGAAGCATGGCTTCGGCATTGTTGTATCTTCTTTGCTTGGTGGCCTGGTACTCTTGGTTTTGTGGGCTGCAACGGCGTTGAAATTTACAGCACCTGAGCTTCTGGCCGAATCGACAATTGCCCATATGCTCGTGGCTCGTGCTATTGCAGGAGAATCTGGACGATTCATCATGGGAGGAGTTGTCATTTTCGGCGTTCTCTCGGGGGTGAACGGGCTATTTATTGTTGTGCGAAGGGTATTTTCGGATCTGGCAGAAGAAAGGGTAATTCCACAGATGATTAACCAAAATTGGCTTGTCATCATTGTTTTGAGTGCAATCATTGGGCTGATGTTGATAACAGGATTTGCTGGGGAACAGATACTGGAGGAACGAATTAAAGCATCTATCATTCTTTGGCTTTTCTATGTGGGTCTGAGAAGTTTTTCTGCCGGTTTTCAGATGAGGTTTAACGGCAGTATAGAGAAATACCTGGGGTATCTGACCAGTATCATATACTTCTTTGCAGGTGCGGTACTGATCTCCACAAGTCCCCGAATGGAATATATTTTCTGGTTTATTTTGGTCATGTTTATCGGAGCGGTGGTCCTTTCATTCTTATGGACAACAATATACAACAACAAAGAGTCACAAAATCCCATTTCAAGGAGGATGTAAATATGCAAAAGATAGCACTTATATTCATTATGATCTTGCTGACCGGAGCAACAAGTGTTTGGGCTGAAACGGTTAAAACAATAAATAAAGAAGAGTTGAAAGCAATGCTTGACTCTCCTGATCTGGTTCTTCTTGATGTGCGCAGGGGGAGGGATTGGAGTTCGAGTGAATTTAAAATTATCGGCGCACAACGTCTCGAAAACGATAAAATAGCATCTACCATCAATACGCTTTCCAAAGATAAAACAATCGTGCTGTATTGCGCCTGACCTAACGAATATACAAGTGTCCGGGTGGCACAAAGTTTTATGGAAAAGGGTTTTAGTAAAGTATATGCTCTCAAAGGTGGCTGGCGTGAGTGGTTCCGAAGTAAATATCCTTACGAGGAAAAATCATAGCTGGATGCACTGAAAAGAGACCTCCTTCATCAGCGGCTTTGAGGCGCTCTCATTTCTTTTACAGGATAATTGAACTTTTTATGAAAAATGCTGGATTAAGAGATAGAAATGAGCTAGGCTTTCCAGAGTTTGGGATCGTTGTCTCGTCCTGAACTATTTCCGGGCTGATGAAGATGTCTCATTACTTTGAAACAGGAGGTTTGAAATGGCAGAAGTTGTAATTGATGTTGATGAATGTATCGGCTGTGAAGCGTGCGTTGAAACCTGTCCTGATGTCTTTGCTTTTAATGATGATGAAGAAAAAGCATATGTTCTCGATGGTTCCGATGCCGATGCCGATTGTGTTGACGAGGCAATTGCTTCATGCCCTGCAGAGTGCATAACAAAGGAGTAAAAATATTCTAATTGTCACCTTCCGCCTTAAGTGGAAAGGAGAACAACAAAAAAAACCGGTAGCTACATTCGCGGCTGCCGGTTTTTGTATTGTAATACAGCTCAACTCTTTCTGAAAATCAAGCAATCAGAGTAAATTTACTGCCTGGAACTTTACAGACGGGACATTTCTCTGGGGCTTTACCCAGTTCAATATAGCCACAGACCGGGCAAAGATAGAAATCACTGACATCCATGTCCACACCTTTTTTTACTGCTTCAAGAGCCTTGGTATATATCTCGGCATGCACCTTTTCTGCATCAAGAGCGTATTGAAACATGGTCTTAGCCTTATGTCCTTCATTGGTTGCCTGCTCAGCCATGGGTGGATACATTTCAGTATATTCATAGGTTTCACCATCGATTGCAGCCTGGAGGTTCTCAACAGTGGAAGCAATCTTATCAAGGGCTCTAAGGTGTCCTTCGGCATGAATTTTCTCTGCCTGTGCAGTAGTCTGAAAAAGTTTGGCAATGTTGGTAAAACCTTCTTTTTCGGCCTTTTTGGCAAAAGCACTGTATTTTTGAAAGGCTTGGCTTTCTCCGGCAAATGCGTTACTAAGGTTGTCAGTTGTTGTTGGCATTGCAGTTCTCCTTTGTTGTTAAAGTTACATAGTTAATATTAAGTTGCTATGATTGACAAATACTTCAAAATAGTAGCCTGATCCACCTGTTCTTTCCCGCAACAGAGGATACGATCGACATCACTGAACACTCTTTTAAACGGGAAGGAAACTACTGAAGTGCTGATTACATATAATAGCTGCGATTATACCACAAGAAGTAGTATTATTGCTCGTCTTTTTTGAGTATGATTATTATTCGCATAAAGGATCGCGCCAGGTAACACTATTTCTCCAAAAACATACAGCCTTTGCTCTTCACAATTTAAACTATCCGGCGTATCTTCAAATAAAGTGGCACATTGAGGCCCTTATTATGAGAATTCGAATATTTAAAGGATCACCCTATGATTCAGAAGATTCCCGATGTTTTTGACCTTTGTGTCTTAGGATGCGGCCCCGCAGGTTTTGCAGGGGCCATGAGAGCCTTGGATTTTGGCAAGCATGTCTGCATTATTGAAGGTGCGGAAATTGGAGGTACCGGAGTAATGTGGGGTGCTTTGGCCTCAAAAACCATGTGGGAACTGGCCAAAGATTTTGTTATTGCCTCCAAAATGGACAGAGGATACAGGGTCAGCGGCATGACGGTGGACTATTGTGCGGTGCGCAGCACTGTATTGCAGGCTGTCAAAGAAAAGCAGTATCAGATGCTTTCCCAGATCGAAAGCTACTCACCCAGAAGATGGCCCGGGCCGGGATCGTTAACGTTAAAAAATGGATGGGGACGCTTTCTCTCCAATAAGGCAGTTGAAATATCATCCGAGGGCGGGCGGAAGGAAGTGGTCAAGGCAAAAAAATTTCTGATAGCCACCGGTTCTAAACCAAGAAGTTTCCCTCAGATTCTCGCCGATAACACCAGGGTTCTCAATTCGGACACTATTCTTAACCTCCAGTATTTTCCCGAACGATTGGTTATCATCGGTGCTGGTATAATTGGCTGTGAGTATGCGACAATTTTTTCAAATTTTGGCCAAACCAAAGTTTATCTGGTAGATCATGCCAAACGAGTCATCCCATATGAAGACAGGGATATCTCTGAATTTGTCAGTGGCAATCTGAAACGTAGCGGTGTCCGGATAATCCACTCCGCTCAGTTAAGAAATATTGTGCAAAGACCTGATAATCTCCAGGTTATCCTTGATTTTAAAGAGGGACGCTCCGAGGTCATTGAAGCTGACGCAGCATTTATTTCAATTGGAAGGGCCTTCGACAGCTCCAACCTGGGGTTGGAAAAGCTCGGTATCGAAACCAGTAAGGCTGGAATATTGAAGACCGATGAGAATTGCCGGATCAAAGACAACATCTACGCAGCAGGTGACATGACTCATCATCCTGCACTGGTCAATATTGCCGAGATGGAAGGCCGTTACGCCGTCAAACACATGTATGGCAGGAACAAGTGGCCGCTTAATTACGATAACATGTCCACGGTGATGTTTTTCTATCCCGCTGTTGCGTCAGTGGGGGTAACGGAGAAATCCTGTCAGCAGAAGAAAATCCCTTATCGGGTAGCATATTATGCCAACACCCTTTGCAACCGGGCAATAGCCATGAGGGCAACCCATGGTTTTGTCAAAATTATCATCAGCGATGATGACCAGCAGCGCATCCTTGGCATGCGTGCTGCCGGCCCGCAGGTCTCGAGCACCATTATGTCCATTGCTCATTTCATGGATCAGGGCAAAGGGGTCAGGGATGTGCTTAAAAGCGTCTATCCGCATCCTACGATTACCGAGGGTATCGAGGAATGTCTGCGTATGCTCCTTGGTAAATCCATCTTCAAGCCTTATGCTTTTCCCGACTATCTCCAAATACGACGGTGGCATCCGGAAACGGGTATGACTGTAGAAGGTGGCAACGGCGAGGGTGAAACACCGGAGTGAATCGACGGGGTATTATCTGGTGCTTCTCTCGCCAGAATCTCTCATGAGCATTGTGTCAATGTGGTAAAATTTACAGAGATGCCAATAGGCACACTCTCAGAACGGCAGATCGAGTGCCCGGCAGAGAAAACGCATAAACGGCGTAGCTTGATGGAAACGCTGAACCATCAGGGGCAATAGTTCCGCGCCGGTTGCCTGTGTCAAGGTCAACGGTGTCAAAGCGATAAAGTCCTTACGTCGTAAATCCTCGATCAGAGGGTGGTCTTTAGTATAGCCTCGTGGCGGATTGACAAGGGAGTCGCCTATAAGAGTAAAATGGCGGCGAAAGTCCTTTTTGTCCCTGGCTGCGAGCCAACCGTCACTTTGTTCCGCAATGGCCTCGCGGATTCTCCCCAGGGTCCGGGTGTCCGGATGCCACAGACCCACACCGAAAAAACAATCATCTGGCTCGATGTGCAGATAGAAGCCAGGGGCATGGATGTCTTTTCCATACTCATGTCTAAATTGAATGCCGATATTGGTCTTATATGGTGTTTTGTCCCGGCTAAAGCGGGTGTCTCGCTGAATCCTCATCAGGGAGCCGCCAACCTTTCGCGGTAGCGCGGTAAAATGTGGAGAAATAGATGGCAATTCATCAGCCATGTCACTGATTAATTGCAACGCCGGAATGCGCAATGATTCCTCATACTCCTGCTGATGCTCTTTGAACCATTCGCGACTATTGTTGTCGGACAAGGTTTTGAGAAAAGTGAGAGTCTGCGCGGAAAAGTACTGCCGTCCTTTTGTATGGTTCATAATGCAGCTCCTGTCTGCCTTAAAGATAGGGCCGCAGAGTTATGCGACCCTTATTTGCGTAAAAAAATCATTCGGCCATTGCGGCCATACGTCGCTCGATTTCCTCAAGCGGGACATCCTCGATACGTGTTGCGATGTGCCAGATGTTGCCAAATCGGTCATTTACTGCTGCAGCACGATCGCCCCAGAACTGGTTGGCGGGTTCCATTGTCGAAGTGGCTCCGGCTGCAAGGGCTTGCTTATATATGGCATCGACCTCATCCACATAGAGATAGAAGGCTGCAGGCATCGGCTGGCACTTTTCCTTAGGTTCTCCAAGCATGATGACCGAGTCGCCGATTATCACCTCTGCATGGCCTATGCTGCCGTCGGGCAAAGTGAATCGTTCCTTTTCACGAGCTGCGAAAGCCTTTTTAAGAAATTCGATGAGATCTGCAGTACCCTGAACGGTAAGGTAGGGAGTGACTGTATGGTATCCTGCTGGTATAGCTGAAGTTTTCATTTTTCTTGCTCCTCTTTTGTTGGTTTATGGTTGCGAGCTTTATGCTCTTGCCCCCATAATAATCAGAACCTTTGACAGATTCTGTCAGGAGTGTCATCCACCGACATCTTTTTTGTCCGGATCCCGGTCAACCGCTATCGCGAACCCCAACCATATGGCGCAGATAGTGGGCGAGACTGATTTCCTCGGTGGGAGTAAAGCGATCCTCCAGCACATCCAGGGATTGGATACGATCAAAACGGAAGTTACGGTAATCCCGGCGTAACTCACACCAGGCCAGCAGGGTCCAGCGGCCGCTCCAACCGATCATACCCAGGGGCCACAGGGTCCGTTCACTTTGCAGATGTTTTTCATCCCGATAAAGTACCTGGATCTTGTGGTATTGTTCACAGGCCCGACGCAATCTCCCATGCACCTCGCGCAGCGGATCGTCACTTGCCATGACCGGTATACGGTAGGGTTGCTTTTCTGCATGCTGTTTGAGCGGTTCGGTCAATACCGAGCGGATTTTCAGTTCCGCACTCCTTGCTCCCTTAGCCAAATCCTTATCCGTAAAGGCCTGCACCATACGACTGCCCACAATCAAAGCCTGGAGTTCATCGGGGGAAAAGAGCAGCGGAGGCAGATGATTACTTGGGCGGATCAGATAGCCGACACCGGATTCGCCTGTCACAGGTACGCCCGCCATTATCAGTGATTGCACATCGCGATATACGGTGCGCGGTGAAACCTGCATGAGCTCAGCAATCGCATCAGCCGTTATGGCCGTGCGCCGTGAACGCAGCAACAGCGTCAGTTCAAATAGACGTTCGGCTTTGGTCATGACTAGTCTTTGAGCAGGAATAGCGGTGTTATACGCAAAATGTCCATAATATTTTCATAAGAATTGAAAATCATAAAACAAGCGAGCTTTTTGCGAAAAGACAGTTTTACAAGAGGCTCAGATGCAAACAGATGCAGAAAGGGGATATGCCTATTTCCCCTCAGGGCAAACTATTTCTGGTTCCACGGATAAATCACCGACATAATGGTTGATAATCATAGAAACCTTGCCATCATAGCTGTGGTCAAAGATTACGAATTTGATTCTTTCGTCTTCATCCAACGAAGCGTTGATATCATAATCTCCGTAAATTGGACCTGAGTAATAGTCCCTGAGCTGGTTAATCAATTTTTTCAGAGGAGTAAAATTCTCGTAAAAAGTTTCATTATCCGGCCCTAGAATTGAATATTCAATGGCCCAGACTCTGTCGCAAACGAATCGTATTTGATAGGTTTCCTGGACGCCGTTTTCGGAAACCTGATAATATGCGCCTCCATCAAAGGTCTCAACCGGATGCCTTTTTTTAAGCAACGCCAGGGCTTCCTCTTTTTCCATAAAAAAATAAATACCTCCCGGCATGACTACTTTGGTCATGCTTTCTTGAGAATATTCAGGCAGGGTGTAGGCAAAAGATGCGAGTGGCAGGAAGATTAACAGATTTAAAGCCAACAATATCGTCTTCAGTTTCATTTTTCCTCCAGGCTTTCTTTTAAGTTAATGTCTGTCAGATGAGTTTATATGAGTCAGCGTGAGATAGCTTCTGGTTCTAAAAAATCTAACTCTGGTTCGCCAACGTTTGCTATATAATTGGCAAAAGTTATAAAAGATATAACAGCTATTATTTCAACTATTTCCTGATCGTTAAAGCCATTGTCCCGTATTTCCGTGATTGAGTTATTATTTACTTTCCCTCTGCTTTCTAGAACTGCTCTGGTGAAAGTAAGTATGGCATTTTCAGTGGAATCCGTGGATTTCATGCTTCGTGCATTAATGCACTCCTCCTCTGTAAGTATGCCACCGTCAATTGCGGTGCTGGTGTGAAGGGCAACGCAATATGAACAATCATTATATTGAGAGACTGCCAGGCTTATTATTTTTCGATACTTTTCTGCCAATTTGCAGGAAGGTAGTTTTGAATGGAAATGAGCGTAGGCATCGAATGCCGGCTCAGAATTTGCCATTAAACACAGGACATTTGGAGCCATGACTAATTTTTGAAAAATTTCTCTGGTATTACCGGTTGACTCATCTGGCTCAATAAATGTGAGACGCATTTCAATATGTCCTAAAATAAATAGTAGTTTGATAACTAGGTTTTGATACTCCAACCCCATCTTTTTTCTCAAGGGAGCGCTACTTCTCCTGTTGGTTTGGTGAGTTCCTCTAGAAAATCCAACACAATTCTGTTAAATAACTCTGGATTGTCTCTATATACTTCGGCAATCTCATCCCGCCATTTCCAGAAGCGTTCATAGAAAGCGAATGCAAATAACGTTGCAAGGTAGAGATGAACTGCAGCCATCAAAAGATGTCGTATCACTTTCTTATTTTTCATCATTTTCTAATAATACCTGCAAAGATGTAGCGCGTGTCTATGAATATATCGTTTCTTTATATTTCTGGTAAGTACCTGTAGTGACCGGTGATCCTGTAGTCGAATAACATATCTTCCAGCTCCGGCCCACGACCGATATTGTGCACTATCATAGGATTTCTGCTTATTGGGCTGTATTTATTCGTTACAATTCCTATATGTGGCAAGTTACCGGGAAGCATCCAGGTGACAAGGTCGCCGGGAAGGTAACTTTCCGGTCTGTCAGATATTTTTAGTATGGCACCGTGGCGAGAAAAAAATACTTGCAGGTTTGGTACACGACGATGGTCAATATTTGAATCCGGTTCGGTGAGACCCCATATCCTCTGTGAAGGATATTTTGAGAAATTCTTAATCATGTCTTCGTGAACTAACCGTTGCAAATCTATTCCTATCTTTCTGTACGATCGTATGACTACATCCGTGCATACTCCGGTGTTTGAAGGGACATCCCCATTAGGATAGGGAATGGAATGATAGCTGCCGTCATAGGTTATTTGGTGTGCAGTCCTATCAATTGCAGATTCAATCAATTGATCTTTTGTAGAACAAAATGATTCAGTTATTGAAATATGAAGGATGATTAATGTGATGAGTAAATATCTCATAGTTCGTAATATGCGTTAAATTTACAGGCCTGTGATATTTGCGGCTCCAGAGGAAAGTTGATTATATTTTCTCAATTGCCGCTACCTGTGTCGGAGAGCTGCTGACGTCAGCATTCCAGTAATGCATTTGCCAAATCCTTAAGATAAATCTTGTCGACCAATACTCCTTGGCTTTGACATCTATCCAGTACCTTTTGGACGATGGTAACAACGTTTTTATTCTTCCTGGGACTTCCGACTATTCCACAAACTCGTATCTCCTTCATTGTTCTCCTTTGACGAAAATCTTGCTGTAACTCTCTATTATTCTTCACGCAGTTTCATTGAGATGGCGTCAGCAGGGCAAATAGTGACGCAAAGTCCACAGCCAAGACATGCATCAACATTGTATTCCAGCTTTTCATTCGTAAAGGTGCGGGCATCGAAAGCGCATCTTTCAACACATTCACCGCAATGAATGCAATTCTCCGGGTTTGTCTCCGCTTCGTATTCCGAATGTACCATCAGATCCTTGCGGTCATAGAGCTTCACTATTTGCAGATCATGGCAGCAGCATGGGCAGCAACTGCATAATGCAAAGATTTCATGGTCGGGCATGTACAGGCTGAGATGAATAAGCCCATTTTGATTCGCGTTGGTCAATATATCGGCCGCCTCTTTTAGATCAACATAACGGGCCTCGCCTTTCGAAACCAAGGTGTCAGCCACCACATTTAATAACAAGCATACCTCTAAAGGGTTGTCACATCTCTTGTAATGCGTCCTGCACTCACAATCCTGAACAGCTACCGATTTTGCCTGGCGAAGTAACTGGAGTACCTGTTCTGTCGGGAGCACCCATTGTTTTGCGTTAAAGGATTCTGAGACGGGAATAACCTTCGAAGAGTGTGAAATCTCGCCTTTCTCCAGCCAGTTATCATATTTGACGATTCGTTTTTCGAGAAATACATCGATATGTTTTTTTGTATTCATGAGATAAATGAGATATCCTCCCCGACTTTTGAAGCGTTGCCTGTCTTTTGTGGGTAATTTGTTGCGTATGATTTTTACGTCAATACAATGTAAACTGCAATCACTTGAAAGGCAGAATCATGATAAAAAGTCCGGTTTGTTTCGTCAACTTCTTGTTTTAATTTGGAAGACATACTCCGAGAGGAAAATTAAAAGAGAGTGGTCGCAGAGTATTATGACCCAATACGGTTCGGTCGACTCATTCCATAAACTGTTATCCTTTTTCTCTCGACGACCTTTGCTTGTGCTTTTTCACCATCGTTATATTGTATATTCCAATATAGTATACGACCAATACTTCTCACCCATATGGCTTTTAACTAACCATGTCCTGCGTTTAAGTTCCTTGACCAGAAGTCGGTTCATTATTCCATGACCCACATGTAAAACGGCCTCGACCTTTCTAGAGGAACGTTCTAATGTATCGGCTGCCAATTTAGAGCGTGCTTTTGCGGCTTGAATAGATTCACCATTTTTGGAAAAGCCACACAGCCAAGCTAACCTGAAAATTATGGCCCAGCTAAAAAACGATAGTTTTGGTCCGCTCCACTCCACATATGGTAACGCTGACTCTCTGAAACAGGGATCTATCCTGTTTACTTCATCAAATCCCAGAAATTTGCTCGACGAGATGGACCTTGGCAGATCACTGCTTATCGATATCGTACATTCTTGAGCGACTCTTCTTGAGTCTTCGTTGGGGGGAGATAATGGGTCTAAATCTGAAAATTCATATTCGTATACAATTTGAGCCATCTGGGCTGGCGACATTCTCAGTGATTTAATTGCCTCCAAATCAAGATTTGGCTTTCCATGACGCATTATTACTATTTTCAAAACATAAATCCTGCCATTTTTCGTATAAAATATCACTTCGTTA
Organism: Desulfocapsaceae bacterium; assembly: GCA_050288305.1. Taxonomy (GTDB): domain Bacteria; phylum Desulfobacterota; class Desulfobulbia; order Desulfobulbales; family Desulfocapsaceae; genus Desulfopila_A. The sequence continues at coordinate 95,345 of JBNKDO010000001.1, read as the reverse complement.
ACACACACGACTTAGCCATGTTTTACCGTAAGGAGAGAACCGCACATGACTGGCCTTGTCAGGTTTTTTGAACGATAAGGAACGCATGGAGTTCTGGATATTGATCATACTCAAGATGCCTGCATATACAACCCAAGCGAATAAATAATTTTAGAAACCCGTTGATCCCCAGTGACGAGTAATAAATTTGTGGCCCCATGAAGTCATCTGTATGATATTCTTTTTCATCCGTACCACCACAGGAAAAGATGAAAACACCGCCTGTGTTTAAACTCTCAATGATCTTGCTAAGAACTTTTTCCTGTTGTTTTAGCGGTATATGCCAAATACTGTCCCATGCTGTGATAAAGTCGTACTTTTTTGGTAATTTCCATGCGCAGATATCTTGGTGATGGAATTCAATTTGTGCATGTCTTTGCTTTGCCAGTTTGATCATCTTAGCTGAGATGTCAACACTTTCGGGCTTAAAGCCGTTGCTCAAAAGCAGATCAATAAATCGTCCGGTGCAGCCACAACCTATGTCTAAAGCACTTCCTCTGTTTTTTACAAATGAGATAGCTCTCTCGTGGGGCTTAATACCATTTTTACGATCAAAGCTCTCACTTTCCCATTTATGGGTGATCTGATTATAGGCTTTACCAATATCTGATGGATTCATAATTTTTCTTGAAGCCAGACATCATGCGAAATAGGTCAGAGGAAGATTTATGGGAGTTTGGTCTACCAAACGATTTCTTATCATCTCAGCTTGTCAGCCAGATTGGTCAATCCTGCAATACCTTGCGCACAGCAACCCCGAGTTTTTCCAAAGTATAAGGTTTTTTGACGTAGATCTTCGCTCCCAGACGCTGAGCCTCTCGAACCCTGTCTGTTTCTGAGAAACCGCTGACGATGATTGCCCGCTGGTCGGGGGAATGGGCGAGCACCTGGATATAGGTTTCAAGGCCATCTATTCCCGGTTCCATGATCATATCGAGGAGCATAAGATCAACAGGATGCTCTTCAATGAAACCAACGGCGGCTTCTCCACTGTCAGCTATGTAGACATTATAGCCGAGCTTGGTGAGCATGCTGTAAGCAAGTTCACGCTGCTCCAGCACATCATCGACCACAAGGATCGATTCACCTGCCCCGACATACTCGTCCAGAGGAATAACACGTTCCGGTTCGACTACCGATTCCCTGGCTACTGGAAAGTACAGATCGATCTGCGTTCCACTCCCTTCCGAGCTGGTTATCTGAATATATCCATGGTGATCCTGAACCGTACCCCAAACGAGAGACATGCCAAGGCCTGTCCCGCTTCTTCCCATTTTCTTCTTGGTGTAAAATGGCTCGAAAATTCGGTTGATGTCTTCCGTGGAGATGCCTATGCCGTTGTCTTTAACCCACAATGCAACATACTCTCCTTCGGGAACATCAACCGTGTCCAGTGTTGGGTTTTCGACATAGACGTTTTCTGTGCTGATGTCGACATCACCGCCGGCAGGTAATGCTTCCGCCGCATTAGACACAAGATTCATAATGGTTTTCTTCAGGTGGACAGTCGATCCCATGATATTCAGTAAGTCGTCACTCAGATGGGTCTCAAAGGTGACGTCCTTGTGCCAGCTTTTGATGTTCAAGAATTCCGGTGATACAATGAACTCGGTAATCAAATCGTTGAGATTGAGAACTTTATGATTAGTAACGCCCCTTCGTGCAAGCACCAGGAGGTCCTGGACAATTGCAGCCGCTTTTTGACCTGATTCCTGAATTCTCAAAAGTGGATGTGCCAGAGGGCTTTCGGGAGGCAAATCCCTGAGAAGAAGATCGGGATAGCTTACCACTCCTGAAAGCACATTATTCAGGTCGTGCGCCACTCCTCCTGCCAAAAGGCCAAGGGACTCCATTTTCAAGGAGCGAGCCAGCTTTTCTTCCAACTGTCGCTTATAGCGTTCGGCTTCCTTCTGGGTGGTGACGTCCTGGATTACACCGATGATTTTGGTAGCTCTGCCGGCAGAATCGGTAATAATTTCAGCTTTTGCATGAAGAACAACCATTTGTCCATCTGTAAGACGGTGGATTGTCAACTCTCTGTCATACTCTTGATTGTGACGTACACATTCGAGCAACTCCCGCCGCAGAACCCGGAAATCATCAACAATCCTTGTCAGGATGGATAAAGGGAATTCGGTATCAGGACTATCTATGCCCAAAATCCTAAGGGCTTCCTTTGACCCCCAGAGCATTCCCGAAGAAATTCTATATTCAAGGTTACCTACCTGGGCTATCGCTTGAGCACGTGCCATGTGATCTTCACTGATTGTGAGGGCCTGGTTTGCTTTTTTCAGCGAGCTGGACAATTTGGCGAGTTTGGCTTTTTCGGCAATCAGCTTATTGCGCTCACCTTTAAGGTTCGTTTGGGTATGTTCGCGAACCGATTCATAGATGTAGGTCATAGAGGTTACCAAAAAGAAAACCATGCAGAACCGGATCTTAAATTCTGGAGAATACGCATACACCTGGATGCTTTCAAGAGGTACATATATAAGACAAACTGTCAGAGCATAGAGAATCCCCGTTAATATAAGTCCTTCTTTTCTTCCGAGAGTATACAAAGCAATTAACGGAAAACTAAATGCCCACATACTTTTGTTTCCGTGAACCCCTCCTTTTATTGTGAGAAATAGAAAAAGGGTTCCTAAAAGTACGGCATTCATTCTGAAAAGATAGGTCCCGTTCTTGATAACTCTGAAGCAGACCAGCGTAAAAACAAGCCAAATACCTGCTCCCAGATCTATGAGACCTTCAATGAGGTTGCCAAGCCATAAATGGTAAAATGAAAAAGTAAAGAGAATAGCAATTCCGGGGAGAATCAGAATGGAAAACAACCTTCGTTTCCTGCTCTCCTCAAAGTCCAGATCTGCACGATTGATGAGCTCGTTCCAGGTCGAGATCCACCGTTTCATTTCCACAAGAAAGCGCTCCGGGTAATTTACTGTGGATTGAGTATTAGTCGACGGAGACGATGAGCCGGTTTGCCCCGATTGGTCGTTGTCTTTATGAGGCATTTTTTTGGAGAGGCTCATAGATCATTCATAATGAAGAGAGAAGGCGAGAAGCGATCGTTTCGAAGGTTCCATATACTATAGCACAACCTCTTGTGGCTCTTCAATCTGTCTCCTCCGTATATTGAAGAAAAATGGGGTTGTCTCACAACGTAAAGAGAGAATATTGAGTTTTAGGAGGAACCAAACAAAATCATATGAATATTGCTTTCTCAGTCGAAAACACTGAAGGCATACATAACGCTGGCGCTTTTCTCTAAAGACTTCCTCAAGCTTTAACAAAAAACCTGACAAATGCAGAAAATCATGTTGACAGGCATCACAAATGGTTGGTACTGATTGCCCTCGATATTCCCGGCACCATTCAGTTTCAAGAACAAGCCAGAAAACGGTATTCAGGAGTTTGTCATGCCCGTGTTTTTTATCTAATCATGGGCTGATGGAATTTTAAAATACCAGGGTGAGAAAATCAGCAAGGGCCAAGTATGGTCAATACAATTTCCTGCCATATGTTCAGCACGATGGTGAGGATGACTCTCTTTTGGAAAAAGTTTTCGTCTTCCCCAAAAATGGAAGTCGTGGAAATTTTAATAAAAGATTGAGCAAGTATCTGAAATAATTTGAATCAAAGAACTTTTTAATATTAAGAGGGTGTCATGTACATGCAAGTCAGAAATCGGTTTGGATTGGTTCATCGTATTTGTGGTGCTGTTTGCACCGTTATTTTTTTGCTGGCAATGTCTGTTTCTGCAGGTCATTGCGACGAACTGAAATTAAGATCCATCGACGAATTGATGAAGGTGGTCAAAGGACCTGATAAGAAGATTACCCCATGGGACCGCTGGGACGCTATTTCTGATATAGGCAGACATGGAACCGTGGAGGCTGCCGAGAAATTGTTATCTCTTTTCGATAGCAAACTGGAGTTTGAGGCTGCCATGGCCCTTATACATATTCATGACCAAAAGGCCGTACCGTTAATGCTGCCAAAACTGTCTCATAAAAGTGAATGGGTGCGTTTAATGGTCTGCGGAGCTGTGGGGACCGTGGGTGGAGATGATGCGGTTGCGGCGCTGACGGACGTTGCTGAAAATGATGACCAAATGTTTGTGCGTCAGGAAGCTGTCTATGATCTTAGGCATGAGCTGTTGAGGAATCCCAAGGGACCTGTTATCCCAGCCCTGCTGGAAATCGCCAAAATAGAGGAACTTGCCAAGGATGCCAGGTATGTTTTAAGGTTACTTGGGGACAAGACCGCAGTTGAGAAGTTGTATCCTGCCCTGACGTCTGAGGATGCGAAGCTTCGCAAACTTGCCTGTGATATGATTCGCAAGCTCGGCCATTCCGACAGCACGGATCGTTTGCTAGAGTTGTTAAAGAAAGAGAAAGATAAAGAGGTTATCGGCAGTGCGATTGTTGCGCTGTCATCTGTACATCCTCCCCAACGGGTGGCAGAAGTGACCACAGTGTTTGCTGGATATCTCAGTGACGAACAAAATGCTTCGGCTGCCTTGCAGGGCATAAATGAAGCGCTGGAGGCAAACAAGGGCATTGGCCAGCGAAATGTCACTTCCTTGGGCAGGGCTTTGTTACCAACACTGGCGTCAAAGCAATCATCGTTGCGTCATAGCGGAACCTTTGCGTTTCAGAAAATGAGTTTTCCCGCTGCAACGCCTAACCTCATGGCATTGCTCAAAATAGAAGAAGATATCTATATACGTGATTCTGCTGTTATCGCTCTGGGAAACTGTCTTCGCAATGAAGATGAGCTGAGGTTCCTGCTGGATTACGCAGGAGAAAAATCGATTGCCAGCGATACCATTGAAGATGCCCTTGGGCGTGTCCACAAGTCGGTGCCTGTCAGTCCGCTTATTGATCAAATCCAAGAAGAGGGAAGTCCTTTTGCCAGAGAAGCAATAAAGGCTCTGGGCTACAGAAAAGATCCTTCATCTGCCAAACCACTTTTGGACCTGGTGGAAAAAGGCGGTCCTTTGGCAGTTCCGGCGGCCGAGACATTGGTTATGGTAGCCGGCAAAGATGAATTGCCACGGATGGCGGATTTGCTTATACATAAATCGGGGCATAGAAATCCTGCATTTATTAACAGCTTTGTGGCTTTGGATCGACTGAATTCGTTTGCACAAACCAAGGCGATGATATCCGCAGGTGGAGAGAAAGAAAACGAGGCACTTGTTGCCGTTCTTTATCGTTGGAATGAGGTGCCGACAGATGATCGGATATTAATCCAAGCTTTGGCTACAGAATCGAAAGAGGTCAGGCAGGCTGCAATCTCTCCCCTTTCCCAAATTGATTCAAGGGAAGGTCGCAAAGCTATGTGCAGGGTTTTGCAGAATGATCCGGATCGTGCAGTTCGCGAAGAAGCCGGCAAAGCATTGGGGTATTTCGCCGATCTTGAAACCATTGAATGTTTGATTTCAGCCTATGATAAGGCTCTGGCGGATAAAAATGGTATTCTGGTCAAAGAAAGTATTCAGAGCGGTCTGCAATATGCCACCGGACAGCGTTACGAGGATGCAAAAAAGTACAACGACTGGCTTAGCGGGAATCTCGGAATCGACAAAGGGATTGATACGTACATTCAACTGCTGGCACACGAAGATGAACACGTACGTTTGCTTGCAGCACGGGAAATTGCACAATGGCCTGTTGCCAAGGAGCAGCGTAAAGCACTGGCCCCGCTCATTGGCTTGATAAAAAAAGGAGGGCGCTATGTTGAGGAGTTGGAATGGATTAGTAGCCTGGGCCGCATCGGAGATCCAGGCGCCGTCAGCATATTGCGCATACAATTGGAGGATGAATCCGAGCTGAAGGTGATTGCCGCTATCGCCAAGGCACTGGCCGATCTGGACAACACCCAGGGTATTGAACTTCTGATCAATATGTTGAGCCCCGACTGGGACGGCCGCACCTATGATCAAAATGAGTTGATCGACATACTTTCGGTTGTAACAGGGCAGCCCTTGCAATACGATGCTGATGTCTGGAGCCAGTGGTGGAGCAATCAAAAAACTGCCATATAGCAGGGCAATGAAAGGGCATTCCCAACCTGATCCTTACTACGTTGGCAGTACCATGATTCTTAATAAAGGTGTCCGTTAAATCAGAGGAGGTTCTCAAGTGGACGCCCTTTTTTGTCGGGCACTTTTTTTGATGTTCTATGGAAGGAGTGAATTCACACACACTCCACTCATGATGGGAAATAACCTCCCGATGTGAGGTAGTTGTCTCATGGGGTGGTGGTGATTTCAGGGATAAGCTTGAATTGCAGAGCATGTGGGGCAGATCGTATATCTGCAATTCTACTTTGAATGGTAATTGTCTTCGTGTTTACCTGAGCAATGATTGGCTGAATGTCTTGAAGTTCCAGCGGAAACTCCCGACCGTTAAGCAAAATTAACAGCGCTTCGCCGATATTCCCCTCCTGAAAGTTTTTCTCTTTATCCAATTCGCGTGGTAACGGTCGTATGTAGAGGGTTTGATGCGCCTTATCATAACGTAGAGCGGCATCACATGCAAAGTCAGTGGTGGCTGATCCAAGCTGCAGGCGCATCTCCTGGTTCCCGATCATTGTTTTGATTATCATCTTGTCGCCATGGAGCAGGATCTGTGCTGTGATATGCTGATCTTTAAGTTGGAGGTCGGATATTTTTTCTATGGTAATGATTCCTTCAACCTGGTCGGTAGCAACATTGAAGGTGAGTGGCTGGATACGCTCAATGCTGTCCTGTATAACGGTTTCTGGCAGAGTAATAGTAATAAACTGATCATCATCAACCGTTGCTGCCTGGAGCTGAAGATAAGAACCCAATAGAAGAATGATTAGAAGAAGTTGGAAGATGTGTTTCATGACCTATTCCTCACAGATGATGAGAGCTGCTTCTCCATCGTTAATTGTCTGCTGGTTTTGCTATAGTTCTTTGATTTCCATAAGAATTGAGTATAATTGCTCTTGGACCATTTGCAACCAGAAGATATGGTTGTCCATTATTCATTGGAGAAAAGGAAAACTGTTCTGTGGAACCTGATCACCAGAAAGAAGTAACACTCACGGTAGCAAATGATTGTCTGCTTGAGAACATTCCTCTGGATTTCGAACGTCGACTAAAAGAGAGCCTCACCATTGATAATCCCAAATATATCGCGGCTAAGCGATATGGAAGATGGATTGGGAAAAAACTGAAACCTCAACTGAAATATTATGATTCGGTGCCCACAGGAATTCGTTTTCCGCGAGGGTATTCAAATCAGGCCGTTCTGCAGTGTCGTGAGTATCTTGGTATTTCCCCGACGATTATAGACAAGAGAAGACTCCTTGAAGAAAGCGACCTCACCTTCAACGGCGAACTGCGGGATTATCAGCAAAAGGCGGTGGAAGATGTGGCCAGGCGCTCTTTTGGTGTTCTGGAAGCCGGTACCGGCAGTGGCAAGACAGTAATGGCCTTGGCTTTGATGGCTCTACGAAAACAGCCAACGCTGATCGTTGTCCATACCAAAGAATTGCTGTATCAGTGGCGGGACCGTATCACTGACTTTTTACAGGTTACTCCGGGGCTTATTGGTGATGGCCATAGCGACAGGGCAGAAGTAACCGTAGCAATAGTCAATAGTGCTAGAAAAAAGGCCGCCGAACTTGCACCATTTTTCGGTCACCTGATTGTCGATGAGTGCCATCGTGTGCCTGCCTCCCTTTTTACTGATGTTGTTTCGGCCTTTGACAGCCAATATCTTCTCGGTCTGTCGGCCACGGCTTTTCGCAGTGATGATCAGACGACACGGCTTATTTATTTTTACATGGGTGACCCCGTTCATAAAGTGGATCAGACCGAACTGACTGCCAGTGGCGCAATCGTGAAGCCTCGGTTGATTATCAGTCCCACTGATTTCGATTATCGCTATCGTGGGGATTATCAACCGCTTATAAGTGCCTTGACCGAGCACGAGGGGCGCAATCGTCAGATCATTGAAGACATAGCAACTGTTGCAGAAGAGGGCGGCAGTGGCACATCTCTTGTTGTTTCTGATCGGGTGAGCCATTGTCGGATTTTTGCTGAAGCTCTTGAACGCAAAGGGGTGCGGGTTGCCCTGCTTACCGGTCAGATACCAGCGGAACAGCGTGCGGCAATAGTGGAGGAGGTACAGGAAGGAAAACTGCAAGTGCTCGTGGCAACTCTACAGCTCATTAGCGAAGGCTTTGATTGTCCTGGCCTGGATAATCTGTTCCTGACGACACCAATTACTTTCGAAGGCAGACTGCTGCAGGTGATCGGCAGAATTATGCGGCCCGCAAAGGGTAAACAGGCCAAGGTTTATGATTATCTCGATCACAATGTTTCAGCTCTTCGCAAGTCTGCAAACCTTCGTCACAAAACATTGCGAAAAATCATGGCACCGGGGATTCTGCTCGGCAAATAACAGTGTCAGGGACGCTATGTGTCGGCTATTGGAATAAAGTCGAATCAGGGAGGTTTGTCACGATTGAACCTATACTCCCAGATACCGTGAGCGAATTTCCGGTTGTGCTTCCAGTTCTTCGGTGATACCGCTCCAGACGATCAAACCTTTTTCCATGATAAAGTGACGTCTTGCTATTTTCATCAGCGATGTAATGTTTTTATCAACTATGAGAATAGCAAGACCTTTCTCCTTGAGGATGGTAAGACCCCGCCAGATTTCCTCTCGGACAAGCGGGGCGAGTCCCTCAGTCGCCTCATCCAGAATGAGTAATCTCGGATTGATCATCAACGCTCTGCCAATGGCCAGCATCTGCTGTTCCCCTCCGGAGAGTTGATTGCCATAGTTGTTAAGGCGGTCGCCAAGTCGTGGAAAAATTGTGAGAATGTCATCAATGGTGTACGGCATTTCTTTTTTTGTGTAATTAGCTGCAGTGGCGATAATGTTTTCCCGTACGGTGAGATTGGGGAAAATCTGTCTGCCTTCTGGAACCAGGCCGATTCCACGGCGGGCGATGGCGTAGCTCGGTAGAGTGTGAATCTCTTCACCTGAAAAGACAATCTTCCCACGACGAACTTCGGCAAGACTCATTATTGAGCGGATAGTGGTGCTCTTACCCATGCCATTTCTGCCAAGGAGGGTTACGACTTCAGCCTCTTTAACAGATAGAGAGACTCCAAACAGGGCCTGGCTCTCGCCATAGAAGGTCTCAATCGCTTCAATGTTGAGCATTATTGGTTTACTCCGAGATAGGCTGCCTGTACCTGTGGGTTCTGACGAACCTCCTGTGGCGCTGCAGTAATGATGTTTTCCCCGTAGACCAGAACCGTTATCATATCGGCAAGTGAAAAAACCACATCCATATCATGTTCAATCAGGAGGATGGTCATGCTTCCTTTAAGTTGTCTGATTAATTTTGACAGCTCGATTGTACCGCCAGGACCCATTCCCGCCATCGGTTCATCGAGGATGAGGAGGTCCGGTTTAGCAGTGAGGGCCATACCGACTTCAAGCTGACGTTTTTCTCCGTGTGACAATGATCGTGCCGGGATATTGCCACGGTGTGCGAGATCTACTGCAGCCAAAGCATCCGGTAATTTCCGCTTGACCACTTTGCTGTTCAGGCTTTTTTCCCAAAATCGAAAATTATGGCCGTGATGGGCGCAGATGGAGAGAGCCATATTCTCGGCAACGGTAAGGTTTTCAAAAATATGAGTAATCTGAAAAGATCTGGCTATACCCAATCTGGCCCGGTGGTAATTCCTGAAACGGGTGATGTCTCTGGACTTATATATAATGGTGCCGCTGTCTGGGCGAATATCGCCGGTGAGCTGGTTAACCAGTGTGGTTTTGCCAGCGCCGTTGGGGCCGATAAGTGCATGAATCTGACCAGTTTCAACCGCAAAGCTCAGATCTTTCGTGGCCTCCAGGGCGCCAAAGCGCTTGTTCAGGCCGGTGACTTCAAGGATGTTTTCACCCATTATTGTTCTTCTCCCCGGTTATCAGGCCGAAGAGGCCGCGTTTGGCAAATATGACCACGATGATGAGAAATGGTCCCATATACACCATCCAGTGTTCGGTATACATGGCCAGTATTTCCTCCATCAGCAGAAAGACGGTTGCTCCCAGTACCGGTCCGAAAAGGGTTCCGAGCCCACCAAGCAACACCATGACCATGAGCTCCCCGGAGAGTGTCCAGTGCATCAGGCCGGGGCTGACATATTCCGTCTGGTTGGCAAGTAAACCGCCAGCAAGTCCTGCTCCGGCCCCTGCTATGACAAAACAGACAAGTTTATATCTGGTCGAATTGATACCCAGGGCACATAAACGGCGTTCGTTGTTGCTTCCTCCCCGGAGAATGAGACCAAAACGGGAACTGACCATGCGCTGGCTGAGAAAAAGAAAAAGGAAGAGCAGCACCATACAGAAGTAGTAAAAATGAATATCACTGCCCATATCCATGCCAGGCATGGTTGCGCGGGAATAAAGGGACAGCCCGTCGTCACCGCCATATTTCTCAAGAGAAACAAAGAAATAATAGATCATCTGGGCAAAGGCCAGGGTGATCATGATAAAGTGCATTCCTTTAGTTCGCAGGCAAAGAGAGCCAATGACAAGGGCAGAAAAAGCGGAGAGAAGAACCGCCAGGGGCAGTACCACCAGAGCGTTTTCACTTCCCTGGAGAACGAAGGGCCAGGTGAAAACCGGTTCCATCTCTGCGGAATGATAGAAAAGTATGGCCACAACGTAGGCACCGATACCGACAAAGGCGGCATGACCAAGGCTGATCATACCGCTGAAGCCTAAAAGCAGATCGAGACTGACTGCAGCGATTGCATAGATAAGTATTCTGCTGAAAAGCGATATGAAATAACTCTCACCTGTAAGAGTTGCCACCACAGGCAGGAAGAGAAAAAAGATGGCCCCTAAGGCAATAAAGGTAATTTTACGTGTTTGTGATTTCATCAGCTGTGAGCAGGAAAGAGGCCCTTTGGTTTCCAGACGAGAATCGCAGCCATGAGAATATAGATAGCCATCGATGCAAGTGAGGCTGCGGCTGCGTCAGCTGTTGCTGAATCAAAAGCCAGGCGAAAAAGGGTTGGTAAAAAGGCCCGGCCTAAGGTGTCGACCAGACCGACCAGCAACGCACCTGCTATGGCACCGCGAATTGAGCCGATACCGCCAATGACGATAACCACAAAAGTGAGGATGAGTATGCTTTCTCCCATGCCGGATTCAACAGCGAGAATTGGACCCGCCATGGAGCCCGCTAGCCCTGCGAGCAACGTGCCGAGTCCAAACACCAGGGTGTAGAGCAGTTTGATGTTCACTCCGAGGGCGGCAATCATGTCCCGGTTTGAGGCTCCGGCACGTATTCGCATGCCCAGTCTGGTACGTGAAAACATGAGCCATAGTGATAGTGCCACAGTAAGCCCAACCCCAATGACCGCAAGACGATATACCGGATAGTTAAGGCCGGGAAGAAGTTCTATGCTGCCACGGAGCCATGGTGGGACATCAAGATAGAGGGGCTGCCTCCCCCATATTATTCTGGTGAATTCGTTGAAAAAGAGTATCAGCCCGAAGGTGGCCAGAACCTGGTCCAGATGTTCTCGTTTATACAGGTGGCGCAGTACTATACATTCAACCAGCATACCGCACAGCGCGGCAGCAGGAAGAGCAACAAGGAGACCAAGAATGAACGAGCCGGTTTTTGCGGTAACCGTTGCACAGACATAGGCGCCTATCATGTAGAATGATCCGTGCGCAAGGTTGATAACCTGCATTATGCCGAAAACCAGGGTGAGTCCGGCCGACATTAAAAACAGGGTAATCCCCAGCTGGAGACCATTGAGGAATTGTTCAACAACGAGAAGCATAATGGCGGGGGGCCTAAACCCCCCTGTTCACCTTGCTACATTTGACATTCTGAAGCGTAGGCATCTACATGATCTGCGAAAACCTTCTTCACTGTTTTATTGGTGTAGCCGTTTTCAGTCTGGACGACTTCACGGATATAAACATCCTGAATCGGATGCTGATTAGTGCCGAATCTGAAGTTGCCGCGCACCGAATCAAAATCAGCTTTTTTCAGGGCTGCTTTGAACATTGACAGATCACCAAGTCCACCATTCACCGCCTTTAGTGCTGAGCCTATTAGTCTGGCGGTGTCATATCCCTGTGCCGCATAGAGGGTTGGCATGCGGCCGTATGCTTTCAGGTAGGCTTTGACAAACTCAATATTGGCAGGATTGTCGAGATCGTGGGTCCACTGGGAACCGTTTTTAACCCCCATTGCTGCCGGACCGACCGCCTTAAGTATCCGCTCGTCAAATGAGAAGGCTGGGCCATAGACAGGAATTTCCTTGGAAAGACCCGCCTGGGCATACTGCTTAAGAAAATTGATACCCATGCCGCCGGGCAGAAAGAAAAAGACAGCTTCCGGCTTGGCAGCACGAAGGGCTGCAATTTCAGCGGCATAATCGGATTGACCAAGCTTGGTGTAGACCTCGCCCTTTATAGTGCCTTGGTAATAGCGCTTGAATCCGGCGAGATGGTCTTTGCCAGCAGGATAATTTGGAGCAATCAGGTAGACACTTTTATGACCGGCTTCACTCACATATTGGCCAACAACCTCATCAAGGTTGTCGTTCTGATACGAAACACTGAAGTAATTTGGATCACAACCTTTACCTGCAAGCTTTGAAGGGGCGGCGTTGGTGCTCAGATAGACTGTGCCTTCGCGAACAACCTTGGGTACAACTGCCATGGCAACATTGGAAAATACTATACCGGTGAGTATCTTGGCATTGTCTTTTTTGATGAATCTCTCGGCAATCTGTTTACCTTTTTCCGGTTTCCTGCCGTCATCCTCAACCATCAATTCCACGGGGATACCGCCAAGCTTACCGCCCTCCTGATCAATAGCAAGTTTGAATCCGTCACGAATATCCTCTCCAAGATATCCGGCTTTGGTGGAAAGTGTTGTTATCATCCCTATCTTTACCGGCTCTGCGGCACAGAATTGGACAGCAATAAAGAAGAAAAACACCGTTAAAATACTCTTTTTCATACACTCCTCCCGTAGTTGATACTTCAAGTTGACGAACAAAATATATTGTTTGTATTGCTGAATTTGATAGTGATTTATTAGCTAAAAACACTGCTGAAAAGTACCGTTAAACGAGAATCTTCCTGGACCATGGGAACACCACTCCAGCATGTATTTGTCGCCGGGAATTGGTTCTGCAAACGGTATAGCCGGTCAGCAGTTCTGCAAAAAAAACAAACCGGAGGGTCATGTGTCTGGTATGATGTTGGTGTCTTTTCAATCACGATCAATGAAAAAGACTAGAAAAAGATAGCAAAACTTGCAAGGAAAATCGCTTGAAACTACGATCTACATAAGGGTGAGTTGGAATTTGTTTTGTTCCGACAGAAAGAGTGCGGCTAGAGCACACAAAAACGGAAAGTGTCAACTTGTGTCGCCCACTTTCCGTTATTTATATTATGGCTACAGTATATTACTTGCCAGCTCGGCAAGAGCAGAGCGCTCGCCTTTTTTCAAGTCAATGTGGGCATACATTGCCTGGCCCTGCATTTTACTGATTAAATAGCTCAGCCCATTTGAGCGGCTGTTGATGTAGGGGTGGTCAATTTGATGAACATCCCCGGTAAACACTATTTTTGTGCCTTCTCCGGCTCGGGTAATTATTGTCTTCACCTCATGCGGAGTGAGGTTCTGGGCTTCATCAACGATCATATACATCTTTACCAGGCTGCGGCCGCGCATGTAAGCAAGCGGCTCGATGCAGAGTTTCCCCTCCTCCATCATCTTGTGCAGTCGTTGGTGCATTTCGCTATTCTCGGGAAATTGGCTGCGGATAAAGGCAAGATTATCATAGAGTGGCTGCATGTATGGATTCAGTTTTGACTGGATATCACCGGGAAGGTAGCCAATATCTTTATTCGATAGAGGGATCACCGGACGGGCAAGCATGATTTTGCGGTAGTTCTTGCGTTCTTCAAGGGCTGCGGCCAGGGCAAGCAGGGTTTTGCCAGTGCCGGCTTTGCCAGAGATTGTCACCAGCGGCAGCGCTTCATCAAGTAGCGCATGGACGGCAAAGGTTTGCTCGGCGTTACGCGGCACTACGCCATAGATTGTTTGCTTATCGACACGCTGAATCATTTCCCCACTGCTGTTCAGCATAGCTAAAGCAGAATTACTGCCATTTCGCAGAACCATGAACTCGTTGGGGTTTGGCTTTCTGTCGAATTCCAGCTCTTCAGCGGGAAATCCCGATTTTTCCGCGTAAATTTTTTTGATCAGATCAGCGGGTATTTCCTCTTCGTATCGACAGCCGGAATAAAGGGTATCGGGATCAGGAATGTTATCTGTGGTATAGTCTTCTGCAAGGAGGCCGATGGATCTCGCTTTCATCCGGAGATTGACATCCTTACTCACCAGAACAACCTGGGTGTCCTTATGTTCAAGGGAGACATAGTAGCCGATGTTAAGAATCTGGTGGTCTTTTTTTGCAAAATCGAAGGAAATGGAGGTGAGGTCCTCGTGCATTTTCCTTTCCAACCGAATAAAAAGCCTGCCTTTGCCTTGGCCAAGTCTCAAGCCCCCGTTTAACATCTCTTCTGAACGGAGACTATCTAGCGAGCGTACAAATTCTCTGGCATGGTAATTTATAGTTTGATTACCTTTTTTAAAGCTATCAAGTTCCTCAAGAACGGTAATGGGGAGAACTATATTGTGTTCTTCAAAGTGATTTATGCAGGAACTGTCGTGGAGAATTACGTTGGTGTCGAGGATAAAGAACTTACGTTTTTGAACCATATCAATCCATGGGTGCTGATGAAAAAGGTGACGGGAAAAACATTTTCCCGTTAACTATTTGTGTCACGGCGTTTTTTAGTATTTGCACCTCCTCTTCGTTGTCATAAAACATATTAATTATTCTTTATTTTACACTACATTGTAATTTTTTTCACTATTCTGTTCTCCTTATTCAGGTTCAATAGTATGCATTCTGATCACGTTAGCGGTTCAGGCAGTCTGTGGCGGCAGACGTCTTACTGCATTGGCGGTGCCTGAGGCTTCAGCCCGGACCACGGAGGATAGGCTTGAGATCATTGAATCAAGGATTTGGGTGGTGATGATCACCGGCTTGTGCGGCGAAACCTTTAATTATGTGCCGTATTCCCAGCTTTTGTAAGTTTCATTTTCGTTTTTCATATCTTCATACAGCCAAACCATACGATCAAGAAACCAACTTTTGCCAAGATAGGTAGTAGTTACTCCTAGGACAGCACCCCATTCGGAATAATAGACAGTGGACCAGATGGACAAAATTAATCCCACTGAGGATACGCCATTTAAGATAGAATGTAGAGGTATATCATGGTGATTGGGAATCTTAACCTTATCTCTATTAAGATAGACTCGTTCACCTAAAACCGCTTTGGATGCCCAATTTTTAGTTGATTTGGGTTTTTTAAAAATCACAGGGTTAAAAAACAGCCAAAATAAGGAGAGAACACCCGGAAACAGACACCACCAGCCTATCCAAATTCTGCTCCAAAAAGCTATAACAATGACAGGCAAAACTGAATATCTGGTCCAAACGCTGATGGGATTGGCATGTTTCATCCAGTTCTCATCGGTCAAATTGAATATATTTGCTATCTTTCTTTCTAATGTCACTGGATTTCCTCGCACTGAATAAGAATAGAATCAAAGGTTCACCAGAGGGTCACATTTCATATGGTGAAGAGATGATCGTATGTCATTACATTAAATTTATTAATTATTTAATGGTTTTTTCCAAGCCTTTGATGCGATACTTTTTGCATTTTCCTCTATGAGGTCGCCGTGTGATAATATAATCTTATCGAAATCCCATTGCAGGATTTTCTTTAAAGATCTGCGAGCAGCAGTCTTGTCTTTCCAACCAAACTGATATTCAGGGGCCGGCTTTGGATTTTTCCACATATGAAAAATCACTTTCCACCACAATTTTAAAGACCAACTTACATTGTTTGTTTTATCGGTAAAATTTTCTATCAAATCAACAAGTATGAGCGTTTTGGTTTGTTTATGAAAAAAGGCAACTTCCCAGATGTACTTATTTCCACGAACCAGAACTTGCTCAAAGTCTTGCTGTAAGCGAGAATCTGGTTTGTCTCCTAAAATCCAGTCGAATTCGATTTTCGGAAATTTCGTTTCGATTCCTGGACAGATAAATGTTTCCGCTTCAGGGAAGGCTTTCTGGGCGGAACCTACGTAGAAGTAATGGTAGTATCCTGGTGCGACTATAAACTCAACTTTACCCAGATTGTTGAGTATGCTTTGAGTTTCATCAGTAATTTCACAAGGAGAATGAATGAGGAGATTGCCATTGCTCAACCGGACAACAGTCATACGGGCATTAAACCTTGTTCCTGCGTATTTAATGGGATATTCCTTCACCCAAATCATATCCTTTTGATATTCGAATAGCTCATCCATAATGGCCTCTCTGCTATTACACAACATACTGGTAGTGAGAAAGTCGGAGCAGCTTGTTGTTAATTGAAATTTGCAATTCACCGACACATTCCCAATTGTAATCAGTATAAGTGGTACTAAAGGGGAGAAATTTTTTCAATGATTAAGGAGAAATCTTGTTAGGTGTATATGCTTTCTCTTCACTCGCTTCGCAGGACCAAGATTGTCCGCTGTTTTTTTGATTAGATAAACAGGAGGTTGTCAAAATCTATAAAATCGGGATAATAAAAATACAAAATTGTATCCGATGGTCTTCAGATCAGGCATTTGTTCTTTTCCGGCAGTTTTGCAAAAGACTCGGTAGACATGATATCTTTTGAACCCGAAACCAGGGAGGATGAGATGGAAACATACAAAGAAAGCCGTTCGGCAGGAATTGTAGCTGCGCATCGGGCGATTGAATCGCTAAAGGGACCTGGGGCAAGAGTATGTTATGATCCTTGGGCCGGACGTTTTCTTCCACCTGGATTTACCGTTGTAGGTGAAGTGGAAATTCCCAGCGAAGAGGGGCTGAGACTGTTCCAAAATCTTTTGCCGGGATTTCATGAATTTTTTGTTGCACGGACAAGGTATATTGATGACTGTTTGCAGAATTACCTGAATGACGGTCTTGAACAACTGGTGATTCTGGGGGCGGGGTACGATTCCCGAGCATATCGTTTTGATGGGTTGAGAAAGAACGTCAAGGTGTTCGAAGTTGATCAACCTGCCACTCAAAGTGTTAAAAAGGAAAAGATTTCCGCAGTTTTTCATAAGCTGCCGGAACATGTGACCTTTATCCCTGTTGATTTTCACAGGAACAATCTAGAGGCATGTCTCTCTGCCAATGGATACGAGACACCTGACAACATTGTTTATCTGGGAAGGGGTCAGCATGTATATTGATGCTGAATCAGTGGATGCAACTCTTGCAGTTGTTGCTCAGAATAGCGGAGAGGGAAGCGGCATAATTTTTGATTATACATATCAAGAAGTTGTCTCTGGGGAATCTGACCGTAAAGAGGCAATAGAATGGTTGAAAATAGCAAAAAAATCCACTGAACCGCTTCTTTTCGGTATTGGAAAAAGCGGTCTCGAACAATTTCTTTCAGAACGAAAATTCTGTAATATCAAAAATATAACTAACAACTATTTTGCTGACAATTATTTTGTCGGGCCAAATAAAGGTAGGGCATCTACACCGATTCTTGCTATCGCACATGCCCAAATAAAAACATTGTGAGTACTTGCTTAACGGAACTTTGCACGAATTTCTCATCACTTCCACTGTAAGCCCCTGATAACGCAGAGGATGGGGGCAGCGGGCACGCCCAGAGGGTGAAATGAAATTGTTTTCACCCCGGGATTGGGTTGATTAAGATCTCCTATTTATCATCATTTATCATGCCACCCAGTTCTCTAACGTGATCGACCGCAAGATCAAAGCGGGCTTTACTCTTAGCTGTTTTACGGAAAAGCTGTTCTTTTCGTTTCTTTGCGGATGCCAGGTTTTTTTCAAGTTCCACTACTTCTAGTGTGGGAGTTTCACTGTCGGGCATTGTTTTAATATCGGCGAGTCGAGAGGTGACTCTCTCAATTTCATCCAGTGCCTTTTGTTCATCCCGTTCCCTTCGTCGCAACCGTTTTTCTGCATCATAGAGATCATCCATTGCTTTGGCCAGTTCTGCTGCAAGTCCTTCCTCGGGTTCGCTGTCAAGGTCTATCTCTTCAGCGGCCATTACCATGGCAGCAGCCGGAAGCCCGGGCAGTATGCGGTCCAGACTAAAACCGCAGACATCAGTGAGTCTGGATTGTTGAATTTTGAAGGGGAGGAAGACCAGGCTGCTTTTAGACGAATATTCCAGCACCGTCTCAGGTTTCATGTCTGCAGTCAAGTGCGGTTCGGCGGGAATCCTGGCTTCCTCGAAAAGCTGCAGGAGGTTGTCACGCGTTTTGGTGAAATGGACGCCCTGTTGTGAGGTCAGAACCCGTATCTCAGAGTCATTCCACATTTTATTGCGGGTGATTAGATAGGCGAAGAGAAGCATGAGTCTGCTGCTGTTGTCGTCTTCTTCCCACCAGATGTCTATCCTTTTCTTGCTGCTTTCAGAGGAGAGAAGGTGTGTCCATTTATCGCTGTCACAGTGAAAAAGAACAAGGTTGTAGCCATGACGATAGGCCGTTCTCAGATTGTGACCGTATTTAAGGCGATCAAGCCCCGGTAGTTGACTGTTGGAAACTTTATACCAGTTCGCTAACATGATGTTGCCCTTTAAGGGACCAACACCCTGAGCTTGTAATGTTATGGAAAGTGCAACTGAAAAATCAGCGGTACTGATAATTTTGGGATAACATACTACTTCGCTCTTGATGATATCCTCTTTTAATTCTTTTAGAGCTTCAGATTGTCTTTTCCTGGACGCGATTCCGTAGTTGGGAATTATTTGAACCGCACTGATCATTCCGGTGTCGCCACTGATCAGATCACCGAACTGGAGGAGTTTTTGACGTGATTCACGTTTGTTGGTGAAGGCAAGCAAATGAGGATACCAATCATTTTGATGTTCCGGCATTACTGCCATTTGCTGGAGATTTTTTCTTACTCTGCTGAAAGCATGAGATCTGCTGGAGTCTGACCAGCGTGAAGGTATGTCACGTTTTTTAAGATAAAGGAAAATGGCAAACATTATAGAAAGGGCGACAATGCCGTTGTTTGTGTCCAAAGCCAGTAAAATAGCGAGACAAATAAGACAGCCTATAAGACTGAGATATTTGTTGAAAAAACGGAATCTCGGGCGAAAAGAGGCCGAACCGGTATCTGCCTCATAGTAGGTAGCGTAGTTGAGCAGCCCGTAGGAGATAAGAAAAAACATGGAGACGATATGGGCGACAAGGTTGAGCTGACCAAGACTTATGATGAAAAGGGCAATACAGCCTGTGAGTATGGTACATCTTCTCGGATTGTTTGTTTCTCCGGTGCCTTTGGCAAAGAAAGATAGAACCGGAAAGATACGATCAGCAGCAAGTGATTGAAGAATACGCGGACCACCCATAAATGAAGCCATTGCTGAAGAGAGTGTCGCCGCAATGACCCCGGCATCAATTAAAAAACCATATCTGGATACACGCTGCATCGCCTGGTAATCCTCTATAAGTGTCATGCCTGGAAGTGCACCGGCAAAGAGGATAATCACGCTGAGATAGACCAGAATAGAAAAGCCCACCGCCAGAAATGTGCCAAGAGGAAGGCTCTTACCTGGGTCCTTGAGATCTCCAGACATGCTTACACCCTGGGTGAAGCCTGTTACAGCCGGGAAAAAAATAGCAAAAAGCAGCCAGAAGGGTTGAGTCTGTTCAGGAGTGTTCCAGTTGGAGAGGAAGATAGATTTTTGCCAATGCTCGATTCCACCAACATAAAAAGAGGCAAGAGCAAGAACAAGCAGCAACATAACGACGTATTGGAACTTGGTAGCCCAGTCCGCGCCAAGCCACGCGAGAACAAAAAGGGCAGCAACTGCAATACCTGCAATTATTACTGGCGGCACAGCTACACTCATCATGGAGCTTGCTGCCTCAGCGAAGCCAATACAATAAAAGGCAACCGATACTGACTGGGCAAGGTAGAGTACGATCCCAATTGAACCACCGAACTTATAACCGAGAGTACGGGATATCAGATAATAGTCTCCACCGCTTTTCACCTTGAGATTGGTGGCGACGGCGGCAAGTGAAAGACTGGTCAGGATAGTAATAGTGTTGGCGATCGCTAAAATGATGAGAATCCTGGCAACTCCGGCGCTTCCCGTTACATAGCCAAGCCGTAGAAAGAGAATGATGCCCAAAATGGTAAGGATGCTTGGCGTGAACACTCCGGCAAAGGTGCCTAGCTGTCCTTGGGGGGGCGTCTCGCCAGCGCTCTGTTTGCTACTCTGGTTCGCTGATGTCATATATATAATGGCTGGGTCTGAGGTTGTTGGCTAGATAAAAAGTTACTGTAGCATCAACACTCTACTCCTTTTAACTCTTTGATTCAAATGGAGTATTGCAAAACTGGCAAAAGCTTAAAGTGTCCCGGGAGAAAACTGTTTGAGTGTTTTTCTAAATTACCAATCTGTAATTTACTTTTATCAGCTATTCGCGTACTATCTCTATTATTATGATTTACACTGAAAAATTAAGCTCTCCGGCAATTAGATGAAGATGAATCAAGAGACGAAAAAACTGGTATTTGTAGAACAGGTACGCCTGCTTTATACAAATTCAATGTTTTCCCAAGTAATGGCAGTGCTTGTGGGTGCTTTTCTTTGTCTGATCTTGAAAGATGTCGTCGATACAGGTGTTATTGTTCTCTGGTTTACGGTGTTTGCAATTATCTCGGGTTTTAGGATTATTATGGTGATTGCATATCAAAAGGGTATTCCTGCCTCCTTGAGCATTTCCACATTGCACTTGATGTTCGTGGTTGGAACCTATCTCATTGCAGCTCTTTGGGGTTCCACCTTTTTTTTTATGTTTCCGCTTGAGAACCAACCTCTGCAAACAATCCATTTCCTGATCATTGTTGGAGTCGCGGCGGGTGGCATAGTGTTTCTTTGTCCAAGTTTACCGGCGGTGATCGGTTTTCTGTCACTGATTCTTTTAACGACTGCGGCCAAGATGTTGACCCTGGACATCGTTCTTGCCCCCGTTACTGCCATGCTGACACTGTTGTTTCTCATGATCACCCTGATAGGTTCTGTCAGGATTAACAGAAATATCTCTGAAAACATTGAACTTCGGCTACAAGCCACCGAACGGGAAAACAACTTGAAGGTAAGCGAGGAACGATATCGTCATATCTTTAATAACTCTCCTTTAGGGATTTTCCAATATGACCTTCAAGGTGTGATTGTCGACTGTAATGCAGCTTTTACTGCTATTCTGGGGTCTACTCAAGAAAAATTGATTGGGCTCAACATGTTGGCATCACTTAAACAACAGGGCGTGGTTAACACCATCAAGGAATCACTTGACAGTGGCGCTGGCTATTTCGAAGGAGAATACACCTCCGTTACAGGAAACAAAAAATCTCCAGTCCGGGCTTTTTTTACAGCCATAAGAGATTCCAAAGGGAAAATCACTGGAGGTGTCGGTATTGTTGAAGATTTTACTGAGAAAAAGCTCTCGGAGCAGCAGATCCAGTACCATATGACCTATGATTCATTGACCGGGCTACCGAATCGTCGTCTGTTGAATAATCAGCTGAGCAATGAAATCTCACGGTCGCGTCGACATGGCTATTATGGCGCGCTACTCTTCATTGATATGGATAATTTCAAAAATATCAATGATTCGCTTGGCCATTCCGTTGGTGACGAAATACTCAAGCTGGTGGCAAATAGGATAACCGGCAATATCAGGCATGAAGATCTTGTCGCCCGGATGGGTGGCGATGAATTTGTCGTTGTTCTCACAGAATTGGATGCCAATTTAAAGCGTACGGTAAATATTGTCATGGAAATTGCCGATGCCATCAGGCTCTGTCTTGCCGCCCCGTGCAAAGTAGAAGGTCATGAGATGCATCTTACTTCAAGCATAGGCGTGTCCCTTTTTCCTAAGAAAGGTACGAACGCTGACGATATTCTTAAACAGGCTGACACTGCAATGTATAAGGCCAAGGAGGCGGGCCGTAATAATGTTCAGTTTTTCCTGCCCAGCATGCAAAAGGCTGCTGACGAGCGGTTGCTCATCCATACGGAATTGCGTCAAGCTCTGGATAAGGGAGGGCTTTTGCTCTATTATCAACCTCAGTTTCGACAAGATGGCAGCATAATAGGAGCAGAAGTGCTGTTGCGTTGGCAACATCCGCATAGGGGGCTTGTCCCTCCGGGAGAATTTCTACCTGTTGCTGAAGAAACCTCAATCATGGCCGATATCGAGAAATGGGTACTTAAAACGGCGTGCGGTAATATACGTAAGTGGCAGACTTCCGGCTGGCTCAAAGAAGATCATATTATTTCAGTCAATATCAGCGGCAAAGAACTTGCTGATAGTAAATTTGTAGAAAATGTGAAAGCAGTACTTCAGGAAACTGGCGCAGAACCCAATTGTCTGGGTATTGAAATTACTGAAGGCAGTCTTATCTCAACCGGAAAAGAAATTGTTGAGGCGATTACTCAGCTTCGTGATATTGGAATTAAATTTTCCATTGACGATTTTGGAACCGGATACTCATCGCTGAGTTATTTACAGAGCCTGCCTCTGCATACTCTTAAAATTGATAGATCCTTTGTCAACGTTATTGGTAATAGTCATTCCGATGTGGTGTTGGTGGATACCATTATCATGATGGCCAGAAATCTTGGCCTCCAGGTGATTGCCGAAGGCGTCGAAAATGAACAGGAACTTGAATATCTGAAGAAAAGAGGATGCACCGATTATCAGGGCTACTATTTCAGTAAACCCCTCCCCGAGGAAATATTTTTAGAAATGCTCATCTCAGAAGGCACAATTTCCACTAAGCATTAATATTGTATCAGTTACACCCTGCCTCTTCGTAACGCCAGGAATCTGTCTCCGCTGTTAAAGGCAAGATTTCTGAGAGTTTAAAAAGGGTTGAGAGGCTATATCTCTTGGCCCGTTGCAGAGCATGTATCCCATGTCCCCTTATCGTTACATTAATGTCTTGCTTCTATGTTTCATGTTTTCCCTGCCCGCTTCCGCCCGGCAAAAAAAAGTATATATCGGTAAATTCAGTGAGAAATCGCTCAGTAGCTGGCAGGAAAAGCAGTTTGCCGGGAAAACACATTATTCTTTTTATGATGACGAGCAAAAGGGCTGGGTAATACAGGCAAGAAGTGACGGTTCTGCTTCCGGTCTATTGAGGCAAGTAGTAGTTGATATAAGGGAAACGCCGTATCTGAACTGGTCCTGGAGAGTGGAGCAGGTCCCTGACGTGAAGGATGAAAAAACGGAGGAGGGAGATGATTATCCTGCCAGAGTCTATGTAATATTTAAAGGAGGCTTTTGGTTCTGGAAGACAGAAGCATTGAATTATGTATGGAATTCCAGCTATCCGAGAGGTGAAAGCTGGAGCAGTGCCTTTACTAAAAATGCTCAGATGATGGCACTGCAATCAAAGAGCTCGCCGCATGGAGTGTGGGTTGCGGAAAAGAGAAATGTACAAAAAGATATATTGGCCTGCTTTGGCCTTGAGCCTGAGATCATTGAGGGCATCGCGATCATGACCGATACCGATAATTCTGGCAGCAGGGCCGTTGCCTATTATGGCGATATCTTTTTTTCAAGCGAATGAATAAAGATCGCTGATAATTTTAGTCTTCCTCGATCAAACAATCAATGAATCCGATAAATTCTGGAGTCATTATGTAGATGAGTCCAGCATACACATGAAATATTGGAATTAACCCGGCTGGTGATTAAGAAAGCCGGATAACCTGTTTCTTTCATCTTCATCAATCATGAATGCCAGATAGGTTTTTCCAGCCGCCTTTCGAATGATTCTGGCCACAAAAGAACCTAAACCGGGAATCTCAAACTGCAGGGATGAGCCGACTTTCTCCGGTAACTCAATGGAAAGTCCTGCACCTGATGATGATAGAACAGATTTTTCAACGGTATATTCCTTATCTGTGATAATCGCGGTCGGCACAGCCAGGTTCACCCGTTTATTCCTGCGTCTCTCAATGTGTCTCGTCTGTAGCGCTCTGCTGTACTCGCACGGGAAAACACGGCCAATACACCATCCAGTCAATCCCAAGGTCAGGGTGATATAGCCTATTAAGGCATTTCCTACATCCCATCTATGAGCGTGAGAGACAATGTCAAGCTCATAGACAGCAAGATAGGCAACGAAAAAACCGGCAGCCCCCTGAACAGACGCCTGAATCAGGCCGTCACGCCAGAAAGAAGGTTTGGTCATCCTTATTGTGCTTAAATAATAAATGATAAACGAGGTGGTAACGGCCACAGGGATAGGCCAGAACCAGTTTCTCTCCAAGGCTAGCATAAACGTGGTGTCTTTACGGAGAGTCATCCAGAAAATGAGGATGAAGAGAATTGGGATATAGCTGATAGACACACTTACTGACCAGCGAAGCAGAGGGCCAACCACTATTCCGCCACTATATTTATTGCGAGGGCTAAGCCACCCGGCGCTATCAAATTTACGATAGATGAAGTAGGCAATAAATATACAAAAGCCCTGCATGATTGTGTGTATCATGCCGACATCAAGGGCTCTGAGTATTTCAAATTCCGGTTTGGTCATGTAATGATATACCATTGAGGTAAGACTCGTAACGGTGAAGACAAAAAACATTGCCATGAGCAGGGAATCAGCTACAAAGGGAAGCTGTTCTTCAAAAACAGGGTAAAGATGAAAAGACTCAAACCTTTCTCTTCTTCCAGCTTTACTCCGCTCAGTACTTAGAATTCCACAGCAGATATATTCATATATTAATTTCAGTAGGTGGTCTATTTCTTTGTTAAGCTTATCTTTGACAAGGTCGAGGCTATCCTCCTCGCGGTTGATGTATTCACGGTCTTCAGCAGAAACCGCCACATTTGCTTGTGCTGTATGGGCCTTGTTTCTTCGGGCATAATACTTCATGTCGCGTTCAAGTTCATTGAACAGGTGCTGGTTTTCCTTGAATGCTTTGCCAAAATCAAAACTGAACTGATTGATTTTGGGGTCCTGCTGCCATTCGTTGATTTTTTTACGCAGGCACAGCAATTTAAACCATTTATGCCAAATGTCATGACTGGATTCGAGCGGATCGCAATTTTCTGGCAGATATTGCTGCAGGTCTCCCAGAATATCGTCACATTCATGGGTCTTAATTAAAAATCGAGAGTGTTTGTTGAGCAACTGATTAACCAGGGAGCCCGCCTGTGAGGGGATGAAGGCCTGACGATGAAACCAGGTTCTCAGTCTTCCTTCACTTTTTCGCAACGGCTTTACATTCGGAACCACAGCAATTGCTATGACCAGAAGGACCAGTGGGAAGTCCTTGCTGCTCAGGTCTTCCAAAGTGAGCACGTTTATTTTCAAATGTCTATCAATTGCAATGAGCACCCCTGGAAAACTGAGTAACAACAGATATATAACCTCAATCATGAAGGTGTACAGTACTGCGTAGATAGTATAACGATTTTTTGTGGTGTAATGTCGTGGCGGACTTTCTTTGCCCAGAGTGACTTCAACTTCCGTCCAGGTGTTAAAGCGATTCAGGCAATAGATGGCCAAGCAAATAACCGCCAAAATAATTTGCCAGCTGATGGGATATCCTTTGAGAAATTCAACAATAGTCTCAAACATAGCCGATCCTCCTGAATGAATTTTTATTACAGAGTGTTTTCTCTGTCTCAAATAAACAAGCAAGCTTTAACGAGCTGGTATTGCATGTTACTTGAAACATGATTCGGAGCAGATTGCTCAGATAGGGCTCTCCCGTGTTTTTTATAGGTGAGGTGATTGAGCAGATGAAGGGGAGGCATCGCCAAAGAAACAACATCAGCAACCACAACAATTGGAGAGAGGCCTATATATGTATCTTAGCAGGATGGATCTGACATTTTTCTCACAAAACATGGATCCTGTGAAAATATTTTCCTTAAAATATCATTTTTTTTAATTTCGGTAAGTCAATGGGATATAACTAATGCTCTTGCTTATAATCTTGGAACCGGGTAGTATGGAATGTTTTAGAGCGTGAAGTTGTTTTTTTGCCAGAAGGAATGCACTCGTTTCATGCGGGTGCATTTTTTATTTTCTGTCATACCTTTTCAAATGGCAGAACTAATATAATACCCGGTTCAAGGGTGCAGGAAGAAGTGATGGAACATCAGAAGATCCGCAATGCGGCAATTATCGCCCACGTCGATCATGGGAAAACAACCCTGGTTGATCAGCTTTTTAGACAATCGGGAATGTTTCGTGATAACCAGGAAGTGGCTGAGCGGCTTATGGACTCTATGGATCTTGAGCGTGAGCGTGGTATTACCATTACCTCCAAAAATGGATCGTACAAGTACGGCGACTATCTCATAAATATCATCGATACCCCGGGGCATGCTGACTTCGGCGGTCAGGTTGAGCGAGTACTGCGCATGGCAGATGGTGCCTTATTGTTGGTTGATGCCCAGGAGGGACCCATGCCGCAAACCTATTTTGTCCTGAAAAAAGCTCTGGAAAATAAGCTACCTGTCATTGTAGTTATTAATAAAATTGATAAACCAGCGGCGCGCTGTGACTGGGTGGTTGACCAGGTTTTTGACCTCTTTGTCAAACTCAATGCTCCAGATCATATTCTCGATTTTCCAGTGGTGTATGCTTCCGCTAAAGAGGGGTACTCCCTTCTTGATCCGACGGATCCCATAGGTGATGAGGGTATGCGCCATATCTCTGATATGATAGTGGAGCATGTTCCGGCACCTCTCGGGTCACCGGAGGCATCGTTGCAGATGCAGGTCGGCACCATCGACTACTCGCCATATCTCGGCAGACTTGGAATAGGCAAAGTGGTCAACGGAACCATGTCCATTAATCAACCAATAGTTGTTGCCAGAAGAGACGGGTCCATAAAACCGGTGCGGATCAGCAAGATATTTCGATTTGAAAGTGACGGCAAAGTCGCTGTTGACAGTGCCTCGGTGGGTGAAATAGTCGCTGTTGCCGGTATGGATGATGTTACTGTTGGGGTAACCTTTACTGATCCCGATGATCCTCAACCATTGCCGCTTATTGCTATTGATCCCCCGACAATTTCGATGAATTTTCTGCCCAATGACTCTCCCTTTGCCGGAAAGGAAGGCAAATTTGTTACCTCAAGGCATATAGAAGAGAGACTCAACCGTGAGATCCTGGCAGACGTAGCCCTGCAGTTTGAAGCTTTGAGTGATATGGTGGGATTCAAGGTTTCCGGGCGCGGGGAGCTACATTTGTCTATCCTGATCGAGAAAATGCGTCGGGAAGGATATGAGTTTCAGGTCACTCGTCCCCAGGTTATCTTCAAGGAAGAGAATGGCAAGACTCTCGAGCCCTACGAAAAGCTCACGGTGGACGTCGACGAGAGGTACCAGGGGCCGGTTATGGAAAAACTCGGTCAGCTCAAGGGACAGATAGAGGAGATGAGCAGTGAGCATGGCATGATCCGGATGATTTTTAAAATTCCGACTCGTGGCCTGCTGGGGTATCGCTCAGAATTCATGACGGATACCAAGGGTATGGGCATGATGAATTATGTCTTCTCCGAATATGGTCCATATGCTGGCGAAATCGTCAACCGGATAAATGGGGTAATGGTGGTAAAAGAGCCATGTACCGCTGTGGCCTATGCTCTTTTCAATCTCCAGGAAAGAGGAAAGATTTTTGTTAACCCCGGAGTTCCGTTGTATCAGGGGCAAATTGTTGGCGAAAATGCCAGACCGGCAGATCTGGTTGTCAACCCGGCGAAAGGGAAGAAACTTACCAATGTACGTGCCTCGGGAACAGATGATGCGGTTGTTCTTACTCCGCCTGTGCTGATGAGCCTTGAGGAATGTATTGCCTATATAAATGATGATGAACTGGTGGAAGTGACGCCTCAGTCCATCAGGCTGCGCAAAAAAACGGGAGTACGTGTTCGCGGATGAGGTGATTTATGCAGGAAATTGCATTTGTAATTGTTTCCGGCTTGATAGGGTTGGTTACGTTTTATTTTATTGCCCGGAAATACGGGCAGGAATGCATGCCCTGAATGCTTCTGTATGGATCCATAGGTATGGGTCTTTTTAGCTATTGGGTTTTGCATCGTCTGGTTGACATAGCCTTTTAATTCAGTTTCCTGGTTGAAGGTTTTGTCTCTTTCAAAAGGAACAATTTCTATTTTTTTGTCATAAAGTAATCGGTAAGAATTTTCGCATGGTCAAAGGCAAGCTCGGGCAGTTTGTCTTTTCTGAAAAGCTTCACTTCCCCGGCGTCGTCTCCGGCAACCGGTTCTCCGCTGGCCACCCCTGTAAAAACAGTTGAAGCCGTATGGAACCTGGAATCTCGATCTGGATCTGAATAGGTATGAAACTGTTTTAGATTTCGCACCATAAGACCCGTTTCCTCTTCTGCTTCCCGCAAAGCTGCTCTTTCAAAGGACTCGCCATAATCAACAAAACCACCGGGGAGGGCCCAGCCATAAGGTGGGTTTTTCCGTTTTATCAGCACGATCATATCATCAATCTCGATGATGATATCAACCGTAGGTAATGGGTTGCGGTGGACGTTTATGTCCTTTTTGCAGTGTGGGCATTGCATCGTAATAAGGTGTCCTAAACGTTCTGAGGTTGAGTGAGATAACCTGCAATTTGCTGCCAGTTGTCGACAACGGTAAAATCATTCCAGCCGTTGTTCCATGGCTGTCTGAAGAGAATAGGGTGGAGGTTCGCTTTGGCTACCTGAGCACAGGTTTCTCCTCGGTCGTCTACAAAAAATTGAAGATTATTCTGTTGAATATAGCTGACCTTCAAATCGTGGTCATGCATGGCAATGACATCTATTTTCGAGCAAGCTTTGCTGGAGAGGTGCATGTCAAGCCAATCGATAACCGGCTGGTCCAAGGTGCGTGCGGTAATAATCCTGACCCTGGAATGTTCCGCGAGTTCTGCAAGTACTTCAAGCGCTCCCGGGATGGGTTGAAGTCCTGTTGCCAGAGAATCTTCTAGAATATCGGAAAAAATCTGGCGCACCACAACTTCTGGAATATTGGTGCATGTTTCAACCTGAAAACTGGTGATATCTTCAAGGTCAAGTGCGTATTGATGTTCGTCACAGGCCATTCTTTGAAAAGCTTCACCAATATCTGCAATTACTCCATCGAAATCAAACCCGATCTGTTGGGGCAATATCTCAAGCGATTTCATATTTTCTCTCTATTTCCCTTATTTGCTGGACAAAGTGCATATTGGTCGGTGCTGTCAGTCCATGGTGTTGTGCCAGGGAAACGATTTTGCCGTTAATTGCCTCTATCTCTGTCTTTCTTTGTTTTCTCACGTCCTGCAACATGGAACTGATGTTCCTTGCAGTTGCCCTGCAGACGTTGATAGTATCTCCAAGAGGGTCAGAAACTTCAATGTTTTCACAAGCAGCAACCTCTTTTGCTTCCTCAATTGCCAGGCACATCTGATCTTGAGCTTCGGGGATTGTCAGCAGATCACCATTTCGGCAATTGTGGATGACAGTCAGGGCGTTGATACCGACATTGATAAAAAGTTTTGCCCAAATTCGCGTACGGATTGATGCGGTGATGGCGGCAGTCATGCCTCCTGACCGCATTCTTTCTACCACTGTGTTGAGAAGTTGTGATTGTTCAGGGGAAGGCGTACTCTGAAAACCAAGAAACGAGGTTCCCACTCCAGCATGGAAGATATGGCCGAAACCATAGCACGTTGAACCTTCCGTTGTCGTTGCGAACACGGCACTGGCTGCTCCAACATGTTTTTCCTGGCTGAGGTGCGCTATGCCGTTTTGCATAAAAATAACCATACAGTCATGGTGTAGAAGTGGTGCACAAAAACGCAGGCTTTTCTCAACATCATAGGATTTCACGCAGAGAAAAAGGACGTCGACATGGCCAATATTGTTTGGATCGGCGAATACCTCGACATTGAATATTCGGGTATTACCATCCTTTTCATAACGAAGTCCATTTCTGTTGATCTCTTGTGCCCGTGTCTGGTTGTAATCTAGAAGGGAGATGGTGTCGCTGTCGCGTTTTCCCATGGTGAGGATAGAAGCGAGGAGACCACCCAGGGCACCAGGACCGACAATGAGAATATGCATGGGATGTTAAATGTGTTTAAGAATGCTGAAAGTAGAGTGGCATCGCACTTGCGAGCGTATCCCTACCGAAAGATTATTCCGTAAAAGTAGCATCTTCAATAAGAACGTCATACTTGTAGCCGTAGCCGAAATCTTTGTTTGCAGCTACATTACCATTAACAAGTACAATCTGATCAAGCTCAGGGGTAGAAGAGCTTGTAACCACGAGATCGTGGCTGTTTTTCATCGGGTCACCCGTGCCGTCCTGAATATGTATCCAGTTTTTTCCCATGATATTGAGATTTATCTTCACGACCTTGCCTCGCACCTGCACAGTTTTACCGTCGAGTTGTTTGGAATCTGCAAAAATCTGGCCGACGGTATAACTGTTTTCACCTGTAGCGGGAGTGACAGCCTCTTCAATTAAAGGCACCGTAGCCCCTGCGCTGCCCGCAGAGAGCTGCGTTTGGGCTTGGACAGGATTCTGTTGCTGTGTTTCCTTTTTTACAGCTTCGCTGAACGAAGAGGTTGAAGTTGTTTTCTGGGCTGTTTGAACTTGAACTGGCGCAGAAGTCTCACTGGTAAGTCCTGGAGAAAAAATAACTTTTGTGAAAGTTCTGCCCAGAGTTTTAGACTTAAAATCTCTAACAACCATGCCCAGAGCATAGTTTACTCTTATGCCTTTCTCGACTTTGGTGGCAGGCATGGCAACCCAGACGGACTCTTTATCTGTCTGAACTTTTATATAGGTATAATCCGCTGCATCCATGGTCTCCAGGACGATCCCTGAATTGACTTGCACTTCAGCTGCTTCCTTGGTTTTGAGGACGATATCATCTTGAGCTGAGGAGTCAGCGGCAATGGATTGATTCATCGTCACCGCCAGGGCCATCAAGGTGAGCAGTAACAGGGAAAACAGGTAACGGGCTTGTGAAGTGAACATTCTATACTCCTAGAGAGAATTGGTTGATGAATTATCGTGCAGAAGTTTTAATCATCTTCCAGGAGAAAGGCAACATACTCAAGAATGGACCTGGCCCATCTATCGTAGGATGCAGGTGACAGGTTGAGACCGTCGCTTTTGAAAATCCTTCTGTTTTTGGCAAGCTTGGCAAAATTGTCCAGATAACAGCATCCGGTTTGTCTGGTCATGGTGTTGATACTTATATTGAGATGGTGTATCGCCTCCTCAACCAGGAAGTTAACCTTAATATTGGGGAGACTATTCACGATTATCTCCGCATCTGGAAAGGTGTTGCTGAGTCGAATAACCATGCGGCGAATCTGATCGACAAAGGTGTAGTCTTCCGCAATTACATTGGCAATTCCTGTCATGATAACAATGATATCGGGAGCCTTGACCGACTGTTCAATTTGCGACATCCTTTTAAGGAGATCTTCGACCTTTTCCTTGGCAACGCCAAAGCTATATACCTGAAAATGAGGCATACGTTGCTGCCAATCGTAATCAGCAATATAATTATCCCCTATGAGAAGGAATGTGCCTTGCTCCATACTTAATATATGTGTTCCCTTCAGAGGGATTGAGGGTTCAAGCTCTCTGACACCTTGTCAGTTAAAGTAATTGTCTGTAGTTCATTGTGCGAAGTATATTGTAGTGGTAAATTTTTTCAAGTATCTAGGAACATTTGGTTGAAATTATTAAAAGGTCGCACGTCTCTTGGGCGGTTTTTGAGCCAAGGAGATTTTATGCTGCCTGTGCCTGGAGCACGACAACAGTCATCGCCTCCACTGTAATTGTCTCCTCCTCTTTGTATATTTCTGCATCTTTCAGGTGCACAAAATCCCGAGGAGAGAGTGCGGCGGTATCCGCTATTTTATGCCATTTTCCTGAACTCTTGTTATGCGGTGGGCCGGGGAGAAGAAAGCTAACTGCCTTTTCCCTTGAGCCGTTCAGCATTATAAAAAAATGATCATCCCGCAGGCGCTCGCCGTCTAAAAGGAAGGCAAGATGGCTGCAATCTGCTGTCCAGTCCGTTGTTTTCGGCTGTAACGCCTGCCAGGTTATTTCTGCAAACAGTGGATTCGTCTCCTCATTGAAAAATTGCTCCCGACGAAATACGGTATGCTTTTTTCTAAGAGCAATGCAGTACTGGAAAAAGCGCAACAACTCCTTGTTGTTTTCCACTCGTGACCAGTCGAGCCAGGCTGTTTCGTTGTCCTGGCACCATGCATTATTATTGCCTCCCTTGCTGAAACCAAACTCATCACCAGCGGTGATCATTGGCACTCCCTGGGAGAGCAACAGGGTCAAGGCCATGCTCTTCATGCGGCGCATTCTTAAGAGGTTGATTTTTAGTGATTTTGTGGCGCCTTCGACACCACTGTTCCAGCTGATA
This sequence comes from Desulfocapsaceae bacterium, assembly GCA_050288305.1. Classification (GTDB taxonomy): domain Bacteria; phylum Desulfobacterota; class Desulfobulbia; order Desulfobulbales; family Desulfocapsaceae; genus Desulfopila_A. Next base: position 62,639 of record JBNKDO010000001.1, on the reverse strand, counting down.
TTATGGTTTTCACCATCGCGATTATTCTCGCCATTGTCCTGGTTATGCTTTTTTTCATAGGAAACAAGATCATAGAGGGTGAAACCGTCATGACTGGTAATGAGGTTAATTGAATTGGAAGGGCCCCTTGAACTTTGCTGATAGAGATCTGAGCTTCCGGCAATTCGAGTTGCCAGTTTCTGGACGCTGTCTTTATATCCGGCAAAAAAACTGCGTACATCGTCTCTGTATTTGCCGTTCCATTCGCTCCACCTGCTGTCTGTTGAAAACGAACCCACTTGATACAGTCCTGCGGCATCCCACGCTTCAGCAATAATTTTTGTGTCTCGGAGAATAGGGTCTTCGGCAATTATCTCAAGCATTGGCGGATCTGGTAAAACGTTCCCTTTTTTGTCACGCCCGAGAATGGATGCTAAATCAAAACGAAATCCATCAACATGCATCTCAATAACCCAATAACGCAAAGCGCTCCTTATCAGTTCGCGAACGATAGGGTGATTGCAGTTCATGGTGTTGCCGCAACCGGAAAAGTTCATATATTCTCGGTTTTCCGGGTCAAGCAAGTAGTATACAGGATTATCTATGCCACGAAAACTTGTGGTCGGACCGTCGTAGCCCGATTCACCGGTGTGATTAAAGACAATATCGAGAAAAACCTCTATGCCTGCCCGGTGCAGAGCGAGAACCATCTCCTTGAATTCTTTAATATGATTATCGGGGTCAGCGGCATAGCCTGACTTGAGTGAGAAGAAATTAATGGAGTTGTATCCCCAGAAATCCATTAGTTTTTTTCCAGTTACAGGATGACTGAAGGGAGTGTTGTTTTCATTGAACTCAGCTATTGGCATCAACTCTACTGCGGTAATCCCCAATGACTGTAAATACGGTATTTTTTCAATAATACCTCGATATGTACCAGGATTATCAACTTTGGAGGTTGGGCTTCTGGTGAATCCACGGACATGAAGTTCATAGATGATCGTTTCGGATAGTGGGATTTTTAATGGCGTATCTCCATGCCACTCAAAGCTAGGTTCTGGGATCTGGCAGCAGGGTTGTCTTCCGTAATACGAGGGTTCGCCCCATTTCCTTGGCACAAGCTTTCTGGCATAAGGGTCAATAAGTATGTCTGCAGCATTGAAATGAGTTCCCTTGCTCACCGGATCTGACACACCATCAATACGATAACCGTAGCGAAGGTTATGCCAGCGACGTGGCAGGAAAATGTGCCAGATGTCACCGGTTCTGTTATATCCTGGTTTGAGAGAATAGGAATGTTTGACCGCAGGAGTATCGTCCCTGGCAGGTATTTCTATTGTCAGCTCAACCTTTTGGGCATGCCTTGAGAAAATGGCAAAATTCATGCCGTCTGGGAGTATCGTTGCCCCTAAAGGAAGAGGAAAGCCTCTTTTACCAACAGGAGGTGAATTCATATTCGACATTAATGATAATGATTATTATAATTGTGTGAGATGAGTTAAAGAGAACCTGATATTATTTCAATAGTATCATCAGAGTGAAGGTTGGACAACGACAAATAGCTTAGGAGAACAAGTATGTATCACAAAGTACGAGTTGGCAAGCGGGATATCTCGCCAATTGATTGGGAGATGACTCCTGATCTCAGTTTCGGTACCTATGAGTCATGGGGGGGGCGTGAACGTGTCCGTGATAATAGTGAACAGGTATACTATTTCTTTGTCGACAACTGGGGAGATGAGCCAAAGGTCTGCCTGATGGAGCGGGCCGTGAAACATGCCAAGATTCTGGCCGAGGTGGACGTCCCAGCCGATCTTGTAAAAAGATGTGTTGAAAAACAGGGCACATCTTCACGATTTGAAAGAAGCTATGCCGTGGATGAAGATGTGAAAAAGTGGTTGATTGCCAATGTGCTGGATGACACCAAAGGAAATTATGTCAGAGAGGTCGTTGAAAAAACGGTGGTGGAAAACATGGGAACCCCACTTCCCGGGACGGGCCAGGCTGTCTGGAAATTTGAATCTGTAAAAGTACCGGCACAGTCAGGTATTCTCCTGGAAGATGATATTGAGCCATTGCTGAAGAAGTGGAATTTCTTTGACTCCCAGAAAAACACCAACGGAAGTTTCATAAATGGATTTGTTGATCCCGGTGATTCCCTCACCGTGATTGATGAGCGTACGGGGCTGCAATGGCAGACGGGTGGTCTGGATATCTGTTCCAGCCGGATGATGAAGAAGAAAATTGAAAAAATCGTCGAAGAGGGGTTTGCCGGCTTTCATGACTGGCGGCTACCGTCGCTTGAAGAGGCCCTCACCCTTATGGAGTCCTCCGTAAATTTTAAAGGTGTACATCTGCACCCCTGTTTTTCCATTGATCAGCCTTTTATCTTCGTTGACGCACAGCGTAAACCCGGCGGGTACTGGTTTGTTGACTACAAGCAAGGGTGTGTGTTCTGGTCCTCTGGCACTATTCCAGGAGGTTTTGGCCGTTTGTGCCGCAGTGTTGGATAATCTCAAATATGCTCATAATTGGGTAAAAGCCTACCACTGCCCCCCCCCTCACTAATGCTTGGGAGCCCCCCTGATAGTGGGGGGCAATGATTTGACATTAGTATTATCTGCATAATTATCCAGGTTCAATCTATTGTTTTATTTCCCCCAAAACTTATCGGTTGACTGACTTACCGATCGGTCTTGCCGTTTTTTTTTAAAGTTTGATACGAATTTGGCTAGTTCCTTTTTGACCTAAGATCAAATAATTATGAGACATTATTGGGAGTAGAATTTTTCCGTGTGATTTGACCGTTCAGCAGAACGTGTTTTCTTCTAAGCAATTGACGATATTATCAATGTATGCATATATATAAGAACTACATTAAACATAGATGACAAAATTTTAGAAAAGGATTCGTTCCTGACTTGCATAAAAGAAAGAACGTCCTTGGTCAAGCCTTAGGCCAAAGGCCTAACTTTGATGGTTCTTTAAGACACATCTGTCTGGAATGATAGCATGCAGAAAAGCAAGCCCTGAGCCCTTTTTTGATTGTGCAAAGAGCTTAGCTGTCGCGATACACCTGATGGGCATTGTGACTGTTAGAAAAATAAATCTAAGGAGAAGAAATGCCGAAATTGGATCATATCGCACTTGAAGTGTCAAACCTTGATAGGGCGATTGAATTCTATACAGAAAAAATGGGATTTGTTCTTCAATCAAGATCAACTAACGAGGAACAACAAGAGGATTATTGTTTTCTCAAATCTGAAGGAACAAGCCTGGAGTTGATTTCGGATTTGAAAAAATCCTATAGTGAAAAGCCGAAATTTCAAAGGCCATATTGCCCGCATATCTGCTTTGTAACCGATGATATGGAAAAAACCATAAACGAACTTAGATCAAAGAATATCGAGATAATTCGAGGACCACTTGAAATTGCAAATGAAGAGACCTGGGTATATTTTGCAGATCCAGATGGCAATATATTGGAATATATAGAATGGTATAAATAACTTTCTAAATAGAAGCTGCCATGATGGACCGTTCGTATTTCGTGGCCTGTAAACCTCAGCGTTGACAATAGAAAACGTATGGATGTTAAAATAGTTCAGGCAACCATAGATGATTTAGCTGAAATTCGAGTACTTCAGAAACTAGCCTATAAAAAGGAGGCTATTCTTTATGATGACTGGGCTATCCCTCCGTTAACTCAAACACTTTCCGAAATTAAGGCAGAGTTTGAGGAGAGTGTTTTTCTTAAAGCTCAGTTTGAAACTCAGATTGTCGGGTCCGTGAGGGCGATATTGAGTTCAGGTACCTGCAAGATAGGAAGGCTGATAGTTCATCCAGATTATCAGCGACAAGGGATTGGGTCCTTGCTCATGAAGAATATCGAGAAGTCTTTTCCGAATGTATCTCGATTTGAATTGTTCACCGGCACGAAGAGCACAGACAACATAAGGCTTTATCAAAAATTAGGATATAAAGAATACCATCAACAGGATTTATCGCAAAAGGTTCGGATCGTATTCCTGGAAAAAATCCGGTGAGAGTTGTCGATCATCTTCAGAGCCTTTTCGCTGTTCCTCTGCGCTGCACACCGGCTTGTGGAAAATGCTCTTCCATTTTGCAGAGGTTGAAATCGAAGGATCATGAAATTCTCCCTAACTGGTGGTACGTGTCTGAAGGAGCTGAAGATGCTATTGCATGGATAAATGGTCCAGATGGGAAAGATCGAATACCAGCGAACCAAAGGAAAACCGCTGAATCAGCGGAGATATAAAGAGTGAGGGAGCCACACGTCTTGTAATTTGAGATGCTACAATCCTAGGAAAAATGATGAACGTTTTAATTACTGGTGTCGCAGGAAACTTTGGTGGCCTTTTGTCAGAACACATAAAGAATTTACATACATTACAATGATATGTTGAAATAGATTCAGCGCTGATGAAAAAATTAATATTACACAGGGGACAAGATAGGCCCATTTGGAATAAAAAGCCCTGTTCTTCCTCCAGGCTGGAATGAATTAGATGAAAAATTTAATCTAGAGACCAGGCAAAAGATGTTTTATCAAAAATCGTTAATGAAAATAATTATATCATTGTTTGCAAACTAAAATGCGACCAGATAAAAACTGAGATTAACAAACTACCACAGGGGACGGCAAACATTACCGCCTTTGAGCAGGTTATTAATTTCAATCCAGACACCATGGAAACTAAAATCCAAATTGCAAAAAAAGGACAAGCACGAGACTGTCTGCTTTGCATGAAAAATTCTGATCTTTGGAATGCATATTTTAAAAACAATTCTACCCATGAATCAGTTTTAGAAAAAATGATTTCAAAAAAGCAGGTTTACGTTGTTGTAAATAAAAATGATCAATGTCTTGGATTTATGGGTGTCGTTAACAATGGGTGTTTCCAGAAATTTTCCTATCTTGCGACACTTGCAGTTAAGAAAAGGTACAGAAACAAAGGTATCGGAGAAGCACTTGTAAACAAATTCGAACAAATTGGTTTTAAAAAAGCGGATAGGGTTTTCATCCTTGTTAGCGATTTCAATAAACACGCTCAAAAATTTTATAGAAAATTAGGTTATAAAAAAGTTGGGAATATTCCTGATCTTTTTAAAGATGGTATCTCTGAGAATTTATTAGTGAAATACAGAAGTTAACAAGTAACATCATCAGAAAACCAGGGCGTTTCCTGTCCCGGGAAATTATAATGACAAAAGACCGAAGCAAGGTAGTATCGCATGGATTGATTTTTGTAGAGCAGCGGACCCGCTGCTTAAAGATGCTATCAGAACTCTAGGTAATCATAATCGATGACAGTATCGACAGGGTCACCCTCAGAATGTTTACGATAATAGACCATTTTATCAAAGGTGGGTTTGAAGATAAAAATAATTGAGTTCTCTTTCTTGCCGATCCATGCTTTCTGCCCTTCTGGATATGATCGAAACAAAACGAGATTGTTTTCATATTCCCATATCTGGACATCAGCAGTTCCAGCAAGGCTATTTGCCTTGGTCTTTCGTATTTCCTTTCTTTGGCCAAGATTACTGATATGGCTATGAACAAATTTCTCATTCATAAAAGATGTAATCGGACCATCGTAGTAGTGAGTGACAGAGATCAACTGTTCTTCAAATAATTTGAACTCAATCCTGCTCGTATCGAAAGCAGGAGTGTTCAGTCGGAACAGCGTCACATGGAAACGGTCTTCTTCGACAAACTCAACACCGGGGAATCGCTTCTCAATAACTGGGAAACGACTGTTCCAGGGAATGCCCAGGTAGTCTCCGGTTTGTTGGCACACACCATTGGATGGTGTATGAACAAGAATAATAAAGAAAAGAATGCTGAAAAAAGCGACTTTGTATTTCATCCAGCTTTCTCTTCAGAACTCAATAACTGCTCCTGCTCAGCGGCAAGGAATCTATTAGCAAGACGAGCGAAATTACTATAAAACGGCAGGGTCGCCTTCTCCTCAACTTTATTGAGGAATGATGGCATCCAGGGCATAATGTGTTCTGTGAAAAATCGCTTTTTAATCTCCAAAAGATTGGTGGCAAGTATCTCATCACCATTGGTTCGTGCCTTGAAAATAGCCTCCTCAATTTTCTGAATAAACTCAAGTTCGGCGGATATGTGATCAGGCATGCCTCCAAAATCGGACGTATAGGTAAGCCCGGTGGCCCTGATAAATTTGTTGACAGCAACTGTGTCCGCTCCCCATAATTTCCCGTAATCGCCATCTTCACGTATGTGATGTACTGATTCATGAGGTGAAATAAAATTACCAGGACCAATGAACAACGAACTGTATTCAACTGCAAGTTCTTCTAATAGCTCTTCTGCCTGCTGGTTATAGAACTCGTTTCCGAATTTCAAATCGAGCTCCTCAAGGACTTCCCGAAAACGGGAAGTCCTGAGATAATCCAGAAAGTCAGAGGTTACTTCTGTGGCAAAAATGCACGCCAGGAGTGCGTATATGCTGGCCGTCTGGCTATTTTCTTCCATGTTCGCAACCTCCCTTTCTCATTTATGCTTTACTGACCGTCACAACTTCATCCATCCACCGCATTTGTCCGCTGATTGGATCAGGTGAGTTGGAAATAAGCCAGTTGGGGTGGACGCCATAGGTATCCCACCATTTCAGTTTCAAATCCGGATCATTATCACTGCCAAAAATGGATTTTTTGCCCGAGGCATAACGTCCCGACTCCGTTCGTCCAAGATGGTATGAAATAGCAATCGTGCCTGGAACAATCATTTCATTGACATAGGCTTTGATAGAAATTTCACCATTTTTGGATGAAAGTTTCAACGTGTCTCCATCCTTGACTCCGAGTGAAGCGGCGGTTTTGGAATTAATCCAGGCCGGATTGTCGTGAAACATTTCCGTAAGCCACTTACAGTGGGTAGAGCGAGAGTGGATTTGTACTGGAACCTTGTAGGTGGTGAGTTTAAGTTTATTTCCTGAAAGATTTTCAAACTCAGGTACCGCCTTCCACGATGGCAGCGGGGCAAACCCTTTTTCTTCCAGGATAGTGGAATAGAGTTCGAAATAACCGGTTTTATTTACCTTGTCCGGTTTAAACCCTTTGTAGACAGTATTACCTATCTTCTGGGCTACATAGCCCTTATAGCTTGAACTTGTCTTGGCATACCCTTTTGCCCTGGCGTCTGCCTCATCTTTAGCCTTGGATTTGTGCCAATTCCAATATACCCCGGTCGCCTCATCGAATATAACACCTTCTTTATTGAGATCGGCCTCTTCGACAACCTTTTTAAATCGGTAATATGCCGGTTTTGCGTCAGGCTCATGGTAAACGCCATGCTTCTTCATATATTCAAAACCGCCTCCTGGCAGATCCTTGATAATCGGTGTCATTTCACAGGATTTGCTAACAAATTCCTCCATATTTTTGAACCCCAGCGGCATCCCCATTCTGGCAGCAGTATCACAGAGAATGTCATTGAAATTACGGCATTCTCCGAGCGGTTCAATTGCCGGTTGTCTCAATTCCCATTCCGGTATCTGGGTGGGAGAAACGTGGGCGTCCCAGTCCCAGCGTTCGAGATAAGCCGTATCTGGGAGAATCAGGTCGGCGAGTCGACTGGCCTCGTCATAGACGATGTTTGAAGTCACCGTAAACGGGATCATTTTCTCATCGGACAATACGTCGATATTCTCCTGACATTCACCATTGACATAAACGGGATTGTAGCAGTACCACCAGTAAACCTCCGGGCGGCCGTGCGAACCGTCTTTTATCATTTTTAAGACACTCTGACATTCCCCGTGGTTAGGGAAGGCGGAGTCTTTTCCATTAATAATCTTCAGTCCTTTTGCCTCTGGCTTGATTTTCGGTCCCTTGGGAGATTTCCATCCCGCAGCAACCGCCTGGCATCTGCCGCCAGGACTATCAATATTACCGGTAATCATGGCAAGCATCTGGGCGGCTCTTTCACCATCTGTCCCGTTATAGTGGGCAACCAGACCTCGATAACTGATTATAGTGGCTGCCTTTGCTTTAGCAAATTCACGGGCATATTTGGTAATGTTTTTAGCCGGTACGCCACTTATTATCTCCGCCCATTGCGGTGTATATTGCGCCAGATGCTTTTTGAGGGCGGCGATTTTTTCGTCGGTTGATGCATTGACGTTTTCCGTGGCACGAATAAAGGTGAAAGACTCGCGATCGTAGAGATCCTCCTGCATGATCACGTTATTTATAGCCAGCAAAACCGCCAGATCTGTTCCGGGATTCACCGGTTCCCATTTTGTCGATTTCGCTGCTGTATTGGACATCCTGACATCAAAGGTAATGACAGGGACATTGCGCTCAACTTTTGCCTTAATGAGCCTCTGGGAGGTGGGAATATGGTTGGTATGGGCCTCAAGCAGACTGGAGCCGAAATTCAACACATATTCGGTATTGTCAAAGTCCCAGTTGTCATAATGTTTGCCCCAGGTCAGTTCCTGAGCAACCCATTTACCTCCTTCGCATATTGAGGTATGGCCGGAAATGGTTTTTGTCCCGTAGGTTCCCATGAAAACTTTCGGCAGGGAAGAAGAACTGCCCTTGGCCCGGCCGTAGTGGTACATGAATCTTTCCGGATGCCCTTCATCTCTCATTTTTTTGAGACGGGAAGAGAGTTCGGTAAGTGCCTCATCCCAACTGATCCGTTTATACTTTCCATCTCCGCGTTTTCCTACTCTTTTCAATGGATAGAGAATTCGGTCGGGAAAATAGGACTGATTGATGCCCGCCTGTCCCTTGGAACAGATTTTACCGAGACTTCGGATAGAATTTGGTTGTCCTTCAATTTTAACAACACGTCCATCTTCGACAAATGCAATTTTAGGATCTCGGGTAACGCAGTTGTAGCAGACTGTCGGTACTCCCTTTCTCTCTTTCCCCGTATCCGGGTTGAAATCGCGGCCCCCATCTGCGAGTTGAATATTCCCCGCCAGGGCGTTGGGAACAATCGACTCGCCAGCGGCCATCAGCGCACTGCTTGCCGCTGCCAGTTTCAGGACGTTGCGACGGCTGAGTTTTTTCATGAGTAAGTCCCTCCCTATGTAATTAAAGATCTTATCGAAATCAATCTCATTATCTGCAGAAAATTATTCTACGATATCCCTATATTCAGTGAGTTTCTGCTTTTCAGAGAACGAGTATTTCGCAAGAACACCTTCAGGATCGATATACAAAATATTGGGGAGTGTTTTTGCCTGAGGCAACAGCGTGGTTTTTTCTCTGTTTTCAACAAGATTGAACTCCTTGGCCAGCTTCGCTACTTCGCTGCCAGGATCATTAAGATCTCCAAAAATCCTGGCACCCGGTGCGCATGTATTGACGCACGCTGGTGTGATTCCCAGGTCAACTCTGTGCTGACATCCAGAGCATTTGACAATGGCATTCTTGGTTTTATCCTTCCCTGAGAATCTTCTCATGTCATATGTTCTGGCACCATACGGACAGGCATCTATACATTTGCCACAGCCAGTGCATGCCTCATTGTCAATAAGGATCATACCGTCTGGTCTTTTATAGGTCGCACCACCACGATATCTGATTTTTTTTCCATCAGAAGTAGTGAATTCCCGACGGTCTTTCGGGTATTCAGGACAAGCCTTAACGCAAGGTGGGACGGTAATTGTACCGACCTGTTCGGTTCCTTCGCAATGATTGCAGCGACGGGGAATGAATTCTCTCCTGGTGTCCGGGAACGTTCCGTACACAACCTGTTTGATAACTGTTCTAAAAGCGCCCAGCGGAACATCGTATTCGGCCTTGCAGGCGACAGTACAGGAACGACAACCGGTACAGCGGCGCAAGTCCATGATCATTACCCAATGTGGAGCGCCGGTTTGGGCTGCCTGCAAGGGCCTAGGTTTCAACAGGCTTGCCGACATGAGCCCGACCGCAGCCAACGAGGCTCCGGTAACTTTTAGCATTTCCCTTCGATCATCCATGTTGTTGGTGGTCATAACCTACTCCTTTGGTTGATTGTTTCGGCTTGCGTTCCCTGCACTTGATATATCCATGCCACAAGATACAATAGGATGTTAATGTTTCCTTAAATTCTGGTTTCTGAAAAACCTAGTCCTTTTTTTCACCTTCCTTTTCATCTTGTTGCGTCATCGTCTCAACGACATCAAGGACGTTGTATATCCCATTCAGTGCCTCATCAATGAGCATAATGGCGTATTTCTTATTGTGGACTCCGTTGCCAAATTCCACGATGTTCAACGTTTTTTTACTGCTCTTTAAATACGCTGAAAATTCATTCAGTTCCTTTTGCGTAAATTTGTCGTTAAACTGTTCCACCAGTGCCTCAGCCCTATCATAGTTTTCTTTAGCAAAGGCGAGCTCCCCACCTACTTCCTGTTCCCAGTCCGTCAACATTTTTTTATGATCGGTAGTATGGCAATCCACACAGGCTTTGGCTGAACCACGCAGGATTTCCTCACCTTTATGAAGTTCTTTCTGCTCATGACATCCCTGACAGTTGGTTTTGACAGCATGCATCAGGCTTGGAGTTTCTGGAACTCCGCCATATGCCGCACCAATCAGCATTGCTCTCTGATAACTGTGATGGTCTGGATGACAGCTGTTACAGTTGAAAGCCGCCTCTTTGATAAAATCTCCTTCCCTATGGAGAATCGTTTGATGACAATCGGTACATCGAGCCTTTTGTTTAGCAACATGCTCCGTATGCATCACCTTCATATCACCTTCTTTTTTCAAGACCAGAGGGTCGGAATGACAGTAGTCACAAGCTCTGGGATTCAGTGCGGTGTTGACGCTGATCATTTGATAATGGCAACTCTGGCAGGAAACACCCGCTTTTTCCAGGCTCTGATGGGTGATGATTTTTTCGTCTGTACCAGCTTGAATGTCCTGTTTCTGCTGTTGCAGGGGAGTAGTTGGTATTTGGTGACAGAGATTACAGGCGGAACGGCCACTGTTATAGTCTGCCCTCCTAAAGTGACAGATATAGCAAAGCTCCTTTGGAACTTCGAAATGTTTGGCATCGCTGGTCTTTATATGACAGGTGGTACAATGCATCTGCTGACCGGGAAGAGTCTTGTCAAAATGAGGTTTATGGGTGAAATGGACTTTCTTTTTTTCTCCATATGGCAGCTTTTTCTCCATGTAGCTTTCTGCCGGATGGCATTTTGCGGTAGAACAGGAGAGATCAGCAATGTGGGTTGCCTTTCGCACCTCCTTCTCATCACTGGAGAGATACGTAAATAATTGGCCCAGACCTTTAAACTTGGCTTCTATGGTCATCTTTTCGCCCGGAGCATAGTGACACTCCACACAGCGAATTTCTTTTTTGCCGGTTTTGCCGTGTTTATCGTTTTGCCATGAAGCATATGGCTTTTCCATTATGTGACATTTAGTGCCGCAGAATGTTGTTGTCGCAGTGTATGATTCGATGGAAAGGACGCAGATAAGAGAAAAAGCAATAACCAGAAAAACAGATACCAAAATTCTTTTTTTCATCTTTTTATCCTAAATGCCGGTGACAATTACAGCTGTCATCATCTATCTGATTTGATCGACTGGTGAAGGATCACGGTACACTTATGTTTAATTTATCATAGGCAATTGGGGAAAAATTGAAAACCGGACAAAGTTAGACTTTTTTGTAGGAGAAATTCCTACAAGATAACCTGTTGGATTAAGAAGATAATTATTGGACGTGTAAGAATATTTAGAGATTAAGCTGATCAATAAAGGAAACCAGTTCCGCTCGGGTGTCCAGGTCGAGCTTGATCATCGCCCGTGATCGATAGGTTGCTATGGTTTTTTCGCTTAAAAAAAGGATTTTCGCAATTTCCCGGCTGGTAAATCCTCTGGCAACAAATTGAATCACTTCCTGTTCACGATTGGAAAGAGAGTTCCAGAGCATTATATCAGAATTTTTTTCTGCCTTCTGCTGCTGCGATGACAGATAGTCAGGCAGCATTGAAGAATGAATATATATTTCTCCCTTCATGACCAGGCGGATGGCATAAATAAGATCAACATCTATCCCTTTTTTCAGGATGAAGCCCTTAGCTCCTTTGCTCATTGCTTCTTGCAGATAACGGTAATCATTATGCATTGTCAGCATTATCACACGGGATTTCGGTGATATTTGCAACAAGTCCGGAATGATGGCCAAGCCACTTTTGTCGGATAAGGTGATGTCCAGGAGAATTACCTGCGGTTGCAGCATGTCGGCTTGGTCTAACGCCAATGCAGCACTGTCAGCTATGCCAACCACCTCGAAATCGTCTTCAGCGTTCAACAGCATAGATAGACCTGATGCCAGCAATTTATGGTCGTCAACAATCAGAATTGACACGGTCTGATTATTCATAGCAAACCTCCGTGACAGCAGGTACCTTGAATTGAACCATGGTGCCTTCTCCCGGCGCGCTTTCAATGGAGCACGTACCTTCCAATAGTTGGGCCCGCTCCTGCATTCCATAGAGTCCCATTCTTCCTGTGGTGCTTATTTGTCCCAGGGCAAATCCAAGGCCATTGTCTTCAATGACTCCACGTATCATGTTGTTTCGCCATTCCAGCAGAATATTGACTTCCGTTGGTTTTCCATGCTTTATGCTGTTTGTTAAAGCCTCCTGGATGATCCTGTATACACAGGTTTCGGCGCACGTTTCAGCTCTACGGTTACTAAAACCAACAACGGTCAACCTTGTCTCAATTGCATGACGTTTTCTAAAATCCTCTACATACATATTAATAGCCGGTATAAGGCCGAGATCATCCAAAACACTGGGGCGTAATTCGAAAACAAGGTTATGGATGGAATCCATTTCTTTGGTGATGGCCTCTTTCAGACGTTGAGTTCCGGACGTTATGTCTGTCGTCGTTTCAACCTGTTCCAATACTTTCAATTCCACCATAAAAGAGGCCAGGGCTTGTCCGGTCTGGTCATGTAGTTCTCTGGCAATTCGTTTCCTCTCATTTTCCTGTGCTGCAATAAGCTGCTGAATAAAATCACGCTGGAGATACTCTTTTTCCTCTCTTGTTTTTTCAGCCTCTTTCAGCTCCGAGACCATATCATTAAAACCCATGATCAACCGGCCTACCTCATCATGAGATTCTGGCAGCAATGAAACGGAATAGTCTCCTTTTTTAACCTTTCTGGTTGCCAAAAGCAGTTGATTGACAGGACGGGTAATAAGCCAGGTAAGAAAGAGGGAAAACAGAATACCTACAACCGCGATAAAGATTATGTTTCTGACCAGTGCGCTGATGAGGTGTGCCAACTGGCTACGCATGTTTTTTTCTTTCACCCCCACACGAATTACTTTATCACTATCGGGGAAAATAGGCATCCAGGTATCCCAGACAACCCCCTCATTGGTAACCAGCCGGATTGTTCCTGTCTGCTTATCATCCATTTGAATCCGACCATGGCTATCGAGCAAGGAAATGGGAAAACCTGAACCGAAGGAATGGGCGAGAACGGTATTGCGCTGATCAACGATAAAAGCGTATCGCAGATTAGGCCGGTTAAGAGTTGTATTCTTTAAAATATTGGTAAGGCCAAAGAGATCATTAATAAGAATATAGTCACGTGCTTGATAGGAAAGTTCACTTGCAATTATGCGACTTTCTTCCTGAAGTATTTGAGATATGTTTTTTCTCACCTCCTGTTGGATTCGTACAACAGTGACGGTGCCAAACAGCGTGATTAACCCCACAGCCAGGCCTAGAATTTTGAAGCGAAGAGGAACACTGAGCAGTGCTGTTTTAAGTAGCCAGTAAATCCGTTTTATGAAAGCTTTATTCACTTATAGTTTCACCTCTATTGAGACACATACTTAGAAATTATAGAGTTCGGGATCAGGTTTGACAAAACGGTCTATTCCCATGATCTCAAGTGCTTTTTGTCCCTCTGGATCGTTATGGATTTGCAAAAAGATCTCACTGAGCCAACGTTTTTGTTCCTCTGAAGTCGCAGAGGGCACAACAACAGGGGGCATACCATATGCCCGAGAGCTGCCGATTACCTTGGTGGCAGTACCAATAACCGGGGTTCGTTTTTTAAAAAAATTATAGACGATGCTATCTACTGCAGCACCGTGTGCTACACCATCTATGACGGAATTAATGGATCGATCGTGACTGTATGTAAAGATAGTTCGGGAAAAGTAGCGCTCGGGCGTCTCCTCAATCTCTTTGAGAAGTTCAAGAGGATATCTATACCCCGTATTGGATAATGGATCTGTAAAGGCGAAGACTTTACCCCGAAGATCTTTAAAGCTCTTTGCTGGTGATGAATCAGGTACAATCAGAAGAGAACGATATGTCTTTTTGCCATTGATCTGGGGAATAGCCAGAAGCGTCATCGACTCCTTTTGGTTGATATATGCACCGGTGCAGACGAATGCCACCTCAACGGCATTGTGGCTTAATAAATTATTGACTTCCTGATATGTTTTTCGTTGTACGAGGGATATATGTTTTCCGGTTTTTTTCGCTAAAACCTGAAGGAAAGGCTGATATGACTGAATAGTTCCCTGAGGTGATAATATTGCTGCAACAGCAACTCTGAAGGTGTCGGTAGGTGGTTCTGGTTGTAATGTCGGTAAAGGTTGCAGCTTATCAAGATGAATAATCTGGGTTTCATTGCTATCTGTATCGCATCCGACAAACAGGGGAATGAAGATAAAAAGCAAAAGAAGATTTCGTAACAACAAATTGATACGATACACTATAATCTCCATTTTGATATTCTGTTTATTTTCAACCAATTAAAATGACAGCAATTCATTTTAATGAAAAAAACAGGAAGAGTCTTTTCCATTCAATCGACTGATTTCCTTTGTATCTTCTAGCTTACACGGCCAAACCTTTTTTGTACAGGTTGCGAAATTGTTCTCTCTTTCTCCTTTAGAAATGATGTTTGGAAACACTCCAGACATAAAGAGTTGGTCGATGGAATGTTCCTGACTCTTCGGGTGATAGGTAGGCCTCGAATAATAGTTATAACCTATTTGTATTATCAGCGATTTTGTTTTAGAAACAGGATGTGCTTCAATGGTTGGGCCGCATCTTTTTAGTGGTGGCCTGTAGAAAAGAATGAACAGGGGATCGTATCCGCTCTGGTATCCAGTCTCATAAATGAAACAAAGATTAAAGGAAACAAAATGTTAGAAGTTACTGATCTGGCGAATGAAAAACTGCTTGAATATATGAAATCAAATAATATCTCTTCGTTACTCAGGGTTGCCATTATGCCAGGTGGCTGTTCCGGTCCGGCCCTTGGCCTTGCACTTGATGATGAGAAGGAGACGGACGAGTCTTTTACTCAGCAGGATCTGACATTTATTGTGGAGAAAAGCTTGCTGCAGCAGTGTGGTACTATTACCGTTGATTACGTCGATGCTGGCAACCGGTCCGGATTTACCATCAGTTCAGCCAATCCCTTGCCTGGGGCGGGTGGTGGGTGCAGTTCCGGCTCTTGCGGTTCGGGGGGATGTGGTTGTTGATTCAGCCCCTGATATTTCAAAGGAATAACTGTACCCTGGAAAAGCAGAGGTTTTCAGAATCCATGATTTCCTAGATTAAATACAGGGAAATCCTGTTGTTTGATTGAAAATTCGTTGTCCCTGGGTCATTTATTTGGACCGCTAGCTCAGTTGGCAGAGCAGGCGACTCTTAATCGTCAGGTCGTTGGTTCGACCCCAACGCGGTCCACCAGAACGTTCAAGGCCCTTCCGGCTATAGCCAGAGGGGCCTTGTTCTTTGCAGTTGTATTTGATTGTGGAGGCTGGGTTCGGAGTTGAACCGAACAAGACCGAATCAAGGCCTTCGACGGGTTTGCAGTCCGCGGGGAGCACCGGCTCCCTAAACCAGCCTCTGCTCCAAATTTACCTTCACCCTTTTTCGAGGTGGAGAGAACTAGCTGCTCGCCAACGGGTTAGGTGTTTCAGGCTTGCCTGGCAACCAAACGTCTCTCAAGAGGTCGCAGAGATCCTCCCTTTCGTTTTCACCCAGAACTCCCAGGGAAAGTGCCAAAAAAGTCCAGAGATTGCTGACATGAAAACCTCCATTGAAATGGTGTGAGAGGTCATGGATCTGGGCATGGCAATTGTGACAGGGGGTAATACAATATCTGGCACCCGTCGCCATTATCTGATTGAATTTGATTTTTCCATAGATGTGACGTTCTTCATTGAAACCTGACTGCAGGTAGCCACCCCCACCGCCGCAGCAGAAATTATTAGATTTGTTCGGCGTCATATCGATAAAGTTCTCTTCACCAACACAGGTCTTGACCACAAAACGCAGGTCGTCGGCATAGGCATCACCGTACTCCTTGCGCACCTGATTGCAGGGGTCCTGTACGGTGAAGCGAATCTTTAGTTTTTTGTTCCAATCACTGCTTGGACGCAGCCTGCCTTCTCTTATCCACTTAGCGTAGTAGTGGACAACAATTTTAACAGACAGGTCGGTCTCAATCTTAAATCTTCGAATACCCTGGTTGACGGAGAATGTCGAGTGGCCGCATTCTGTATTCAGGTACACCTTGCAACCAAGTTCATCTGCCTTTTTCACCGTGGCCGTGGTTATTTGCTGCCAGCCCGGATCATCTGCCAGGAACATGCAGTAGTTTTCTCCTGCCCAGGCGGTGCTGCCGTAGGTCCAGTTGGCTCCGGCCAGATGGAGAATTTTCCAAAGCGGGACCATTTCGTCGGGCAGGGAAACTGGTTCCCTTGAATTTTGGCTGAGAAAGAAGGTGGCTCCCTGTTTGTCGATTGGTGCCTGAAGATTTTCCCAGCCGGGTTGTGTTTGCCGAACCTCTTCCAGCACATCTTCAACCACAAAACGGAAGTCATCGGGCGGTGTGCCCGTCGCACTGGTGCTGCCATTTTTCAGGGCCATATCGCAGGAACGAAGGATACCGTCAGGTCTCTCCTCTCTGGGCCAGAGCAGTCGACGACCTTCCATGATCAGTCCGGCGATATTGATTTCCATTGGGCAGACATGGCTGCAGCGCATACACATTGAGCACATCCATACCCATTTATGGGCAGCAAGTTCTTCATCCATCCCCATGGCTGCCATGCGTAAAAATTTCCGTGGGTCCATATCGACAAGGCCGGAAGCGGGGCAGCCGGCAGCACAGGCCCCGCAGGTCAGACAGAGATTGAGATTGCCGCCCATGGGCAGCGCCATTTGAACTTTATCCAGGAATTCTCGTTTTTGTGCTGTTTTGATATGTAGTGCCTTTCCCATTCTCCATCTCCTTTGCTAAGCGTTGCAGACCAAATCAGCGGTTGGTTGAGTATCTTTATGCCTTTGTAATAGTTTCTTCATTTTTCTACGTTCCTCTCTATTTATATCGATACACATAGTTGTGAAAATCTCCCAGAATTACCGATAGAATGCTCTTATAGCCGGAGGGCACATAATCCTTTCGGCATAAGAAAAGAGGAGATTTAATCTTCGTCTTCACAGGGTTCTATCAGGACAGCACAGGACTTGTATTCGGGAGTGCCGGAGATCCTGCACCTGTGCCCGGAGGTCAGAATATTGGTCAACGTGTCCTGGTGGTGAAAACTCATGAAAACATTGCCCCGTTGGGAACGTTCTGTTATCCTTGCCCTCACTTTGATTTCACCACGCCGTGACGAAATCTTCACCCAACCACGCTCATCAATACCAAGCGATGAGGCATCCTCAGGACTGATCTCGACCAGCTCTTCCGGAACGAGATCGTTTATGCCAATGGAATGCCTGGTCTGGGAGCCGTTGTTGTAGTGTTCCCGTCGACGTCCGGTAATAAGTACGAGCGGATATTCATCATCCGGTACTTCACCGGATCCGAGATGATCGAGGACCATGAACTGGGCCAATCCGCCGGGACGGGGAAATGTCTCAGTATAAAGAGTCTTTGTTCCCGGGTGATCCATTGTCGGGCAGGGCCATTGAATACCTTTTTCCTCGATCCGCGGATAGGATATACCACCGTATGAAGGAACCAGGGATGCAATCTCATCCATAATCTCCGAAGGGTGACTGTAGCTCATGGGGTAGCCCATGAGTGTGGAGATCCGACAGGTGACCTCCCAGTCTGCCAGCCCGGCAACAGGTTCAACCGCCCTGCGGATTCGTTGCACCCGGCGCTCGCCATTGGTGAACGTTCCGTCTTTTTCAGCAAAGCTGGCACCTGGTAGAACCACATCGGCATATTTGGTGGTTTCCGTTGGAAAAATATCCTGCACCACGAGGAATTCAATATTTTCCAGGGCCTTGCGCACGTGGTGAATATCAGGGTCGGTATGGGCCGGATCTTCTCCCAGTATATAAAGTGCCTTGAATTTGCCCTTGGCGCATTCGTCCAGCATTTCAACGGATTTAAGACCGGCTTGTTCCTTAATGGGAACCGACCAGGCTTTCTCGAATTTCTCCCTGGATGCGGGATCATTTAACGGTTGATAGCCGGGAAGGTGAGTGGGCAGCGGGCCAAGATCCGAGGCGCCCTGCACATTGTTTTGGCCGCGCAGTGCCATTATCCCGGTGGACGGCCTGCCGATCTGGCCGCAAACCAGTGCCAGGTTGGCGATAGCCATGGCGTTCTCGGTACCAGTGAGGTGCTCGGTAATACCCAGGCCATAGACAATCATCGATTTTTCGGCTTGAGCATAGAGTCGTGCGGCCTCCACAAGCTTCTCTCCAGTGACGCCCGTCAGTTTCTCAACCCGGTCTAGATCGTATTCCTCAACTTTGGCCTTCAGCTCGGCAAAACCCTCGGTACGGTTTTCAATGAACTGGGTGTTTTCCCAACCGTTCTCCAGAATTATCCGAATGAGGCCGTTGAGCAGGGCAATATTACTGCCCGGTTTGAGGTTGAGCCAGACGTCCGAACGTTCCGCAAACCAGATGCGCCTGGGATCGGCAACAACAACTCTGGCACCTTTACGGATGGCCTGTTTCAAGTAGAGCGAAACTATTGGGTGTGCCTCTGTGGTGTTCGAACCGATGATGAAGATTGTATCTATGTCTGTCATCTGCTCAAGCGAGTTGGTCGCCGCTCCGGCACCGAGACTCGTTGCCAGCCCGGCAACGGTTGGGGCATGGCAGACCCTGGCGCAGTTGTCGACATTGTTGGAGCCCACGGCGCAGCGTACCCATTTGGCGAGCAGGAAGTTCTCTTCGTTGGAGCACCGTGATGATGAGAAGCCACCAACCTTGTCTGCACCGTGTTCAGCGATAATTTCCTTGAACCGTCTGGCAACAAACTTCAGCGCTTCATCCCATGACGCTGGCCGAAAAGTGCCACCTTCTTTGATCAGTGGTGTGGTAAGGCGGTCTTTATGATGGATAAAATCATATCCGTACCTCCCTTTGATACAGAGGTTACCTTTGTTTACCGGGGCATCGAAATCCGATGTGACCCGAACCACCTTGTCGTCTGCGACATTCAGAAAGAAGTTGCACCCGGTACCGCAATAGGTACAGGTTGTCCTGACTTTACGCACATCATGCATTCGGCCCAGACCACGGCTTTTGGTATCGGTCAACGCTCCGGTGGGGCAGGTGGAGACACATTGTCCGCAGAATTCGCAGTTTTCCAGGGTTCGCGCCTTCCTGAAGGCCGTATCCGGCCTGGCATTAAACCCACGACCGGTCATCTCAATGGTGCCAGCCATAACAACTTCATTGCAGATACGAGTGCAGCGGCCGCAAACGATGCATTTGTTCGGATCGTAGGTGATAAAAGGATTGTCTTCTTTGATGGGAAGGTTCCACCTTTCACCTTCATAATGGTTTGCGTCCGCCTGGTAGGTATAGGCCAGCTTCTGGAGATTGCAATCACCTGCGGCTTCACAGCACATACAGTCATTGGGGTGGTTGGAGAGGAGCAGCTCAATGACAGTCCTGCGCTGCCGTGAGAGTCTGGGGCTTTCCGTCAGCACAACCATCCCTTCCATTAGTGGAGTGGTGCAGGCTGGTACGGGCTTGGCCATTCCTTCAACTTCGACAATGCAGAGCCTGCAGGAGCCATATGGACTGAGACGCGGATCGTCGCAGAGGGTGGGGATGCTGATGTTCAGCAGGCGTGCGGCTTCGAGGATAGTCGTTCCCTGGGAAACTGTTGTGCTGGTATTGTTGATCGTTACATTTAACATGGTAATTACTCCTTTAAAACCGCGTTGAACTTACAGGCATCAAAACAGGAACCGCACTTGATGCAGAGGGCGGTGTCAATGGTATGTGGTTGTTTGGTCTCACCGTTGATAGCATTTACGGAACATGCTTTTTTACACAGACCGCAGCCGACGCACTGGTCCTGGCGGATGAAAAAGGTCAGTAAGGCGTTACATACCTTGGCTGGACATTTCTTGTGATTGATATGTGCCTCATACTCATGACGGAAATACTTCAAGGTGGAGAGCACCGGATTTGGAGCCGACATGCCCAGGCCGCAGAGACTTGTGTCCCTGATATCTTCGGCCAGTGTCTGCAGTTTTTCAATATCTGCCTTTTCTCCCTTGCCTTCGGTAATTCTGGTCAGGATCTCCAGCAGACGCCTGGTACCTATACGGCATGGGGCGCATTTTCCACAGGATTCATCAGTAGTGAACTGGAGGAAAAACTTCGCGATATTTACCATGCAGTCGGTTTCATCGAGCACCACCATGCCTCCCGAGCCCATCATGGAACCGACGGATTTCAAGCCTTCGAAGTCCACCGGCAGATCGATATGCTGTTGAGGGATGCAGCCACCGGAAGGGCCTCCGGTTTGAACAGCCTTGAACAATCTGTCGCCTTCGATGCCGCCGCCGATATTGTAGATGATTTCTTTCAGGGTCATACCCATGGGGATTTCGATAAGACCGGTATTTCGTATCTTGCCGGTCAGAGCGATAACTTTTGTGCCCTTGCTGTTTTCAGTACCGATGCCTGAAAACCAGTCCGCTCCTTTGTTGATGATAGGTGCAATCGTGGCCAGCGTTTCGACATTGTTGATGATCGTAGGCTTTCCCCATAATCCCTTATTAGCAGGAAAGGGCGGCTTAGCCCTCGGCATGCCGCGTTCGCCTTCGATGGAAGCGATGAGTGCGGTCTCTTCACCGCAGACAAAGGCACCGGCACCGAGTTTTATTTTCAGTTTGAAGTTAAAGCCTGAATTGCAGATGTTTCTGCCCAGATATCCTTTTTCTTCAGCCTGTTTGATGGCTATTTTCAGACGTTTGATTGCAAGCGGGTATTCAGCGCGGATGTAGATATAGCCTGTACATGCACCTACCGCATAACCGCCGATCAGCATTCCTTCTATAACCGCATGGGGATTGCCCTCGATCACTGAGCGGTCCATAAAGGCACCGGGATCACCTTCGTCGGCGTTGCAGATGATATATTTTTGCGGTGCATCGTTTGCAGCGCAGAAACTCCATTTTGTGCCTGTAGAAAAACCGGCACCGCCGCGCCCTCTGAGGCCGGACTTTTTGATGGCCAAAATGACCTTTGCCGGGCTCATGGTTGTGAGTACTTTCTCCGCCGCTTTGTACCCATCGACATTCAGGTATTCGTTTATGGATTCGGGATCTATCTTCCCGAGATCGGCAAGGATAATCTTCTCCTGGTGCTGATGAAAGGTGTGGTAATCATCGCCTACCAGCCATTCCTCTACCGGTTTGGAATCGATAATATGTTCCTGAACCAGTCTCCTCACCATTTTTGGTTCTACATATTGATAGGTGGCGGTTTTACCGTCAACGGTGATGTCCACCAGCACATCGCGGGCACAAAAGCCACGGCAACCTACTTTGTGTGTCCTGCATCTTTCCAATATTGCGGCGTTTTCAATGCCGGTCGCCTTGAATTCCTGGCGAAACGCGTCCATGACCTGCATACTTCCTGCCGCAATGCCTCCAGTACCCATACATACGTTAATAGTTATCTCGCGAGTCACGGCTCTATTCCTTATAATTTTTGATGGTTTTAGACATTTTGTCGGGAGACTGTTTGCCGTAGACCTTATCGTTGACCATGACCACCGGGGCAATACTGCAGGCACCGACACAATTGACGTTTTCCAGGGTGAACTGCATATCCCTTGTTGTCCTGGCGTCGCCATTGAGTTTCAGGTCATCCTTCAATTTGTTAATGATTCGGTTTGCTCCTTTTACATGGCAAACTGTACCGGAACATACGGTAACGATATTCTTTCCTCGCGGAGTGAGGTGAAACTGAGAATAGAAGGTGATGACTCCATAGAATTTCGCTGCGGGTATTTTGGCTTTTTCGGCGAACCAGTTGATGGATTCTTCGGGGACATAGCCGAATGTTTCTTGTATCTGCTGCAGGACTGTGATGATGTTGTCGTTATTGATGAGGTAAGCCTGGTAGATTGTTGCCAGGGCCTCTTCCTGTGCTTTTTCCATCATTCAGATCTCCTTCCTGTGTTGATTGCTGAGGAAAATGATTGTTTCCAGTGCAATGGGCGGAGATATAATGTGGTGTTCAGCAATCCCTGGTGAATGGGTGCACTTATACTGTCTTACTTCACAGCATCCAAAAATGGGCCGTTGCAAAGCAGTGATCTGGTAACATCACATCTCAGCACATAATAGACTGAAACAACATACCTTTTTTATAGCTACCTTCCCGGGAGAAACAAAACAGGAAAACTATATATTGTCTAGCGATAGAAATCAACTATAACTAACATAGTAAATTCCTATAGTAGTTCGAGAATTAAACAGGAAATCGAATGTTCGTCCCAGACAGGTATTGCGGTAGTAGTTCCAGTAAAGAAACTGCATCCGTTTTTCAAAGCAGAATCAGACCTGATGGAATATTTAAATGAAGAGGAGAAAGGGGCTCGGTACAGCTTCTTGGCAAATGAATACAAATTGTATGAAAGTCTCTTTCTTTGCTTCTTAACGCATCTATTTGCTAACCCTATTGGATGGCATTGAAACATAGGAATAATCTATTTGTCGGCAAAGTTGGCATATGCTAATAACAGATTTTAGTATGTAGTTTAGGGCTTTTTAGGAGCCTGTCGGAGAAAGCCCTTTTTTTCAATCTCTTCGTTATTTTCAAAAAAATCACTGCTCGCAGGTTAGTTCAGACTCCGATATTAGCTATATGGCTGTGCTTGATTTTCTGAAAATGGTTTAATCTGAGAAAATATGGCAATTTTCCGACAGGCTCCGAGACAATCTGTTAAAAATGGAGAAAACAATGAGACATTACAAATTATTGGCACTACTGGCAGTCCTTCTGTTTCAAGTTCCGACAACCATTTTAATGGCCAGCGACCTCGATTCGTTTATGGGCCAGAAAGGTACCTTGAAGATTGCCGGAGGCACTGCCCATATTCCGGTGATGAAGGACGCCGCTAAGCTGATCATGACTGCTAATCCGGATATTCGTATAACCATTGCGGGAGGAGGTTCAGGCGTTGGTATAAAGCAGGTCGGCGAAGGCATTATTGATATCGGCAATGCCGGGCGAAAGGCAACGGACCAGGAGATAGCAAACTATGGTCTGCATCCGGTCAAATGGGCCATTGACGGTGTAGGGGTTGTGGTAAACCCTGCCAACCCAGTCGCTGCTTTGAGTACAAAGGAGTTGCAGGGCATTTTTGCAGGGACGATCGCAAACTGGAAGGAGCTGGGTGGTGAGGATCGAGCGATAAATATGTATGATCGTGATTCCGCCAGCGGTACCAGGTCGGTGTTCTGGAAGAAGGCCTTGAAAAAATCGGAAGTGAGTAATAAGGCTAATGTAGTTGTCTCCAACGGTGCCATGAAGACGGCAATTGCAGGCGATCCGTACGGAATCGGCTTTGTCTCGGTCGGTCATATTGATTCTTCAGTGAAACCTGTGACTCTTGATGGCATAGCCCCGACCCTTGATAATGTAAAAAACGGCAAGTATTCGGTTGCCAGGGGGTTGTATTCTTTTACCAAGGGTGAGCCGAGTGAACTTGCCGGTTTGTTTCTCAATTTCCTGCTCAGTTCCAGTGGTCAGAAGCTAGCTGTTGAAAAAGGTTTTATTGCAGTTCGGTAGACTTCCTAATTGACGATGGCTGTTCTTTTTCGTCTCGCCGCCTATGGCTGTGGGCTTCTGACTATTGCTGTTTTGGTGATGATGTTTCAGCTTGGCCGACCATTGTTTGTGGATGGGCAGTTCTTTTCCCTTCTCGGCCAATCGTGGCAACCTGGTCATCAGCTCTATGGCATCTATCCGATGATCATCGGCAGTGTCAAGATCTCTCTCTTGGCACTGACCTTCAGTTTTCCGATAAGTTTGGGAACAGCTTTACTCGCCACGGGTATTGCCCCTCGAATGTTGCAAAGATATATGTTGGCCCTGGTTCGGTTTATGGCTGGAGTGCCCACGGTCGTCTATGGATTCGTAGCGATTTTTCTTCTTGTTCCTTTCATGAGGGAACATGTATCACATGGGTCGGGGCTGAACATTCTCACTGCATCGTTGGTGCTTGCTGTGCTTATCGCTCCCACTATGATCATTTTTTTTGTCAACGGATTGCAGGGAGTCGATGAAATATATTGCCGGGCAACAGACGCATTAGGTGCCACGCCCGTACAGCGATTGCTCTATTTGCAACTTCCGCAAGCTTGGCCGACGATCGTTTCAGGAATAATCATGGGACTTGGACGGGCCATGGGCGACACCCTTATTAGCCTTATGCTGGCAGGCAACAGCATTGGCGTGCCGACATCCATCAGTGATTCTGCAAGGACCCTCACCGCCCACATAGCGCTGGTAATCGCTGCCGACTTTGACAGCATGGAGTTTTTCTCTATCTTTGCCTGCGGTCTTGTGCTGTATGTGTTTACAATGGTAGTCGTTATCGGATTGCGAATGCTCTCCGGCAGTGGGAGCAAGCAGAGACAGTGAGAAAGCTGATTGAAAAAAGCATCCCGGTCTTTGCCTGGATCGGTTTTATAGGGTTGGCTGGAGCCTTTGTAGCAATTCTTTTCTATCTTATCAAACGCGGTGGGGCAGTGCTTAATCTTTCCTTGCTGTTCGGCGATGTTCCTCCGCTCGATGCTCTTTTTTCCCGTCATCCTGTTTTTGACGGACTCTTACCCGCCATGGCAGGAACTTTTTTGCTTGTCCTTATCGCCGTCCTGATTGCCGTTCCCATTGGTATGGCTGCTGGTATTTATCTTGCCGAATATTCGGGCGAAAGAATGAAAGGGTGTCTTAGTCTTCTTTTCGATATTCTCGCCGGTCTTCCGTCGGTCGTTATCGGGCTGGCGGGTTTCTCACTTACCATACTCCTGCATAAATTTTTTCCTGGGAAAATCGGGCCCTGTCTGCTTATCTCGGCTCTGGCCCTGAGTTTTCTGATTCTTCCCTATTTGATCAGGACCACACAAGCGGCCCTTGAATCGGTACCGTTATCACTGCGATATACAGCGCCTGCTCTGGGGGCCACGAAATTTCAGAATATCTGCAAAGTTTTGCTTCCGACCAAAACAACGGATCTCCTCGGCGGTATTATTCTAGCCATGGGCAGGGCTGCCGAAGATACAGCAGTGATTATGCTGACCGGGGTGGTTGCCTCCGCTGGTCTGCCACGTTCAGTTTTCGAACAATTTGAGGCATTGCCTTTTTTTATCTATTATATTTCATCACAATATACGAATATGGAGGAACTGCAGATGGGTTTTGGCGCAGCCATACTCCTGCTCGTGTTGTGCGGCATGTTATTTGTCATGGCCTTTTTTACACAACAGACACTTTCCTGGCATTTCAAAAGGTAGAACGTGCATCAGCAAGATAAAATAATCATCGACGGCGTAAGTTTTCGATATCCGAACAGAACCATTCTCGAAAACATCAACCTCAGCTGGCAAGAAAAACAGATCATTGCTGTTTCTGGCCCGTCCGGTACCGGAAAATCAACCTTTCTTTCTTTGTTCAATCGCCTTTGGGAAGAGACAGGCAAAGGCAAACTGCAGGGAAAGATACAGTTACATCTCGGTGGCAACCTGGTAGACATCTACGGTGTTCAACTGCCGGTTTCGGAGTTGCGGCGAGCGGTGGGCATGGTTTTTCAAACCCCCAATCCTCTACCTATGAGCATTCAGAAGAACATAACCTTCCCGTTAATGCTGGCCGGTAGGAAAAATGGGGTGGAGCTGGCTGAGTTGGTCGAAAAGGCACTCACGAGGGTCCACCTCTTTGCTGAAGTGAAGGATCGCCTGGGAGCCGATGCCCGTGAGCTTTCCGGTGGCCAACAGCAACGTCTATGTCTGGCAAGGGCCCTGGTGCTGCAACCTGAAATCCTGCTCCTTGATGAACCCACATCCTCCCTTGATCAAAAGGCATGCAGCAAGCTGGAAAATCTCATCGTTGAATTGAAAGAACACTGCACCGTTATCCTCGTTTCTCACTATCAGGATCAAGTACAGAGGATTGCCGACCTGGTCTACGAACTTGCCGACAGGAGACTCAATCGGGTGCGTTGAAAAGGCCTTGTCTGGCCGGTGCCTGCATTTACTCCTTGCCTTTTTTTCTTTTATCTTGCCCCACGCACAGCAGTTAGCTGCAGTTTGCAAAATGGTGCGATTTCGGAGGCATTATCAAGAACTCTCTACAGATGTTTATTGCGTTTTGCCGCCAAGTTGAAATACCCTCGCTAAGGGTGAAAAACAATATTTGCATAATATATCTCATTCCTTGAATATTTTGATGGAATGGTGTTCTTTGTCATGCAGCAGAACAACTAGTGCCCCTCTGCTTTGCCGTATCGGAAGAAGCACGACACGTATTAACGGAACCTCTATGCCCTATATCCTTCTGATCCTGACGACGTTATTCTGGTCTGGCAATTTTATTGTCAGTCGTGGCATGCATGCGGAAATTCCACCATTTACCTTGTCGTTTTGGCGCTGGATGGTTGCTCTTCTCATTTTGTCTCTGTTTGGGTTGCAGCATCTCTGGAGGCAACGGCTTTTGGTTCGTCAGCATCTTCGTTTTATCTGTATCCAGGGATTCCTTGGTGTAACAGCATTCAACAGTCTTATTTATCTGGCGGTGCAGTCAACGACGGCTATCAATGCGGTTCTGGTTAATTCCTGTATCCCTGTGCTCATTGCCGTCTGCTCATGGGCTATGTACCGTGAAGTGATGACGGTAAAACAATGTTTTGGAGTGTTTATCTCTCTTTCAGGTGTTTTTCTGATTATTTTTCGGGCTGACGTAACGTCTATACTCGCTCTTGAATTCAATCGCGGTGATGTTCTGGTTATGATTGCAGCTGCTTTCTGGGCAACTTACTCAGCAAACCTGAAAAAATATCCTGAAGATCTGCATCCTTTTGCCTATCTTACCGGTATTGTTATTGCCGGGCTAATTTGTATTCTCCCTCTCTATTGTTATGAATTATTTCAAGGCAAATTTTTTCAGCTTACATTGCGTTCTGCTTCTGCAATCATCTATGTTGCTCTTTTCGCTTCAGTTTTGGCATTCATTTTCTGGAATCGGGCGGTCAGGGATGTAGGTGCGAATAGAGCAGGTCCTTTTATTCACCTCATGCCAGTGTTCAGCACTATTCTGGCGATACTTTTTCTGGATGAACAGATTCATTTTTACCATATCATCGGAATTGTCATGATTTTTGTTGGTATCACCATGACAACTCTACATTTAAGAAGAAACTGATAAAACCAACCATCAGATCGTCTGTCAATGTTCTACGGCACATGGTATTTAATACACTGTTATTACATAGTATTCTGTTGAAATACGTCGTCTGAAAAATCTGAAAAAGCTGAATTTCTTCAAATTTACTAATAAACTACTATATTTATTACGCTGTTGAGCCGAAACAGGAATGTGATATTATTCTCACCTTTTTGTTTGATTTTTTACTATTGATACGGTCTAATGACGCCGGAAAGCAGCAATTTTACTGCATTGTATCACAAAGGAGGACATTCTGAGGCGCTTAATTGGCAAAAAGAAAGCAAACGGAAAAATGGTTGCCATCAATTTAGAAGATGGTGGTGCCAGTATTGCTTCTATTAATCGCTCCGATGGCTCGACAATTCCAGTGCTTGATACAGTAGAATGGGTGCCTTTTGCTTCAGTGGAACAGCGCCGGGGCGTTCTGGAAAAGACTATTCGGAGCCATAACCTGCAGCGGTTGAGCTGTGTGTCTGTATTATCCCCCGATCTTTATCAACTGGTTCAGGTTAAAATGGCCGACCTTTCCCTCGAGGAAAGTCGTGATGCTGCTCGGTGGCAGATTCGCGAACATCTTGATTATCCACCAGAAGAAGCGATTGTTGACCTGTTTGAAGTAGCTCCCTTTGGCAATGAGAAAAAGCCGGTAAGCTATGCGGTGTCAGCCCGGGAAAGTATTCTGCGAGAGCGTATCGAACTCATGCAGCAAGCCGGACTGAATCTCAAAGCAATCGATATTCCCGAATTTTCATTGCGCAATATCTGTGATTTGTTTCCTGGGGATTCTCGTGGCTTAGCTATCCTTTTGCTCCTGGATAGAAGTGGAATTCTGGTAATTGTCCGTGATGGGTTTCTTTATCTGGTTCGCATCCTCAGCATGGGAATGAACGATTTGCTGCCATATGCCGATGGTAAGTATGAAGAGTTGACTGATAAGCTGGATGGTATTGTCTTAGAAACACAACGGTCGTTCGATTATTGCGAGAGCACCTTTCAGTTGCCAATGGTCTCAAGGTTGCTGGTTGCCCAGACGCAACGGGAAATTCCCGCACTCATAAGTTATCTCAGTGAATATCTGGCAACCAAGGTTGAAAAATTTTCCTTTGATGGGGTCCTTAACGTTCCAACGGGAACTCCGCAGATCGAACTCAACCATCATTTACTTGCGATCGGCGGTGCCCTGCGAAAGGAGAGGAACTGATGCGTCAACAGATCAACCTGTATAGAGGGCGATTGATTGACCAGCCCGAATCACTGCAAAGCCGTCAGGCTGGTGTCTTACTGCTTGTTGTTGTCATTATTGCATCGCTGTTTGCTGGTTTCAGCTATTGGCAGCTTCGAGGAGCACAACAACAGCTTGCTGCATTGAAAGAAGAACAAATGCAGTTCAGTACCAGGGTCAATGAGCTGGAAAAACTGTACCCTGAACCCCAGGAGAATGCCCTTCTTAAAGCAAAGATACATCGGTTGGAAAGGCAAATTGCTGGACAGCATCAGGCATTGAGCTATTTTGCAGGCAAGGACAACCGCAGTAATGCAACCATTCTGGCATCGTTGCAAGGATTAGCCCGCTATCCCTATCAAGGGTTGTGGCTGAGTCGTGTACGGTTAATGCAGGAAGGAGCAGAGGTGGAATTGGCCGGCAGTGCATTAATGGCGCAACAGATTCCTGATTATCTGCAGATGATTGGTGATAAAAATATTTTTGGCGGCAAGGTGTTTGCCCAGTTGAAAGTCAAACGCATGCAGGAGCAGGGAAATCGGGTAGACTTTACTCTTGGATCAACCAGGGAGAAGCACTGATGGCGCAAAAATCTTCCTTGATCCAATGGTATAATGGTCGGCCTGTTCGTGAACGAGCTGCTGTATTGATCGGAGCTGTCCTTGTCATAGTTTTTCTGATTTTTTATCTGATGATAAACCCTTTGGACCGGCAAAACAGACAACTTCGCGAACAGATATCCTCGGTCAGGTCTGATCTTTCCGTACTGAAAGTCAAAGAACAAGTAATCTTGGCACGAAAAGGTATTGATCCAGATCGTAAAGATCGTGAGCGTTTAGGTGTTTTAATAGAAGAATCCGCAAAACTTGAGCAGAAGTTGAAGGAGGGCATTGTCAACCTGGTACCACCGCAGGATATGCCCGGACTGTTAAAGGATTTACTCACCAGGCAGGAAAAGCTGGAGCTTATAAGCCTGGAAAATCTGGCTCCGCAGCAATTGGACTTTGGTCAACCGGGAAGCTCCGAAGAGTTTGCTCCGAAGCTTTATCGCCATTCCCTGCGTATGAGCTTCAGCGGCGATTATCTGACTCTGCTCAAGTATCTTCAACAGCTGGAAGAGTTGTCACGAACGCTGATTTGGGAGGACGTGGAGATTTCAACTGCTAAATATCCCCAGGCAACCGTGCGGTTGCAGGTATATACTTTGAGTTTGAAGGAGGGCTGGATAGGTGGATAAGACATCCCGCGTCGCAGGTTTAATATGTGTTTTTCTTTGTTTATCGTGGGTCGGCATGGCAGGGGCAGCAGAGTTCACTGATCCTATGAGACCCTTGAATTATCAGGCAGCTACGGTAGATACGAGTACAGATACGGCAAATGAAAAGCGGAAAACAGATTCCTGGAAACTGACGGCGGTGTTGTTGTCGGATAAACGATCTGTTGCAGTTGTAAATGGTCAGTCTCTGCAGTTAGGGGATGTGCTTGAAGGGTATACCTTGAAAAGCATTTACCAGGACCGTGTTGTGTTAAAAGGCAAAGGAAGAAAACTTATTCTGGAACGCTCCGGAACTGGTTTGAAAAAGAAATCCTTCCATCGGAAATAGGAGTAAAGGGTGAAATTGTTTTTGCAAAAAATACGACAGGCATCTCTCCCGGTCCTTGTGGTGCTGAGTTTGGTAACGGCTTGTGCCCCATTGCCTAGAGGAGGGACCTCTGAGGTGGCAATTCAACAGGCCATGGAACCTCCGCAGGTAAGCGAAAAACAAAAGGCAGTTCCGCCACCTCCTCCGGAAATTCGTTCCGCACTGATTCCCCAGGAATTGAAAAATCACGATATCCCTGCACCTGAGGATGAGGCTCGATTTGATATTGCCGCAAGTCAGATTGCCGCTCGCGAGTTTTTTATGAGCCTGGTCGAGGGAAGTTCTGTCAATATGGTGGTTCATCCGGGAGTGAAGGGCGAGATCAGCGTCGATTTGAAAAACACCACGATAAGTGAAGTCCTGCAGGTTGTTTATAACGTGTATGGTTACCCATATATTAAAACCGGAAATGTCTATCAGGTCATGCCAGCGGCATTGCAGGCAAAAACCTTTCAGGTCAATTATCTTAACCTTATACGCAAAGGTCTTTCCCAGACCCGGGTAAGCTCAGGGCAGGTAACCCAGGTGGATAACGATGAGAATTCAAATGGTAGCAATAGCAAGACCAGCAGCACTATTTCCGGTAGCCAGATAGATACTGAGTCAACCGCTGATTTCTGGACCGAGTTGCGCGGCGCAATCGCCGGACTGGTCGGAACCGAAGGTGGCCGTAAAGTTATAGTACAGCCCCAGGCCAGTATTGTCGTGGTTGTTGCCATGCCAGATGAGTTGAGAATGGTTGAAACCTATCTCGATACCATCCAAAATAACCTGCAGCGTCAGGTTATCATTGAGGCCAAAATCATTGAAGTAACTTTGAATGATGGTTTCCAGAGTGGAATAAACTGGACAGCTCTGGCGGAAACGAGCAGTGGTAAGAGTTTCCAGGCCAGTCAGGTCGGTGGTGGCTCTATTTTTGCTAGTGGAACTGCAAGTGGTACCAGTATTGGCCTTGATACCGACGCATTTGGCGGTGTTTTCAGTCTTTCGCTTGATTTTGGTGATTTCCAGTCATTTGTTGAATTGCTGGAAACCCAGGGTGATGTGCAGGTTCTTTCCAGCCCTCGAATTTCAACGGTCAGTAATCAGAAAGCGGTCATCAAGGTTGGCTCGGACGAGTTCTTTGTGACCGATATCTCAAGCGATACAACCACGGGAACCACGACAAACAGTACCTCCGATATTACCCTGACTCCATTTTTCTCTGGAATTGCTCTTGATGTAACCCCGCAGGTTGACCCGACCGGCCAAATAACACTTCATATTCATCCAACGGTGAGCGAAGTTGTTGACCAGAACAAGGAGATCAATGTCTTTGGGATTAACCAGACTATACCTGTCGCCTTTAGCACAGTACGGGAATCTGACTCCATCATCAATGCCCGTAGCGGGCAACTCGTTGTTATCGGCGGCTTGATGCAGGAGAAGACGATCAAAGATGAAGCGGGAGTGCCGGTTTTAGGAAAAATACCTGGGCTTGGGGCATTGTTTCGTCACACACAGTCGATCGCCAAAAAAAGTGAACTGGTAATTTTACTGCGACCACAGGTCATCACCAGCCAGGCTGACTGGGATATGAATGTTGAAGCGTCAAAACAACGAATTAATCAAATGACGCCACAATTACAGAAAAACTGGCGTCGGGATTTCCAATGGTAATAACACTATGCCCTCAGAGAGCTGTTGTCAGTGAGGATACCATTTATGATTCCATGAAAAGGATGAGGCAGGTTTCTCAGGATGTATGAGCAATTCTTTGGTTTACAGGAAAATCCTTTTTCCATGACCCCGGACATAGAGTATTTTTACCGGTATAGTGGTCATCAGGAGGCGCTCAATGTATTACTGGTTGCTTTGCGCAACGGTGAAGGTTTTGTCAGTTTGACCGGTGAAGTGGGAACTGGTAAGACTCTGCTTTGCCGACAACTTTTGCAGTTATTGCAGAAGGACTTTGCCACGGTTTATATTCCCTACCCGCAGTTGACTCCAATTGAATTATATCAGGCTATAGCTGCAGACCTGCAGATTGAATTTTCCCAGAATGCAACGGTACAGCAACTTTATCAAAAGGTTTTCGAGGAATTGATTCGTTTAAAAAAGCTGCAACGTCCCCTGGTCGTCCTTATTGATGAAGCACAAGCAATGCCGTATCGCAGCCTGGAAGCAGTTCGGCTTCTAAGTAATCTGGAGACCGATAAGGAGAAGTTGCTGCATATTGTTTTCTTTGGTCAGCCGGAATTCGATGAGCGCCTGGCTCAGCCAAACCTGCGACAATTGCGTCAGCGCATCACCTTTTCATATTGCTTGCAGACACTGGACTGCAGGGAAGTACCAGCGTATCTCAATCATCGCCTGCGCGTGGCTGGCTTTCAAGGTCAAAACTTGTTTGCTGAGGCCGCCGCCAGGCTTATCCATCGAGCCAGCAAAGGCGTCCCCAGAATTATAAACCTGCTTGCCCATAAAGCACTGCTGTCGGGTTATGGCAAAGGTGTTAAGCAGATCAGTCGGAAACAGGTGGTGGCGGCAATTAAAGATACTGATGGCTTGAGTGTGCCAAGGCCACGGGGACTGCCGCCTTATTTGATGGAGTTTGGCTTGATAGTAGTTGCCGCCGCTTTGACGTTTGCGGCCATCGAGGTGTTCCGATGAGTCTCATTAATGACATGCTGAGGGACCTTGATAACCGTCGCAAGCATGAGCCACAAGGAAAAACCTTTTCTGAAGTACCGATCGCTGTAAAGGGGAAGAATACCTCACAGATTCGTTGGTGGTTGCCGGGGGCGGTGTTGCTCTGTCTGGGAGTTGTTGGCGGGTTGGCTGTATGGCTTTTTCCCCTTGCTTCACAGCATAATCCTGAGAAAATGGTGGCTGTGCAGGGCAAACAGCAGTTAGAGGCAGAAAATGCCCAGCCGTCTGCGAAAGTTAATTCTGCTCCGCAGTTGCCAATTGAGGAGCAGGCTAGAGCAATACAGCTAATTCCGGAGAATCCAGAAGCTGTACTAAAGGATGGGGAACAGGTAGCAAAACTGCTTGGCGTCGAGGTAACCGAAACGGTAGAAAGTGCTACATTATTACTCAACTTCAGTGAACTTCCGGAATATCGCCTGGAAAAGGATGGTCAGAGTGCAACCCAGTCAAAACTTGTAATCAGCCTTGGCGAAGTGCAGCTGGATGATACTGTCGAAATTCCTGAACTGACGGGCAAACTGCTGGAAAGGATCAGCCTTCTTCCCCAGCAGAAACAATTGCAATTACTCGTCGATATGGGCCCTCAATCAGAAGTAGGGAATTATGAGCTCAAAGGAGACAGGGAAGCAGGATACATTCTTCAGATAGTTATCAATCAGACTGCACCATTGATTGTATCTACACCCAAAAACACTCTCGCTCAAGAGGAAGTGGCAGCAGAATCTGCAACAACAGTTGCACCAAAAGCAACACAACAAGGTGGCGTAGTTTCAACGAATTCGGTTCAAATGGCGGACACGTCTCACCTCAATAGAAGCAAAAGCCGCATCAGTCAGGATAAACAAGCCTATCAGTCTGGTCTTGAGCAGATGCGACAGGGAAAATTTGCTGCTGCCGAGAAAAATTTTGCAACGGCCCTGGAAATAAACCCGGCACATGTTCAAGCCCGAATGCAGCTCATTGCATCGCTTCAGCGCCAGAATAAAGGAGCGCAGGCCCAGGCACAGATGAAAGAGGGGCTTTCTCAAACGCCTAGAAGTTTGCAGCTTCGTAAGATTTATGCCCGGTTTCTCTTGAGTAGACAACACAACCTTGAAGCCATTGAGGTGTTGCGCGCCCAGCCGTTTCCCACGGTGGGGCAAGATCCGGAATATCATGCTCTGCTGGCAGCAATTCTTCAGGAAACCGGACAATTCAGTGCCGCTGCGAAGGTTTACGCCAATCTTCTGCTGCTTCGTCCTGAAACAGCTCTTTGGTGGTTTGGGCTGGCGGTGTCAATGGACCAGACAGGTGATTTCGAGCAGGCCCGTAATGCCTATAGAAGAGCTCTGGCCCTACCTGGCCTGAGTGTTGATGTTCAGAAATATGTACAAAGCAGGTTACAGGTTTTATGAAGAGAGCCTTTGTTTTTATAAGGAGTTATCCATGATTCCGGAAAAGGGTACGCCTCCACGCAAGAAGATCCGTATTGGTGAAATGCTGGTTAACGAGGGGATTATTACCGAAGAACAATTGATGAGTGCTCTTGCAACCCAGAAAAAAACAGGGCGCAAACTGGGTAATACGCTTATTGATCTTGGTCTTGTCACTTCACAACAATTCAATGAATTTCTGGCTACGCAGCTGAATCTGTCCTTTATTGACCTCAAACACTACAATTATTCACCGGAAACTGTACGTTTATTGCCCGAAACAGCGGCTCGAAGATTCAGGGCAATGGTTCTCAGTCAGGAAGAAAGCCATGCATTGGTCGCTGTTGCTGATCCAACTGACATCTATGCCTATGATGAGCTGACCAAGATTCTCAAGCAGCCGGTTCG
The DNA here is from genome assembly GCA_050288305.1 of Desulfocapsaceae bacterium. Classification (GTDB taxonomy): domain Bacteria; phylum Desulfobacterota; class Desulfobulbia; order Desulfobulbales; family Desulfocapsaceae; genus Desulfopila_A. The sequence goes on along the minus strand of JBNKDO010000001.1, from coordinate 27,558 downwards.
CCTGGCGGTGGTATATGAATCAGAACTGCTGAAAGCGCTGGATACCGTTTATCGACGAACTCATGAGATAGTTACTATTGCTGAGGAACTTGGTGAAGAACTTTCTCAGGGTGATTCCACGTTGGAGCGGCTGCTCACCGAGGCCGATGTGGAAGACGCACCGGTCGTTCGTTTACTGAAATCGCTTTTTGAAGATGCAGTTCAGGTTGGCGCTTCAGATATACATATTGAACCGGATGAAAAGGTGCTGCGCATCAGGCAAAGGGTCGACGGCGTTTTGCATGAACAGGTAATGAAAGAGAAACGAATTGCCCCTGCGCTTGTGTCCCGTCTTAAGCTTGTCTGCGGTCTTGATATTTCAGAAAAGCGCCTGCCGCAGGATGGCCGTTTTAATGTCAGAGTGAAGGGGCGCAGTGTTGATATTCGTTTGTCAACCATGCCGTTGCAGTTCGGTGAATCCGTGGTCATGCGACTCTTGGACCAATCGAGTGGTATTCTGCAATTGGAACAGGTGGGCATGCCAGAAGATATTTTAAGACGTTTTCGTCGCCAGTTGCACCAACCGCATGGCCTGGTACTGGTTACAGGACCAACCGGAAGCGGAAAAACTACGACGCTTTATGGTGCTTTGAGCGAACTCAACAGTAATGAAAAAAAGATAATCACGGTTGAAGACCCCGTGGAATACCGTCTGCCAAGAATCAATCAGGTACAGGTGCATCCAAAAATCGGGCTTGATTTTGCAAGGGTTCTGCGTGCTGGATTGCGTCAAGATCCGGATATTGTAATGGTTGGTGAGATGCGTGATAAGGAAACCAGTGACATTGCCCTGCGTGCAGCCATGACCGGTCACCTGGTCTTATCAACTTTACATACCAATGATTCAGTCAGCACCGCTTTACGGCTCATCGAGATGGGGGCTGAAGGATATGTTGTGGCCAGTTCTCTGCGAGCGGTTCTGGCTCAGCGTCTGGTTCGCCGGATCTGCGAAAGTTGTATCTGTCCCGACCCTCTTGAACCTGCAACCAGGAGCTGGTTGAAAGGCTACCGCAGCAGAGTTCCTCGTCCTAGTGAACCAGTCACGTTTAAAAAGGGAAGGGGGTGTCCTGCTTGTAATAATACCGGCTACCGCGGTCGAATCGGTATTTTTGAATTGCTTGAAATAAACTTTGATCTGGCCGATGCCCTGCGGCGCAATGACAGTGCTGGATTTGCAACAACCGCACAACAGTTGGACCGTTTTACCAGTCTCGCGGACAGCGCTTTGATGCTCGCGATTGAAGGGGTCACCAGTATGGATGAAGTACTTCGGGTTGCCGGTGAAATGGATGAAAGCCTCGTGCTCACCGAGGGGGAGGCGTTGTAAGACGGGTCTCTGTGCCCGTCCGTAAAAAAAGGTACGGTAGAGGGCCGGTCTCCGTATCCGCCCGATTATATATAGAGAAGAATGATGTTCAGGTTTTATAGGGATGAATAATGCCTTTGTTTAGCTATAAAGTAAGAGATGTCGATGGTAATTTGCAGGAAGGCACAGTTGAAGCCTTCTCTGCCGATGCTCTGGCCAGTCAGTTTCAGGCCAGTAATGCCATACCAATTAACATCTCTGAAGTTGCTGAGACGACAGGTATGGGTGTTAGCAGCATTTTTCACCTAAAACGAAAAAAGAAGGTGACCCTTGATGATATGATCCTTTTCTGTCGCCAGATGTATACCTTGAATTCGTCCGGTGTTCCACTGGTCAGAGCTATTCAGGGGCTGGTGGATACTTCCAGGAACAGGACCTTGGGCGAAGCACTCGCCGAAGTGGTTAATGATCTCGAATCCGGGTCTGAGCTTTCTGCTGCATTTGGCCGTCATCCCAGCGTTTTTCCACCATTACTCTGCCGTATGGTTCAAGTAGGAGAGGCGGCGGGAAGCCTTGATACCGTTTTTATGCAGCTATCGGTATATTTTGAGAATGAAAAAGACACGATCAATCGAATTAAATCAGCTCTACGCTATCCCGGTTTTGTGGTGGTTGCCATTATTATTGCCATTATATTCATCAGTCTTTTTGTTATTCCTGCATTTGAAAAGGTTTTTGCAAGCGCCGGTGCCGTATTGCCGCTGCCAACACGAATTCTTATGGGAATATCGGCGTTTATGCAGGACTACTGGTATGTACTCCTTGGAGTATGTGTTCTTCTGGTCGCGCTTATTCGTCATGCCCTAAAAACCGTGCGTGGACGGTATCTATGGGACAAGCATAAACTGAAGATTCCGATTGTTGGTGATATTATCCTGCGCTCAACTTTGATCCGTTTTTCACGTGGGTTCAATATGAGCTATGTCGCAGGAATACCTCTCTCACAAGCCTTGGGATTTACCGCTAGAGCCGTCAGCAACAGTTTTGTGGGCGAGAAGATAGAAAAGATCCGTAACGGAATTGAGCGCGGTGATACCTTGACCCGAAGTGCCACTCAGACAGAAATTTTTACACCTCTGGTTTTGCAGATGCTGGCTGTGGGCGAAGAGTCTGGCTCCATTGATACCATGCTGGAAGATGTGGCGCAATTTTACGAGCGCGAAGTTGACTATGATTTAAAGAACCTTTCAAGCGCTATTGAGCCAGTCCTTATTGTCATTATTGGTGCCATGGTCCTTGTTCTGGCTCTGGGTGTTTTCCTCCCGATGTGGAATCTTGCCAGCATTGCCAGGTAAATCCCGGATGAGGACAGAGGAAGGGCAAACCAGGTTTTTTAGACCTAAATAATTTGCATTTTAATAATAATTTCATTAAGGAAGATGAGAGGTACTGGTCGGTGAGCAACTCCGCTACCCCAAAATACCCGGGCTCAAAAAAGGAAGGATTTACCCTTCTCGAGCTTGTGGTGGTAATAACCATCATCAGTACACTTGTGGTGGTTGCTCTGGGCCGGTTTTATAAGCTGATGATTGATGTCGAGCGTACCTCCATGGAACATGATTTAGGAGTAATGCGCAGTGCCATAGGGCTGCAGGTTGCCGGACATTTCATCGCTGGAGATATGGCAGGGTTAGAACAGCTGACAGAATCTAACCCAATGGAATTACTTGCTGAAAAACCAAACAATTATTTAGGGGCATTCAGCTCATATGATTTGGATCAGTTGGAGACCGGGAGCTGGATTTACGACGAGAATGCCAAAATATTGATATACCTGGTGAGAAATCATGTATATTTTGAGTCTGCCCTGGAAAATCCTGCAAGAGTGCGATTTAAGATTTTTCCTGTTTATTCCGATAGAATAACAGGCATCGGCAAACATAGATATATTTCCGGGTTATCGCTTGGGCCAATAGAGCCATACCAATGGTTGAGTCCTTGGGAATGAAGGTGTTTCCATTGGTAATAGGGGTTGCGCATAGATTTGATGTATCACCAACGATCACCAAAGGAATTGTGAGAAGATTACTTGTTTTAGAGTTTTAATTTGTAATAAGCTAAAAACCGGAACTATTCATTCACCGGATTTTTATTAGATTAATCATTAGTACATATCAGAGACAGTTGTAAGGTAACGTGTGTTACTGAAATCACAAAAAGGAGCAAAAGGAATGCGGAATCAAAAAGGTTTTACTTTGATCGAACTGGTTGTTGTTATTGTTATTCTAGGAATTCTTGCAGCAGTTGCAGTTCCAAAATTTGTTGATATGCAAGTTGATGCGCGGGTGTCGACGATTAAAGGCATGCAGGGTGCTGTGCAGGGTGCCGCTTCTCTTGCCCACGCACAACAGCTTGTAAAGGGACTTGCAAGTACAGCCAGTGTTGACATGGCGGGGAGTACTGTGACCATGTCAGCTGGGTATCCGACAGCAGATGCTGCAGGCATAGGCACTGCAGTCACTACCGATGGCTTTGACGTTGCCGGTGGAGTATTTTCGATACCAGGAAGAGCAACTTGCAGTGTTACCTATACTGCAAGTGTTGGTGGAGCTTTCCCTGCGATTACCCTTGACTCCAGTGGCTGTAACTAGAGTATCTGCATACGCAACGGTACAGCATTTTGCTGTACCGTTTTTTTCATTAGAGAATCGGCTCAATGACATCTGAAACCAACAGGCCGATATGGATTAATCAGTTACCCCTCTTTTTCTTATTTGCCGGCTTCATCTGTGCACTTTTTTTTACTGGTGTTGAAGGGCGTCTTTTCTTCTTTTCCCAGACCATGCTCTGGTTGTTCACTCTCTCGAAGTTATTACACTCCCCTGGCCGTTTCTGGCTGCCATTTTCAGGATTCTCCATTTTACTGACATCATTTATCGTATTTTCAACGATGACGTTGTTTTGGTCGGCGGTTCCTGGGTATACCCAGACCATGCTATGGCGCCAAGGGGCAATGGTTTTATTATTCTACTCATTGTTATTATTCGACGATAATTTACAGTGGAAAGCTATCAGGGGTTTTGTTTCAATGGCCGCAATAGCAACAATAAGCGCGGCACTTTGGCAATATGTAAATGGTCAGCAACCTGAAGCTACCTTTTTAAACAGAAATTCGTTAGCTGGTTTTCTTCTCCCCCTTTTATTCTGGACAGTTTGTTGTAAGCCGTATCAAGGTGTAAATTGGCTCTACCGGATCCTGCTTTTCACTGGCGCTTTGCTACTCGGAGTAATCGGCAGCAGGGGGGCGTTTCTGGCAGTGGGTGCTGGTGTAGTTGTTATTATTGTACTCTCACGTTATTACCGCATTAAAATTCATCTCTGGCGAAGCCAGGCCGTTGTCTTCGGATTAGGGTTGGTTTGCAGTTTCCTCAAAACTGGAGCTGATCAAGGTCTAGGGCGTCTCAGCACTTTGCAGAATCCGTGGGATGCAGGTGAGAGTCGACTTTTGATCTGGAAATCCTCGTTGGAGATATTTAAAGATGTTTCTTGGCATGGACTTGGAGTTGGGACATATGGCCTTGTTTACCCTCAATACCGTTCAATTAACGATGGTTCTGCAGGGCATTTTGCCCATAACGATCTATTGCAGATAGGTATCGAAACAGGATTTTTTGGTGTTTTGCTTTGCCTGCTGATTTGTGTGTCTTTTGCTGTTTTGATCAATCGCAGCCTGAAGGAAAAAACTTTGTCACAGGCCAATAAGGGTGAAATTTTAGCACTGGCTGCAGGGCTGTTCGCAGTTTTTTTTCATAGCTTGTTCACGTTTAATCTCTATGTCTATTCCACACTTTTGGTTATCGGTATCGTACTTGCGAGGTTATATTATCTTGTACCGAATTTTTTAGGAAAAATGATCAGGATCGATCTGGCCAAATATGGGATTTTGATGAAATTTACCCCTTTCCTGATCTGTTTTATTCCGCTTTTTCTCATTCTTTCGGGATTCTTCTCACAGATGAATACGCAAAAGGCTTTTGGGGCACTGGAAGGAGACCAGAGTGAGGTCGCTGTTCGATATCTGGAAAAAGCCAAGCGATTCTGGCCATCGAATGATTTTAATTGGTACATGGAAGGTGAGATTGTTCGTTTGGGATTGCACAACAACCACAATCTCAATGAGGAAAAAAGAGCGGACCTGTTCTCTCTGGCCGAGGAATCGTTTGAAAAGGCTGCTCTTCTGAATCCGTGGCGTCCCATGACTCCGCATAAACTCGGATTATTGCTGAAAGACAAGAAAAGAAAGACCGAAAATCAGGATATGGCTGAAATTGAGGGCCTGTATAGAGATGCCTTAACGCTTGACCCGCGTTATTTCCCGGCTCGTCTTGACTTAGCTCATCTTTATGCTTCTATGAATCAGCATGATAAGGCTGCAGATGTATTGGAGGAGGGTTTGCAATACCATTATATTGATATTCCTGATATGATACCATATTTACGATTTACTGGATATTATCGACAACAGGAAGGCGATGCGGAAGGATTCAAACTATTGAAACAGCGTATTGAGAGAATAAAGAACAAGTGGGCCGGCAAAAAATGATTGCTTGTCATCGTCATGGAAAGCGGCAGGAAAGCGGTTTTACTTTAGTGGAACTTGTTGTCGTCATGGTCGTGCTTGGCATCCTTGCAGCTTTTGCTGTACCCAGATTTTTCAATTTGGGCGAATATCGGGAGCGTGCAACTTATGATGAAGTTGCCAGCGCACTTCGTTATGCCCAAAAGCTTGCCGTGGGCAGTGGTTGTGCGGTTCAGGTCTCTTTCTTCGGCAACTCTTATGCCCTTCAGCAGCGTTCAGGATGCAGTTCGGGTGGTTTTGTGACGATTTCCGGACATCCAATTAATACAGGTACCATTTCTGGAGTGAGTTTTGTGTCGGCGCCGGCAACATTTGTTTTTGATCCCATGGGCCGGAGTTCAAGTAGCGCAGCTATTAATGTGGGAGGCAGGACTATTCTGGTAATAGGAGAGACCGGAGCGGTGGATGCACAATGAAAAGATCAGATGGTCATATCGCTCATTCGGGCAGGCAAGGGGACCAACCCGCGAAAAACCGGCGTGGTGGATCCCGGGCGGGTACAGGGACCCGCCCCTACGGTGGTGATGCCGGCATTACTCTTATTGAATTGATTGTCGCCATGGTGGTCATTTCAGTCGCACTGACCGGGATTTTGCTGGTGATTAACTATACAACAAGGAATTCAGCTGACCCGGTACTGCGCCACCAGGCGATTGCCATAGCAGAAGCCTATATGGAAGAGATTACTTTAAAGAATTTCACCGATCCTGACGTTGACGGTGAGGGCAGCAGAGCCCTATTTGACGATGTTGATGATTATGATGGATTGGTCGATAACGGAGCTGTTGATCAGAATGGCAATGCTATCACAGGCCTTGGGAATTATACGGTGAGCGTTGATGTCGCGCCGCAACCATACGGTCCGGCCGGCTCAACCGTCAATGGTTTGAGGATCGATGTTACGGTAACAGATCCGGCAGGAGTGAGTTTGACCTTAACAGGATATCGGGCAGATTATTAAATTGACTGGCCTCGAAAGGGCTGGCCTCTGTGTCCGCCCGCGATATTGTGCTCCACAATAATTTGTTTAAAGGAATAAATATTGAGAAAAGTTGGATAATCGGGAGCCCGCAGTGGGCTCCCCTACATGTAAAAAGTTAATTCATGAATAATCTGATCACCTGGTGGATATGAGAAAAGGAACAACTGCAAAGCTGTCATTGTCGAAGCGTTGTTCACTGCGTCTGTCCGGATATGACTACTGTCAACCCGGTGCGTATTTTGCATCGTTGTGTACTGAAAAGCGGTCTGCACTGTTTGGTGAAGTTGAAGACGGAGAGATGTTGCCTAATGACGCCGGGCGAATGATTGAGCAGGCATGGTTGGATTTTCCCAAGCACTGCCCTGGTGTAAAGGTCGATACATATCAGCTCATGCCGGATCATTTTCATGGAGGAATCTGGCAGTGCAGCTATTTTGATCATATTATCCGCAATGAACAAGATCTTGAGGATACTCACGGCTACATTGTTGGGAATTCACAGAACCGGCAACAGGATCAAGATATTAGAACACAGAATCATAAGACTGATCTCGGGAAAATAATTCCCAGATCGGAAACCGGTTTTACCCTGATCGAGATGATCGTAGTGATTGTCATCGTTGGGATTCTGGCCGTGCTCGGCGGGAGATTTATTGTCGCTCCGGTTACCGGTTATGTGGATCTTGCCCGTCGTACCCGCCTTGTTGATCAGGCGGAGATGGCTCTGCGCCGTATGCAGAGGGATATTCGTCATGCCCTGCCGAACAGTATTCGTATTGATGCCAGCGGGCAGTATCTGGAAATGCTCACGACTGTTGATGGAGGTCGTTACAGACGTTATCAGGATCCAGGGGTTGGCGGAGACGATATTCTTGATTTCAGTAGTGTCGATACAGGTTTTGATGTTCTCGGGCCGTTAAGCCAGGTACCCGTGGCTGGACAGAGTCTGGTCATCTATAACATTTCGCCCACTGGATTGACCGGGAATGCCTATGCTGCTAGCCCGGATAACACCGCTGTCATAGGAGCGGGCAGCAGCTTGATTCATGTGGCGCTCAATCCAGGGTTTAACTTTACTAACACCTCTCCCTTTCAGCGTTTTTTCATCGTCAACCAGCCGGTAAGCTACGCCTGTGAGGGAGGTGTTTTGAATCGCTATGAGGGATATGGCATTGCGGTTGCTCAACCTGCACCTCCTGCATCCGTTCCTGCTTTAGTAACTCGCGGAGTCACTGGTTGCAATTTTAGCTATGATCCCGGTGCCAGTCAACGCGCCGGATTGGTGACCCTACGCTTGACATTAGCTGAGGAAGGGGAAGTAATAACCCTGCTACATCAGGTTCATGTGGTTAATGTCCCGTGATCTCGCAGGTCGGTAATATTGTGGGAGCTCACAGAAGGGCTCCCCTGTGTAGAGATGGGAAACATTGATGTGAGGCCAGGCCTCTGTGCCTGCCTGCATAGATACCCAAAAAAGACATGAAACGAACTAATCAAAAAGGATTTACCCTGGTCCAGGCAATATTTATCTTAGTAGTCCTTGGTCTGCTCGGAGCAGTAATGGTGCGATTAATCGGGGTGCAGAGCTCGACAACCACCTTTGCACTGCAGGGTGCCCGTGCCTACCAGGCTGCACGAAGCGGCCTGGAATGGGGTGCTGCTCAGGCAAGTGCAGGTTCTAACTGTAATGATACAATGGCCATTGGGAATTTCAGTGTTTCGGTCACCTGTAACAGTCAGTCGTATACCGAAGGACCGATCGGACCCTATGATGTATATAGAATCAGTGCTACTGCAACTTTTTCAAATTATGGCTCGCCTGACTTTGTTTCACGTCAGGCAGAAATGAAGGTCGGTTTCCCATGAAACTATGTGGCTATTCAAAAATCCTGAGATGTTGCAAGTCTTTTTTGCCCGTAGGGCTTGTAATCTTGTTTCTCCTGTTTTCTTTTCCAAACAGAGTTTTTTCGGCCATAGTTTTTTCAGATGATTTTGAGAGTGGTATCGGCAACTGGACAATCAGCGGTTCAGGTGTCGGAGGAACGAGTACCCAGACATATCAGTCAGCCACCAGAAGCCTCTACCTCAGAAGTACTGCCGTCCGAGCTGATTCCAATCCAATCGATCTGGCCGGGGCATCGCAGGTGTCGTTTCGCTTTTGGTTAAGAAGAGGTGCCGATTCGTTTAGTGAAAATCCTGAGAATAACGAGGATTTGGTCGTCTATTATTATAATAACTCAGGAACCTGGATTGAGCTGGAAAGATTCGTTGGCGGTAGTACCCCTGGTGAAATTTTTCAAAGAGATTTTAGCCTTCCAGGGGATGCCTTTCATGGCAATTTCAGGGTCCGTTTTGACAAAGTGGCTGGTAATTCCGGTAACTGGGATTATTGGCATATTGATGATGTGGTAATTGAGACTTCCGCAGCTATTCTTGTTAATTACCGTTTTAATGAGCCTATTTGGACCGGCGCAATCAATGAGATAGTAGACAGCAGCGGCAATAACCATAACGCAACCCCAATCAACGGACCATCTTCTGTGGCAATCTCTCCGGCTATTCCAGGAAGCCCGGGTACCTGTCGCTATGGTCAGTTTAACGGGCAAGGACAATATGTAGAAGATCCTGATGCGGCATTGTACCTCAATGGGTTGAGCGCTGTTACTGCTATGGCCTGGGTTCGAAATATTGATTCAATAGGAAATGACCGGGGTATATTCACTACAGGAGTTCCCAACGATAACGATAATCGTTTTGCCTTGCGTTATGATGCGGCAGGCGCCGCTAGTGGAAATACCAGGCTGATAAAAGCATCTGTCAATACCAGTGCCTGCAATGATAATACCGATTGTCTACAGGTAGAGACGGAGAGTGATCTGCAATTGCAGGATGGCTGGCAGCATATCGCCATGACCTGGCAGAGCGGCGATAAAATCCGCATCTTTATCAATGGCACTGAGGTGCAGACATCGGTCACGAATTCGGGTATCGGTATTCATAACGGCACGCTTGATGGTATAGACTTTTTACGCGTCGGTCAGGCCACGAAGGCGGGTAGTCCCACTCCGGAATGGGATGGAAACATAGATGAATTCCGTATTTATGATTCAGTCTTAACCGCAGCTGAAATCACTCAGGCAATGAATGAGGTTAATGCCTGTGTTTTCCCACTTGCCGAATATCGTTTTGAAGGTTGTAATTTAACGACGGGAAGCATAGTGCAGGACGAGTTGGGGAATTACCCCGGAGTCGTTGTCCAGGGAGCACATACCGCTCCAGGCATTAATTACGGTGGCGGATTGTGTAATGTGGTCAACCTGCAGAATGAAGGAGCGGATTTTAACCGCTATTTATCGCTGCAGGCAAATCCTATTCCTTTAAGCGGAGACTGGACTCTGGCCATGTGGATAAATTTCCCGCCGGTATTTGACCGCCATTTTCAGTCAAGTGGTTATAGCTACAGTGTCATTGCCGGTGGAACAAATGATCTATGCTGGATTCGCCAGAGAAATACAGATGGCTACAGAGAGTGGGGTGCATCCAGCAACCCTTCTGCCCATCGAGCACCTTTCCCCAGCAGTCTGACCGGATGGCATCATCTTGCCTTTGTCGGTAATGGCAGTGTCACAGATTTATATGTGGATGGCACATTTTATAACTCGGTGGATTATAAACAGACAGGTGTATATACGCATATTGGAACCTCTGCTGATGACGCATTTATAAACACCAATGCCCGCCAGAATCTTGATACTCAATTGGACGAGCTGAAATTTTATGATGGCGCTCTCAGTGGAGGAGATATCTCAGGAATTTACGCCAGTGAGAATGCTGGCTTTCGTTGGAACGGATCGGCATTGAACTGCCAGTTATGCGGACTGGTAGATCATCTGCGTATCGAGCATACGGGAGTTGGCCTGACGTGCCAGCGCTCAGATATTGTTTTACGCGCATGTTCTGATGCTTTATGTACCAGTGAATCAGCCGATTCAGTCACAGTAACGATGACTCCAACAACGGCGAATCCGCCAACATGGATTGGAGGTGACAATTATACTTTTACCGGCAACCAGACAGTACAGTTGAGGCAGACCATTCCGGGTACGGTGACTCTGGGGCTGGCAAATCCAAATCCAGTGCCTGCCAATGGATTCAGATGCTATGATTCCGGTGTTGAAGGAGATTGCGATATTGAGTTTTTTGAGAGTGGTTTCATTTTTGATGTACCTGATCTCACATCCTGTCAGACCTCAGCCAATGTGTCTGTTCAGGCTGTTCGCAGCGATAATGTTTCAGAGACCTGCGTTGCCGATGCCGGTTTTGCGAATGTGAACAAAAATGTTAATTTTTGGAGTACCTATGTTAATCCGCTGACCGGAACTGAGCAGGTAGCAATCAGCGGGACAAATATTGCCGCAAGCAGTCCGGGAACAGCACTCTCCCTTAATTTTGATGGAACAGCGACAGCCACCATTAACGTGCGTTACCCGGATGCCGGACAGATGCAGTTGAACAGTCGCTATGACGGCATAGGGCCCGAAGAGGCAGGGCTGGTCATGCTTGGCAATGACGCTTTTATTGCTCGTCCCGTGGGATTATGTGTCTATTCTGACGATGTTAATGCAGATTGTGTATCGGGCGACGGGACCTGCTCTGCTTTCAGGAGAGTGGATGAGACGTTTAATCTGAAAGTGAAAGGTGTATGCTGGGAAGCGTCTGGAGACACTGATTACTGCAGCGGAAATTCAACGACACCTAATTTTCAGCTTGGTTCAATTCCGATAAGTCATAATTTGATAGCACCTTCAAGTCCAGGCGTTTCTGCCGGGACTATAGGGGTATCATTAATCGACATTGCAGCGGCAGATAATGGTGAGCATACCAGCAACAACCAGACCGTTTCCGAAGTAGGTGTTTTTACCTTCACCGCGAGTCCGCCGAATTATTTTGGTGCCCCTCTCCCAAGTGCGACCTCGGCAAACATCGGCCGCTTCACGCCGAACCATTTTATCACAACGGTGACCAATAACGGAGTGTTTCAGAATGGCTGCAGTGGATTTACCTATTCCGGGCAGAGCTTTGGCTATAATCCGCCGAATTATCCAGAGATGTTGATTACAGCAAAAGACACCGGTAATACCACCACGGTCAACTACCGGGATGACTTTGTTAAACTCACAAATCCTGCCACCCAGATCAATATGCCAGCGGTAAGCAGTGACGCCAGTAATCTTGGGGCAGATCTGGCGACGCTCTTGAACGTGACCTGGACACCCGCTGCAGCATCCCTTAGTGCCAATGATAATGGTACCCTGGACTTTTCCCTGGGCGCAGATCTCTTCTCCTATACTCGGGAAAACAATGCGTTGGTACAACCATTTATCAGCGATATTCAACTGCCTGTGAACAGCATCACCGACAGTGATGGGATCATGGCAAGTGACCTGCCCAGGATTTTTGCTCCTGTCGGCACAGAAATTCGCTATGGCCAAATGCAGCTGCAAAACGCTTATGGACCGGAGACGATGGCGTTGACTATTCCCGTTTTTGCTGAATATTACAATGGTAGTTCTTTTGTGCTTAATGATTTGGACAGCTGTACTGCCTACGATTCACTGAACTCACAACTGGCCAATTTTCAAGGCAATCTGGTCTTGGGAGAGACAACACCATCGGGAAGCGGAGTCGTAATCTCGGGAATTGGCAATAATCTCATTTTATCTGCTCCCGGAGTTGGCAATGATGGCAGTGCAGATATAACCCTGGACCTCTCCCAGGCGAGCGGGGCGGATATGGAATGGCTGCAACCGGGTGGCATTAATCCGACAGCCAGGGCCACCTTCGGCATCTTCAATGGGAATCAACGGTTAATTTATATGCGCGAATCGATCTGGTAGGGCAAGTTCCTGTGCCCGCCCGCATATTTTGTTGTAATTAGAATTTTTTCTCCGCCTGAACAGGATTTCTAAGTGTCCCGATATTCTCAATTTCAACTTCAACACAATCACCATCTTTGAGGGGGCCGACACCGCTGGGGGTTCCGGTTATGATGATATCGCCTGGCTCGAGAGTGAAATTTTTCGAGATAAAGGTGATAATTTCAGGTATCGAAAATATCATATGGCGGGTGTTGGATTGCTGCACGACTTTGCCGTTTAGTCGACACTGTATATCAAGATTTTGTGGGTCGCCTATGAGTTCCGGCGGAACAATTTCGGGCCCGATGGGACCGAATGTGTCCAGCGATTTGCCCCTGTACCAGCCGCTTTTATCGCTCTTTTGTAAATTTCGCTGACTGATATCATTAAAACAGGTAAAGCCAAGAATGTGTTCCATGGCATTTTCCACTTTTGTGTTTTTTACCCGTTCCTTGATAATGATAGCAAGTTCAGCTTCATGATCGGTTCGACAATTCTTAAAGCCATACTCTTCGACAAATGCAGGCAAAATAATCGGGGCGCCGGGGCCAATGAGCACATTAGGTGTTTTGGGAAAAAGCACCGGTTCCTTTGGTATTTCATTGGCGAAGTTACTAACATCAACTGACTGGCTTTCTTTAATATGTTCAACATAATTCAAGCCCAGCGCAATGATTTTGCTCGGATTCAGGCGATAATTTGTGCTCTTTCTGAGTGGCAAGGTAACGTTCATTTCGCTCCTGTCAGGATGATGTTTTAGGGTATGCCGTCGGAAAACATACTGGCTTTCTTGCAATTATTACTGATGCCGGAAAATGCTATCTAATAGTATACTCATAATGCAACAAAGATCAAAATTGATGGAATCTCATTTTTCCCTGTTGTCAGGATTTACCACAGTGCAGTGGAGCCGTATTTAGTGCCTTACCTGTGAAAAGCTGTCAAAAAAAACAAGAAACTAGAGACAGTGATGAAATGATAAAACTATTTTGACAACGAAGGCATTTTTACCGCAGGGTATTATGAACAAATGCAGTTCAGCCGTTTTAGAAGAGAATTATCAACAGCCTATCGTATAATTGAAACCTTGCTAATCCTGTGAATGTTTTGTAACTTCCTGAGAATGAAAATTACTCTGAGTTCTCAGAGTTTGTTTGCCATGAGCACAATGCTCGCAAATGCACGGTGCTTGTCACGACATCTATTAAAGGAGATCTTTATGAAGGTAGAAATAACCAAGAATTGTATGGGTGATAGAAACTGCAACAAACTTTGTCCAGAGGTTTTCGAATATGACGAAGATCAGCTGCTTTCCATCGTCAAATTTGATGTGATTCCGGAGCAGTATGAAGAGGTCGCTCGTCAGGCGGCTTTGGAGTGTGGTGCTGATGCTATTATTATAGAGGAGTAGCGGAGGTTGTATGGCATCATTCAGGGAAAGTGCTACCGCAAAAAATCTCCTGATCTCTTTTTCTGCAGAGGCCCAGGCGCGTACCCGCTATAACTTCTTTGCTCAGAGGGCAAGGGAAGACGGCTTTATGCAGATAGGCGCACTGTTTGATGAGACCGCCGCTCAGGAGTATGAGCATGCCCATAGATTCTTTAAATTTTTTAATGGCGGTGAACTGGAGATAAGCTGGAATTTTCCTGCCGGAGTTACCGAGGACACGCATGCAAATCTGCTTTCATCTGCCGAGCTGGAACTGTATGTGCACGGTACCATGTATCGTCAGTTTGCCGAGATTGCCAGGCAGGAAGGGTTTGAGCGCGCGGCAGATACCCTGGACGCTATAAGTGTTGCTGAAAAACAGCACGAAAAGCTCTTTCGCGAACTTGCTGCTAACATTGAAAATGATCGGACTTTTCGTCGCTCCGAGGAGATGACCTGGCGCTGCAGGTCCTGCGGTTATCTCCACAAAGGGCTTCAGGCCCCTGATAAATGTCCCGCCTGTGTTAAACCCTCCGGCTATTTTGAGCTGTTAGCCAACAACTGGTAACTCTTGTACAGCGGGGAGAGTCTTATTTTCTCCCCGCTTTTTTCTCTTACTCCATTCCCGCTGCAACTCTTCCGATCTTGAAAAAAATCATGCGAAGCTGAGATAGCTTACACACGCTGATTGTATCGGATGTATCCAGAGTAAATGTAAATTGACATTTTGCCTGAATATGCTATTGTAAAGTAATGTACATATACATACGACCTGAGGTGAGATTATAATGGAATTAACAGAAAAGCAGGAATTTTTTTTAGAGTATCTCAAAAACAGGATAACCGCAGACGGGCGTGCACCAAGTCTGCGGGAAGCGGCTGATGACATGGGGGTGAGCCACACGGCCGTGGCCCAGATGCTGCAGCAGCTTGAAAGAAAAGGGGTACTGGAACGGGAAGGGCATTACAGTCGCACCATACGTTTAACGGGCGATGATAGAACGGGTGCAAAAAGAGGGCGTGCCCGTGAACTTCCTGTTATTGGTCAGATAACCGCAGGTCTGCCAATGTATGCCCAGCAGGAATGGGACGGTACCGTTGTTGTCGATGGCAGCCGCTTTACCGGCGACAATCTTTTCTGCCTGCGTATTCAGGGCGATTCGATGCAGGAAGCCGGAATCCTCAATGGAGATCTGGTCATCTGTGAACCACGCCAGTATGCGGAAAATGGAGAGATTGTTGCGGCACTTATTCATGGAGAAGAGGCGACGGTAAAACGGTTTTTCCGCAAAACGGATCACATTGAAATGCAGCCTGAAAATAAGGACTACCAGGCAAAGCGTTACCAGTTTAGCGAACTGCTTGTTCAAGGCAAGGTCGTAGGGGTTCTCCGTGATCGCATGGAAGAGAAGGTTACAGGGAAGATGAAGTCATGAGAGCGAAGAGTCAGCAACCCATGTTTCAACCGCCTTCGGTCCGTAACCTTGTGGTTGGTGATGAACGGTGTCCCCTGTTTATTGGAACCTCAGGTTATTCATATAGCGAATGGAGTGACAACGGGTTTTATCCGGCCGACACCAAAACCGGAGATATGCTTGGTTTGTACATGCAATTTTTTCCTGTGGTCGAACTCAATTATACCTGGTACCAGATGCCGCGGGCTGAAGCCATTGCTCGAATGAGCGCCAGGGTGCCCGACGATTTTCTTTTTGCGGCCAAACTGGTAAGAACGCTAACTCACGAACGCAGTGACGAGTGGCAGAAACATCTTCAGCAATACCTTAAGGGAATTGCACCTCTCAAGAAACGTCTTGCGGCAATCCTTGTGCAGCTCCCCCCTGATTTTACCTGGAATGAACAGAACCGCCGCTATCTCGCCAGACTCCTGGATGGCCTGCATGGCTTGCCTGTGGCTATAGAGTTTCGTCATGTCTCCTGGGCCCTTGATTCGGTTTTTGCCGAGCTTGAGCGTCGCCGGGTTGCTTTGGTTACGGTTGACGTTCCCCAGTCTCCAGAGCTTTTTCCTCCTCTTGATGTTGTTACCAATAGTGATTTGTTCTATGCCCGCTTCCATGGCAGAAATGTGGATGCCTGGAATTCCGGCAATATGCAGAAAAAATTTGATTATGATTATTCTTCTTTAGAGCTGCGGGAATGGGTTCAGGGGACATTGCGCAGTATGGTGTCGCATGCCTCCCGGGGAATATTGTTTTTTAATAATCATGTTCGGGCACAGGCGCCGCGAAATGCCAGAGAGTTGCAGCGCATTGTTCAGGACCGTGTTTAGGCGGGATAATGCTGCGGGAGCGCTTTATACTCCACTTTAACGTGGCTGATTTCGCAGTTGCCGTGGAAAGGGTCTGCAATATTCTGCTGCGGGGGCGACCTTTAATTATTGCGCCGCTCCAGGCAGCCAGAGCGGTTGTCTACGACATGAGCGAAGAGGCTTTCCAAAATGGCGTGCGCAAGGGAATGCCACTCTTTCAGGCGAAAAAAATGTGTCGTGATGCGGTTGTCCTGCCGCCGAGGGTTGAGCTCTATCAACGTGCCATGAGTGATTGTCGAAAGCGGGTTAAAAGATTTTCCCCCCTGGTTGAACACGGCATAGCTGATGGACATCTCTTTGTTGATGTGACTGGAACGCACAGACTGTTCGGGCCGCCTCCTGATATTGGTTGGAAGGTTCGCAAAGAGGTGAGCAAAGACCTGGGGGTTAATCCCATCTGGACCCTTTCACCAAGTAAACTGGTAGCCAAGGTTGCTTCCCGTTTAGTAAAACCGGTGGGGGAATGTATCGTTGCCGCCGGCGAAGAAGAAGAGTTCCTTGCACCGTTGCCGGTATCTCTGTTGCCTGGAGTATATCCGCGGGAGATGCGCAGGCTGCAGGAACTCAATATTTTTAAAATAGGCCAGCTTGCCGGTTTCAGCAGACAGGATTTGATGATCCCCTTTGGCAGCCGCAGCGATTTCTTTTATGAAACCAGCCGTGGTGTTGACCGAGAGGAAGTTATCTGTGGCGTTTGTCAGGTAAATTCTTTTTCGTATGAGCATCATTTTGGCGATGACACCAATGATCTCAAACTGATTCAGCAGGTTGTCGGCGAACTGGCGGTAAAGGCTGGAAGCGAGCTGAGGCGTAATGGACAGGAGGCCAGGCGGATTGGCCTGGCAATAACCTATTCCGACGGTTCCATGGTCGCCCGACAGGCGTCTCGCCGTATTGGCAGCAGCAGCGATTTTGTCCTTCGCGACATGGCACTGCTTGCTCTTGAACGTGCCTGGAAACGACGGACGAGGCTGCGCAGTTGTCGACTTATCTGTGACAGAATGCATCGGCGTTCACCTCAGCTTTCCCTTTTCGCCGTGGAACCGGAGAAAAAAGAGCGGAAGAATGTCCTTGCGGCAATGGATACAATTCGCCACCGATTTGGTGAGGCTACCATTCACCTTGGCAGGCAATAAAGATGTTTCCCCTCCATATCCGCTCATATTATTCGCTCATGCATGGCACGATGTCGCCGGCACAGATCTGCTCGCGGGCGAAAAAATTTGGTTGTCTTGGCGTAGCTCTGACCGACTATAATAATCTTTACGGTCTATGGCCGTTTTTGTCGGCTTGCCGGAAGGAAGGATTACAACCGATAATAGGCTGTGAACTGGGAGCGGCGGGTAGTGGAAAAACGGTTACCTGCCTGGTTCGTAATAAAGCGGGATATAAGAATCTCTGTATTCTCATAACCCTGTTTCATACCGAAAACGATTTCAATTTACTGGACTTTGTACCGCAATATGCAGATGGACTTTTCGTTATGTCCCAGGATCTGGAGACGTTGGAGTTGCTGTCCCGCAAAAACGTGCAGATGGTTGCAGACCTGGGGCCCCGTCCGACAGAGCAGGCGCTTCTTTTAAAAAAATGGGCAGAAAAGAACGGAGTGGCAGCGGTTGCTACACACGATAGCGGTGTTGCCGGGAAAGAAGATGTCGAGACATATGTACTGCTTCGGGCCATTGCAGACAACAGCAGCATTTCTGCAGCGAGGGAACAGTATGGCCAGGCAATGAACTATTTTGAGCATCCTGCCAAATACCAGGAACGTTTTGCCATCTGGCCCGAAGCCATCAAGCAAGGCTATCAAATAGCCAGGCAGTGCCATTTCTGCGGTCCTGATTCTGATCTGGTGATGCCGCCGTGGGACGGCGGTGATGCCAAGACAACGCTTCGCCGGATGGCATATCGGGGGGCGCGTCAAAGATATGGTGATGATCTTGGTGAGAAAGTTGTCGACAGGCTGGAACATGAGCTGCAGACAATTGAAAGTATGGGATTCTCTTCCTACTTCCTGGTGGTTCGAAATATTGTTTGCAGGCGCGGCGCAGATGGTAAACGCAGAAAACGGCGAATCTGCGGCCGAGGTTCGGGGGCGGCTTCTCTTGTCGCCTATTGCCTTGAAATCACCAATGTCTGTCCGATAAAATATAACCTCTATTTTGAACGTTTTCTTAATCCGGGACGGAGTGACCCTCCTGATATAGATATTGATTTTGCCTGGGACGAAAGAGATGAAGTGCTCAAGGAAGTACTGCATGATTATAAAGACCATGCCGCCATGGTGAGCAGTCATATCTGTTTTCAGCCCAGGATGGCAGTACGGGAAACTGCAAAAGCCTATGGAATGCCGGGGTATGAGATATCACGGATCAGCAAAAAGATACCCTGGCTGCCCCATGGAAAAAGCTCTCTTTTAAAACGGTTGGAGACGCTGCCTACACTTCGGGGTGAGAATCTCACCAAACCCTGGCCGGAGATTGTTGATCTGGCTGAGAAAATTATTGGTATTCCGCGATATCTTTCTGTTCATCCGGGAGGAGTGATTATTACTCCGGAGAAGATTAACAACTATGTTCCGGTTGAAAAAGCAGCGAAGGGGGTTCCGATTATTCATTGGGAGAAGGATGGCGCGGAAGAGGCCGGACTGGTGAAGATCGACCTGCTTGGTAACAGGAGCCTTGGGGTTATTCGGGATTGTCTTGCAAATATTGAACAACCGCTTCTGCCAGAAGGGAAGAAATGGGAACCGGAGGATGATCCATGTACCAGAAATGCGGTTGCCCGTGGGGCCACCATGGGGTGTTTTTACATTGAAAGTCCAGCCATGCGTCTGCTTCAACGAAAAGCTGCAACCGGAAGCTATGAGCAGCTGGTTATCCAGTCATCGATAATTCGCCCCGCGGCAAACGAATTTGTCCGGGAATACGTGCGACGTCTGCATGGGGGAGAGTG
This sequence comes from Desulfocapsaceae bacterium, assembly GCA_050288305.1. Lineage (GTDB taxonomy): Bacteria > Desulfobacterota > Desulfobulbia > Desulfobulbales > Desulfocapsaceae > Desulfopila_A. Next base: position 7,964 of record JBNKDO010000001.1, on the reverse strand, counting down.
GCAGCCTTTGCACCATGAACTTACCAATGTTCTGGACGAGACCTTTGGTCTGATGGTGTACCAGGAAGATGTTTCCAGAGTCGCTGTTCATCTTGCCGGGTTTAGTCATGTTCGTGCCGATGGTCTGCGCAAGGTCATGTCGAAAAAGGATAAGGAGCACGTCCTGGCCGACTACAGGGAGGAATTTTTCCAGGGTTGTGCACGAAAGAAGCTCAAGGCAACAGAGATTGAAGCTATCTGGAATATGATGATGAGTTTCAGCGGTTATTCCTTCTGCAAACCACATTCGGCGTCCTATGCCCGGGTCTCTTTCCAGGCAGCATACCTGAAGATCCATTTCCCGGCAGAGTTCATGGCGGCGGTTATTTCTAACCGCGGTGGTTATTATTCGACCTTTGCCTATGTTTCAGAAGCGAAAAGATGCGGCGTGAAAATCCTTCACCCAGACGTGAATCTAAGCGATGAACATTGGAAAGGGCAGAACATGACCATGAGGGTCGGCCTGCAGGCTATCCATGGATTATCTGCAAATCTTATTAAGCGCATCATCGAGAACCGCAGGCAGGAGGGCGGGTATCGGAGCCCTGGCGATTTCCTGAGGAGAACCCGTCCCGATGAGGATGAAGCTCGACAATTGATTCATGCGGGTGCGCTTGACTCTCTGGAGCAGAAGGTTAACAGGACCGCATTGCTCTGGGAGCTGGCCAGTTTCCTGAGAGTACAACAGGCCGGTCGGCAGATTTCTTTGTTTGCAGCAGATCTTCCCAAGCCACCGAAGCTTCAAGCTCCTTCAGCCATGAACATTTTTCGCAGGGAATATGAGGTTCTGGGCTTCCTCTGTTGCATTCATCCGGTTGTGCTTTTGCAAAAGAATGTAGGGAGAAGAGTAAAATCACAGGACTTGAAAAAACACATTGGGCGCCGGATATGTTTTTTGGGCTGGTTGCTGACAGGAAAGCTGGTATCTACCAAAACAGGTGAAGCCATGGAGTTTTTAACCTTTGAAGACGAGTGCGGGATTGTTGAAACCACCTTTTTCCCAAAAGTATATCGGCAATATGCTCATCTACTTACCTCTGGAAAACCATACATCCTCCATGGACAGGTAGACGTCGATTTTGGTGCACCGACCCTGACGGTTGAGAGAGTGGAAGGCGCGGGAAAATTATGATAAAAAAAGGTTTTTCATTTTCACAATCACAAATTTAAGGTATACCTATTATTAAGCAAGGAGTCGAAACCGCTGATAAAAGGGAATTTCATGAAAAAGATTTTGATCATAGATGATGAGGAGCTTATCCTGGAGCTTTTGAAAAAAATGCTGGAGGAAGAAGGGCACCAGGTAAATGTTGCGGTCAATGGAGAGGATGGGCTTGAGATGTTTCGACAAAATCCAGCAGATCTCGTCATCACTGATATGGTTATGCCGGTTAAAGATGGTTTAAAGACTATTCTGGAGCTTCGTGAAATTGATGAGGATGTGCCAGTGATTGCCATATCCGGCGGCGGAACCATTGCCAAGGAACGATATCTTGCTATTGCATCACATCTGGACAATGTCTTGACTGTGGCGAAACCGTTATCGAGAGCCGATATCCTTAACGCCGTGAGAGAACTGCTCTATTAATAAAAACACCCTAAAAGCTAATACCAGCGACCTGAACACCTTTTGGCTGCCATCCGGCTGCAATCGCCTGTTTTTTGTCAAATCCAAACTCGACAAGCTGATTTAAGTCTGTCCACATTCGTTCACTTCCCATAATTGCAATGATGATTTCATCCTTGCCCCGTTTGAACTTCCCGACATAGGTTTGCCTTGCCGCGTTTGTATAGCCTGTTTTTCCGCCTTCTGCACCTTCTACGCGCCAAAGAGCTTTATTATGGTTTCTGAGGAGCTTACCTTCAGTTGTCAGAGCCCTTGTTCTCTTCATTCTATCAGCAAATTCTTTATCCTCCATGGCATGCTTGAAGATTATTGCCAGATCCCGTGAAGTGCTGGTCTGCCCTCGTGCGGTCAAACCTGTGGCAGTTTTGCAAACAGTTTTAGGAGCGCCCCAAAGTTTTGCCCTCAGAGTCATCATCTTGGCAAAGGATTTTTCAGAGCCTGCTATCTTTTCGGCCAGTGCTACACTGGCATCATTGGCTGAAGCAAGAAGAACGGCATTGATAAGATCATCGACAGGGTACTCTTTATGCTGGTCCAGGTATATTTTTGAGCTGGGCTGGCGAGCCGCCTTTTTACTTATCGATACGCTGTCTTCTCCTTTGAGAGACTTCAACGCAATCATCGCTGTTAAAACCTTGATCGTGCTTGCAGGTTGACGTGGGGTGTCCGGGTCCCTTGCAAACAGCGTTTCTCCTGACTGGGCATCAATGATGATCGCACTTCTGGCGGAGAGATGTTTGTCTATTGTTTTGGTCGCCTTGGATAAGGCATAGCGAACGTTTTTCTTTTTAGCATCAGAATAATCTCTATACTTTCCTAGAGTGTTAGGTGAAAGAGAGACTGTCTCTGGTTTCAGAGTGGTATGATTTTGTTTGGCGCCGTTTTTTAAAATCGGTAAACCAGCTGCAGTGCAGGGTAAAAGCATACCTACACAACATACAATGACGGCAAAAATCGATAGTTGACGCACTAAATTTACAGACATGGGACTTCTAACAAATCATATTGAGTGGCAAATAATATGGTATCCTGAAAAAATCTACTATTTTATTATTATCTGAAGTTGAAGTTGTCAAGTGTTTAAAGTGGTATTAGCAATAGAATCAGGTTAATAGCAGGGAACTTTTTTGTTCGTGATTGACCTGAACACACATTTATGCAATACTCTGCATGATCTAATGTCATGAAAAACATAATATTTTAGGTATATAAGGTCCGAATTATGTGTCTCTATACATACTGCGAGGTGGGGAATGGTTGCAGATAGTGCTGAAGTCGGAATGACGTTAAACTACATCATTGATTCTAGCAGGGCAAAATATAGTACCGCGCCAGCCATTGGCATGGCCATGGAAGAACCTCTCAGCTATGAGGATTTTCATCGCCGTATTATAAGTCTTGCGGCGAAGATGAAGAAAGAAGGTGTGAACAAAGGTGATCATGTGGCTATCCTGGCGGAAAACTCCCACCACTGGGGCACTGTCTATCTTGCCATTGTTCGTATCGGAGCCATTGCAGTGCCTATACTGCCCGATCTTCCAGAAGCGGATGTTCATCACATCCTCAAAGAGATGAAGACAAAGATTCTCTTTACTACCCAGAAGCAGACCGAAAAAGTTTATGAGCTAAAGCAGAATGTTCTCAATAAAATCATAACGCTTGATGATTATGTCGGTATATCTGGAATCATTGAAATCACCAAATTCACCGAATATTTGCAGGAGGCAGAAGAGGATCTCTTTAAAGCTGAAGATGATGGCGATATCCAGTTTCCTGCTGTGGCAGAAGATGACATCGCTACAATTCTTTATACCTCCGGGACCTCGGGGTATTCTAAGGCGGTAATGCTGTCCCATAAAAACCTCACTGCAAATGCTTACGCGGCATCGGGGCTTGCTGAGGTTGGTGTTGGGGATGTGTTTCTTTCTATCCTTCCAATGTCACACACCTATGAATTTACCTGCGGTTTTCTTCTTCCCCTGCTTATGGGATGCCGGGTGGCCTATGCCGGCAAGACGCCTACTCCGGCGATCCTGCAGAAGCTCTGCCAGCATGAAAAACCAACTGTTATTTTTGGTGTTCCATTGGTTTTGGAAAAAATATTCAAGAAGCGGGTGGTTCCCAAAATTGAAGGGAGTGGCATGCTGAAGCTGGTTTGCAAAACAGATTTCGGCAGAAAAATAATTTATAAAAAGATAGGTTTAAAGCTGTTGGATTTTTTCGGTGGCAAGCTGAAGTTCATGGGGGTAGGCGGTGCGGCTTTGAATCCTGAGGTAGAGAAATTTCTGGTGGTAGCACAATTCCCTTACCTGATTGGTTATGGTTTAACGGAATCTGCGCCTTTGCTGGCCGGCGGTCCTCTTGGAGATCCGACAATCACTCCCGGGTCGACAGGAAAACCCATACCAGGTGTTGAAATTAAAATCGTTAATCCTGATCCGCAAACTGGAGTAGGAGAGATATATGGATGCGGACCTAACGTCATGAAAGGGTATTACAATGATGAGGAGGCAACCGCAGAGGTGCTGACCAAGGATGGTTGGCTGGCCACCGGGGATCATGGCGTGATTGATAAAGCAGGAAACCTTCACATTCATGGCAGGTCCAAAAACATAATAGTGATGGCAAATGGTGAAAATGTCTACCCCGAAGCGATTGAACACAAAATGAATGCCTATAGTTGGGTTATTGAATCGCTGGTTCTTGAAAATAATGGCCGCTTGGATGCTTGGATATATCCGGACTACGAACTTATTGATGAGCAGACAGCAGATCAGTCACGTCTGCAGCGCCATGATTTCATTGAAAAACGTATTGAAGAGATGCGCAGGGAATTGAATGAACAACTTCCCAAGCATGCACGAATCACCAAAATTTTTGAGCGACGTGAACCTTTTATCAAAACGGCGACTCATAAAATCAAACGATATCTCTACGATGGCCAGAGTGTAGCACCTTGAATTGACAGGAGAGAAGATGAAGAAGCTACGGTTCAGGAGAGAATTGAACTTTTAAACACGGTGACATCTGCATTGGTGGTTATTGTAACTACAAGCTCCCCGAACCACTCTGAATCTGGAAATGGCCATGTTGCAGGATCAAATAATACGAGATATTCAGTATAATTGTGATATTTCCGATGCCAGGGATCACGGCATTTATTCCATGTGCACCATGGTGCTCAAACTCCGCAATCTGTACAAATGGGAACATGGAATAGAACCGTGGCAGGAAGCGGAGCCTGCTGATCTGCTTGATTGGATTGACAGCAAGGAAAAGTATTGGCAGACCATGGTTGAACAGCCATATCGGCAGCTTAAACTCAATGGTAGTCTCTACCCACCTGAAGCTCTCCTGAAAATTAATAACAGTATTAAAAAAATGGGTCTTGTTTATGGGTGTGGCTATGGCCGATCCATGAAAGCGGTCTTTTTTGTTGCTGAAAATCTCGAAGAATTGCATATCAGCGGTTGCAGGGTGTTTATTCTCGGAAAAGAGCTGGCCAAAGAAATGGCAAGTCCATTTGCCATGACTCAGGAAGGCATTATTTATGTGCGTCGTGAAAGCTTGCGCTATTTTCTCTGGGATCAGATTCAGGAATTACGTTCCTCCTGCCGTACTTCTTTTCGCCATGCCCTGCTGTTACATGGAGTTCTTGATGAAAAAGGACAGCTTGCCCAGCATCTCTTAAAAGAGAAGATTGATACCATTGTAGATACAGAATTGAGCCTTTTTATCTATCACGAGATAGGAGAAGTACTGCAAAAAACTCTGGATAGCGCCACTCTCCAGAAAATTATCATAACCTTCCCGGCTTCTGTTATCGAGCTTGCCTGCCGCTCCATAAAAGATATTCTCGCAGATACTCACCCGCAAGGATTGGTGACCCATCTTATTCGTGAAAAGAGAGAGACTTCCCTAAGCTTTTATGTTGGTTTTCTCGATGGTTTGCGAAAGATGCTTTTTCCGGAAATTTTCGAAGCATTCAGCACCTTTCTGGAAAACAGTGATTGGCAGGTGGTTGAGCAGGCAAGAGCAAAATGCCGAAAGAGAAATCTGGAGCTCGCTCGCAGGATAAAACAAATCGCTGCACAGATTGGTATTAAATCCGATGAAGAAGTACAAAATGCATTCAACATTCAGATTGTTCAACCGCTTGGGCTTGATACTCCCAACTGATCGTAGTTCCCATCTTTCTCACCCTTTCCAGTATATGTCAGAAGAATCACCAATAAAATGTTGTTTGTGATGGTGGTGTTAATAGGATAGGATGGTGTGCGTTAATGAATAGTTTCTGTGAAAAAAGGTTCATTTTCTCAGGTTAACGGAAGAATCAACGCTGTATCACTTTATATAAATAAACACCATTTATAGTCCATAGCTATTATGAAACGTATCATTAGTTCTTTGCTGGCAATATCTCTTCTCCTGTCAATATCGTTATCTGTGTGCGCCGGTGATCATTTATCCTGAAAATACGATGGGACAATTATCAGTGCATCCGCCGGGTCTGTAAAGCTCGACATTGACAATGTATATCAAGTGGAAGGAATATCATAATTATCTCTACCTGCTCGGCTATACAATTGACAAAGACGGTATTAACCATCCCATCGCCACGGGAGTGGGGAAAAAGCTGAAAAATCCCGTGTACCAGGAATTTTTCGACAATCTTCAAGGTCTTTTCATACATAATGGTAATATCTACCTTCTTTCCTCTTCCGGAAGTGTTTATCGTTTTGATGAATTGGAATGGCGAAGATCCAATATTCAGTTGCAGCCCGATTCAGCAGTTGTCTATTCAGGTTCTGATATCATTGCATGTAGACCCTCTGATCGCTTGATGGCTTCAAGCGTTATCGGTAGTTGCTATTCAAAGAAATATTATTGGAATATTCCTGTCAAATGGATTCAGGTTGCACCTGCAATGTGTGATGGGTATTTGCTGGCCTCCGAAAAAAGAGGCAACGACATTATCGTAAAAAAGATTGAAATCAATAGCGGGCGAATCTTAGCTGAAAAGAAAGAGGAAAAAGAAACACATGACTTGTGCTCAATTTCATTCAAAGAATGAGTCGTCATTAATGCTTACAAACGACCTAATGTTCCCATTGTGCGAACAATTTCCTCGATGGGTTATCTGAACAGAGCCGTAACACTACCGCCCATGCAGCGCTCTCTTTCAAAATATTTTGGCGCAGCAAGCATCGTCTATTCTGCTTACTCTCAAAAACTTTCAAGCTGATACCACCACAACTCTCTTGTTTCTGAAAATAGTGCCATCATTGTCCGTACGAAGTTTGCTACCATCCTGTGAAGTTCAATGATTTTCCACGGTGAGGGCAACTTATAGTTTATCACCGGTATGCGGTGAGGCGAAACGTTGAGTCTGTAGAAAAATGTCGGCCAACTATTTGTTAAGACAATATTTTGTTTCCAATTTTACAAAAACACGAGTATTAAAACTACAAGCGTTAAAATAACCAAAATATGCGGTTATCCTACTGTTATCACTAATTATGTTTAATATTTTTCTTGTTTCAGATTGTTGTCGAGACATTTAACGTATTGTTTTTAAAAAATATTTTATGCAATTTGTGATGTCGTTTTTTGGACAAAATTTAGAAAAAGTGACTTTTTAAAAATCCGAGGATTTTTTCTACAGACTCGTTAGGGGTTTAAAAGTGAAAAACACATTACTTTTTGTCATAACTTTCATCGCTGCACAACTGCTAATGGGCTGTGGGTCTTTAAACACCATTAGTTTTTACGAACCAATTGTTGAAAGTTCACAAATTCCTACGTCAAATGCCAGCGATGGTATCGCTTTTTCTGCTGGTGAAATTTGTATTCATGTTTCAGAGGGAGGGACAAAAGGCATTAATCCTCGTGCAATGACTCTTATAGGTGTTCCTGTACTTCCTGTTGGGTTCAAGAGCAAAAAGTATGAAATGGATTATTTTGATTAAAATTGCTCGATCTTCTGCTCTCCGCCAGCAAGATCGTCACGCGATTTCATCTTGTGAAAAAATACAAATCGCTTGATCCAATCACAATAAGATCGCTCAGTGTGGATGGAGTAGTGTTTCAGACAGATTACATCCCTTACCTGGTCCATTAATTTTTTTTTCATTCCTGCTTGACACGCATCCTCTCTTCGGGGTATTTTGTTAGGAGTAAATTTACTTGATACTTTAAAACATTGCAACTTATCAAGGCAAAATGACCTGATAATAAATGGTTGTCGACTCCGCTGCGCGGACTCGACAATGGCCGAGCTGAGCGGTACCCGACTCGA